>NZ_JAVRHW010000001.1:0-1415825 GCF_031846365.1 Croceitalea sp. P059
TTTGACCATCAATGAGTATCCTGTTACTCCGGATGAGACTATAGAAGAAACCGTTTGTGAAGGTGAAGTATTTACCTATGAAGGTAATGAGTACAATGCTGGATCTTATGAGTTCCCTCAAACTGATGATAACGGTTGTACTTACCTAATCACTCTTATTGTAAATGAATTTGACGCAACTATGGTTAGCGCAGGTGATGACGTCACAATTTGTATAGGTGACGAAATCATGTTGACGGCTAGCGGAGATGGAACATTCGAATGGTCTACTGGTGAAACTGGACCTTCTATAATTGTATCTCCATCTATTGATACCACTTATACTGTTACGGCTACATCTGAAGAAGGATGTGCAGCAGAAGACACAGTAGAAGTATTTGTAGATGAAAAAGTTACTATAGGTGATTATGTATTTGAAGATGCCAATTTTAATGGTATGCAAGATGAAATGGATACTGGAGTAAATGGTATAACAGTTATGCTTTATTCTTGTTCCGATCAAGGAAATACTAACGGTATGTTTATTGACAGCATAGTCACAACAAACAATCCAATTACTGGAGAACCTGGGTATTATTCTTTTGAAGTTTGTCCTAATAGTGGTCCGTACTACTTAACCTTTAGTGATATACCTAAAGACTATGAGTTTACCGGTGCTAATGTTGGTGACGATACACTTGACTCTGATGCTAATTCTGGAGGTGTTACTGACTGTTTTGAAATTGGTGACATGGATGATACAACTAGAGATGCTGGTATTGTTAACCCAAGTTGTAGAATAACTATTGGTAACAAAATTTTACCAAAATATCCTGCAAATACTTGGATTGAACAAAATAGTGATACTGCTTGTATAGGTGATAGTTTCTTGCTATGGGCTGCAAAAGACCCAAGTAACTTTGGTAACTCTTCTACTTACAATGGTGAGGATTTTGTAGGCTACACGTTTACATATACAACACCAACTGGTGATATAACTACATATTCAGATTCATCTCAAAGTAGTTATAGATTTGAAGTGTTAGGTCTTGATGAAGAAGATTTTGGCATCTATACCATTACTTATTCTGGCCCTGATGGCTGTGCAGGTATAATGGAGTTTGAATTAACTCTAGGTGATGAGTGTCTTGAAGATGGAACTAGACCATCAGATTTTGCTCCAATCAATCCTATTGCATCAATTTTCCCTGTTCCGGCAACTTCAGGTAGTACTTTGACAATTGTTATTAATACCGAGAATGGTAGAATTAATACTAACTCTGATCTTAATAGTGTTAATCTAAGTGCGATGCTTCCTGCTAATAAAGAAAATATTGGAATTTCATTATTTGACAAAAATGGTAGAATGGTAAATCCGGTTAGGACTTACGATATTACTAAAGGAAGTGATGTTGTTGAATATCCATTAGAATATCTTTCAAGTGGAACATATATCCTTAGGGTAGATGGCAATGATTGGTCAGATAGCAAACAAGTAATCATTAAATAGAAAGTTGATTACAAGTATATAATTCAGAAGCCCTGTCAATTATTGGCGGGGCTTTTTTATTACAAGAAACTATTGATATACTTTTATTTCTAAAAGCTTAAAAAAGCTTGATTCAACTAAAATATTGCGGATTACTCATTGTTCAATATCTCCAGCTTCAAAACTCTCTAATTGATTTTCTATAAATCGAGGGTTTACTTCTATAGGATTGCAACATACTTCGCAATCCTCCACATAAGTCTGATTTGAAATGGAACTATCAAGTAACATTGATATTTCTTCCCAGCAATAAGGACATTGAAAAAAATGTTCAAACATTCTTTACAATTTGGTATTTAAAAGCTGACCAGCTAATTGCAGAAGTTGCAACTCAGCTAGCTTAGCATTATACTTTGCTAAATTTTTACTAGTATTTGCGTTGAGCAAATTTAATTGGGCTTGTCTAAGTTCAACGGAAGTTATCTGTCCTAACTTATATTGTTCGTTGGAACGGTTATAGTTATTTGTGGCTGTATTCACATTCTGTTCCTGTAAATGAAATATCTCTAAACGATTTTCAAAATCACCTTTAGCGTTGGCAATATCTCGTTTGACCTCTTGTTCTATCTGCTCTTGCAAAGTATCTTGGGTATCTAGTAAAATCTTTGCGTTTTTTACTTGAGTAATTCCACTTCCCCCATCAAATAAATTCCAAGTAAGATTTGCACCAACTCCAAGTGAAAGAGTCGAGTTATTTGTACCCGGAAAGAATGCAGAAGCGGCACTTTGATTTAAATTCCATCCGTAAGAACCTGTCAATCCAATGGTAGGTAAAAAGACTGATTTACTTGCTTTCAAAGTATAATCATTAATTATCATATTTTTCTCAGCTTGTAAAAGTCTAATATTGTTACTCTCAGCCTCTAGTAAATATTCTTGTAATTTTAATTCATTGATAAAAGTGATAGTGGTATCTACCGTAAAATTTTCGGTTAAATCTCTATTGATTAGTAAATTCAAATCACGCCGGGTATTTTTTAAGGTCTGCCTTTCATTCATTAAATTAATACTGTCATTTACCAAATCAACTTGTGCATTTAGAACATCTAATTTATTCGTTTGACCATAATCAAAACTATATTCCGCCCTGCGAAGCCTGTTTTTGGTATTTTTAAATGTTTGACTAAGTACAGAAACATTCTCTGAAAGTCTTGCCATTTCAAAATATACCGTAAATAATTGTAGCATTGTATTTTCAATGGTTTCACGAGCCTGAAGTTCAGATAAGTTATACTCTTCATTTAATCGTTTGTAGTTATACCATCTACCCAAACCATCAAAAAGTGTATAATTTAAATTCAATCCACCATTATAACGCTGATTTTCCGCCTTTTCAATTTCCACATCGGGTCTAGGTGTTCCGTCTTCTAATAACTGACCAGGAAATTCAATTGTACTATCATCACGACCATAATTTGCGCCTGCTGTGGCGGATAAAGCTGGTAAAAATCCTGAGTTTAAAATATTACTATTATTCTCTGCGATTTTTACATTATTATTAGCAATTATAACTCCAAAATTGTTATTTAAAGCTAACTGAACCGCTTGTTCTTTTGTTAATAAAGGGGTTTGCGCTACAAGCGTATAGGTTACTGTAAATAGAGCTGCTATTAGTGAGAAGGTTTTTATTTGCATTATAAAATTTCTTCTAGTTCTGTTGAATTATTATTTCTTGAGGCACTCAAATCCTTTGTTACTTGACTATCACTAGTAGACATATGAGCTTCATCAGCTTGTTCTTTTATAGCTCTTTCAACTTCTTCCTTAGTAATTTTGTTACCGGTACCTAGCCATTTAACTCCAACCTTAACATTATTACTAAAAGAAAGAAATATAGGAAGCATTATTAAAGTCAGAATAGTTGCAAAACCGATACCATAAGCAATAGAAATAGCCATAGGTTTTAGAAACTGAGCTTGCCGACTTTTTTCAAGTAATAGTGGTGCTAGCCCTGCAATGGTAGTTATACTTGTTAAGAAAATTGCACGAAATCTAGAACGCCCTGCTTGATAAAGAGCTTCGTCAAATTTCATTCCTTCACGTAGGTTTCCATTAAATTTTCCGATAAGCACCAATCCATCATTTACCATTATTCCTATTAATGCAATAATTCCAAGCATTGAAAGTATATTAATTGGAAAATTATGAATCCAATGTCCCCATGCTACCGCAGTTAAACTAAACGGTACCAATAGAAGTAGTAGCATTGGTTGACTGAAACTTCTAAAAGTGAAAGCGATCGTAACATAAATTAAGAAGAACACCGCCAACCCGACAAAATTCAAAGAATCCATTAATTTATTACGCTCTCTATTTTGACCTTCATAAGATGCAGTAACTGAAGGATATCTTGATTGAATATCAGGCATAACCTCTTCTTTTATCCAAGTTAAAATATCTGGAGCACTAGTGGTCTCAGCATCCTTTAAATCCGAAGTTATTCTTATCTCACGTTGCCCTTCTAAATGATTAATTGCTACATCTCCTCTTGAGATACTATAATCCGCAATCTCTTTTAAGGGCACTCTCGCTCCGTTAGGTGTTGCTATTCGCATTTCATCTAAATCTGTAATAGAAGACCTATTTTCACGATCATAGCGAACCCAAACTCTAATTTCATCTTGACCACGTTGAAAACGTTGCGCTTGCGTTCCAAAAAAACCAGCTCTTACTTGGTTCATAATGGTACGTAAATCTAAGCCTAATAAATAGGCGTTTTCTTTTAGTTCTAATTGTATTTCTTTTATACCTGCAGGGTCATTATCAGCCACATCCTTTAACAAATCATTACTCACCATAGCCGCTTTTAATTCTGTTTTAGCAGCTTTCAATTCTTGAATATTATTACCTAATAGTGAAACAGAAACCGGATCTCCGCCAAAATTACCGCCTGAGCCATAAATTAAACTTTCTACCCCTATAATCGGGCCAACTAGTTCTCTCAAACGATTGGTAACCAAATCTGAACGAACAGCGTCAGGTCTTTCTTCACCTGGTAATAAATTAATGATTAATGAAGCAGATGATGAACCTGGACCTAAATTTTTAATCATATTTTCAAAGAGCATCTTATCGGCTCCTTTCAAATATTTATCGGTTAATTCTTCATTAACTATGATAGCCTTTTCCTCAATCATACTAATTATAGAATCTGTAACATTTTCATTAGTACCATTAGGCATTAAAAGCTCAACAGCAATACGATCACTTGCGATTCTAGGAAAAAAAGCTGTTCTTATAATACCACCGCCAACTGAGCCGAAGGTTAAAAACAATGCCATTACAAACAAGGCAAAAGTCAATAGCTTATATTTCAATGCGAAATCAAGCATTGGACTGTATAATTTATCACGCATCCAAGCCATGGCTTGATCACCCGATTGATTGATAACCCGTAATTTAGAAAACAATTTTCCAATTCCTTTTTTTGGTTTATCATTCTGTTTTTGTAGCGCTTTTGAATGGGCCAAGTGAGCAGGTAATATGATAAGTGCTTCAACTAAAGAAACAACAAGTGTTAAAATCACTATGACGGAAACCTCTCCGAAGAAATCTCCAATTCTACCATCTAAAAACAAGAAAATTGAAAAGGCCAAAATTGTAGTAATAATTGCAGATACTATTGGCGGAATCACTTCCATTGTGCCATCTACAGCTGCTTGAATTGGGCTTTTACCTTTTTCATAATGCTGATAAATATTCTCGGCAATTACAATACCGTCATCTACTAAAATACCAATCACAATAATCATCCCAAAAAGGGATAAAACATTAATAGTGACATTAAAAAAAGGAGCAAACACAAACATTCCTAAAAATGCTATAGGTAATCCAAAAGCAACCCAAAAAGCCAACCTCGTGTTCAAAAATAAAGACAGGAAAAGGAGCACTAAAATCATTCCCATGATAGCATTCTCCGTCAACAAAGCAGTTCTTTGAGTGAGTGTAATTGACAAATCGCTCACAACATTTAGGCGAACATTGTTATACTTTTGATTAAAGTCTTCAATATACTCTTTTACTTTTTCTGCAGAACCTATTAAATCTTCAGTATTAGTGCTTGTTATAGTAACATTTACAGCTAAATCTCCATTAAAATATGTTGCATTCGGTGTTTCGCTAAAACGATCTCTTATCGTAGCAACATCTTTTAAACGAACTGTTCTGCCAGATGCATCACTGCGCACAATTATATTTGAAAGCTCATTACCGTAATAAGACCTGTTGTTAGCTCGAATTAAATATTCTTCTGTGTTGGTTTTAATATTACCTCCAGTTACAAGAATATTAGCATTGGCAACAGCTTGCGAAACCTCGGTAAAAGAAATATTGTAAGCAAGTAAGCTGTTTTCATTAACTGCAATTTCAATTTCTTCTTCTGGATATCCAGAAATACTTATTTGAGAAATTCCATCAATTGCCCTTAAATCATTTTCGACTTGTCTGCCGATTTGTTTTAAAGTAGCTAAAGAAATATTTTCTCCACTTACACCAAAACTAATTGTTTGGCGAACCGCATCTAATTTTGAAACTACCAGAGGCTCCATTCCTGTTGGAAAAGTAGGCACCCTATCTACGGCGTTTTTAACTTCTAAGAGCATGAAATCAATGTCTTGACCTTTTTCAATTTCAACATTGATAGAACCCGAATTTTCTCTGGAAGTTGATGTTACCCTGTCTACCCCTTGAAGTCCTTTAAGATTGTCTTCAATTTTCAATACAATACCTTCTTCGATTTCTTGAGGAGAAGCACCAGGATAGGTTATTGTTATTAGAACATTCTTAGATTCTGTTAAAGGAAAAAACGAAGATTTTAATGTATAGGCACCAACAACACCAAAGACTAAAAATGCGAGAATTATCACATTAACCGCAACGTGATACTTGATGAAATACTCTATTACCTTTCTCATTTTTTGGTTTTATCAGAAGTATTAACACCATACACCTTAACTAACATACCTGCATAAGCTCCAGCAACTGGTTTTGAAACAATTAATTCTCCTTCAGGTACATCTTTCAAAACCACTGTTTTATCTGAAAAATAAACTGGTAAGACATTAATAACATCTAAAATGGAATCTCGAAGCACAAAAATTTGATTATTATCAGTAAGCAAGGCCCTATCTACTTCGATAGCATTATTCTCATTCTTTGCATTTAGATTAGCTTCTAAATATTGACCTTCTTTTAAGTCCTCACCTTTAACTTCTATGAAAGCAGTTATTGTTTGCGTTGCTTGATCTACTCTTCCATTGATTCGTGAAACACGGCCCGTGTATGTTCTTGTTTTTTCAAGATTAGCTAATGAAACCTCTTCTCCTAATTTTAAAAAATCTGCATAAGACTTACTAATAGCAACCTCTAATTCATAGGTGCCGACCTTTATAAATTCACCCAATTTTTGACCTGTTCTAACCAAAGTACCTTCTGTCACAAGGGCCTCTGTTAACACACCACTAAATGGCGCTGAAATAATATATTTAGAAAGTCTTTGTTCTAAATTTTTTACATTGTAATAACTACTGAAAATTCCTCGTCCAGTTATAAAATACTTTTCTTTTTCAGATTCTATTTCAGGTAATTTAGGAGTAGTTTTTTCTAAGTCAAAATTGGTTACGTAGTCTTGCCATTTTGAGAAATCTTCTGGATAATCCAATTGCAAATCTGGCATTATTGAAGTAACTAAATTATACAAATTACTTTTTGCCGATTGAACACTAGCATAATATTCTGAGGCATCAATTCTAACTAAAGCTTGGCCTGCACGATACTGTTGACCTGTTTTAAAGAGCTGTCTTCCTTTTTTTAAAACGCCTTGAACTTCAGCATATAATTCCACACGTTCTTTAGCCACTAGAGTTCCATTTGCCGGAACTTTTATAGCTACCGCGCCATTTTGAACTGTGTCAATGAAAACCGTTTTTATTACTTTTTTTGGAACTGGTCGGCGATTGACCTTACTATCAGCAATTAGTTTAGATCCATAAATAGAACCAGCTATGATTGCCAATCCTAATAGGATTGAAAGAATAATTTTTCGCATCAATAAAGTTGATTAGTTTTTGCAAAACTATTGCCAACTACTAGAGTTATTGGTTAAATATTTCATAAATGTTTAAACACTTTTAGCAAAGTTTAAAACAAAAAAGGGGACACACCTCTGCGTCCCCGAACCAAACAAACTAAAGTATAACTAACTACTCATTATTGTCATCATCTTCAAATTTAGTATCCGCCATACGAGTACGAACACGTTCTAAATCAAATTCTTTATAAGGCTGTAATGATTTATCATCAGTATCAAAAACCAAAAACTGTCTGGTGTCAATACTTTGAAGTCCTTTAAAAGATTTGAATCTATTATTTTGAATCTGTAATATTTTGAGACTAGCCAATTGCCCAAATTCAGTTGGTATATCACCACCGAGTTGATTATTAGCTAAAACAAGTTCTTTTAATTTTGTAAGCTTACCCATTTCTTGAGGAATAGCTCCTTCAAGTGAATTTTCAAATAAACCTAAGATTTCTAATTTACTAAGATTACCAATTGATATAGGTATTGTTCCTTTGAGATTATTACTTGATAAGTTCAATATTTTTAATCCTTTTATATTACCTAAACCCTCTGGTATAGGACCTGATAAAAAATTATTAAACAGTGATAACTCTTCCAAGTCATTTAAACTACCAATACCTGATGGAATTGCTCCTTTAATCCGATTCATTTCCAGTTTTAAAACTTTAAGATTCTTAAGTTCTACTATGTCTTTTGGAAGAACACCGGTGATGCTATTAAAAGCTAAATTCAAATGAGTTAAATATTTTAAATCACCAATACTCTCTGGTATTGTTCCATTCAAATTATTATTAAATAGGTTAATACTAACTACATGTTTATCAACCACTTCGACACCATTCCACTGTTCTATTGGGGAGGTAAAATCCCATGTATTGCTCCAATTTGCACCATTAGTACTCTCAAATAAGTCAATCAAGGCTTTCTTCTCTTGAGAAAAAATAGTCTCAGAGTCTTCAGCTTTAGCAGTAAAAAGCACTAAAATTGAAAATATTAATGTGAAGATTGATTTCATACAAAAATTATATTTATAAGAATTTACCTACAAATTAACAAGAAGACTACGAGTAAGCCAATTATTTTCGGTGTAATTCAATAAATTTGTTGTGAAAATGAAAAAATCTGTGGTTTAGTAAGTTTATTCTTACTTTTTAATGATTTAGGCGGCTTCTATTTCGTTAGAAACAACTTCCCATTTCTCCATGAGTTCTTCTAATTGTCTCTTCGCTCCATGGTATTTATCAAAGAAACTGGAATCTGAAACCGTATTCTCATAGTCCATTAGTAGTTTATGATCAAATTCTGCGATTTCTTTTTCAAGAGCCGTTATCTTTTTTTCAACGTTACTCAACTTATTCTGTAAAGCCTTTTTACGCTTTTGAAGCTCATAGTCATTTTGTGGCTTTCCGCTTTTGGACTCGTTTTTAACCTTCTCCTTTAATTCAATCTTTCTGAAATTTTCTGCATTTCGTTGTTCCAAGTAATAATCGATATCACCCAAATACTCTTTTATATTTCCATCTTTAAACTCATAAACCTTGTCTGTTAAGCCTTGAAGAAAATCACGATCATGTGAAACTAAGATTAAAGTCCCTCCGAAATTCTGTAGTGCTTGTTTTAAAACGTTTTTTGATTTTATGTCCAAATGATTTGTTGGCTCATCCATTATTAAAACGTTCAATGGTTGTAAAAGCATTTTTGCTAATGCCAAACGATTTCGTTCACCACCCGACAATACTTTCACGTATTTTTCAGCCTCATCACCTCTAAATAAAAAGGATCCTAATATATCCCTTACTTTACTTCTATTCTTTTCATTTGCAGCATCAATCATGGTATCTAGTACGGTTTTATTACCATCTAAATACTCGGCTTGATTCTGAGCAAAATAACCAATCTCAACATTATGCCCTATTTTTAAATGCCCACCATAATCAAGTTCGCCTACCATGATTTTCGCCAACGTAGTTTTGCCTTGTCCATTTTGACCAACAAATGCAGTTTTACTTCCACGTTCGACTAAAAGGTTGATATTATTTAGAACTTCCTTTTCCCCATAATGTTTAGATAAATTGATAACTTCAGAAACTACCTTACCAGGAGTAATAGAGATAGGAAAGCGCAATTTCATTACACTATTGTCATCTTCATCTACTTCAATTCTATCTATTTTATCTAATTTTTTAATTAAAGACTGAGCCATTGAAGCTTTTGAGGCCTTTGCTCTAAACTTTTCAATCAGCTTTTCAGTTTGTTGAATTTGCTTTTCCTGGTTTTTTAGAGCATTAAGTTGTTGTTCTTTGATTTCAGCTCTTTGAACTAAATATTTAGAATAAGGTTTATTATAATCATAGATTCTCCCCAATGATATTTCAATCGTACGATTTGTTACATTATCTAGAAACATTTTATCGTGAGAAACAATTACGACGGCGCCTGAGTAATTCCTTAAAAATTGCTCCAACCAAATAATTGATTCAATATCTAAATGATTGGTAGGCTCATCTAAAAGTAAAACATCATTGTTTTGAAGTAAGAGTTTAGCAAGTTCAATACGCATACGCCATCCACCTGAAAAGGTTTCAGTGACTTTAGTTAAATCATCCCTTTTAAAACCTAAACCCTGAAGTACTTTTTCCGTATCACCCTGGTAATTATATCCTCCTAAAATTTCATAATGTTGGGATACGTCATTCAAATCAATCATTAATTGATTGTAACTTTCACTTTCATAATCAGTACGTTCAGCCAGTTGGGTATTAATGTGCTCAAGTTTTGCCTCAAGTTCTTTTATTTCTTCAAAAGCTTGATAGGCTTCATCAAGCACCGTTCTGCCCTGTTCAAAGTCAATATCTTGTTTTAAAAATCCAATCTTTACTTCTTTATCTGATGCAATTGTACCTGAATCAGCTTCCATCTCTTTACTTAACAATTTAAGTAAGGTAGATTTTCCAGCTCCATTTTTTCCAATTAAACCAACACGGTCTCCTGAATTTAAACGAAAGGCAATCTCTTCAAATAGATATTCTCCTCCAAAGGCGACCGAAAGATTATGAATGTTCAACATGCTTTGTGATGAATGTTACAGATTAAAATAAGGTGAATTCGTAATTTTGTTTAAAACCGCTGCAAATGTTAAAAAAAGGAAGCAAACTCTACAGTATTTTAACAGGAACTTGTCCTAAGTGTCATAACGAGAGTATGTATAAAAGTAAAAATCCGTATCATTTATCACAGTTGTTTCAAATGCATGAGCGTTGCTCAAAATGTGGCACTAAATATAAAATAGAACCTTCGTTCTTTTATGGGTCAATGTATGTTAGTTATGGGGTCGGAATTGCATTCGCTGTAGCTGCTTTTGTTATCTCATTCTTACTTATAGGAACCACTTTGGTTAATACCTTTATCGCCATTGTAATGACAATGATTTTATTCATGCCTATAATCATTAGACTTTCACGAAATATTTGGATTAATATTTTTATGAAATATGACCCTAAACTCAAAAATCAAGGGGTATAATATTTTTTAGTGAATCTTGAAATGTTCATCTCAGCATCTAGTTCTTCGTCATTTTCAATGTAAGCGTATAAATTTTGGGATGCACTAGGCGCAATAAGAACACCTCTAGAACCAAAACCATTTAAAAGGTATAAACTTTTGTATTTAGGATGTTCGCCTACCAGAGGTCTTCTATCTGCAACAGTAGGTCTAACACCGGCAACATGAGAAACTATCTCATAGTCACATTTTAAAAATGTATTTAACTTATCAAGTAATTCATTCTTTGCAGCGTCGGTTGGTACGTTGGTTTTATCTTTCCATTTATAAGTTGAACCTACTCGATATAAATCTGCTCCTAAAGGAATTATGAAAACTGAAGACTTTATTACAGCTTCTTCTTTAAGTTCTGGTGCTTTTATTGTTAACAATTCTCCTTTTGTTCCGTTTAGAGGAAGGTATGAGAAGTAAGGATTTTGCTTTAAGCCATAACCTTCAGCAAACACAATCTTTTTGGCTTGAATATCTTTATAGCTGATACATTCGTCTTTTAGTTCTAAATGAGCATAATCAATTGACTCGTTCAGTAAAGAACTTTTATCTAATAAATATTCTTGGTATTTATTTATAAGTACTTTAGTATCTACTCTACCAGTATACTGCACCTCTCCATAGCCCAGCGAAGCCTCTATATGAGGGTTTTGATTTTCTTTAATTTTTGTATTTAAAAAATAATCTAAATCAGGTTTATCTGTAGCATCAAACCAAAGATTTTGTTCTTCAACGGATGCAAAACGTCTTAAAACTGGGAGTTTATAATCTAATTGGGTCTGTAATTTTTTTTCTAATTCTTGATAAAAAGGTATGGCTAAATCCATTTGTGAACGGGCATTCCATGCCATTGTAAACCTTTTTAAAATAACTGGATTATATAATCCTCCAGCAACAATGGAAGCCCGTTGCGAATTATCATTTATTACTTGAAACGATTTCCCATGTTTTTCTAACTGTTCACAAAAAGATATTCCGGCAAGACCTAAACCAACTACCAAGTAATCTAGCATGTAACAAAAATAACTATTGTTTAATTCTTCTGATAAAGAGAACCTTATTTAAAGGAATAAAAAAACGCCTCAGCTTTTGCTGAGGCGCTATTCTATAATGAATTGGAAATTCTAATTTAATTTGGCTTAATAAGCCCACATGTCTTGCTCCCTATCACGAATAGTTTCTTTAATTCTATTTGCTTCAAGTAATTGGAATAAGGCATTATCAAAAATGTAATCATCAATTTTACGGTCACCATGAACGTTATCTTCTTTGTAGATAACTCCGTTAAACCTTCTTGCATTCAACAACATATCATATGTTATTGGTTGCGCAGAATTTCGGTTATTAAAAACCTTTGCCTCATGTAGTATTTGTCTGGCACTTGGGTACCATACCCAAAACAGTTCTACTTTATTGGCATTTGGATCAACAGATTCATCATCTATAAAGTTAACATCTGGTGCAACGGGAGCAATACCTAACAATCTGTATTTAAGCTCACCTTGACGTTTGTCAAAAAACCAGATACCTTTTATACGATACTCTTCAATATCAGCTGCATCAAGATCTCTCTTATTGATAAACTCTTCAGAGATTTCTTCACCAGCGTTGTATTGCTCGTATCCTAAATCAGTAGTATCTACTTTTTGTAGCGTTGCTGTCAAATCTCCAAACTTTCTCTTTTCAGTGAAATAAGAGTCCGTGTATACATCAGTCAGTTTTCCTTCTTTGATGTTTTTCATCAAAACATGATATAAAGACCTTCTGTCCGCCCCGATACCTATAGTATCAGTTGGGTAATACAACGGGAAGTTGACACGCTCATCCAAGTCAATGGTTTCCCATACTGTTTTAGACCAGAGAATATCTCTATCGTCAACATAACCGTATGCTAAAGGAGCATCGTTATCTTGAGCTACCTGCTCTTCAGTTTTTATTCCAATCTCCTCTGGCTTTTTAGCATTTAAAATATTTGCTTGTGCCATCATCGATATAGGTAAAAAACCTACCGCAACAATTACTAAAACATTTTTCCAATTCATAATTAACTATACTTTATTAGTTTGTAAGCTCAACAACTACAGGAGATACTTTTTTTAACTTGTAACTCTTGTTATTTGAAATATAAGCTTGAATATCAAAAATCTGAACAGCATCACCTCTTCTTGCTCTTTTCAAAGCAGATTTAGCAGCTCCGTTCAACTTGTTGCCTTTTACAACAACCGAAGGCTGACCTGGTACTTTGAATTTGAAACCGCTTACACCGATATTCAACTCAAAATCAAAATCTTCCAACATTGCACTAACAGTAGAAACTTCTAGGTTTCTTCTTGGCATTTTAATACTACCTGGTTCACCACGAACGGCACCAGATGGTCTTGGAATATCTTTAATGCGGAAAGTAGCAGGAGTACTAATTCTTTGTCCGTCAGGTAAAACACCTGATGCACTAATAGTTACCTCTCTACCTTTACCAGGGTTCATTACATATCTACTACCTTTTATTGATCTAAGACCAGGAGCAGAAGCAGTAACCTTGTTATCAGGAATACCAGGAATAGAAATCGTCATTGGATTTGCTACCCCACGGTATACTACGTTCATCTTATCAGCAGCAATTACAGCAGCATTTGGTTTGTTGATTGTTGCAAAAGAATTCTTAACCTCAACAGGTACTTCTTTACCGTCTTGCATGAAAGTCAATGTTCCAGCTATTTCATGGTCACCAGCAGAACCAGCACCAATTAACATCTTAACACCACCAGCTTCCAACTTATAGTCTCTACCTTCTGTAAGTTTTCTACCATCTAATGTGATATCAGCTTTAACAGGTGTAGAAGATTTATCGGTTTTGCTGACAATAATTTTACCGTCATATTTATCTCCACTATAAAAGGCAGATTTAGATGCCTCTAAGGAAGTTGTAAAGTTTTTCAATGAAACTGCTTCTGTTAAGTTACCTTCTAATAAACTCTTAAGCACTTCTTGCTCCGTAGTTTTAATATCAGCTTGTAACTGTGTCAACTTGGTTAAAGAAGCTACCATTGGAAAGCCTTCGAAGTGATAGTTCATCCAATCTTGTCTTGAACCATCTCTTTTTTCAACTTTACCGTCGTTCTTCTCATCACTAGTAGCGAATCTACTTTGAACAGCATCCTTAATTCCTTTAAACTTATCTTTAGGTAAAGCGTTTACAACACCTTCACGATAATCATTAATGAAGTCTAAGAATTTTTGTCCTTCTTCAGTTAAAATATCACCTTGAAAGAATTTACCGTCTAAGAAATCTGACTTATCCATAACTACATAATCTTTAGGATCTTCTAAATCTGCAGTCATTTCAGTTTTCAATTCTTCTAAATACGCATAGTATTCAGTAGAAAGTTTATTGACCTCTTGTGCATTCTTGTAAAGTGCACCATATTCTTCTGAGTTTTCAGAAGCTTTTGTAGCTAAGCCTTCAAAGAAGCCCTCGTTACTAGCGGTCATTTTTTCGTTTGAAGTCTGAAGCTTTTCATTCATTAATCCGAATGCAGCTAATACTTCCTTACTCATATTTAAGGCCAACATCGCAATGAAGATCAAATACATAAGGTTGATCATCTTTTGACGTGGTGTTTGTTTTCCTCCTGCCATGGTTTTCTAATTAGTTTTAATTAATATTTGATTTGGGGGTCTAATTAGTTTTTACTCATAGCTGACAACATACCACCGTAAACACCATTTAATGATGAAAGGTTAGTTGCCAAAGACTCCATTTGCTCTTTTAATGCACCAGCATTTTGAACAACTTCTTCGTTGATAGAAGCTTGTCTGCTTGCGCTATCTAATTGTACTTTATAAAGACTATTTAAAGACTCCATTTGAGCTGCAGCATGTGATAACTCTTCAGAGTACTTTTGAGTGTGCTGAATTGCATCAGTAGTAGGAGAAATATTTTTAGCAGCTCCTTCAAAACTTCTGATACTATCACCTAAACTGTTGAATAATTCAGTATCAATGTTAGCTTCTTTAAGCATTTCATCTAATTTTCTACCTAAAACACCTTCAGCTTCTTGAGCTTGCTGAACGTCATTTTTACCTCCACTCGCTTGACCATTAGCCAATTCTGGGTATACCAATGACCAATCATATTCGTCATCTACTGGTTCAAATGCACTAATAGCAAATATTAATGCTTCTGTTAAAAGTCCGACGGCTAATAAAAGTGAACCACCGATTGTCATAAATCCTAAATCCACTTCCCAGTGAAGGATTTTAAATAAAGCTCCAATAATTACAACGGACGCACCTAGTCCGTAGGTCATATTCATTAATTTTTTTGTTGATTTTGACTGTGCCATAATTTTAATTTTAATTAAGTTATATAATAATAAGAATTTGGTTACAAGGTTTAAATAACGTTTTCAATACTAAGTATTTACAATTCTATTCTTTTTCTCTATTGGGTTGAATCTTCTTCACCCATATAATCTTGAACGGTTCTAAAACCGATATAGCTTCTTGCTGAATCTTGGTATTCATAATCACGAGTACTTACTTGCAAGAAATAAGCAACGTCTTTCCAAGACCCACCTCGAATTACTTTTCTTTTGTTCTGTCCTGAACCAGCATTTGGGTTCATAGTTGATACATACTCATATGCTCCTGGGTCGTAACTAGAGTTTGTCCACTCTGAAACATTACCAGCCATATTGTATAAGTTGTACTCATTTGGCTCATAAGACTTAGCTTCAACAGTATATAATGCCTGATCCGCTGCATAATCGCCTCTTTGTGGTTTAAAGTTTGCCATAAAGCAACCCGTATCACTAATTACATATGGACCTCCCCAAGGGTAAGTTCCACCTTCAATACCGCCACGTGCGGCATATTCCCACTCTGCTTCAGTAGGTAATCTAAACTGATTTACAAACTGCTTACCACGCTCTTTCTGATCATCATTTTTAAACTTAGTTCTCCAATGACAAAACGCTTTGGCTTGTTGCCAGCTAATACCAACAACTGGGTATTCACTGTAAGCATCGTGCCAGAAGTAATCATTATGCATTGGTTCGTTATAAGAATATTCAAAATCACGAATCCAAACCGTGGTATCAGGGTATATTTCAAATTCTTCAGTACGAATGAAATCTTTTCTACTACCCGATTTTGCTCGTGCTGCAGCTTCAATATCCATCCAATTATACTTGTATTTCAATTTTTTAACATCAACAGTTCTTTGACCATTATATGTTTCTTCATCTGGCAAGTAAATAGAATCCACCATGATTTCAGTGTAGAATTCATCTGGATAATCCTCAACATCCCATACTAAATCAACATCCCTATTAAGTGCGCGGCCTTCATAACCAGTTTCACCTAATCCTGAATAGTTATCTAACATGTATTTGTCATATTCGGTAAGTTTGGTAGTATCTGCATCTTTAAATGCATATTCACCAATACCTTCATCTTCAGGAGTCATTCCTAGCTGATCTGACAAAATTGCCAATTGGGTTCTAACTACGGAGTCTTTTACCCATTCTACAAATTGGCGATACTCACTATTAGTGATTTCAGTATCGTCCATGTAAAAAGAACGCACCGTAACCGTTCTGGTTGGAGCATTCAACACTTGTGCTTGATCTTCCTCAGCTTTACCCATGATGAATGAACCTCTGGGAATTAATTCCATTCCATATGGTTTTTCAGGGTACCATTTCTTTCCTTGTACGCCAACCAACTCCCCTTTGGATTTGGATTTAGAACCACAACTTGTGAGTAAAAAAACAAGCGCTATAGATGATAACAATAGCTTTCTCATACTTTAGGTTAAATTTTCGATTTAAGATTACAAAATGTAAAACACAATTTCATTACTCATAAAACAGGGTTTTGAATAATTTATTGTACGTATTACAATTTATAGATCAAAAAATTTCTGTTTAGTTTAAGCCCTTCTTGTAGGCCTTTAACCACCTTTCAGGAATATTCTGATTACATGCATCTAAATAATCCTGTTGAGTGCATGGTAATAACGCAATCGAATTTGTTTTAGTATGCTCGGGTAAAATGGAAGGGACTTCTACCCACCAACGTTCTGTAATGTGGCTTTTAAAGAAGATAAGCTCTTCAGAGTCTGTTGGTACTGTAAATCTAGTAAAGTCTTCGTCGTTGGAAGTTGGCACTTCGGTAATTCTAAAACTAATTCCCTCAATGAAGTACCAAATAATTTGTGCTGTCAGTTGATGAGATAAAGAAGTATTTTCAATTTCGTAGAGACCAAATACTGTTACTTTATCACTCATACCCGCATATCTAGAGATGGCACATATTTCGCGCCCCCCAAAACCGTTGGGTGAAAAATTACCTGAAGCTCCCATTTCACTTGCGCGTATTGCTCTCATATCAAGACTAACTAAATGAGCATTGCGCAAAATAGGTTCAGCTAATGAAATATCAGATACAATCTCTCCTAAGCGATAAGCATCAAATAACAACCGATCCATTAAATCTATTTCTTCTTGGGCATTGAAATAACTTTGGTATCCAATGTTTGAAAAATTGTGCAAGTTATTTGGCTTGTCAGTTATTATTCTGCTCATATAAGAATGAGAAGAAATTAATTCGTCGTCTTCGCCAAAATCAAAACGGCTATCAATAGACACCATATTAATCATGTCTTTGATTTTATCAAATGCTCTATATGTGGGGAAAGTAATGTCTTGTGTCGCGCCTATTACTATAGGTATAATTTTTTCTTCTAATAATCCAGCTACAATTTCTTTGACTACAAAATAGGTGTCTTCAACTTTATCACCAGGTTCTACATCACCAATATCAATAATATTAGAATTCCAGTTCCCCATCATTAAACGGTACAACTGAATACGAACGCCACTCGTATCTAATTCCTCTGGTTTTTTTTCAAAAGCATTTCTAGACTCTAAAACCCCAAAAATTGCAACTGTTGCATTAGCAAAAACGGGTAAACCTTTTTTCTCGGTATGTTTGAAGATGTTTTTGCCTAGCGATTGCGGTGGTAAAAATTCAGAAAATGCAAGTACTTTATCACTAACAGGAACCAAAAAATCAAATGCCATTCTAAAATCTTTGGGGGTGTCGTTAAATTATTTTTTTGCTTTAGCCTTAGCTTTTGTTTTCTTTTTCGGTGACTTCTTTTCTATTAGTGCCTGAGCGTCTTCTAAAGAAACTTTTGTAGCATCTATATCTTTAGACAGTTCTACTTTTACTTTTCCTTTTATAATGTTATGTCTTCCCCATCTAGCTTTTTCAATTCGAATACCTTCATCAGGCCATTCTTGAATAAGTTTATCAATCTCTTTTTGCTTTTTAACCTCAATGAGTTCAACAATATCATCTTTAGTTAAATTATCAAAGTCGTATTTCTTGTTCACATTGATAAACATGCTATTCCATTTGATGAAAGGACCAAAACGACCAACACCTTTAGTCACCTCTTTATCTTCATAATGAGCAATTGGTGCATCAGCTTTTTGCTTTGCAATAATTAACTCAATTGCCCTATCCATATCAACTTCAAAAGCACTCTCACCTTTATCAAGAGAAATAAACTTTTTACCAAACTTCACGTATGGTCCAAAGCGGCCCACGCTGGCTTCTACTTCTTCACCTTCATAAACACCAAGTTTACGCGGCAATTCAAAAAGGGTCATCGCCTGTTCAAAGGTAATAGTGGTTATTGATTGATCAGGTAATAAACTTGCAAATCGTTTTTCTTCATCTTCTGCACTGCCAATTTGTGCCATTGGCCCAAACCTTCCTAAACGGACCAATACTGGTTTACCAGTTTTAGGATCCTCGCCTAAAATACGTTCTCCACTTGCTCTATCGGCATTCTCTTCTACATCTAGTACTGTCGGATGAAAATCTTTATAAAAAGATTGCATTACTTTTTGCCAGTCTTCTTCACCGGCAGCAATTTCATCAAAGTCTTCTTCAACCTTCGCAGTGAAATTATAATCTAGAATATTTGTAAAATGACTTACCAAAAAGTCGTTCACAATCATGCCTATATCAGTAGGTACCATTTTACCTTTATCTGAACCAACAGTTTCCGTAAGCCCTTTTTCTTTTACTACTCCTGCTTCTAAAATTAATTGGGCATATTTTCTTTCAGTCCCTTCAATAGTTCCTTTTTCAACATATCCTCTATTTAAAATAGTTGAAATGGTTGGTGCGTATGTAGAAGGTCTTCCAATACCAAGCTCTTCTAGTTTTTTAACTAAAGATGCTTCTGTGTAACGATAGGGTGGTCTTGTAAAACGCTCAGTTGCCGAGATATATTTATTAATTAAATTTTCTCCGACAATCATTGCAGGCAGCATACCGTCCTGTTCTTCATTTGTATCTTCTTCATCAGTACTTTCTAAATACACCTTTAAAAAACCATCAAACTTAATAACTTCACCATTAGCAGTAAACTCATCATTATGAGCACTAGCTTTTATTCGAACATTAGTTCTTTCTAACTGAGCGTCACTCATTTGAGAAGCTAGAGTTCTTTTCCAAATTAGCTCATATAACTTTTGCTGATCACGTTCTAATGAAGGTGATTGTAATTTCATATCGGTCGGACGAATTGCCTCATGCGCTTCTTGAGCTCCTTTAGACTTCCCAGTGTAACTTCTAACAGTACTATATTTTTCGCCAAAACTATCAACAATAGCATCTTTTGCCGCTGTCAATGCTTCTTTTGAAAGGTTAACACTATCGGTTCTCATGTATGTAATTAAACCGGCTTCATATAGTCTTTGGGCAACTTGCATTGTACGACCAACAGAGAAATATAGTTTGCGTGATGCTTCTTGCTGTAATGTTGATGTTGTAAATGGTGCAGCAGGTGATTTTTTTGCCGGTTTTTTATCCAACTTAGCTACGGAGAAATCTGCACCAATATTATTTTTTAAAAACGATTCAGCATCTGTTTTTGAAGCAAAGGTTTTTGACAATTTTGCTTCAAAAACTTTTCCTTTTTCAGTTTTAAACTCAGCTTTTATGCGATAAGATGCCTCAGGAGTAAAAGCTTCAATTTCACGGGCTCTTTCAACAATTAAACGAACAGCGACTGATTGTACACGACCTGCCGACAGACCTGGTTTTATTTTTTTCCAAAGCACTGGTGAAAGTTGATAACCAACTAACCTATCTAGAACCCTACGCGCTTGCTGAGCATTAACCAAGTTATAATTAATTTCTCTTGGATTTTCAATGGCACGTTGAATTGCTGACTTTGTAATAGAGTTAAAAACGATTCTTTTGGTCTTGCTTTTTTCTAAACCTAGTTCTTCGGCTAAATGCCAAGAAATAGCTTCTCCCTCTCTATCTTCATCACTTGCCAGCCATATCATTTCTGCTTTTTTAGCCAAACCTTTAAGCTTGGTTACTAAAGCTTTCTTCTCCCTATCGACTATATATTTTGGTTGAAAATTATTATCGACATCAACGCCTAATTCTTTTGATGGAAGATCAGCGATATGTCCAAAACTAGATTCTACTTGAAAATCTTTTCCAAGAAAACGTTCGATGGTTTTTGCTTTGGCTGGGGACTCTACAATTACTAAATTCTTTGGCATTCAATAGGTTTTGCGAAAACAAAAGTATATGAATTTTTTGATTTTCTTCAAATCCATAAAACATAGTAGAGCTAATTACCAAAATAATTCAAGTACATGGTAACCGCAACACATGAACATTGCATTAGCTTTTACATTACTTTTTTAATTACTTTTAAGACTAGCTTTTGAGTGCACTCATAGCTTTTTAAAAATCCAACCAAAATAAATACTGATGAGAACTTACTATCTAATTCCTCTTTTTTTATTATTTCTTTTTCCTTTTGAATCAAGTCTAGCACAACGCAAAAACAAAAAAGTCACTGAGGCATCAATTAGTGAGTCACTTTATAATGGAATGGAATGGCGTTCTATAGGTCCTTTTCGTGGTGGTCGCGCTGGTACCGTAGCTGGGGTATCTCATAACCCAAACCTCTATTACATGGGTACGGCTGGCGGTGGCGTTTGGCAAACAACAGATGCAGGCAGCACTTGGGAGTGTATTTCAGATGGCTATTTTGGAGGTTCTATTGGAGCAGTTGCTGTATCAGAATCAGACCCCAACGTGATTTATGTTGGTGAAGGTGAACAAACATTGCGTGGAAATGTTTCTTCAGGTAACGGTATTTGGAAGAGTTTAGACGCAGGTAAAACTTGGAATTTTATCGGTTTAAAAGGATCTGAACATATTTCCAGAATTAGAATACACCCAAAAAACCCAGACTTAGTATATGTTGCCGCAATTGGTAACCTATGGAAGCCTAATGAAACAAGGGGAGTTTACCGTTCTTTTGACGGAGGAGCTAGTTGGGAGAAAATATTATATGTGAGTGATAAGGCTGGAGCCGGAGATTTAATTTTAGATCCAAATAACCCAAGAGTAATTTACGCTGCAACCTGGCAAATGAAAAGAAATGGTTATCGAATGGATAGCGGTGGTCCAGATAGTAAACTCTTTAAAAGTACAGATGGTGGAAATTCTTGGTCAGATATATCTAAACTACCGGGTTTACCTAAAGGACCGT
Source organism: Croceitalea sp. P059 (assembly GCF_031846365.1). Classification (NCBI taxonomy): domain Bacteria; kingdom Pseudomonadati; phylum Bacteroidota; class Flavobacteriia; order Flavobacteriales; family Flavobacteriaceae; genus Croceitalea; species Croceitalea sp. P059. Next base: position 21,763 of record NZ_JAVRHW010000001.1, read on the forward strand.
GGGGTATTGTTGGTATTGCCATTTCTCCAGTAAATTCTAATAGAATTTGGACTATTATAGAAGCTGATGAAGGTGGTGTTTACCGATCGGATGACGGTGGAAAAACTTGGGCGAAAATCAATCAGAACAGAGCATTACGTCAAAGAGCCTGGTATTATAGTCGTATTACTGCAGACACTCAAAATGTTGATAAGGTATATGTAATGAATGTTAGTTACGGAGTATCAACTGATGGTGGTAAAACATTTACTTTAAAAAATGCTCCCCATGGAGATCACCATGATTTATGGATTGACCCGAATAACAATAACAGAATGGTAATTGCCGATGACGGTGGAGCACAAGTTTCAAATGATGGAGGTAATAATTGGACAACCTATTATAACCAACCAACTTCCCAGTTTTATAGAGTAGCTACTGACAATCAATTTCCCTATCGTATTTATGGAGCACAGCAAGATAATAGTACAGTCAGAATTTATCATAGAACTGCGGGTAATTCAATTACGGAAAGTGATTGGGAACCCACTTCAGGAGGTGAAAGTGCTCACCTAGCTCCAGATCCTAATGATAATAATATTGTTTACGGAGGAACTTATAAAGGCTACATGATGCGAACTGACCATTCAATCGATCAAACACGTTCCGTAAATGTTTGGCCTGATAATCCTGCTGGTTCCGGAGCGGAAGTAATGAAGTATCGTTTTAACTGGAATTTCCCAGTTAAATTTAGCATCCATGATTCTAATAAACTTTATGCTGGTTCTAATTACCTTCATGTTACAACTAACGAAGGGCAAAGTTGGCAAACTATTTCTCCTGATTTAACACGTGGGCTTCCTGAAACAATAGAATCTTCCGGTGGTCCGATTACACAAGATAATACTGGAGCAGAATTCTATTCTAACATTTTCGTTATTAATGAATCACCTCAAGAAGAGGGTGTTATTTGGATTGGTACCGATGATGGTCTTATTCAAATTAGTCGGGACAATGGTGCAAATTGGGAAAACATTACACCACCTAATAGCATGTCACCCAAACTAAATATGATTAATAGTATTGATCCTAGTCCTTTCAAAAAGGGCACTGCTTATGTGGCCGCAACTTCATATAAATTTGGTGACTACACTCCATATCTATACAAAACAAATGACTATGGTAAATCATGGACTTTAATTACTAAAGGCATAAAAAATAATCATTATACTCGGGTCATCAGAACAGATAAAGTTCGAGAAGGTCTTTTATATGCAGGAACTGAATGGGGAATGTATATGTCATTTGATGATGGCGCTAACTGGCAATCTTTGCAGTTAAACCTACCAATTACTGCAATAAGAGATTTAGAAGTTAGAGATAATGATTTAATTGCCGCTACTCATGGCCGTAGTTTTTGGATTATTGATGATTTGACGCCACTTCATCAGTTATCGGCAGATTTAGAAAATAAAGATGCACACCTATACAAACCGGACAATGCTTACCGTATGCAACAATCTGGTTGGGGAAGGGCCAACATGAAATTAGAAGGTGCTAATCATCCTAATGGAGCAATTTTCAACTATTATGTTGCTAACCATAATGCCAGTGACATTATCCAATTAGATATATTAGAATCAGATGGAAAACTAATTCAAAGTTTTTCTACTAATGCCAAAAAGAGCAAGAATGACCCAAGCGCTCCAAAAAAATTAAATGTAAAAACTGGAGGAAATAGATTTGTTTGGAATATGAGATACCCAGGTTTTACAACATTCGATGGTATGGTTTTATATTCATCACCTAATAGAGGACCAAAAGCCGTACCCGGAACTTATAAGGTGAGACTTACATATAATGGGAGTTCTCAAGAAGAAGAATTTACTATAATTAAAGATCCTAGACTTCCTAATAGTGATGTAGATTTTAAAAATCAATTTGATTTTCTTATTTCGGTACGAAATGAAGTAAGTAAGGCAAATCAAGCTATTACCGATATTCAAAAAGTAAAGAAAGACTTGGAATATGTTAGTTCAAAATCAGTAGGTAAAAGTGAACTTGAGGATATGATTACTGAATTCACAACTAAACTAGAAGTGATTGAAAACAACATTCACATGACCAAAAACCAAAGTAGACAAGATCCTTTAAACTATGGAATTAGGATTAACAATAGACTAGCTTTTTTAATGGCTGATTCACAACGCGGCGACTATCCACCTACTGACCAATCTAAGGCATTTTTTATTGAAGTAAAAAAGGAACTAGAAGTTGAACTACAAGCTTTAAAGGAATTAATGAGTAGTTATATTTCAAAAATAAACACTCAAGTATCTCAAAGTAATCTTAAAATGATATCTCAAGATTAGATTTATGGTGTAGGTACTAAAAGAATTTTTAGTACCTGCTATACTTTTAATTAAAAAGGTTCATACACTAAAATTGCACGGCCATTTTCACATAATATGCCATTTGGCTGCAATACAATGGCACAATCAGAAATCAATCCCTCCCTCTCATTAAATGCTTTAGAATCCGAATTATATTGTTCAACTAGTTCAAGAAATGTTTCGGTATTTATCGCTACCGAATAGGCAATAAAACTGCTAGGACCGCCACATGGTTTAGCACCTAAACCTACAATTCGCCATTCGGTACTATCCTCACAGGGTACACTTTCTGCCATTGCCAAAATCTCGTTCAATTGCTCGTTCAAGCTATCTCGAGATAATTCATCATCATTACTGCAAGATGAAAACGTAATAAGTAGTACAACAAAAATCAAATACCTTATCATTTAATTCAGATTTAAAGAGCTTATCAATCGAATATCATCATTCAAATATTCATATTGATATAAAATTTCATCACCAATCATTAGCAACTGATTCTCTAATGGGATAACATCAAAAGTTACAATGTCTTCAAAGTGATTTAATTGCTCTAAATCAGGAATATCTGATTTGTCATAAACTTTTAGGCCTGAAGCCCCATCACAAACGAATAGCTTGTCATCTTTTACACCTATACCATATGGTTCATCCATGGGATATATCACTTGAAGTTCTGGCGATTCTATGGTTGTGATATCAATAATGTAAAGCCCACTTTCCGTAGCCCCACAAAAATTACCGCCACGCAAGGTCACATAGGCGTAATTTTCGTCCACAACAACAGGATCACAAGCAGTACCATGCTGAAATTCAGAAACAAAGGTTGGTGTAGCTGGAGATGAGATATTATATATATACATTCCTCTCATACTACCTAAAAACAAATGTTCACCGCGGTTGAAAATTGTTTCGATATCAAACCCTGCAAAAACATCTTCTAAGTCTTTAGGATTTTCTAAATCAGAAATTTCAAAAACATTGATTTGATGACTATCAACTGCATACAAATAATCATCTACAATTTTAAATCGTGCTAAAGAACCACCTTGACCCGTATCTCCGCCTGCGTCATTTGCAGTAACTGCTTCATCAATAAACAACTCGGGTTGTTCCACATCTGCAATTCGCCGTCGCTCTGTAACTGTTTCCCAACCAACTATAAGTTCATTTTCATAGTCTATATCTTGCCATTCAAATATTTGAGCCTCAAATGGAAAAATCACATTATCACGTAATACGTTTTCCAATCTATTCACAATACTAATATTATTCATATCTGATATATCAAGAACCACTAGATCTGTTAAACTATCAGCATATAAAAAATCATCTTTAATAGAAATATCAACATTACCAGCAATCTTGATGAAAGAAATTTTTTGAGGTGTATCCGGGTTTGAATTATCAATAACATGAACACCTTTATATTTATCATTAATGAAAATGTAATCTTGATAAGCATAAATTTTACCAGATTCATCTATAGGTAATGGCGCTACAATGTCGACACTATTTGCAAATTCTACGCGACTCATAACTAAAGGTCTGGCCACTAAATAATCAGCAAATTCGCCATTGTCATTATCATCATTACAAGACAAAAACACCAATATTGTTAAGAGCATAAGAAGGGCTATTTTTTTCATTTTGTTTAATTTTTTGTAAAGAGTTATGTTGTATTGATGAAATTTCTTAAACAAAGTTGCGTATAAAACTTTTATTACAATGTTAAATCTAATGCAAGTCAAAGTCCATTACTTGTTAAAATAACAATGATATATTACGTCAAAAACATAAAATAAGCCTAAAACACACTGTCATATTGTCATATAAATAAGTTTAAGCACTATCTTTGCAGATGCTAAATAAAGCCATAATGAAACCTAATTCAGGTACAAAAAAAGAATTAGATGAGAGTGTTCAAGGTACCACCTTGACCCTCTCTGAAAACTCAAAGAATACGCGTAAGCTATATATTGAAAGTTATGGCTGTGCAATGAATTTCTCTGATAGTGAAATTGTAGCTTCAATTTTAGAAAAAGAGGGCTTTAACACAACCCAAGAATTGGCCGAAGCAGATTTAGTACTCGTTAATACCTGTTCAATTAGAGAAAAAGCTGAATTGACTGTTCGTAAACGTTTAGAAAAATTCAATGCCGTCAAAAAGATTAATCCAAAAATGAAAGTTGGGGTTTTGGGATGTATGGCCGAGCGTTTAAAGGATAAATTTTTAGATGAGGAAAAAATTGTGGATATGGTCGTTGGCCCTGATGCATACAAAGACCTACCACATTTAATTCAAGAAATTGACGAAGGAAGGAATGCAGTAAATGTTATTCTTTCAAAGGATGAAACTTATGGCGATGTTGCACCTGTAAGATTGAATACCAATGGAGTCAACGCCTTTGTTTCGATAACAAGAGGTTGCGATAATATGTGCACATTCTGCGTTGTGCCTTTTACTCGCGGACGTGAACGTAGTCGAAATCCACAATCTATCATAGAAGAAATAAATGATTTGTGGGATAAAGGTTTTAGAGAAATTACCTTATTGGGTCAAAATGTGGACAGTTATTTATGGTATGGTGGAGGTTTAAAAAAAGACTTTGAAAAAGCTTCTGAAATTCAAAAAGCAACCTCTGTAAACTTCTCAAAACTTTTAGAGCTATGTGCTTTAGCGCAACCTAAAATGCGAATCCGATTTTCTACATCAAACCCCCAAGATATGACACTTGATGTTATTGAGACGATGGCTCAGTATGAAAATATTTGTAACTATATTCATTTGCCAGTTCAAAGCGGAAGTAATCGCATACTTAAAGCGATGAATCGCTTGCATACGAGGGAAGAATACTTCGAGCTTATAGATAATATTAGAAAACTGATTCCTGATTGTTCTATTAGTCAAGATATGATATCTGGTTTTCCAACAGAAACGGAAGAAGACCATCAAGATACCCTCTCGTTAATGGAATATGTAAAATATGATTACGGATTCATGTTCGCTTACTCTGAACGCCCTGGAACAATGGCGGCAAGAAAGTTAGACGATGATGTACCCGAAGATGTCAAAAAAAGAAGACTAGCAGAGGTCATAGCATTACAAAGAAAACATGGCCATTATAGAACTCAGCAACATGTTGGAAAAACGCAGGAGATTTTAATTGAAGGAACTTCGAAAAAATCTGACGCACATTGGATGGGTAGAAATTCTCAAAACACTGTAGCCGTTTTTCCAAAAGAACATTACAAAAAAGGTGATTTTGTAATGGTTAAGATAAATGATTGTACCTCAGCAACCTTAATTGGTGAAGCTGTTGCTTATTCTAAGAACAACTAAGATGGAAAGTGTACAGGCTATAAAACAGCGTTTTGAGCTTATTGGTAATGACCCAAAACTCAATCGTGCCATCGAAAAATCGATTCAGGTAGCACCTACCGATATTTCTGTTTTGGTTACTGGTGAAAGTGGTGTCGGTAAGGAATCAATTCCAAAAATCATTCATTCTTTATCTCACCGCAAACATGCCAAGTATATCGCTGTGAATTGCGGTGCAATTCCTGAAGGGACCATAGATAGTGAGTTATTTGGGCATGAAAAAGGAGCTTTTACAGGAGCCACGCAGACGAGAAGAGGTTATTTTGAAGTTGCCGATGGCGGAACTATATTTTTAGATGAGGTTGGTGAATTACCTCTCACTACGCAAGTTAGGTTACTCAGAGTTCTTGAGAATGGTGAATTTTTGAAAGTTGGATCTTCTCAAGTTCAAAAAACTGATGTTAGAATTGTAGCTGCTACAAACGTAAATATGTTTGAAGCTATTAAAAAGGAAAAATTTAGAGAAGATTTATATTATCGCTTAAGCACTGTAGAAATTGGCATTCCACCATTAAGAGAACGACAAGATGACATTCACTTATTATTTAGAAAATTCGCCTCAGACTTTGGTCAAAAATATAAGATGCCAACTATTAGACTATCGGATGATGCTGTCAACCTATTATTGAAATACAGATGGCCTGGTAATATCCGACAATTACGCAATATTGCGGAACAAGTTTCGGTATTAGAAGAAAAAAGAATAGTTACCGCCACTACCCTTCATGGTTACTTACCAAATTCAAATAGTACAAATCTACCGGCAGTAGTTGGAGATTCTGAAAAAAGAGGTGGTGACTTTAGCAATGAAAGAGAAATTTTATATAAGGTTCTTTTTGATATGAAAGGGGACCTTAATGATTTAAAAAAATTAACTCTGGAGCTGCTAAAGAATAATGATTCTGACAAGGTTCAAGAAGAAAATGAAACATTGATTCAAAAAATATACGGAAGTAAAGACGAACCTGAAATTCCGGTTGAAAATACTGAAATTGCAGCGGAAGTATTACAACTACCTGAACCGGTCATTGAAAATTCAAATCCGATTATCACTCAGGAAGACCGTTATCATTTTGCTGAAGAGATTCAGGAAGAAGAAACCCTTTCATTACAAGAAAAGGAGATTGAGTTGATAAAAAAATCTCTAGAACGAAATCGAGGTAAACGAAAAGCGGCGGCTTCTGAACTGGGAATATCTGAACGTACTCTTTACAGAAAAATAAAACAATACGATTTGTGATGAATTTTAGAAAAATGACAAAAAAAATCTTGCTATTAATAATTATCACTTCAACTATAGTTTTAAATGGGTGCGGTGTATATAACTTTTCTGGAGCAAGTACGGGTACTGCAGAGAGTTTTCAAGTAAATTTCTTTCAGAACTACGCAGATCAATCACCAGGTTCTACTATTGAACCTCAATTAGATCGTGATTTCACGAACGCTTTACAAGATGTTATTACCAATTTGACTAGTTTGAACTTAACCGGTAATAATGGTGATTTAGTTTATGAAGGAGAAATTGTTGAATATCGAGTTTCGCCTATGTCTGCAACAGCAAATCAAACTGCTGCTCAAAACCGGTTAACTATGAGCGTTAACGTAAGATTTTTTAATACGACGAAAGAGGATTCGGATTTTGAAAAGAGATTTTCTTTTTTCTTTGATTTTCCTGCAACTCAATTGTTAGAATCGATTAAAAGTCAGGCACACGAAGAGCTTTTTGAACGTATTACACAAGATATTTTTAATGAATCATTAGCTGATTGGTAAAATGAACGTAGCCGACTTTATACATATTCTTCAAAAATCAGATACCATTCTATCTCCTTCTCAAACTAGAGAATTAGAAGAAATGATTGAAGAATATCCGTATTTTCAAGCGGCACGTGCTTTACATTTAAAAGGGCTTAAAAATTTAGACAGTTATAAATACAACAATGCCTTAAAAATTACGGCGGCTCATTCCGCCGATAGAGAGGTACTTTTTGATTTTATTACTACTCCTGAATTTACCCAAAATGAAATTGCCAATAGTATTCTTGGCAGAACCACTAAACTAGAAGAAAAAGAAGCTATTTCTGAAGAAATAGAACCAAATCCAGATACGGAAATTATTCTTGGTGAAACTGAAGAGAAGAGTGCTTTACCCCAAAATATAAAGGATGCGGAAGACATTTTAAATCCTGAACTATTTGAAACAAAAGAAGTTGAATTTACTGAAAATGATACTGCGAAACTTGAAATAGGCAAACCATTACCGTTTACAGTTAGTGAAAAGCACTCATTTAATGAGTGGTTGCAACTAACTTCAAAAAAACCTATTCATAGAAGTGCTGAAGAAAAGAAACTAGAAAAGCAGAAAAAGTTTGATTTGCTTGATAAATTTATTGAAAATAAACCCAGAATAATACCAAAAGAAGATTCTACTACAAAAATCAATATTAAGGCTTCTGTAAAAATTGACCAAGATGAGTTGATGACAGAAACCTTGGCCAAGGTTTATTTGGAGCAAAAAAAGTACAAAAAAGCGATTCAGGCTTTTAAAATATTGAGTTTGAAATATCCGGAAAAAAGTGGTTTCTTTGCAGACCAAATTCGGAGAGTGAAGAATTTGCAGAAAGAAAACGAGTGAAATAATGAGTACGTTTACTATATTTTTAATTTTAATAATCGTTGTTTGCCTATTGTTGATTTTGGTCATTATGGTTCAAAATCCTAAAGGCGGAGGTTTATCTTCTTCTTTTGGTGGAGGTGGAAACCAAGTTGTTGGTGGTGTTAAAAAAACAGGCGATTTTCTTGACAAGAGTACTTGGACATTGTCCGGGCTTTTAATAGTCTTAATTCTTTTATCAAATGTTGCTTTAAAAGGTAACTATGGTCAAGCAGAATCTAAATTACTGCAAGGTGGTGATGATATAGAAAATACGATACCTGAAACTGTACCAGATGAAATTCCAGAAGAAGTTCCTGCTTCTGAAGGAACCAATCCATTGGATACTATTCAGTAGAATCAAAATACATAAAAACAAAAATGCCAGCTTAGATGACAAGCTGGCATTTTTGCTTTAAAATAATGTCAGTTTTTATGTAATGGCATAATTTCTGCCAAATCTTAAAGAGAATATTAAACAAATACCTAAAATTTATAAAAATGGCTAAAGTTAACATTAAACCATTGGCAGATAGAGTTCTAATCGAGCCTATGGCAGCTGAAACTAAAACGGCATCTGGTCTTATAATCCCTGACACCGCTAAAGAAAAACCACAGAAAGGAAAAGTAGTTGCAGTAGGACCTGGAACCAAAGATGAGAACATGACCGTAAAGGTTGGTGATTCAGTTTTATACGGTAAGTACGCTGGTACTGAACTAAAATTAGAAGGTACCGATTATTTAATGATGCGCGAAAGTGACATTTTAGCAATAGTATAATTTAATAAAACAACTAAGAAAATGGCAAAAGATATTAAGTTTGATATAGATGCACGAGATGGCCTTAAAAAAGGTGTTGATGCATTGGCAAATGCAGTTAAAGTAACCTTAGGACCAAAAGGAAGAAATGTTATTATTAGCAAATCATTCGGTGCACCTCAAGTAACCAAAGATGGCGTTACTGTAGCGAAAGAAATTGAACTAGAGAATGCCCTCGAAAACATGGGTGCTCAAATGGTAAAAGAAGTTGCGTCAAAAACTAATGATTTAGCAGGTGATGGTACAACAACTGCAACAGTTCTTGCACAAGCGATAGTAAAAGAAGGTCTAAAAAACGTTGCTGCTGGGGCAAATCCGATGGATTTGAAAAGAGGTATCGATAAAGCAGTAGAAGCTATTGTAGAAAACTTATCGAAACAATCTAAAAAAGTAGGCGACTCTTCTGACAAGATTAAACAAGTTGCCTCTATATCAGCAAACAATGACGAAACTATTGGGGATTTAATTGCCCAAGCATTCGGAAAAGTTGGAAAAGAAGGCGTAATTACTGTTGAAGAAGCTAAAGGAACTGATACTTACGTTGACGTAGTTGAAGGTATGCAATTCGACAGAGGATATCTTTCTCCCTATTTCGTAACGGATTCTGAAAAGATGGTTGCAGATTTAGAAAATCCATACATACTTCTTTTTGATAAGAAAATCTCTTCAATGAAAGATTTACTTCCAGTGTTAGAGCCTGTTGCTCAATCAGGAAAGCCACTTCTAATTATAGCTGAAGATGTTGATGGAGAGGCTTTAGCTACCCTAGTGGTAAATAAATTGAGAGGTTCTTTAAAAATTGCCGCTGTTAAAGCTCCTGGATTCGGAGATAGAAGAAAAGCAATGCTAGAGGACATTGCTATCTTGACAAATGGTACCGTTATCTCTGAAGAAAGAGGTTTTTCTCTTGAAACTGCCACTATTGACATGTTAGGTACTACTGAAAGAGTAACAATAGATAAAGACAACACTACCATTGTAAACGGTGCTGGCGATGCAAAAACTATTAAAACTCGTGTAAACCAGATAAAATCTCAAATCGAAACTACGACTTCAGATTATGATAAGGAAAAACTTCAAGAGCGTTTAGCAAAATTAGCTGGTGGAGTAGCTGTACTTTATGTAGGTGCTGCTTCTGAAGTTGAAATGAAAGAGAAAAAAGATCGTGTAGACGATGCTTTGCATGCTACTAGAGCTGCTGTTGAAGAAGGTATTGTTGCTGGTGGAGGTGTTGCACTAGTAAGATCAAAATCTTTACTGACTAAAGTTGAAACTGAAAATGAGGACGAAGCTACAGGATTACAAATTGTAGCACGTGCTATTGAAGCTCCATTAAGAACAATTGTTGAAAATGCGGGTGGCGAAGGTTCTGTTGTGGTAGCTAAGATTTTAGACGGCAAAGGAGATTATGGTTATGATGCTAAATCTGACAAATATGTTGAGATGATGAAAGCAGGTATCATTGATCCTAAGAAAGTAACTAGAGTTGCACTTGAAAATGCTGCTTCTGTTTCAGGCATGATCCTTACTACAGAATGTGCATTAACTGATATCAAAGAAGATGCTCCAGCCGCTATGCCACCAATGGGTGGTGGTGGAATGCCAGGCATGATGTAATCTAAAGATGAAATAAACAACTTAATAGTTTATTCTATAAAATAAAAGCCCTGTTAATCAACAGGGCTTTTTAATTTTAAGAAGTGAATATTATTATTCCTTCTCTCTTTCAAAATCACCTGCATTAACAACAGTCCATTCTGAAAATTGTTTCATGTACTTAGTAATCGCTGCATTTACATCCGAAACCGAAAGCGCCTTAACTTTAGCCTCTAAGGCTTTGTGAAAACTCATATCTCTATTGTAGTAAATATTATTATTTACCAAACTAGAAAGTTCATTATCCTTGGCTCTAGAAACATTTTTGCCTTGAACCCATCCATTAACAGCATTTGTAAGCTCTTCTTCGGTGATACCATCCTTAATGAAACGTGCAATTTCTTCTTTAAAACCAAGCTGAACCTTATCTAGGTTATCCGGATTATAAATTGCATAAACAATGAAAGAAGAATTTTTATCAACCTTATCACCATCGATATTCAAAGAGCCTCCTGCCCCATAACTAACACCATCTTTTTGTCTAAGACGATCTGCAATTCTAGAGTTCAAAAAGCCTCCGCCTAATATTTCACCGGCAATGTTTAAAGCGGCATAATCATCATCATATTCACTCATGTTTACAGCTAAAGAGCCCAGCGTAATTGCATTCTTTTTATCTGGTGTAAGTAGATTTTCATTAACAGCTTTATTAACTTTAAAAGGATTCTTTAGTTCTGCATAAGAAACTTTACTTTCAAAACCCTTGAATTCTTTTTCTATAAAGCTTTTAACCGCCGCTTTATCAAAATTACCAATGGCTATTAAAGTAGTTCTTCCTAAACCATAATATGTATTGTAGAATTCTTGAACACTCGTTCTAGAAACCTCGTTAATTGCTTCTATTTGTTCTTCAATTGTCATTGAAGCCAATGGATGACCCTTTGGATAAGTGTTATTAATTTCACCCAATCGATTTGAGGCTAAAAAATTTGGCTGTGTTCTATTCTCCTCAAGACTTGCTAGCCGCTGTGTCTTTATTTTATCGAGTTCAGCTTCATCAAAAGAGGGGTTTTTAATGATTTCAGACATTAAATTTAAGGTCCCAAGTAAATTCTCTTCTGTAGATTCAATACTTACATAAATATTACCATTTCGAGCACTAAATCGTATTGATGATTTTAATTGACTGAGTTCGTCTTCAATTTCTTGTCTAGATTTAGAGGTTGTTCCTTTATTCAAAAGACTTGCTGTCAACGACGGAATCATACCTTGATTCATCAGTGAATTTACATCACCATTGCGCATATTAAAACTTAAAATAACGGTTTCACCTCTATTTTCTTTTTCAATAAAGCCATACTCCACTTTATCAAACAAAACACCAGAATCTAAACGGTTCTGAATATTATCATAACTCACATCAAAGGCTTCTCCTGTTCCTTTGTCCTCTTTCCCTTTGTAGGTAGAAACAACAGCTTGTAAGTTTTCAGTATGAGGAATTGATACCGATATTGGATCTTTTGTAGGTATAAAACGACCTATTGTTCTGTTTGATGGAATAAAATATTTAGATGCGATTGCGTTGACTTGTTCAACCGTCATGCCCTCAACTCTATCTCTAAAAATAAATGCTAAACGCCAATCCCCTGCTCCTATAAATTCACTCATATAGGTTCCTAAATAGTTAGAATCTCTGCTGATTTGATCAATCTCTTTTGCTATGTTAGCTTTGGCCCTATCAAGTTCTTCTTGGGTTATCGGCTCAAAATTATCCATGGTGGCTTTAAAGATAGTTTCTACCTCATCTGCATTCTTATCAGAAGGTACTTCAATATGTGTATACATATAACCTGGTTCCTTGGTAAAAGGGGTTAAAGTAAAAAGTGATGAGGCCTTTTTACCATCTACCAACTTTTTATATAACCTACCAGAAGGTGTATCAGCTAAAATATTTTCAATCAAAGCGATACCAGCATATTCTTCATGTGAACCAGCAGGAGTATGATACAAAGCCGATACAATTTGTAAATCACCTACACGACTAACGCTTACTTTTCTTTCACCATCTTGTGCTGGTTCTTCGGTATATGAGTCTCGTAAAGGCATTTCAGGTGTTTTTAAAACACCAAACTTAGTTTCAACAAGTTCTAGAACTCTAGGCTCTTCAAACTTGCCAGTAATCATAAGAACAGCATTGTCTGGACGATAGAATTTTTTGTAAAAAGCCTGAAGATTTTCAATGGGAACACGTTCAATATCTGATCTGTTACCAATTGTAGTTTTACCATAATTATGCCATTGATATGCCGCATTACTAACTGACTGCCATAAAACTCTAAAAGGACTATTCTCTCCACTTTCAAACTCATTTCTTACAACGGAAAACTCTGAATCTAAGTCTTCTTTTGCAATATAAGAGTTGACCATTCGATCTGCCTCCAAATCTAAAGCCCAAACTAAATTTTCATCTGTAGCATTAAAAGTTTCAAAATAATTGGTTCTGTCGTAAAAGGTAGTCCCATTTGGTCTAGCCCCTCTTGCTGAAAGTTCTTTAGGAATATCTGGATGATTAGGAGTCCCTTTAAAAACCATATGTTCCAATAAATGTGCCATCCCTTTTTCACCATAACCTTCATGACGGGACCCTACCAAATAAGTTATATTAACAGTTATTGTTTGCGATGAATTATCTGGAAACAATAAGACCTTTAATCCATTTTCTAAATTGTATTCCGTAATACCTTCAACCGTTGCTACCTTCTTCAACTGGGCTTCGGCTTGAAAGGTTAAACCAAAAACCAAAAACAGAAGTAAGAGTTTAATTTTTCTAAGTTTCATTTTAGTGTTTTATTTAAAAAATTGTTCTGTTCTTAAATCTAAATAAAAGAAAATCAATTGACAAAATTGAAATTGCTAATTACAAGCAATTAACCTTTTTTAGGTAAAAACACCAATAAAACAATGGTTTTTATACAGAATTTCGTGACCGGTTAGATTTGTTTCCTTTAACTTTTCTTAAAGATGGCGAGCTTACAAACCAAAGAGTAAATCCGCTTACAACGGTTATAAGACCCAATAAGCTAAAAGCTCGTAATACTATGGTATTGAAATTATCTCTACTCTGATAATCCATTGTATGGGTCATCCAAAGAAAATCAAACCAACGCCATTCTCTATGACGTACAGTTTGAAAAGCACCATTTGCTAAAGCGACATAAGCTTTAATATTTTCAGCAGATTCATAAGAAATCTCATATGCAGGTAAAGGTTTACCCCGATATTCATGATGTGGTCCAACGCTATCTATTTGATGTATACTGTTAACTTTTAAGTCCGTCCTCATGTACCTTGAAGCCACCTCCAACGCTTCCTCAGGGGTAATTTCTAACTTTCTTAATCCAGTTTTTGCATTAATTAAATCTTTCTTATTTATCCAATAATAAGGTTTATCCGCAATAGCGATAAGCTCTAAGGAAGTTATAGAGTTAACCGCTTCAATTTTCGAAGTTCCTAATAAATCTGAAAAAGAAGGTTCAGAGAGAGGTACTTGTTTAAAATGGTCGCCATGAATTTCATCAATATTGGTCCAACTAAAATAAAGTCCACTAATAGTCCATAATAAAAACTGTAGCCCTAAAAATAAACCTAGATATCGATGCGTCTTTCTAATGGAAAGCGCAAGTTTTCTACTTGCCATAAAAATTGATTAAAATATTTGAACTAACATAATGATTGCCATGACTAACATTATACTGTTTTCAATAAAGGTAGCCTCGGTCATTGGTAATTGCAAGGCCGTGCCCAAACAGGCACAACGTATTTGTTTTTTATTCAATAAGGTTCTGGTTACACCGATTGTGGTGACTCCTAAAATAAGTATGGTAATTATTAAGGCTGTTGAAATTTGAAATCTCATCAAAAACATGACACCTAAACACAACTCTAAAAATGGATAAATCCAGCCATAAAAAGGAAAAAGCTTGGCTATTGGATCGTACATTCCAAAACTCTCCGGAAAACCTTTTAAATCTAAAAACTTAAAGAAACTAAAGACAATATAAAAGAGCCCCATAAAATCTAACATTGCTTCTCCAATACTCCAATTATCATAATTCAATAAGAAAGATGAGGCGAACAAATACGCAAAAATTAGCAATAGAGGTTTTAGCTGTTGTAGCTTAGTTTTCTCTCCAATCACTTTTTCATTTTTCTGAGTCTTCCTAAGCCTGTCAAAAGGCAGGTTGTCATCCGCTTTACCTTTGACTTTTTGTTCAATAAAATATTTTTTAGGCAATACATTTTTGAGTGCCGAAATAGAAATATGTTCTTTCATTTCTATTTCGGCTTCTCCTTTTTGCAAATCAACATCGACTGTATATACTCCATCTACACCTAAAAGTTTTTCAGTAACCGATACAACGCAGTTTTTACAAGTCATTCCTTCAATACTAAAAGAATTTTTCATGACATACTATTATCAATCGGATTCAATATATAAGACGACAATTTTCCATTCCTATAATTGATAATATACAAGGTTTCTTGGATGATAATCATATCTGTTGGTTTTTCAATTTCATCCCTTAATGTCTGTCTTAAATTTCCATCCTTATCAAAAATTAAAACACGGTCGTTTTCAAAATCAGTTATGAATACTTCATTATCCGAAACATAAATGCCTGTAGCTGCATTCATTTTTTGGTTTTGACCCATCATTTGCACAAAATTTCCCTGTTTATCAAAAACCTGTATACGATTATTATAAGCGTCAGCAACCCATATTAAGCTATCTGTTATTTGTACATCTGTAGGGTAATAGAATTCTCCTTGTTTCTTGCCTTCTTCTCCAAATGAAATCCAATCCTTACCATTGTTAAAAAGAATACGATTGTTATAAAAGTCTGCTATAGCTCTTTCCGATCTGTAAACAGCAACTCCTGCAGGAGCATCTAAACTATCATTTAAAAAAAGGTCCTCCAAAGTTCCGTTTTTAAAAACGGCAACATTGTCCTTACCATATTGTGGGATAAAAATTGACACTTTATCCGCATCAATATGCATTGGCCTATCCAAAGAATCAATGGTCTTTTCAATAACACCATTTTCATTTATTTGCACCAAGCGATTATGGTCTCCATCTGAAAGCCATAATTTCCCATCCAATTCAGTAATTCCAATCGGGTTTATACCCTCCAATTGAACAACAGTAGCTAATTTCCATTCTTTTGGTACTTCTTCTTGCTTGCAAGAGCAAAAAAGAACTATTACAGTAACCAGTATATATAAGTCTTTCATGATATTATTTAGTAATGCGTTCGTAATGACAACAAGCTGGCAACTCATTATAAGTTCCTTTTTTTGCCTTATGTTTTTTAGTATCGTGACCCGCCTTAGCAATTGCCATTTCAATTTGAGATAAGCTTGTAGCAGCCGTGTCAAAAGACACTTCCATCATCTTGGTATCTTTGTTCCAAGAAATCTCTGAAACGCCGTTCACGCTTTTTGCAGCTTTTGATATACGTGCTTCACACATACCACAATTGCCTGCAACCATCATTTTTTTAGTAATAGTTCTTTCACTACTATCTGATAGCATTGCTCCTTTAGATTCTTCAACCTCACCATTCGCTCGTTCTATTTTAGAAGTTACAGGAGTATACCCAGCTTTTTCAACTTGTTTTTCTACGGCCTCCATGGTTAAAGCCTTTTCTGCCGGATATTTAAAACTAAAATCTCCAGTTTCAATGTCAATCTTAACATTCTTAATTCCTTTAAATTCCTTGAATTTTTTCTCAAGCCCGTATGCACAGAAAGGGCAACCTAAACCGTCTACCTGAACCATAAATTTATCCATCGCCTTTTGTGCATTTGCACTAAACATTGTCATCATTCCAACGACCAATGTTACTATTATTGTTTTTTTCATTATTGTTTTTTTATATTATTAAAATGTAAATCGAGTGCCTAAAAAGATACTATGACTTAACTTTCGACCTGCATCGACATCATTGACCAAAGGAACTTGAACTGCTAAATCAAAGGTTATATTTTTTCTAGCGTATTGAATTCCCTGGGCATATAACAACTGATACCAATCCCGCTCTACCAACCAGGAGTTGGTATATTCAAAATATAAGTTTATCTGATTATTGGGATATTGCGGCTTTAAAAGTGGAAGGCCAAAACCTAATTTATACCTGAATTCGTCCAAAGTACCACCCGGCATCCAGTTATAACCAATCTCATTTGAAATACCATATTTTAGGGTTTCATAACCAGCTATAATTCCATAATATCCGGAATACTTACCCGTACTTAATTCCATAACATCTAATGTTTCCCCTGTTGGTAAATTTTGTAATGTTTTAGCGACGACACGAAAAGTTTTCCCCGTGGCATCTTTTCTAAAAAACTGATACTTCCCCAATATTTTAATATCGGCTATTGAGCTTCCTGAAGACCCATTTTCAATATCATAATTTATATAAGGCAAATGAACTGCCACCAAAGAATTGGAAGAAGGCAGATAATGCAACATTAGGGGAACATAAACAAAAGTTCCTCGTTCTGTTTTACGAATTTCAGTAAGGGTTTTTGTTGTAAAACTCCCGCCACCTAGCATTATTGGTTTATCAGCTGTTATTGGCGGTCCTTGCGCTTGTGCGATAAATGAGAATAATAGTATTGCAACTATTATTACATATATATTTTTCATGATTTTCTTATTTGATTTAATTCTTTAATATGATAATTATCCGAAAAGGACAATCATCAATTTCTATAGATTTAAAAAATCCACTTTTATAGAATAAATCAAATTAGAAAAACTTCGTCAAGTAACTGGATGTCTTTGACGAGTATGGGAGGTGGGTAATATTCGTAAGAAAGTTTTTCTCTTTCTAAATTGTTCTCTATGTAGAAAAATGAAGTTGTAAAAACTACTAAGAAAATTTGCTGATCAAAATCAAAATCATTGAAATTCAATTTTAAATCATCTAGACCTTCCATAACAAAGGTTTCGTCATCACAGCAGTGATTCTCATAACCTTCATTTTCAAGAAGTGTCATAGCAGCTTCCATTCCGCAATCATTCGCTTTGGTAAAGAGAGCTATATCCATAACCCTTCCCATACACAAATGCTTATCAACTGTCCAAGAGACTGTTGAAAGTAACAGCATTAGCGCCATTATTACAGAAGAGAACTTTCGAAATACTTTTAACACAGTACAAAGTTAAGAAAAACCTACATATGGGCCTATTTTTTGATTTTTTCTTAACTTTAATGAAAACGGGGCAAATGAATGCAAAACGCACATTTTCAATTAGCTATATTTTTTTAATGTTATCATTTTATTCGTTTGGTCAGTCAAATCAAATCAATTCTTCCTTTCTAGAAGCATATTATAATTATTTTAAAAGCGATAGAAAGAGTGTTCATTTACATCTTAATAAGACCGTTTTTTTAACTGGAGAACATATTTGGTTCAGCGCCTATATTTTTAACCAAACAAAGAACCTTCCGAGCACTGATAAAGAGTTTGTATATGTTGACCTCATTAATAACCAAGGTGAGGTATTAGCACAAAAAACCATTTTATTCAGTAATGGTATAGGAAACGGAGAATTATTTTTAACTAATTCACTTAGTTCAGGCTTATACTTTTTGCAAGTTTATACAGCCTCTATGCAGAATTTTGAAGAGGACGACTCGACTAAATATCCAGTACTTGTAAATAATTCTTCTACTAACAATTTTGTCAACTATGAGTATTATAAAAAAACGGGGAAACCAGAGATAATCATTGCTCCCGAAGGGGGAAAATTATTATCTAATGTGTTAATCAAATGTGTTACAAAAGCTTCAGATGAAATGGGAAGAGTGATAGTTCCAGATTCAGCATTTTTGGTTAATAATGAGAATAAACGAATTTCAAAACTCAATTTTAATAAGCATGGCTTTGGCTCATTTTCATTAGTGCCAAACTATGGTGAACAATATAGCCTAAAACTTTACCAAAATGGTACTATTCTAAAAAAAGAATTGCCACCGGTTGAAAAATCTGGTGTAACACTAGCAGTGGCTAGAAACCCCCATAAAAATGAAATTGTTATACAAGTATTTGACACTAGGATTGATGAAAAGGAAAGATTTCATGACCTTTCTTTTCTGATACATAAAGATCAGAACATAATTGATTTTGAAATTGAAAAGTATTTAGCGAATGGCAAATATGAATTCAAAATTAATTATGATGTTCTTTTTGAAGGGGTAAATACATTCTCAATATTAGATGGAAAAGGCAAAATACAAACGAGTAGAATATTTTATCAGCGCTCTGATTTACAACCAAAGCAATTTGCGATTAATAATGAAAATAAAAAAAGTGACTCTATCGAGTTAGCGGTTAAACATTATAAGAATTTTGAAGATGATTGGAATAATTTGAGTATATCAATATTACCAGGTGAAACAAGGGCACAAAGATTTAGAAAAAAAGCATTTTTTGCATTGCAACTTGAACCTTACTTTAATGGACCTGACTGGCGTGACTTATGGACTAAGGAAATAAAATCATTTGAAGATTTAGATTTTATGGATCAATTAAGCATCCTAGCAAAACCAAAATACCAATGGAAAAATATTTTAAACAAAAACTTATCCATACCTGATTCAAATTTTTACACAGGTGCTATTGAAGGTGTAGTTGAGCCTAGAAATAAAAATGTGAAGCCTCAAATGGTGGTTTTATATTCCAAGACTAACGAACTTTTAATGAATGCTGAAGTAAGTAATAATAAATTCATTTTTAACGAATTAGTTTTAGAAAAAGGAAGCAAGCTAAATCTTTCATTAATTGGCGAAGATGGTAAACCCTATAAAGCTAATTTTAGTTACACCATAAAACCAATTATTTCAAACTATAGACATAGGTTTAGCACCAACCATGTGCATCAATCAGAGAATTTTATGAACGAGTTATCTCAAGTCATGAGTATTACTGAAAACACACAGCAGCTTGATGAGGTAATCGTAACTGCTAAAAAACTTAAATACCAGCGATTTTTTCCAACCTACCAAAGTATGAAAGTAGATAGTAGTTCTGGGTTTTTGAATTTAGGTGATTTTGTTCGAAAACAAGGATTCTCATCAATACTAATAAGCCCAAGAGCCAAAGGCAGAAGAGCTGGAACACTTCAAATAGCTAAAAGAAACCAAAGATGTGGCTTAGTATTTCCATCAATTGTGCTTGACGGTGTTTATGACCAATATTTTGATTCTTATGAAAATATTGGTAGAGAATATATAGATGAAATATATTGGGATAGACCAAATGCGTGTTCCATTAAATTAGTAGTATTTACTAATGATGCTTATAAAAATCGACCTTTACCATCACATAAAATCACCAGCAAAGAAATTACAATTGACAAAGGTTTTGATACCCCTAAACCCTTTACCCGTGATGAGTATTTTGAAACTAGTAATGTTAGCTTTAAACATTTTGGAATCTTGGGTTGGGAATCTGCCATAACTCGTGATAACAACCAATCACTCAAATTAAAAGTACCAATAGAGAATGAGAAAAAAATCATGGTTATTATAGAAGGGTATTCTGACACTGGAAAAATACTCTCAGAGAATCATTTTGTATCACTAAATTAGCTTTTCCTAAAGAAAGTTTTTAATATTAAAAACAACATTAAGTTCCAAAAAAATTATTAAATGTTTAAAAACTTAGAGCCTTTAATTGAAGGTATCGTTAATAAAGTTGAGTTCTCCACAACTAAAAAAATGCAAGAAATCTGTAACCTACTACAAAAAGAAGTTAATTATTATAATTGGGTAGGCTTCTATTTTAAAAATGGTGAGAAACGTGAATTAAAATTAGGCCCATTTGCCGGAGAACCCACCGACCATACCATTATTCCGTTTGGCAAAGGAATCTGTGGTCAAGTTGCCGAGAGTAACAAAAACTTTGTAGTTCCTGATGTTCAAGCTCAAGACAACTACATTGCTTGTAGCATCAATGTAAAATCAGAAATTGTAGTACCGCTTTTTAAGAATGGCCAAAATATAGGTCAAATTGATATAGATTCTGACACACCAGATCCTTTTAGTGAAGAAGACGAACGCTTTTTAGAGTTCGTGAATCAAAAAGTAGCCGAAATTCTTTAAAACTTATAGGTTTTTGTTGATAACCCAATCTCATTGATGCTTTTAAAAAAAGTATTTTTGAGGCTTAATTTTTTCTGCAGTAAAACAACTATGGACACCACAAAGAAAGCAACATCAGCCTTAATATCAGTATTTCATAAAGACGGATTAGAACCAATAATTAGAAAATTTGACCAACTAGGAATTACCATTTATTCTACAGGAGGTACAGAAAAATTCATCAGAGAACTCGGAGTTAATGTTGTTCCTGTTGAAGATGTTACAAGCTATCCTTCCATTTTAGGTGGACGTGTAAAAACATTGCACCCTAAAGTATTTGGAGGTATTTTAAATCGTCAAGACCATGAAGGAGATGTGGCACAAATGGAAGAATTTGAAATTCCTCAATTGGATATTGTAATAGTTGACTTATACCCTTTTGAAAAAACAGTTGCAAGTGGTGCATCAGAACAAGATATTATTGAAAAGATTGATATTGGAGGAATCTCATTAATTAGAGCCGCGGCAAAAAATTATAAGGATGTCCTATGCGTTTCTTCCATGGAGGATTATGAAGATTTTCTAAATGTTATTGCCACTAGAAATGGACAAACTACAATTGAAGATAGAAAACGCTTTGCCTCTAAGGCCTTTAATGTTTCATCACATTATGATACCGCAATTTTTAATTACTTCAATCAAAATCATGAAGAAGCCGTTTTAAAAATTAGTGAACAAAAAGGTCAAGTACTGAGATATGGCGAAAACCCTCATCAAAAAGGGTTTTTCTTCGGAGATTTTGAAGCCATGTTTGACAAATTACACGGCAAAGCTCTTTCCTATAATAATCTGTTAGATGTTGACGCTGCAGTATTACTAATGAACGAGTTTAAAGGTGACGCTCCAACATTTGCTATACTAAAGCACAATAATGCCTGCGGATTAGCGCAACGAGAAACTATAAGCCAAGCTTATGTTGATGCTTTAGCAGGAGATCCGGTTTCCGCTTTTGGTGGTATTCTCATCGCTAATACTGAAATTGATGCCGAGACGGCTGAAGAAATACATAAATTATTTTGCGAAGTAGTAATCGCGCCTAGTTATTCTGAGGATGCGCTAGAAATTTTAAAAGGTAAAAAGAATAGAATCATATTAATTCAAAATGATGTTACATTACCTGAGACTATTGTACGTACTTGTTTGAATGGAGTTTTAGTTCAAGACAAAGATTTTAAAACAGATACTATTACTGATTTAGAGTATGCTACAAAAAATAAGCCTTCTGAAAAAGAATTAGAAGACCTATTGTTTGCATCTAAACTCTGTAAGCATACCAAATCAAACACCATTGTTTTAGCAAAGAACAAACAATTATGTGCAAGTGGAACCGGACAGACCTCAAGAGTTGATGCTTTAAATCAAGCAATTCATAAAGCCGGTTCATTTAAATTTGATTTAAATGGAGCTGTTATGGCCAGTGATGCCTTTTTTCCTTTCCCCGATTGTGTTGAAATTGCAGATAACGCTGGTATTACTAGTGTTATTCAACCCGGTGGTTCAATTAAAGATCAATTGAGTATTGACTATTGTAATGAAAACGACATGGCGATGGTGATGACAGGCACTCGACATTTTAAACATTAATTCTTCAGATTTGTTTTGAAGTTTTAATTACTGTTCTCTTTCGGAATGAAACATTTAGGTTGTGATAAACAATTTTTATTCTTCATTTCACTACTTTTGCCGATAAATTTTACCGTTAATCCGATAAACAAACATTTTTATGGGCTTTTTTGATTTCATGACTGAAGAGATTGCCATTGACTTAGGTACGGCAAATACGCTAATTATTCATTTGGATAAAGTAGTAGTCGATAGTCCTTCAATCGTGGCCCGTGATCGAATAACTGGAAAAATTATTGCTGTTGGTAAAGAAGCCAACATGATGCAAGGCAAAACTCATGAGAATATTAAGACCATTAGACCCTTAAAAGATGGTGTTATTGCAGACTTTGATGCTTCTGAAAAGATGATTAATATGTTCATTAAGAACATACCTGCTTTAAAGAAAAAATGGTTTCCTCCTGCGTTACGAATGGTAATTTGTATACCATCAGGTATTACTGAAGTTGAAATGCGAGCAGTTCGTGAATCCGCTGAACGTGTTAATGGTAAAGAAGTATATTTAATACATGAACCCATGGCCGCTGCAATTGGTATTGGGCTTGACATCATGCAACCGAAAGGTAACATGATTGTTGATATAGGTGGTGGTACAACAGAAATTGCTGTTATCGCTCTTGGAGGTATTGTTTGTGATAAATCAGTGAAAATTGCAGGTGACGTTTTCACGAACGACATAATTTACTATATGCGAACTCAACACAATCTTTATGTTGGTGAGAGCACAGCCGAAGCAATTAAAATTGAAATAGGTTCTGCAACAGAAGATCTTCAATCACCCCCAGACGACAAGTCTATTCAAGGTCGTGATTTGTTGACCGGAAAGCCTAAACAGGTTCAAGTTTCTTATAGAGAAATTGCAAAGGCCTTAGATAAAAGTATCCTGCGTGTTGAAGATGCTGTAATGGAGACCTTGTCACAAACACCTCCAGAACTAGCTGCCGATATTTACAATACAGGTATTTATTTGGCTGGTGGTGGTTCTATGTTAAGAGGTTTGGATAGACGTTTGTCGCAAAAAACAGACTTACCTGTTTATATAGCGGAAGACCCTCTTAGAGCGGTTGTTCGAGGAACGGGTATTGCCTTAAAGAATTTAGAACGATATAAGAACATACTTATTAAATAGAATAAGGCTTAACCCGGAGTTAATTTTTAAACTCTATTAATAAAATTGAATGCAAAGGATTATCAATTTTATTCTTGATAACAGAAACACATTTTTATATGTCTTTCTATTTTCAATTTCCCTTATAATTACAATCCAATCACATTCTTTTCATCAATCAAAATTTTTTAATTCCTCTAAATGGGTTTCGGGTTCTATTTATGAAACATCAAGTAATATCACTTCTTATTTTAATTTAAAAGAAGATAACGAACGTCTTGTTAGAGAGAATGAAAGACTTAGATTTCAATTGTTAAATTCTGAAGAAGCGTTGGAAAAAGATAGTTTGAAATACAAATTTGAAGTAATTCGAGCAAAAATCACTAAAAATAGTTATGCTTCACCTCGTAATTACCTAACGATTAATAAGGGTGAAAAACATGGCGTAACCCAAGACATGGGTGTCATTTCAACTAAAGGAATCTTAGGTATTGTAGAAAACACTTCAACTAAATTTGCTACAGTACAGAGCATTTTAAACACCAAATCAAATATTAATGCGAAAATCAAGAACACCAATTATTTTGGATCTTTAATTTGGGATGCGAAAGAATATAACAGAGTTCAACTGGTAGATATTCCGAGATTAGTTCCGGTAAAGGTTGGTGATACAATTGTCACGGGCGCCATGTCCAGTATTTTTCCAGAGAATATTCCCATTGGAATTATCTTAAACTTTAATTTAAATGAAGCTCAGAGCTTTTATAACATTGATATTAGGTTGTTCAATGATATGGCTAACTTGAGTAATATTTATATTATTAAAAATAAAAACAGAGATGAGATTTTAAACCTAGAAAAGAGGACTTTAAATGCTCAGTAATCCAATAGTTATAAATATTATCCGGTTTGTATTATTGGTGCTAATTCAAGTATTGATATTTAATCAATTGAACTTTTTTGGGTATATCAATCCATTAATTTATGTCTTATTTTTTTACTGGTATCCAATTCGTGAAAATCGAGCAATTTTCATATTGGTTAGTTTCCTTTTAGGTCTTTTAATAGATTTATTTTCAGACACTTTGGCCCTACATACTATGGTTGCAATCACCTTAGCTTATGCTAGACCACTAATCATGAGATTTTGTTTTGGCGCCAATTTTGATTTTCAAGGTTTCACATTTAAAAACTCAACACGTGTTCAGCGAATTACCTTCCTTTTTATTTTAATTATTATCCAACATATTATTTACTTTTCATTTGAGATTTTAAGCTTTTCGCACATCTTATTAATTTTACAGAAAATACTATTTACAAGTTTGGCCACGTTTATTTTATGTATTCTTTTGAGTTCACTTTTTGCCACTGACAATGAATAGCTTAACTTCAAAGTAATTTCTGATTAAAGATGAAAAAAGTACTTTTATCCTCTATTATTGTAATTATCGGTATCACCTTTATCGGGCGTTTATCGTATTTACAATTGTTCAGTTTTTCTCCAAATCAACTTTTTGAAGATCCTGCAATTAAAGCCGTTTATGATTATCCGGAACGGGGCTATGTATATGATAGAAACGGAAAACTTATTGTAGGCAATCAACCGGCTTATGATGTAATGATTATACCTAGAGAAACAAAAACTCTGGACACAACAGAGTTTTGTAATCTTTTGAAAATTAGCCGAGAAGATTTTATTAATCAGGTAAAAAAAGCGACAAAATATTCCACACGTTTGCCCTCAGTTTTAGTACCCCAACTTGCAAAAGAAGATTATGCAAGGCTTCAAGAAAAAATGCGAAAGTATTCCGGATTCTACATACAGAAGAGGTCTTTACGTGATTATATGACTCCAAGTGCTGCTAATGTCTTAGGCTATATTAGTGAAGTTAATGCAGCCGATTTAAGAAATAATCCTTACTACAGAGCTGGTGAATTAAAAGGTCGAACAGGTATTGAAAAACAATATGAAGAATTATTACGTGGAAGAAAAGGGGTAAAATATTTACAAAAAGATCGTTTTAATCGAGATATTGGGCCCTATAAAAATGGTAAACTAGACACCTTACCTCAAGTTGGAAAAGAGCTTTATGTTACTATTGATAAGGAACTGCAAGAATACGGTGAAAAGCTAATGAATGGTAAAAGAGGAGGAATTGTAGCCTTAGACCCGTCATCAGGTGAAATTTTAACTATGATATCTGGTCCAACCTATGACCCATCCCTATTGGTTGGTCGAGACCGCTCTAAAAATTACTCCAAATTACATTATGATAGTATTTCAAAACCTACCTGGGATCGCGCCATATTAGCGCAACCTTCACCAGGTTCGCCATTTAAAACCTTAAATGCCCTTGCTGCTTTACAAGAAGGGGTGATTGATACAGATACCAAATTCCGATGTTATAACGGATTTTATGTCGGAAAAAAGAAACAAGGATGCCATTGCGGCGGAGGTGTCAGAGATTTAAATTCTGGAATTTTTAATTCTTGTAACGCCTATTTCGCAGGGACGTTCAGAAAAATCTATGGTAAATACAAAACCACGGACGAAGGAATGGATGTTTGGGAGAAACATATGAAAAGTTTTGGTTTAGGAAATTACTTAGGCACGGACCTTCCAACGGGAGCGCCGGGCAGAATACCTAATAAGGAATATTATGATAGAGCTTACGGAGACAACAGATGGGCTTCTTCCTTTATCATTTCAAATGCTATAGGCCAGGGAGAAGTTGCTGCTACACCTATTCAATTGGCGAATATGACGGCAGCAATAGCTAATAGAGGGTTCTTTTATACACCCCATATAATTAAACAAATTGGTGGTCAGAATGGTATTCCATCTAAATTTACAGAAAGACGTTACACTACAATTGATAAAGAACATTTTGAACCAGTAGTTGAAGCGATGGCTAACGTTTATAGATATGGCACTGCAAAATGGTTAAAAGTACCCGGAATTGAAATTGCTGGTAAAACAGGAACTGTAGAGAATTTTACTCGTATTAATGGCGAACGTGTACAGCTCACTGATCACTCTATTTTCGTTGCCTTTGCTCCCATTAAAAATCCTAAAATTGCACTAGCTGTTTATATTGAACATGGTTATTACGGAGGTAGATATGCCGGCCACATTGCTTCGCTGTTAGTAGAAAAGTATCTGAAAGGTGAGATAACCAGAACAGATCTGGAGAAAAAAATGTTAGAAAAAACCTTAGAACACGAGTATGCAAAACCTCTAAGCGGAGAGCCTTTCAAGATAAACGAGTATGTCTGGTAGAAGTGTACTTAGGCGCTTAGATTGGCTTACGGTTCTTCTGTATGTTATTTTGGTCTTGTTCGGATGGGTTAATATTTACAGTACGACATTTACTGGAGATGAGACTTCAATTTTAGATTTTAGTACTTCTTATGGCAAACAATTATTTTTTATTGGCTTATCGTTTTTACTCATTATTATTATTCTCTCTTTAGAAGCATCATTTTTTGAAAGATTTTCAAGTGTTTTTTATGTGGCTGCTATTGTCATGCTTATCGGTCTTTTCTTATTCGGGAAAACTATAGCAGGTGCAACTTCTTGGTATGATTTAGGCTTCTTTAATTTACAACCTTCAGAATTCGCTAAGCTTGCTACTGCCTTAGCAATGGCAAAATATTTAAGTGATATTCAAACAGATATTAGAAAAGGTAAGCATCAATTGTATGCTGTCTTAATAATTTTGATACCTGTTGTTTTAATTGCACCGCAACCAGATCCAGGGAGTGCATTAATCTACTTTTCACTATTTTTTGTGCTATTTAGAGAAGGCTTACCTATAAAATATCTTGGCTTTGCCTTACTATTTGTATTACTTTTTATTACCACTTTAAAATTCGGAGTTGTTTGGATGTGCATTGGTTTAGGAATTCTTATTTCCCTATTCTTCTTTTTTAAAAGAGCAGATTTTAAAATACCCAAAATTCCTTTAATCATATTCATCGTTTCGTGTGTTGTTATTTCGCTTTCCGTGAATTTTGTTTTTAACGAAATCTTTGAGCAGCGACATCGTGATCGTTTTAGTCTATGGCTTGGACTTGAAAAGGACCCAATTAAATTGGAACAAATCAAAAAAACCATTGGTTATAATACATACCAGTCTGAAAAGGCAATAGAGTCAGGTGGCTTTTTAGGCAAAGGCTTTCTTGAAGGAACGCGAACCAAAGGGGATTTTGTACCAGAACAACACACCGATTATATTTTTAGTTCGGTGGGCGAAGAATGGGGGTTTTTAGGTACTACTTTAATCATAATTGTCTTCACAGCTCTTTTTTTAAGGCTCATTCATTTAGCTGAACGACAAAAAAGAGAATTTAGTCGAATGTATGGGTATGGTATTATTTCCATATTATTGATTCATTACTTTGTTAATATTGGGATGGTGATTGGCTTGTTACCAACTATTGGAATTCCCCTACCTTTCTTTAGCTATGGTGGTTCTGGATTGTTGTTCTTTACAGCAATGTTATTTGTGTTTTTAAAGTTTGATAGCTCAAGACTCAAAGAACTTTAAAATTTCCAATTCTTGATACTCATTTTATTTTCAATGCGCTTTTGCCATTTGTCAGATTTTTTATAAAAAAAATCAATTCCTGTTGCTAGTTCTAACTCATCAATTGTAACTAAAAATTGTTTTAAAGGTTTTCTACTTTCCTTATTTGGAAACAAAAATGCCATTACGTGAAGCTGATTATTATCATTTCTAAAAATCACCTTATAAAAAGCCTCAGGCACATCAACATCTTCACTGCCAATTTCTTCAAGGTTATTTTTTAAAACCCCACCAGTAATGATATATAAATCATCATAACGCTTACACCAATCTCTAACTTGCATTTCTAAACGATTCCAAATTCCCGCATTAAAAGCCCTGTCTTGAGGAGAAATATTACTAGTGTAAAAAGTTTCATTGTAAGCATATTCTGAAAACCGTCTATCTCCTGCCGGGCATAAATGTCCTCTATCAAAACCAGAACCTTTATAATTTCTCCAATCCGCCGATTTAGATGCTACTTTAGGGTCTTCAATAAAATAGGGCCGTTTGCGATTATCATAGGTTAAATGTTCCTTTTTTAATTCATAGGCAACCCATTCTGCTTGCTCATGAAATTCACTATAGGAAAGCATAAAATAATCATGTAATACTATTTGATTAAAACTTGAGCTTGGTAAATACTCTTTCTTAAAAGGAGCTGAAATAGCACTACTATTAGGGTTTGAATACGTATCTGGAGTGTAAAAATTTTCAAATAACCAAAACCCAAGAATACAAGTTAACAACAAAACAGTATAAACGACTTTATCCTTTTTCATTTTAAAATTTATCATTAAAAATAGTAAGATATATCTGCTTTGTTAATTACTTCGAAAACAAGACATATCGCTTATCATTTTGTCACCCTAAAGGTTAAGCTTAATTTTGCACCGATGGCATATTTAACCAAAAATATTGAAAAAGCTAAAGCGGCCTTAAACAATGGAGATTTAGTTGCCATACCAACTGAAACAGTCTATGGGTTGGCTGCCAATGCTACAAGTATTGATGCAGTAAAAAGTATTTTTAAAACAAAAGGTAGACCTAGCAACAATCCACTGATCTTACATTTTTCAAACTTTGATGCTATCTCACCTTATGTTGCTTCAATTTCAGACGACGTAAAACTGCTAGCCAAATCATTCTGGCCCGGACCTTTAACTTTATTATTACCTAAAACAGATTTAGTACCAGAAATTATCACTGCTGGATTACCTAGAGTAGCTGTTAGAGTGCCTAGCCACCCATTAACCATAAAGCTATTAAATGAGTTAAATTATCCTTTAGCAGCACCTAGCGCAAACCCCTCAGGTTATATTAGCCCAACTAAGGCCTCGCACGTTGAGAAACAATTAGGAGACAAGATTGAATTCATTTTAGATGGAGGTAATTGTAAAAAAGGATTAGAGTCCACAATTTTAGGTTGGAATGACAATAATAAGCCCACTCTTTATAGGCAAGGTGTTATCACTGCCAAGGATATTGAAGAAGTCTTAAAAAAAGAAGTTGTCATTCATACTCCGAATTCTGGTCGATTGGAAGCACCCGGAATGCTTTCTTCTCATTATGCTCCAAAAACAAAAACAATTATAAGCGACAGTATTGAGAGTACTATCAGGGAAAATAGTGGTTTAAAATTAGGCCTTATCAAAGCTTTTCAACCTTATAAAGGACCAATTATAGTTTCAAAGCAGATAGTTCTATCATCAAACAACTTACTAGAAGAGATTGCACAAAAACTTTACGCTTCAATGCACGAACTTGATGCATTGGATTTAGATTTAATAATCATAGAAAAAGTAATAGATGAAGATATTGGACTTGCCATTAATGATCGATTAAAACGTTCTGCAGTCAAATAAAAAAGCTCTGATATTTTATCAGAGCTTTTTTTATATTTATTTCTTTGAAATTTTAACCCTTAACCCTTAACACTTGCTAATTTTGTATTGTGATTTTTCAGAGAATTCAATTTCAAATCTTGTAATACATTAATAGCCTCTTCGATATAAACATCTTTAGCTAAATCAGTATGCCAACGATTTCTTTTCTCTCTCAAAATAGGATCTTTTGTAAACAACTCTTCTTCATATTTTAAAGATTCAAAAGTCAATTTAGAATCATAATCTCTCAGTTTCTTAAAAT
The DNA here is from genome assembly GCF_031846365.1 of Croceitalea sp. P059. Classification (NCBI taxonomy): domain Bacteria; kingdom Pseudomonadati; phylum Bacteroidota; class Flavobacteriia; order Flavobacteriales; family Flavobacteriaceae; genus Croceitalea; species Croceitalea sp. P059. The sequence goes on from NZ_JAVRHW010000001.1 coordinate 52,249, forward strand.
AATTAGATCTTTTTTTGTTCGCCTCTTGCGTTGTCTTATACTTTTCATAATTCAAAGAAACTATGGTTTCATTTTGCTGATCACGCACCCATTTAGCATTTTCTTCAATAAGTTCAATTTGAGCATTATTTGCCATTCTAGCTTTACTATTCGCCACAGTGGTTTCGTAGTCAATATTACCATCCCAAACTTGATAATCAGCCGGTGTAATCTTGTCCCAAGCCAAAGGGTTTTCTTGATCACGTTCTCCTAAATCAATATAGCTATATCTATCTGGGACAACTATATTACTCTTTACACCTTCCAACTGGGTAGAACCACCATTAATTCTATAAAACTTTTGAGTAGTTAATTTAATTGCTCCAAGATCACCGTGTTCATTACTTCGAACGATATTATCTAAAGGAATAACATTTTGAACAGTTCCTTTTCCGAAAGTTTGCTTACTGCCAATAACAACTGCTCTTTTATAATCTTGCATAGCGGCAGCAAGAATCTCAGATGCCGATGCAGACAATTCATTAACCATAATAACTAATGGACCATCCCATTGAACGCGCTCATCCTTGTCTTCATGAATTTCTTTTCGCTGTCCTGAAGATTTCACTTGAACAATTGGACCATCTTTAATAAAAAGACCTGCCATTTCAACAACGGTTTTTAGTGAACCTCCACCATTATCTCTTAAATCAAGTATTAAACCTTCTGCTCCGGCCTGCTTTAATCGCTCCACTTCTTTGGCTACATCAGTAGCAGCATTGCGTTCAGAATAGTCATCAAAATCTACATAAAATTTTGGTAAGTTAATTAAGCCGAATTTGCGCTCATCTTTTATAACTGTTGCAGATTTTGCATACGATTCTTCTAATTCAACAACATCTCTGGTTATCGACACTATATCTACAGTACCATCAACCTTTCTTACCGTTAAATCAACTATAGTGCCTTTTGGTCCTTTAATTAGTTTAATGGCATCATCTAAGCGCATGCCAACAATATCAATTGACTCTTCACCGTCTTGTCCAACTTTTAAAATTTCATCACCTACTTCAAGGCTTTTTGCTCGCCATACCGGGCCACCAGATATAATTTCAACGATTTTTGCACCTTCCGGTTTCTTTTGTAATCTAGCACCTATGCCTTCAAATTTACCAGACATACTAATGTCAAATTTATCCTTCTCTTCAGGGCCAAAGTAATAGGTATGAGGATCAAACTCATCTACAATTGTATTGACATATTGCTCAAACCAATCTTTTCTTTCTAAACCGGAAACAAACTCAAAGAAATCATCTAAAGTATTTTTTGTTGTTTCTCTAGATACTGCTTCGACTTCAGCTAGAGTCATATTTTTTAGCTCTTCATCAGCTTTTTCTTCTGCAGTAGCAACATCTACACTAGCCAAGTCGCCTCCTTCTACGCCTCCTTTACTACTGGAGGTATTCTTAATCTTAATTTTTCCATCATAAACACCAAGAGCATTATACTTCAATTGTTTTCTCCATCGCTCTTTCAGCTGTTTTTTATTAGCAGCGTAGGGCTCTTCTTTATAATCAACAACTATTTCTTCGTCAATATTAAAGTCAAAAGGTTTTTCTAATACCTCAGTGTAAATATCTTTTGCTTCGTCCATTCGTTTCATTAAACGCTGATAAACCAAATTGAAAAAAGAAATTTCAGTATTTTTTATCTGATCATCTATTTGATACTTGTATTGCTCAAATTCACGAATATCACTTTCAATAAAATATCTTTTTGTTGGGTCTAGAATATCGATAAAATCTTCATAAACGTTAGCTGAAAATTTATCATTAATATCTTTAGGTTCGTAGTGACCACGCTCTAAGACATATGTAATTAAGTCAAGTAATAACTTGTCTTTATCATTGGTCTCAAAAGATTTGTTTGTAAAACTGCAAGAGGCAACTGCAATCAGTATTATTAAAAAGCCTAGCACAAAATTCTTCTTCATAATATAGTTTTTGGGACTGGGTTCATCGTTATTTCAATTAGTGCAAATCAGTCTTCAATTTACACCTACAATTCATACGAATTCCCTAAGATACTGAAAAAATCATGCCACTTTTAGAGGCGCACATTTAATTTTTTGTTAAACGCTTCAGACTTCATATCCTTATGAAAAACGTATTTTTACCATAATAATTATATCAAATGAAAAAACCGCTAATTCTTTTAACGAATGATGATGGAATTACGGCGCCAGGACTGCGTTCTCTCATTGCATTTATGAAAGAAATTGGCGAAGTCGTTGTGGTCGCACCTGACAGTCCGCAATCGGGTATGGGACATGCCATAACTATTGATAATACGTTATACTCCAAAAGAGTTATAATCGACAAAGAAAAAGGCGCACCCATAGAATATAGTTGCAGTGGAACACCAGCCGACTGTGTGAAATTAGGGCTTCAAGAAATTTTAGATAGAAGACCAGATATTGTTGTTAGTGGAATTAATCATGGATCAAATGCCTCAATAAATGTTATTTATTCTGGTACCATGAGCGCCGCTATTGAAGCAGGCATTGAAGGTATACCGGCCATTGGTTTCTCATTATGCGACTATGGTTGGAACGCGGATTTTAGCAAATGCAAAGAATTTGTTCAAAAAATTGTTATTCAGGCCCTAAATTACGGAATACCAAAGGGTACAGTGCTTAATGTGAACATACCTAAGGCTGCGGAGCAAATACCAAAAGGTATTAAAGTATGTAGGCAAGCAAAGGCGAATTGGAAAGAAAAATTTGATAAAAGGATTAGCCCAACCGGCAAAGAATATTATTGGTTGACTGGCAAATTTGAATTATTAGATAAAGGTGAAGACACTGACCAGTTCGCACTGAGTCAAGGTTATGTTTCAGTAGTACCCACTCAATTCGATTTAACAGCACATCACACAATTCAAACAATCAACAATTGGAATTTAAATGAATAACACAAAAAAAGAAGTTATTATCGGATTCTTAGTAGGGCTTATAGCAAATACTTTTGGAACCTTAGCTTATATTTTACTTTTCTCAGAATTCAGCATATCTGAAACTCTTAAAATTGCTGTAGAACAAGGTCATATTGGAAGTATTTTGGCCTTAGGCGCCATTTTAAATCTAGTTGCATTTTTTGGATTTCTGCGTATTAAACGTGATTATCGAGCAAGAGGGGTTATGATTGCTACTATTTTAACAGCACTGATTATTCTTTATTTTAAGCTCTTCTAATATGAAGTATTATATCATTGCAGGTGAAGCTTCAGGAGATCTTCATGGCTCGAATCTTATCAAAGCACTTTTAAAAAAAGATGCTCATGCACAGGTTCGTTGCTGGGGAGGTGATTTAATGCAAGTAGCAGGTGGTGAAATAGCAAAACACTATAAGAGCATGGCTTTTATGGGGTTTTTTGAAGTGTTGAAAAACATAACTTCAATTTTTAAGAACATTCGTTTTTGCAAAGAAGACATTACTAAATTCAAGCCTGATGTCATCATTTTTATTGATTTCTCTGGTTTTAATTTGCGTATTGCCAAGTGGGCAAAATCTCAAAACTTTAAGACCAACTATTATATTTCTCCCCAATTGTGGGCTTCAAGAGCAGGTCGAATCAAAAAAATAAAACGGGATATTGACCAAATGTATGTCATCTTACCTTTTGAAAAGGAGTTCTATCAAAAGCACGATTATCATGTTGAATTTGTTGGACATCCGCTTTTAGATGCAATTTCAAATACCACTTTTATTGAAGAACAGACTTTGCGTGCAGATTACAATCTGCATCCTAGCAAACCTATAATTGCTTTGTTACCAGGAAGTAGAAAACAAGAAGTTGAAAAAATGTTAGGATTGATGCTCTCTGTTACTCAAGACTTTCCATCTTATCAATTTGTAATTGCTGGGGCGCCTAGTTTAGAAAATGAGTTTTATAGTTCTTTTCTAAAGCAAAACACCGTGGGTTTTGTTTCAAATCAGACTTATTCCTTATTAAAATATTCCCATGCTGCGCTTGTAACTAGTGGCACTGCTACTTTGGAGACAGCACTGTTTAAAGTTCCACAAGTAGTATGTTATAAAGGAAACTGGATATCTTATCAAATTGCTAAAAGTATCATTACTTTAGACTTCATTTCGTTAGTCAATCTTATCATGAATAAAGAGGTGGTAAAAGAGTTAATTCAAGATGACTTGAATACCAAAAACTTGACATTAGAACTTAGCAAAACTGTAAGAGGAAAACAACGAGATCAAATACTTTCCGATTACAATTCTTTAGAAGAAAAATTGGGTGGTACTGGCGCTAGCGAAAAAGCAGCAGCATTGATCATTGAAAATGCTTAATTTTAGCTACCAAGAAGCTATTCTATTCTTGGATGTTCAAAAAATTCTACATTTTATTTTTAACCGTTTTGCTCACAGGTTGCTTTGCAAAAAAGAAAACTACATATAGTAAAACAAAAACAATTACTGTAAAATCTTCTAAGGAAAAGCCAACAGAAAGAATTACCAAAAAAGAGCTCGCAAAAAATAGTAAGGCCAATCAAGTGATTGAAACTGCAATGACATTTACCGGTGTTCGGTACAAATTTGGAGGCCAAACAAAAAAAGGAATGGATTGTTCTGGCCTCATTTTCGTTGCCTTATCTGAGAACGATATTGCCTTTCCGCGAGTATCATATCAAATGGCCAATCAAGGCAAACGCATTAAAATAAAAGAAGTACAAAAAGGAGATTTACTATTTTTTAAAACCAGTAAGCGCGGCAAAAACATTAATCACGTTGGCCTCGTTGTTGATGTTGGTAATGAAGTTAAATTTATTCATTCTACTACTTCTCGTGGTGTTATCGTTTCTTCTTTAAGAGAAGGCTATTGGAATTCAGCTTTTGTAAAAGCGCAGCGAATTTTATAATGAAGCTATTCAATTTTGTTTCTGTGAAATTAACCCTATGCCTTATAACTGGCATTTTATTAGGGTTTTACTTTTTAATTCCGCTCAAAATCTTAGGGTTCATCGTAATAACACTAATCCTGATTTTATACTTGATATATTTAAAAAACAAAAGAAATACATTCCCTTATTTCGATATTGTTAGCTACTTATCCATTATAGGCTTAGGTTTATTTATAACTACCCTAGCCAATCCAAAAAGTCTAAGTTCTCATTATTCTTACCAAAACATAAGTACAGATGCTGTTTGGAAAGTTAAGATTCGTGAAGTATTAAAACCTAATAGCTTTTCAGATAATTATATTGTAGAAGCTGAGGCTTTAGAAGAAGAACCAATAACTGGAAAATTATTTCTAAGTATTCAAAAAGACTCAATTGACTCTAGTCTTCTTTTAGTAGATGATGAACTATGGTTAGTATCCTCAGAAATCACTTTTGGTGAGCCTTTAAATCCACATCAATTTAATTTTAAAAGTTACTTAAAACAACAAGGTGTTTACCATCAATTACGGGTAGCTCCAAAAGCATATTACAAAACAGTAAAATCAAAAACGACTCTTTTGGGCTTAGCCTCAAACTTTCGTGAACGGCTAATTGAAAAACTTCATAAAGCTCCTTTTGGTAGTGAAGAACTAAGTATTATTCAAGCCTTATTATTAGGTCAAAGAAACGATATTACCTCTAACACCTATGACAATTACAAAGATGCTGGAGCAGTGCACATTCTTGCCGTTTCTGGGCTTCATGTAGGTATCATTTTATTGCTGCTTCAATTTCTATTAAACCCATTAGAGCTGCTGCCAAAAGGAAAAACAGTAAAACTTGTGATCATATTGCTTTTACTTTGGGCATTTGCTTTTGTAGCAGGTTTATCACCTTCTATTTTTAGGGCAGTAATGATGTTCTCATTTATTGCGTATGCTATGTATTTGAACCGTCCTAGCAACACCTTTAATATTTTAGCATTATCAATGTTTTTTATTTTGCTGTTAAAACCTTTGGTTCTTTTTCATTTAGGGTTTCAAATGAGTTATGCGGCCGTTTTTTCTATCGTTTTAATCTATCCTAAATTACAGCGGTTTTGGTATCCAGAACATTGGTTTTTAAGAAGAGCATGGCAATTATTATCCGTTAGTTGTGCCGCCCAACTAGGTGTTTTACCTCTAAGCCTATTTTACTTTCATCAATTTCCTTCTTTGTTTTTTATTTCCAATTTGGTTGTAATTCCCTTTTTAGGAATAATTCTTGGAATAGGAATTTTGGTTCTGGTTTTAGCACAACTAGATACATTGCCTGACACTTTAGTACTGGCATACAATTATTTAATAGGAAAAATGAATACAGTAATTGCTTGGGTTGCTCAACAAGAAGCTTTTGTTTTTAGAGATATTCCTTTTGACCAGATTCAACTACTACTATCTTATGCTTTAATCATGATTTTTATTATAATAGTTTCTAAGGCTACTTTTAAGAATATCAGCTGGTTTTTGATAGTTCTATTTACTTTTCAAAGCTGGGTAATTTACAGTGAAAGGAAATTAAGTAAAACTGAGCAATTCATTTTAGGACACCAAACCGCGCACACGTTCTTTCTTCATCAAATAGGAGATGATTTATCTGTTTTAGAAAGTAATCAAAAACCACTTAAACGTATCATAAATAATTTTAAAATTGGAGAACGTATTAATTCAATTAGTAGAGATTCACTCCAAAACGTATATCGTATTGGTTCCAAAAGTTTATTTATTATAGATAGTTTAAATGTTCTACCGAATCAGAATAATCTAGATTACTTTTTACTGACTCAGTCACCACAACTCAATCTTGTCAGGGTTATTGATAGGTTACATCCAAAAATGATTTTAATAGATGGTAGCAATTATAAGAGTTACGTTACCCGATGGAAAGAAACCTGTATTAAAAAAGAAATCCCTTTTCACTATACTGGTGAAAAGGGAGCCTATTATTTTGAATTGGAAAGTTCAAATTTTAATTAATGTCTCCCATCCATTTTTTTATAAAAGGACTGATAGCAAAAAATATTAGTCCTGCGCCAACCGAAACCCAAACTACATTTAAAAATATGTTCGGCATTTCAAGGACATTTTCCGGATCGAAATTACCTCCTATTAGACCAGCAATGAGATTTCCTAAAGCGGCACCCACAAACCAAATACCCATCATCTGACCAAGATATTTTTTGGGAGATAATTTACTGGTAGCACTTAGACCTACAGGGCTAATTGTTAACTCTCCAATCGAATGTAAGAAATAAGTGAGAATCAAGGCAAACATACCTGCTTTAGCCCCACTTGCAGCAACATGAGCTGCCTCAACCATAACCCAAAAACCTAATCCCAATAAAATCAAACCTATAGCGAATTTAAAAGGAGTTCTTATATTAATATTTCTCGCCGCTAGTTTTACCCAAAGGGCACCAATAATAGGTGCAAAAATAATTATGAAGCCAGAATTAAAAGACTGCAACATACCTGCTGGCATTTCCCAACCTCCTATAAATCTATCTGTAAAATCTCTGGCAAATAGGTTAAGTGAAGATGCGGCTTGCTCAAATCCAGACCAGAAAATCGCGATTCCTACAAAAAGAATAAAAATTACTGAAACTTTCTTCTTTTCCTCAATTGAAAGGCCTCCATTAAATAGTATATTTAAAAAATACCCCATTGTAATAACTACAATAATTAACCCAAGAGCCTTTGCTATGCCTGTTGCTGTAGTAACGTCAATATAATTTAGAAATTGGAGAGAAACTAGCAAAACAGCCACAATGGCAATAATAGCATAAGTTATAGTATTATTTGATTTTTCAACCTTGTCTATTTGCTTTACCTTAGGTTCGATTCCTATATCTCCAAGGTGTTTAGGAGCATAAAATTTATAGGCAAATAAACCCAAAAGCATTCCCACTGCCGCTAAACCAAAACCTAAATGCCAATTATATTCGGCAAGAAGAGGTACAAATATTTGTCCGAAAAAAGATCCTAAATTAATTCCCATATAAAAAATAGAAAATCCTGCATCCCTTTTAGCACCGCTTTCATTTGAATAAAGCTCTCCAACTAATGTGCTAATATTCCCCTTTAGCAATCCCGTGCCTAAAGCTACGAATGCAAGACCAGTAAAAAATATGGCTGGAGATCCGGGAATTGCAAGAATTAAATGTCCAATCATAATTAAAACGCCACCATAAAAAACGGCTTTTCTTTGACCAAAAACATTATCAGCAAGCCAACCTCCTGGAAGAGTCATTAAATATACACAAGCAGTATATAGACCGTAGACGGCACCTGCGGTTTCTGTAGTTAGTCCAAGTCCTTCTTGCACAACATCTGTTGTCATAAAGAGAATAAGGATAGCTCTCATTCCGTAATAGCTAAATCGTTCCCACATTTCAGCGGCAAACAGCACATACAATCCCTTAGGATGACTAAACTTTTCTTTACCGCCCTGCGATTTTACAACATCCGACATATCTTATTTTATTAGTTGGTTTGATTAATAATGACTTTAATTATCCTTTTATCTTCTCACTTTTTAATAAAGATTCCTCTTTTTGAGGTCTATCACGAAGGTTCTTATGAGCAAACTCTGTCATTTTTTTATAAAGATGATTTCTTGTATTACCTCCAAAAATACCGTGATTTCTATCAGGGTAAATAGCCCATTCAAAATCTTTATCTGCCTGAATCAAAGCTTCAATCATACGCATTGAATTCTGCACATGCACATTATCATCACCTGAACCATGAACCAATAGATAATCACCTTGCAATAAGTCTGGATAATTAAAAGGTGAATTATCATCATAACCACTTGGGTTTTCTTGTGGAGTTTGCATGTAGCGCTCTGTATAAATAGTATCGTAAAAACGCCAGCTTGTTACGGGTGCAACAGCTATAGCCATTTCAAAGGTTTCACTGCCTTTTAACAAAGCATTGGTTGACATAAAACCTCCGTAGCTCCAGCCCCAGATTCCTGTTCTATCTTCATCAATATAAGGGAGTTTACTTAATTTATCTGCCGCCGCAATCTGATCTTCAACTTCATATTTTCCCAATTCTAATTGTGTGACTTTTTTAAAATCACGTCCTTTTAAACCTGTTCCCCTTCCATCAACACAAGCAATAATATAGCCTTCGGAAGCAAGCATTTGATACCAATAATCATTCGTTCCATTCCAACGATTAGCTACAGATTGAGAACCTGGTCCGCTATATTGATACATTAAAAGTGGATATTCTTTGGAAGGGTCAAAATCAGCTGGTTTTATCAGCCACATATTCAAATCATTTCCATTAATTGAAATTGTAGAGAACTCTTTATTGCTCATTTCATAACCTTCAAGTTTAGTTGCCAAAGAACTATTATCCTTAATTTGTTTAAGCATTTTTCCGTTTAAGGCTTTATGTAATGTAAAGACATAAGGAGTGTTCGCACTTGAAAAAGTATTAATAAAATAGGTGTAGTCCGCACTAAAAGCCGCTGAGTTAGTACCCTCAGATGTAGTTAATCTCTTTTTATTATCACCAGAACTGGAGATACTATATACATCTCTATTAATTGAGCCATTCTCGACAGACTGATAATAAACCCTATCTTCTTTTTGATCATAACCGTAATAATTGGTTACCTCCCAATCACCTTTTGTGATTTGATTCATTAAGTTACCGTCTTGATCATGCAAATAAATATGATTGTAACCATCTTTCTCGCTAGTCCATATAAAACTATCGTCTGCTAAAAACGTTAGATTATCATGAATATCTACATAAGCCTCGTCCTTTTCTTCAACAAGCGTTTTTACCGAGTTGTCAGTTGCATTGATCTCATGTAAAATCAAGTGGTCCTGATGACGATTTATGGTTTGTACACTTAGATAATTCGGATTATTCATCCATTTTATTCTCGGTATATAATACGGTTCACCTAAATCTACATTGGAACTAGTGCCTTTTTCAACATCATACATTAACAAATTTACTGTAGCATTTATCTCACCTGCTTTTGGATATTTAAACTGATTTTGGGTTTGATATAAATCGGAACCATAAACATCCATTGAAAAATTAGGCACCTCCGTTTCATCAAAACGCAAAAAAGCTATTTTAGTACCATCACTGTTCCATTCATATGCTTGAACAAATGAAAACTCCTCTTCATATACCCAATCCGTTACACCATTGATTATAGTTCCTTTTTTACCGTCGGTAGTAAGTTGTTCAGTCGTGTTCTCTTTTAAGTTATTAATGTAGATATTGTTTTCAAAAACATAGGCTACTTTAGAACCATCTGGAGAGAACTCTGGCTCTTGAATTTTATTGTCTGAAATTTTCACTAGGGATTTATCAGCAATATTGTAAACATAATAGATTCCGATTCTTGATCTTCTAAAAACTGGTTCCACCTCTGTTGCCAAAATGACTTTAGATTCATCATCACTAAACTCATAAGAACTGAATGGTGGTATGGCGTCTGAAGATGAAACTATTGTCCCCACTTTTTCCTGTGTTTTATAATCATAAGTATCTATACTTCTAGCTCCAGAACTTCTATTAAAATTTAAAATGGTGTATTGCTTTCCATTTTTCATAGAACGAAGAACATCTAACTGCTGTGTTCTAAAAGTTCCTCCCCAAATTTCTTCAAGTGTGATTTTTTGTTTTTGAGCTAAAGAAAAAGAAGCGATGAATAAAGAAAAAAGAAGTAGAAAAGTAAGTTTTCTTGTGATCATATAAATTGATTAAAAACTATCAAGTTTACTAATAATTTATCGAATAGTAAACTTTAGCTATTGATTTGAATAACAATAACAAGATCAGGTGGTGTATTTATTATATTTGAACCTCTAAGAAAGAACTATGCACACACCTGTACAAGGGTTTTCAAAACTTACTAAAGAAGAAAAAATTGACTGGATTGCCAAAAATTGTACCGAAAACGAAACAAAAACTAAAGGAATTTTAAAACGTTATTGGAATAGTGATGCTTCTTTACAAAAAGTACATGATGAATTTATTGAGAATACCATCTCTAACTACTACTTACCCTTTGCAATAGCACCCAATTTTTTAATAAATGAAAAATTGTATGCTATACCTATGGCAATAGAAGAAAGTTCTGTTGTCGCTGCTGCAAGTAAAGCCGCAAAATTTTGGCTAACAAAAGGAGGGTTCAAGACTACTATTGTAGGCACTGAAAAAGTGGGGCAAGTACATTTTATGTATAACGGTAAAAAAGAAACGCTTTTTCAATTTTTTAATACCATCAAATCTCAATTTTTAAATGACGCCGGGGTAATCACCCAAAGTATGGAAAAACGTGGCGGTGGCGTCACCGATATTGAACTGCGTGATAAAACAGAACAACTGTGTGACTATTATCAACTGCATTGCACCTTTGAAACATTGGATGCAATGGGTGCTAATTTTATTAATTCTTGTCTCGAACAATTTGCTAAAACTCTAAAAGAACAAGCGAATTTGTACAAAGGCTTCACAGCTGACGAAAAAGAGTTTGAAATTGTCATGAGTATTTTAAGTAACTATGTTCCTAATTGTATTGTTAAAGCCGAAGTCAGTTGTCCAATAGGTGATTTGACAGAAGGTGAGCTTGAAGGAGGAAAGTTTGCTAGAAAAATAGTTCAAGCAGTTCATATCGCCAAGTCAGAACCCTTCAGAGCTGTAACCCATAACAAGGGTATTATGAATGGAATTGATTCCGTGGTTTTAGCCACAGGAAATGATTTTAGAGCTGTTGAAGCCGGTATACATGCTTATGCCGCAAAAGATGGTACATATTCTAGTCTTACGCATGCCACTGTTGATGATGGAATATTTAGATTCTGGATTGAAATTCCATTAGCCTTGGGGACTGTTGGCGGACTTACGTCGCTTCATCCTTTGGTAAAGCTAGCCTTAGAAATATTACAAAAACCGAATGCAAAAGAATTAATGCAGATTGTTGCCGTTGCAGGTCTTGCTCAAAATTTTGCTGCACTCCGTTCTTTAGTTACCACTGGCATACAGAAAGGGCATATGAAAATGCACCTTTTAAACATGCTTAATCAATTGGGTGCAACCGATGAACAAAAAAAACAGTTGGTTGTTCACTTTAAAGACAATCTAGTTTCAAACGCATCGGTGAAAGAAGCTCTTGAAAAAATTCAAAAAGATTAATGAAAGAGAATTTTTACAGTAACGGTAAATTATTAATCACTGGTGAATACGCTGTTTTGGATGGAGCAAAGGCTTTTGCAATACCAACAAAATATGGTCAAAGTTTGGTTATCTCTAAAAATGATTCAGGCACTATAGAATGGACAAGTTTTGACAATGAGCAAAATAGCTGGTTTAAGGCAATAGTTTCTATTCCAGATTTAAATGTACTTTTTACTACTAATGAAGAAATTGCCAATACCCTTAGTAAAATTTTAGAAGCTGCTAGAAATTTGAATTCAGACTTTTTGATTACAGATACTGGTCTTGAAATCGCAACCCACCTTGGCTTTCCAAAAGACTGGGGCCTGGGAAGTTCTTCAACTTTAATCAATAACATCGCCAATTGGGCGGAAATTGACCCCTACAGCCTTTTGGAACAAACGTTTGGAGGTAGTGGTTATGATTTGGCCTGTGCGGCAAATAATAAACCAATAGTTTATCAATTAATAAACGATAAGGCAACCGTTGAAAAAGTAGATTTCAAAGTTCCTTTTTCAGATAAACTTTTCTTTGTCTATTTGGATAAAAAACAAAATAGTCGTGATGCCATTAAAAATTATAGAGCGCAATCATTTGACAAAGATATCTTGATTGATTCTATCTCAACAATAACGGAAAAGACAATTAAGTCAAAATCTCTTTTAGAATTTGAACTTCTAATAAAAGAACATGAAGCATTACTCTCTAATGTTTTAAAAATAAAAACTGTTCAAGAAAATTTATTTTCAGATTATACTTATGGTGTAGTTAAAAGCCTCGGTGGCTGGGGTGGAGATTTTGTACTCGCTACTGGCACTAAAAAAACCCCTGAATATTTTAAATCCAAGGGTTTCAATATTGTTATTCCTTATCAGGAAATGATTTATTAATAAAAAGTAGCTCTATTATCTTCAATTTCTGCCCCTTCTTTTAGGGCATTGTAAACGGCTGTATTTACTGCATTTTTATTTGCAGTGGTAAGTGTATTACTAAATGTACTAAAATTCGGAAGCGTAACAGCATCATTCTTTTTGGTAACCTTAAACATAAATATCCCGGTCTCACCTTCTAATAAACCTGATGTTTGACCTTCGTCAAAAGCAAATGCATTACCAACAATCATCGGCTCTCTACCTGCCCCTGGAATGGTTGGTGATTTTCTGCTTAAAGCTGAAGCATTAGAGACAGTAACATTATTATCCTGTGCTAAATCTTCTAAACTCTTACCTTGATTAGCCGCAATAATTTGTGCAGCTTTACGCTCTTTTCTAATTTTTGGAAGTGCTTGAGCTGAAGCATCTTCAGAAGCCATTAAGCCTTCTCTATAAGTTTTGGTAACTTGTACAACTGCATAACCGTTAGATAGATCAAAACGCTTTATATCGCCTACATTAGTATCATCATTAAATGCCCATTGCACAATATTACGTTGTGTACCAAGTCCAGGCAGATTTTCATCCATCTCTTTCAACTTGTTAACTGGTAACACAGCATATTCACTTTCTTTTGCAATATCATTAAAAGATTCAGGAGCGGCATCTGTGGTAGCCATTTCAAATTTTGTAGCATCTGTAAACAATGTGTTGATTGTTTCATCAGAAGGCTCAATTTCTCTTGACAAGGTTGCCACCTGTAAAATATCTTGCTTGTCATCTACCTTAATCACGTGAAAACCAAATTCAGTTTCTACAAGACCAACAGTACCAACATCATTACCAAAACAGAAATCATTAAACTCATCTGCCATAATACCTTCTTGAAAATAACCCAAATCACCACCTCTTGGTGCAGACGGACCATCAGAATTATCACGAGCTAATGCAGTAAAATCCGCGTCAGCCTTTTTAGATTCAGTCAAAAGTCTTTTAGCTTCTGTCTCAGCTTCTTCCTTTGTTCTTTTTATTTCAGGGTTAGCTCTTGTTGCTCCCTCATAAGTAATTAAAATATGGCTAGCTTTTGCAGAACCGTTCTCTTTGGCATCTACAACTTTAGAAACCTTGAAAAAATCTCCATCTCTATACGGACCATACATTCCGCCCACGCCAACATTCATTAAAGAATCTGCAGCAATTGCTGGCAGGTCTTTTTTTGCCTTGTAAATAGTATCAAACTTAGTATCAGAGTTTCTATCCAAAAAAGCCATGATATCTGTGGTACTCTTGAAACCAGGAATAGTATCAGTTTCATCTCTATCTTCCGAATACTCCAATGAATCCTCTAAAAGTTTAACTACCTCAGCTCTAACATTATTTTCATCTTCTAAAGAAGCTTTTTCTTCAAAAAAGGAAAACCTTAGGTCTCTAGCACTTTCTTGATTATAATCGTCCGGATTTTCTTTTATATACGCAGTAATTTCCTCTTTAGAAACTTGTATCGTACTATCAGCTATACTGCTATAAGGTACTCTTACATACTGTATATCAACTTTATCATTGGTTAATTTATAATCAAACTCACCTTCAGCTAAAGTTGCACCAGCACCTGCTTTTACGAGGTTAAAATACATTTGTTCTTTTGCAGATTGCATAATTGATTTTTCAATCTGCAACCAATTATCATAACGTAAAGGGTCGGTTTCTCTCCAATCAGCAATAGCAGTTTTAAAAACTTCTACATTAAAAACCCCATTCTCATCTTGAAAAGAAGGTTCTTGAGCGTAACCAGTATTTTTAATAAAATCAACAATCTGATCACTTTCAACATCTACCCCTAAGTCTTCAAACTGTTGGTTTAAAATAGTTCTCCTTACTTCTTGGTCAAATACGGTATTCACCAATTGTGTTGATGAAAAATTACTACCATACTGTCTCTGAGCTTGCTCCAACTTTGTATTGAAGTCTTCCATCGAAATTGCTTCATCATTAATTTCAGCCAATGTTGAACCTACTTTACCTCCTGCAAAATCATTATTTGTAAAAACACCAGAAATCACAAAAGCGAACAATGCCAAACCAATAATCAATATCAATACAGTTGTTCGTTTTCTTATATTTTCTAAAATTGCCATTTATGCCTTGTTTTCTTTAATTTCAGTGGGCGAAAATACTATTTTCTTTTCAAATAGGAAAGGTAAAAAGAGGGGTATGAGCCTTTGACACCATCAATTCTGGTTGATTATTCGCTATCTAATCGATGCAAACGAACTAAATCAATTTTATTATTAGAAAC
The DNA here is from genome assembly GCF_031846365.1 of Croceitalea sp. P059. Taxonomy (NCBI): domain Bacteria; kingdom Pseudomonadati; phylum Bacteroidota; class Flavobacteriia; order Flavobacteriales; family Flavobacteriaceae; genus Croceitalea; species Croceitalea sp. P059. The sequence continues at coordinate 67,585 of NZ_JAVRHW010000001.1, forward strand.
TTCTAATATGTGAAACAAAAAGTTGTCAACTTTAATCTCCTCGTTTTGTTCGGGTATTTCCGCTGTATGACTCATAATAAGACCGCCAAGCGTTTCAAAATCATCTCCCTCAGGAAGTTCTAACTTATAATTCTCATTTAGATAATCAACTTCTAAACGTGCTGAAAATTTAAACACATTATCGCTAAGTTGCTCTTCATCTAAATTGGTCGTATCGTGTTCATCTTCTATTTCTCCAAAAAGCTCTTCTACAATATCTTCTACCGTCATAACACCCGAGGTTCCTCCGTACTCATCTAAAACAACAGCCATGCTCTTTCTTCGTTTGGTGAGCACATTCAATATATCATGAACCAACATAGTTTCTGGCACAAACTCTACCGGCAATAAAATACTTTTAATAGATTTTGGTTTTTTAAACAGTTCGTACGAGTGCACGTATCCAATAATATCATCTATGGTTTCTTTGTAGACCAATATTTTTGACAAGCCCGTTTCGGTGAAAAGTTTAGTAAGGTTTTTAGGAGTGTCATTAAGTTCTACAGCAATAATTTCAGTTCTTGGCACCATTACTTCACGAGCTTTCACCTCAGAAAATTCTAAAGCATTTTGGAACAATTGTATTTCAGAGTCAACGATGTCTTCCTCCTCAACTGATTCCATTTGTTCTGTTATATAATCCCCAAGTTCAATCTTTGTAAATGCTAATTGTACTTCATCACCTTCAGTTTTAAAAAAGGTTCTTAAAATAAAATCTGAAACTTTAATTACAAACCAAGAAATTGGATAAAACAGCATATAAAAAACATAGGCTGGCACTGCAAAAAACTTCAATAAAGTATTGGAATAAATTTGAAATAAGACTTTAGGTAAAAATTCTGCCGTAAGCAGAATGACCATTGTAGAAATGAGTGTTTGTGACAACAGGCTAAAATCTGTCAACAACAGATTAATAAAAGATAAGTCTGTGGGTAAAAATTGGACGAACCATTTCATCAAAAGGTCTCCCATAAAAAGACCATATACTACTAAAGCAATATTATTACCAATTAACATGGTAGCAATAAATTTTGAAGGTTTTTTAGTTAACCAAGTCAATACTTTGGCTAAAAATCCTTCCTGCTTTTTTTCTAGCTCTATATGAATTCTATTTGCCGAAACAAAAGCGATTTCCATTCCTGAAAAGAATGCTGAAAACAATAAGGATAGAATAATTATGAGAACAGCAGTATCCACAACTACTTCTGATTTTGTTTAGCTCTATCTTCAAATCGTTTACGGTACTTTCTTCTAAAAATAAACATAGCTAAAGAAACCACTGCAAAGAATATAAAGATATATGTCTCCTTTGGATCCACTGACCATAAGGTTACTATTTTGTAAATAGCAGCTATAGCCACAACTAAGTATAAGTATTCAGTGTATTTTAAAATTTTAACCATTTTATTCGTCCTCAGAAATTGTCATTAACCCATATGTTTTGTGGGCATTAAAAAATGTAAACTCTCTATTAAAATCCATCCCTTCACCATCCATCACAGTACCTTCTTCAAGGTTGGTGTAAGTGAACTCCTCCTCTGTAAAAATCCATTTATTGGTTCTATCCCAATACAATTGAGGAGTCTCAAGTTTCTTTCCGTCATGCGAAGTTAATACAACATTACCTTGTAAATCAATAACATTTGTTTTGGAATATATTATAGCATAATCTGCTTCGATAATACTCTTCTGTCCCTTTTCATCAAAAACGTCAAGATGCAGTCCTTCAGGAAATTCTTTAAAGCCAAAGGTTAAGTTATCAAAGTCTTTGTTTATTGGACTCTTTAAAATGGCAACTACTCTTGAGGCAGAAGAGTCTTGTGTTGAGACTTCTTTAATAGCTTCAGTATAAGTGAAGACAAAATTTTTGGCAATCCCTTGCGGATAAATATTAGTAGCAGCCTCTTCACCTACTCTTTCATAGTTATCACCGCAGCCATAAAAAAGGATTGCCACAGCAAAAGCTGTGGCAAATCTTAAATAATAATATGTGTTATGTGCACTCAACGCTATAAGTTCGGCACTTTAATACTACCACCAACCCAGCAACTAAAAGTTACAGTTTTTCCGGCCATAGCATTATTAAATATCATCGTCTTGTCTGGAGCTCGTTGATCATAACTTGCAGCCGTTTTATTAGCTCTTGACTTTAAAGAAGGATCAACTCTACCTGCCTTACGAGCCATATCAGCAGCTTTCCAATAAATCGCACGCTTTTCAAAAGGAGTACTACCACAAGCGTTAGCACTACTAGCATACAAATTTGCGATTAGTAAATAAGCTTTTCCATTAGCCCCATTAGCGTTTATAGCTTTTTGCGCATAATTTCTTGCTTGAGATTTGCTACCTTTTCTAACAATAGTTGCAATCTTGTATAAGATATTTGATTTTCTGTAAGCATCTGATTCTAGTTCTACTGCTTTGTTAAAATCAGCAATTGCTCCTTTACTATCTCCTGACTTTGATTTAAGAGTGCCTAAATAAACATACACATCAGCAGAAGGATCTAACTCAGCCTGTACCTCAACCATTTTACTAAATAAAGGATCATCAGTACATTCTTTACTAAACATTCTTCCAACGGCTCTTTTAACCCATGTAACATCGTTCTTTTTTGCTTCAAAACTCTTTTCGTATAATGGAATAAGGTTCCCACAGTCAGCAAGTGCTCCTAATTTAGAGTCAATACTACTAGCAATTTTACCGTAAGATTCAGAGTTAACAGTAGCAGCTCTCTTTTGTCTTTTCTCTTTAGAAGTTAATGGAGTACCTGCATCTTCTTTAGCTAAAATTTTAGAAAGAACTCCGGTCAATTTTTTATTCTCTTCTTCAACTTTTTCAGTTACATCATCATATACGTCAAAAACCTCTTGCAATTCTTTTTTACCTTCATTATGCAAATCAACTAAACTTGAAAAGTATAAGTAAAGTGCTTTAGGGTTTTTAAAATTCTTTTTATCCTCTTTAAAAGCTTTACCTAACATATCATAAAGCTTATCGTTTGATGCCATTTTGTTTTCATACATCAAAAGGCCTTTATCAATTTCTCTATCAGCCATAGGAAATTTATCAGCAAAGTACTTTCCACTATCATCATAAAGCGTCATTAGGTCTTGAACATAACCATCTTTATCTGCTCCAGAAGAGTTTTTAATTTTATGTTTTAGAATTCTTTCACCATAGGTAAAATTGGCCTTATTAATATCTGGGCAAGCCTCATAAACCATTTTCCATGGTTCGTAAGCTGCATCATAATTCTTGACTTTTGCATGTTCTGCATAGATTGACAAATTGGTCATGCATTCAGGGTTTTGGGCTTGGGCCATACTTAAACCCATCACCATCAAGACCGCTATCATCGTTAAGTAGAGTTTCTTCTTCATCTTATTAATTTTAAAGTGGTTAATGTACAAATTTTTATAAAACTAACTTACAGAAGGCTGGTTACACCTTGGTTATTTATGAATTCTTCAAAAAACTTTAGTTTATTTTCCTTTTTTGGAACCATCTATCGTTTAATGATAAGCCAACGTTAACTTGGAAATAACTTTCTTCAATAAGTCCGGCGTCAGTAGTTCCTCGTCTTCCTAATTCAAATCCTATATTTAAATTTGAAAAGCTTGTAGGACCTCCAGTTACACCATTCATTGGTAAACCAAATCCAAAAGTTATGCCAAAGTTGTTTATTTCCTTATCATTAACTATTAAACCCGTTTGCTCGTAACGCAATCCGGCTCGGTATGTAATTCTATTTAAATAGCCTGAAAGTGAACGATAGTCAGGAATAAAGTAGGTTCCAAAAGCCATAACACTGGCATCTTCGTAAGCAACATTTTCTTGGCCCAGAAATTCGTTACTAAAAGAACTTAGTTGTTGAAAACTATACTCACCACCTATAAACCATTTTTTATTTTGCCCAAAACCAAGACCAACCGTAGTTACTGTCGGTATTTTTAATTCGGTATTTTTTAAGCCCTGAGCTTCTAAATCAATATCAAAAACTTCTATCTCTCCTCCCTCTAAAGAGAATGAACCTATTCTTGCGCTATTCTTGGAAACCAAATTCACTTGAGTATTAACACCTATATGAGTATATAATGTGTATTTCTCTTTTATAGTTGGTGTATAATTAAGGGCATAGTTAAAATCGAAGCCGTTAATTCGTGAAACTCTAGTGTCTAGCGTTCCTAATTGTACGTTCTGAACACTTTGAATACGTTGATACGTAAGCGAACCAAAATTAAAATTAGCTGTGGCACCAATACTTAAATTTTTCTTGGGTTGATACCCAAAAGACAAATAAGCTCTGTTCAAACCCCCTTCACCAGAAAATATATTAGTGACGGTATCTTGAACTGCGTTGGTGGTTTGCTGATTTAAACTATAACCAACGGAAGAAAAAGGCATGATACCAAAACCAATACCAGCATTCTTTGTAATAGGTAAACCTATAGCCAGGTAATCTAAATTGGTTACGGAAGCATTTTGTTCTTCTATAGCATCTTTTAATCTATACTCCGAGTGAGAAATACCAGCTGTATAAGTTGTCAATTTTAATTGAGAATAAGCGGAAGGATTTTTTAGATTTACATGTATACTATCAGCATACATCTGAAGCCCGCCCATCATTTGATTTTCAACAGTACCATTACTTCTAAAATCACCAACACCAAAAATTGAATAAGGAGAAATAGTACCATTTTGAGCATAAGAGCCAAAAGACAAAAGGCATATGCATCCAATCAGAAAATTCTTAACCATCTAGTTTTTATTGTATTCCAGCAGGTAATTTAACCCCTCCAACAGAAATTTAGAATTCGCAAATATGGAATTTTTTAGCCGTTTGGCAAAAAATTGAGCGTCACCGCCTGTTAAAATAACTGTTAAAAATTTAAAGCGGTCTTTATATTGATTTATTACCCCGTCTAGTTCTTGGCAAATTCCGTTGACTACACCGCTCTGCATAGACTTTTCAGTAGAGTTCCCAATAAAATCTAAAATTGGTTCTCCTATCAATAATGGAAGTTGCGCCGTTTGATCATTCATTGCTTTAAAACGCATATTCATGCCAGGAGAAATGGCCCCACCCAAATATTCTCCGTAATCATTCATCATTTCATAAGTAATACAAGTACCCATGTCAATGACCAAAGTGTTTCCTTTTGGATTTTCATAAAAAGCTCTTGTTGCTAAAGCGATGCGGTCAATCCCCAATGTTTGCGGATTGATATAACTATTTTTAAAAGGAATTTTTGATTCGTGTGAAAGCAAATGAACTTTGCAAAAAAGAGATAGTACTTCATACTCTTTTTTAGGATGACCTCCTACTGAAGAAATGATAGCATGAGTTATTTTTGGATACACCTCAAATAAATCTCTGACCATAGTTAGAAATAGTCCTGAATCGGAATGCTGATCAATGACTAATTTCTTTTTATCAAAAACAGCGTATTTCACTCGAGTATTACCTATATCGACTACCAAATTCATATTGCAAAAATACAAACAAAACGATTTTAACAGTGCTTAGTTTGAATATACAGGCAACAAGAGATTTTCACAATTACCTTTTAAGTTTTGGTAATAGCCAAAGCAACCCGATACTTAAAAGAAAGCATAAAAAAGGCCATACTCTTGACAACGATTTAAAAACAACTACTTTTTCGGTCAATCCAGTTGTTTCTTTAAATCGTATTTGGTTTTTAGTAATAATTTCAGCTCTTCGTAGAGTCTTCCATTGGGTTGAATCCATAACAAAATAAGCGTAGCGCAACAAACTATCATTCTTCATATTGACCGAATTCCATCCAGACTTAGTGGGATAGGTTCTCGTTCTCCATAACTCATTATTTATAGGATCTTGACTTAAAGGAATTACATATCCGTCAGCGTGGATAACAACAGGCTCCATTAGGGTTGAGGATATCTCCAAAGGATAAGGTTCATCTAAAAAGGCAAATTGGTTTATAGCACTAATTGCTCCTTGCCGAATATTTACTTTAGCAACCTTTGTAATGATTTGAGACCATATTTGACGGTATTTCTCAAAATGACCATCTAAAACTAGTTGATAAGTATTCTTTAAGGTTGTTGTTCCTATTTTTCCGTTCCCGTTATACTCAAGAAAAGAATGTTTTGCGAGAGCAAGACCATTTAAGCTGAGACTATCAGAAAACTTATAAGGATATTTTTCAAATTTTAATTCGGGAAAATCTGCGATATCTATATTCTTTTCCCCATCACTCACCACCTGAATTTGATTAAAAAAGCTTACTCTCTTAAATAGTTGATCATCTGGTTGCATAAATACTCCTAATCCATCGTCATATGAAGCATTAGATAAATTGTTCTTGGCTGATCTTGATAGTCCTAAATAAGTATCAGTATCAAGGATAACCAAATCAAATTCTTCCAAACTCTCTTTTGAAAACCTATAAAATGGGTTGCGTTTGGTATTTAAATACTCAAATTTATATTTACCCTTTGTGATTTGACTGCGAACGACAAGCTTATGACCAGACTCACTTAAAAAATTCTTTAAATATTTTGTCTCAAAAGAGGGGAATTGATTTATTATCAAAATATTTAATTGCTCCTTTTTATTAATAACAGTTGGTAGTTGATTTATCTGTATTTCTTTACCTAGACTATCTTTCTCAACTAACTTATAGACAAGGTTGCCTTCAACTTTAGTTTTAGTCTCTAATTTAAATTGACAAGTAATAGAATCTGTTAAACTTATTGAATCTAAAACATTCCCAGCTGGTCCTTGCAACAACAAATAATGCCCTTTAACAGGTTGATTATAAACACCAATAACCGAAAAGTTATCACCTTCAATCAATTCTTGATTGTATTTTAATCTAATAATTCCTGAAAGATTTTCACCTTCTAAATACCTAACAGATTTACCTTGAAGCTGCCAAAAATCATATTCTGGAACTCCATCACCTAAAATTTTAATCTCGCCAACTGAATCTAATTGAGAGCTTAAATCAGATGCCTTTTTGTATGTGGTTATCTTTAGTTTGGGGAAAACTTTTTTAAGGCTATCCAATTTTTTAGTCTGATAACCATCGGTCAATAAAACTCCTGTAGTATCTTGTTCCTTAGCTAAAGAAGGCTCTAGAACCAATACGAGCAATGAAGTGATAGCAACAAAACCTAAAAATAAATTCAAAAGAAATGTTTTGTTAAACAAACCATTCCACTCTTTCCACCAAAATATTATGAATAATAAAAGACCCAGTATTAAAACAGGAGTTGTCATATCATCGTTTATAAACCGAATCCTATCAATCATCCTTTGTGATTTCTTGAAGCAATAATTGATTTATTTTATTGGTATACGCTGTATTCAATGAAGGGGTCGCATCATTATTAGGTATGGCAGCTATTAATCCACTTTGAACTTCTTTTAATTTTTTAGTGTTAAAACTACTCCCCTGAGAAAGCAATTTTAACTCTTGGAGAGTAATCAAATAATTTCCAGGTTTAGCAATTGCCAAAATTGCCAATTCATTTCCTGCTCTTGAAAATAGTTCTTGATCTTGTTGATTAATAGCCCCATTAGAATTAAGCAACTCATTCAATCTTGAAATTGCTTCTCTCATATATGGGTATAACCGTTCATCATCAAGTTCCTTATTCTTAATAACATTTTTAATTTCATCAAGATCACCCGTTAAACGCTTACTTTCTTTTATTGGAGGCGGGTCAAATCCAATTCGATGCACATAAATACGGGCACTATTCTTTATTTCTTGAATCAGTTCTAAAGCTTTATATTGATATGGAAGCGATTTTTGTGGCTCATATAATCTTAAATAGAGCTCGGCATCCCACATTTCGGCCATTGCTTGTTTCAGTTTGCTTTTTAACGACTTGGCAAAAAGTGTAGATGACTCAGGGTCTTCGTGATTATGCAAATATTCTTCTAATGGATCTTCTTTATCTTTAGAATTTTCAGATTCCTCATGTTCATGGTCTTGTTCGTGTTCAACTAAATTGTGATCATTATCACCATCATGGTCATGGGTATACTCATCTAAATGATCTTCGTCTTCATTTGATTCAGAAGACTCGTTAGTAGATGAGTCAAAAGCGCCTTCTGATTCATCACCCATAAACTCACCGTACTTTAATCGCAGTGCTTTTTGGTCAAAACCAAGTTCATTACTTGTAAAATTGAATTCCTGCTTTTTAAGAACTGACTTTTGAGCAATGAGTTTTTCTGTATCGATAATTAATTGACGCTGGCTTCTGAAATAATCAGGCATTAAATCAGCTCCTAAAGTTCCTTCAACAGCAAATCCATTTGTTACTGTATCTCTAATTACTGAGAAGTACGTCTCTGTTCGCCCTATGTTAGCTTTTGGTTCTTTCAAATCTTGCGCCTCAACATAAAAATACAGTTCGTCACCGGGTTCCATTTTCATGTTTCTAAGGTCAATCCTCTTGTTTAATAGTACTTGTTTAGCGCCTTTTTTAAAAGTGGTATCAAAACTTAATCTTTCTTCACGAAATTTAACTGACTCACCTGAACCTTTACTTACTGTTGCAATGATAGTCGCTGAAGCAATACCAAAATCATCACTTATACTGGTCGTAAATTCTATTATTTGTTCATCATCATAATCAAATGTGCTGAACTGAGGTATCTCTTGAATTTCAATAAATGGTGTTTCATCTTTGATTATTTCCAATGAATATAATTCAGATAAGTATGAATTTCCGGCTTTATCAATAAACTTTAGGTTATAAATATTTGCATAGTTTACTGGTAAAGATTTTAAATAATTTGGGTTGCTAAAACTCATGTTATGTTCTTCAGATCCAATTTGCATTAAAGCGGCTTCAACCTCTTTGTCAAATTGTACTGCCCAATTAATTATTGATCCTTCTAAAACCTTAAGATTAAAATTCGTTGTAGTGTTATTATTCTTTTTTGTGTAAGCTGGATAATTAATAGTTACCAATTGTTTAACCACATTTGGAGAAATCTCTTTTTGTTGTAAACTATCTGCGGTTACAAACTGGATCGTCTCATTAGACGTATTTATAATTTCATCGTTTTCAAGACTATTTAAAAAACCTGAATAATGAAGCAAAACACCCAACAACACCAGTGAAATACTTACAACTATATTTCTAAGTATGTTATTCTTAAAAGTGATAGCACTTTCATTATTATTTAATTGCTGTGCAATCTTAACCTGCTGTATCCTTCCTAGTAGAGATAACTCTTCTTCAGATTCTAATAATAAAGAGGTGCTGAATTCCATTTTTGGAAGAAAACTATCTAGATAATTACAGACCTTTATTAAAGTGTATTGTTTTGGTTTTAGAATAGCTATATAAATAGCAAGGCTCAAAATAAAAACCAGCATTGAAACAATTAAACTATTAGTGATAATAAAACTTAAAATAGCTAGACCTAAACAAAAGATAACAACTTCCGCAATTTTTATTAAAAGCCATTTTTGTCGAGCGTTCTTTAAAAGTTGAAGTGCTTGTATCATTGTTTTCTCAATTTAGCTAAAACACGTTCAACACCTAGAAATACAAATAAAGCCAACCACACCCATGAAGAAAGGTCTACTAATTCAGCTCTAGAGAAGCTACTTTCCACTTTGTTATCTATTAAATTTGGTTTTAACTCAATTGGGGATATTGCTCTTTGATCAAATAATTCTAGCTGGTCTTTTAAGTCTTTTTCTAAATCTAAAAGGGCCAGCAAATCCTTAGTGAAATTACCATTAATAACATTTTCTACAGTTAGTCTTTTAGTTAAAACGTAATCATTCACAGAAGAGGTATTTTCAACTAAATGCTTGGCAAAAAGGTCTGCTTTATATGTAATTCTTTTACCTTTTGTGATTGGCAACTGCTCTGATTTCAACCAAACCAAAACATTCAAATTTTCCGCTTTACTAGCAATCACATCTGAATCCAGTTCAATTGAAATTGGTGAATTTGTATAATTCGCAATTACATTAAATGCTTTTTGAAAGTAAATGGCTTCATTATAAAAATTTTCTTCAAATAAAATTCCAATTGAAATTGAGTCCTTTCCTTTCAATCTAACCGACTCTAAATTATTTGAGAATTCAATGATTATACTATCTTCTTTTCTTTGAAAGTTTTCACTTCTTTTATCCAATAGAACAGTTTCAAAACTTGTTCTTTGGATACTACTTTTTATTTTAATAAGGGCGATACTGTCTTTAAAATCTTTGGCAATCAACCAATTTTCATTGTCTTTAGCCTCATTTAAAACAATCCAATTAAGTTTGGCAGCAGTGCTTGGTCTAATACCGCGAACGGCTGAAATATTGCCTTTACTAAAAACAACAATACTATCAGCAGGCAACTCTTCTAGACCATCTACTAATTGCCAATAATTAGGTGTAATATTCCGTTCAAAAAAAGGTAGCTCTTCTAACTTAACTTTTGGAAAACCCTTAGTTAAAAATCTTAATTCTGCACCTTCTGGCAATTCTTTTAAATATGTTTCTAACGAATTTTCATGAATTAATGAAGGTTCAAAAACATAAATTACTTCTTGTTTATTTACTTCAGTTTTGAACTTTAGACCTGTTAAAATTAAAACTAATAAGCTGATTATAATAAGTCTTAAAAAAAGAAGTAAAAGTTCGTTCAGCCTGATATTTCTTGCCTGCTTGGTTTCAGATTGTGGCAAGAATTTAATGCTACCCACTTTTATTACTTCGACATCACCTTTGTTTAAAAGATGAATAGCTATTGGCACTAAAAGTGCCATTAAACCCCATAGATATGTCGGATTCAATAAGGTCATCTCAACTTAGGCTTTTTCTTCTTTTTAAAAACAGCTGTAAACCTTCTTCAATAGGTGCATTAAAATGAAAAAGCTCATATCCAATATCTTTCATTAAAAAAGAGTTTTTTACCTTTTTTAAATGTTCTTCAAATGCATTCAAATAATACTGTTTGACGTCTTTAGAATTCACTTGAATACGCTTATTGGTCTCCAGGTCTTCAAAAACAACATCTCCTGAATAGTCAAACTTAGTTTCATTTTCTCCAACAATTTGAAGCACGGCAACTTCATTTTTTGAAGTTTTTAAATGACCAATCCAATCAGACAATTCTTGATCATCTTCATGCATATCAGTTATAAAAAAAAGTAATTCCTTATGATTTCTATTGTGTACTTTATGAATATCATCAGAGGTTTTAGGCCAAATTCCGGCGCATTTAATTTGAATAAGCTCTGCTAAAATTCTATTGTAATGCTGTTTATGCGTAGTTGGATATAACCTATTTATTTTTTCATTATTTAATGAAAAAAGGCCTACAGCATCACCCTGCTGGTGAGCTAAATAAGCTAAAGAAGCTGCTAGTACACGGGCATAATCCATTTTTGACAATCCCTCTTCTGTATAGTTCATTGAGGCACTGGCATCGATGATAAATTTTACAGCCACTTGAGTTTCAATATCCGCCTGCTTAATATAATATCTACCGGACCTCGCCAGCATTTTCCAATCTAAGAGTCGCATATCATCACCGGCCTGATACCCTCGGTATTGACTAAATTCTAAACCCTGCCCAACGCGTCTACTTTGATGTTTACCTGATAAGAATCCATCAACAATAACGCGAGCTATTAAAGAAAGCCCCGATACGCTATTGATAATATTAGGCTGAAATAAATCTTTGTAGCTAGATTTCACTTGGTTCTATTTTGGTGAAAACTGAAGATGTTCTATTAATTTAATGGCAACTACATCTGAAGTAATTCCTTCCGCTTCAGCACGGAAATTAACCAGTATTCTATGTCTTAAAACTGGCAAGGCAACACGTTTTAAGTCATCTAAGTTTACTGCAAATCTACCCGCCTGCAATGCTCTAGCTTTAGCAGTCAATATCATGGCTTGCCCCGCTCTTGGCCCAGCACCCCAACTAACCCACTCCTTGACAAAAGAATTGTTTGATGTATTTGGCCTTGTCGCACGAACTATTTGATTTACATAAGCAATGAGGTCGTCGCTAATGTAAACTTGTCTCACCAATTTTTGCAATTGCAGAATTTCATCACCGCTAATTACTTTTTCAATTTCGTCAACTTTAGACCCGGTTGTGTTTTTTAAAATTTCAGCTTCCTCTATTTCTGTTGGATAACCAATCTTTATGTAGAATAAGAATCTATCTTGTTGCGCCTCTGGTAAAGGAAATGTACCAGACTGTTCTATTGGGTTTTGAGTTGCCAAAATAAAGAAAGGTCGATCCATCTTATAGGTGATACCAGAATAAGTTACCTCAAATTCTTGCATAGCTTCCAATAGTGCAGCTTGCGTTTTTGGTGGCGTTCTATTGATCTCGTCAGCCAATATTATATTTGAGAAAATAGGCCCTTTATTGAACTTGAAAAACTTTTTGCCTGTTGATTGGTCTTCCTCCATTATTTCAGTCCCAATAATATCAGAAGGCATTAAGTCTGGTGTAAACTGTATCCGATTAAAATTTAGGTCCACAGCTCTTGCCAAAGTTCTTATCAAAAGTGTTTTTGCTAAACCTGGAACACCCTCTAACAAAGCATGACCTCCAGCAAGAAAAACAATCAAAAGTTGTTCAACTGTTTCTTCTTGACCAACAATTACTTTACCAATTTCTTTTTTTAAAAGTTCTATTTTATGGGTAAGTGCTTTTATTTCTTTTTCCGCAACTACTAAATTATCGTCCATTATAAATATTAAGAAGTTAAAGCGTACATCACGATATTAACACCAAATCGTGTGTTATCTATCTTGTACCATCGCTTGTTTCTAAAATCATAGTCCCATTCACAACCATAATCTTTATTACTATACAAAACACCAACTCGATTGTTGACCTCAATTGCTTTTAAGTACTCATGAACCAAATCATCTCCCCAACCGTTCAATTCTTGTGAAGTAGTCGGCGGCCCATCATCAAATTCAAAAAATACAGAATATATCTCATGATTATTTGGTATTTTCTTTAGCGAATCACGGCCAAAAATTTCTTCCATTTGGCGCTCAAAAGACTTAGCAAACAAACCATCAATATCATGGTTACAGTCGTCTACAAATACGAATCCTCCATTGTTTATATACTTTTTAAAATTTTCTTTCTCTTTTTTAGAAAATTGAACCAGTTTATGACCAGACAAATAACAGAACGGACACTTGAAAATATCTTCACTGGCCAAAGGCACAATGTTTTCTATGGTATTCACACGTAAAGTGGTGTACTCAACTAAAGAATTCAAAAGGTTAGAAGGCATGCGTTGATCAACATCCCAATCACCTGATTCATATTGTAGTCTAGTAAAGAAAAAGTCGTTACTCAACAGTATTTACTTCTATTTCGGATTAAAATAAAAACTGGTTGCGATTATATTGATCACAACCAGTTGTATAAAGTTATTTAAAATCTATACCGCATCAGATAAACTTGTAAAAGTAAAGTCTCTAATTTTCATGAATGGAATCAAATTTCCTTCTACCCTAACTTGTTGACCTAAAGTCTCTAAGTTATTTAGCATAATAATTGGGCTTTCATTGAATCTTAAATTCTTAATTGGATGCTTAATAGCACCATTTTCGATATAAAAAGTTCCATCTCTAGTCAAGCCAGTGTAAAGTAATGTTTGTGGGTCAACAGATCTGATATACCATAAACGTGTAACTAAAATTCCCTTTTTAGTACTCTTGATTAAATCTTCAAGAGAAGCATCACCACCACCCATGATAAAATTACTTGGGAATGGAACAGGGTCAACGCCCTTTTCTTTTGCCCAAAAACGACCATAAGCTAAATTTTTAACTACGCCATTTTCTATCCATGTTGTTTTCTTCAAGGGCTGACCAGCACCATTCCAAGTTGCACTCGGAACTTCTGGATTAAGAGGGTCTGACCATAATTGAACTCTTTCGTCAACAATTTTCTCCCCAATTTTATTACCACCATCTTTAGACATAAAACTTCTGCCTTCATCTGCTGTACGAGCGTTCATTGCTCTGCCTAATCCATTTAATAGTCCTAAACCTGCCGATGGTTCTAAAATCACCGTATACTTACCAGGTTCAATTGCTTTAGCTTCTTTTGACATTACAGCTTTATCAATCGCCGTATTACTAGCTTCTGTCGCATCAAACTTTGATACATCATTTACATCTCTAGTTACCCAACCAGATCCAGTACCATCATTAGTTCTCATTGTAACTGTAAATTCAAGGTTGGTTTCTTTGTTATATGCGAACAAACCTTTTGAATTCATCATCGCACTAAAACCAGCTGAATCGTCTAAAAAACCAGCCGCAGTAACATCTTTTGCAGCTGCAGGGGTAATACTACTATTAGCAACTTCAGCTCTATACTCAGGAGTAATATTAGCTGTAGCATCAATATAATTAATTGCCTCATCATAAGTCTGTGGACCTAAGGGGCCCATAAACTCAGGATTCTCAGGGGAAAGTTTTGCTAACTCCTCTGATCTTTCAACTACTCTTTTCAATGATTCATCATCAAATTCATCAATGGTTGCAGTACCCATTTGTTTACCAAAATTTGACTGAACTACTAAAGTCTGATTCGAACGATATCCGGCTGTGGAAACAGAGTTTCTTGCATATCTAATATTCCCGCTTTCACCACCATCCAAATTGACTTCACAAGCATCTGCTTTGGAAAAGCTCAATGCTTTTTCCATTATCTTTTTTGCTTCTTCTTTTGTATATATTGCCATTTTATTTTTTCTTTTAATGAAATTTGGAATTAAACTGTTCTACCTGTATTAATAACATTAATGTCATCAAATCTTGTGGTAGAACTACCATGGGATACCGCACTTATTTGTGAAGGTTGCCCTTTTCCGTCAAAGAAAGACCCAAACATTCTGTAGTCGCTCTCATCACATATTTTAGAACATGAATTCCAAAATTCTTGCGTATTAGATTGATATGCAACATCATTGAGCATACCTGCTATTTCGCCATTCTTAATTTCATAAAATGCTGTACCTCCAAATTGGAAGTTGTAACGCTGTTGATCAATAGAGTAAGATCCTCTACCAGCGATATAAATGCCCTTTTCAACATCTTTAATCATGTCGGATGAAGAATACTTTTCTTTACCAGCTTCAAGTGAAACATTTGGCATACGCTGGAATTGAACATCATTCCAACTTTGAGCATAACAACAACCATGTGATTCATCTTGGCCAAGAATGTTAACTTGATCTCTAATGGCTTGATAATTCACCAAAGTTCCATTTCTAACTAAATCCCATTCCTTGCATTTAACACCTTCATCATCATAACCAACAGCTCCTAAACTACCTTTTTGAGTTTTATCGGCTACAAGATTAACAAGATTACTTCCGTAATTAAAGTTACCTGATTTCCATTTATCTAAAGTTGCAAAACTAGTTCCAGCATAATTAGCTTCATAGCCTAATACTCTATCTAATTCTAGCGGATGTCCAACTGATTCGTGTATCGTTAATCCTAAGTGATTAGGTTCTAATACTAAATCATATTTTCCTGGGTCTACAGATTTTGCGGTAAGCATTTCTTTAGCTTGCTTGGCAGCTGTGACAGCATCTTCAACAATGTCATAACTATTTCTGTATAACATCATCCCATCTGGACCTGCAATTTTTTCAGAAGCTAATCCATCCATATACTCATAACCCATACCCATTGGAGCACTCATAGCCTGCCGAGTCTTAAACTTACCAGCTGAACGGTCAACTGCAGTTACTCCAAAAGTTGGCCAAATTCTATGAACGTCTTGATCAATATATGAACCGTCTGTTGAAGCAAAGTACTTTTGCTCATTTACCATAAACAGAGCAGAATTCACAAAATTTGCTCCATTATCTAAGGCTGCCGCATTTGCTTTTAAAAGCAAATCTACTTTTTCAGAAACTGGAACATTTTTAAAATCTTTTTGAATTGGAGTTTTCCAAGAAACCTCACCATGTGATTGAACTGGTGCTAATTTTACAGGCTCTTTCTGAATCTTAGAATTTGCCTTTGCAATTGCAACAGCTTGTTCTGTAGCTTTCTTAATACCATCTTCGGTTACGCTATTGGTAGAAGCAAAGCCCCAAGTACCATTAGTGATTACACGAATTCCGATACCAAAAGACTCTGTATTTACAACATTTTGAACCTTGTCTTCTCTAGTGAATACGTACTGATTCAAGTACCTACCTATTCGAGCATCAGCATAAGTAGCTCCTAAGGATTTAGCTGTGTTTAAAGCAACATCAGCCATACGTTTTTTTACAAGTACATCCATACCTGGTTCTAGCAGGGCTTCAGTAGCAATGTTATTACCCATCATTGTTGTAGGCAATAAAAGAGCTCCAGCACCTAAACCAGATAACTGTACAAAATCTCTTCTTTTCATTTAGTGTCTTGTTTTGTTGTTTGAAGTAGTTAAAGATTGATGATACCATCTTCAAACTGGTTGTTATTTAAGAAAGCATGTTCTAAATGACCTTCTATTCGTTTTTTGAACGATTAGCTCCTAAAATACTGAATTTTCTAGGGTAGATTGCTACGCTTTTAGATTTTATTAAGAGTTTTTAATAGGATTAAGAATCTTTAATAGAATAGCAATTTCAAAGTAAAGGACAATTGGTACTAAAGAAAAACAAAAAACCCCGCAAATTGCGGGGTTTGAAGTGGTGCCTCCAGGAATCGAACCAGGGACACATGGATTTTCAGTCCATTGCTCTACCAACTGAGCTAAGGCACCATGCTTATTAAAGCGGCTGCAAATATAATTTCTAATTTAAGATTAACCAATAAAAAAACATAAAAAAACTACCCGTTGCTTTTAATAGCCATTTATTTACTAAAAAAGTTATTTCAATTATCCTTTCCAATATAATGAATTGCCATCCACACGCTTTTTGATACAACTTATAAATTAACCTTAATTAAAAAGTAAGAATTAGATACTTTTAAAAAAGAAAACAAACCATTTCAGAAAATGAACACTTTTGACAAAAAACTAGGCTATTTGTTTTGGTATTTTACGGTTCTCGTATCTATTGCATTACTTTTGAATAGTCTAATTAGATATTTTAATTAGTTATTTACTTCCAAATAGATTTAAGGCTTTTAATCGTTTGATTTTTAATCTCTAAATTGGATTTTGAATTATTCTTAATAGTCATTTTAGAATATTCCTCACTTGGGAATAGCTGCGAAGTCATTGCATATAGCCCATTATCAAGAAAAATCTCAATTGAAGATTGGTCTATGTAAATTTTAACTTCAAATTCTTCCGATAATTCATTAACTGACATGTAATGTAATTTATTACCAAAATCATAATTGAAGTTTGTGATTCCTGATTGACTGCGATCTAACATGAATAAATTAGAAACTGAGTCAAAAATGATGTTGACCTCCTCATTAATTTCATTACTTAATGAAAGCTCAAAGTCCTTCTTATTGGCAGTAAAAGTAATTACAGATTGATTTAAATTTTCATTTTCAAGCATAAATTCTTCACCTGCCTTTAAATTATTATTAACACCAATTTTTTTACCTTCTAAACGAAGTACTTGTTCTACCGGATAATTAGCCAAGTAATAAGAATCATTTTGTTTTCTAAGAGTTAATTTTCGAGGTAATGTCATTGCACTGCGCCAGATACCTGTGGGGGTCTTAAGTGCATACTGCCAATTACTCATCCATCCAATAAAAACCCTATCCTGTTTTGGGGTATCATTATAGGTTACCCCTGCATAATTATCAGTACCCCAGTCCAACCATTTGTATTCTATTTGATCAGACGTAAAATTATCCCCGTCAAAATCTCCTATGAAATACTGTGTTCCGCTTCCTCCGTTAGGGCTGCCGTTTCCAATACTAATAATGAGCACCCATTTTTCTTCATCTGTTCCCTCTACTTTTAACTTAAATAAATCTGGACATTCCCAAACACCTCCGTGTGCCCCTTGACCTACTCCAAAATCACTAATATGATTCCACTGCTTTAAATCTTTTGAGCGATAAAACTTTGCATGATTACCCGCAACTAAGGTCATGATCCAACTTTCTGTTGGATCATGCCAAAAGACTTTAGGATCCCTAAAGTCTTTCATTGTGGTATTATCTATTACAGGATTATCTTCATACTTTGTCCAAGTATCACCATTATCAAGACTATACGCAATACCTTGTGTTTGGGTATTAATTCCTCCTGATTTTTCAATATCTAATCTAAAGTAAGTGTATATCGCTACCAAGGGCACTTTGCCATCTTTGCCAAAACCCGTGGTATTCAATTTATCAATGACAGCACTTCCTGAAAATATAAACCCTTTTTCATCTGGGAATAAGGCGATAGGTTTGTTTTTCCAATGCACTAAATCTTCGCTTGTCGCATGCCCCCAATGCATAGGACCCCAAACTGTTGCATTCGGGTAATGTTGATAGAACAAATGATAAATTCCTTCGTGGTAAACCAAACCATTAGGATCGTTCATCCAGCCTGTTGGAGGAGTAAAATGATATTGCGGACGATATGTTTCTTGATAAGCCTCATCTAGCTGTTTATTGATCTTATCTATTTCAACCTTTCTTTTACAAGAAATAATAACTAAAAAAGCAAAAACTAGAAGGACAGCGCTGCGCATACTAAGAAATAAGAATGATGAAGTTGAAGATAAAGAATTTAAAATAAGCCCTCATAAATCGTATCTTTACCATTGAAATATATTGACATGCGTTTTTTTCTAGCAGCCCTAATTATTGCTTGCTTTTTCTCTTTTACATTTTCGCAAAAGACCATTGATGAGACTTTACAAAAGTTCAATAGTAATAGTGTAGATTACATAACTGTAGATGAGCTGAAAACACTAAACCAACCGCTACTTTTTGATACCCGTAAGAAAGAGGAATTTGATGTTAGTCATATAAAAGATGCCCAATGGGTGGGGCACCAAACGTTTAAAATTGATACTATCTTAAAAGACTATCCCAATAAAAACACGCCTATTGTAGTCTACTGTTCCATAGGAGTACGGTCAGAAAATATTGGTGAAAAGCTATTAAAAGCCGGTTACACTAATGTCAAGAATCTTTATGGAGGTATTTTTGAATGGGTAAATCGTGAAAATACCATTGTTGATTCTGATCAGAATGAAACAGAAAAAATTCATGCATTTAGTAAGCATTGGGGCAAACTATTGACCAATGGCGATAAAGTCTATAAAACCAAATCAAAAAAAATTGAAAAAAAAGCCAACTAACCTACTCTTAATTTTTACAAGAAATCCTGAACTAGGCAAATGTAAAACACGTTTAGCGGCAACTACAGGTGATAAAATTGCTTTAGATATCTACAAGTTTCTTTTAAAACATACTGTGGCGATAACCAGAGAGCTTAAGACTGAAAAATATGTATACTACTCAGAAGAAATTTGGGAAGATGATGTCTGGGATTCAAAATTGTACACAAAAAAACTACAAGAAGGAATCGATTTAGGTGAAAGAATGAAAAATGCTTTTAATGAAGGCTTTAAAAGCGGCTTCGAAAGAATCATTATTATTGGTAGTGATATGTATGATTTATCTCATGAAGATTTAAATAGTGCTTTTGAAAAATTAAATCACCATGATGTTATTGTTGGCCCCGCCCAAGATGGAGGGTATTATTTATTAGGCCTAAAGTCTAATCAAAATGAGCTGTTTTCAAATAAAGCTTGGGGAACAGGCACCGTTCTAAAACATACACTAGAAGACCTTAATGAAACCAACTACAGCTTAATCGATGAAAGAAATGATGTAGATGTTTTTGAAGACATCAAAGATATTAAGGTTTTTCAACATTTTTTTAAAACTAAAATATGACAAAGAAACAACTAAATGAATCTGCTGAATATTTAAAAAATAAAGGTTTTGATTCTCCTGAAATAGGCATTGTCTTAGGAACTGGTTTAGGTCAATTAGTCGATGAAATTGAAGAACCAATTGAAGCGCATTACCATCATATACCAAATTTTCCACTCGCTACTGTTGAGTTTCATACGGGTAAACTACTTTTTGGTTTTATAGAAAATAAAAAAGTGGTCGTTATGCAAGGTCGTTTTCATTTGTACGAAGGTTATGATCTTTTAGATGTTACCTATCCTATCCGAGTTATGCATGAATTAGGAATTCAAAAGTTATTTATTTCGAATGCGGCTGGTGCAGTCAATTTAAATTTTAAGAAGGGAGATATTATGCTTCTTGAAGATCATATTAATCTACAAGGAGGTTCTCCATTGGCATTTAAAAATGTTGCGGAATTTGGTGATCGTTTTGTTGATATGAGCGAACCGTATGATTTTGAAATGCGAGAAAAAATAACAGCCATTGCTGCACAAGAAAACATATCACTTCAAAAAGGAGTATATGCTTCTGTAGTAGGTCCACAATTAGAAACAAAGGCAGAATACAGAATGCTTAAAATACTAGGAGCAGATGCTGTGGGAATGAGTACTGTACCTGAAGTTATTGTTGCAAACCATTTAAGATTACCAATTGTTGCAATTTCAGTTTTAACAGATGAATGTGATCCTGACAATCTACTACCTGTTAATATTCAAGAAATAATAGAGATAGCTGGTAAAACGGAGCCTAAAATGATAAAAATATTCAAAGAATTAGTCAAGGTATTGTAAGTAATACTTCTAAATTTCCACTATTTGATTGTGTACATTGAATTTTCATGAGTAGTAGTTTGTCTTCTAAAATAAGCATCATTATTCCTGTTTTAAACGAAAGTCATATTTTGGCTGGTTTGATTGATCTTATCAAAAAAAATAGTTCAACCAATACTATTGAAGAAATCATATTAGTTGATGGCGGCAGCACTGATAATACTGTTGAAATAGCTGTAGGATTGGATTTGAAAATTATCAGCTCCAAAAAAGGACGGGCTCATCAAATGAATACTGGCGCTAAAATCGCCAAAGGTGAAATACTGTATTTTCTACATGCAGATACTTTACCACCAAAAAAATTTGATAACCTTATTATTAAGGCCTACAAAGCTGGTAATAACACTGGCTGTTTTCGAATGGAATTTGATTCAAAAAACTTATTTCTTCGTGGTTTCGCCTACTTGTCTAAAATTAATCATACCCTCTGCAGAGGTGGAGATCAATCTCTTTTTATTTCAAAACAACTTTTTGAACAAGAGAATGGCTTTGATGAACGCTACCTAATCTATGAGGATAGTGAGTTTATCAGAAGACTATACAAGACTACTAAGTTCATCGTTCTGCCTCAAAAAGTAATAACATCTGCCAGAAAATATCGAGAGAAAGGATGGATTAATGTACAATTTCATTTTGGTATGATTCATTTAAAAAATTACCTCGGCGCCGGCCCCAATGACCTTTACCGATATTATCAAAAACATCTAGTAGTTTAATTATTGAAATTCACACTATTTGATTTTATATCTTAGAGCTGTGAATACTTTTCAGACCATATGCGCTATTGTGTTATCAATCGGTGCTTTACAAGGCCTCATTTATGGTATTATTTTACTATCTAATAAAGGACCAAACAGGGTTGCTAATAAATTCTTAGCTCTTATACTTTTCTTTTTCTCCTATCGCCTGGTAGTCGAGGTTTTGCAATTTTTCGGTCTCGGTATTTATGACTTTTGGTACCATATTATGCTAGAATACAATTGGATCTATGGTGCTTTAATTTACTTTTTTGTTATTGCGCTAATCAAACCAAACTTTAAACTATCTACTTCTCATTGGATTCATTTTTTACCAGTTATATTAGAATTTCTTTGGAGTAATTTTATCAAATTTCAAAACTTTTATTGGGATGGAACAAGAGAAAGTCTTACTTGGCTTGGCTATTGGGGATATGTAGTTTGGGTGCAATTTCCGACGATGTATATCGTCTGTGGTGCTTTAATAATTTATTACAGTTACAAGGCAAGAACCGAATTGCTCTTAAAACTTAAAAATGAATCAACCCTTTCTAAAGAAAAGATTCAGTGGATTTTAAACTTGCTATTAATCTTAAGAGTATTCTCCATTTTCTTTATGAGTATTACCTTAATAGATTTGATATTTTTCAACTATGCTTTTGATAGTTTTTACAGGGTTCCGTTATTCTTGGGCTTAGCTATTATAACATATGGTATTGGTTTAGTCGGTTTTAGCAAAAGAGATACTGTTCTAATAAAACCAAATAGAGTTCTATCAAAAAAAGAAGAGAATGAATTAAAGAAGATTTCAATTGAATTAGAACATTTAATGACGACACAGAAGATTTTTACAAATCCGGAATTATCATTAAGAAGTTTGGCGGATACTTTGAAAATTAAACCTTACTTATTAACCAATTGTTTAAATATAAAATACGGAAAATCATTTAATACCTATGTAAATGAAAAACGAATTGAAGAGTTAAAACTACTACTAGAAAAACCTGAAAACGATAAAATTACGCTATTAGGACTTGCTTATGAAGCAGGCTTTAACTCAAAAGCCTCTTTCAATAGGTCAGTTAAAAAAATAACAGGGAAATCGCCTAAAGCCCTAAAATCAAAAGAATAATAGACTCATATTTTTAATCGATACTTTTTCAATTTTTAAAAAGGTCTCAATTTTATAACTGCAACGACTAGTATTCATCTAAATCCAATATTTGCTTCATAATTATAAATCAATAACTATGAAAGCATTTATCACTACTATTTTTTTCTTATTTCAAGTATTTGCCCTATCAAGTCAGGTTGACTATGGCACACCTAAAGGGAATCAGATTCCAACAAAATTGTCAAAACTTCCAAGATTAATACTAGTAAACAACTTTCCAAATGAAATAGATGCGGTCAAAATTAAAGATCGTTATTATTGGAAACATACAACTTCTATACTATGCAAATTTGATAATGTAGAAATAATAGAATTCGGGGCATTTCTTTTTTACAATAACCAGTGGAATTTAAGACAGACTTATAATTTGAAAGAGTTAGACAAAAAGTTTGATACTAAAAAACAACAATTAAAACTTGGCCAACCTTATACTTGGCGAAATAATTGGAGAACGGACTCTAAGCTTTTTGGTGGTTGGGCCATGTGGTATTTCATTGGAGTCACAAGTTCTGGGGAAAAAATATGCGGCTACCAAAAAATTAACACAACAAATAATCTATTAAATCAATAAATCATGAAAAATATTCTTCTACTCATTGCAATATTATTTTTTCATCAAATTACTGCTCAAAATTATAGCTTAAACAAAGAAGTTCAATCGATAAATTGGACCGGAAAGGCTGCATTTGATGCGTATTCACTTACTGGAACTATTAATACACAACAAGGTTCTGTATTAGTAAAAGGAGATACCATAGTTCAAATGAGCATTGTTATTGATATGAAAAGCCTTGATCATGACTATAAAGATTTAAAAGGTCACTTAAGAGGAAAAGACTTTTTTGAAATTAAAAAGTACAGTCAAGCAAAATTTGTTTTAACAAGACCTTCAATTATTAAAAATGGTAAGGTAAGCTTAACCGGAAACCTTACGATTAAAAACATTACGAAAGAAGAGACATTTACAGCAGGTATCTTAAAAAAAGAAAAAAATACCATTGAAATAGCCCCTATAATGAATATTAACAGAACTAGTTACGGTGTAGAATACAATTCACCTACAATATTTCAAAGTTTAAAAAAGAATGCTATCGCAGATGATTTTGAGCTTAATGGTAAGCTTATTTTTAAAACGATTAATTAGTCTTATTTCTAGATTCAAAATCCAATATAATTCCTTCAGAAATCCATTTTGCTAAAGCTTGTCGGTTATCTGAATCTAAAATGCGTTTTTGATCCTTTTTACTTCTGATATTTCCTATTTCAATATAAGCCATAGCTGGTATTGTGTTCTTAACCATATAAAGGTTACTGCGATCTTCAAAAGTACCCTGGTAGCCTCTATTTGGTTGAAAAAGAGCATACTTTTTTTCAAATGTTTGATGAATACTCTCAGCTAAACGTCTTCCATTTTGACTGCGTTCATGGTAATAGAAGAATACATCAATATTCGTTCCTTTACTTCGGCTATCAACATGTGTGACAAGTAGCCTTTGGTATTTTCCAAAGTTTTTATGATATAATTTATTAACGGCCTCTGTTCTTTGTTTTAAACGCGATAACTGATTTAATGGAATCTCAAGATTTGGATAAACAATTTCATCAGTATCTAAATCTAAAACCCTTTGATCTCGTATTCCGTCGTTTTTATCTTGTACAATTAAAACTACTTTTCCACCATGTGATTTTAACTCTCTGGCTAAACGCAGCGTTACATCGTAAGCATACTCATCTTCAGCTATTAATTTACCATTGAAATTCTCTACCGCTCCTGGATCGGGCCCTCCATGACCAGAAACTAGGTAATAAACTGCTCCTTCTAGTCGATTACTTAGCGAGTCAATCTTAGTGAAATCTGTCCCAAATATTTCATTTTCAGGGTCCTTAATAATCTCAACTTTCTTTAACTCTCGAATTAAAATTGTATCAGGTAAAATATACTTTTCACCAACTTTTAAAAACTCTTCTGTTGTAAGTAAGTCTTTATTTATCAGGACAAACTCATTGTAGAATTTTGACGGGCTTAAACCATGCTTTCTAAGTAATGAGTAAATCCCATCACCTTGTTGAGCAGTAACAACATTCAAAGTATCTTGAGCTGAAGTGGTTGCTATAAAAAGGATAAATAAGCCATGTAAAAAATACCTCAAGATTGATAAATTAGAAAAGCGACTATTCCTCTAAATTTAATTCAGCATAGTCATTCAACATTCCTTTTCTTATCCAAGTAGCAAAGGTTTTTTTATCTGAATATATAGAGAAACTTTCTTGTTTTACTTTTTTAATTCCTGTAGATATATCAATCACTGATATTGCTGGTAAGGCATTTTTAGCAAGAAAAAGGTCATTACCATCTTCAAAAATTCCTGAAAGGTTTTCAATACTACCTTTGCGAGATGTGCTGTTACCAATTATAGATTGAATATGTTCCGCAAACTTCTGCCCTTCTTCACTTTTGCCATGATGAGATATAGTCACATTTAATCTTTTGTTTGTAATTTCTTCTTTAGATCTTACAATTAACAACCGTTGATACTTACCATGGTGTTTTAAATAACGTTTATTTACAATACCTGCATATTCTTGAAACCTGAATTTTTCATTTTCGCTGGTTGCAACTGAATCTGATTTAATAATATATACTTGTGCTCCATTGACCAAAAAACTATAAGCTAATTCAGAAACAATCGTAGAACAATAACTGCTCTTTGATGTCTTTTCTTCAGCAACTAAATAGTAAACAGCATTACTTAAATTATCGGATTTTAGACTAATCTTATTTAATTCTTCATCATAAAGTGCTTTTTCGGCACCATCACTTACATTAACTATTCTTCCTTTTTCAATAAATGAATCTGAGGCTGTAGGTATTTTATAAATTCTGCCTAAATGAAGTTCACTTCCATTCTTAATATTTGCTTCATTTAAGGATATAAATGCCGCATAGTATTTAGAAGGGTTTAATCCTTCTTTTCTAAGAATCGAAAAAATACCATCTCCTTTTTTTGCAACAACTGTGCGCAAAAAATCTTGTGATGTGGCACTACAATAAATAAGTAATGCAAAAAGTAAAACAAAGAATCGTTTCATAATAATGGTCTAGTGTGCCTTACAAAGGTTACTAAAAATACTGCCCAATACCAAAAACAATTCCTTTTGAGGCTTTTTTTGTTACACCATGTCCATAATCTATTCTAAAAATAGCATTGAAAATTCGTTTGTGTATGAATCTAATACCAACACCTGGGTAAACTCTTAAATTTTGATCATCAGTAAAATCACCAAAATCACCACCCGGGTTACGCCAACTTCCTCCATCAATAAAAATATTGCTCTGTAGAACGAACCAATCTTTATCAATAATCGTATGTCGATACTCTGTATTCAGCACAATTGCGGCTGTACCTCTATCAATTAAATTTCCTACCCCTCTTATGTTAAGGTTATTATCAACCGCAAAAGGTGCAAAAGGAGTATCCAAATTACTGGAAATACCCAAACGAAGACGATTGGCCCAATTTCCTTTTTTACCTACTCTTAAAAAGAATAAGAAATCATTAAAACCAATGGTAAAATCAGGTAAAGTCTGATCTTTACTGCGAACCAATTGCAAATTCAAAGTGCTTCTAAAACCAGATAAATAGTGATAGTAATATTCCAAGCCATTGAAATCATAAATAAATTTATAGAGATATTTATCTACATTAAGATTTTGAGGAACATTGGGATCAGTAACCCCAGATAAATAAGAATAGTCTTCAGTAAAAAAACTCAATCCCAATTCAAAGCGATTTCTATAATTTGGTTCATACAAACCCATTATTTCAATAGACTCATTATTGTATCGGTATTCGGCTGTGCCATTCTCTAAAAAAACAGGTTCTTGAGTGGTTAAATCTTGATAGTTTATGGCTATGCCTAATTTATTTGAAAACAAATAAGGAGCCCTAATATTTACACCATAGGAATTGAAAATATCATATTGGTAAAAACCTCCAATAATGATATTACGGCCTAAAAAATTAAACTCTTGCAGACCTACCCTAAAAGCAAATTCATCATTATTTGAAGTGTACACATTTGCAAACGGAATTACGGTAAAGTTCTCTTCAATACCATAGTATATATTGTATTCCGTTTCATTGTTCGCTTTGAATACTTGAAAGTAGGCGTGCGCAATAGCCGGGAGTCTTTTTAACCTAATAATATCTTTTTCAATAAGAGTTGAATCTAACTCAGAACCAGGTTTAACTCTAATGATTCGTTTTAAAAAATTAGTATTCGTTTTTTTATTTCCTTGAATTTTCACATCGGCGACTGTGGCCTGTGAATAAACTGCTATTGAAAACAATAAAAAAAGAATGCAGATAAAATTTCTAACTACAGTTTTCAACTTTTTTGATTAAATATAATAATTGCAAGTTACTGAACTTCAAATGTGATCTCAGAAAATAAATTCACCCAATTGTCTTCACTAACTGCCATTAGTGTAAAACCATAATTAGAGTCTATTTCCAAGGCCGGAGGTTCAGTTTCTGTTATGTTTAAAACAACATTGTCTAAATTATAATATTGGAACATCTTTTCAAATGTGTAAGTGCCTGACAATAAATTTCCATTTTCATCTGAAACTACATGAAAGTAAATTTTAGAATCGTCGGCTATTCCATCTTGCCAAGTGAAAACTGGCATGAAAGAATTCGCATCAACTGTTATATTATCGGATAGATATTCCGTGGGTTTTGTATTTTGTTTTAGTCGAATAGGATTCGATAGATGGATTATTCCTTCTTCTTCAAATGTAACAATGACCCATTTCTCTTGTTGAGGAGTAATCTCATATTTTAAGAGATATCCGTTGAAAACATCAATAAGTTCACCTTCGCCTTTTAAATAATTAGAAAAATTATTTTTATCAGTTTCTAGAGAAACTGTTTCGTAAAAACTAATATTATTTACTCCTTCTCTTGGATATAAAAAAACACTGATAGTATTAAGATTTTCATTACTTGCTGCACAGGCAATTACATTATCTATTACAAATTCTCTATTGATTAAAGTTGTGTCTAAGGTAGTATCTGTCAATGGTTCACTATCATCAGAATCACATGATACGACTAAACAGAAGAAAAGAAGATACAACAGGAAATACTTTTTCCTTATCATTGGCGAAAATCTTGTTACCTAATAGTCGCCATAATTGTTCCTAATTACATCTTCTGCAGGTTTATTTTGTGGTGTGAAACGATTATCATCAATTCCCCCCGATTTTTCATAGTGGATAAACCATTTCCAAATAAAACCTCCTGCAAACCAACCTTCTTTCCAGAACTCATCAAATACAACTTGTGTCGCGTCAGCTTGAGCTGTAAGGTTTACTTCCATTTCTCCTCGATCTACTAACCAAGGCTTTTTACCTGTATAATCCATACTTCGGTAACCAAATTCAGTAAAAAGGATAGGTTTTCCCTCTTTTTTAGAAATATTCTTGAGTTGAATCTTCCATTTTTGCCAGCCTTCACTCATCTGAGTTTTGGTAGGGTTTTTTGCATCTGAAATCGGAAAATAAGCATCTACTCCAATATAATCCAATTCTGCCCAAAAAGATGTTCTAGTGTATTCATCCCAATTCGCGGCATAGGTCAGTTTTCCTGTATAAACAGTCTTTACTTTTGCGATTAGTTTTATCCAAAATTCTGGTCGGTTCTTCACAAATTCCTTTAACTCTGTTCCTATACAATATATTTCTGCATTAACTTCTTGGGCAAGTTCCGCATAGGTTAGAATAAAATCTTCATAGGTCTTTTCAAGTTCTTGCCATGATTCTTCTGTCTCCATTTGTATATCACCTGTAAACTCTCCTTTCCAAACCCAAATTTGTGGTTTAATCATTACCTTGATACCATTCTTATGAAGCAGCTCTGAGTACTGTTTTGCGCCAGAGCGGGTTTCACCAAACCACTGTCTATCTGTATTAAAAACAACATTTGATGCAGTTAAATTTCGAATAAAACCAAAAGGCATTACTGCAGCGTAATTAGCTTTAACATTAAGTACAGGATTTATATGAGCTTGGGTGACTTTGTCACGTGAGGCCACAAAGCTTATTCCATTTATTTTTTCAGCTATTTGACTATTGCAAGAAAATTGAAGCAGGCATAAAAAAAGAAGCCTTAATACTTTCATAGTTAAAAGTTAAGGCTTCTAAAATACTTGTTTTGTTTACTATAGACTAAAAAACAGCTCGCAAACCTATGTTAAAAGTTTCACCTAGACCTGTATTTTCTCCTCTAACAAAGTTGGTGTAGAGTATCTCAAGGTTTAATTCATTTGTTAGTTGATATTTAGCTCCTCCTCCTAAAGCGGTAAAATTTTGAGTAAAATCATTACCCAAATCTAATCGCTGAGAGTGTTGTGCTAATCCTAAAACAGTGAATTTAGAGCTCGGAAAATAACTTAAAAATACTCCAGGAGTAAGATTTAAACTATTATTAGCAAAACTTTTTTCTTTGTCTCCAAAATTTAATTCAGAATTTAATTCGGTAAACAATTGCCATTTCTTTCCAGGGAAAGTATAGTCATAAAAAAATCTATTCTGCCATGTAAAACCATTTTGATCTAAAAAAACTCCATTGTCGTCATTCTCGCTACTTACAAGAGGAATTGAAAATGCACTTAATATAGAAAAATTACCCACATTTTTAAATGGAACAAACTTAATTGCAGGAGCAATAGAAGTTAACCCAGAGGTTGTTCTGCGCTCATTACTGCCATCTTCCAAAATAAAATCCCTGCCATTCGCTCGATACTCAACTATCGCTCCCACATTTACTCTTTTACTTTCAGATACCCCCGTAAAGGCCTCTAAAGTTGAAGTAAAAAAGTTTTGTCGAATACCGTCATCTGAAGCAAAGGTACTTTCATTTTGAGTGTATAAATTATTAAATAATTTCAAATCCCACTGACCCTGGTCAATCAATTTTGATGGTGTTAGGTTTTGAATAACACTTCCTCCATCACTAGTGTCGTCTTGTGCAATAATATTCAGAGTAGACAAAAAAAGTCCGACCAATAGAATATGGTTTCTTAAATTTTTCATTGTAGTTATTTTAAAATATTATTTTTATTTGGTTTCATTCAAAGCCCAGTCATATTCGTAGTAACTAACCTTAGCTTTAGAGTCAATTTTTTCCTTTCTAAATTGATTAACATAATCAATCTGACTTTTTCCATCTTTAGTGAAATCGGCTTTATACCATTCAAAAAGTTGAGATAGTTGCACCTTTTTACCTTTTACTCTAATAAAGTTGGGGTCATTCAATGCAAGTTCTGTTTGTGTTTGCAATTGATGGTCTAGTGTTTCGGGCAAATATGCCTTATTAATAATAGGCGGACAGCCTAATCCGGCGCAAACTAATACAAAATGAAATCTCGCTTCATCAGGAAAGTTGCCTCGTAATACCTTATGCTCAATTTCATTAAGAGTAATATTTTCACCTCCTATTTGATAAGTAATCTCATCAAAAAAGCCCTTTTTATTCAATGGCGATTTAATCGGGTAGTTATCAACTATTCCTTTTATAACAGCAAGATTATAAGCATTAATCCAAAAGGATTGATAAATCTTTGCATCCTCTTTTAAAACCGAAATATCATTTGCTAAACTAATTAGTTGATTTAGGCTAGTGGGGTTTTCTTTAATTGTTTTGTAATCTACCTTTCCGTCTTCAATATGAGTATTAAAAAACATGTTAGTCTCTTTAAAAAAATCTGAGGTCGTCTGTGCTTTGCTTAACTCGACCAAAAAGAAAAGAAGCACTAAGGTTAGTGTGGTTCTATTTTTCATTTCAATTATTTAATTGATTAAAATCTGAGGCATAAGTCGTAGCTATTTTCAACAACCTACAAAGCCAATAATTTTTTAAGAATTTTTTAAGATTATATATATCAACACATTAGCCGTTCGTAATATGGTAATAAACCTTACAATATCATGAGGTATTTAAATTCTTTCTAAATTAATTTCTTGTGTTAAGTTCATACCTTTAAAAACGACACAATTGACAACTAATAAAAAACCAATGGAGAACATTGTTATCATCGGTAACGGTATTGCAGGTATTTCAGCTGCAAGACATATCCGAAAACTATCTAACAAAAGAATTATTATTGTTTCAGCCGAAACTGATTACTTCTTCTCAAGAACAGCGTTAATGTATGTATATATGGGTCATATGAAATTTGACCATATACAACCTTATGAAAACTGGTTTTGGGAGAAAAACAAAATCGAACTCGTTCGTGCTTTTGTAAATAAGGTTGATACTACAAACAAACAACTATTACTTGATGGTTCAAGAGCTTTAAAATATGACAAGTTGATTATTGCTACTGGTTCAAAACCTAATAAGTTTGGTTGGCCAGGGCAAGATTTACATGGTGTTCAAGGACTATATTCCAAACAAGACTTAGATCTTTTAGAAGTTAATGCTCCTAACAAGGAGGTTTGTAAACGAGCTGTTATCGTTGGTGGTGGTCTTATTGGAATAGAGCTTGCTGAAATGCTTAGAAGCAGAGATATTCCAGTAACATTTTTAGTTAGAGAAAGTAGTTTTTGGAATGGAGTACTACCGGAAGGTGAATCACAACTCATTAACGAACATATTAAAGAACATCATATTGATTTACGATTAAGCACTAATCTTAAAGAAATAAAAGCTGATGAAAATGGTAGGGTCAAATCTATTATCATTCAAGAAACAGGCGAAGAACTATTATGCGACATGGTCGGACTTACTGCTGGCGTAACTCCGAACATAGATTTTCTAAAAGATTCTGGTATTGAATTGGGTCGTGGCATCAAAGTAAACCGTCACTTAGAAACCAATGTAAAAGATGTGTATGCTATTGGAGATTGCGCCGAACAACATGAAGCCATTGGAAATAGACGACCAATTGAAGCTGTTTGGTACACGGGTCGCATGATGGGTGAGACTGTTGCCCAAACCATTTGCGGGAATAAATTAGAATATAAACCTGGGCATTGGTTTAATTCAGCTAAGTTTCTTGATATAGAATATCAAACATATGGCTGGGTATTTGGAGCTCGCGGCAAAAAAGATTACGAAAAGCAATTCCATTGGCGACATGCGACTGAAAAAATTTGTATTACGGCGTCTTTTCATAAAGATTCTAAACAATTTTTAGGCATAAATACTTTTGGGATTCGAATGCGGCATGAAATTTTTGATAAATGGCTAAATGAAGAAAGAGATATAGATTATATCATGGAACATTTGATTGATGCCAATTTTGATCCAGAATTTTACAAGCATTATGAACAAGAGATTGTATCTAAATATAATACCGAATTCAGCAAATCAATAGCAACTAAAAAGAAAAGCTTTAAAAGAATATTCAACCTAACCAATTAATTCATTGTCATTCTCTTATAGAATGATCAGGATTTTTGAACCTTAAAAATATGAGCACTTACGATAGAAGTATGGCCTTAACAGGGCAACCACCAGCAACATTAAGCAGAAATCAAAAAGTAGCAACTCTAATTGGACTCTTTGGATTAGCGATAATCTTACTCGCAGCTTTTAATGTTGACTTTCCTAACAAAACTTTGTGGCTTAGCATATCATTAGCCGCTATATCAGCAGGTACTATTTGGTTTGCTTGGGATATGTATTCAAATAAAGAACCTGGCATTAAAAATGACGGCGTTTGGTTTAAATCCATATCAAGTAAAGGTTTTTGGGGATGGGTTGCTGGCATTGCATTAACTGGTTTTTATATCATACTATATTTTTATCCTGAATATTTAGGCTTGGTAGCTAAAGGTGATAATAAAGGTGTAATTGGTCTTTTTGATCCTTTAAGTAGAGCTTTAAGTGGTAACCCTGCGAGTCAGTGGTTCGTATATGGAACGCTCTATACTGTTGCAATTTTAGCATTTGGAATAAAGTTTCTTTGGAAGTATCGTCACAATCGTTATGAAAGAATAAGAACCATGAGTGTTATGTTCTTTCAAACTGCTTTTGCCTTTATTATTCCTGAACTAATGGCGAGACTAAACGGAAGCTCAGTTTTAAATGGTGGTAGTTTGCCATATTATGATTTAAAAAATATGTGGCCTTTGAACTATTATAATTTTGAGGGTTACCGAATCAAAGCATTTTTAAGTTCAGGAGATATTGGCTTTGGTCTTTTGGTTTTCGGAATCGTTACGGTTTTTGTGATAAGCCCTATACTTACTTATAAGTATGGTAAACGCTGGTATTGTTCTTGGGTTTGCGGTTGCGGTGGTTTGGCAGAAACTGCTGGTGATTCATTTAGACAGTTAAGTGACAAAACAGTCAAGGCATGGAAAATAGAACGCTGGGTCGTTCATAGTGTTGTGGTTTTTGTAACCCTGATGACCACGGCAGTTGTGTATTCTTATTTGGGCAATGACACGAGTAAATACTGGTTAACAAAAAGTACTTTTTTAATAAGTGTCGCAGCTTTTTTAACTACTGTGTTTGCCTTAGTTATGATTTTTAAAAGGGAACAGCTTCAAAAGGATGCTAAATATGGAGCGATAGGCTATTTGGTAATCATTTTAGCACTAATTGGAATGCACTTTTTCAGCGGAGAAGGCAACGTTTTTCTTTTTAAATCAGAAACACTTCGTAAATCATATTCCTTTTTAATAGGAAGTATTTTTTCTGGGGTTATTGGAACTGGGTTCTACCCTATTTTTGGAAATCGTGTTTGGTGTCGCTTTGGCTGTCCAATGGCAGCAATTCTTGGATTTCAGCAACGTCTGTTTTCAAAATTCAGAATTACTACAAATGGTGGGCAATGTATCTCATGTGGCAACTGTTCCACTTACTGTGAAATGGGAATTGACGTTCGTGCCTATGCTCAAAAAGGTGAGAATATTGTGCGCTCTAGTTGCGTTGGTTGTGGTATCTGTTCTGCTGTTTGTCCTCGTGGAGTCTTAAAGTTAGAGAACGGACCTTTAGAAGGTCGTATTGATAGCAACCAGGTTTTATTGGGTAATGATGTTGATTTAATGACATTAGTGAATAAAAAGTAAAATGCTTATTCGAGTTAGCTTATTTTTTTTATTTGCCTTGATGACATCAACTAAGGTATATCATCGCCAATATCATAGTAATGGTAAAACAAAATCTCAAGGCTGGATTATTGAAAAATCAAAAGAAGATTTTTGGAAATTCTATCATTTTAATGGGTCATTAAAAAAACAAGGGCATTATAAGATGAATGAAGAAAAGGGCTATTGGCACTTTTATTCTGAAGACGGAAAACTAGAAATGGAGGGGCATTTTAATCAAGGTAAGAAAGTAAAATGGTGGCTTTTTTATGATGAAAATGGAAGTATTAACCATAAATGTCAATTAAAAGACGGAGTTAAAAATGGCTATTGTCTAAAATATACCGACCAAGAACTCAAATCTGCTGAAAAATATAAAAACGGAAAGAAGATAAAAGAATGGTTTAGCTTTGGCAGCTTTAAAAAAGAAAACAAACTTTCTGATCTCAAATGAGTCCGATTATTAAAGTTATCATTCCCGCGTTTAATGAAGCCGATTCCATCGTTCATGTGATTAACGAAATCCCAAGCTCAGTTAACGAGATTATTGTTGTTAATAATAATTCATCAGATAACACTGTCTTAAATGCTGAAAATGCAGGTGCTACAGTGCTTACTGAAAATAGAAAAGGTTATGGCTATGCTTGTCTAAAAGGTATGGCTTATATCGACAAACAGTCCAAACTACCGGATATTGTCGTATTTATTGATGGAGACTATTCAGATTATCCAGAAGAGTTAGATAAGGTAGTAGCTCCAATTATAAATCAGAATATGGATTTGGTCATTGGTTCAAGGACAAAAGAATTACGTGAAGCAGGCTCCATGACATTTCCACAAATTTTTGGTAACGCTCTTGCAACATTTTTAATGAAACTTTTCTTTGGGGCAAATTTTACGGATTTAGGACCTTTTAGGGCTATTAAATACGAAAAACTCAAAAAATTGGAGATGGAAGACAAGACTTATGGGTGGACGGTTGAAATGCAGTTAAAAGCATTGCGAAAAAAAATGGCATATACCGAAGTACCAGTACGTTACAAGAAAAGAATTGGTGTCTCAAAAGTATCTGGTACCGTAAAAGGTGCTATATTTGCAGGCGTTAAAATATTAGGTTGGATATTCAAATACAGCATTAAATAATATGGGACTTACAATTGCTTACATCATTATCGCTATTTATAGTTTCGCATTAATTCTGATATTCTGCTATAGCCTAGCTCAGCTAAATTTATTGGTCAATTATTTGAGTAATAAAAAACAAAATGACGAAGCACCTAAATTCAATCTTTTAGACCCACGCGAAATTCCGCATGTCACTATTCAATTGCCTATTTATAATGAAGAGTATGTAATGGATCGTCTTTTAGAGAACATTGCTAAAATTGAATATCCTGCTAGTAAATTAGAAATTCAAGTCTTAGATGATTCTACTGATGATACGGTTATAGACACCGCAAGACAAGTAAAGGAATTACAAGCAAAAGGTTTAGACATTCAACATATCACCAGAACGAATCGTCAAGGTTTTAAAGCTGGCGCATTAAAAGAAGGCTTAGAAATAGCTAAAGGAGAATTTGTTGCTATTTTTGATGCTGATTTTTTACCAGAAAGTGATTGGTTAAAAAAAACAGTTCCTTATTTCAAAGATGCTGAGATTGGTGTAGTTCAAACGCGATGGGGGCATATTAATCGTGATTTTAATTCTTTGACTAGAATACAAGCCTTCGCCTTAGATGCTCATTTTACCTTAGAGCAGGTTGGTCGTAATTCAAAGGGGCATTTTATCAATTTTAATGGTACTGCCGGTATTTGGAGAAAAGAATGCATTATTGATGCTGGAAACTGGGAAGGTGATACACTAACCGAGGATCTTGATTTAAGTTATCGTGCACAATTAAAAAATTGGAAGTTTAAATATTTAGAAGATGTTGAGACTCCGGCAGAGCTTCCTGTTGTGATGAGTGCCGCTAGATCACAACAATTTCGTTGGAATAAAGGTGGTGCTGAAAATTTTAGAAAGACTGTTTCAAGTGTTGTAAAATCTAAGAACATAGATTTTAAGACCAAATTTCATGGAGTAATGCATTTATTGAATAGCTCTATGTTTTTATGTGTTTTTGTCGTTGCTTTATTAAGTATTCCAATGTTGTATATTAAGAATACTTATGGACATTTAGAGTGGGTGTTTGAAGTAACTAGTTTCTTTATTGTTAGTACCATTATTCTTTTCTTTTGTTATTGGTATACCTACAAAAGTATTCAAGGTAGTGGGTTTGATAAATTCATTGATTACATTAAACTTTTCTTTACATTTTTCTCAGTTGCTCTAGGGCTTTCTTTGCACAACTCTATCGCAGTTATGGAAGGGCATTTAGGCAAGCGCAGTGAATTCGTAAGAACACCCAAATTCAACATTAACAACATTACTGATAGTTGGAAAGGCAACAAATATTTAGCAACCAAGTTATCTCCAAACATGATTATTGAGTTTGGTTTAATGCTTTACTTCCTATTCGGAATGTATAGCGCTATACCTTTAAATGATTACGGATTGTTTCCATTTCATTTAATGTTATTCTTAGGTTTTGGCTTTGTATTTTTTAAGTCCCTCACGGCAAAGGCGTAATCATGCTTACTTTTTGGAAAGTACACAAAATCTCAATTCTTCTGGTTTTGGGAAGTTTGATGTTTTATAAAGTTTTTGCTTACGACCTTCAACGGGATGATTTTACCAAATTAATCACCCTTTTTGCAGCACTATTTTTCTTTTGTTTTCAACTAATCAAGTTCGAAAAATGGAATTTTAAATTTCTGCTTGTTACAGGTCTTCTTTTTAGATTAGTATTCCTTATTGCAGAACCAAATTTATCACAAGATTTTTATCGTTTTATCTGGGATGGAGAACTAATCAAAAATGGGATTAATCCATATTTGTATACTCCAAATACTTTAATTGAAAAATCAGATTTAACCATTGCCAATGCGCAACAGCTTTACGATGGTATGGGTTCTCTAAGTGCTAGGCATTATAGCAACTACCCTCCCTTAAATCAAATCATATTTACAATCTCCAGCTTTTTAAGTGGAGGAAGTATATTAGGTTCTTTGATAGTGATGCGAATTACCACAATTCTAGCTGATATAGGTATCTTATATTTTGGACGAAAATTATTGCAAAACTTAGGACGTTCAAACCATCTTGCTTTCTGGTTTTTTTTAAATCCTCTAGTAATAATTGAGCTAACAGGTAATTTGCATTTTGAAGGAGTCATGCTTTTCTTC
The DNA here is from genome assembly GCF_031846365.1 of Croceitalea sp. P059. Taxonomy (NCBI): domain Bacteria; kingdom Pseudomonadati; phylum Bacteroidota; class Flavobacteriia; order Flavobacteriales; family Flavobacteriaceae; genus Croceitalea; species Croceitalea sp. P059. The sequence continues at coordinate 104,664 of NZ_JAVRHW010000001.1, forward strand.
TTTGTTTGGGCTATTTATTTAATATCCACGAATAAATGGAAACAAGCAGCGCCAATTTATGCCTTCTCCATTTTGTTAAAGCTAGTTCCAATTCTGTTTTTGCCGCTCTTTTTAAAACATTTAGGATTAAAAAAAAGCACACTGTTCTATAGTTTGATTGGTATAACCTGTATTGCTTTTTTACTTCCATTTTATTCCTCAGAATTCATTGCTAACTATTCTAAAACGGTTGGACTTTGGTTTTCAAATTTCGAGTTCAATGCATCTGTTTATAATTTGGTTAAAAAAATTGGGGTTTTGTATTTTGAAGCTAAACCTTGGGAATTAGTCAAATCTTATGGCAGTCTTATTCCAAAAGTGATTATCACATTGGCGTTATTACTTACTTTTTTTAGAAAAAATCAGAACATAAAAACACTCATGAATTCCATGCTTATTTTACTTTCTAGCTACTATTTTTTATCTAGCACAGTGCATCCATGGTATATTATTTTTCTATTGATTTTAGGTATTTTAACTAATTATCGCTTCCCTATAGTTTGGTGTTTATTAGTAATTTTAAGTTATTATGCATACACAAACCCTGGCTTTAAAGAAAACTTATGGTTGCTAACCATTGAATATTGTTTGGTTTTAGGCTACCTCGGATTCGAAGTTTTTAAAAATCGTAACATAATGTCAAGCTTTCGTAAAAAATTTAACCTAAACTAGCCGCTTTCAATTTAATTTGTACATTTACTCCGTAATGAATGATAAAAATTACATATTTAATGATACAGGTATCCAGAACCCTGTTCGTCCCTTCGCTTTCCGTCGTCGCCCGTAAGGGTGCATCATTTCTATGGGAATAGGTGAGTCCATTCCCGCAAGTTCCACAAAATTTATTCAAATTATTACTTAAAAAAACATAGCAATGGAAATCATTGTTGCTAACGAATCACATTTTAAATACGCACAAATCATAAGCGATACCATCACAGATTCTGCCAAGGTTCGCGGTACTGGTATTGCGCGTAGAACCCCTGAATACATTATTAAAAGATTAGAAAATGGGAATGCCGTGATTGCCTTAGAAGGCGACAAATTTGCCGGGTTTTGTTATATCGAAGTTTGGGGAAATAAGGGCTTTGTTGCGAACTCAGGGTTAATTGTTCACCCAGATTTTCGCAATCAAGGCCTTGCTAAGAAAATTAAGAAACGGATTTTTGAGTTGTCAAGAGAAAAATTTCCAAAAGCCAAAATATTTGGAATTACAACAGGTCTTCCTGTCATGAAAATGAATTATGAATTAGGCTATAAACCTGTAACCTTCTCTGAACTCACAGATGATCCTGAATTTTGGAAGGGATGTCAAACTTGTAAAAATTTTGATATCCTGACTAGAACCGAACGAAACATGTGCCTTTGCACGGGAATGTTGTATGACCCTTCAACTAAAATAAAAGAGAAAGAAAAATTAAACAGTAAAGCGTTTCAAAGATTGAAAAGCATAAAAGAAAGCCTGTTTCTAAAGAAAAAAACAAAATGAAAAAACTAGTATTAGCATATAGTGGCGGATTAGATACATCTTATTGTGCCAAATATCTTTCAAAAGAAGAAGGATATGAAGTTCATGCTGTAAGCGTAAATACCGGTGGATTCTCATCTGATGAGATAAAAACCATCAATGACAAAGCTATTGCTCTTGGTGCCTCTAGTTATACATCCATTGATTCAGTTCAAATTTTTTACAATAAAGTAGTTAAGTTTTTGATATTTGGTAATGTTTTACGGAATAATACCTATCCTCTTTCGGTTAGTGCAGAGCGAATTATTCAAGCTGTGGAAATTGTCAATCATGCAAAAAAAGTTGGTGCAAAATATATTGCTCATGGAAGTACTGGCGCAGGAAATGACCAAGTGCGTTTTGATCTAATTTTCCAAACGCTTGCACCCGAGATTGAGATTATCACACCAATTAGGGACAATAAATTATCTCGAGAATCTGAAATAACGTATTTGAAAGAAAACGGTGTAGATTACTCTTGGGAAAAAGCAAAATATTCTATTAATAAAGGCCTTTGGGGCACTTCAGTCGGTGGTGATGAAACATTGACATCTAATCTACCCTTACCAGATGCTGCTTACCCAAGCCAGTTAAAAGAAAAAGAGCCAACACAAGTAAAACTAACTTTTAGTAAAGGCGAGTTGGTTGCCATTAATGGGGAAAAGAACAGTCCTGTTTCTAACATTGAAAAGTTGGAAGCTATGGCGTCCAAATATGCTATTGGAAGAGATATTCATGTGGGAGATACCATTATCGGAATTAAAGGAAGAGTAGGTTTTGAAGCCGCCGCTCCTTTAATAATTATCAAAGCCCATCATTTGTTGGAAAAACACACTTTGAGCAAATGGCAGCAATATCAAAAAGAACAGCAAGGCAATTTTTACGGAATGCTTTTGCATGAGGGTAATTATTTAGATGAGGTAATGAGAAATATTGAAGCCTTTTTGACGGATACCCAAAAAAATGTTTCTGGAGATGTTTTTGTGAGTTTATATCCTTTTCAGTTTAGATTGGATGGAATTACATCACCTCATGATTTAATGAATGCGTCTTTTGGTAGTTATGGAGAAATGAATAAAGGTTGGTCAGCTGATGAGGCCAAAGGGTTCATAAAGATTCTATCCAACCCAGGTAAAATCGCTAACCATGTAAATCAAAATCATGATTAAAGCAGGTATTATTGGTGGCTCTGGATATACAGGCGGAGAGCTTATAAGACTTTTGATAAATCATTCTCAAGTCGAAATTGACTTTGTCTTTAGTACTACAAGAGTCGGAAAAAAATTATCATCAGCCCATCCAGATTTATTAGGGCAAACAGAACTAGAATTCACAGGAAAAGTAAATTTAAAAGTTGAAGTGGTTTTCCTTTGCCTTGGACACGGAAATTCTTCTAAATTTTTAGCAGAAAATTCGTTTTCAAATACAACGAAGATTATAGATTTAAGTAATGATTTTAGACTAAAAGCAGATTCTAACTTTGAAGAAAAACAGTTTATTTATGGCCTACCAGAATTATTCAAAAATTCTATTTCCGATGCGCAATACATTGCTAATCCTGGTTGTTTTGCGACGGCAATTGAGTTGGCTTTATTACCATTAGCAAAGAAAGGGCTCTTACACAACGATATTCATGTTAATGCAGTAACAGGTAGTACAGGTGCAGGAATAAAACCATCTGATACCACCCATTTCAGTTGGCGAAACAACAATGTAAGTTGGTACAAGCCTTTTACACATCAGCATTTAAGTGAAATTAACGAAAGTCTAACAGCTTTTGACAATGAAATAGGAAGATTAAATTTTCTACCAAACAGAGGTAATTTTCCAAGAGGTATACTGGCCACTGCATACACCGAATTTCAAGGAAGTATAAAAGAAGCCAAAGCACTATATCAAAAATATTACGAGAATGCTGTATTCACTCATATTTCTCATGAACCTATTCACCTAAAACAGGTCGTTAATACGAATAATTGTCATATTCATTTACACAAGCATGAAAATTTATTACTGGTTACTTCTGCAATAGACAACTTATTAAAAGGAGCATCAGGGCAAGCTGTACAGAATATGAATTTGATATTTAGATTAAATGAGGGTGAAGGGTTACAATTAAAAGCAGGGGTTTTTTAAAAAGAAAAGCAGAACAATGAAAATAGCGATAATAGGAGCTGGTAATTTAGGATTAGCAATTGCAAAAGGAATTTTACACAGCAATGGGGCAACATCAATGTACCTTACCAAAAGAAATACGGCAGAAATTTCAACATTTGAAAAGTATGGAAATGTAACCGTTACGACTGATAATGCGGAAGCTGTGAAAAATTCGGATATTCTAATTTTTGCTGTTCAACCTGGTCATTTTGAAGCTATTCTTAATGATGTTAAAGATTTATTGAGTGAAAAACATGTTCTAATTAGTACCATAACAGGTTTCGGAATTCAAAAAATTGAAACCGTAATTGGAACTGATAAATATATCATTAGAAGTATGCCCAATACAGCAATTTCTGTTGGTAAGTCAATGACTTGTATTTGTAGTAATGATTTGGGTAAAAAACGAATTGATTTAGCTAAAGCAATTTTTAACAGAATGGGGCATTCTATAGAAATTCCTGAAGAACAAATGCAAGCAGCGACAGTTATTTGCGCTAGCGGTATTGCATTTTGGATGCGTTTAATACGTGCTACTACCCAAGGGGCAATTCAACTAGGTTTTGATGCAAAAGAAGCACAAGAACTAGCTATGCATACTTGTAATGGTGCGGCAAGCCTATTAATTGAGTCGGGTAATCATCCTGAAGAAGAGATAGACCGTGTGACTACACCTAAAGGTTGTACTATTTCTGGTTTAAACGAAATGGAACATCAGGGTCTAAGCTCCTCATTAATAAGAGGTATTGTTACCTCATTTGAAAAAATAAGTGATATAAGAAAAGGATAATTATGAAACTATTTGATGTATATCCGCTTTATAATGTAACTCCAGTTTCAGCAAAAGGCGTTGAGGTCATTGATGATAAGGGAGAAAAATATTTAGACTTTTATGGCGGGCATGCAGTAATTTCTATAGGACATTCACACCCTCATTATGTTAACCGGTTAAAGAATCAGTTAGATAATATTGGTTTTTATAGCAATTCAATTCAAAATCCTTTACAAGCTGAGCTAGCAAACAAACTAGGTGTACTTTCTGATTGCGATGACTATAACTTATTTCTATGCAATTCAGGAGCAGAAGCAAATGAGAATGCCTTAAAAATGGCATCATTCCAAACTGGGAAATCAAAAGTAATTGCTTTTAACAACGCTTTTCATGGTAGAACCTCAGCAGCAGTAGCCACCACGGATAATATAAAAATTAATGCTCCTATAAATCTGCAACAAAAAGTTACATTTCTAGCTTTTGAAGATTTTGATGGTTTGGAAGCCGCTTTAAAGACCGGGGAGTATTGCGCCGTAATTCTAGAAGCTATTCAGGGAGTTGGCGGTTTAGATGAACCAAGTTCAAAATTCTATCAATTTATTGAGGCAAAATGTAAAGAAAATAATGTCTTAGTTATTGCCGATGAAGTACAATCTGGTTTTGGCCGAAGTGGTAAGTTTTTTGGGTTTCAACATCACGGTATAAAACCAGACATCATATCCATTGCCAAAGGTATGGGTAATGGCTTTCCAGTTGGTGGAATATTAATTCATCAATCTCTTAAGGCCTCTTACGGCATGCTTGGAACAACCTTTGGTGGAAACCATTTGGCATGTGCGGCAACTATGGCTGTACTAGAAGTTTTAGAAAATGAAAATCTTATTGAAAATGCCAACGAATTAGGTTGTTATTTCTATGGAAAGACAAAAGAAATTATGGCGATTAAAAAGGTCAAAGGCAGGGGATTAATGTTAGGTTTAGAATTTGATTTTGAAGTTGCAGATTTACGCAAAAAACTCATTTACAAGCAACATGTTTTTACCGGTGGTTCAGCCAATAAAAAACTATTAAGATTTCTACCGGCATTAAATATCACAAAGAATCATATTGATGTTTTCTTTGATGCTCTTAAAGCAGAACTAAAATGAAACACTACCTATCTATTAACGACTTAGAAAATTTACAGGAAGCTGTAAAAGAAGCTATTGCTATAAAAGAAAATCCACACCAATTGAAAACAATAGGTAACCAAAAAACAGTTTGCCTATTATTTTTCAACAATAGTCTACGAACTCGTTTAAGCACTCAAAAAGCAGCAATGAATTTAGGCATGCAAGTTATGGTAATGAATTTTGGTAGTGAAGGTTGGCAATTAGAATTTGAAGACGGAACTATCATGGATCAAGGCAAATCTGAGCATATTAAAGAAGCTGCTCAGGTAGTTTCCCAGTTTGCTGATATTGTTGCTATTAGAGCATTCGCTGGTTTAATCGATAAGGAAAAAGACGAGGCAGAACTCGTATTGAACGGATTTCGAAACTACGCTAGTATTCCCGTGGTTAATATGGAAAGCTCTGTGACCCATCCTTTACAAGCCTTGGCTGATGCAATTACATTAGAAGAAAACAAGACTAAAGAAAAACCTAAAGTAGTTCTTTCGTGGGCACCACACCCGAAAGCACTGCCCCATGCTGTTGCTAATTCTTTTGTGGAGATGATGAAATTACAAGATGCAGAGTTTGTGATTACACATCCTGAGGGATACGAGTTGAATCCTAAAATCACAAAAGGATGTACAATTGTTCACGACCAAGAAAAGGCTTTAGAAAATGCGAACTTTGTATATGTAAAGAATTGGAGTAGCTACTCAGATTACGGTGAAATATTATCTCAAGATAAAAAATGGATGATGACAAAAGAAAAATTGGGTAATGCCAAATTCATGCATTGTTTGCCAGTCAGAAGAAACGTGGTGGTCGAAGATGCTGTTTTAGATAGCAATCAAAGTTTAGTAATTGAACAAGCAAATAACAGAACCTATTCGGTACAATTAGTATTAAAGAGAATTTTAGAAAAACTGTGAAACAGCAATTATCCATAATAAAAATAGGTGGTAACATCATTGAAAATGAGTCTGAACTTTTTAAGTTCTTAGACTTATTCTCAAAAATTGATCGGCCTAAAATCTTAGTTCATGGAGGGGGAAAAAAAGCCAACCAAGTTTTAGAAAAAATGGGCATTGCTACTAAAATGGTAAATGGCAGAAGAATAACCGATGCTGAAAGTTTAAATGTTGCCGTTATGGTTTATGGTGGATTAACCAACAAAAAAATTGTTTCTAAGCTACAATCTTTACAATGCAATGCCATTGGAATGAGTGGGGCTGACGGCAATTCCATTCATGCTCATAAAAGACCTGTAACTGATATTGATTACGGCTTTGCAGGTGATGTAGACGGTGTAAATACAAATCTCATAAGTAATCTTTTGAAACTTGAGCTTTCGCCAGTTTTCTGTGCTTTAACTCATGACCAAAAGGGACAATTATTAAATACTAATGCGGATACCATTGCCTCAGAATTAGCGATTGGGATGAGCACAACCTTTGAAACTACGCTCTATTATTGTTTTGAACTAAATGGAGTCCTTCAAAATTTTCAGGATAAAAACTCAGTCATTAAAAAAATTGATTCAAATTCTTATGAAAGTTTAATATCTGAAGGCAGTATTGCAAATGGCATGCTTCCTAAAATGCAGAATTGTTTTCACGCCCTTAAAAATGGAGTAAAAGAAGTAAGAATAGGTAATTTAGGCCTATTTGAGAAAGAAAATACCAATTACACAACACTAGTTTTATGACGATTGATAAAGACACACTAGCACAAGAAGCTTTGGATTTATTGAAACAACTAATTGCAATTCCTTCTCTTTCAGAAGAAGAAGAGAAAACCGGTAATGCTATTGAAGCTTGGTTGAAGAAGTTTGGAGTAGAGACCAAAAGACAGTACAACAATATTTATGCGTACAACAAATATTATGATGAAAGCAAACCGAACCTATTATTGAACTCCCACCATGATACAGTTGAACCAAATTCCGCTTATACCAATGACCCGTTTGATGCTCATATAAAGGATGGAAAGCTATATGGTTTAGGAAGCAATGATGCCGGAGGTTGTTTATGTTCATTATTAGCAACGTTTGTTCACTTTTATGAGCGAGAAGACCTCAGTCATAATATTATCATGGCTGCAACCGGTGAAGAAGAAGATGCCGGTGCGAAGAGCCTATCAGCCCTGTTGCCTATTCTTCCAGAAATTGATGTCGCTATTGTAGGCGAACCAACAGAAATGCAACTTGCCATTGCTGAAAAAGGATTAATAGTATATGACGGGAAAATTCTTGGTACTCCTTCACATGCAGCACATCCAAATGATGACAGTGCTATTTACAAGACAGCAGCAATTTTGGATTGGTTCAAAAACTATGAATTCGAAAAAGTGTCAGAAGTATTGGGGCCAGTTAAAATTACCGTTACACAACTAAACGCCGGCAGTCAACACAACGTTGTACCTGCGCATGTTGATTTGGTCATTGATACAAGGGTAAATGATTGCTATTCCAATGGAGAAATTAATGACATTCTTCAAAAAGAAGCACCTTGTCAATTAACCCCTCGATCTTTGAACAAAGACAGTTCTTCAATTTCACTTGACCATCCTCTGGTACAATCTGGCATCGCGCTAGGTAGGGAAACCTACGGTTCGCCAACATTATCTGACCAAGCAAAATTGAGTTGCCAATCCTTAAAATTGGGACCAGGTTATAGTCCTCGCTCGCATTCTGCAGATGAATTTATTTATGTAAGAGAAGTAGAAGAAGGGGTAGGTTTGTACATTGATATTCTTGAAGGATTCTTAACATCGACCAATAATTAATAAATAATGGACCATTAGTTATAGTCCATCGCTAACTGATAATTGAACTATGAAACTCTGGGACAAAGGTTTTAATACCGATAAGAAAATAGACTATTTCACTGTCGGCAACGACCGTGAACTTGATTTAGTTTTAGCTAAATATGATGTAATAGCTTCAAAGACACATGCTAAAATGCTAGGCAAAGTTGGTTTGATAACTGAGGTAGAATCCAAGGCTTTGATAAGTGAATTAGATGCCATTGCTAAGTCAATTGAAAAAGGAGACTTCACTATTGAAGAGACTTTTGAAGACATGCATTCCAAAATTGAATTCCTATTAATTGAAAAGCTTGGTGATACCGGTAAAAAGATTCATACAGCTAGATCAAGAAACGATCAAGTTTTAGTGGCGATGCATTTGTATTTAAAAGAAGAACTAACTGAGATTAAATCTCAAGTAAAACTCCTTTTCAATAAACTCCTTCTTCTTGCAGAAAAGCATCAAAAAGTCTTGCTTCCAGGTTATACTCACTTACAAATTGCTATGCCATCTTCATTTGGACTATGGTTTTCGGCTTATGCAGAAAGTTTAATTGACGATCTGTTTTTTGTGCAAGCGGCATATAAAATTGCTGATCAAAATCCGCTAGGAAGCGTAGCAGGTTATGGTAGCTCGTTTCCAATTGATAGAAGTTTTACAACAAAAGACATGGGTTTTAATACTATGAAATATAATGTCGTTGCTGCCCAAATGGGCAGAGGAAAGGTGGAAAAAGCTACTGCCTTTGGCATCTCTAGTATTGCTGGAACCTTGTCCAAATTGGCTATGGATATTACGCTTTATATGAGTCAGAATTTTGATTTCATTTCCTTTCCAGATGAGTTAACTACTGGTAGCAGTATTATGCCTCATAAAAAGAATCCAGATGTGTTTGAATTAATTCGCGCCAAATGCAATAAAATTCAGGCTATTCCTAACCAACTTACATTAATTACCAATAATTTACCGAGCGGTTATCATCGTGATTTACAGTTGGTAAAAGAAATTATAGTTCCTGCATTGCAAGACATGAAAGCTTGTATAGAGCTTATGACTTTTAGTCTAAATGAAGTTAAAGTTAAAAAAGACATTCTCGAAGATCCTAAATATGATTATCTATTCAGTGTTGATACTTTAAATGAAATGGTAAAAACTGGCATACCCTTTCGAGATGCCTATAAAACCATGGGCAAAGCCATTGAAAATGGAAATTTTAAACCTAAAAAGGATATAGACCATTCTCATGAAGGCAGTTTAGGAAATTTGTGTTTAGATATGATTAAAGCAAAAATGAAAAACCTGTAGTACTAACTACGCTTTAGATAGCAAAAGAATTTCAATATTTGTTTCTCCTCAATGTTGATAGTAAAATATTCAAAAAATAAACAAGTTGCACCGCTATAAATAATAGGAAAGCCAAAAGGAAAATGGCAGATTCATCATATTGGTGATATATTTTGTCACTAGCTCCTAAATAAGGAAAGTCTTTATCTTCTATTCTAAAATATTTTGGAAAACAAAGTGGAATCAATAAGATTAATGAACCTATAAAATGTGCCAATTGAAGGCTTGAAATCATTTTAATATTAATTCTGGCTAGTATCCAATAGCCTAATCCAATTAAGCCAAACCACTGTGCAAAAATTATAAAGAAAGTAGTATAATCAAAAACGAGATAAGTATCGTAAATATTAATAATTAAGGTCGCATCATTCTGTGAAAGAGACATTGCACAAAAAAGTAGTAAAAAACTAGCGACACGGAGAAATGCGCCTTCTGGCATTTCATTTACTTACTATTTTATCATCCCCAAATTAATTACTTCTTGAGCCGTAAGGTTTCTCCAATGACCACGAGGCAAATCTTTTTTGGTTAATCCAGCAAAAACTACTCGGTCCAGCTTCACTACTTTATATTCTAGATGTTCAAAAATGCGCCTTACGATTCTGTTACGACCTGAATGAATTTCAATTCCAATTTCTTTTTTGGTAGTGCCACTAATGTAGGAAACCTCATCTACTTGAACTGGTCCATCTTCCAATTCAAGACCAGCTTGAATTTTTTTCAAATCCGCTAGAGTAACATTTTTGTCGAGTACAACATGATAAATTTTACGAACTCCGAATTTCGGATGGGTCAATTTCTTGGTGATATCTCCATCATTCGTAAACATTAAAAGACCCGTTGTATTTCTATCTAACCTGCCCACAGGAAATAATCGATTATTAGATGAACTAGAAATTAATTCCATTACTGTTCTTCTGCCTTTTTCGTCATTTGTTGTGGTAATAAACCCTTTAGGTTTATTTAATAAAATATACTCTTTTTTCTCAGGGTTTAGTCGCTGTCCATCATAGCGAACATCATCAGTCAACTTTACTTTATAGCCCATTTCAGATACCACCTTACCGTTTACAGTGACACTGCCGGCCGCAATATACGTATCGGCCTCGCGACGAGAGCAAACACCTGCATTTGCAATGTATTTGTTTAACCTAATGGCATCAGGATTGGTATTTGTTTTTGGTGGTGCTTTTCGCTTTTTAGGAGGTGTACTTCTTGAGAAGTCTTTCTTTTTTCTAAACCCACCAGTTGGTCGGTTTTTATTGCTATCTGAATTGGGTTTGCGCTTACCCTTATAGTCTGATTTCGCCATCAGTCATTAATTTTTGACAAAGGTAGGCTTTTAGAAATGCTCTTTCTAACGAAAATGAGAATTATAAACACCTAATATAACATGCAATTAACACTTATATTTATAGTAACTAATTCAACCAAAATGAATCGTAAAATTTTATTTCTACTTCTCGCACTATTCGGGACAACTATATTAGCTCAAAAAAAGGTTTTAGATCATGCGGATTATAAAATCTGGAGTACAGTTCAAGACGCCACAATATCACCTGATGGTTCGCATGTAATTTACAGTATTGAACGTGGTGAAAAAGACAACTTTTTAAAAATACAAGATTCAAATGGCAACTTTATTTTAGAATATGATAGAGCCGATAAAGGTCAATTTACTTATAATTCAAAATACGCAATTTTTAATATAAATGCTTGGAAAGACAGTGTTATTGCCATGAAAAAGCGTAAAGTTAAAAAGAAAAACCTCCCGAAAGATTCTTTGGCAATTTTCAATTTAAAGACACAATTCCTTTCTAAAATTGGGAATATAAAATCATATAAAGTTCCGAAAAAATGGTCCGGTTTTGTAGCATATCAATTAGAAGACATTAAAAAAGAGAAAACCTTAGAAGAAAAAGATTCAACTAAAACAAAAGAAAAGAAAAAAGAAAAACTTAAAAAAGTTGGAAAAGACAATGGGTATCATTTAGTTCTTAGAAATCTAAAAAACAATTCTCAAGATACTATCAAATTTGTAAAAGATTACATTTTTGCCGAAAAAGGAAAATATCTAGCCTATTCTTCAACAGGTGAAACCAAAAAAGATTCCTCAGGGGTTTTTATAATGAATTTAGTATCCAACTCGAAAATTGTATTGCATAAAGCAACTAAAGCTAAATACTTTAAGATGAACTTCAGTGAATCTGGTAAGAATTTGGGATTTGTTGTAGATACTGATACTTCCAAAATTCAATTAAGACCTAACGAACTTTATTTATGGAAAGAAGGTCAAAAAACAGCTATGAAAATAGCAGATAATGCAACCACACCAAGCGGATACGTTGTTTCAAAATATGGCGAGGTTCATTTTTCAAAAGATGAGTCAACATTATTTTTTGGCCTTGCTAAACCTCCAATTGAAAAAGATACTTCCCTGTTGGCAGAAGAAATTGTAAATGTAGAAGTATGGACCTATAATGAACCTAAATTATACACTGTTCAAGAATTACAACTTAAAAATGATAGTATTCAATCATTTACATCGGCTTATCATTTAAAAAATAATAAAATAGTTCAATTGGCGAGTTCTGCCTTTATGAATACGGAATTAGGTGATGAGGGTAATGGTAAATTTGCGCTTGTAAATACAAGTATACCTTACGAACTACCAAGTCAATGGACAGGACGTAGAGCTTATGACTACAAAGTTATCAATACAGAAACAGGACAAACTCATTTAGAGTTGAAGCAAATACCCAGAATGAGATTGAGTCCAAAAACAAATTATGGATATGGTTACAATCGTGCAGATAGTACATGGTTCGCCTATAATCTTAATAATAAAAGCTATGCAAGCCTCACAAAGGGTAGCATTTTTTATGATGAACGTAATGACTCACCTATTTTTCCTAGAGCCTACGGTCTTGCAGGCTGGACAAAATATGATAAAGAAATAGTCATTTATGATAGATATGATATTTGGAAATTCAATCCTGACACAAAAAAATCTGTTCGATTAACTAATGGCAGAGCAACCAAAACTGTATATCGCTATGAAGAATTGGATAAAGAAAAACACTACTTAAATATTAATGAAAAGTGGATTTTAAGAACCTTTAATGAAACCACTAAAAATGCTGGGTATGCAGAATTCAATCCAAAGAATAATTCTATAAAACAACTCATTGAAGGTCCTTATCGTTATTCCAATTTTCAAAAATCAAAATTGAGTAATACCGTAATTTATTCAAAAGAATCTTTTGAGACTTTTCCTGATATACGCTTAACGGACTTAAATTTTAAAAAAGATATAAAACTTAGCGAAGCGAACCCACAACAATCATCCTATAATTGGGGTACCATTGAATTGGTTAATTGGACTTCGTTAGACGGGAAAGTGTTATCGGGGATGTTGGTTAAACCGGAAGATTTTGACCCAACTAAAAAATATCCTCTACTAGTCAATTTTTATGAACGAAGCTCAGATGGAATTCATAGGCATAGGTATCCAAAACCTGAGCGTTCTACTATTAATTATAGTTTTTTTACAAGTCGAGGTTATGTGATTTTTAATCCCGATGTAGAATATCGAATTGGATATCCGGGAGAAAGTGCATATAACTGTGTTATCCCTGGTGTAACTTCATTAATTGAAAAAGGATTTATTGATAAGGATAATATTGGTGTACAAGGTCATAGTTGGGGCGGTTACCAAATTGCATATTTAGTTACCAAAACCGATATTTTTAAGGCTGCTGAGTCTGGGGCGCCTGTTCCTAATATGATTAGTGCTTATGGCGGTATTAGATGGTGGACTGGTTTAAGTAGACAATTTCAATATGAACACACTCAGAGCAGAATTGGTGGCACTCCATGGGAATACCCCGCTCGATATATCGAGAACTCCCCAATTTTTAATATTGATAAAATCAACACCCCTTTATTGATAATGCATAACGATGCGGATGGTCATGTTCCATGGTATCAAGGCATTGAATTTTTTGTAAGTCTACGTAGATTAGGCAAACCTTCATGGTTTTTAAATTACAACGGAGAACCACACTGGCCATTGAAGTATCAAAATCGAACTGATTTTAGTATTCGAATGGCACAATTTTTTGACCATTATTTAAAAGGAAAACCTAAACCAATGTGGATGGAACGCGGTGTGCCACCAATTGAAAAAGGGATTAAACAAGGCTACCAATTGATTGAAAAATAAATTTTTATCAAACACAAAAGTTCTAAATTTTGAAAATCAGATTTCGTATCTCCTTTTTTATCTTTTGCTTCATTCTTACTAGTTTATCTTCTCAAATTACTAAACGTGATAGTATAAAACAACAAGTTGAAAATTTAAAGAAAACATTACCTAATTTCCAAAAAGACACACTTTATATTAATACCCTATTGGACTTAGCATTTGAAAATAGATATTATAATTTAGACACCCTTTATTTACTAACTAATGAAGCTCTAGGCTTAAGTGAGTCCATAGATTTTAAAATTGGAAAAGCCAAGTGTTATTTCAACTTAGGGACTTTTTTTTCGAAAAAAGGTAAGCATGAGCTGGCACTAAAAAATTTCTCAATTTCAAATAACCAGGCGAAAGAACATGCTGAATATGAATTAGAGTTAACTACTATAGATGCAATTGCATACGAATATGAGTTCAAGGGTAATTTCACTCTAGCACTAAAAACTTATTTAGAAGGAAAAGAAAGAGCCGAATCTTTAAAAAACTTTACATCTCTTGCCAATTTCAATGCTAACATAGCCTCTCTTTATTTACAATTAAATGACTATGATATGGCTCTTAATTACTACACTAAAGCCAAAATTATTAGAGTAAAACTCGGCAAGCCAATTGCCTTGGCAAAAACTAACTGTAACATAGCACACCTTAATATCGATATAAAGAAATTTGATATAGCACTAAAAAACCTAGATTACTCCCTAAAAATATTTAAAGAAAATGCAATTCTTGATTGGCTTGCGTATGCCTATGAAATAAAAGGAAAGTTATTTCTAAAAAAGAATGAATTTGAAACTGCCGTTCTCTGGTACCAAAAGAGTGAGGCTATTTATAAAGAATTAGATGATGAATACTACCAAATAAGAATGTTACTCGGAATGTCTGAGGCACTTTTAGGTCTTAATAAAAATGAGCTCTCTTTTAAGTATGCCAACAAAGCAAGAAAACTTTCTGAAAAGCTAACTTTTACAAAAGGATCTAAAGATAGTGCTCGCATGTTGTTTTTAATAAATAAAAGTAATGGGGAATTTGAAACCGCTTTGCAGTATTATGAAAAGTACCAAACATTAAAAGATTCTTTAAGTATCAAAGAAAATAATAAAGCTCTTATGCTTTTTAAAGCGCAAAAGGAATATGAGGAAGAAAAAGAAGAATTTATCGAAGCAAATGAAGAATTAGTAGCCAAGCAAAAATCATATGTTTTTATATCTATTGGTATTCTAATTTTTCTACTAACCGTCCTTTTTTTAGTTAAAAGAAATGAGAAAAATTATAAATCATTAAATCAAAAATTAATGATTCAACAAGCTAATCTCAAACAGAGTGAAAAACAACTGCGTTATACTAACTTGACAAAAAATAAATTATTTTCAATTGTAGGTCATGATTTACGGGGGCCTATAATTTCTTTTCAAGAACTTATTAAACTCCATTTGAAAGGCTCCATAAGCAAAAAAGAATTTATAGCCTTTGTTCCTAAACTCAAAACATATATTGACAGCATAGCATTTACACTTGATAATCTATTGCATTGGGGACAAACACAAATTAATGGACTAACAACGAATCCAACGAACAACATTGTACAAAATATTTTAGATGACAATATCTCATTACTATCAGAAATAGCTTCAAAAAAATCAATCTCTATTCAAAATAATATTTCATCCAATATTGTTTCTTTTGCAGATGGGAATCATTTAGATGTTGTTGTAAGAAACCTTTTAAACAATGCTTTAAAATTTACCGAAGTAAACGGAGAAATTTCAATAGGAGCAGCCGATAGACTCAATTTCTGGGAAATATATATAAAAGACACGGGTATTGGTATGGATAAAAAAACCATTGATGAAATTTTTAATACGGATAAAACCTATTCGACTGTTGGAACTAATAGAGAAAAAGGTACCGGATTAGGCATTTCATTATGTAAAGAGCTAATTGAATTAAATGGAGGAAAGATTTGGGTAGAAAGTTCTTTGAATATTGGCTCTAGTTTTTTCTTCACACTTCCCAAGTCAGAATTAATTTCTAAATAAATTAAGAGCACTAATTAGTCGTTAAACTCGACGGTAGATTGTCTCCCTCTATTTACAATGAGTTTAGTAACATCAGGCCTTGAATAATGTCCAACGGGATCAAAGTTTTGACGTTCTTCAAATACGCGATTAAAGTCAAGTGTATGATATATTAGACCTTCTTTGCCAATAATAGGTGCTACTATCCACTCTCCATCTGGCCCTGCGATACAAGAACCTCCATTTGCCAAAGTATCAGGAGCCTCGGATAGTATCTCTTTAATATATGGTGTTTCTTCAGGAAAATTCTCTTTATGCATTAAGGCCGAAACAGAGATGACATAACTGCGAGACTCCCTGGCGATGAATCGGGTAATATCTTTAGTATTATGGTCACTACCGGGCCAAACTGCTACATGTAAGTCTTCTCCTAGACCATATAATGCAGCTCTTGGTAATGGCATCCAATTCTCCCAACAGTTAAGTCCCCCAACAGTAAATTGTTTTAAGGGATGCACTTGTAATCCATTTCCATCGCCAGGTGCCCATGTTAAACGTTCGTCATAAGTTGGTTGTAATTTTCTATGGACAGATTTAATTTCGCCCTGTTCATTAATATAAACCAAGGACGCATAAATACTATGACCTCCCCTATTTTTTGCCCTTTCCATTATGCCCAAATAGATGGCAATTGAATATTCTTTAGCTAAATCACAAATACTATTTAATTCTCCAGATTCTATTTGAATAGAATTACGAACATAATGTGCATGAAGCTGTTTGTTAACTTCTAGATTCCATTTAGCTCCTTGGGTGAGTGCCAACCAAAACGGATAACCAGGAAGCAAAGCTTCGCCAAAGACAATTAGTTCACTCTTATTTTGCGAGGCCTCAATAATTGATGCTTCAATTTTCGCAATTGTTGCTTTTTTATTAAGCCAAACCGGAGCTATTTGAGCTAAGGCCACATTCAATAAATTCTCCATTATATAATTCTATTTAAGACCAAATCAACATCAATTAAAAGGATACTAAAAACCCCAATCACTATTATGAACTTTAAAATATTATGAAGCCAAACGTAATGTTTTTTATCTGTTGCTCTAAATAATAAAATAATAAAAAACACCAATAACAGAATGCTACCTGTAAAGTAAACATACATTAAACCAACATCAAATTTAGTTACTAGAAGCCATGCTGGTATAAGGGTGAAAATCACTAAAAACATTATTAAAGATTTTGCTTTTCTAGCTCCATAAAGAATAGGAATGGTCCTATAATTCTGAGTCAAATCACCTGCAATATTTTCCAAATCCTTAATCATTTCTCTTGCCAGCATCAATAAGAATAAAAACAACGCATGAACAAAAATTACAGCTTCAAAATTTTTATAATAAACAAAAACCACAAAAAATGGAGCAATCGCCAAAGTAGTGGAAACCAAGTTTCCTAAAAAAGGAATTCGTTTCAACTTATGAGAATACAGCCAAATTCCGAAGATATAGGCTGAAAAAAACAAAACCGCCCTAAATGATATATAGCTTGCTGCCAAAACTGCAATAAAATTTAAAACAAAATAGGTAGTCAATTTAAAGCGCTGACTTACCAACCTATCTAACATACTTTTGGTTGGTTTATTAATAAGGTCTTTTTCAGCATCATAAAAATTATTAATGATATAGCCTGATGCTATTACTAAAGCAGAAGCGGTGACAATTAAAAAAAGATTAATATCGAAAACAACAGTTCTTAAAGGTAAATTAGGTGAAAGTATGTAAATTGATGCCAAATACTGGGCAAAGGTTATCATTAGAATATTATATCCTCTAACAACAGAAAATAGACTCAACAACTTAAAAAGAAGGAGTTTATTTTTTCTAGTAAACATGTTTTGATTTTAGAAGTTGTAAACCACTTCTAAGTTATGACCTTTTAACGAAGTTTTTGCTTTATCAATATCTTCAGTAAAACCTAAAATATAGCCTCCGCCACCTGAACCACATAACTTGAGATAATAATCATTGGTTTCGATACCTCTTTTCCATAAATCATGAAACTGTTTAGGAATCATAGGTTTAAAATTATCGAAAACCACATGAGATAGTTGCTTCATGTGACCAAAAAGACTCTTAATATCACCATTTAAGAAATGATCGACACAAGCATCAGTATGCTTGATAAATTTATCTTTAAGCATACTTCTAAAACCCTCTTGCTTCATTTGCTCCATAAAAATCTGTACCATTGGAGCAGTTTCACCAGTAATACCACTATCCAATAAAAATACAGCTCCCTTACCCGCCCTGTTTTGAGTTGGTAAACTTGTGGACTCAATATTGTCTTTGGAATTAATCAGTATTGGCAAACTTAAGTAACTATTTAAAGGATCTAAACCAGAAGATTTTCCGTGAAAAAAAGATTCCATTTGACCAAAAATGGTTTTCAACTTTAAAAGCTTTTCTCGTGTTAAATTTTCTAGAACGGTAATTTTATCAAGTGCATATTTATCATAAATAGCTGCAACTAATGCACCACTGCTTCCGACTCCATAGCCTTGTGGTATAGAGCTATCGAAATACATTCCATCCGAAACATCATTTCTAAGCGATTCAATATCAAATTCAAAAAGTCCATCAGCCTGAAGATTACCAATATGTTCGGCAAAACCAATCAAACTTTGATTTGATTTGACCGCTTCATGAGACGGATTATCATCTGTCTTCAATGCACCTTTAAAAAAATTATAAGGAATTGAAAGGCCTTTAGAATCTTTTATAATTCCATATTCGCCAAACAGCAGAATTTTTGAATAAAATAATGGTCCTTTCATAGGTTTTGAATGATAAACTTAAATTTTGTTTAATCACTTCGCTTATAAAGATAAACAAAGTGGGGTCTAAATCAAAAGTTTATACTATAGTTTGGCTTGGCTTTAAGAGAAAACGTGTAAATCCATTAAAAATTATGGACATCCTTAAGCTATTTTTGTTGCCCCTTGACCAATCCGATCACAAATATAATGTCCGTTCTCACAGTACACAACTAATTCATCTTGAATAAATTGAATTGCTTTTTCTTTTACCATTTCAGGATATAAAACATGAACATTTGCACCGGCATCAAGCGTAAAACAAATAGGGGTATTCGTAGCTTCACGGAAAGACCAAATTTTATTAATAATTTCCAAAGTATTTGGCTTCATTAAAATAAAATAAGGCAAACTCGTCATCATCATTGCATGTAAGGTTAATGCTTCACTTTCTACAATTTTTATAAACTCATTCAAATCTCCTTTTTCAAACACTTGCTCTAACTTATCTAAATTGTTATGAGCCTGCTCAAATCTTTGATTTGCAAATGGGTGATTGTGCATTAACTCATGACCAACCGTACTACTTACGGTTTTCTGTCCTTTATGAACTAATAAAATGGTATCATGATAATTCATAAAATTTGAGTGCACCTTAAATGGGTAAGAAACGCCAAACAAATTAGAACTTTCTTTTATTCCTCCATACTTTCCCCATTGTATAAAAGGACCCTCGATGCTTCTGCAAGCACTACCTGAACCCAAACGTGCAAGAAAAGATGCTTTTCGGTTAAAATATGATTGAGTAATTTCTGGGTTTAATTGTTTTTCTATTGACATAACGCAAAGCGCCAATGCTCCCATTCCACTAGCTGAAGAAGCAATTCCGCTACTATGAGGGAAGGAATTAGATGTTTCTATTTTTAAATGACATGATTTAAGAAAAGGCACATACTTATCAATTCTTTCAAAAAATGTCTGAATCTTCGGTTTAAAATCTTGATTTTCCTTTCCTTCAAAAAATAAATCAAACGAAAAGTCAGATGATATTTTATCTAGCTTTTTGTAGGTAACAGTAGTTGTAGTTGCACAGGCATCAAGTGTAAAACTTATAGATGGATTAGCAGGAATCTGATTTGGTTTTTTACCCCAATATTTTACTAAAGCGATGTTACTAGGAGCCTTCCAACCAACTCTTCCTTCTGAAGATATTACAAACTCGTCATCAAAGATGAAATTATTCTCGGTCATTAAAAGCAATTTTAGCAAAGATAAATGAAGTACCGCTATGGTAGTGTTCAATTGAAATTAATTGTTATTTTAGTAAGAATTGCACTACCATGAGAAGAAAAGTCACCAAAATAGTAATTGCTGTAATTGTTTGCCTTTTAATTGGTTTCTTATCTAGTTTTGCTACCCAAAGTTCTGTGAATGATTGGTATATAACCTTAAATAAACCGAGTTTTAACCCGCCTAACTGGCTATTTGCTCCTGTATGGACTATACTCTATGTCATGATGGGGGTTGCTGCCGGAATCGTTTGGGGCAAAGGATTTCATCATGTTTGGGTCAAAACTGCACTCTATCATTTCGGTTTTCAGCTGTTATTAAATGCATCATGGAGCATTATCTTTTTCGGATTAAAAAATCCTTTAGCTGCTTTGTTTGTCATTTTAATACTTTTAGTACTAATTGTGTTAACCATAAGATGGTTTAACGTAGTAAGTAAAAAAGCTGCTATTTTAATGGTTCCATATTTGTTTTGGGTTATTTTCGCAACAGCATTAAATTTTAAAATTTGGGAATTAAATTAAATTTTTGAGCTCATTCATTAATGAACTTAAGAGGTCATTTCAATCATTTTTTTAAGAGTATTCAGATTACGAGTTGTGGCATTTACTTTAAGCTTTTTTTCTATCAAATTGTTATTCAACTTAGCCCTTCCAGCACCTTTTTTGCAATTTAAATAAACACAATTTTCAGTAAGGAAAAATTCTTCATTAATAAATTGCAATTCTTTAAAATCGTTCACCAGAAATTTATCAGGCTCATCAATAAAAAAGGTGAAATATAAATTCTTTTCATCTGCATTTTTAAAAGGAATACCTTCCAAAATATTAACAAGAGTTACTTTAGTTGTTAGTAATACGGGAACATCAAACCCAAAATCTTGATTGATACTTTTTTCAATTATTGATTGTAATTCTTTAAATGGCTTTTTAGATTTAATAACCAAATTTCCGCTTTGTATATATGTTTTTACATTGTCAAATCCTCTCTTACCTAAAGTTTCTTTCAACTCAGCCATCTTAATTTTTTTCTGACCGCTAACATTTATTCCTCTTAAAAAACAGATATAAGACTTCATTATAATTTTTGCTTTGTTCTAAAACTAGCACATTTATTTTTAGTAAATTCCGTGAACTAATTAATATTTATGAGTGAGTATATTTTAGCCTTAGATCAAGGCACAACCAGTTGTAGGGCTGTCGTTTTTGATAAGAAAGGCGTCATAGTTTCTATAGCTCAAAAAGAGTTTACCCAAATTTTTCCAAAACCAGGATGGGTAGAGCATGATGCTACAGAAATATGGTCAACTCAGGCAGGTGTTGCTGCAGAAGCAGTTACAAAAAAAGGTTTAGAAGGGCAAGCAATAGCTGCAATAGGCATCACAAATCAACGTGAAACAGCTGTTGTATGGGATAGAAAAACCGGAGAACCTATTTATAACGCCATTGTTTGGCAGGATAAAAGAACTGCAAGCTTTTGCGATGATTTAAAAGCGAACGGAAACACTGATTTGATTCGTAAAAAAACAGGTCTGGTCATTGATTCTTATTTCTCGGCAACTAAGGTAAAATGGATATTAGATAATGTTGAAGGAGCAAGAGCGAAAGCTGAATCTGGTGAATTAGCTTGGGGTACAATTGACTCTTGGTTAATTTGGAAAATGACTCAAGGAAAATTACATATTACCGATGTAACAAATGCCTCTCGTTCCTTGATTTTTAATATTAACTCAATGGAATGGGACGAAGAGCTTCTAGAAATTTTTACCATTCCTAAGAGTATGTTGCCAGACGTAAAACAATCAAGCGAAGTATATGGTCATACAAGTCCTAACTTTTTTGCTAATAAAATACCTATTGCAGGTATTGCAGGTGATCAGCAAGCCGCTCTTTTTGGACAAATGTGCACCAAAAAAGGAATGGTTAAAAACACCTATGGAACTGGCTGTTTTATGCTCATGAACATTGGAGATAAACCTACAAAATCAAAAAACAATCTCTTAACCACCGTTGCTTGGAAGATTAATGGACAAACAACCTATGCCCTTGAAGGAAGTATTTTTATTGCTGGGGCTGTTGTTCAATGGCTTCGTGATAGTTTGAAAATTATTCAAAAGTCGGCCGATATTGAAGCTTTGGCCAGTACAGTTAAAAACTCCGAAGGTGTTTATTTTGTGCCAGCATTTGCGGGATTAGGTGCTCCTCATTGGAACCAACAGGCCCAAGGAACTCTGTTTGGACTAACAAGAGGCAGCACTGATGCGCACATTGCTCGCGCAGCATTGGATTCCATCGCCTACCAAACAATGGATATATTAAAAGCAATGGAAGCTGATTCCAATGTTTCAATAAAAGAACTTCGGGTAGATGGTGGTGCTACTGTAAATGATTTATTAATGCAGTTTCAGTCAGATGTTTTAAATACGATAACTGTACGCCCAAAGATTATTGAGACTACGGTTATGGGGGCAGCATATTTGGCAGGATTAGCTGTTGGGTTTTGGAAAAGTCAAGAAGAAATTCAAGATATTTGGCAAACTGATATACATTTTAAACCAACCTCTGATAGAAAAACAATTGATGACGGAATTAAAGGTTGGTACAAAGCAATTGATGCCCTAGAACATTGGACAAAAAATTAAGTAAAAATCTTTTTAAATAAAACCAAAATATGAGTCCATTTGTAGCCGAGATTGTCGGCACCTTTCTTTTAATTCTTTTAGGTTGTGGTGTTAATGCCAATGTTTCATTAAACAAGACTTATGGTAGCGGTTCAGGCTGGATTGTTACTACAACTGGTTGGGCATTAGCAGTTTATACAGGCGTGGTGGTTGCAGGGCCTTATAGCGGTGCGCACTTAAACCCTGCTGTTAGTATTGGATTAGCTTTTGCTGGAGAATTTTCGATATATGATGTACCCAAATACATAATCGCACAGTTTATAGGTGCGATGCTAGGAGCATTTTTTGTTTGGTTAATGAATAAAGATCATTTTAACATAACCGAGGATGGAGATGCCAAACGTGGTGTTTTTTGCAATACTCCTGCAATCAAAAATATTCCGATTAATATTTTGACTGAAATATTAGGAACTTTCGTCTTAGTATTTGCAGTATTGTTTTTTACTGATGCAACAATTACAGATGATAATACCATTATAGGTCTGGGTTCACTTGGTGCTTTACCAGTTGCATTAATTATATGGTCAATTGGTCTTTCTTTAGGAGGAACAACGGGTTACGCAATTAATCCAGCTCGTGATTTAGGTCCGAGAATTATTCATGCTTTGGTTCCCATAAAAAATAAGGGCTCTCACGGTTGGGGGTATTCTTGGGTTCCTGTTGTTGCACCAATTATAGGTGGAATTTTGGCGGCTTTTATTGCTGGGTATTTACAATAGCTTGAGCTGCAATATAGGCTCCAGTCCATGCATTTTGAAAATTAAACCCGCCAGTAATGGCATCAATATTTATAACTTCTCCGGCAAAATAGATGTTCTTTAATTTTTTGCTTTCAAAAGTTTTAAAATTAATTTCTTTCAAATCAACCCCACCAGCTGTAACAAATTCTTCTTTAAAAGTACTTTTCCCTTCTACTTTCAATGTACATCTTGTTAACTGCTCTGATAAAGATCTAATGCTTTCTTTTGAAACGTCAGCCCACCTCAGCTCAGGTGTTATTCCTGAAGCTTTTACCAAACTGTTCCATAGACGTCTTGGAATATCAACAGCTTTTGTTTTTAAGATTGTCTTTTTAGCTTCAACATCTTTTATTTCCATAAATAAACGCTCCAATGACATAGTACTATATTCGGGCAACCAATTTATCTCAATTCGGAAATTATAGTTCAGCTCATTTAAAACAGCTGCTCCCCATGCAGATAATTTTAAAATGGCAGGACCACTTAAACCCCAATGTGTAATTAACAAGGGCCCTTCAGATTCCAAAAGAGATTCTTGCCTAACGGCACTCTTAAGTTGTATGGAAATCTTTGAATCGTACTTTTTCTTTGGTAGTACTCTAACCTCGGCTTTGGTACTTAAACCTTGAATTCCTTTTATTCTTTCGTCATTTATATTAAACGTAAATAAAGATGGTACTGGAGGTATTATGCTGTGACCCATTTTTTGTAGTAAATCCCACATTTTTGGACTGCTACCAGTTGCGATAAGAAGTTTTTGACAATGGTAAAATTTATTTTTAGTAGCCACTTGCCAGCCTTCATTTATTTCTGAAGATTGTTCAATTAATTTGATAGGATTATTACGAAGAACCTCAATAGAATACTTTTCAGTCGCATTCAAAAAACAATCTATAATACTTTGAGAACTATTAGAAAGAGGAAAGATTCTACCATCTTCTTCAATCTTTAAAGGAACCCCTCGTTCCTCAAAGAACTGCATAATATCGCCAGTACTATGGGTATGAAACGGCCCTAATAATTCTTTTTTACCACGAGGATAATTATTAATAAGTTCTTGAGGGTTAAACTCAGCATGCGTAACATTGCAACGGCCACCGCCAGATATTTTTACTTTACCCAGAACCGTTTTGCCTCGTTCAAAAATCGCAATTTTCTGTTTGGGATTATTTTCTGCAATTTGAATTGCGGCGTAAAAGCCTGCAGCCCCACCACCTGCAATAATTACATCATAAATCACTGAACTCTATCTGGGTAATTGGTAAAAACACCATCTACACCAAAATCTAACATTTGTTGTAAATCTTCAGGTTCATTTACGGTATAAGTATATACCTTAAAACCTTCATTTTGTATTTGCTTTACTTTTTCAGCTGTTAAGGTTTTGAACCAAGGATTAACTGCAACGGCATTCAATTCTTTTGCCATCGCTATTGCTTCATCAAAAGCTTCATCTTCAGTTAGAACAGCTATTGCTCTATCAGGATTCAATTCTCGAGTGTATTTCAATTCGTCCCAATTAAAGCTTGAAATCACAAAATTTTCAGCGCTCCAACCATGCTTTTCAGCATAGTAGTTGGTAATGAAATTTACTCGGTCGGCGGTATTAGTACCTTTCAATTCTATATTTAGTGCAACTTTATTATCAATTAATTTAAGAACTTCTTGAAGTGTTGGTATTCTATGATTGCCATCTAAAATCACCTGTTTTAAATCACCAATATAATACTCTTCAATATTACCTGGAGCGTTAGAAATTCTATCTAAGGTTTGATCATGAAAGACCATGATTTCACCACTTTTAATTTTAAAAACATCAATTTCAATCATATCTACACCCAAGTCCAATGCCTTTTGTATAGATGCAAGGGTATTTTCAGTTTCGTAGCCCATTGCACCTCTATGGCCAATAACTAAAAGTTCTTTTTTATCCATTTCACATGAACTTAGTAATGTCAAACAAAAAATTCCCCAGAATAAAACTTTCTTCATTTTCATTTATCTTAATTAATGCCTAAAAATACAATTTGAGAAACTATTCATTTCTGAAATTAAGCCTATTATTTATTTTATTATTCTATGACGCGAAAAATATAAGACTGTAATGGCTTTAATGAAACTTGAATTTTTCCAATACCATTATCGACTTCTACAGTTTCAAAATTACCATATAATTCATCTTTAATTTTATATTGTTGATTTTTTAAATTCCATTTTGCTACAATATCTTTCGGTAGTTTCAATTCGAAATCAAAGCTTTCAATTTCATCAAAATTAGAAACAACAATTAACTTTTCATCTTCGCTCCACCTCACGAAAGACAATACTCTATGATTGTAACCTTCTGTATTTTCTTTATTGTAAAAATGAACTTCTTGATATGCCTCCATTAAGGCAGAACTGTTAATTGTAAAATTTAGAAGTCTCTTATAAAAATCACGCAGCTCTTTTTCTGAGTCCGTAAGTTGTCCTCCATCGTACTTTTTATTATTCACCCAACGTTGATGCGCAGGGACTCCAACATAATCAAATATTGAGGTTCTTGTTGGGCTCCCAAAACCAGCATTTTCTGAACCATCCTCTCCCACTTCTTGGCCAAAATAAATCATAGTAGGTGATGAACTTATAGTTGCAGAAACAACCATTGCTGGCATTGCTATTTCAGCTTTTCCTACAAAATCAGGGCTTGCTATCCTTTGTTCATCATGATTCTCTAAAAAATGAAGCATATGATGTTCAATGTCTTTTAAACCATTTTGAACAACAGGTATATGATCAGTCCAGCCATAACCTTTCATAATATGTTTTATACTATCATATAACTCTACTTTATCATAGAGGTAATCCATTTTTCCTTTATAAATATAATCTCTGTACAATTTAGGGTTATATACTTCTGCTAAAATAAAAGCATCTTGGTTCTTCATTTTTATCGATGAGTTTAAGAAGCTCCAAAACTCCACGGGTACCATTTCTGCCATATCAAATCGAAAGCCATCTACTCCAAAATCTAGCCAATACAAAGTGATGTCTCTAAATTTATACCATGAATCAGGTAAGTCTTTATTCTTCCAAAATTCAAAGTGAGATTTAAAATCTTCTTGTGCATATTGACTTGGAAGGGTTTCAAAATCATAAGAACCATCTGGTCGAACGCCGTAATTAATTTTAACAGTTTCATACCAATCATTAGTATGTGGTCGAACAGATCTAGAACCATTGCCAGTCCATTTAGCAGGTGCTTCTTTAAATTTGGAATCAACTAAATTATTTTTGGCACCTCCTAAGGGCAAATATCCATCTTGCCATTCAGGAACTTCAAACTCACTATTGGGAATATAATAGAAATTATTGTCCCTAGAATATTCCACATTAGTATTATCATCAGCGCCAAAATCCTTTACGCCTTTCGGGTTGGTTAAACCTTCATAATTACGGGCAACGTGATTAGGCACAATATCAATAATTACTTTCATACCGTGTTGGTGAGTCCTATCTATCAAAGCCTTAAATTCTTCTAATCGATTAATAGGATTAAGAGCCAAATCAGGATTCACGTTGTAATAATCTTTCACCGCGTAAGGGGAACCAGCTCTACCTTTAACAACATCAGGATCATCATGTGATACTCCAATTGATGAATAATCATTGATAACTGCATGATGCGGCACACCTGTATACCACATATGTGTAATACCTAAGTCTTTAATTTCTTGAAGGGCCTTATCATCAAAATCATCAAATTTACCTACACCATTTTCCCGTAGCGTTCCCCAAGGTTTATTTGTGGTATTAGTATTCCCAAAAAGACGAGTAAAAACCTGATAAACCACCACTTTCCTTTTTTGCATAACTTCAGGTTCTATTTTTTTAATGTTTTCTCTTTTACAGCTATGAATTAAAGCAACTACGATGATGGTCAAGGTTAAAAGTCTTTTCATACATTGACTTGTTTGCCTGGTAGTAAGATTACACGTTGATTATTTACTCTTATTGACATTTCTTCTTGACCTGTTAGTTCAAAAGAAGTGTTATCAACAGAAACACTAACCTTGATTATCCTATTTCTAAAATTGACTTTAAACGAATAAGATTTCCACTGTTTTGGAATTTGAGGAGTAAAACAAAGTTTATCTTCAAGCACCCGCATACCGCCAAACCCTTCAACAATACTCATCCAAGTACCTGCCATTGAAGTAATATGTAAACCTTCTTCAACTTCTTTATTATAATCATCTAAATCTAATCGAGAAGTTCGCAAATAAAATGTGTAAGCCTGATCCATCCGGCCTAGTTTAGCCGCTTGAATACTATGTACACATGGTGATAATGAAGACTCGTGTACTGTAAAAGGTTCATAAAAATCAAAATGTTTTTCTAATTCTTCTATAGAAAAATCTTCTTCGAAAAGATAAAATCCTTGTAAAATATCAGCTTGTTTTATGTAAGGTGAACGCAAAATTCTATCCCAACTCCATTTTTGATTAATTGGTCGATCTGATTTAGCCAAATCATTAACCTTAATCAGTTCTTTATCTAAGAACCCATCTTGCTGCAAAAATATTTGATGCTTTTTTGAGAAAGGAAAGAACATATTAGACGCCACTTCATCCCATAAATCCGTCTCATCAGAAGTCAATTTGGTATGGGCAATGATTCGATCATAATCAACCGGATATCCATCTTTAACTTTTTGCAATTGTTTTAATGTGTATTTGATACACCATTTTGCTAAATAGTTCGTATACCAATTATTATTGATATTATTTTCATATTCATTAGGTCCAGTAACACCTAAAATGACAAACTTTTTCTTTTTTGATGAGTAATTAGCACGTTGATGCCAGAATCGAGCAATGCCTATTAACACCTCAAGACCCATTTCAGGTATATAACTATAGTCACCTGTAAAACGGTAATAATTATAAATTGCAAAAGCTATTGCTCCGTTTCTATGTATTTCTTCAAAAGTAATCTCCCATTCGTTATGACATTCTTCTCCATTCATGGTTACCATAGGATATAATGCCGCACCGTATGAAAAACCTAATTTTTTCGCATTCTCAATAGCTTTTTCTAAATGATTGTAACGATATTCCAATAAACTCCATGCCACTTCTTGGTTTTTAGTAGCCATATAAAATGGAAGACAATACGCTTCAGTATCCCAGTAGGTACTACCGCCGTACTTTTCTCCAGTAAATCCTTTAGGACCAATATTCAATCTAGAATCTTTACCTAAATAAGTTTGATTTAATTGAAAAATATTGAAGCGAATGCCTTGTTGAGCTTTAACATCACCTTCAATTGTAATATCACTCATTTCCCAAATAGCAGCCCAAGTTTGTTTTTGCTTTTTTAATAAAACCTCAAATCCTAATCCTGAAGCTTCATTTAAAAGATGATTTGCGGCATCAATTAGTTCTGAAGGTTTATGATTTGTTGAAACAGTATATCCACCATACTTAGTTAATGTAATAGTTTCGTTTGATTTAAGTTCATGCTGAAATTGGCAACCAACAACAAGCTCTTCATCTTGAAGCTCTAAAACTTCAATCATTTGATTGTTGACTTCTGCTGTGGCTTCCATAAAAGTACATGTAGCAAAATTGGTTTTCATGGTGTGTGCTTCGATAAAAGCACGATTGCCAATTGAAGCTACACTTGTAGTATTCCAAAATTTATCGTCCCAGTTACTATCTTCATTAGTTATACCGCTATCAATGTAAGGTGTCATTCTGATATTAGCATCCGAATTCAAGACCGTCAATTTATATTCAATGGCACCAAGCTCATCTAAGTCCAAACTTAAAAATCGTTGAACATCAACTTTTACTTCAATATCATTGGGTAGAGTGGCTTGAAAACTGCGTATATACCAACCTTCTTTCATGTTTAATTCTCTCTTAAAAGAAGTAACCTTTTTACAAGTGGCCAAGTCAAGCGCTTGTTCATTAACATGAATATTGATTCCAATCCAATTTGGAGCGTTTAGAACTTTAGCAAAATATTCTGGATATCCGTTTTTCCACCATCCTACTCTAGTTTTATCTGGGTAATAAACACCTGCTATGTAGCTTCCTTGAAAAGTATCGCCGGAATAGTACTCTTCAAAATTAGCACGCTGACCCATAGCGCCGTTACCAATACTAAATAGGCTTTCAGAAGATTTTACTCTATCTGTTTCAAAACCCTCCTCAATAAGTGACCAAGGGTTTGGCTTTATATAATCTTGATTCATTAAAACTGCAGAATTTGCGCAAATTTAATTAATTGTAGAATCACGTTCAATTAATGTAGGCTCTAAAATTTTAGTTTGAAACGTTTCAGATTCATCTTCACTTTCAACTTTTTCTATTAACATTTCTGCTGCTAATTCACCCATCTTTTCTCCATGTTGAGCAATAGCAGTCAAACTCGGATTAGCATATTTTGACAAAAGTCCGTCAGTAAAGCCAATAAAAGATATATCCTCAGGTATTTTTAAGCCATTGTCTTTAACGCATCGCATTCCATAAATAGCAAAAATTTCATTTACACATAGTACAGCATCAATATCTGCTTTTTCAAAAAACTCTTTGAACAGTTCTTCTTGCATGCCCATACTTGGTAACCTTAATATAATCTCATTATCTACTTTGATATTATTATCATTCAAGGCCTTTAAATATCCATCGGTTCTGGCTTTACTTACGCTCAGATAGTCTTCAGTAGTAACGAGGGCTATTTTCTTTCTTCCTTCTTCAATGAGCTTTTTTGTAGCAATGTAGGCTCCCATTTTATCATCGATAATAATTTTATCACAATTAACGGCATTGGTTACTCTATCGAAAAGAACTAATGGTATACCTTGCTCTGTTACCTCTTTCAGATGATTGTAATCATTCCTCAATTGTGTATCAGATGATAAGGACATTATAAATCCATCTATACTTCCATTAGCCAGCATCTCCATATTAATGACTTCTTTATCAAAAGACTCATCTGATAAGCATACAATTACATTGTATCCTTTAGTATTGGCATGTTTTTCAATTCCTCGAACCACAGTGGTAAAAAAATGGTGTACTATATCCGGAATTACCACACCTATGTTTTTAGTTCGCTTATTTTTTAAACTTATGGCTATATTATTGGGTTTATAGTTATAAAGTTTTGCGAATGCTTGAATCTTTTCCTTTGTGTCTCTGCTGATTTCCTCACTATTCTTGAGCGCCTTGGAAACTGTAGAAATTGACACTTCTAATTCTTTTGCGATATGCTTTAAAGTGATTTTTTGCTTTAACATAAATATTTCAGTAAAGAGTATTGAACCTCGGAAATTAACTAATATATAATTAAGGTAGAATTTAAGTTAGGATTTAACATAAAAAGCCTTATTCACTAAAAAATAAAAAATAGTATATTTGCCCGTATTTTATTAGATTTCGTATTAATAACCAAGGTTATTTACGAATTAGATAATTTAACACCTTTACAATTATTATTGCCATATCGCCCAAAGTTATTAACACGAAACCGTTTTCGTGGTTTTGGGTTTTTGGCCAAAACTAGAATTAACATTTTTTTTACATATGTTTAATGCTTGAATTTAAATTAACTAAACTTAAAATTAATTATTTATGAAGATTACGCTACTTAAAGGCTTACTGCTAATTGGAGCATTCGTGTGCTTTGGTGCAGCAAAAGCCCAGACGGTATCAGGTACTATTTCTGATGCTAATGGTCCACTACCAGGGGCGAGTGTCTTGGTAAAAGGTACAACAAATGGTACTCAAACTGACTTTGATGGTAATTACACCCTTAATAATGTGGGTGATGATGCAACCTTAGTAGTTAGCTACATTGGGTTCAAAACATTCGAAACTGCTGTAAATGGCAGATCCTCAATTAATGTAACTCTAGAAGAAGATGCACAAGCACTTGATGAAGTGGTTATCATTGGTTACGGTAGTACTACCGTGAAAGATGCTACTGGATCGGTTGCCGCAATTACCTCGGATGAATTTAATAGCGGTGCTATTGTAGCCCCTGAGCAATTAATTCAAGGTAAAACCGCTGGTGTTAATATTCAACAATCAAGTGGTGAACCAGGTGCTGGTATCCAAGTGAATATTAGAGGTTCCAATTCTGTACGTGGTAATAACAATCCACTATTTGTAGTTGACGGAGTTCCATTATTTGGTGAAAATACTGATGCACAAGGTGATACCGGAAACGGTGGAAGTGATGTTGGTAATCCATTGAACTTCTTAAACCCAAGTGATATTGAAAGCATGAGTATCCTTAAAGATGCCTCTGCTACGGCCATTTATGGTTCTCGTGGTGCTAATGGTGTTATCATTATTACAACAAAGAGTGGTAGAGCAGGTTCAGGAGGAACATGGGAGCTTTCTTCTAACATTAGTGTAGCGTCTCCGGTAAGACAATTTGACTTACTAAATAGAGATGAGTACTTATCTGCTGTTACTCAGTTTGGTGGTAATGCTGCTGCTAACGATTTTGGTGCAGATACAGATTGGCAAGAATATATTTTGCGTTCTGCAACATCTACTAATCACAATTTAGCCTATTCTCAGAACTATGGTTCAGGTAATGTAAGAGCAACTTTCGGTTACCAAAAGCAATTCGGTGTTATCGAAAAGTCTGAATTCGAAAGAATCACGGGAAGAGTAAATTGGAACCAACGTTTCTTAGATGATAAGTTAACGCTTGCTATACAAACTTCTATTTCACGCACAAATCGTGAACAACCGCCAGTTGCTGCTGGAGCTGGGTTTAGAGGTGATATTCTTGGTGCTGCTTACTCTGCAAATCCAACATGGCCTGCCAACCCAGGTTTTGATGATGGCGGTGGTCTTACTCAGCCAGCTAATTACTTGAATGAAACTCAAAACATAACTAACACAAACAGATATCTTTTAAATGGTTCTGTAAACTATGCGTTTACACCAGAACTTAGTGGTAAAGTTAATTTGGGTTATGATGTTTCTGATAGTGAAAACGTATCGGTACTTTCTTCAAATCTACAGAACTTCAATGGCATAGAAGGTTTAGGTTTCGGAACGTTTAATTCATTAGAACGAGAAAACTCTACTCTAGAAGTGACTTTAAGTTACAATAAAGATTTAGGCAATTCTAATTTAGATATTGTTGCTGGGTATGCATTTCAAGACTTTAGAACTTTTGGTTTTAACTCTCAAGGTCGAGGCTTTGGAACATCAAACCTTAACGAAATGGGTCAGGATTTAGTGAATACAATTAATGGTGCTCAAGGAGTCATCTCTGGTGGTTATCAACAATTTGCTTATGGAGTAAACAGTTCAGGTTTAGTTGTAAATAGATTATTCCCGAGTCCTGTAACTGAAATCTTGCCTTTTACATTTGGTAGAGATGTGCAATCAGCTACTTTTGATCAATTCGACAACACTGATGAATTACAATCATTCTTTGCTAGAGTTAATTATAGTATAAATAGCAAGTATTTGTTTACAGGTACTTTTAGAGCTGATGGTTCTTCAAGATTTGGACCTGATAATCAGTATGGGTACTTCCCTTCTGGTGCATTTGCATGGCAAATGGCTGAAGAAGATTTCATAGGTGATAATGTTTCTACTTTAAAACTGCGTTTGAGTGCAGGTATTGTAGGTAACCAAGCTGGTTTAGGGTACGGTAACTTCGTAACACGTGAACGTTTTACAGGAATAGGTACACAAACATCGCTTGAAATTTTTGAAAATAACTTTGGTACTGCACCAGTGGCGTTTGAAAGAACTGACCTTAGATGGGAAGAGACTTTAAACTTAAATGTTGGTTTAGACTTTGGTTTTAATAATGACAAGTTTAGTGGTAGCCTTGATGTTTATAGTAATACTACTAATGACTTATTATTGCAATTACCACCAGCATTCCCTTCTGTAAGTGCATTCCAATTTGGTAATGTAGATGCTAGTGTTGTTAACCAAGGTATTGAATTAGCTTTAGGTTATGATTTTATTGAAACTGACAAAGCTTCTTTCTCTGCTAACTTTAACATTGCATACAATCAAAACGAGATACAAGATTTTACTGGGGCAATAAATACTGGTGAAATTAACGGCCCTGGTCTTTCGGGGGCTTTTGCTCAAAGATTTGAATCTGGTTATTCTTTATTTTCATACTACATGGCGACCTTCGAAGGTTTTGATGGTGAAGGAAATCCTATTTATACGGATATTGACGGTAACGGTGTTGGTGATCCAGATGCAGATAAGTCTTTTGTTGACAAAGATGGTCTACCAGATGTAACTGCTGGTCTTTCTCTTAACGCTAGTATCGGTAATTGGGATGTAACAACTTTCTTCTCTGGACAATTTGGCTTCTCAGTATATAATAACACAGCTAACGCTTTGTTTAATGCTGGACAAATTGGTACTGCAAGAAATATTACTCAAAATGTAGTAACTAGTGGTGAAAATCCAGGAGCATCTACTGCTGTTTCGACTCGTTTCTTAGAAAGTGGAGATTTTGTTCGTTTTCAAAACGCAACCATTGGGTACAATGTGCCTCTAAGTAGTGATAATGCACTTAAGAGTTTACGTCTTTCCCTAACAGGTCAGAACTTATTCTTAATTACGGATTATAGTGGTATTGACCCAGAAGTAAATGTAGCTACGGCTACACTTGGTTCAGGAGTGCCTACTAGAGGAATCGATTGGTCAGCATTCCCGCGTCCAAGAACAATCACTTTTGGCATAAATGCTACATTTTAATTAAAAAATTGTAAGAAATCATGAAAAAAAATTCAATTAAAATTTATTTAATGTTTTCCCTTTGTGCACTGGTTTTTGCCTCTTGTACAGATTTGGAAATCGACGAAACGGATTCATTCATTAGCGAAGGCTTTCAAGGTCTTCAAGATCCAGCCTCAAGTTTAAACTCTCTTTATGGAAATTTTGGAGCACTGGGTGACCAGGCGAACACTTTTGCTTTGAATGAGGTTACCACTGATGCCTTTCTTATCCCTACAAGGGGTGCGGATTGGGGTGATAACGGTCGTTGGAGAAAGCTACACACGCATGAGTGGGGCCTTGAAGAAACTGACATCCTTACACCATTTCAACAATGGACTTCAGCTCAACTTTTGGCATCTAGAATATTAGACTCTAGAAGTAATGCTGATGCTAGTACTGCTGCGCAAGCGAATTTTTTAAGAGCTTATGCTATGTGGATGACACTTGATTTGTATGGTCAAGTTCCATTTAGAGATACTCAATTACCTGACAGTGATTTACCTACTGTTTTATCCGGAGCTGATGCTGTTAACTTTATAGTCGCAGATCTTGACGCTGCAATTGCTGGTTTACCAACTGTGTCTCCTGGAGATATGGATAATTTAAGACTTGCATCTAAGGCTTCTGCTCGTTTTCTTAAAGCGAAAGTTCTTTTAAACAAACATGTCTATGAAACACAATTGAGTGGCGGCGGAGGAACTGCCGCATCGGGTGACATGAGCGAGGTCATATCTTTAGTAGATGCTATTGCAGCAGACGGTTTTGCTTTAGAAAGCATGGACTATTTCGAAATTTTCGAATCTTCTGCTGATACAGAAACTATTTACTGGATTCAAACAGGTGTTGGAAACCGTATTTTCAACGGTCTTCACTACAATTCTACTGGCTTAGGCGGTGGAGGCTGGAATGGCTTCAGTACTCTTGCTGAATATTATGATATGTTCGAAGGTGACGCAAATGCTAACGAATATGACACTGACAGAAATCCTATTTCAGGACAAGAAAGACGTCGTGGTGGTGTTCCAAAAAATGGAATTCCGTTTAGCGGTGCCGCTGGCACAAGTGATAATGGTGGATTTGAAGATGGATCTAATGTCGGTGAAGGTTTCTTAATAGGACAACAATATGCTCTTGACGGAACAGCTTTACAAGATAGACAAGGTGCTCCACTTGAATTCTCTAGAGAATTTGTTGATGGAAATGGCGCAAATAGTCTAATCAACAACAGTGAAAGAACCGGGATACGATTAATGAAGTACAGCCCACGATTTGATGGTGGTTTTAGTAACACTCAAATATTTTTCAGATACGCTGACGCTCACTTAATGAAAGCTGAAGCTATGTTAAGAAGCGGTAGCGATGCAACTGCGATGGTAAATGAGTTACGAACATTAAGAGGTGCTACACCACTTGGAACTGTTTCTGAATCAGATTTACTTGAAGAAAGAGGAAGAGAATTATTTGCTGAACAAGTGCGTAGAACTGATATGATACGCTTTGGGCAATACTTACGAGATTGGGAGTTTAAAGGAACTTCTGAAGTTGGTAATCAAACCAGAGCACTTTTCCCAATTCCACTGCCACAATTATTGGCCAACCCTAACTTAGTACAAAATCCTGGTTATTAATTTTTAGCCATTTAAGTTATAAGAAAACCCGCTCTATGGAGCGGGTTTTTTCATATTCATAACTTTTCTCTAGTTCAAAACGCAACCTATTTTTAGTAATCCATCTTGATTTAAAGTTGATAATAAGTTATTCTTATAACTTTATTACTTTTACCTATTTCTAGAATATTTTTGCCACTTCTCATTTTATGAACAGGATCGTTTTCTCTATTATTTTAATTTTAATCTCCACCTATTCTTGCATGAGGCAGGAAGAGAAAATATTTTCTGAAATTTCCCCTAGGTTTAGTGGGGTGAAATTCGCTAATAACTTATTAAACAGTCCAAATCTTAATATACTTAACTACTTATACTACTATAATGGGGCTGGTACTATTTCAGCAGATTTTAACAATGACAATCTTATTGATCTTTATTTTGTTGGCAACCAAATTTCTGATGAATTATATCTGAATAAGGGTGATTTTAAATTTGAACGTGTAACTGAAATTTCTGGTATTTTTTCATCCGAAGGCTGGTCTACAGGAGCAACACAAGTTGATATCAATAATGATGGGTACTTAGATATATACCTTTGTAAAGCTTCAGGATACCGCAATCTAAAAGGAAAAAACCTCTTATATATTAACCAAGGCCCAAATGATAAAGGAATACCAATTTTTGAAGAAAAAGCTTCTGATTATGGATTAGATTTTGAAGGTCTTTCTACAACGGCCTCGTTCTTTGATTTTGATATTGATGGTGATTTAGACATGTACCTTTTAAACCATTCTGTTCATCCAAATCGAACTTATGGTCGTGGTTCTCAAAGAACAAAAATTGATACTTTATCTGGAGATAGACTTTACCAAAACAACAATGGCCATTTTATTGATATTAGTTCTAAAGCCGGAATATTTCAAGGTAAATCTGGTTATGGGCTTGGGATATCAATAAGTGATATCAATAATGATGGATATCCTGATATATATGTTGGTAATGATTTTTATGAAAATGACTATTTGTATATAAATCAACAAAACGGAACATTTCAAGAAATAATCTCGGCTGATTCGGAACGAATTGGTCATACCACACACTTTTCCATGGGTAACGATATTGCTGATATCAATAATGATGGTTTCATGGATATTATTTCTTTAGACATGCTACCTGAAAACCTTGAAACTTATAAAACTTCTGGACTGGAGTATGCTTACCCCATTTATAGGCAATATTTAAATCAAGGTTTTTCTCCACAATACATGCAGAACACTCTCCATTTAAATCTTAAAAACGGAACATTTGCCGAAATTTCTAATCTAGCTGGACTTTCAGCAACAGAATGGTCTTGGGGAGCCCTTTTCGCCGATTTCGATAATGATGGCTTTAATGATGTTTTTATTTCAAATGGAATAAAAGGCGCTACCAATGATATGGACTATATGAATTTTATAGCCAATGATGCCATACAAAAAAGGATAGATGCCGGAATGACCAATTCCGACATGCCATTAATAGATGAGCTCCCCGAGAAAAAAGTATCAAACTATTTTTTTAAAAACAATGGCGATTTAACCTTTTCCAATTCTACTGAGTCTTGGTTTACTAAGAAACCTACATTTAGTAATGGAACAACCTATGCCGATTTAGATAATGATGGAGACTTAGATATTGTCGTTAATAACATTGACGATAATCCTTTAATTCTAAAAAATAATTCTACTGAAGGAAACCATTTAATTGTTAAGCTTAAGGGTAGTGGAAGAAATCGACACGGAATCGGAGCAAAAATTACTGCCTTTGTCAATAACAAAATAATGTATCGAGAACAATTTACATCCAAAGGTTATTTATCAAGCACATCCAATAAAATACATTTCGGTATTGGTAAAGACAGTTTAATCGACAGTCTTAAAGTAGTATGGCCTGATGGCTTAGTACAAACTAGATATAAAGTTACTCCTAATAAAGTCATTAATTTAAACCAAGTGGAGGCTAATTCTAAACACGACTATTCAAAAAACAGCAAGTCACAAAACTTAAAGAAGATTGATTCCCTTATAAACTTTGTTCATAAAGAACAAGTTACCTTAGATTTTGACCGCGAACCTCTTATTCCTTTTGCTGCATCTAATCAAGGCCCCAACATTTCAATTATTGACTTCAATCAAGATGGTTTGGATGATGTATTTATTACTGGTGGAAAAAATCAAGCTTCCGAATTACACATTCAATCCGAGAATGGAACTTTTAAGGTCAATCAAGAGACTAATTTTGAATTACATAAACTGCATGAAGACCTAGCTAGTAGTTTTTTTGATGCCGATAATGATGGTGATATAGATTTATTAATAGCTAGTGGTGGAAATGAATTTAAAAGTGGGAAACCTATAGAACCTAGACTATATATAAATGAAAAAGGTAATCTATCCTTCAAGGAATCCAACTTTAAAGGAATCAGCATTAATGCATCAAAAATTATAGCTAATGACTTTGATAAAGATGGTGATATTGACGTTTTTATTACATCGGACATAGAACCGTTACAATATGGTAAAACTCCAAAACAGTATATTTTTCTGAATGATGGAACAGGTAATTTTGAAGACGTGACTGCCTTGTTGGCACCAGAATTTGAATTTCTAGGTAATGTTAAAGATTTGGTTTTTAACGATATCAACAATGATGATTTAATTGACTTTGTTGCCGTAGGACATTGGATGCCCATATCAATTTTTATAAACAACGGTACTGAATTTCGTCTTCAGAAAAATAATCAATTATCAAATTCTAATGGCTGGTGGAATACTGTAAAAGCTAGAGATTTTGATAATGATGGAGATGTCGATATTATAGCTGGTAACTGGGGATTAAACACAAAATTTAAATCTTCAGTTGAATCGCCTCTAACTCTTTATAGCACCGATTTTGACGATAACGGATCTATTGAACCTTTAGTTACTTATTTTCATAAAGGGGTTGAAACTCCTTTCGCATCTAAAGATGATTTGGTCAAACAAATGCCTTTTTTAAATAAAAAGTATCTTTCGTATAGCAGTTTTGCCAAAGCTTCAATTAAGGAGCTCTTTGGAGAAAATAAACTTGAGAAAGCAAAGCAAAAGAAAGTCTTTGAACTTAAAAGTTGCTTTTTTAAGAACAACGGTACTGGGGGTTTTTTGAAACGAGCATTACCACTAATAGCCCAATCTTCTATTATTTATGACATTGCAATCGAAGATTTCAACAATGATGGTTTTAATGATTTGTTAATTATTGGTAATGACTTCGAAATTAGTACGCAGTTAGGTAGATTAGATGCATTACATGGGGTAATTTTGCAAAATGATAAAAAAGGTGACTTTTATTGGGATACAGAGGAGTTGCCAGACATCAATGGCGCTGCAAGAACAATAAAAGAAATTGAAATAAATGGGGATGAACATTATGTGGTTGGGATTAATTCTAAAGCACCAATTTTTTTATCAAAAAAGAAATCGAAACAATGAGAATATACTTGCCTAATATTTTTTTGCTACTGTTATTTTTAAGTAGTTGTAATAAAGAAGTGAAAGAAGAAGTGGTAACATCGCCAACACTTTTTACATTATTAGATGCTCAAGAAACTGGAGTTGATTTCATCAATAAAGTTGAAAATCAAAAGAACTTTAACATATTCAAGTATCGTAATTTTTATAACGGAGGTGGTGTAGCTATTGGCGATATTAATAATGATGGTTTGTCTGATATTTACCTAACAGGTAATATGGAGCCCAATAAACTATATTTAAATAAAGGTGATTTCAAATTTGAAGACATATCTGAAAGTGCAGGAATAAAAGGAAATAAACCATGGTCTACCGGGGTTGTAATGGTAGATATCAACGCAGATGGTTTATTAGATATTTATGTTAGTAATGCTGGTAATCTTGAAGGAAATAATCATGATAATGATCTTTATATAAACAATGGTGATTTAACTTTTACTGAAAAGGCAAGCGAATATAATCTAGCCGAAACTGGGTTTTCTACACATGCCTCCTTTTTTGACTATGATAAAGATGGTGATTTAGATGCTTACATTTTGAACAATAGTAATATCCCAGTAAGTAGTTTGGGTTACGCTGAACAAAGGGACGTCAGAGCACAAGATTGGGAAGGAGTGCCACATATATTTCGAGGAGTTGGTGACATGTTATTGCGCAATGATAATGGTAAATATGTTGATGTTAGTGAAGACGCTGGTATTTATGGTAGTCTTATAGGTTTTGGACTTGGAGTTTTGGTTACTGATATTAACCATGATCTATACCCTGATATTTACGTATCCAATGATTTTTACGAACGTGACTACTTATACATCAATCAAAAAGATGGCACTTTTTCAGAAGAAATAAAGGCATATACTTCACATTTGAGCCTATCAGCCATGGGCATTGATATCGCAGACATTAATAATGACGGTTACAATGATATTTTTATTACTGACATGCTTCCTGAACCTGACGAACGTGTAAAA
This sequence comes from Croceitalea sp. P059, assembly GCF_031846365.1. NCBI lineage: Bacteria > Pseudomonadati > Bacteroidota > Flavobacteriia > Flavobacteriales > Flavobacteriaceae > Croceitalea > Croceitalea sp. P059. The sequence continues at coordinate 145,139 of NZ_JAVRHW010000001.1, forward strand.
TCAGTCATGGAATTTGAAGGTTACAATGTATTTGATTTAAAACAATCAAAAGACTTTTACCAACAGTACATTCAAAATACTTTACAACTAAACAATGGAAATGGCACATTTTCTGAAATAGCATATTACAGCGGAGTAGACGCAACAGATTGGAGTTGGGCAGGATTATTATTTGACATGGACAATGATGGCTTAAAAGACATTTTTATTACTAATGGTATCAACCATGACCTTACAGATTTAGATTTTGTTGACTTTTTTGCAAATGAAATCATTCAAAAAATGGCATTAACAGGTCGAAAAGAGTCTATTGATTCGATTATCAATAAAATGCCTATAAAACCTCAACACAATTATGCTTACAAGAATAACGGCGACATCACTTTTGACAATGCCAATAAAGAATGGGGATTTGACTTGCCTACACGCTCTAATGGAGCAGCATATGGCGACTTAGACAATGATGGAGATTTAGATTTGGTTATTAATAATGTAAATACCAAGACTTTTATCTATAAAAACAATTCAGAAAGTCAATCTAATAATAATTACATTCAATTAAAATTTAAAGGAAAAGGAGAAAATCCTTTTGCGGTTGGTACTCTTGCAAAATTCTATTTTGATGGTAATATTGTCAATCAAGAACTAATCCCTTCTAGAGGCTTTCAATCTTCAGTTGACTATACTATGACACTAGGATTAGGTCAAACAAAAACTATTGATTCAATTCGCATAATTTGGCCAGACTCTAAAACTGAAAAATTGGCTAATACCATAGCAAATCAAGTTGTGTCCTTAGACTGGAATAATGCAACAGAAACTTATGTTACAAAACCAAATAAAATAGATAAAGCCTACCTCACGGAGCTAAATACTCCTCAATTTGTATCTCATAATGAAGATGGGTATAACGATTTTGACTACGAGGGACTCATTTATAAAAAATTATCTCAAGAAGGCCCTTCGCTTGCTGTTGCCGATGTAAATAATGACGGAAACGAAGACTTTTTTGTGGGTGGGGCTAATGGACAACCAGGAAGTTTATACATACACAATGGCAATGGTAAAGTAGCACTTAAAAACATCTCTGTATTTGAGAATGATAAAGAATTTGAAGATGTTGCAGCTGCCTTTTTTGATGTTGATAATGATGGTGACCAAGACTTAATGGTAGGTTCTGGCGGTAATAACTATAATTTACAACGTAGCTACAAAGCAAGGTTGTATTTAAATGATGGTAATGGCTCTTTTTCAAAGTCACCTAATGAACTACCATCAACATTTAAAAATATAGCTACAATCTCTCCACATGATTTTGACAAGGATGGAGATATTGATGTCTTTATTGGGTCAAGAAGTGTTGTTTCAGTGTATGGTATAACACCGGACCACTTATTGTTAGAAAACAAAGGAGATGGCACCTTCGATAATGCAACCGAAAGACTAGGTTATGAGCTAAAAGATGCTGGAATGGTAACGAACTCTCTTTGGGTAGATATTGATGGTGACGATAAAAAGGACTTAGTTATAACAACAGATTGGGATGCCCCTAAAATTTATAAAAATAATGGCCGTAGATTAACTCAATTGGTTTCTGGATTAGACAGTTTAAAGGGATGGTGGAACGCAATTGAAGCTGTAGATTTTGACAATGATGGAGACCAAGACTTAGTTTTGGGTAATATGGGATCTAATTTACATTATAAACCAACAGAAGGTCATCCAATGAAGATGTGGGTTAATGACTTCGATGGTAATGGAACTTTAGAGCAGATTGTAACCCAAAACTATAACGGTGGTGATTATCCTATTCATCAAAAAAAGGAGGTTACAGAGCAAATTGTTGCATTGAAAAAAGAAAACTTAAGAGCATCAGATTATGCTCGTAGAACAATCAATGAATTATTCCCCCAAGAGATAATCGAAAATTCAATCGTAAAAGAATCCCGTATTTCAGAATCTATTATTGCAGTCAATGAAGGTAATGGTAAGTTTTCCGTTCAAAAATTACCTCCCAGAGTTCAATTATCTTGTGTATGTGATATTACTTGTGCCGATGTTAATAGGGATGGAAAAGTTGATTTGATTATGGCTGGCAATAATTTTGAATTTAAACCACAGTTTTCAAGATTAGATGCTAGTTATGGCAATGTTTTATTAAATAATGGGGAACAAGGCTTTGAATGGCAAAACTATGATGTCAGTGGTTTCGCGATTAAAAATGAAGTTAAATATTTAGAGCAATTTAAAGACAAAACGGGCAAAACCTTTATAATAGCAGCAATTAATAATGAAGAACCAAAAATATTTGCATTGAATGAATAAACTGCTTAGAAATATTTTTGCTCTCTTGATATTTTGTGGTTGTAAAAATGATGACCATCTATTCAAAAGTCTTAATCAAAATAAAACCGGTATTGATTTTGTCAACACCATAACGGAATCTAATGAACTAAACATTCTTGATTATCTTTATTTTTACAATGGTGGTGGAGTGGCGATTGGGGATATTAACAACGATGACTTACCTGATATTTTCTTCACGGGTAATCAAGTGAAAAACAAATTATATCTAAACAAAGGAAATCTTCAATTTGAAGATATTTCTATGAATGCTCAAGTTGAAGGTAAAAGTACTTGGAATACTGGTGTCACTATGGCTGATGTTAATGGAGACGGTTATTTAGATATATATGTTTGTGCGGTAGTAGGGATAAATGGTTTCAATGGTTACAATGAACTTTATATAAATAACCAGGATAATACGTTTACCGAAAGTTCCACTGAGTATGGATTAGATTTTGATTCTTATAGTTCAAATGCTGCCTTCTTTGATTATGATTTAGATGGCGATTTGGATCTTTATTTACTCAATCACGCAGTTCATACGCAAAATTCATATGGTAATGCTGATTTAAGAAATAAACGCAACTACCAAACAGGAGATAAGTTGTTGCGCAACGACAATGGTCAATTTAAAGATGTTAGTGAACAGGCTGGAATATTCGGAGGTATTAACGCCTACGGCCTAGGCTTAGCCGTATCTGATTTTAATTTAGATGGATATCCGGATTTATATATAGGCAATGATTTTCATGAAGATGATTATTATTATTTAAATAATGGAGATGGCAGCTTTACTGAAAGCTTAAAACAATTTTTTGGTCACACTAGTAGGTTCTCTATGGGAAGTGATGTCGCGGATATTAATCACGATGGTAGACCAGATATGATTTCTTTAGATATGTTGCCAGAAGATGAAACAGTTCTCAAATCTTCAGAAGGTGATGACAATGTTCAAATACAAAGACTAAGAACTGAGCAATTTGGTTATCATTACCAATTTACCCGAAATATGCTTTATGTAAATCAGCCAGATGGCAACTACCTTGAAACCGCTCTTTTAAGTGGTGTTGCAGCAACAGATTGGAGTTGGAGTGCCTTATTTGGTGATTATGACCTTGATGGGGAGCAGGATTTGTTTGTCGCTAACGGAATTTCAAAAAGACCGAATGACCTTGACTTTGTAAAATTTGTTTCTAATGATCAAATTCAGAAAAAAATTGACAATACAAAATTGGTTGATCAAAAAGCAATTGACCTAATGCCTTCAGGTAACGCTCACAACTATATTTTTAAAGGCCATAAGGGATTGAACTTTGAAGATATGTCTGGCCAATGGATGACAAACGATACTATTATTTCTGGGGCCACTGCTATGGCAGATTTAGATGGTGATGGTGATTTAGATCTAGTAACCAATAATATTAACACGCCTGCTTCCATTTACCTTAACCAAACAAATCAAACGGCAAATCACTTAAAAATTAAATTTAATTATGGTGATAGGAATGTATTTGGTATCGGCACCAAAGTCTATTCTTATCATAACAATATTCTTCAGTACAAAGAGCTTTTCCCAACGAGAGGCTTTCAAGCTAGTTCAGAACCTTTTATCCATTTTGGTTATGGGGATGCCCAAAAAGTTGACTCAATAAGAATAGTTTGGCCAAATAAGACTTTTCAAGTTATAACAGATGTTGCTATTAACCAAACACTTATTGTCAAACCAGAAGGCACAGAACAATTTAGCTACCATCTTTTAAATAAAAAATCTATTCCATTATTCAAAAAAGTTGCCAATAATTTAGGAATTGAATTTGAACATCAAGAAGATAGCTACAATGATTTTTTGAAAGAGAAATTGATGCCCTATAAAGCATCAGATAGAGGGCCTGCCGTTGGTGTTGCAGATTTAAATTTGGATGGCCAAGAAGATATTTTCTTTGGTGGATCAAGATTTATTCCTTCCCAAATTTATATTCAAAAAGACTCGGGTTTTACAAAAGAAAAAACACCGAATATAACAAAAGACTCAATTAAGGAAGATATCAGCATTGCTATCGCAGATTTTAATGGAGATCACAAAAACGATATTCTGTTAGGTTCAGGGGGAGCCCACTTTACCGGCAAAGCAAAAGCTCTTTTAGATAGCTATTATATTAAAGAAGATAACGGTTTTAGCACAGGAAAACTGCCCGATTATTTTCAAAATGCCTCGGTTATCAGACCCTTTGACTACGACAATGATGGGGATTTAGATGTTTTTATTGGTGGTCATACGGTAAGCTCAAACTTCGGACAAACACCAGAATCGGTATTGTTAGTTAACGAAAATGGAACTTTTTCAATTCTTGATAATTTTATTGGAAAAAACTCCGGAATGGTGACAGATGCCGTTTGGGATGATTTTGATAAAGATGGCGTAAAAGACCTAATTGTTGTTGGAGAATGGTTTTCACCCAAATTCTATAAGAATTTGAATGGAGAGCTCATCGCAATTCAATCACTAGACTTAAGCGGTCTCTGGCAGACTATTGAACCTTTTGATATTGATAATGATGGGGATACTGATTACCTGCTTGGTAATTGGGGAACTAATTCAAAATTCAATGCATCAATTAAAAAGCCGCTTAAATTATATGTAGGTGATTTTGATAAAAATGGTCAAACTGAAACGATTACTGCAATAGATAAAAACGGGGCGTATTACCCATTGGAAGGGTTAGATGAACTCAGTTCTCAGATGGTTTCACTGAGAAAAAAATATACCAACTATCGTTCTTTTGCTGGTCAATCAATAGAAGAAATTTTAGGTGAAGAAAGTATGGATAGGGCTACAATATTAAAAGTCACAACTTTACAATCTGGTTATTTAAAAAATAATAATGGGGTTTTCAATTTCATTCCTTTTTCCAATGAACTGCAGGTTTCTCCGATTTTGAAATTCTTAGTCCATGATTTCGATGGTAATGGCGATAATGAAGTTCTAATAGGTGGTAATTATTTTGGAGTTAAGCCATATCAAGGAAGGTTTGATTCTTTCCCTGGTGCTATATTAAAAAATGAAAATGAGATTATTTTAGGAAATACATTAGGCCTTGATTTTACTAAAAAATCTATCCGTCACCTGAACATAATAACGTTTAAAAATAAGTCATATTTACTTGCGACTTTCAATGATGCTAAAGCTCAAGTCTATGAATTCGAAACTAAATAGATAGGTTATGAAAGAAAGATTATTTTTTATTCTGCTCACAATAGTGACGTTATCAGCATGTCAAAAAAATTCAACCCCAATTGTGATAACACCAGAAGATTATCATAATTCTGTGAACAAGGTTACTCAGGTAATGATTCATGATATTTTTTCTCCTCCAGTAGCCAGTAGAATATATGCTTACCCGAATATTGCTGCCTATGAGATACTAGCTAAAAAAGAAAATACTTATCAGTCTCTTGCAAATCAATTAACAGATTTTAAATCTATTCCTGAACCAATAGATACTTTAAATTTAAATTATGATTTAGCAGCCTTGATTGTGCATATGCACTTAAGCAAGCAGTTGATTTTTTCTGAAGAACGTATTGAGATATTTAGAGACAGCCTTTATTCCGTTTGGCAAAATCAGAATGAACTAGAATTTATTACTTCAAAAGATTATGGTCTTAAAGTTGCTGAACATATATCAGAATGGATGGATAAAGACAATTACAAACAGACTCGTACCATGCCTAAATTTTCGGTGAATTCTGATGACCCCTCTAGATGGCAGCCGACTCCCCCAGCATATATGAGCGGTATTGAACCACATTGGAATAAAATTCGTCCATTCGTTATTGATTCAGCTAGTCAATTTAAACCGACTCCTCCTCCGTCATTTTCGATGGATGTTGATTCTGATTTTTATAAAGAGTTAAAAGAGGTATATGATATTAGTAATGAAATTACATCTAAGGGTGACACATCTGAAGAAGTTGCTATAGCCCAGTTTTGGGACTGTAATCCTTATGTTTCAGTAACAAGAGGTCATTTAATGTTTGCGACTAAAAAAATCACTCCAGGTGCGCATTGGATTGGTATTACAAAAATTGCATCGCTAAAAACCAATTCTAATTTAATTCAAACTGTTTATGCTTACACCAAAACATCTATTGCCATAGCTGACGCGTTTATTAGTTGTTGGGACGAGAAGTATAGAAGTAACTTGATTAGACCAGAAACTCTTATTAATGAACACATAGATGATAGTTGGGAACCTGTACTACAAACCCCTCCATTTCCTGAATATACTAGCGGTCACAGTGTAGTTTCTGGTGCGGCAGCCACCGCATTAACAAGTATTTTTGGTGATGATTTTGCATTCGATGATGATACTGAAGTGGCTTTTGGACTTCCAGTGCGATCATTTACATCTTTTAAAGCAGCCGCTGACGAAGCAGCCATTAGTCGTATGTATGGTGGTATTCATTATAGGGCTGCTGTAGAAATAGGCGTTAAACAAGGTAGAAATCTTGGAGAATTTATTGTTAATAGTCTTCAAATGAAAGACGATTAATAACAATGTCCAATTGAAATTAAAAATATTAAATCAACTGTTTGTGAAATTTTATTAAAATGAAAAAAGCACTAATAGGATTCTCGCTAATCATTATTTCAGGATTAATCTGGTACCTTTTTATCAAATCATACGATTACACAATAAGGTTTACAACCGATACTAATGCTGGTACAATAAATCAAAGTTTAAAACTTTGGGACCAAACTTTGGATACAATTGAGTCAATTAAGCAAAATGAATCTCTGTATCGTCTAACACAGAAAGTACGTTTTGGAGATTCTATACATCGTTACCAATGGAAAATAAATCCACTTACTGATTCTACCTCAAGAGTAGTAGTTAACATCAAAGATGTTCAACATAGTCTTATTAATAAGGTTAAGGTTCCATTTTCTGATACCAATTTTGAAAAACGTTCAAGGAAAACCGTATTTGATTTTATGGAGAACTTGAAGGATCATATTGGTAAGTTTAAGATTAGCATTATTGGAGAAGCTGAAATGCCTTCGAAATATGTTGCTTATATACCTATAAAAGCTACTCAATTTCAAAAAGCAGGAGGTATGATGAAAAATGACTCGTACATTAGTCAGACTTTGCTTAATACAAATGCTGAATTCGATGGGCCTCCGATGATTGAAATAACAAAATGGAATAGAAAAAATGACTGTCTTGAATACAATTTTTGTTACCCAGTAATTCGTTCCGACCAATTGCCAATGGGTACTGAAATTCAATACAAAAGAATCTTTGGAAAGAAAGCCTTAAAGGCTATCTATAATGGAAACTATATTACATCTGACAGGGCTTGGTATGCCTTAATCAATTATGCCAATACTAATGGTATTGAAATAGAACCAAAACCTATTGAAATATTCTTTAGTAATCCTCACTCCGGTTTAGGCGAATTAAATTGGAAAGCGGAAATATACCTGCCAATAAAGGAAGATTTAAATGAATAAACTTGTTATTCTTAGCTGTCTTGTCATTTTACAAGCTTGTGCTCAAAAACCTTGGTATGGAGATTTAAACCATCTTGGTAAATTCCCAAATAGCTTGAGTGAAGTCTCTGGCATTGTTACTTATACAGATAATTTAGCTTGGGTAATAGAGGATAACGGGAATAAAGAATTTATCTATGGTATAAATCTTAAAGCTGGATTAGTTAAAAAATTAAAAGTTAAAAATGCAGAAAACAATGATTGGGAAGATTTGACAACGGACAAAGAAGGTAATTTATATATAGGTGATTTTGGCAATAACAATAATGAACGAAAAAATCTGACCATTTATAAATTACCCAATCCTGAACTTGAAAAAGGTGATAAAATACCATCAAAAAAAATAACTTTCAGTTACCCAGAACAGAAAAATTTTCCACCAAAAAAAAGAAGTATGTTGTTTGATTCAGAGGCCTTTTTTCATTGGGATAATCATTTATACATTTTTACAAAAGACCGATCAAGACCTTATTTAGGTAAGACTTTTGTTTATCGTATACCTGATAAAGAAGGTGACTACAAAGCAACTTTGGTAGGTACTCTTAATTTATGTGAAAACCAGGATCATTGCTCTGTTACTGGTGCCGATATTTCAGATGATGGCAAAACTGTAGTACTAATTGGATATGGTTATTTATATTTAATAAAGAACTTTCAAGTAAATATGATTTCAGAATCTCAATTTGAGACTATTTATCTTAAACATGAAACACAAATTGAATCAGTTTGCTTTTTAAATAATTCCACATTACTAATAGCCGATGAGCAATCAAAAACTAAAGGACGCAACTTGTACAATTACGTACTTAAATAAATCGTAACCTTTGGATTTTTTAATTAAAAACCGAAGCCTACCCCAAAAGCAAATCGAATTCCATCAGTACTATTAAATACCCCAATATTGGCTGAAATTAAGTCAGAACCATTGACAAAAAATCCACCGCCATATGAATTATGCCATGTATTTGAATCTTCACCTGGTAACCATACTCTGCCATAATCAAAACCACCATAAATTCCTGGAGTAACTGGCAATAACCCGGTATTTCTTTTTCTAAAACTCAAGCGTAAATCTGTATTTTGAAAATAAGATGTCTTGCCTGTAAAACGTTGAAAACGAAATCCTCTTAACCCATCATTTGCCCCTATATTAGCAGCTTGGTAAAATTCATAGTCGTCTCCAATATTAAATTGTCCTTTAAACTTTGTGGCAAGGACTAAACTTCCATTCGGAACCAGTTTGTAGGCAAATGAAAGACTCGGAATGAAAAAACCATATGCTCGACCAGATTCAGTCAAATTAGTTTTATATCCTCCTTGTAATGATATTTCCATACCCATGGTAGGAAATGCTTCATTATCAGCATTGGCATAAGAGTATTCAGCATCCAGTCCAAAAAAATCTTGTTGAGCTTCACGACCTAAACCAGTGTAGAAATCTTCAATAAATCGGTCTTCAGTTTCTTCAACATCATAATTCTCATAAGAAACTCCAAATCTCACCTTAGAGCCTAAATCTCCACGCCAAACTAATGACGGAGCAAATTTGATTGTTCTTATTTTTACACGGTTAAAATCAAGCTCTAAAGGATTTTCTTCATCTAAATTCTCGGTATCGTTACCAAAGCCGAAAAAATTAACTGAAAAATTAGGGCTTGTAAAATTTGCAGCAATTTCAAGGTTAACCCCTTCAAAAATATTGGCAAATTCTCCGCTATACCCTAAATCAAAACCATTTGTAGCAAAATAATAAGCTGCATTAATAGTATGTTGTTGGGTAAAAGGGTTTTGTCTAAAACCATTAAAGGTATACGTATTTGTTAACCCGAGCCTAAAACCATCATCTGGGTTAGCACCAATAGAAGGTAGTATTTGATTATTACTTGCTTTAATTTTCAAAAACTGATACGTATTCGTATCATAATCATTGATTTTATGGATTTTGCCTCCAAATGCTTCATCATAGGTATTCTTTTTAGTTTTAAAATCATAAGTATGTACTCCCCTGGCATTTTCATGAATCTTATAAAAATCATTGTTCTGGCCACCCACTAGGCGAATTTTTATTTTACCATCGGTTTGACCCACATCAAAAACATCATCATCATCCAAAGCATATATCCAAATCTCCTTCGTGCTTTCAGGTTGGTAAACTTTATCAAAAAACAAATCAGTCTTTATTCCATTTTTAATCCGAAACCCCTTTACTGCAACTTTTCCTTTTCCAATTGAACTAACTGTAAAATAATCATCCTTATCTGTACCTGTGACCACACTGTATTTATTGATGATGCCAAAATATTCTTTTGCTGTGCTCAATAGGGCAGACTTTCTGGCTAAAAGCGTTTTCTTAATGCTTAAAACGGTTTCATCCCTTACTTCTTCCGGAAATTCATTTAACGCAATATCTATGACTTCTTCAGTAATATTGTTCTGAATAAATTTAGCTTGCTCCTCCCAGTCTTTAATTGTAGTTTCAGGTAATAAGGCCATATCTAAAGCAAATGTTCGCGGTGATGCATTAAAACCTTCAACACTGCGTATCTCCTCATTAAAGCCCTCAAAAATTCTAAGAGAAGGTACCGTTTTTGAGGCAAAACCCATTATTGATCCGTCTCCCCATATAGAATATGATTGATCCCTATCTCTTGGAATTGGTTTAAAAATAGTATTTCCATTATCATCTTTAAATCCTGCCCAACGCCATTGATCTACGTGCCTGTCCCAATCACCAATTAACATATCGAATAATCGTGCTTTTACATATTCTTTTGTATCCACGCGATACTCCTCATCTTTTCTTAGTTTGTTAATAAGATCGTAAGTACTTTCAATCTTCTTGGTTTTTCCAAAACTTTCAAGATCATTATGTCCTTCCGACACATGTTCTTCAATCATATATAGACCATCACCAAACTCACCATTATATCCACCAAGAGCATTTTGTTTTGGTATATAATATAATTTTGGATTAGTATGATAAATACCTACCGCATCTGAAAGTGCTCCCACAGTGAAAGGTGCGTACGGATGGGCTCCTGTATAGAAATCCATAAGAAATTTCTCCGTGAACGAATCCTCAAAATCTCCTATAACGTACTGATTTTGAAAAGCAATCGCTTGTAAATAACGTTCTGCGCTCTTGCGCAAAGCCCTCATCACAAATTGCCTGCCATCTGCGTGTTGAAGTCTTAGCGAATTTGATTGATTACCACCCCCTTTTCTGACTACAGTTAAACCACCCATCAACGTATCCAAATTAACAGTTGAGGCTTTTATTTTAGTAGCGTAATACTCTCTATATCTGTCACCCCAAAGCCATTTATAAAAGCCACCTTTATCCACCTCATCATCAGAATATATGGAAGCCTCCATTTCAGATGGAAAATTATTGGAATATTGCGTAACAGATTTCTTCTTATTTGGTTTTAATATGTTAGTGCTGAATAACAATTCTTCATTTTCATCTTCGACTCCAAAAAATTCAACACTAGATGAACCATTATCAAAGATTTTTAGAATTGCATAACCCATCTGCCCTGTAGAAAACTGGCTACCGTTAAGTAATTGAGTAGCTCCTTTTTTCGCACCGGAACCGCTTACAATCTGAGGTGTATTTTCTTCAACAATGTATTGTAACGAATGTTCATGACCTGAAGCGAAAATTACCTTTTCAGAGTATTGCGCCAAAGTTACCAATCTGTTTTTCAATTGATTATACTTTTTGTTGGATTGGTCTTCAATGGTCGCGCCTGAGGTTCTTCTTAAAACATTAATTAATGACCCTATAAAAGGTAATGGAACTCCACCACTTGGAAAGATATGCTGTTTAAAAGAAAACTGACCGCCATGGGGACCATAGGTGAACATCGGGTGATGTAAGGCAATAATCGTAGTTTTATCCCTGTTTTTTTTGATTAAGCTCTCTATTTCTTCAAAAAATCTTCCTCGGTCTTTTATTTCGCAATCATCGTTTATTGTAGGATGTTTATCCCAATTTACAAGGTACCATTCTGTATCCAGAGCAATTACTACAATGTTATCACTGATTTCTATTTTCTCGATGGGGCATCCATTTTTAGGCAAAAAGACCTTTTTGCTATCGAGAGCATTTTGAATATACTTGCGTTCTCTTTCCAGTCCCTTTAAACCATTACTATACCAATCATGGTTGCCCGGGATAAAAACCGTTCTACCTTGAAAATCAGTAACTGTATTTATTTGAGCATCTATATGATTTTTTGCGTTCTCATAACCTAGTGCATCATCCTTTTTACTAGGAAAACCTTTGGGATAAATATTGTCACCTAAAAAAATAGCAGTACTATTTTTTGAAGCTTTTCCCAATTTATTTTTTAGAGTTTTCAATACTGGGTTTAAATCACCCTTTGGAGATTTTCCAGCATCTCCAATAAGATAAAATGTGTGCGATATATTTTTTCCAGAACTTGATTGTTGTTTAATAGCTTTATCAGAATATTTGGTTTTATAGGTAGCACATCCACTGATAAAAATGCATATAATTAAAAGGAAAAGATAGCTTTTAACTAATCGTAAATAGGTAAATGAGTTCATAGTGTTGACGCTTCAATCCAAAATTTCGTATTTTGGATTATTCAATATACAACTATGTCGGAGATTGTTCAAAAAGCTGAATATTTTGTTACCCATCTTTTGGAAAATCAGCTTAATAAAAATTATTTATATCATAATTTAAAGCATACCCAACGGGTTGTAAAAAGCACTAAAGAACTATTAGCTTTTCATAAATTACCAGAACTCGAAAATGAACTTTTACTTATAGCCGCCTGGTTTCATGATACAGGTTACACCAAAGGAGCCGACGACCATGAAGCTAAAAGTTGCATAATTGCATCAGATTTTTTGAAGGAAGAAAATTATAGTGAAGAGGGTATTTCTGAAATTAACAAGATTATTCTAGCTACTAAAAGACACCATGAACCCATTGGCCTTCATGAAGAAATCATCCGAGATGCCGATGCCTCTCATTTTGCCCAAAAAAGCTATTGGGAAACAACTGATTATTTAAAAGAGGAGCTTGAACTTTTGGGAATTAAAAAATATTCTCAAAAAGAATGGCGAGATGCGAATATCAAAATGTTTAGAACTGAGCACAAGTATTATACAGAATATGCTCAGGAAAATTGGGAAGAAGCAAAGCAGAAAAACCTAAAGCAACTTATAAAAGATAAAAAAACAGAAAAGGAAATTGCTAAAAAAGAATCTTTAAAAGCAAAATATAAAAGTGAAAGTCCAGATAGAGGAATACAAACCTTATTTAGAGTTACCCTAAAAAATCATCTTACACTTAGTGATATAGCAGATACAAAGGCAAATATTTTACTTTCAGTAAATGCTATTATAATTTCTGTCGCATTATCTAATCTTATTCCTAAACTTGATAATCCATCCAATTCATATTTAATTTACCCGACTTTAATATTTATAGTTTTCAGTGTTATATCTATGATTTTAGCGGTATTGGCAACTAGACCAAATGTAACAAGTGGGAAATTCACAAAAGAAGATGTAGTACAAAAGAAAGTAAATCTATTATTCTTTGGCAACTTTCATAAAATGAGCCTGCCAGAGTATGAATGGGCAATTCAAGAATTAGTGAAAGACAATAAATTTATCTATTCTTCACTTACCAAAGATCTATATTTTTTAGGCCTAGTTCTTAATAGAAAGTATAAAATCTTAAGAATTACTTATACTATTTTTATTATTGGGATAGTAGTTTCTGTATTAGCTTTTGGTATATCATTTCATTTTGAAGAAATGTCAAAGCTTAACAGATAAACTTAAACCTTCAATTCCTCCATTAAATCATTATAAGTATACGTTTTTTCAGAGCTATCATCTTTCTTATAAAGAACTTCCGCACGAATTGCTTTGAGACCTGTAACTCCTTGTAAACCTTCTAATTCTACAATTTCAATATTATTTGTAAAATAGCCTTTAGACTTTAAAAACTTGACATAACGCAAGTATTCTTTTTCATCCTTTTTTTGAGAATATACAATTGCTAATTTCCCTTTTTGAGTTAAGCGTTCATTTGTGCCTTTAATGTATGACTTATCTATTCGCTTTTTAATAACTTCATAACGAGCATTATAAGTGCCATCAACATCAAACTTCTTTTCATCCATTCTAAAACGTATGGCTAGTGGAGTGCTATATACCAGCAATAAAGAAGCAACATCCAGAGGAACAGGCAGTTGATGTTTAAGGGCATAATGGGTATTCTCCATTTCAACCATCACCTGCAATTGCCACAAGCGTAAGTTATTCAAATAAAGGGCATCAAAACTTCTGTCATTGGCAATGGAACTGCCGATATACATATTATGTTCAATACCATCGGTCTTATATCGCTCAAAATAATGGGGAAACATTTCTTGGGCTGCTTGTTGTTTTTTATCAAGCTGAGCAGCTAATTTCATGTTAATCTCCATCACACTATCATCATAATTACGTCTATGATCATAATAGGATTCAGTTGTCTCATCTATCTGGGCCTCATAGTGCTCCACCATTTTTTCAATACTCTTATCTTCACGTTTTAGGTGATGAAAAACCGGGTTAATTTCTTCTTGAACGAAGTCAAAAATTGCTTGTTCACTATTAGTGAAAAGAGTTTCTTTAATCTCTTCTAAATGATTGCTAACTCTAAACATGAGCTCTTCGTAAATCGGTAGTTTAAATTTAGTTTTAGCAGCTTCTAAAACCGTATTTATCTCCGATAATTGAATCATTAAATCTCTTTGTATAGCTATATTACGTTGCTTGGAAGAATCTTTGATATCAATTTGTCCGTATAAGGGATAAACCTCCTTAAAAACAATTTCATTAAAAGAAGGTTCTTGCCCTGAAAGTTCTTGAGTCATAAAAAGCTTTGCCTCTTCTTGAAATTTCCAATATACCGATGAATGCACTGTTGTACATTCATGTTGAATAATAGCATCAATTAAATTTTGTTCTTCTTCAATTGATCGCAGTACCGCGGAAACAATAAAAGGCATTACGTCAATCAATTTATTTGCATTTATACTATTCAATTCGTTGACATTAGTTGATACTAATTCAAGAACCCCTAATAGGTTGCCATCATCGGCGATTGGAGCTAGAATTGCACTTTTAAAACCTTGTTCATGAAGATTTTTATAAGGTTGTCCGCCTTCTGACTTAATAAAATATTTTTCAACATTAGATATGGCTATATAGTTGCTTTCATCCAATAATTTTTGATACGAATAGTCACAAAGCATACTATCACAAGATTCCATTTCTTTACCTTTCAGAATAAAGCTCTCTATGCCTTTACCATGTATTTTTAAAAACCTATCGGTGTGAGGGTCGTAACCGGCAAAACCAACTGAGATATTTTTTAAATTAAAAAGGGAACGAAAGGTATCTTGAAAACTATCCATGAAATTTTCACTGCCCCTCTTATTGCTACCAATTAGGGTAGATTTAATTTCAGAAATGGAGTGTTCTGCAGTTACATCAAACATATTTGAAATCACAAAACCTTTAGAGATAAAACTCCCCGGAGGAATTTTTTCTTTCCATAAATCAAGATTGTCGAAATTTTCTAAAAGTTCATCTAAATCATCTTGAACTAAATCCTTGGCTTTCTCCGTAGGAGAAATTTCCATAAAATCTGCATTATACAAAATTCTATAATGACGAGTGACACCATTGGCATCTGGGATATCGTAAAACAATGGCCTTTTAAAATCCATCTTAAAACCATAGTAAAAACTCAAAATCACTGTACACTGCATAATATATTGCAAATCGTCAGGTAAGTTTCTTATTTCAAGCTCAAAATCTTTGCCAGCATCATTAAGAATTTTTTCAAATCTGCTAGACGAATTAAATATCAAGTTGGCGAAAGGAATAGAAGCTGCTTTGATTTCATTATTAGTCAAAACAGGTGAAAAAGTATCTGCAAGAATGGTTCGAATTACTTCTCTTCTGGTTTCCAGAATTGTCAAATCGTCAAATCCATCTCTTAATTCAGGATATGAAGCGGCTGCGTCTAAAACAAAACGAGCTCGAGAACTAAGATATTCGTCTTTGCTCTTAACCTGCTCATCATAATGTTGTAAGAGCTTATTAAAACTAACTAATTGAATTAGTGGTGTTTCACCATTGTAATTATATCCCATATCGGTATTGGTCGTAGTTACAATGGTAAAGTTACAAAAAGATGAAATAGAGAATTGTTAAGAGATTCTTTATGGTTTTGATGGCTTTTTTTGGATATTTATTAAAATTTAATGGATGTCATCTTTTACACGTCTTGACCGTGCTTATCAAAGCGCCAAAATCATCCCTTTTGATGATAGTTCAAAGTTCATATTATTTAGTGACTGTCATAGAGGTGATAACAGTTTTGCTGATGATTTCGCCAATAATCGAAACATCTATTTTCATGCTTTAAACCATTATTTTAGAGAAGGGTTTGATTATTGTGAATTAGGTGATGGAGATGAATTGTGGGAAAACCTAAATTTTGAATATATTTTTGAAGCTCATAAAAATGTCTTTCAACTCTTAAGAAAGTTTCATATTCAAAGTAGGTTACATATGGTTTGGGGCAATCATGATATGGTGTACCGCGACCAAAGCTATGTTGACAAACATCTTTCAAGCTATTTTGAACCTATTGATGGCGAGGATAAAGAATTGTTTGAAGGGCTAGCCTATCATGAAGCTTTGGTACTAAAACATAAAGAAACTGAACAAGAGCTTTTTTTAACTCATGGCCATCAAGCAGATTGGTGGAATTATAATTTCTGGCGTATAGGGCGTTTCTTAGTCCGAATTTTATGGAAACCGCTACAAGTGGTTGGCATTGCTGACCCTACTAGTCCCGCGAAAAACTATAAAGAACTGATTCGAATTGAAAGACGAATTAAAAGATGGATTTTAAAAAATAACCTGAGAATTACGGTTGCTGGTCATACCCATAGGCCTCGTTTTCCTGAACCTGGACAAATTCCTTTTTTTAATGATGGTAGTTGTGTTCACCCAAGAAGTATTACCGGAATTGAAATTGAAAACGGTCATATTTCACTTATAAAATGGCATATTGAAACTAAGATTGATGGGACCCTACAAATTGTTAGAGTGTTATTAGAAGGACCTGAAAAATTGGTAGAATATATTTCCAAATAAGTTATTAAGTTCTGCGAGCCAAAGTTTTCATGGCATCAACAAACTTATCTAATTCCTCAGTAGTTGTATAGATATTTGGTGTGATACGACAGCCTTTTACATTAGCGTAATCAATACCAACGGTCCAAATTTGAAATTCATTCAAAAGTGCTTTTGCTAAATCCAAAGGATTCATATTAGTCAGACCAACATTGGCAATTCCGCAACTTCTATTTTCATCATTTGGTGTATTTACGATTACATTTTCAACTGTTCTTAAACTATCACTCCAGTAACGCTGAATAAACCGTAGTCGACTCTCTTTTCTTTCTAATCCAATCATTTCTAGATAACTGATTGAATCATTAATTGTCAAGTCAGTATGAACTGGATGGGTACCCGTATGATTTAATCGTCTAATTTTTGTAGGGTCTTTTTCATGTTCCGCAAGCAAAGGCCAAATTTTTGGAATATGCTTTTTTGCTACATACAACATTCCTGCACCGAGTGGAACACTTAACCACTTATGTAAGCTTGAACCGTAATAGTCACAATTTAACTGATCAATATTAACATCAATATGACCAATACAATGCGCACCATCAACGAGTACTTCAACGTCATACTTATGGGCCATATCGCATATTTTCCTAATTGGTAGAATCTGACCTGTAATATTAACCATATGGCAAACCATTATAAGTTTTGTTTGCTCAGTAATTTCTGATTCATATAAGGCAACTAACTCCTCATCTGATTTTGGGTGATTCGGGATAGAAACTTCCTTACAAATGATACCGTATCGGTCTCTCATTTGATGAAAATGAATTCGCATGGCACCATAGTCTTGTAAAGCAAATATTACCTCATCATTTTTTTTCCAAGGGAAGCCTCCAATAATTAAATCTAGTGACTCCGTGGTGTTTCGAGTAATGACCAATTCCTCCGCCGAACAACCTACTAAACCTGATAGCCTAAAAGCCACCTTATTCTTATTGTCCCATTGTTCAGTTCTCATATAATAAGAAGCCTCATAATTCACCTTCTTAATATGCTCAATATACTTGTTCAATATAGGTTTTGGAACAAAATTGTAATACCCATTTTCTAAATTGATATAATCGGGCTTTAAGTCGTAATCTTTGCGTATCCGTTTCCAAAATTCTTCATCATCATTCAAAGGGTAAGAACTGCATTCGTCAGAAGTATTTGAATATCCGGACAATGGCATTAAAGTTGTTCCTACAGCTACATTACCCAACGTTTTAAAGAATCTTCTTTTGTCCATAACTCCTTATTTTTAATCAATTTAACGAATTTAACAGCCTATTACAACTACCGTGGCAAGGTATTTGTTAATTTTATTTTATTGTTACGACTTAAATTGTGATGAAAAGACTATTACCTTTATTTGCTTTCCTTTTGACCTTGCATTTTAGCTATGGTCAAGGAGATTTGCCCACGACTAAGCCTTTGAAGGTTGGAGCCAATAATAAGTTAGATACCAAAACAAGTAATCAAGGTACTTCGTTACGGATGCCATCTGTTCTTGATAAAAACTTAATATCAAAAGGAAGAGACGTTAAAATGTTACCCGACCGACAATTGGTCCAGGCCGGAACAGGAATGGTTATTGACCCAAAAGTTGGTGAGAAAGAAAAAAAAGGTGCAACAAAGTATTTTGGTGATCAGTATCTAGGAGATATTAAAACTAAAGCCAAGTTCATCGGTATCGTTTGCAGAGATCATGAATACGTCGATGGTGATAGAGTGAAGATATATTTAAACGGTGTTGTTGTTGAACCAAACATTCTTCTTTCTGGCAGTTTTAAAGGCGTCAATGTTGATTTAACTGAGGGTTTTAATCGTGTAGAATTTGAAGCCTTAAACCAAGGGTCATCAGGTCCGAATACCGCTCAGGTTGTTATAACTGATGATGAAGGCAATGTCATTCATAATAATCGTTGGAATCTTTCTACAGGCTCCAAAGCCAGCATGATTGTGGTAAAAGACGAAAGTGAAGAAGAGTAAAATATTAGTTATTACCCTATCTTTTTTCTCCTGGATGATATGTTTTTATTGCTCTTTTTAAAACATCTTCTTTGTAATAAGGGACATCTTTCCAATTTACATCTGCATATTTTTGAATCTGGTCATTAAAATGTGATGACTCTGGGTCACCGCTTTGACCGCCTGCTAAAATTGTTTTTGCCTTTACCCTGTCTCCAAATTCTACCGCCGCAACAAAGCTATTACCACGAGTTCCATACATTTTTTTTGCCCCTTCATTGGTGTATCTAGCACCGTAGGCCGCTAATGCGCCCCAACGACCACTGGCAAACCCAATAGGAATACTTGGTTTAGAATCGTCAAATGGTTGTCGAATATCGCCATTTAAACGTTGGTATCGATTGACCTCACCCCAAGGCATTTTCCAAGTTCCAAAATCTGTAATTAATTTATCAATGGTTTCTTGAAATAAGGACAGTTTTTCTGAGTCTGAAGATTTACCTCCCCAAAATTTTACCAATTCCATTGAGTATAAACCACTAGGTCGTTCTGCCTGCAAGTAACTTTGAGTCCCATAATAATGCGCCAAAGTCATTGCAATGGATTCTTTTGAGGTTTTAAAGTCCCAATTTCGTAAGAGTTCAATTGGTTCTTTTAATTTTAAAGTGGGCGTTTTATCAAACGCTCTAATTAGGCCAGGTATTAAAGCCTCAAATGCTGGTAGATAGGGGTCATGAGCTAATTGTATCAAGCTATCTAAAGAGTACCCTGTTCTATCTTTCAGAAGCTCAATTGCATGAATTCCTCTAAAATTTTCTTGGTCACGTGACATATAGTAAGGATAATCTTCTTTTTTAGGACTGTATTCCAAAGCCGAGGTATATGGCGTAGAATTGCAATTCTGAATCCAGCCGTTTTCTGGATTGAGCACTAAAATATTCTCATCAACTTCATGTAAGCCTTGCCAATCTGTTTTAGGATTGCTGCCATCTACTGGTTGGGAATAATTAAAACTTACGTCTCGTTTTGGTACAAAATTTCCATGGAAGTAAGCAATATTTCCTTCCGCATCGGCGTAAACCGTATTATTACTAGAATTAGTTCTAATGTCCATCATTTCACGAAAACCTTGGTATCCATCTTGCTTCGTTCGAATATAAGACTGTTCTAAAGCCTTTACGGGTTCCCACATCATTGCAGAAGCGGTCCATTGGCCATTTACCGAATGAGTTATTGGACCATGATGTGTGCTATACATTGGAAAGGTTTTAGTCATTAGTCCATTATCTGTTTTGTAGCTCAAAACCACAGCTGTAGAATCTATAGCCCGTAATTCTTCTCCATATTTATAAAACAAGTTCCCATCATTCTTTACTACCGCCTCTTTGAACTCATCCATCACATCTGTGTAAGTTGAAGTATGCATCCATCCTGTCTTTTCATTAAATCCTTGATAAACAAAAAATTGCCCCCAGGTTACCGCACCATACGCATTCAAACCCTCTTCTGAAACTACATGTACCTCTCCTCTAAAATAAAAAGAAGTGTGCGGGTTAATCAACAACATTGCATTGCCAGACTGTGTCAAATCACCCGAAATTGCAATTCCGTTTGAACCCTGAGGTTCTGCCATTTCTTTTTCTTCTTTCTCTTTCAACAGTTCCAATTCAGGTAGTTCCATACCACTTTCATAAAAAGCTTTTATTTTCCTAGTTGAAATACGTTCAATATCACCTCCAATACTGCCTTCGCTAAAATACATTGGCATCCAAGGCTCAAAACGAGTTAGTAATCTAGGTTTAACTTCAGGATGAGTATGTAGATAGTAATTAATTCCATCCGCAAAGGCATCGCAAAGTTCTTTTAACCACTCCGGACTTTTTTCATAGTTAGCTTTAGCTATCTCTTCAGTCATAAAAAGTTTAGCTCTTAAATCGCTATACAAGGCATCTTCTCCCTCAATTTCTGCCAATCGCCCGGTTGCCCAAATATAATTTTGCTCTACCCGGTTAAAATCATCTTCACATTGCGCGTATAACAATCCAAACACAGCATCAGCATCAGTTTTACCGTAAATATGCGGTACTCCATAGTCATCACGTATAATTTCAATATTACTGGCTTGTTCTTCCCATACCTTAATTTCAGTTGGGGCCTGTTCTTTACAAGAAATAATTACAATCAAAAGGGCTACAAAAAGTGTTCTCATGTTTCTTCAATCAAGGAATTCGTTGACTTAAAGATAAAGACTACAATTCAAAGTTTCTCATTCAGATGATTATTCTATTTGAAGTAACTTGCACTACTATTAAAATTAGAAATGGCAGACAAAAAAGTAAGTATTCTTAAAGCATTTAAAACAATTATTTGGCCTAGACGAAATTTAGTCTTTATAGGGCTTTTATTAATTGTAATAAGTAAAGCGGCCAGTTTTGTTACGCCTATTGCAACCAAATATGTTATCGATGATGCCTTTGCAAATAAAGATGTTGATTTATTAAAGTATTTGGTAGGTGCTATAATGATAGCTATCACCATACAAGCTGCAACATCTTTTCTTTTAACTTATATTTTAAGTGTACAAGCGCAATTTTTGATTTCTGAACTGCGAGCCCAGGTTCAAAAACAAGTGCTTTCATTACCTATTCGATTTTTTGACAACACCAAATCGGGAGCTTTGGTTTCTAGAATAATGAGTGATGTAGAAGGTGTTAGAAATTTGATTGGCACTGGCCTCGTACAACTTGTTGGAGGTACCGTAACTGCGATTGTTGCATTAATTCTTTTACTCAGAATAAGCGTCACAATGACCTTATTTACCTTATTACCTTTAGCAATTTTTGGATTTATTGCTTTGAGAGCTTTTAAAATTATACGTCCAATTTTTAGAAATCGTGGAAAAATTAATGCAGAAGTAACAGGTCGATTAACAGAAACACTAGGTGGTGTTCGAGTAATTAAAGGATTTAATGCTGAAGCTCAAGAAAATAAAATTTTTGAGGTTGCTGTTGGAAAACTCTTTGAAAATGTAAAGAAGAGCTTGATAGCAACTGCAGCAATGACCAGTTCAGCAACCTTTCTAATAGGTATAGCCACTACAGGTGTCATGGGTCTTGGTGGCTATAAAATAATACAAGATGAATTGACTATTGGACAATTTATTGAATTCACTGTTATTTTAGGTTTGATGATTGCACCGATTGTTCAAATGAGCAATATTGGTAGCCAATTGACAGAGGCCTTAGCGGGTCTTGACCGTACTGAAGAGTTAATGAATCAAGTTACTGAGGCAGATGAAAAAAATAGAACCATAAAACTTGCAAATATTAAAGGTGATATGGTTTTCAAAGACGTTTCTTTTGCTTATGAAGAAGATAAAGAAGTTTTACATGATATTAGTTTTGAAGCCAAATCAGGAGATGTCATTGCCTTAGTTGGAAGTTCAGGTTCAGGCAAATCAACCATTGCAGGTTTAGCAGCTACATTTTTAAACCCTGACGCTGGTAAAATTACTATTGACGGAAATGATTTAGCAAAAGTAGACCTCACTAGTTTTAGACAATATTTAGGTGTTGTATTACAAGATGATTTCCTTTTTGAAGGAACGATAAAAGAAAACATTCTTTTTCCAAGGCCAAACGCTTCTGAAATGGAATTAAGGGCAGCCGTAAAAGCAGCTTATGTTGATGAATTCACGGATAGATTTGATGACGGGTTAGATACTCTAATTGGTGAAAGAGGTGTAAAACTATCAGGTGGTCAACGTCAACGTATTGCAATTGCCCGTGCAGTTTTGGCAAACCCTAAAGTTCTAATTTTAGATGAAGCAACCTCAAATTTAGATACTGAAAGTGAAGCCTTGATTCAGAAAAGTCTAGCAGAATTAACCAAAGGACGAACTACCTTTGTCATTGCCCATAGATTAAGCACCATTCGAAAAGCAAATCAAATACTAGTAATTGAAAATGGTAGAATTGCTGAGCAAGGCACTCATGATGAGTTGATTGCTAGTGAAGGAAGGTATTATGACCTATTTACCTATCAAGCAAGAATTTAAACTTCCTCAGGGGCCAATTCCACTTCTAATCCATCCAAGTTTTCGGTGATATGGATTTGACAGCCTAAACGTGAGTTTTCTTCAACATTAAATGCTTCAGATAACATTGCTTCTTCATCGTCAGACTTTTCTGGAAGACTATGATCAGAATTGACATAGCACTGACAAGAAGCGCACATGGCCATACCTCCGCAAATTCCGACAGTACCTTCAGGAGCCAGTTCATAAGAACGAACAACCTCCATTAAATTCATGTTCATATCGGTAGGTGCATCAATCTCATGAAGTATTCCTTCGCGGTCGGTTATTTTAATTTTTATATCTGACATGAATCAATTTATTGCTTTAACAACCGCCTTTGGTGCTTCCTTTTTAGAGCCATCAAAACCTTGAACACCTCCTACAGTGGTATATTTCATTACGTATTTTTTATCAGGAAAAATACGCTGGTAGGCACTTTGACACATTAAAGTAGCCTCATGAAATCCACATAAAATAAGTTTTAGTTTACCCGGATACGTGTTAACATCACCTATTGCGTAAATACCAGGAATATTGGTTTGATAGTCCAATGTATTGTCAACCTTGATAGCATTTTTTTCAATTTCTAATCCCCAATCTCCAATAGGTCCAAGTTTTGGTGATAAACCAAAAAGTGGTATGAAATTATCTAGTTCAAGCTCAATTTGCTCCTTAGTATCTGTTTTCTGAATTACTACAGAAGATAATTTAGCATCACCCCTAAGCTCTATGACCTCAGCGGGAGTAATCAGATTTATTTTTCCAGCATTTTTAAGTTCTTGCACCTTCTCAACTGAATCTAAAGCTCCTCTAAACTCATTTCGGCGATGAACTAAGGTAATTTCCTTAGCAATATTTGCCAGAAAAATTGCCCAATCTAAAGCTGAATCACCACCACCTGCCAATAATACTTTTTTATCTCTATAAACCTCAGGGTCCTTTATGATATAAGCAATACCATTATCTTCAAACTTAGTTAGATTCTCTAGCTGTGGTTTTCTAGGCTCAAAACTACCCAACCCGCCAGCTATAGCCACAATGGGCGCATGATGTTTTGTTCCCTTATTAGTAGTAACTATAAAAGTTCCATCTTCTAATTTTTCAATGGTATCGGCCCTTTCTCCAAGAGTAAAACCAGGTTGAAATGATTTTATTTGCTCCATCAGGTTATCAACTAAATCACCTGCCAATACCTCTGGAAAACCAGGTATATCATAAATTGGTTTTTTAGGATAAATCTCTGAACACTGGCCACCCGGTTGCGGAAGCGCGTCTATTAAATGGCACTTTAATTTTAAAAGCCCTGCTTCAAAAACGGCAAAGAGTCCAGTCGGACCTGCTCCGATTATTAAAATATCTGTTTTAATCATGAAAAAGAGTTCAAGAAAACAAAGCTATACTTTGTCTGAAGAAAAAAATTATGATTTTTATCAGTTTAACTCAGATTTACAACTTCTTCAATTTGAGGAGCGTACTTTTTGATGGTCATTTCAACTCCACTTTTAAGTGTCATTTGATTAACACTACAACCTATACAATTCCCTTCTAATTTTACTTTTACTGAAGTATCATTATCTATAGAAATTAAAGAAATATCACCTCCATCACTTTGTAAAAAAGGTCTTATTTCTTCTAATGCTTTTTCAACGTTTTGTCTTACTTCTTCTGATGTCATAAGGCTTTACTTTTTAACGGCAGAACAACCCGCCATTGTTGTAATCTTAATTGCTTCGGTTGGTGGCAAAGCTGTATTTCTTTTGACCAATTCTTGAACCACATTTTTGGTCAAGGTTTCAAATGCTTCTTCAGTCGGTGTGCCATTTTGTAAAGCTGCTGGTCTTCCAACATCTCCCGCTTCTCTAATACTTTGCACCAAAGGTATTTCTCCTAAGAAAGGCACTTTTAAATCTTGAGCTAAATGCTTTGCTCCATCTTTACCAAAGATATGATATTTGTTATCAGGTAATTCTTCAGGTGTAAAATAGGCCATATTCTCTATGATGCCTAATACAGGCACATTAATAGCCTCTTGTTGAAACATCGCAACGCCCTTTCTTGCATCAGCAAGAGCAATCTCTTGAGGAGTACTTACCACAACTGCCCCAGTAACTGGTAAAGACTGCATAATACTTAAATGAATATCACCTGTTCCAGGTGGCAAATCCAATAAAAGAAAATCTAACTCATCCCAATGTGCATCAAAAATCATTTGATTCAAAGCTTTGGAAGCCATCGGGCCTCTCCAAATAACTGCTTGATTAGGTTGCGTAAAAAATCCTATTGACAAAAGTTTGACACCGTAATTTTCAACTGGCTTCATTTTGTTCTTTCCATCAACGTTTATTGATAGTGGTTTTTCTAAAGCAACATCAAACATTATTGGCATAGAAGGTCCATATATATCAGTATCTAAAAGACCAACTTTAAAACCCATTTTAGCTAAGGTCACGGCCAAATTAGCAGTAACAGTAGACTTACCTACACCACCTTTACCTGAAGCAACAGCGATAATACTTTGAATACCTGGTATAGGTTTACCTTTTATTTCGTTTACCGTTGTCTTTGCGGGGGCTTCAACTTTTAAATTCACCTTAATCTTGGCCTTAGCATAAACTTTATCGTGAATAATTTTTAATATTTCTACTTCAGTTTTTTTTCTTGCTTGTAGACTAGGGTTTTTGATGGTAATATCCACTTCAACCTCATCACCAAAAACTTGAATATTCTTTACTGCACCACTCTCGACCATATTCTGACCTTCACCAGGAACTGTAATATTTTCAAGTGCTCGTAAAACTTCTTTCTTATCTATCTTCATCAACCAAATTTGA
The DNA here is from genome assembly GCF_031846365.1 of Croceitalea sp. P059. Classification (NCBI taxonomy): domain Bacteria; kingdom Pseudomonadati; phylum Bacteroidota; class Flavobacteriia; order Flavobacteriales; family Flavobacteriaceae; genus Croceitalea; species Croceitalea sp. P059. Next base: position 171,150 of record NZ_JAVRHW010000001.1, read on the forward strand.
TTACCAGTCGTTTAAACTGATTCTAAATTACAAAGATACGTTGTAGAGGGCAGATTGTACAGATGATATATTGAAAATGAAGATGATAAGATAAACTGTGTCTATCTAGTAATATGACGGCAGCTCTTTGCTTGGATCCCAAAAGTATTTTTGAAACTCCACGATTTGATTATCAACAACTTCTACGCCCTCATTCTCCAACAATTGTTGCATGAGGTTAGTACCATCAAAATGATGTTTACCTGTTAATAGGCCTACTCTGTTTACAACACGATGTGCAGGAACGTCTTTAGTATGAGAATTGTTCATGGCCCAACCTACCATTCGTGCACTACGCGCTGCCCCTAAATATTTAGCAATGGCTCCGTAAGAAGTAACTCGACCATGCGGAATCAGTTGTGCAACTTCGTAGACCTTATCAAAAAAACTCTTTTCCTCCATCAATTATAAATACGGTACAAGGTTATTAAAAACAATAAGACCATAAGCGCGCTCAAAATATAATTAGAGTTCTTTGAAAAGCGATTCGTTTTATGTTCCATTTTATTGAAATAGAAAACATATAAATACATTACCAAAAAAGTACCCAAACCTGCAGCCAATATAAATACTACCTCGTCAGAAATAGTATATCGCATTAAACCTTGAGAATTAAAAACACTATTCAGACCGCTATAATAAGGCACGGTAAGCAAGTTTAAAGCAGCCAAAAACATTCCTTTTGTAAAGCTGCCACTTTTTTTACCCTTTTCTTGTAGCAAAGGTTTTACATTTTCTTTTCTGGCTTTTAAGAAGAAAAAGACAGCCAATCCTGCAAATACAACTAGTGCAGTCTTTAAAAGCATTCCTATAACTTCAGGGTTTCTGCTCAAATATTTAGCAATACGCACTGCCAAATAAGTTTGCATCATTACCATTAAGGCAACGCCTAGACCAAACATAACGCCATTGTTCTTGCCTTTTTCTACACTGGTCTTTGCAGCATTTACGTTCAAAAGCCCCGGTGGAGCCGAAGCAAGAAACGCCGCAGAAAAAGTAGCTATAAAAAGCGTAAACAGTTGAGTCATTTAGTTGGTTATCCGAAATTGGATATAGGTTATTGGTTTTCCTTTTTCAAGATACTGATTTTCGTAGAATGTTTGAATTTTTAGAACTTCTTCAGGGCTACCTTCGTTTTTATAGATATCATGGTTGGCATAAATCACCTCATGTTCCAAGCCATGCAAAAGCCCCAAAGTATAACCGTGCATAAATTCACTATCTGTTTTTAAGTGAATAAGACCATTTGGTTGTAAAATACTTTTGTATTTCTTTAGAAATACTTCGTTTGTCATTCGATGCTTCGTTCTTTTATATTTTATCTGAGGATCCGGAAAAGTAATCCAGATCTCAGCAATTTCGTCCTTATCAAATAATTCGTCAACCAACTCAATTTGAGTTCGAATAAAAGCGACGTTAGATAGATTTTCTTGAATAGCAGTCTTAGCACCACGCCAAAAACGAGCGCCTTTAATGTCAATTCCGATATAGTTTTTATTCGAATTTCTTTCGGCCAAACCAACCGTATATTCGCCTTTACCGCACCCTAATTCCAGAACAATAGGGTTTGTATTACCGAAAAATTTACCCCAGTTACCCTTTTGTTCCAGCCCTTGTAAAACCTCTTCACGTGATGGCTGTATTACATTTGAAAACGTATCGTTTTCTCTAAATCGCTTAAGCTTGTTTTTGCTTCCCAAAACAAAAATTTAATGTTTTGACAAAACTAAGGAAATCAAAATCTTCTTTTGGTTTTGTTCCTTTACATTTATGACCGAATCAAAACGAATTTTAGTGGCCCCATTAAATTGGGGTCTAGGGCACGCAACACGATGTATTCCAATTATAAAAGCGCTTCAAGAACATGGACATCAACCCTATATTGCCTCTGATGGCGTTGCACTATCATTACTTCAAAAAGAATTTCCTAATGTACCTTCTTTTAAACTAACATCATACAAAATAAAATATGCAGCTAAAGGCAAGAATTTCAAATTGAAGATGATTTGGGATTCACCTAAAGTCCTCAAAGCAATGGCCAAAGAAAAGAAGGAGGTTAAACAACTTATAAAAGAGCATGAACTTCAGGGAATAATTTCTGATAATAGATTAGGAGTTTATTCAAAAAAAGTGCCCTGCGTATTTATTACACATCAGCTCAATGTACTTTCAGGTAATACCACTTGGTTTAGCTCAAAAATGCATCAAAAAATTATTAAAAAATTCCAAGCTTGTTGGGTACCCGATTTAAAAGAAAAACCGAATCTGACTGGAAAATTAGGGCATCTAAAAAAATCAAAACTGAATATTGTTTACCTAGGCCCATTGAGCAGGTTTGAAAAAAGTGATGGTCATATAATTTATGATTTAATGGTTTTATTATCTGGCCCTGAACCCCAAAGAACTTTACTAGAAAAAAAACTACTTAAAGAATTAAAAGAATTTTCAGGTCAGGTACTTTTCGTTAAAGGTAAAATTGAAGATGAAAAAATAACGAAGGAAATTACCTTGACTAATGGTAAAATTACCGTGTTCAATTTTATGCAATCAAAAGAGTTAGAAAAGGCAATAAATCAAAGTAAATTCATATTGTGCAGATCAGGTTATACTACTGTGATGGATTTAGCAAAATTGGAAAAAAAAGCCTTTTTCATTCCAACCCCAGGGCAATACGAACAAGAGTATCTGGCCAAACGTTTAGACAAGCAAGGTATGGTTCCTTTTAAAAAGCAAGATGATTTTGCACTTGATGAATTAAAAAATATTATTAATTACAAAGGCTTGACCTCATTAAATTCAACCATTAATTACGAATCATTATTTGAAGTCTTTTCAAGCGTAAAAGAAAATTCAGAGCCAACGTCGACTTCACTCTCCACATAAATTCGTTCATCATGCGCTTCAATAATGTGCTTAACAATAGCCAAGCCAAGACCAGAACCACCTTCTTTACGACTACCACTTTGGTCCACCCTATAAAAACGCTCAAATAGTCTAGATATATGCTGTTTCGGAATACCTTCTCCATTGTCTGTGACACGCACAATTACTTTGTTTTTAATTAAATTTTCAACACTAACTTCTGTAGTTCCATTTGGGTTGCCATATTTTAAGGAATTAACTAAAAGATTGGTTAATACTTGCTGTATTTTTTCTGCATCACCCCAAACGTAAATGGGCTCGCTATACTCCATATCAAAAGTTAAACTAATCTCTTTTTTAGCCGCTCTCATTTCAAGTAATTCAAACACACTTTGAATTAATTCAATGATATCAAATTCTTCTTTTTCTAGACTTAAATCACCAGCCTCTAACTTAGTTATCATATCTAAGTCTTTCACAATGTAAATCAAGCGTTCGACTCCTTTATTTGCTCGTTTTAAGTACTTTTCATTTACTTTAGAATCTTTGATTGCGCCGTCTAACAGCGTTAAAATATAGCCCTGTACGGTAAATAAAGGTGTTTTAAGTTCGTGGGAGACATTGCCCAGAAAATCTTTCCGATATTCTTCTCTAATTTTTAAGGTATCTATTTCAATTTTTTTGTCTTCTGCAAATTTTCCAATTTCCTCAGTTAAGGTCTTCATGTCTGTAGTGACTGGTTTAGAAGAAAATGAAGAAGATTCTAATAAAGAAACGTCGTCATATATTTTTTTTACCCGACGGTAAATAAAACGCTCCACCCTTGCTTGAATAATGAAGAAAGAGACTAAAAAACAAATAGGAGAAAAAATAGCTGGTAGAACCCAGTCAAATTGATTCGTTAGCAATAAAATACCACACAAACACAAAATGAGCGTCAAACAAATAAATATGGAGGAACGCAATGCAAAGCGATAAGATTTTTTGAGTTTTATGGACATTGTTAGGTTGAACTCTTAATTAACGGTGTAAAATAAGAAAATTAACCATTTATAATACTTACTGCTTGCTTCTTGAAGAAATAAAACTAGAGAACAAACTTATAACCAACCCCTTTAACAGTTTTAAAATGATGATCGCCAATTTTCTCTCGAAGTTTTCGAATATGAACATCTATTGTTCTACCACCAACAACGACTTCATTGCCCCATACCTTATCTAAAATAACTTCTCTTTTAAATACTTTACTAGGTTTTGAAGTCAATAAAGAAAGTAATTCAAATTCTTTTCTAGGTAAGATTATTTCCTTGCCATCATTTACAATTTTATATTCTTCGCGATTTATGACAATATTGCCAACCTGTACAATATCTTCTACTTCAGTTTTATTTTCTTTTAGTCTTCTCAGTAGTGCTTTTACCTTACTAACTAAAACCTTAGGCTTAATTGGCTTGGTAATATAATCATCCGCTCCAGCATCGAAACCGGCTACTTGTGAATAATCTTCTCCACGTGCTGTTAAAAAAGTAATGATAGTATTTTCTAGACCAGGTGTGCTACGCATTATTTCGCAAGCCTCGATACCATCCATTTCAGGCATCATCACATCTAAAATAACAAGATGCGGTTGTTTTTTCTTTGCTTTGGCTACACCTTCAATACCATTTGTTGCGGTGTAAACTACGTAGCCCTCTGAGGATAGATTGTAACTAACAATCTCAAGAATATCTGGTTCATCATCTACTAAAAGTATCTTAACATCCTTGGTATTCATAGGTTCAAATTTTCTAGTTTGGTCATTTCAGATAAGAAAGAATTCTCTTTTAAATAATTGTATATCAACGTTTTAATAAAAATATTCGAATTAAAAAAAATATCCTTTTCGCCCAAATGTAAAGATAATACAATTACCTCTCTGTCACTTAACATTGATTTAATATCATAACATTATCGTAATGCTTTTGAAACAAATCTTTAACATGTGGATAACATGACTTTTACAGCCTCTCGCGTTCTTTGCGCCAATTATACTTAACTAATAATGAGATATCTTTTTTTAATTATCGCGATGGTTTTTTCTTTAAACCTCATCGCACAAGAAACTACTGGCAGTATTGTTGGTAAGCTTATTGACAAAGAACAGAACAATGAACCTTTAGCTTTTGCTAATGTTCTTATCAAAGGAACAACTATTGGTACCCAATCAGATTTTGATGGACTTTATGGAATCTCAGGTCTTGAGCCTGGAGTATATACCGTTCAATATAGCTATTTAGGTTACGAAACTGTTGAAATTCCAAATATTACAGTAGAAGCAGACAAAGTTACCAGTATTGATGTACCTATGAGCGCTTCATCAGGTTTTCAATTAGATGAAGTTGTAGTAACAACCGTGGCCAGAAAAGATTCAGAAGTAGCTCTATTGTTGGAACAGCGTAATGCCATAACAGTTGTAGAAAGTATTGGTGCAAAAGAATTAGGTGACCTAGGAATAAGAGATGCAAAGACTGCGACTACAAAAATTTCAGGGGTCACAGAAAGTGAAGCTTCTGGCGATATATTTGTTCGTGGTCTTGGAGATCGCTATTTATCAACAACCCTGAATGGACTCCCAATTCCTTCAGACAATGTTGACAGAAAGAATATTAATTTAGGTTTATTCCCGACTCGAGTTATTCAAAACGTAAGTATAAGCAAAACTTATTCTGCAAAAGGTTCAGCTGATCAAGCCTCTGGTAATATCAACATAACTTCAAGAGAATTAGCTGGTTCTTCTGAACTAAGTGTAGGTATTTCCGGTGGTTTAAATTCAAGTGTTTTTCAAGACGACATTAACAATAACTTTAAAACTTCACCGAATTTAGATGATTCAACCTTCGGGTTTTATAGTTCAAAAAATCCGCTTATTAACCAAGTTACTCAGCAAGGTTGGGATCCAATAATACGAGAGAATCCATATAATTTTGGGGCCAACATAACAATGGGTAAAAAGTTTTTTAATAACAAACTATCATTTTTATTAACTGGAGCTCATAGCGAAAACTACATTTATAATGTTGGGTCATTTCAATTCTTAGAATTTGGTTTTGTTCAAATAGGTGTTCCGGATTATGTGACTTATCAAACAACGATTAATAATTCAGCCTTATTAGATTTAACTTGGTATATAAACGATAAAAACAAGATAAAATCTACAACTACTTTTCTAAATACTCTTAATGATTTTGTGATTGAACAAGGTGCCGCAGGCGAAGCCCAAATTAGTGATGATACTGGAAATAGAGGAGGTTCGGAGTTTGCTAGAGATCAAAATACCAAGCAAACACAGTTATTGGTAACTCAACTTATTGGACAACACACTTTAGGAGAAAAAAATAATTTAAAATGGGCTGTTGGTTTTAATAATTTAAATGCAGATGAACCTAATAGAATACGAAATCAACTCTTTTTTGATGCAAATGGTCCTTCGGATATTGAACTGAATTCTCAAGGAGGTTTTAACCAACGTAAAGCTGCTCAATTAATAGAAGATATTGAGTACAATGGCTATATAAATGATTCTTTTCATGTTATAGATGAAGAAGATTCTGGCAAATCATTTGATATTGATTTAGGCCTAGCCTACAGAAATAAAGAAAGGGACTTCAGCTCTGAATTCATTGGAGTTACTGAACCAGTGCGTTTTACCTTAAGCACAAACAGTTTAGACGATTTAAATTCAATATTCACTATACCAAATTTCCAAGACGGTAATTTAGAAATCAACCAATTGGGTCAAAACTCAAACGGCGAACGTCAAGATACCTATAATGGCACTTATGAATCAAAAGCAGCTTATGCTGATTTTAATGTTCAATTCGGTAAATGGAATGTGAATGCTGGTTTAAGAGTGCAGTTAGATGATATTTTTGTCACCTACGACGTTGGTAATGACGGCGGTTCAGGAAGAGTTGGTGAAGTAAACCAAGAGTATAATAATGTTTACCCGAGTGTAAATCTTAAATATACTTTAAATGAAAAACAAGCATTAAGATTTGCAGGAAGTAGAACGATAACATTACCTGAATTTAAAGAAATTGCACCATTTGAATATGTTTCGCCAAGTGGATTAGTAGTTCTTGGTAATGCCGACAATTTAACCGCTTCATTCTCAAATAATTTCGATTTAAAATGGGAGTTTTTTCCCTCTAATGATCAATTAATTTCGTTAGCCTTATTCTACAAGAATATTGAAAATCCAATAAATAGAACTTTGGCCAAAGGTGGTGAAAATCGTTTAACTTTTGACAATACAGGAGATAATGCAACGGTTTATGGTATTGAATTAGAAAGTAAAATTGGTCTAATTACACCAATTGTTAATGAAGACGATGGCGGTTATTCTGGGATTGATTTAAACCTTGTTTTTAATGCTACTTATATGGAACATAAACAAGATTTGAAGTTTTTAACAAATGATGAGGGTGGAGTAACCGAATTCTTTCGTTTTGGTTCTAGCAGAGAAACCGGCCTAGAAGGTGCTTCAGATTTTATAATGAACACAAGTCTAAATTTAAAGACTTCAGGGGATAACAAATTTGCAGCTTCTTTGAATGCCAGTTATGCGTCAGATAAGATATATGTTTTAGGAAATCCAGATGGTACTGCAAATTATGATTATAGCTACAACGATAATATTGTTGAAAATGGATTTGTTGTTCTTAATGGAAGGATTAGCAAAACATTCGCAAAAAAATTAGAAGTGTCATTAACAGGTCAAAATTTATTAAATCCAGATATTAAACAAACGCAGAACGTGCTCGATAACTTTGTAGAAATTAGAGATTTCTCAGATGATATTGATGTGCGCTTAGGCCCTAATGCTCCTGAAAGAATTTTACGCAGTGAGGTTGTTAGGCAATACAAGCTAGGTAGAACCATTCGTCTCGGTTTTAACTATACATTTTAATCTTAATATAAATCGTTAACTAAAAATTTATTTAAAACTCTAATTATGAAAACGAAAATCTTTAAATTTTCAATGATGTTTGTCGCTGCTTTAGCTCTTACGCTGACTAGCTGTGGGAGTGACGACAATGACCCAGTAGCTGCTACTTGTAGCGATGGAATTCAAAACGGAACAGAAACCGGTGTTGATTGTGGTGGAACATGCGAACCATGTATTGCTGAAGCAACTTGTGATGATGGTATTCAAAACGGTGATGAAGAAGGTGTAGACTGTGGTGGTTCAAGCTGTAACGCATGTACGGAGTCTGTAGAATTAACCGGTTCACAAACGGAAGATTTAACTTTAGACGCTGCCAATACTTACACCCTGACAAATAGTTTTAGTATTGAAACTGGTGCTACTTTGACAATTCCTGCCGGAACAACTATTACTGCAACGGCTGCTTCTGGTGAAGAAACTAATACTTACATAGTTGTTCAAAAAGGAGGTGCAATTAACATTGAAGGTACTGCTGCTAATCCTGTTGTTTTTACTTCATCTAATAGTACTCCTGGTTCTTGGGGAGGTTTAGTTATTGCTGGTGACGCAACTACTACTAAAGGTGTTGATGCTACTGCTGAGGTAGGCAACATTATCTACGGCGGTTCAAATGATGCTGATAATTCTGGTAGCATTGATTATTTAATTATCAATTATGCTGGTGCTCAAATCAACTCTGAATCTCAGTACAATGGTCTTACACTTTATGCTGTTGGTTCTGGAACTTCTATCTCAAATGTTGCATTATTAAATGGTACTGATGATGGTGTTGAGTTCTTTGGTGGTACAGTTTCTGCTTCTAACTTCTATATGGAAAATAACGAAGATGATGCTATTGATTGGACTGAAGGCTGGAATGGCACATTAACTGATGCCTATGTTCTTCATACTGTTGATGGTTTCTCTACTGCTGTTGAAGCGGATGGTGATAATAATAACCCTTCCTTAGTGAATCTTACTTGTGTTTCTACAGTTGGTGGTACAGCTTTACAATTCAAAAAAGAATCTGGTGCTACTATCACTGGTCTTTCTTTAAATGGTTATGACACTTCTTTAGACTTTAGAGATGGTGGGGCTGTTACTAACGTAACAATTGATGGTGTTGTATCTAATCCTGCTTTATCATATGTTGCTGACCCTTCAGTTGATATTACAATGTTCTCATGGGCAACAGATACTGAAGTTGAAAGTAATGTTCTTACAGGAACAGTAACAGCAGACTTAACTCTTGACCCTGCCATTGATTATTTCTTAGAAGGTTCATTGAGTGTAGAATCTGGTGCTACATTAACTATCCCTGCAGGAACAAGAATAGTTGCTGATGTTCAAGCGGGTACTGAAACTAGTACTTATGTTGTAGTTCAAAAAGGTGGTGCTATTGATATTCAAGGTACTGCTGCTGAGCCAGTAATTATGACTTCTGCCAATGAAACTCCTGGTGATTGGGGTGGTTTAGTTATAGCAGGTGATGCGACTACAACTAAAGGTGTTGATGCTGTTGCTGAAGTTGGTAATATTATTTATGGTGGTACTAATGACATGGACAACTCGGGATCAATTGATTATTTGATCATCAATTTTGCTGGTGCTCAAATCAATTCTGAATCTCAATATAATGGGCTTACCTTATACGCTGTAGGTTCTATGACAAGTATTTCTAACGTTGCTTTATTGAACGGTACTGATGATGGTGTTGAATTCTTTGGTGGAACGGTTTCTGCTTCTAACTTCTACATGGAAAATAACGAAGATGATGCTATTGACTGGACTGAAGGTTGGAACGGTACATTAACTGATGCCTATGTTCTTCATACTGTTGATGGTTTCTCTACTGCTTTAGAAGCAGACGGTGACAACAATAACCCTACATTAACCAATCTTACTTGTGTTTCTACTGTGGGTGGAACTGCTTTACAGTTCAAAAAAGAATCTGGTGCTACAATCACTGGTCTTTCTTTAACAGGTTATACTACTTCAATAGACTTTAGAGATGGTGGTGCAGTAACAAATGTTACTATAGATGGGGCAACTTCTGACCCTGCAGCTACTTACGCTGCTCCAGCAACTGTTAGTGCAAATGATTTTATTTGGGCAACTGGAAATGATGAAGCACAATCTGCTATTCTAACCGGCTCAGTTTCTTCAGATTTAACTTTAGATGCTGCAATCACTTACTTTTTACAAGGCTCTTTGAGTGTTGAAGAAGGTGCTAAGCTTACTATACCTGCCGGGACAGAAATCGTTGCAGATGTTGAAGCTGGAGAGGCAACAAGTACTTATATTGTAGTTCAAAAAGGTGGTGAAATAGACATTCAAGGTACTGCTGCTAATCCAGTAGTTATGACTTCATCTGCTGAAACTCCTGGTGACTGGGGCGGATTAGTAATTGCAGGGAATGCAACTACTACTAAAGGTGTAGACGCTGTTGCTGAAGTTGGTAATATCATTTATGGTGGTACCGATGACGCTGATAGCTCAGGTAATATTGATTACTTAATCATCAACTACGCTGGTGCTCAGATTAACTCAGAATCTCAATACAACGGTCTTACACTTTATGCTGTAGGTTCTGGAACTACTATCGACTGGGTTGCTTTGTTGAACGGTACAGATGATGGTGTTGAGTTCTTCGGTGGAACTGTTTCTGCTAATAACTTCTACATGGAAAACAATGAGGATGATGCAATCGATTGGACAGAAGGCTGGAACGGTACTTTAACTAATGCTTATGTTTCTCATACGGTTGCTGGTTTCTCTACAGCTGTTGAAGCTGATGGTGATAACAATAATCCATCTTTAGTAAACCTAACTTGTGTTTCTACGGTTGATGGAACTGCTTTACAATTCAAAAAAGAATCTGGTGCTACTATCACCGGTCTTTCTTTAACTGGATACACAACTAACGTTGATTTTAGAGATGGTGGAGCTGTAACCAATGTAACTGTTGATGGTGCTACTATTGACCCAGCTGCTGCATATGATGCTGCTGCTACGGTTGATGTTGCTACGTTTGCTTGGGCAACAGGAAACTAAGTTTTTCGTCTAAAAATTATTAAAGCCCCACAATGTGGGGCTTTTTTTTGCACTTCATCGAAAAGTGTAGCTTTTTTCCTTAACAATTCATTCACACGCTTTCTATTTTTTTATATTTGTGGCATAGCCTTTGTTATCAATACTTTATGAAGCAACTTTACCTTGTGTTTTTCTTTATGGTTTGCTCGCTTGGATTCGCTCAAGAATCTCAAGGCAATGGCGATATTGAAGGTTTTAAACTCTACCCAAACCCAACAATCAACGGAAAAATCTTCATTAATACTGCTCAAAACGCACCAAAAACTGTTCATATTTTTGATGTTTTAGGAACCCAAGTTTTACAAGCTACTATTTTAGGTAAAGAGGTTAATGTGTCAAGTTTAGACAAAGGAGTTTATATTCTTAGAGTTTTTGAAAAAGATAAAGTTGCCACCCGAAAGCTTATTATCAAGTAATTTCATCTCATTCTTTACTTGATTTCTTGGTTATTCGTGCAGTTCATCGGACTGACCTACAAAGTTTTGCGTTTCACAACATTTAATGGTTTTCTTCGTTAGTAGCTGCTACTTTTACTATGCTATTACCCCAAATTGGCATATATGAAGAAAATCTACTTAATCTTACTTATGGTTTTACCTCTATTCACATTCGGTCAAGAATTGGTGAGTGTCAACGATGCTAAACCAATTGAAGTTAAAGGTTTTAAAATGTACCCTAATCCAGCTTATGGTGAAGAAGTTTACATTACTACTGAAACCAATGGTAATAAAGAAATTCAAATTTTTGATGTTTTCGGAGAAGTAGTATTGCATGAGCGTATTGCGACTAATACTCTAAACATTTCAAAATTAGTGCCTGGTGTATATGTACTTCAGGTTACGGAAAACAAAAAAACTATGACTAGAAAACTAGTCGTTAAATAAACATACCCAAACTAACATTTAATAGTAAACCCTGGCCTAATGGTTGGGGTTTCTTATTTGGTTATTTTTGTTCTTAATGAAGATTGATACAACTAGAATTTTTAATATTAAATCTGACACAGACTTTGAGTCTTTAGCTCTTGAGATATTTAAATTTCAGTTTAAGAACAATAGAATCTATAACAGTTTTTGTAATCATCTTAGTATTAATGAGGCCAAGGTGAATAATCTTCAAGACATCCCCTTTCTCCCCATTTCATTTTTTAAATCGCACCGAATCATCACAAATTCAAAACCGGCAGAGGCTATTTTCACCAGTAGCGGAACCACCGGTGCTTTAACCAGTCAACACTTTGTAACTGACATATCCATATATGAGAAGAGTTATCTAAAGGCGTTTGATTTATTCTATGGCAACTTAGAGGATTATTGTATTCTGGCATTATTGCCATCTTATTTAGAGAGAGAAGGCTCTTCATTAATATATATGGCTCAAGATTTTATTAAAAAATCAAAACATTCAAAAAGTGGTTTTTATCTAAATGACACTAATAAACTAATAGAAACCTTAACTGAATTAGAGCGTAAACAAAACAAAACACTTTTAATTGGCGTTTCTTTTGCGCTGTTAGATTTAGCCGAATCACATTCCTTTAATTTAAAAAATACCGTAGTGATGGAAACCGGTGGGATGAAAGGTAGACGAAAAGAATTAATACGCTCAGAACTTCATGAAATTCTTGGTAGCAGTTTTGGTATCTCTAAAGTACATTCAGAATACGGAATGACAGAACTTTTGTCCCAGGCTTATTCTGCCGGTGATAGTATATTCAATTGTCCGCCATGGATGAAAATTATGACACGTGATACTGAAGACCCCTTAGCTCTTCAATCACATGATAAAACCGGAGGTGTTAACGTTATTGATTTGGCAAACATCAATTCTTGCTCATTTATTGCCACTCAAGATTTAGGCAAGACCTATGAAGATGGTTCCTTTGAGATACTAGGTCGTTTTGATAACTCAGATGTACGAGGTTGTAATTTGATGGTGTTATAACTATTTACCCTCCAGTTATATAGAAAAACTAACCATTTATGAAAATTAAAAAATTCTTGTAAGAATTTTCATTATTTTTCTTTTCCAACCTTAAACCACCAATAGTATGAACCGAACAGATTTTTTAAAAACTAGTATCTATGCTGGTGCTGGTATTGTATCAATACCTGTACTTGCATCAAAAAATGTTACTGAGACAAAAGAAATTCAAGACCCAAAGATAGTTAGAGCTGATGAAGGACTAAGAGTCAACGTTTTAGGTGATCAACAGACCTTTAAATTAACTGGAGAAGATACTGATGGACGTTTGACGCTAATAGAAGAAGTTAATCCTCCAGGTACTATGATTCCTCCACATGTGCATACCAATGAAGATGAAGTTTTTAAAGTACTTGAGGGTGAACTGGAAGTTACGGTTGGTTCAAAAACCGTAATCCTTAAAGCTGGTGACCTTGCTTTTGCCCCTAAAAATATTCCTCACTCATGGAAAGTTATAGGTGATAAAGACTGTAAAACAATTTTAAGTGCTTTCCCTTCTGGAATTGAGCTTATGTTTCAAGAACTTGGAGAATTACCTCCTGGGCCACCCAATTTTGAAAAAGTGACTGAAATATGTGGTCGTTTTGGCATTTCTTTTATTCAATAAAAAATTTGCCTTAATTAACCACTAAAACAAAATAGTTCTTTTTTCCTCGTTGCAATAGCACAAACCTATTGTTAATGAGGTCATTTTTAGTAATTCTGTAGTCTTCTTTTACTTTCTCTTTATTGACAGAAATAGAATTTTGTTTTAGTTCTCTTCTAGCTTCACCATTGGAACCCAAAAATCCGGTTTTCGCTGATAGAGCAGCAATCATATCTAAACCTTCATCTAGATCAGTAATGGAAACCTCGGCCTGAGGAACGCCATCAAATACGTCTAAAAAGGTTTTGGCATCTAGCTGTTTTAAATCATCAGAAGTTGATTTTCCGAACAAAATATTACTTGCCTTAATGGCATTATCTAAATCTACTTGAGAATGCACCATTATAGTAATCTCTTCAGCCAATTTTCGTTGTAAAGCCCTTTGGTGTGGGGCCTCTTTATGATTTATAACTAATTGTTTTATTTCATCTTTAGATAGAAAGGTAAATATCTTAATGTATTTTTCTGCATCAGCATCGGAGGTATTCAACCAATACTGGTAAAATCTATAGGGCGATGTTCTTTCGGCATCTAACCAAACATTACCACTTTCAGTTTTACCGAACTTAGTACCATCTGCTTTTGTAATTAATGGGCAAGTTAGTGCATAACCCTTTCCTCCTCCTATTCTTCTAATCAATTCTGTACCCGTAGTAATATTACCCCATTGGTCACTTCCACCCATTTGTAAGGTGCAATTGTGTGCTTTATATAGGTGTAAAAAATCGTAACCTTGAACCATTTGATAGGTAAACTCAGTAAAAGACATACCTTCTTTTGCTTCTGAAGACAAACGTTTTTTTACTGAATCTTTGCTCATCATATAGTTCACAGTGATGTGTTTGCCTACATCTCTTATGAAATCTAAAAAAGAAAAATCTTTCATCCAGTCATAATTATTGACCAAGATGGCAGCATTAGATTCTTTGCTTTCAAAATCAAGAAACCTACTTAATTGCTCTTTCAAAGCTTCTTGGTTGTGACGAAGTGTTTTTTCATCTAACAAATTACGTTCGGCCGACTTTCCTGAAGGATCACCAATCATGCCCGTTGCACCACCAATGAGTGCAAATGGCTTGTGACCCGCTAATTGAAAATGACGCAACATCATTACACCAACTAAATGACCAATATGTAAAGAATCTGCTGTAGGGTCTATACCAACATATGCAGCTTGCATCCTATTCAATAAATGTTCTTCAGTACCGGGCATGGCATCATGTAACATGCCTCTCCACTTTAACTCTTCAACAAAATTCTTGGTCATAATAAATTACCTATTTATTCAGCTGCAAATATAGAATGTTGTTGGTTCTTACCTAAAAAATAGTTTGATAATAGGTACATTTGGATATGATTTTAGTCACGGGTGGAACAGGATTAGTTGGGTCGCATTTACTTTGGGATTTGGTGCAAGCGGGCCACAAACCGCGAGCTACATACCGCACAAAGAAAAAGCTAGCGTCCACCAAAAAAGTTTTTTCATATTACGATAATACCAATGAATCACTTTTTAATGCTATTGAATGGGTACAATGTGACCTATTAGATATAACGGCTTTAGAAAAAGCTTTTGAAGGTATTTCTTTTGTTTATCATGCAGCAGCCTTAATCTCTTTTGAACCAAAAGATTATCAGAAGCTTTTAAAAGTTAATGTAGAGGGCACTTATAATTTGGTCAATTTGTGTATTGCTCATAACATCAAAAAACTTTGTTACGTCAGCTCTATTGCTGCTATTGGAGATTCTATTGGTGATAAACCAGTAAAAGAATCAAATGAATGGAATGAAAATTCAACTTCGGGATACGCCGTTTCTAAACATGCAGCCGAAATGGAAGTTTGGAGGGCTTCACAAGAAGGTATTCCGTCTGTTATAGTCAATCCTGGTGTGATTTTAGGTCCTGGGTTTTGGAAATCTGGAAGCGGACTATTCTTTTATGCTGCCTGGAAAGAATCCAAATACTATTTACCAAATGGTACCGGATTTGTATCAGTTAATGATGTTGTGAACGCTATGGTTAAACTGATGGAATCTAAGGTAAAAAATGAGCGTTTCATTTTAGTGAACCAAAATTGGAGTTATTTTAAATTGAATGTTCTTTTGGCTAAACAACTAAATAAAAAGACTCCTAAAAAAGAACTTAAGATTTGGATGCTGAATATTCTTTGGAGAATGGATTGGATAAAATCTTTTGTAACCGGTTCTAGAAGAAAATTATCCAAGCACGCCGTTAAGATTTTAGGCCAAACTCAGTTTTACGATAATTCTAAAATCAATAAATTTATAACCGATTACAAATTTGAAGATTTACAAAAAGCTACTGCTCATCATTGCTCTCTGTTCTTGAAAGAACAGGGTTTCTAGATTTCTGACCAATCTTTTTTAAACTGTCTCTGACTTTGTCGGCATTTTTGCGAGCATTCTCTGTTATTGTTTTACGAGCCTTTTCAACCTCTTCGACTTGAACCTCTAGTCGTTTTAATATGGTTTCATAGATATTCTCATACTCTAAAGGCATTGAGGCATAATAAAGATCGCTCTCCGTAAACTGAACACTATCAATTTGATGTTTTTCAAATAAATAAGGCATTATCTCCACCGAATTATCTTTAAGCGCTTTGGGGTTTGTCGCATTGGCCGCATTCACCAAAGCCAAATCATATAAAATTTCAATCATTTTATCTTTTGCTATAAGGTCTTGAGGGGGTTCAATTACCTTTTCGGCACATGAGCATAAAACACTCAAAAGCAATAGCGAGCAAACTATTATTCTTAAGTTACCTATCAAAAGTGAGTCTTTTGGCATTACGTTGTTTTGAAAAGATTCCATTATTAAACGCAAGGTGTCCATTTACGAGAGTTCTTTTTACTTGATTATCAAAAATAAGCCCTTCAAAAGGAGACCACCCACATTTATAGAAAATATTATCTTTTTTAACTTCCCATTTAGTCTTGGGAGCTACTTCAACTAAGTCGGCGTAAAAGCCTTCTTTTATAAATCCACGTTTTTCGATGTCAAATAACAAAGCAGGGTTATGACACATTTTCTGAACAATCTGCTCTAAAGTTATAAGACCTTCAGAATGTTTCTGTAACATAGCGGGAAGCGCATGTTGCACTAAAGGACCGCCTGATGGTGCTTTTAAATATATATTGTCTTTTTCTTCAATAGTATGCGGAGCATGATCTGTTGCGATAACGTCAATTCGTCCATCTAATAATGCCTGCCATAACTGATTTCTATCATCCTTCGTTTTAACCGCCGGATTCCATTTGATAAGTGTTCCTTTTTCATCATAATCATCATCTGAGAACCAAAGATGATGTATACAAACCTCAGCAGTTATTTTTTTATCCTGTAAAGGAATATCATTGCGAAACAAGGCTGTCTCTTTACCGGTAGATAAGTGAAATACATGTAAGCGAGCTCCTGTTTTTTTAGCTAAAGCTATTGCTTTAGAAGATGAAAGATAACAGGCTTCTTCGCTTCGTATTATAGGATGATATTTTATTGGGATAGCATCGCCAAACTCCTCTTGATATTTTGCTAAATTCCGTCTTATGGTACCTTCATCTTCGCAATGCGTAGAGATAACCATTTCGGTATTCAAAAATATCTGCTCCAATACTTTCTCGTTATCCACCAACATATTTCCTGTCGATGACCCTAAAAATAGCTTAACTCCAGAGCAGCTCTTCTTATCTAATTTTTTTAGCTCTTCTAGGTTATCATTGGTACCCCCAAATAAAAATGAATAATTGGCAAATGATGACTCTTTGGCAACTGAAAATTTTGCTTCTAGTTTTTCAATAGTAGTTGTTTGCGGATTGGTATTAGGTTGTTCCATAAAAGAGGTAATCCCGCCTGCAACAGCAGCTCTACTTTCTGTTGCAATGTTCCCTTTATGTGTCAAACCTGGCTCTCTAAAATGAACCTGATCATCAATCACACCAGGCATAAGCAGATTACCTTTAAAATCAATAACTTCGGCATTATCATTAGAGATATCACTTGCCATTTTTTCAATAAAATCTCCTTTTATCAAAAGATCTGTCTCAAATTGCTTTCCTTCATTGATTGCTATCGCATTCTTAATTAAAACTCGCTTCATATTCAAAAACTTTTTCTAAAAAAAATACTTCTTAATTTCATGCTTATCACACCTAGAATAGCCTCTCTAACTATCGCTGAGTTCATTTTTGATTTTCCGTTAATTCGGTCAGTAAAGATTATAGAAACTTCTTCGATTTTAAATTTTTTGAGATATGCTCGATACTTCATTTCAATTTGAAATGCGTAACCAATAAATCGTACACGGTCTAATTCAATTGCTTCTAGAACTTCTCTCTTATAACAAACAAAACCAGCAGTAGGGTCATGAACCCACATGCCAGTGATAAGTTTTACATAAAATGAAGCACCATAAGACAGTAGTATTCTTGTAAGTGGCCAATTAACCACATTTACTCCTTTTTTATAACGAGAACCAACTGCTAAATCTGCTCCATTCAAACATGCCCGATGTAACCTCAATAAATCACTAGGTTTATGAGAAAAATCGGCATCCATTTCAAAAATAAATTCATAACCCCTTTCTAATGCCCATTTAAAACCGTGAATGTAAGCCGTACCTAAACCTGCTTTTTCTGTGCGTACCTCTAAGAAAAGCTTGTCAGAAAATTGTTCTTGTAATTCTTTAACGTTGTTTGCGGTTCCATCAGGAGAATTATCGTCAACAATGAGAATATGAAAGTCTTTTTTTAAGTCAAAGACAGTCTTAATTATGGCCTCAATATTCTCAATCTCATTAAATGTGGGTATGATTACTAATCCTTCTGGCACAAACTCAAGTTTAAAGAAGCAAAAATAGTGTTTTTATAAGCTCTCTTAATTGGTTTTCTTTATTTGTAACTTTGTATTGATAACTACAACCTCAATGGCAAAACGTTTTCCAAAGGCTTTTTTTGTCTTTTTAGGAGCTTTGTTTTTACTCAACTTAATACAAAGCTTTTTTACACCTCTTATATATGACGAGACTTATTACTGGTATTATGCTCAACAATTAGCTTGGGGCTATTTTGACCATCCGCCAATGGTAGGTTTTCTGATATGGCTTGGCAATTCAATATTGGCCGGAGAGCTTGGTGTGCGGTTTTTAAGTTGCATTTTAGGTTCGGGAACAATAACTATATTATGGTTATTAGTTGATAATGATTTAAAGAAAAAATATGTGCCACACTTTTTTCTTCTATTGTTTTCAATGGCCTTATTTAACGCTTATGGCTTTTTAACACTACCTGACACACCGCTTTTATTCTTCACCGCACTCTTCTTATTTGTATATAAAAAATTTCTAAAAGAGCCATCTATAGTAATGTCAATTGCCTTAGGGGTGGTTATGGCATGCCTGATGTATAGTAAATATCATGCCGTTCTTGTAATCATATTTGTGCTGATTTCTAATTTGAGCTTGTTAAAAAATAAGTTTGCCTGGTTGGCAGTTATTATAGCGCTGTTATGTTACGTTCCACATTTTAAATGGCTATATGACCATAATTTTGTTTCTATTGAATACCATATTTCAGAACGGCCAAATCAACCTTATACTTTTGAAGGATTTACCCTGGGGTATCTCTTGAATTTAATCGTAAATTTTGGATTACTTTTTCCTTGGTTTTATTGGGTTTTATTTCAATCTAAACCAAAAACTAAATTTAAAAAAGCATTAGTTTATTTAAGTTACGGTGTAATCGCTTTTTTCTTTTTATCTAGTTTTCACAGAAGAACGCAAGCACAATGGGTAATCGTTATTTGCATACCTATGGCAATATTAACCTATGAATATTTATTGCAAAATGGAAAAAGTAGAAAGTGGGTTTACCGTATTTCTATGGTTAGTGCTGTTTTACTTCTTTATGCAAGAATGGGTCTAATTCATAAACCTATGTTACCTATTATTTACGAAACTCATGGAAATAAAGAATGGTCAAAAGAACTTAAAAATATAGTTGGTGATACACCGGTTGTTTTTGAAAATAGTTATCGGAGAGCACCCATGTTTTCTTTTTATTCTGGAAATGAAACATTTTCATTGAACAACATTTACTACCGCCGAAATCAATATTCCATTGATAGCTCGGAAGCGGCTTTACAAAATCGAAGAGTTGCCTATGTTACCCCCTTTGCAACTAGTGGGGATTTCAGTTATACGACACTAAGTGGGCGAAAATATTTTGGAAGTTATATTGATAATTTTCAATCTTACAGAAAACTTGAATGCCAAATTGATGATAAGGAGATTGTATTGAATAACGAAGAATTAAGTTTGACAATATATAACCCTTATGAAGAAAAATTAGATTTAAATGATTTCAATTTTAATGTAGGTTATTTGAACAAATACAAGCAGTTAAAAGAAATTAAACCACTTCTTTTAACTTCGAACAATAGCGAACAATTTTTAAAACCAAATGACACCACTATTTTAAAAGTTAAGCTTATTATACCCGAAAAAATAGTGCCGCATTATATAAAATTCGCTGTATCTAAAAATGGGCTATTGCCAGGTATAAATAGTACGAGTATTAAAATTGAAAAATGAATCCGATATTTAGAAATATAACCACATTAGATTGGGTAACTGCGATTCTTGTATTTAGCCTAGTGTTGTTAGTTATTAGTAAATACTTTTTCAAAATGTCTTTTTCAACTTTTCTCATTTTGCCGTTTAATACTAAATATTTCGCCCTGAGCAAAAAAAAAGGTAAGCTTTTTAATGGGTTTCATTTACTTATTACACTGTTTCAATTGTTAAATATTGCGTTATTAGTTTTTATTGCCAATAACGTTTTAAATGAGAATCCAGTAAACACTTTCCCAAGTTTTTATTGGGTTATTTTAATATCAATTCTAGGCTATCTTTTTTTTAAAATTGTTCTTCAAGCATGTAATGGCTATTTCTTTGAAAATTTGAGTGAAATGAACGATTTAATTTTTGAAAAGTTAAGTTATTTCAATTACGGAGGATTAATCGCCTTTTTGGGTAATGTTATAGTTCTTTACATAATTCCAGAATCTAAAGTCATAATTTATATAGTCCTAAGCCTAATTTTATTAGTAAATGCTAGTGGTTTGGTCACTATATTGAGAAACCATCAAAAATTGATTGTTGCAGACATTCTTTATTTTATTTTGTACCTTTGCACACTCGAAATTTCACCCTTAGTGATTGTCGCAAGCTATCTAAAAGATTGATTCTTATGAAAGTAAAAACGATTTTGGTATCTCAACCAGAACCAAAGATGGAAAATTCTCCATATTCACGACTTATTGAAAAGTCAAAGGTAAAAGTTGATTTTAGACCTTTTATTCATGTGGAAGGCGTTGACGCTAAAAATGTGCGTCAACAGAAAATTGACCTTAATGATTTTACTGCAATTATTTTAACAAGTAGAAATGCTGTTGACCATTTTTTTAGAATTGCAGAAGAAATGCGATTTAAGGTGCCTGACAGCATGAAATATTTTTGTCAGTCAGAGGCAGTTGCTTTTTACTTACAGAAATATGTGGTATACAGAAAACGTAAAATATATGTTGGTAAACGTTTGTTTACTGATTTAACACCAATGTTTAAAAAATATAAGGATGAAAAGTTTTTAGTTCCTTCATCGGATAGCTTAAAACCACAGGTTCCAAAAACTCTTGATGATCTTAAATTAGATTGGAAAAGAGGTGTTTTTTATAAAACGGTGGTAAGCGACCTTTCTGATTTAAGAAACGTGTATTACGACGTATTGGTTTTCTTTAGCCCTTCAGGTATCGAGTCATTATTGAAGAATTTTCCTGACTTTGAACAGAATGATACTCGAATTGCAGTTTTCGGAAATAGTACAGTTAGCGCCGCGACGGACGCAGGTCTTCGGATAGATATTAAAGCGCCAACTCCTGAAACACCATCTATGACTATGGCTCTTCAAAAATATATTTTAGACGCTAATAATAAATAAGAGTCTATCCTTACATAAACAAAAAATCCCCAAGTAAATAGTACTTGGGGATTTTTTGCTTTAGAAGGCATATCGTTGCGGCCCACCTCGCCTAATTTCTTCATTGGCATAAGCTTCAAATTTTTTAAAATTCTCTCGAAATGCATTAGACAATTTAAAAGCTGTTTTATAATACGCGTCATCATCATTCCAAGTAGCTCTAGGACTTAATACTTCTGATGGAACCCCTGGACATTCTCTAGGTTGGGCAACACCAAAAACAGAATGAATATGATAATTGTCGTAATTATATAAACCAAGGTCACCATTTAATGCTGCACTAATCATTGCTCTTGTATACTTTAGTTTCATTCGAGTACCAATACCATAAGGGCCTCCTGTCCAACCTGTATTTACAAGCCATACATCAACACCTGACTCAATCATTTTTTTGCTTAACATCTCGGCATAGTTAGCTGGATGTAAAGGCATAAATGGAGCTCCAAAGCAAGCAGAAAATGATGGCTGAGGCTCTACCACACCTGCCTCAGTACCCGCAACCTTTGCCGTATAACCAGAAATAAAATGATAAGCCGCTTGTGATGGTGTCAATTTTGATATTGGAGGTAATACTCCGAAGGCATCTGCAGTTAAAAAGAATACATTTTTGACATTTTTGCCAATTGAGGGCTGTTGAATATTATCAATATGATAAATAGGATAACTAACTCTAGTATTTTGAGTGATGGAAGTGTCCTCAAAATCTACGTCACCCTTATCATTCATAATGACATTCTCTAAAATCGCTCCTTTTTTGATAGCGCCATAAATCTCTGGCTCATTCTCTTTTGAAAGGTTAATGACTTTAGCATAACAACCTCCTTCAAAATTAAACACGGTGTTTTTTGATGTCCAACCATGTTCATCATCGCCAATCAATTTACGATTAGGATCTGTTGAAAGGGTTGTTTTACCAGTACCTGATAATCCAAAGAAAATAGCAGTGTCACCCTTTTCACCAACGTTCGCCGAGCAGTGCATTGGTAACGTGTTCTTATCAACAGGTAAAATAAAATTTAAAGCAGAAAAGATTCCCTTTTTAATTTCACCTGTATAGCCAGTGCCACCAATTAAAGCAATCTTTCTCGAAAAATTAAGGATAGCAAAATTGTGTTGTCTTGTTCCATCAACAGTGGAGTCTGCCATAAACCCTGGAGCGTTAATAACAGTCCACTCAGCCTCAAAATGCTCTAACTCAACATTTGTAGGCCTTAAAAACATATTATATGCAAACATGTTTGACCATGGATATTCATTAATTACTCGAATGTTTAAACGATAATCTGTTTCTGCACAAGCATAAGCGTCTCTTACATAAAGTTCTTTATCATTCAAATAATCAATAACCTTATCATGTAACGCGTCAAACTTTTCACTATCGAATGGGATATTAATATCTCCCCACCAAATTTTGTCTTCAGTTATCTCATCTTTTACTATAAAACGATCCATTGGTGAACGTCCAGTGAACTCTCCAGTATTTACCGCCAAAGCACCAAAAGATGATTCCTTTCCCATCTTTTTTTCGATAGTTATTTGGTGTAATGCTTCTGAGGTTAATTGATAATGAATATTAGTATGATTTATTCCGTTTTTCGTTAACGAAATCGTTTTCGTAAGCTGGTCATTAGTGGCCATAAAACTTATTTTTTTTAAGTTGGTACAAAGCTAAAAAAAAAATAACCCTACACCACTTAAAATATTGTTCTAATTCACAATTTCTTAGACAAAACCACGTAGGCCAGATAAGCCCATCCAAAAATTAAAAAGAGACCTCCTATAGGCGTTATAAATCCAATTTTTTTAAAATCAAAATTGGTTAATACATTGGTAGCCAGTAAATAGATAGAGCCAGAAAACAAAATTACTCCTACCAATACTGTGTAGTATACTGTCATCTTGGCCCCATTTGTTATTACAGGAATTAGACTTAAAATCATTAAAAATAAGGCGTGATACATTTGATATTTCACACCAGTTTCAAACGTATTAATTTCATCTGGTCCAAGTACTTTTTTTAAGCCATGGGCTGCAAATGCCCCTATAATAACAGCCAAAAGCCCAAGTATGATACCTGTAACTAAAATTGTTTTGTTCATAACTCAAATGTCTTTATTCTTTAAAAATATAACAATTTGATACCTTAGTCTTCGTTATTTACAAAGGTAGCTTAATCTTATGTCACGAAAAATTTTAGTCTTAGGAGCAGGGAAGTCAACATCTTATTTAATTGATTATTTTCTAGATAAATCTGAATCTGAAAATCTGAAAATTACCATAGGAGATTTACACCCTATAACTATTCCCAAGTCCATACAACAGCATAATAATTGTAGTGTTATAACCCTAGACATTTTTAATGATATAGAAAGACAAAGTACTATCAAAAAATCAGATATCGTAGTCTCAATGTTGCCCGCCCGTTTCCATATCAAAGTTGCTGAAGATTGCCTTGCTTTTAAAAAGCATCTTGTGACAGCTTCTTATGTTAGTGAGGATATAAAGAAGTTAGATAAAGAGGCTAAAGACAAAAATCTAATTTTCATGAATGAAATTGGTCTAGACCCAGGACTTGATCACATGAGTGCGATGGAAGTAATTGACCGAATCCGAGAAAAAGGCGGTAAAATGCTGCTTTTTGAATCATTTACCGGCGGATTAGTAGCTCCTGAAAGCGACGACAACTTATGGAATTATAAGTTTACCTGGAATCCAAGAAATGTGGTTGTTGCAGGACAAGGGGGTGCTGCGAAATTTATTCAAGAAGGAACCTACAAGTATATTCCTTATCAAAAATTATTTCGCCGAACTGAATTTTTAGATATTGAAGGATATGGCAAATTCGAAGCTTATGCCAATCGCGATTCCTTATGGTACCGAGAGGCTTATGGTCTTGAAAGTGTCTTAACGCTTTATAGGGGTACTATGCGCAGAGTCGGTTTTTCAAAAGCATGGAATATGTTTGTTCAACTAGGAATGACTGATGACAGTTATACTATTGAAAATTCAGAGGGTATGTCATATCGCGAATTTGTAAATCTATTTTTGCCCTATTCTCCAACAGACTCGGTAGAATTAAAACTAAGACACTATTTAAAAATTGACCAAGATGATAGTGTATGGGGAAAACTACTAGAGCTTGATTTATTCAATTCAAATAAGCTATTAAGTTTGAAAAATGCTACCCCAGCTCAAGGACTTCAACAAATTCTCGAAGCAAGTTGGACCCTTAAAACAAATGAAAAAGATATGATAGTCATGTATCATAAATTTGGATATGAACTGGGGGGAGAAAAAAAACAGCTCGACGCAAATATGGTTGTAATAGGCGAAACAAAAACTCATACTGCAATGGCAAAAACCGTAGGCTTGCCAGTTGCCATTGCTACAATTCAAATTTTAAATAAAAAAATCATTACCCCAGGAGTTCAAATACCAATTTCAAAAGAAGTTTATGAACCTATCTTAAAAGAACTTAGAACTTTAGGAATCAATTTTAAAGAATATCGAGTGCCGTATTTAGGTTACAATCCTGATTCGGTGGCTAGTTAAAAGTTCGAGTCGTTTTAATACCTTTGGATTTCTAATTTCGGACAAATCATGAAATCCTCTAACAATTCGGTTAAAATAGATGGTATTGACAAAAAGATATTAAGGTATTTGATGCAAGATGCCCGAAAACCAATACTTGAGATTGCTAGAAACATCGGTATCTCTGGTGCTGCTATTCACCAAAGACTTCGAAAACTAGAAGCGTCTGGTCTTTTATCCGGATCAAAATTTGTAATTAATCCGAAGGTTTTAGGGTATACGACCATGGCTTATATTGGTATTTTTTTAGATAAAGCTATGTCAAATCCTAGGGCAGTTTCAGCTTTGGAAAAAATTCCTGAAGTTCTAGAATGTCACTACACAACAGGTAACTGGTCCATACTCATTAAAGTATTATGTAAAGATAATGAGCATCTTATGCATGTACTTAATAAAGAAATTCAACAAATAGAAGGGGTATCAAGAACGGAAACTTTTATATCGCTTAATCAACAAATTGATAGACAGATTACGATTTGACGACTAAGCTATCTATGTTAACAAAAACATTCGTCTTTTTTCCTCTTGCAGTCTTATTATTATTTTTGAATAATCATCTTCATGCTCAAACCAGTGCTCCGATTAGCTACAATCAGCAACTAGAGTTAAAACATGATAATGATTTTTTTATGCTTACCGACCGCTATTATTCATCTGGTTTATTTTTAACTTATCGAAAATTTCTTTCTAAAGGCATTTTCAAGAATAACAACGAACAATTAGACTTTACCATTGGTCAAGAGGTATACACGCCCTCACAAACACAATCTACAAATAGTGCAGTCTTTGATAGACCTTATACCGGGTTTACCGGACTAAAGACAACGTGGTCGGCTTCGTCTCAAAAAAGTGAACTTTTTAGAGCTGAAATTTTAATTGGTATTGCTGGTTTAAATTCTGGTGCAGGAGGTTTTCAACGTTGGTACCATCAAGCAATTGCCATATCAGACTCCCCATTGTGGATTGATGAAGTTAACGATAGCTTTCACTTAAATACCTATTTAAGTTATGTGAAAGACTGGACTATAGCTCCAGAACCCTTTGGAATTCGTTTGGCGCTCCAACCCACCCTTGCATTCGGTTCAAGAGACATTTATCTTGAAGCAGAAGCCATACTTTTTTTTGGTCGTAGAAATGAAATCGGTAAAAGTATTGCATATAATAGGCTAGGTTCTGTAGATAGGGAAATCTATTTTGCTCTGAGAGCAAGCTACCGAAGTGTTTTTTATAATGGCCTTATTGAAGGAAACTTGTTTGGTGATAATTCACCTATATTAACAGAAAGTTCTCAATCCATCTTACGTTTGGGATTTGATTTCTACCATCGTTTTCAACGAAATGATTATAAAGTAGGGCTTCGATTTAATTCTTCAGAAACAGTAATAGCAAAAAAACATAAATACGTTATGCTTTCTTATAGTAAAAGCTTTTAGCCAAAAAAGCCTGTTTGAAATACTTTCAAACAGGCTTAAAGAATTTTATCAAAATTATTTTTAATCGCGGCTTGCCACTCTCATTGCAAAATATAACAAAGTAGCCAATGCCCCAATTGCAGCGACAACATAAGTTCTAGCTGCCCATTTTAATGCATCCTCAGCACCGGCATATTCTTCTTGACTCACTATATTTTTGTTCTTTAACCATGCTAAAGCTCTATTACTTGCATCATATTCCACAGGCAAGGTTATAAAACTGAATAAGGTTCCAATGCCATAAAGAGCAACTCCGACCCAGGCAATGGTCCCTCCAATTGCAGTAGTACCCATCAAGGCTAAACCTCCAAAAATGACGAACATTGAAAACCTAGAAGTAATATTCAAGATAGGTACCAATTGTGATCTCATTTTCAACCAACTATAGGCTTGTGCGTGTTGTACGGCATGACCAACTTCATGAGCTGCTACAGCCGCCGCTGATGCATTTCGTTGTGCATAAACTCCTTCACTTAAATTAACCGTTTTATTTGCAGGATTGTAATGATCGGTTAGCATGCCTGGAGTTGAAATTACCTTTACGTCTCTAATGCCATGGTCATCCAACATTTTTTGCGCAATCTCAGCACCACTCATTCCATTTCTCAAATGAACTTTAGAGTAGTGTTTAAATTTACTTTTTAAACGCCTACTAACCAACATACTAAATAAGCCAAACACAGCTGCTATTACTATATAACCTATATCAAATCCAAACATAATTTTCTGTTTTAATTAATTTAAAGATACTAAAGTATTTTAGGGCAAATGCCATTCACATTAATCTCCGTTAATCTTTAGCTCCAAATTTCAAATGCAAAAACCCCGCCAAATACCCTGAGTTAGTATTTCAGGACATGACGAGGTCTCGTAAACTGACAAAATGTTAGTAAAAGCGATGTTTTTTAAACTAACACGGGACTTTGCAAATTAAAACTCTCTGCTATTTCTTTATAAACTACTTCACCTTCAATTATATTTAAACCTTTTTCTAATGACTTATCCATTCGGCAAGCACTTTGCCATCCATTATTGGCTAATTTAAGTACATAAGGCAAAGTGACATTAGTTAAAGCTACCGTAGAAGTGTAAGGTACTGCACCCGGCATATTGGCGACGCAATAGTGAACCACATCATCAATAATATATGTCGGATTTTCATGAGTAGTTGCCTTAGTAGTTTCTACACAACCACCTTGGTCAACCGCAACATCAACAATTACGGCTCCCGGATTCATATGTTTCAACATATCGCGGGTAATTAGATTAGGTGCTTTAGCTCCTTTTAATAGAACCCCTCCTATTATTAAATCGTGTGTTTGTATGTGCTTTCTAATATTAAATTCGTTAGAAAATTCAGTTACTACATGAGGTGGCATCACGTCGTTTACATAACGCAAACGTTTCATATTAATATCAAGAACTGTTACATGAGCCCCAAGACCTGCGGCCATTTTTGCAGCCTGAATACCCACAGTACCCGCACCCAAAACTAAAACTTTACCTGGGGCAACTCCTGGAACTCCGCCCAACAAAACACCTCTACCCTTTTTAGGTTTCTCAAGATATTTTGCTCCTTGCTGAATAGCCATTCGACCGGCAACTTCTGACATTGGAGTTAATAAAGGAAGTGTACCCTCATCATCTTCTACCGTTTCATATGCAATACAGATTCCTTTCTGCTTAATCATTGCACGAGTTAAAGACTCACTTGAGGCAAAATGGAAATAAGTAAAAACAATTTGACCTTCTTGTATTAATTCATATTCTTCTTGAATTGGTTCTTTGACCTTTACAATCATTTCACTAATGGCATAAACTTCACCAATGGTATCTAAAATAGCTGCTCCAACTTTTTGGTAATCACTATTGAAAAAACCACTGCCTTCACCTGCACCAGACTGCACATATACGGTATGATTATTCTTTACCAGTTCAAAAACACCAGCTGGTGTCATTCCAACTCGACTTTCATTGTTCTTAATTTCTTTGGGTATGCCTACAATCATTTTACTGTTTATTTTGATTATTGACCCAAAAGTCACTCAAATAAACGATTGAAGAAAGAAAAATTCGATAAAATGCATACTTTTTTATACAAAAAGTACTTTTATATAATTATTACCCCTATTTTTATAGGGTTAATTTTCATAAATGTTAGTTGTTTTAATATTGACCCCTACTTTTTTTAGGGGTCTTTGTTTTTATTTATGTTTTATTTTTAAAGCTAACATTATAATTACAAGAACACCCGTAATGGTATTCGCTAATATTATGGCCAAACTTTCATGGTAAATTCCATAAATCAACCATAATATTAGGCCTATAAACAAAACCACATACATGGTTAATGAAATATCAGCAGTAGATTTTTCTTTTAAAGCTTTATAAACTTGGGGTACAAAGGCTGCCGTCGTGCATGTAGCAGCAATCAAACCTATAATTTCTATAGTTTGCATACACAATACTTTTTGAATTCACTATTCAAAATCGATAGTGAATTATTACTATTATTATGAAGAAAGGTATTTAACCTACAATATTCACAATCTTACCTGGTACCACAATAACCTTTTTAGGAGTACGACCAGCCAATTGTGTTTGGGTTTTTTCATAAGCCATTACAGCAGTTTCAATCTCTTCTTTACTTAGTTCTAAAGGCAGTTCCATTGTAAAACGCATTTTACCATTAAATGAAATTGGATATTCTTTACTACTTTCAACTAAGTATGAATCATTAAAAACAGGAAAAGATGCTTCAGAAATTGATGCTTTATTTCCCAACTTTTCCCAAAGTTCTTCCGCAATATGCGGTGCATAAGGCGAAACTAAAATAGCTAGAGGCTCTAAAATAGCGCTACTGTTGCATTTCTGGGCAGTCAGTTCATTGACACAGATCATAAATGTAGAGACCGAAGTATTAAAGCTAAAATTCTCAATATCTTCTTCTACCTTTTTGATGGTTTTATGAAGGGTTTTTAAATTCTCCTTAGTTGGTTTTTCATTATCAATAGACAAATACAGTTTCCAAAGTTTTTTTAAGAACGAATGCACACCGGTAATACCTGCCGTATTCCATGGTTTGGATTGTTCTAAAGGCCCCAAAAACATTTCGTACAATCTCAAACTATCTGCTCCATATTCATCACAAATCGAGTCAGGATTTACCACATTGTATTTTGACTTGGACATTTTTTCAACTTCACGACCAACAATGTACTTTCCATCATTTAAAATGAATTCCGCGTCAGACAAATCAGGTCTCCATTTTTTAAAAGCTTCAACATCTAGTTCATCTGAAGAATTAATCAAACTGACATCTGCATGAATAGGTGTTACTTCCTTATTGGTTATTAATCCTTTTGATAAGATTTTACCCGTACTTTCTTCTCTGTAAACAAAAGCACTAGTTCCAGTAATCATCCCCTGATTAATCAACTTCTTCGCAAACTCCCCTTTTGGGGCGATACCTTTATCATGTAAGAATTTTTGCCAAAA
This sequence comes from Croceitalea sp. P059, assembly GCF_031846365.1. Classification (NCBI taxonomy): domain Bacteria; kingdom Pseudomonadati; phylum Bacteroidota; class Flavobacteriia; order Flavobacteriales; family Flavobacteriaceae; genus Croceitalea; species Croceitalea sp. P059. The sequence continues at coordinate 201,349 of NZ_JAVRHW010000001.1, forward strand.
ACGGCTATATAATAAATGCCCAGTAGCATGTTCGCTACCACCAATATATAAGTCTACATCTTCCCAATACTTAATGGCCTCTTCAGAATAAATCGCCAGATCATTATGCGGATCCATATAGCGGTTAAAGTACTGTGAGCTACCTGCCCAACCTGGCATGGTATTTAACTCGAGAGGCCACACTGTGGCATTATTTATTTTATCATTACCAACTACTTTATTGGTCTCAGTGTCCCAAGCCCAGTGCGTCGCATTTCCCAATGGCGGCTCGCCTGTTTCCGTTGGCAAGTATTTTTCCACCTCTGGTAATTCTATGGGCAAATGTTCTTTCCCAATCATTTGTGGCATTCCATCCGCATCATAGTAAACAGGAAAAGGCTCTCCCCAATAGCGTTGACGACTAAATACGGCATCGCGTAATCGATAATTGATCTTACCTTTACCTTGCCCTAATTGCTCTAACTCAAAAATAGCTCTCTTTACTGCTTTTTTATAAGGCAAGCCATTTAGAAAATCAGAATCCGTAATAACAGTCTTCTCTTTATCTGCGAATGCTTCTTCTGAAATATCAACGTCTTTAAAAATATTAGGTATGGCAATGTTAAAGTGTTTAGCGAAATCATAATCGCGCTGGTCTCCACAAGGTACAGACATTACAGCACCAGTGCCATAGCCCGCTAAAACATAGTCCCCTATCCAAATTGGAAGGAGTTCTTTGCTAAAAGGGTGAATAGCATATGCGCCGGTAAAGGCACCTGAAATGGTCTTGACATCGGCCATTCTTTCGCGTTCTGACCGTTTGGCCGTGGCTGTTTTATAGGTTTCTACCTCAGCTTTTTGCTCTGGTGTGGTAATTTTAGCTACCAACTCATGTTCTGGGGCCAAAGTCATAAATGAAACTCCAAAAATAGTATCAGGGCGAGTAGTAAATACCTCGATGGGGTAAGATTGATTATTATCTACAGTAGTTGATGTCATAAAAGTGACAGATGCGCCTTCGCTTCTTCCAATCCAATTGGTTTGAGAATCTTTTAAAGGCTGTGGCCAATCTACGGTATCTAATCCATCCAACAATCTTTGTGAATAAGCCGTAATACGCATCATCCATTGACGCATTTTTTTACGAATAACTGGATGACCTCCACGTTCAGAAACGCCATTTACTATTTCGTCATTCGCCAAAACCGTGCCCAATGCTGGACACCAATTTACATCAGCGTCAGCTAAAAAGGTTAAACGATATTTTAATAAAACCTGTTGCTTCTCTTTTTCTGAAAAACCATGCCAAGTTTCATTAGAGAACATTTTAATGTCATCATCACATGCTGCATTTACGTTACTATTTCCTTCTTTTTCAAAAATTTCAATTAGGTTCTGTATATCCTCCGCTTTATCGGACTCATTATTGTACCAAGAATTAAAAAGTTGAATAAAAATCCATTGTGTCCATTTGTAATACTTAGAATTTGAAGTACGTACCTCTCGGCTCCAATCAAAAGAAAAACCTAATCTATCTAACTGTTCCCTATATCTATTGATATTTGTCTCTGTTGTAATTGCTGGGTGCTGACCTGTTTGAATCGCATATTGCTCCGCAGGCAAACCAAATGAGTCATAACCCATGGGATGTAATACGTTGAAACCTTTATGCCTTTTAAAACGCGCGTAAATATCACCTGCTATATAGCCTAGTGGATGCCCCACGTGCAAGCCTGCCCCTGAAGGATAAGGAAACATAGACAATGTATAGTACTTTGGCTTATCTGAATCATTTCTGGCCTTAAACGTTTCGTTCTTTGCCCAATAATTTTGCCATTTATTTTCGATTTCTTTAAAATCGTAGTTCATCGTATTCACTGCTTTTGTAATGCGCAAAAATAGTGGTAATCCCTTTAAAACCGATTTACTTTTCTATTTTTACTTTTTCAAAGATATATATGGCGCAATATATTGAAAGGTATCAAAGACGACGCTTAATATCATCGTATTTTTCGGTGGTGTTGAGTATTGCTCTAGTGCTTTTTCTTTTAGGGGTTCTTGGAGTGCTAGTTTTAAATACTAAAAAGTTGGCCGACCACTTTAAAGAACAGATTACAATTTCGGTCTTTTTAAAGGATAATGCCAAACCTGTAGAAATTGACCAGCTCCAAAAAAGTCTTGCAATGGCTGACTACACAAAATCTGCACTTTATGTTTCAAAAGAAGACGCAGCAGAACAATATAGTGAAGATATTGGGGAGAACTTTCAAGAATTTTTGGGATATAATCCTTTAAAAAATTCTGTAGATGTAAATCTTAAAGCAGCTTTTGTTTCGCCAGAACAAGTAGAAGAAATTGCCGTGGGTATTGCTTCTAAAACTTATGTCGATGAAGTAAGTTATGACAAACCATTACTGTCACTTTTAAATGACAATGTAAAAAAACTTAGTCTCTGGATTCTTATAGCTAGTGCCATTTTCACATTTATTGCTGTGTTACTTATCAATAGCTCAATTCGCCTTTCTATTTATTCAAAACGTTTTATTATTAAAACCATGCAAATGGTTGGGGCAACTAAAAAATTCATTCGAAAACCTTTTATAACAACTAACCTTAAATTAGGAATATTAGGGTCTTTGTTAGCCCTTTTGGCATTAGCCGTTGTTTTGTATTATGTCAATTCTAATTTTCCTGAATTGAACCTTTTTCAAGATTTAACAGTATTGATTATATTATTTTCCGGAGTGTTATTGTTGGGTGTTTTAATTTCATACATCAGTACATACTTTGCTACCCAACGTTTTCTGAATTTGAGAACCGATGACCTCTATTATTAAAACAAAAAAGAAATTTTTCCGTTATGAGTAAGAAAAATAAGACAGAGCAAAAACCAAAGATGGAATTTATCTTTCAAAAAAAGAACTATACTTTTTTGTTTATTGGACTCGGCTTAATTGCATTAGGCTTTATTCTGATGGCAGGAGGAGGTAGTGATGACCCAAATGTATTCAACCCAGAAATTTATAATTTCAGAAGAATTCGTTTGGCGCCGACTTTGATTCTTATTGGTTTGGGCATACAGATTTATGCCATCTTATTGAATCCTAACAAAAAAAAGAAATAATTGGAAATAATTGATGCTATTATCCTGGGTATCATTCAGGGATTAACGGAGTTTTTACCTGTATCTTCAAGCGGACATTTAGAACTAGGCAAGGCAATTTTAGGAGCAAATGCTATCCCAGAAGAAAGCCTGCTCTTTACTGTTGTTCTGCATTTTGCAACGGCATTAAGTACCATTGTAATTTTTCGCAAAGACATTCTTGATATTTTTAAAGGGCTATTTCAATTTAATTGGAATGAGGAAACGCAATTTGCAGTTAAAATTATTGTTTCTATGATTCCCGCAGCTTTAGTTGGCTTCTTTCTTGAAGATTTTATGATTGTATTTTTTGACGGTGCTATTATCATTGTAGGTATTATGCTAATCATCACAGCTGTATTACTTTATTTGGCAGATATGGCTAAAACAACCAATAAAGGTGTTTCATTTAAAAGTGCTTTTATCATAGGTTTGGCTCAGGCTGTGGCCATGTTACCAGGTATTTCAAGAAGTGGTGCTACTATTTCCACTTCAGTTTTGTTAGGGATTGATAAAACGAAATCTGCACGTTTTTCATTTTTGATGGTTGTACCTTTAATTTTTGGTAAAGTTGCTAAAGATATTTTAGGTGGAGAATTGAGTTTTGAAAGTTCTCAAATGGCACCTATGACAGCAGGCTTTATAGCTGCTTTTGTAGCAGGGCTTTTTGCCTGTACTTGGATGATACAACTGGTTAAGAAAAGTAAATTAACCTATTTTGCCATATACTGTTTGGTGGTAGGGCTAATCGCAATTGGTTGGAGTCTGTGGGCTTAATGATTTAGGTTCTTTTCATGAAACAAACCAAAGAAGATTTTTTAAACGGTCAAACCCTGCTTATTGATAAACCATTGGGCTGGAGTTCTTTTCAAGCTGTGAATGCTTTAAAATGGGCTATTAGAAAAAAATTTCATCTTAAAAAAATCAAAATAGGGCATGCGGGTACTTTAGACCCACTAGCTACAGGACTTTTAATTATATGTACTGGAAAATTCACAAAACAAATACCAGAACTTCAAGGGCAAATAAAAGAGTACACCGGCACTTTTACTTTAGGTGGAACAACACCTTCTTATGATTTAGAAACCGAAGTGAATCAGGAATTTTCTATTGATCATCTTACCTTAGATATAATTCATAAAACTACCTCAAAATTTATTGGTGAAATCGACCAAAAGCCACCCATATTTTCTGCCCTTAAAAAAGATGGAAAGCGCCTTTATGAATTTGCTAGAAAAGGAGTTGAGATCGAAATTAAAACAAGAAAAGTTACCATTTTCGAATTTGAAATTACCGCTATTGACTTGCCGAAAGTAAGGTTTAGAGTAGTCTGTAGTAAAGGAACTTATATTCGTTCTTTAGCCAATGATTTTGGTAAGGCCCTTAATTCTGGTGCTCACCTATCAGAACTTAAAAGAACCAAAATCGGTGATTTTGACGTAAATAAAGCCATAACTCCTGCTATTTTCAAAGAACAATTGGCTGTTGAGGATTAAGAAAACATTGAATCAAAGTACATTACAGCCTTGTATTAATTAAAATAATTTTGTGAAATTTCGGTTATAGTAGCACCATGAATCTAAATAGAAAGCAATTATCATTATTAATTACCATCTTTTCGATGGCGATTGTGCTATTGCTACTCTATAGTATTAGACTAGGTGGGCAACAAGAGGAAGAATATGTGATTGAAATGGCACTTGCCGATGAGGATATCGAAGAGTTATTACAAGAAGAAGAACAACGATTAGAGGAGTTAAAAAACAACTTAGATCCCATTAAAAGTCACATGGCTTTAAACGAAACTGCCAAACCAAGTATTGGGGAACCCGAGCCTTTAAAAACACTTGAAGAAATCATGGAAGAACGCCAAATGAGCGAAAATACTAATGATTTTTTAAGTAACGATTCTGGTTACGCTGCTAGTTTAAAAGAGCTTGCTAAAAAACGTAAAGAACGTAAAGAACAATTAGGTGAAAAAGAAGCTGAAAAGAAGGAGTTTACCAATGCGTTAAAAGACAAACGCACCTCAATTTCATTTTCATTAGTTGATAGAAATGCTTACGATTTACCACCTCCAATTTATACGTGTTTGAATGGAGGTAAAGTGGTAATCAATATTGAAGTTGATAAATCAGGCAGTGTTACTGAGGCCTATTTAAATGCTAAAAGTTCAACAACAACTGATTTTTGTTTGATTGATAACGCTATCGCTTACGCGTTAAAAGCTCAGTTTAGCTCAGGCAACAAATCACAGCAAAAAGGAACCATCACTTACTTATTTCAAAGTAAGTAATTTCACTAAATCATCAAGGATGGTTTGACCTTTATCCTTATTATACCAGACTTGTAGATTTTCTTTAAATTCAGGACTTAATTTGCCATGCTCTGTTTTGTAGTCATTTACCATTTTGGTTGCAGTACTTGGTCTCGGACCCCATTCATTTAGCACTTCATTAGTTTCTGAATTAAGTGCAATTAGTTTAGGAATGGATTGTGCACCATTTGTGAGAAATAAATTCATTAATTCAAGATTCTCATCACGCAAAACAATTTTTAAATCGAGTTTTGAGTTTAACTCAGCCATTTTGTTCATAACGGGCAAGCTAGGAGAGGCATCACCACACCAGCTCTCGGTCAAAACCAACCAAGTAGTTTTAGAATTTAGATTTGCAATCTTACTTTTATATTCTTTGGATATCTTCAAAGTTTTGTCCCAACGTTTCATTCTCCTATCATTAAGCTGGGTATAATTAATCAAGGTATCGGTTTGAATAGGTCCAGAATTAGAATTTGTCTCTGCTAATTTTTTAACTAAATCTCTATATTCACGATAACTTATTGCCTTTTCTAGCGCTTTTTTAATATTCTCTTCAACAGGTCTATTCGAGTTGTTCATACTAATAGTAATACAGTTTTGCTTTTTACAAAACTATCGTCGCTTATTTAAATTAAAACTGACAATCATCATATTACATTAAATATTATCTGGGTTAATTGCTAAGCTTTTAAAGAGTTTAGCCTTAGTAGTAAAAAATTTATTTTGCACCTGGTTTTGTTTTAACTCCGCATCAATTAGTTTGCTCTCTCGTGAGTTGATTAAGAATAAAGAACTTTCTCCAAAACTAAACTTTCGCTCTTCAGCACTTAAAAGTGTATTGTAATCACGAACAATATTGAAAATCAGTTCATTTTGAGTTACATACGAATCAAGTTCTTTATAAATTGCAAACACCTTGTTTTTGATTTCAACTTGCGCATTATCTCTTTCGTATTGGGCATCTTTCAATTTAAACTTTGCCAGCCGTAAATCACCACGTTCCTTTCTTAAAAACAAAGGAAAATAAAAATTTATACCCCCTTTATATTGCTGACTCTCAAATGAATTCAACAATTCAGGTGTAGCCGTCAAAAAATTGTAATTAACATCTATAGCGGGTAGTAATTTATTGATTTTTAATCTTTTATCTACCAATAAACCATCAATCTTAAAATCAAGTGATCTAAGCTTAGGGTGATTCTCTATGGTAAAACTATCTAAAGGTTTACCCATTATTTCCAATGTTACATCAATATCTTCTTCAACATTCACATCTGGTATAACGTTGGGTTGTAATTCTACAGGAACATCATTTATCCATAGAAAGTTTGATAACTCCAAAGTTTTATTCATTAATCTAACCTTAGCTTGCTCTAAGCCTAGGGCTCTATTTTGAACTGCAATTTTAGCTTCAACAGTATCTATTATTGCAATATCGCCGGCTATAGCTCTTCGCTTAACACCTTGAAAGCGAACTTCTGAATTCTTTAAAAAATTACTAAAAATCTTTGCGTCATTATATGCCTGCAACCAATCAAAGTAAGCTAAAGAAGCATCAAACAAAATCTTATTTACCAATAAATCTTGATCTGCTTTTGTTTGCTCACGGAAGAATTTTGCCTTTCGCAAAGTTGCCATACGTTCATTTATCCAAAAACCTCGCGCTAAAGACATTGATACTCCTGCACTGTATAGACCGTCTACCGGATAGGTTTCATCTTGATTGATAAAATCGCCTTCAGATTGTTCAAAACCACCTTTAAATTCAACACCAAAATATGTTGGTATTTTAAACGTGCCATTTAATCGCTCCCAATACTCACTATCCTTAAACTCTTTACGTTCAAAATCAACCTCTATTTTAGGATCAAAACCACCACGTGCCTTCATTAAATTAGCTTGCCCAATAGAAATAGTCAACTGCGCCTGTTTTGCAATGGGATGGTATTTTTTCACATAGCCTAAATACTCATTGAAGTTGAGTGTTATGGTGTCTTGTTGGGCATTAACGATTATAACAATCAAAAATGCAACCGTGAACAGTAGCCTTTTCATCATCATTTCTTTTTTGCCGTAGCCATTTCATTTTCAGGTTGGTAGTAGTTAGGCGGGAATCCGTTTAACTGTCGCCATAGTTCAAACCAAATGGGAACATCTTCTAAAAGTGCAATAGTAGTTGCTCCTGATCCAGCCCTTAAATCCTTAGGCCATTCCTGATCGTTACTATCGGGAGCAAGCAATACTCTATACTTGCCATTTTCACTTATAAAACGATCTATAGCTACAACCTTGCCGCCGTAAGTTCCATAAGAAACATTTGGCCATCCACTAAAAACTATTGCTGGCCATCCGTCAAATTGAATACGAACCTCTTCACCTACATGTACTAAAGGTAAATCTATAGGCTGAACATAAGTTTCAACAGCCATATCAATACTTGAAGGCATAATACCTACCAATTTATCACCCTCTTTAAAAGTCTCTCCAATTCCGCCCTGGATTGCTCTATTGATATACCCATTTTGCGGAGCTCTTATGTAATAAAGGTCATTTCTTATGGAATAATTACTAAACTCATTTTCTAATTTAGTAACCTGCGCTTCAGAATCAAATTGATTTGATTGAGCTGTGAACATATCGCTCTGCGCTTTTGAAATCTTATCAGTATACTCCGCTTGAACACGACTTATTTCGACCTTAGCATTGATAACTTCATTCTTACTGGCCAACAACTTATTCTCTTGAGATATTAATTTTGCTTGAGTTTCTTGAAGTTTTAAGCGTTTTTGTTCAACATCAGTCACCGCCTTTAATCCTTCACTTTCAAGTTGAACAGTACGTTCATATTGCCTTTGAGCAATAGTAATATTTGTTTTAGATGCCTCAAAATCAATACTATCGCTTTGTACTTTTAATTTTGATTGTAACAGCTTATTCTTTGCTTGTTGTAACTTTAAACCTCGTTCATTTGCTAAGGCTCCAATTTGGGTATTAAGCGCCTTTACCTTTCCTTCATAAGAAGAAACAGACATTTCTTTGGCCTTTATTTGCTGACCAGTTCGTTCAACCAACCTTGGGTCAAAATATTCGTTCTTAACCTCTGAAATGAATAGAATGGTATCACCCTTATTCACAAAATCGCCCTCACGTACATACCACTTTTCAATTCGCCCTGGTATCGGAGATTGTATCGTTTGTGGTCTTTGGTCGGGTGTTAGCGTAGTTAAATAACCTTTACCTGTAATATTTTGAGTCCATGGTAGAAAAAGAACAATCAAACCAATAACCGAAAAAGCTAACAAAAAGCGATTAAACTGCTTGTAATGCCTTTTATGAAAAACCTTTTGGGCTGCCTTGTAACGAGAAAGATCTATTTTCTCATTCAATTTGTTTGGAGAAATATTAAGCATCTTTATTCGTTTTTTCGTTAACTATTTGACCCGCATCCATCGTAATAATTCTACCACACCGCTGCGACCATTTTTTATTTTCACTAACGATAATTAGAGCCCAGCCGTTTGTGCTATCGCTCAAAAAATTCATAATATCATTTGCTTCGTTATCATTAAATTGATCCAATGGGTCTTTCAACACCAAAAGCTTGGGTTTTCTAACAATACTTCTTGCTAAGACAATTTTCTTGGAAATTGTATATGGTATCTGTCTCCCCTCGGGGTATAAGACTGTTTTTAAACCTTGTGGCTGGTCTTTTACAAACTCAGTAAGCTTTGTTTTTTCAAGAGCCCAATAAACCTGCTCAGTAGTTACTGTAGGGTCACCAAAAGTGATATTATTTATAATTGTTCCCTCAAAAGGAGTCTCCTCACTTAAAGATTGCCCTAAATGTGAACGATAATAGTTCAAATTAATCCCTGTAAGCGCAACATCATTTATGAAGATTTTACCTTCATCCGGTTCCAATATTCCTGCTATTAATCGTAATAAAGTAGACTTACCCGAACCACTTGGGCCTTGTAACAAAATAGAACAGCTTGGCGTAATAGTCAAGGAAACATTATCGATAATTTTCTTATCTCTATCCGGAACATGATAAGACACATCATTTAATTCTACATTAAATCCGGTGTTCTCTTTGAATGGCTTTTCCCCCATTTGAGGTTCTAAATCTTTATCAACTACTTGACCCAATTTTTCTAAAGAAGTTAATAAATCGTAAAAAGTTTCTAATCCGAGAATTAGCTTTTCAACAGAACTAATAACTAATAAAATAATAATCTCTGCAGCTACAAACTGCCCAATATTCATTTCTTGATTCAGTACCAAAAGCCCTCCAATTAATAAAAGTCCTCCGGTCACTAGTACTTTGAATCCAATCATTTGGATAAACTGAATGACCAGAATTTTAAAATGGCTTTCACGAGCTTCTAAATAATTGGCCACTAACGTATCATTTTTGTCAATAGCATGAGTCGTTTTACCAGATAGTTTAAAGCTTATTATGGATCTTGCAATTTCTTGAATCCAATGGGCAACCATGTACTTATTTTTTGATTCGTCAAGACTAGTTTCTAAGCCTTTTTGGGCAGTAAACTTGAAAACGACATAAATCAAAAGCAACAAAAGCAGACCATAAATGATAAAAAATGGATGATAAAATGAAAGTAATAACAACCCAAAAATTATCTGCAGTAAGGCAGCCGGAAAATCAATAAGTATTTTTGATAACCCTTTTTGAATAGTCAGGGTATCAAAAAATCTATTAGCTAATTCTGGAGGGTAAAAATTTCTGAGTTCGCTCATCTTAATTTTTGGAAAACGATACGAAAACTCAAATGAAGATCTTGTGAATATTTTTTGCTGAACGTTCTCGATAATTCGAATTTGCATGAGCTGTAATAAGCCAACAAAAGCAACACCTAAAGTTACCAAGACAACAAGAACAATCCACGAGGTACTTACTTGTGCGCCTTGAATAAGGTTAATAATTGCCTGAATACCTAAGGGCAGCGAAAGATTAACTAAACCGGCAAAAATTGCATAATAAAACACCTGAAAGACGTCTTTTTTATCAAGTGACAAAAGCCCTATAAGTCTTTGCCAAGACGTCAGTATAGTTTTAGCCATTAGTTTATTGGTCTATTGTTTTAAAAACTAAATCTAACATGAACTTACTCGGAGTATTTTCTTCATCGCAGTTGGTCAAGGTCTGAAAATGATCTTTCAAAAAATGTTGATGAAGAGAACCCTCTAAAATAGAACTAGCTAAACTAGAAGGATAGATATACTTAGCATTAACAGCATTTATCATTTCTTCCAAACGGGTAACCATTCTCTTGTAAATAACAAAATAACCGTCTTTATTTTCTTCATCTACTTCTTTGGTTAAAAATGACTTTGAAGATTCATTAATTACAATCTTATTTAGAAGCACCTCATTAATATGAGAGTAGGCATTATCTTCAACAATAGTTCTAGTAACAATGTTTATTGCTTGAGTTAATTTCTCTTTAGGGTCTGAAATACTATTTGTTGCAAAAACCAACTGATATTCCAACCAACCCCAATACCATGATGTTAGATAAACCAATAGTTTATGCTTATTTTCAAAGTATCGATAAATAGAACTTTCATTGGAACCTATTTTAATTCCTAATTTTTTGAAAGTGAAACTTTCAAACCCCATGTCATCAATCATGAGAATACTATGTTCAATGATACGTTTACCCAAATCAGAAGATTCAGGGTCTTTCAAATAAATTTTTTCATTAATTGCAATCTTGATGGTTTGTAAAAGCCTTTCCATTAGTTATATTTTATGCCGCAAATATAATAGTATTACTTTTATGAATTAACTGTTTAACTTCTTTTTAACGTAAGTCTAACTATTTTAGTTGCAAATAACTCATAGATTTACTTTATTAAAAATCATGCCTATGAAGCAATTAATTACTCTAATTTTTTTAATTCTAATGATTTTTTCAGCACAAAGTCAACAAAATAATTTTATTAAAAAATTTGATTATTTCATCGAAAGCCGTGGAAATACTGATGCAAATCTGATACTGACTCTACCCTATCAGGAAATAGTGCGATTAGAAAGTAAATTGAATTCCAATTCAGGCTTAGGACCATCATTTAATTACTACGGAACATCAGTCATAGTAGATCAAATGAATATTCTACCTAATGGAAACAAACAAGTTATACTTCGCAGGGAAGATGGTCGTGATTTTTATGGATATAGACCCACTTTAAAGGCAATACTCGTTCAAGACTGCCAATAATAGGCTTCATTTATAAGAGTTAAACCAGCTAAACTCGGTATTAATAATATTTTCCTTTTGTTCTATTATGTAGGATAAAAAAGTTTTAGCAACAGGTGAAAACTTTTTCGATGGTAACCAGATAAGGTTCCAATTTGTTCTTATGGGTAGATTTGGCAAGTTATAGATATTAACACTATTATTTTTTAACTCGTTCTTAATACCTATTAAGGGCATAATAGAATAACCTAAACCCGCCACGACGGCTTGTTTAACGGCCTCATTAGAGGTGAGTTCAATTTTTTTAGAAACTTTTATATGCTTTGAACTTAGGTAATTCTCCATTGCCATTCTCGTTGCAGAACCATTCTCTCTAAATATAAGTGGAGCTTCCGCTAAAGATTTTAAATTCATCGTTTTAGTCGGCTTCAAAATATTATCATTGCCCACTAAGTATAAAATGTTTTCCATAAGTTCTACCCTGTCAACTTTCAAGTGTTTTGGAAGTACCGATACTAAAGCAAAATCAACCTCATTATTTTCTAAATTCTGAACAACTGAGGATTTATTGGTAACATCCATTATTAAATCTACCCCAGAATGTTTAGACATAAAGCCTGATAAAAAATAAGGCATTACATACTTACCGGTAGAAACTACTGCCATTTTTAATCTTCCAGCTAATTTACCCCCATATTCAAGTGTTTTATAGTTAATCGCACTGATTTCATTCAACACATTTTCTGCAGCAATTGCAATTTCTTTTCCGAATTCAGTCAAAAATAACCGTCGACCAACCACCTCAGTTAAAGGGATTGGAAACTGATCTTGAAAATTTTTCAACTGAATTGACACAGCCGGTTGTGTCAAATGCAATTCTTCTGAAGCTTTTGTAATACTTTGATTTTGTGCCACTTTAACGAATATTCGGAGCTGATTCAAAGTATAATTCATAAATTTTATTTATATAATTCATTATAAATATAAATATTTATATATGAATAATTTGATTCAACTTTGCCAAAAATTTAGAATCATGTTGTTTAAACTTCCTATCGCTCAAAAGTTTACCAAAAGAAAAGATGCGTCAAGGCTGAACGACGCTTTATACCCTTTCTATTTCACTATAATGGGTATGGTTTTCGGTGGTGTTTTAATATTATCAGCAGTAAATAATTTTCTATTTTTTGAATGGCTCGCCTTGTCGATGACGATAATAATGGGCTTAATGACAATTCACTTATTAGGTAATCAACAAACAATAAAACATAAATCTTAAAACAAAAGAAGATGGAAACAATGATTAAAACAGATCAAAAAATTCAATTAGTTGATGGCAGTTTTTCAGCCTCTGAAGCATCAGATGTTATTCTTGCCCTCCTTGATGAAAAAATTAATTTTCATAAACTTCAACGTATTTCTTGGTGTGAAGGTAGTGCTGATGCCGATACTAAATACCCCGATGGTCGTATTCAAGAATTAGAAAATGAAAAACGAATTGCTAAAGAATTTATCTCTAGCATAAGAAGTGAAGGTAAAAGACTACGAATTAATGGTATTCTTGAAATCTCCCTCGAAGAATAATTGATGGATTTACACTTATTAGTTGACAATTTAACCAACCCAGCTCTATTATTCTTCTTTTTAGGAATAATTGCTGTTCAATTAAAAAGTGATTTAGAAATTCCGCCTAATTCCTCAAAATTTATATCCCTATACCTGCTTTTTGCAATTGGATTTAAAGGAGGGCTTGAGCTATCGCATAGTAATCTAAATATGGAGATTATTTGGTCTCTAATTTTCGGTATTGTTCTCGCCGTTCTAGTACCCATATATTCCTACTTTATTTTGCGTAGGAAGTTCTCTGTAGAAAATTCTGGCGCTATAGCAGCGGCATACGGCTCAGTTAGTGCGGTTACGTTTGTAACCGCACTTTCTTTTCTTGAAATGGAGCAAATTGATTTTGGTGGACATATGGTCGCCGTAATGGCACTTATGGAAGCTCCTTCCATAATTGTTGGTGTGTTATTGATGGCATTTTTCAAAAAAGAAAAACCAAAAAATGTGGATATTAAAAAAGTTCTTCATCATGCATTAACAAACGGCTCAGTTCTATTAATTCTTGGTAGTTTAGCCATTGGTTTTCTTGCTAATGAACATCAAGCAGAAGGTATTAAACCTTTTACAACTGATATTTTCAAAGGATTTTTGGCTGTATTTCTATTAGACATGGGTATTACTAGTGGTAAAAAACTCAAAGATTTTATAAAAAAAGGGCGCTTTGCCCTGATTTTCGCACTTATTGTTTCTATTCTCAATGGCATCTTTGTAGCCTGGTTTAGCCAGTATATTACAGATACTGAAGGCAATCGTTTTCTCTTTGCTATTTTAGCGGCCAGCGCGTCTTATATTGCCGTACCTGCTGCAATGAGACTAGCTGCTCCAAACGCAAATCCTAGTTTATATTTACCTATGGCATTAGCCATAACCTTTCCATTTAATATTACTTTAGGCATGCCACTTTATATGTATATTGTACAAAACTTTTAGTAGTACAATATGCAAAAACACAGGTGTGGTTGGTGTGAAGGTGATGCACTTTATGAAGCTTATCATGACAACGAATGGGGAGTACCACTTAAAGATGATGACACGTTGTTTGAGTTCTTAGTATTAGAAACGTTTCAAGCTGGTTTAAGTTGGATTACCATACTCAGAAAAAGACAAAATTTTAGAGCTGCTTTCGACCAATTTGACTATCACAAAATCGCCGAATACAAGCAGTCCAAAATAGATTCTTTATTACAAGATACCGGCATAGTACGTAACAAACTTAAAATTAATGCCACCGTATCAAATGCTAAAGCCTTTATACAAATACAAAAGCAATTTGGAAGCTTTAGCAAATACATTTGGCAGTTTGTAAATAATAAACCAATAAAGAATGCTTTCAAAAACTATAAAGACGCCCCGGCAAAAACAACGCTTTCAGATGCCTTAAGTAAAGACCTAAAGAAAAGAGGATTTAAGTTTGTTGGTAGTACTGTTATTTATGCTACCATGCAAGCTATAGGCATGGTAAATGACCATGAAACCAACTGTTTTAGATATCATGAAGTATAAACTATTCAGCACACTCATAGTTTTAGGATGTTTATTAGGTCAGGCTCAGATTAAACAAGAGCGCGAATTCAGAATTGATAAAAAGGATTTTCCTTCTCAGGCAATAGCTTTGATAAGCCCTTATGTTACTAATTCAAAAAGAGTGCGCTTTTATAAAGAAACTGATGGTGAAAAAACATCATTTGAAGCTAAGTTCAAAAAAGACAAACTCTTTTATAGTATTGAGTTTGATACCATAGGAAACCTTGAAGATATTGAGTTTGTTATTAGAAAAACTGATATTCCAACTGATGTATTCAAAAACATTGCTAATTACCTCAACGTCACCTATAAAAAAGTTAAACTAAAAAAAATTCAACAACAATATTTAGCAAAAGTCAACAATTCTGAAATAGTTTTAAAAGATGCTTTTCAAAATCTCTTACTTCAATCTATTCGTTATGAAATAATTATAAGCGCTAAAGCAAAAAAAGGCTTTCAGATTTTTGAAATAACTTTTGACTCTCAAGGAAAGCAGATTAGTACTCGTAGGTTTTCAGATTCAAAATATGACCATGTACTTTATTAATAAAAAGACATTTCATTTTTTGGCAATGTTACTTCCTACTTTAACCTTAATGGCTCAGGAAAACTTTACTGGGTATTGGCAATCTTCAATTGCCTTAAATTATGGAGTAGCAGGTGTGTATTCCCATAACTTTTCAATTAAAAACAGAAACTACATTTATAACAATGAATCTTTGCAATTGAATGTTAGGCAAATTGATTTTGCCCATTTTTCAAACTATAAAATTCAAGATAATCAAAGCCTCGCGCTGGGCATATTATATAGGTCCAGAAATATTTTTGAAGATGGTATTGATGAACTGCGTTTAACCCAACAATACAACTTGCAATCTAAACCATATGTTATACGTTATGGGCATCGTTTACGAAGTGAGCAACGCTTGAATCAAAATATTACAATTCATCGGTTTAGATATCGGTTTAGTCTTGATTTTCCATTAAAGGGAGAAAAGCTTAATGTTGGAGAGCCTTATTTTGTGGGTAATATAGAAAGCTTGCTAAGTGTTGCAAAAATGAATCAACCACAATATGATACTAGGCTCACAGCTCATTTTGGCTGGCAATTGACGAATAATACCAAGTTACAAATTGGTTCAGAGTACCGTTTAGAAAACTTCAGTCAGAACTTAGAACACATATTTTTCTTTTTAACCACCTTAAATTTCTCGCTTTAAATTGTAAGAAGCTTCTTTGAATTCCCTTCAACCTTAAACAAAACTATTTTTGTTACTTTAGCACAAACCACTTTAATCTTCAAACATTTTGGGAATTCTCACAATTATCTCGTTTTTAGGATTTACACTTTTTGTCGCTTTTGTTGCATGGTATGCTACTCGAAAAACTGATGAAAAATCGGCTGATGGCTATTACTTAGGCGGTCGTAGCCTTGGGGCAATTACCATTGCCGGTTCCTTATTATTGACAAATCTGTCAGCAGAACAAATTGTTGGATTAAATGGTCAAGCTTTTGCAGAAGGCCTAATGGTTATGGCTTGGGAAACTTTAGCAGCGATCGCAATGATTTTTACGGCAATTTATTTGTTGCCCAAATACATGAAGAAAGGAATTACTACAATTCCTGAATTTGTTGAAAAGAGATTTGACCAACAAACAAAAGCTTTGTTGTCCATACTCTTTCTCTTTGCATATGGAATAGTATTATTACCAACTATATTATATTCTGGCTCACTGGCGTTCAGTACCATGTTTGATTTACCTAATATCATGGGGGTAACTCCATGGACCGTTATATGGATATGTGTAATAACTATCGGTTTGATAGGAATGGTTTACGCCATTTTTGGTGGTTTAAAAGCCGTTGCAGTTTCTGACCTCATCAACGCAATCGGGCTTTTAATAGGTGGGCTACTGATTCCTATATTTGGCTTGTTATTAATTGGTGATGGAGATTTAGGGAGTGGATTAGGGATTTTATGGGATACTAATCCAGAAAAATTTAAAATGAAAGGGGCTGTAGATTCTTCTATCCCTTTTGGAACAATCTTTACAGGCATGATGCTTGCTCAAATCTATTATTGGGGTACTAATCAATCTATTTTACAGCGTGTTTTTGGAGCAAAAAGCCTTAAAGAAGGTCAAAAAGGAATGTTATTGGCAGCTTTCGTCAAGTTTGTTATTCCTATAATTGTTGTATTGCCAGGTATCATTGCATGGCATGTTTTTGAAGGACAGTTAGACAATCCGGATCAAGCTTATCCCGCCCTTGTTGCAAAAGTATTACCAGGTGCATTTACTGGTTTCTTTGCTGCGGTTCTTTTTGGTGCTGTATTAAGTTCGTTTAATAGTTTATTAAATAGCAGTGCAACACTTTTTGGTTTTGATTTATATCGCATGTATTTTAAGAAAGATGCTACAGAAGTTGAAACTGTAAAAGCCGGAAAAACATTTGGAATAGGACTAGCCGTTGTATCAATGTTAATTGCTCCTTTCATAGCTTTTGCTCCTGATGGTTTATTTAGTTATATCCAGCAATCTTTGGGGAGTTTAAGCGTGCCAATTTTAGCAGTAGTAATGACGGGGGTCCTCACGAAAAAAGTGCCCGCTATTGGAGCTAAAGTAGTCATGGTAGGCGGTGTGTTATTGTACTTAATTAGTCTGCTATTGTTAGAACCTCATTTTAGAGAAACCGCGGTTTCAATGGCGCAATCCCAAGGTATAACTGACTTAAATGAACTAAGTATCATTAAGGCCAAAGCCTATCCTCATTACTTACATGTAATGGGAATTTTATTCGTATTTAATATTATTGTCATGCTGGTTTTTGGTTGGCTAAAGCCAAAGAAATCAATTACGGAAGAAGAAACTACAGATGTTATAGACATCACTCCGTGGAAATATGCATTTGTTGTCGGAGCGGTAATTGCCCTTTTGGTAATCAGTACATATTTTATTTTCTCATAAATACATTTTAGATTTCATAGTTTTCAATGAAAAAGACTTGGTGGAAAGAAGGTGTGGTATATCAAATATATCCTCGTTCATTTAATGACACTTCAGGCAATGGTATTGGCGATATTGACGGTGTCATAGAAAAATTAGATTATATAAAATCTTTAGGTGTTGACATCATCTGGCTTTGCCCTGTATATGAATCACCAAACGATGATAATGGCTATGACATCAGTAATTATCGTAAAATTTCTGAAGATTTTGGTGGTCAGAAGGCTTTCAATGAATTACTTGAGAAAACCCATCAAAAAGGGCTTAAACTAGTAATGGATTTGGTTGCAAATCATACTTCAGATGAACACTATTGGTTTACTGAATCGAAGAAATCAAAGACAAATCCATATCGTGATTATTACATATGGAAGGATGGAGTAAACGGCGGTCCGCCTAATAACTGGGAGTCCTTTTTTAATGGAAGTACTTGGGAATATGATAAAACAACAGACCAATATTATTTACATTATTTCACTAAAAAGCAGCCTGACCTCAATTGGGAAAATCCGAAAGTTCGCAAAGAAATATTTGATGTTGTTGAATACTGGTTTAAAAAGGGTGTTGACGGATTTAGAATGGATGTAATTTCATTAATTTCAAAACCGGACGGCTACCCTAATTCCGAATTTGAAAAATTTCAAGAAACGATTATTAACTATTATGCCAACGGACCTAAAATTCATCAGTATTTAAATGAAATGAATCAAGAGGTTTTGAGTAAATATGATATTATGACCGTGGGAGAAGGCCCCGGAATTGATTTAGAAAATGGCCCTCTCTACGTTGACGAGAAAAGGGAAGAACTGAATATGGTCTTTCATTTTGACCATATGTTTATTGATTGTGGCGTTGGTGGAAAATACGATCCTATACCCATTAATTTTAAAACTTTTAAAACTGTTTTCAATGATTGGGACAAAGCATTAAAAAACAAAGGTTGGGGCAGTATCTTTTTGGGTAACCATGATTTTAGTAGAATGGTTTCCCGTTTTGGTAATGACAAAAAATATCATGAAGCTTCATCAAAATTGTTGGCTACGCTATTATTAACCATGAGAGGAACGACTTATATATATCAAGGTGATGAGATTGGAATGACTAATGTAGCTTATAATAGTATTAAAGATTATAATGATGTTGAAACCCTAAATGCATGGAAATCCGCTGAAGCTAATGGTCAAGATATGAATCGTTTTTTTGATGTTGTTCATCTACAAAGCAGAGATAACGCTCGTACGCCAATGCAATGGAACGATAAAAACAATGCAGGTTTTACTGATGGAACTCCTTGGCTTCAAACAAACCCAAATTATAAAAAAATCAATGTTTCAAAACAAGAAAAAAAAGCAAATTCCATATTAAATTACTATCGAGAAATGGTTGCTTTTAGAAAAGAAAATAAAACCTTTGTTTATGGAGACTATGAGTGTTTAGATGTAGACAACCCTGCTATTTATGCCTATAGACGTTGGGATGAAAACGAAAAATTTTTAGTAGTTCATAATTTTTCAGACCATTCCGTAAATTGGTCTTACAACTTAAATCAAAGGCAGTATATTTTACTTAAATCAAACTCAAGCGAAAATCAAAAAGATATTTTTGAATTTGCTCCCTGGCAAGTCAAAATTCTCAAACAGAAGTAAAACTGACTTAGTTTTCTTTATTCAATATTTGCATAAACTTATCTCGAGCCATTTCTTGTGCTCCTAAGCTTTCTAAATGCTGAGTGTACACTTGACAATCAATTAGCTTATACGACTCATTTCTGAGTTCATTTACCATATGAATAAATGCAAATTTAGAAGCATTTGAAACTAAACTAAACATGCTTTCACCACAAAATACGTGGCCTAAATCAATACCATACAAGCCACCAACTAAGTTACTATTTTGCCAAACTTCATAGGATTTTGCAAAACCTTTTTCATGCAAACTCAAGTAGGCTTCCTTCATTTTTGGAGTAATCCACGTACCTTCTTGTCCTTTGCGCTCTAGCACAGAACAATGCTCAATTACCTTATCAAAACATTTATTTTTTGTCAATTCGAATTGGTTGCTAGCGATAATTTTCCGCATGCTTTTTGAAACCTTTAATTTTTCAGGAAATAAGACCATTCTAGGATCAGGACTCCACCACAAAATCAGTGCATCTTCATTAAACCATGGAAAAATGCCATTCTGGTATGCTAGCAATAATCTTTCCGGTGATAAGTCTCCCCCAACTGCCAATAAACCTTCAGGGTTAGCATTAGAAACAGGAGGGAACTCCAATCGATCATTTAAAAAGAATAAAGGCTTATTCTTTCCATTGTTTTCCATGGATGCAATTTTTCCTTAAAAATATAGATTTTTATTAAAATTGATCTACCCAATAAGCTCAGAACTTACTAGAAAGGAAGGTCGTCGTGATCTTCTTCTTTGACATCATCAGCCGGTTCAAATGCTTCCATAGGTGGAACGGGTGGCATGCCTTCAGGACTGCTTTCTTGCTGCAGATTTTCAATACGCCAACCTTGAATACTATTAAAGTATTTGGTTTCACCTTGAGGGTTGACCCACTCACGACCTCTGAGGTTAATGCTAATTTTTACCGTCTGGCCTTCACCGTAACTATTTAATAAATCACATTTGTCTTGAACAAATTCAACCAAAATATGCTGTGGATACTGTTCTTCTGTTGTTATTACCACTTCACGCTTTCTGAAACCATTATTACCATAGGTTTTGGTCTCATCTATCATTTTGATTTTTCCCTGAACTTCCATTATAACTGAATTTATTTAAGCTTCAAAAATACGTAAAATCATGTCTAAATTGATATTGCTCTAAGGTCGTTTTTCAACAATTCCTGTCTTTTTGCGTTATCTTTGAGAGTGAACTAGTTTACTAATTCGACCTTTAATGAAATTCAATCCAAAAAGACGGACTTCGAATGTCATTCTATTGATTTCAGCTTTTGTTATTGTAAGCCTAATCCTTTGGAATACAAATATTTTCTTTGAAAAATTTAAACAGGAAGAACGTTTAAAAATAGAGAACTGGGCAGCCGCTCAAGCAAAGATTGACAATGCACCTATTGATGAAGAACTCGGAAATCTTCCAATTCAAATTCTCAGAAATAACACTTCAACACCAATGATTTTGGTAAATAAAGATGGTTCAATAAAAACTCATAATCTTATTAATGATTCTGATTTAGACACTATTCAAATTGAAAACAAGATTAAAAAGTTTCAAAATGAAAATGAACCTATTTTAATGACTTACAAAGGGGAAGAACTTGCTACACTTTATTACGGCAATTCTGATGTGCTCAACAAATTAAAATACTATCCGATTGCTCTACTACTTATTATCTTTCTTTTTGGAGCGGTAATTTTCTTTTTCTTTAAAACAAATAAAGCATCCGAACAAAACAAGTTGTGGGCCGGTATGGCTAAAGAAACTGCCCATCAAATAGGCACCCCCTTAACTTCTTTATTAGGCTGGAACGAAATTTTAAAGTCGGAAAACATCAATCCGGAAATCACTAAAGAAATAGAAAAAGATATTGACCGCTTACAAACCATAACAGAGCGCTTTTCTAAGGTAGGCTCTGTTCCCAATTTAGAAGTTCATGATATTGTCGCTGAGACTGAAAAGGCCTATCAGTATCTAAAAAGAAGAAGTTCTAAACTTATTCATTTTTCATTTAGTTCTGAATTAAATGAACTTTCTGTACTATTAAACCCGCCTTTATACAATTGGAGTATTGAAAACCTCGTTAAGAATGGTATAGATGCTATGAAAGGCAAAGGAAATATTGCTATTCAAATAGAAAAGAATGGAAATTTCGTGAATATTATGATTTCAGATACTGGACACGGAATTTCAAAAAGTGATTATCAATCCATCTTTAACCCAGGAGTTACCTCAAAAAAAAGAGGCTGGGGATTAGGTTTGTCTTTAGTTAAAAGAATTATTGAAGAGTACCATAAAGGAAAGATAAAAGTGCTTTCTTCTAGTAAAGAAGGAACCATTATGCAAATTTCACTTAAAGCAGTTGTTTAGTTATGTCGAAGCAAAATATGGTTCTGATAAAAGAGGCAGAAATTACCAATAACTGCCCGGAGTGTTTTAACCAAGAGTTAAAACTATCTTTTTATCAAAAACATACCTACACTCTTTTTTATCATAAAACTACCAATGAAGTTAGTCACGAAATTAAGTGCAAGAAGTGTTTTTCAATGATTTATCCTATAAATTGGACCCCTGATATTGAAAGGGTTTTCGAGTATTATAACAAGTTGATTGAGCCTAATAAATCTTCAACTAAATTCACAACACTATTTTACGTTTTAATACTTGTTGTTTTTGCTTTGATTACAGGAGGGATTTACATGTACCTTGAAGGTGTTATTTAAGTTTGTTCTTTATGGAAGTTGCTATAATTTCAAAATCTTCTTTTGTTAAACTTACCTTTTTTTGAAAAGTAGCATTTTCCATACTTTGAAGTGGGATTAAATGAACATGTACATGAGGTACTTCTAAACCAATTACACTAATGCCCACTCTTTTGCATTCAATAGCTTGTTCTATAGCTTGTCCAACTTTTCTAGCAAATTTCATTAGTCCTAAATAAGTTGATTCATCCAAATCCAGAATCTTATCAACTTCTTTTTTAGGAACACATAAGGTGTGCCCTTTTGCATTTGGATTGATATCTAAAAAAGCAAAAAAATTATCATCCTCTGCAATTTTATAACAGGGTATATCACCTTGGATTATTTTAGTAAATATGCTTGCCATAATATTTGATTGAAATAAAAA
Organism: Croceitalea sp. P059; assembly: GCF_031846365.1. Lineage (NCBI taxonomy): Bacteria > Pseudomonadati > Bacteroidota > Flavobacteriia > Flavobacteriales > Flavobacteriaceae > Croceitalea > Croceitalea sp. P059. The sequence continues at coordinate 223,976 of NZ_JAVRHW010000001.1, forward strand.
ATCCTGACTTAAAAATCAGGATTAAATATACCATATTTTGAAAATGAAATTATCTTGTTATCTCTAAAATATCAAATTTCATTGTACCGTTAGGTACCTTTATTTCCGCCACATCACCAACAGTTTTTCCTAACAAACCTTTACCAATAGGGGAGTTCACTGAAATTTTACCAGACTTTAAATCTGCTTCACTTTCAGCCACTAAGGTATATTTCATTTCCATACCATTAGTTTGATTTTTTAATTTAACTGTAGATAGCACAAGCACTTTTGAAGTATCTAATTGTGACTCATCAATTAACCGGGCATTCGATAATGTCTCTTCCATCTTAGAAATCTTCATTTCTAGCAAGCCTTGAGCTTCTTTGGCTGCGTCATATTCAGCATTCTCCGAAAGGTCTCCCTTGTCTCTGGCCTCTCCAATTGCTTGAGAAGCTTTAGGTCTTTCAATATCTCTCAAATAATCTAGCTCTTCTTTTAGGTTTTTTAAACCTTCAGGGGTGTAGTATGAAACTTTACTCATAACATTAATTTTATGAAAAAAGGCATCGGAGAAAGCTATTAATCTTTCTCGATGCACTTGTCTTTAATAATCGAAAAATCCTCTGACACGACTATACGAATATAGTTTAGCGAGGATTTAACGCAAATATATACATTTTTTGATGATTTTTGTATTAAACTCTTCATATATGAAAGCGCGTTTAGCCCTGATTTTGTTAGTGTTAACTCTATCATGTGATAGTGGAACAACTAATAGAAACCCATTTTTACAAGAAGTAGGTTTTAGGTTTGAATTAAATTTAAACCTACCCCTCTATAACAACCTTAATAATATAGGAAACCCTATTTATGTAGGTAATGATGCCGTTGGCACCCGTGGGGCTTTTGTAATGAAAACAGGTTTAGATACATTTTTTGCTTTTGAAGCTAGTTGTCCTAATCATGCACCTAATACATGCTCTACTATGACAATTGATGGTCAAAATGTGGTATGTTCTTGTGAAGATTTCACCTATAACTTGTTTACTGGTCAATTTTTGAACAGACCTGATGATGGTGCACGTTATTACGACTTACTTTTTTATAGAGCAGTACAAAGTGGTAGTTCAGTAATAATTTCAAACTAAATAATTCCTAAAATTTTATCCATCACCCAACTGGTATGAAGGCCAGAATTTCCGGTGGAAGGATGTATTTTCTGTCCTGAAAGATGCATTTGCATATTAGCAACATGGTATTGATGTAAATGCTTAGGATGCTCTATAAATAAAGATTGATTTTTTGTTTTAGAAATCAATTCAATCGGAAACTCGCCTAAAACAGAAAATCGAATTTCGCCTTTTGAACCAAATATCTCCACTTTATCTTGACGTTCATGAACACCAAATATCCAGCTTCCTTCGCCTGTTATACCATTTTTATGAATCCAGCTACCTGTAACCGCATCATAGGCTGAATACAAGCCTTGTTGATTGACCGCAAACCCCGACGCATTTTCTATATCACCCAGTAAGAACGTAAACAAGTCTAAACCATGACTTCCAATATCGTCAAAATAACCGGCTTTGGCAATACTGGCATCCGTTCTCCAATTGTATTCGCGGTTTAAATCTAAAGGACTTGCACTTCTGCTTTTGTGCCATCTAATATGGCGTACATCGCCAATTAAATTAGCATCAAGCCATTCCTTAACTTTTAAAAATCGAGGTAAAGACCTACGATAATAAGCAATAAAAAGTGGAAGGTTCTTTTCTTGAAAAGCATTGAAAATTTCTAAGCTATCCGCATAATTTGGTGCCATAGGCTTTTCAATGCAACAAGGTTTACCGGCCTCAGCAACCTTTAACCCATAAAGCTTATGCGTATCAGGAGGTGTCGCAATATAGACAGCATCAATTTCAGGATTGTTTATAACCTCAGAAGCCTTATTGGTGAAAAAAGGCACTTGATGTCTTTTAGCATAATCTTCCGACTTATCTAAACTCCTTCGCATAACAGCTGCAAGTTTAAAACCTTCTGTCAAATTATAGGCTGGCCCACTTTTGACCTCAGTAACATCACCGCAACCTATAATACCCCAGCGTAGTGGATTGTCTTTTGAAAAGGATACCATACTTTTTTATTTAAAAATACGGTATCCTTTAAAAACTAAATAAGAATTAAAAGTTTAAAGTAGCTCCTACCAGAAAGTTGGTTCCTGCCTGTGGATAAAATCCTGCTCCTTCAATAGTTGTAACTGTTCCAGGGTTTGAAAAATCATCATCAAATGTGAAAAAATAGCCATTTGATTCAAACTTAGCATTGAATATATTATTCACTAAACCTGACAAAACAATACTATCTAAAAATCCATTACATTTTAATTCGTACTGTACATTAAAATCTGTTTGAGAATATGCTTCTAAAATTGAAGCTTCAGCATCTATGTTACCCATGAACTGCTCACCGACATATTTTGATAATAAAATCAATTGCAATTCTGGTTTTGGAAAATATGTCAAAAGATTACCAGCAATTAATTTAGGTGAGTATGCAATATTTGTATTTCCCAAATTCTGAACAACACCATCACGTTGAAAAATAAATTCTTGATTTTTATTACTACTTAATGCAATATTAGGGGTAATACTAAACTTATCATTTAATCGAATATTGGCGTCAATTTCAAGGCCTAAACGATAACTATCGCCCACATTAGCTCTTAAGGGAGCACCCACATCGTTTAACTCTCCTGTAAGTACCAATTGATCACGATATTTCATATAGTAAACATTTGTATTTACTTGAACATCACTACTCACATAGCGCCAACCTAATTCAAAATCTTTTAAATTTTCTGGTTTCGGATTTCCGTTTTCATAATCGTTTCTATTAGGCTCACGATTAGCAACTGCATAAGAAAAATAGAAGTTATTCTTTTTATTCAAGTCATAAGTAATTCCGGCTTTCGGGTTGAAAAAATTAAATATATCATCCACGAGGCCCGTATCTTCTCCATTAGCTTGGTAACCTACTGATCTATACTGCAAATCACCATACAAAGACCATTTGCTATCTAATTTATAATTTGCTTTAGTATACAAGTTAAAATCAGTTTTGGTTGAGGTATCGTCATAATAACGGTCTCTGTATTCGCTATTACTGGCAAATCTCGCCCATATCACTTCACCAAAGTGGTCGCCTTTATAAGTATTCCATCCTCCTCCGATGATAAAATTGAGTTTATCTTTTTCATAATTAGCCGAAAAAACAGCTCCATAAAAGTCATTGTCTAACCATCTACGGCGTATTAAATCAGTGGTGTTAACTACTTCGCCATCTACATTTAAAGGAGTAAACCCATAGGTATCAAAATCATCATCTTCTCTAAATTGTTCGAAAAAACCACGTCCACGAGTATAATGAATTGCCAAGTTTGAACTCCAATTAGCTGACAGTTTCTCGTTCCATAACAATTGAAAATGATCTTGTTTATAATTATCAACTTCATTTTCGTAAAACTGAGTAACACCATTTTCGTCCGTATAAATTCCAGAAGGATTGAAAGTTCTATCAGATTCTAGGGTATTTTCATCTATACCATACCAGGCTTGATAAGTAATTTCGTGACCTCCAAAAAGCAGCGCTTTAATTAAGGTGTTCTCATCCTTATAGGCAGCCTGAAGAAAATAAGATTCTAAATCTACCCTAGCCCTATCGATATAACCGTCAGAATTTATTTGAGATAGTCTTCCAGAAAGTTCAATATGATTGTTTAGTAAACCTGTGCTAAACTTGACATTATTCCGAAGTGTATTAAAACTACCTAATGAAGAAGAAACTTGAGCAAAAGCCTCCTCAGAATACCCATCAGTTAGCAAATTTAAACTGGCGCCAAAAGCACCGGCACCGTTGGTAGAGGTACCTACCCCTCTTTGCAATTGTAAACTTTCAGTTGAAGATGCGAAATCTGGCATGTTTACCCAAAACGTACCCTGCGACTCTGCGTCGTTGTAAGGAATTCCGTTTATAGTCACGTTTACCCTTGTCGCATCACTACCACGAACTCGAATTCCGGTATACCCTACCCCAGCACCTGCATCAGATGTAGTTACAACAGAAGGTAAAAAATTCATTAAAATTGGAATGTCTTGACCTAAATTTCTAGGCTTAATATCTTCTTTTGAAAGATTTGAAAAAGTAACTGGTGATGCATTTGTTACTCGCACTGCAGACACAAATACTTCATCTAATACTACTTTTTTTCCTATTAAAGAATCAGTGGTTTGTTGTTGGGCGAAAAGCCCCATTGTCAGCCAAAAAAAAGCTGAAATTGTAAAAATAAGAGTCTTCATTCGTAAAAATTTTACGAATAAAAGGGGCTATTATTCTAAGTTAAAATTGATTTTTGTCTTATTATAGACGGTTTTCCAAAATTAGGTCAGTCGTTACTTATACTGGCCCCTCGCTAAAAATACCACAAGATATTTTCTTAATGCTCGGTCCCTTAGCAGCATTACCTGCCCAGGTTCATTGGGTATAATCTCAGCTTTTTACAGCACCCCTTTGAGATGGGTACAAAAATAAGCTTACATTTTATATAAACCAAAAAAGACTGCAAATGCAGCCTTTTAATTCCTATGAAATATTCAAAAGCTATTTAAGCTTAAACCATCTTCCGTATGAATCAATATAAACAGTTCTTCTTGTACCACTCTGTAGTACCATTATTAATTTAAATTGATTTTTGGAGTTTTTATAAACAGCGGCTAATTTTGAAGTAGGGTACTGCTTCAAAATCTCTTCCACAACAGGAGGAGTAAGCTCACTAGAATTTACTTTTTTAAATTCGTCAGTGAATATTTCCATAAATTCAATGGGTTCATTAATTGATTCTATATTTTTCGCATTCAAATTGAAAGCAAAAAGCGCTACTAAAAAGAAAATATTCTTCATGATTTTTAATTTATGCGGATTCATTAGGTTTTAAATACGAACTATAAGTTAGTTTTAGATGTTATCAAACTCAGAATTTTAATTTAGAACATAAAAAAAGACTGCAAATGCAGTCTTTTAAATCGGGCCTACTAAGAAAAATTCGGGGGAAAGGCGTTTTAAACACCATTCTTAGTAAACCGTCTTGGATAAAGTATGGTTAGTGTAGCATAGCTAAATCCTTTTCTTATAAATATCTTTTTTGGGTAGTATGACTAACAAAGACCAAACAAAACTTAAAATTCCAATAATTAAAAATGCCCAAACCAAATTATTCAAATCCATGCTATTGTTCAAAATCTAAAAAAAGGACCGAAATCAAATGATACGGCCCTTTCAACCAAATCAACCAACCAAAACTGAGGGCTTATAAAGACACCTCAGAATTTTTGTTTTCAATATTTTTTAATTCCGCTGTGTTATCAGCAACATTATCTACTCGTTCGACCTTCTTTTTTATATTGAGTGCTTTCTCTAATTCCGTTTCTTCCATTTCATTTGTAAAATGTGCACCTACAAATAGCAATATCACTGTTGCTATTCCTAAGATTGAAGATTTTACTAACTCGTTCATTTTTTATGGTCTTTACTAGTAAGACACTTTCTTTTTTAAAAAGTCACTTAAAAACAAAAAAACCGCCAAATAGGCGGTTTTTATAAGATTGTTTTGTAATCATTTATCCTTGATGCGACGGTTTTAACAGGTCATTTACTGTTTTTACAGGATTGAAAGTGACTAATGGTACCTCAACAAAAATTGTATTCCAAAATGCCATAGCACCATTCCATAAGCCTGGTAATTCGAGTGCTTTTAATTCTTTACCTTCTTTAGTCTTACCAGTAATAAAACCCTGTTTAGTATCAACAAAGTTTAATAAATCAAATTTATCTCCTTTATGGTTTCTAACTGCACACACTAAATCGACCGGATTGAAATGAGTAGAATTCTTGAGAATTGAAACTTGAGATGGGTTATCCATATCAATTTGTGCAGACTCTATGATTTGAAGTGAGATATTGCCTCTTTTATCTTTTATAAAAAATGGACCCCCACCAGGCTCACCCTCATTTTTAACCATGCCACAAACTCGAATAGGTCTATTCAATTGTGCCTTTAAAAAGATAGCCTTCTCATCAATTGAAAGCTGTTTATAGTCCATTGAAAAACCAACATTTAGCTTTTCCGTTAAAAAAGATATTATTTCTTGTTCTTTAGCTTCTGTAATGGCTTCAGATTCCAAAAAACTAGCAAATTCAAAAGTCTTAGATTGCAGCTTCAATAAAATTCCTGCTAACATTTTCTTACTATCAGCAACAGCAGAAAGATTTGCATCTACAACAACATTATCAATGTTCTTTATAAAAATTATATCTGCATCTTGATCATTTAAATTCTCAATTAAAGCGCCATGACCTCCTGGTCTAAACAATATGGAACCATCAGAATTTCTAAAAGGCGAATTATCCATACTTACCGCTAAAGTATCCGTGGAGGATTTCTGATTGGAATATGTGATTTTAAAATTAGTCTTAGTTCTTGTTGAGATTTTTGGTGTATTAGCCTGCTCCTCTTTTTTAAACATGGCATCATGCTGTTCAGAAATTGTAAAGTGCAAGTTAGCTTCTTCCTTGGTTTTAGCATATAAGGCAGCTTCTTTTAAATGTTCTTCAAAAGGGGTTGCTGATTCTGATTCATACTCATGAAAAGGTAATAACCCTTTAGGAAAGAAACCATAATTTAAGCCTTGCTCGGTCAACATTTCTTTTACAAAATTAAAGGCTTGCTCTCCATCAGAAATGTTATCGCCAGATAAACGATTCATTATTAAATTGTAAAAAGGAAATTGCTTCATTCCATCAACAAATCTCTTTACATCAATATCATTCGTTCTATCTATATAAGATGCTAAACTCTCCTGCTGAGGGTTGTATAAATCAATAAAATTAAACATCGCCTTAAACATACGACTGGCGGCACCAGAAGCAGGTACGAATTTCAAAAGAGATAATTCTTCTTTATTATTTTCAAAAAAACTTATAAACTCTTTCTGTTCTTCTTCGGAACATCTCATTATTCCCTCTCCAACAACAGCCGCCTTTTCTAAATCAACAAACGGAATTCCTTCATTAAAAGTGGCGATTTGGTCTTCTACCTTTTCTGTTGTAATACCTTTATTTTGAAGTTGTATTAAATCTTTATCTGTAAAATCAATCATGCCTTTCGATAGTTTTTCAATATGTTCAACAGCAGTTTTCAACCGCACATCTTTATCTCCGTTTAAAGTAATAAAATTCTTATTATATTTTTCAAGGGTGTCTTTAAAATAGTTAAACATTTTTTCACGCTCATCAGGCTTATCCCTTAAATCATCAGCTTCCCAAGGTGTGTCAATATTTGTTAGCAGGTATAAATCGTAACTATTTTCTAATGCATATTTTTCTAATAAAGAGTCACATTTACCAATGTAATAGGCTTCAGAGTAGACTTTAGTTTCCAATAAATCGGTGTCACAAAAAAGAATTTTATTGGCTTTTTTACTTATTGAATTTTCTAGTTTAATTTGCCCTTCGGCTATTGGAAGTAAGTCATGAGGTTCACAAGTTTTCTTTTCTCTATCCCACTTTTCTTGAAGATACTCACGAGCATATTCAGGCACCCACTCCGTTTTGTAATAATCAGCAAGTTGTTTAGCCAAAGTTGTTTTACCTGTTGATTCAGGACCAAATAGTACTATTTTAATAAGGCTTGTGGGCTCTTGTTTAAGTTTTTCTTCCATGCTTGATAGCCATAAATGGCAATAATGGTAAATAATAAATATTGAAAAGATGAGAATACTAGTCCTTTATAAAGGTAAAGCGGCACTGAAATTAAATCCCCAAGAATCCAAAAAATCCAATTTTCTAATTTCTTTTTAGCCATTAACCACATTCCTACAAAAAATATAGCTGTCGTAAAGGTGTCAACATAGGCTGTCCAATTATCAAACTTGTCAAAGATTAAATAGACAATAACAACTAGTAATATAGCTCCAAAAAAAAGGAAAACTCCCCATTTCTTATCTTTTTGATTGATTACGGTAATAGGAATAAAGTGGGTGTCATCAACTTTTCGTGTCCAGATATACCAGCCAAACATACTCATTACAAAGTAGTAAGCATTAATAAGCATATCACCCAAAAGTCCGTAAACTAAAAGTATATAAACCGCAATAGCCGTTGCGATAATTCCTGTTGGATAAACCAAAATGTTTTCTCGTTTTGAAAACCAAACACTTAGCAGCGCAAAAAAAACACTTATAGATTCCAACACAACAATATGTGTTGGAACGCCATCGTATTGCGAAAAAATCCAATCAAAAATGTGGCTCATAATCGCTTCGGTCAGATTTTACCAATTTCATATGTAACAAACCCTTATCCATTAACTCGAAAGCGATTTCAATTTCAGTTTGTAACACATCCATTACCTTGTTATATTCTCCAAAAACTTGTGTGCTCAACGGATTCTCTAAAATTGTAAGACCAGAGATCCTAAGTTTTTTAATAAAACTGATGATATGAACTTCAAAATCGTCTTGTAAAGGAGAAAAAGTTAGTTCTGCTGATATGTTCATTATGGTGTTTTGCATTTAGAAGGCAAAGCTACTAAATACTATCTTTTGAACGAAGCGCGTAGACACATGTAAAATCTTCAAACTCTAAAAAAGAAACTTTGTAATTAGACTTCTGACCCTCATATAATATTTGAGCAGTTGTTTCCAAATCAGAAAAATAGAAGTCTTTTACATCAATATGTTTTAGAAAACTCAATCCGGGTTGTGCGTATATTTTATAAAGAGACTCTTTAGCACCCCAAACAATCGTTAACTTTCTTATAATCGCTTCAGAATTTGCCAAAGTTCTGTATTCTTCGAGAGGAGTAAATTTATGCGCAATCCGAAGAATTTTATCGCGTTGTTTTTCAATATCAATACCAACCTCCAATGCTTTACTAACAATTATTGCCGTAAACTCATTTGAATGTGTGATAGATATATACCTGCCGTCATGTAAAAAAGGTTTACCAAAATCATTATAATACACTGCTGCATCATCAAAACCTGCTGCAGCAAATAAATGTCGAATGCTCAAAAAAGCGCGACGATGCATTTTAGATTTCATCTTCTGCATTCGTAGCTCACAGTGCTCCGTTAAAATCACATTTTTAGCAAGTGAGTTTTCAGATTCTGTTACTTTCCAAATATAGACCTTAGTGTCAGATGAAACTGTTATGGTTTTGTAAATAGGCACGGTAGAAAGTTATGTAATTTGTACCTTTGCACCTCAAAATTGCTTGAAAATAAATCGAAAAAATTATGAATACGAAAACAATTCCGTTTGTGCCTTTTAAGGTTAAAGATATTGCTCTTGCCGAATGGGGAAGAAAAGAGATTGATTTAGCTGAAGCTGAAATGCCAGGATTAATGGCTTTGCGCGAAGAATATAAAAATGAACAGCCTTTAAAAGGCTCTAGAATTGCAGGTTGTCTACATATGACCATTCAGACTGCAGTTTTAATTGAAACCTTGGTTGATCTTGGAGCAGATGTCACTTGGAGTTCTTGTAATATTTTTTCTACTCAAGACCATGCTGCAGCTGCTATTGCCGCTGCTGGAATACCAGTTTATGCTTGGAAAGGAATGAACGAAGAGGAATTTGATTGGTGTATTGAACAAACCTTGTTTTTTGGTGAAGACAGACAGCCTTTAAATATGATTCTGGACGATGGCGGTGATTTAACTAATATGGTATTAGATCAGTACCCAGAACTAGCTGCAGGAATCAAAGGGCTTTCTGAAGAAACTACTACAGGTGTACATAGATTATACGAAAGAGTTAAGAATGGCACCTTACCAATGCCTGCAATTAATGTCAACGACTCGGTCACTAAGTCGAAATTTGATAACAAATATGGCTGTAAAGAAAGTGCTGTTGATGCCATCCGTCGAGCGACGGATACTATGTTAGCTGGTAAACGTGTTGTTGTTGCTGGTTACGGTGACGTTGGTAAAGGAACTGCTGCTTCATTTAGGGGAGCTGGTTCTATTGTAACGGTGACTGAAATTGACCCAATCTGCGCTTTACAAGCTTGTATGGACGGTTTTGAGGTTAAAAAATTAGAATCCGTAATCCAAAATGCTGATATCGTAATTACCACCACAGGTAATAAGGATATCATTCGTGAAGAGCATTTTAGAGCTTTAAAAGACAAAGCTATTGTTTGTAACATTGGTCATTTTGATAATGAAATTGATATGGCTTGGCTAAATGATGAATACGGTAATACCAAAGATGAAATAAAACCTCAAGTAGACAAATATACTATTGAAGGAAAAGATGTCATCATTTTAGCGGAAGGACGTTTAGTTAACCTTGGTTGTGCTACTGGTCATCCAAGTTTTGTCATGAGTAATTCTTTTACAAACCAAACCTTAGCTCAAATTGAACTATGGAATAACAGTGCTAATTATGCGAATGAAGTTTATATGTTACCTAAACACCTAGATGAAAAGGTTGCAAAGTTGCACTTGGCAAGACTAGGAGCTGAATTAACTGAACTAAAGCAAGATCAGGCAGAATATATTGGTGTAACTGTAGAAGGCCCTTACAAACCTGAATATTACAGATACTAAAAGCAAAGTTTTTATTTGTATCATAAAGAACCCTTGCATAACTGCAAGGGTTTATTTTTTAAGTACGATATTTAGCATATCAATCAACTATCAATGAACATCATTTTAACAGGTGCCACTGGCACCTTAGGTTCTCAAGTATTATTCTCATTATTAGAAACTAGACTTCAAGAAATTGAAATGCTCTATTTAATTGTTAGAAAAAAAAATAGAGCTTCCGCTGCAGATCGTATAGCTAGTATGTTGGAAAGTGAAATAGCCCCAGTAACAATAAAAAACAATCAAAAAACAATAAAAAACAAGGTTCAGGTAGTCGATGCAAAAGAAGTTTTTGAACCTCTAAGCTTTTTGAAGAAAACTAATACTTACTATTTTATTCATTCAGCGGGTTACGTAAATTTATCCGTAGACCCAAGTAGCGAACAAGAGATTTTTAAAGAAAATTTAAGTTTTACAGAGCAGATTTTCAACACCTATAAATCGTATCTAAAAAAGTTTATTTATATCAGCACAGCATTTTCCATTGGCAAATTAGATGGGATATTGAAAGATAATTATGTGGCTATAGAACAAAATGAATATCGAAATTTTTATGAAGCTTCAAAACATGCCGCTGAAAAATATCTCGTAAAGGCAGGGCTAGAGAACAAAATTGCGATTCAAATTTTAAGACCCAGTGTTCTTGGAGGCAATATAATGGATAGACCTTCATTTTTTATTTCTAAATACATGGTTTTTTACCTTTTTGCAAAATTTTTTCACCGCAATAACTCTGATGATATGGTTCGTATTCAGGCCAATTCGGATAGTAAACTGAATATCATTCCAACAGATTATGCTGCCAAAGTCATTACCAAAGTCTTTGACACAACTATAGAACAACTAAATATTGTTAACTCCAAAGGCACTCAAATCTTTACAGGTATTACTAAAATTTTGGAAACTGTTGATTTTAAAAACTTTAGGTTAACTCAAGAGTTATTAGAAACGGCTAATGAATTTGAAAGTACCTTAGAAAAGTTTTATTACGAAACCATTGGTATTCATTTAACTCCGTACCTAACGGCAAAACCTTACGAATGGGACACCACCCTTTTAGAAAGTATTTTACCTATACCTCAATATAATTTAGAAGAATACCTGGTAAACACCATTGAATATGCCAAAGAAAATGGTTTTAGAAACCAAAGATGGTAAAAGCAACCCTTCTCCTTTTACAACGTCTTTATTAAAAAGGTAACCATGGTAAAGCATTCTCTTCAAATAATTTATTCTCTTTCTTTATCGCTTCTTTTCAGCTGCACACCATCATCAAATGATGCCTTAGAATTAACAGAAGAAATCAATGCTGTCTCTTTTAAGTTAGACGTCCCTGCTGGTTGGTCACTTCAAATTGACCAAGGAATAGATACTTACATCGGTAGAATAGCAAATGAAAGTGATACTATTTTTTTTGACTATGGCTACCTTAGTTTTGGAGGTTTAGATCTTGTTGACGAAAATGATAATACCATTTCTTTTGAACGCACTTTGATTAATGGAATACCTTCTATTATTGTTAAAGAAAACACTCCTTATGAAAATAGCAGGAGCATCCGTTTGAGTGCCTATATTGATTCAGGAGATAGAACAAGTCTTAATAGACTATATTGTTTTGACCCAAGCGACGAAGCTACAATACGTGCTATTATGAAATCACATGTTTTTTTACCTATAACTAATTAATTTGGATAAATCACATATCTAACCAGCGCTTAAAATTTGTAGTTCGTTCTCTTGAAACAATAACTTTTTCTTCCTCTTTAGGTAGAATTTTAAGTAGTAAGCGACTATTAAAGTAACTATGTATCTCGGTTACTGACTTTACCGAAACCATAAATTTTCTGTTAATCCTAAAAAAGTGCACGGGATTCAAGATATTCTCCAATTGGTCAATAGTATATTCAATTGGATATGATTGACCTGAATGTGTTTGTAAACAAATCATACCTTCATGTGATTTAAAATAGGCAATATCTTCCACGTTAAAAGACTTAAACATATTACCTACTTTAACCATAAATCGATGTTTATACTCTTTATGAAAAAGCTGTTTTAAATGTTCAAGATTTTCGGTCGCCCCATTCCCGTTTCTGGTAATATTTTTTTTGAATTTTTCTAAGGCCTTTTTCAAGTCTTCTTTAACGATAGGTTTTAATAAATAATCTAAACCGTTGTACTTAAAACCACGAATAGCAAATTCATTATAAGCAGTTGTAAAAATGACTGGAGGATGTTCTTCAAGGCCATCCAATATATCAAAGCCATACCCGTCGTTCAATTGAATGTCTAAAAAAACAAGATCAGGTTGTTCGTTTTTATTAAACCATTTTGAGCCACTTTCAACGGAATTAAGTATTGCTTCAAGCTTAATATCAGGGGCCAGTTCATTAACCAATTGCCCTAAACGTTTAGCTGCAAACTCTTCGTCTTCAACGATAATAGCTTTCATTAAGAAATGGCTTTTAAATTCATTTTAGTGATATTTTCACTTAAAAGAGGAATAATAACTTCAAAAAAATCGCTTTCCTTACGAACTAGGACTTGTTTATTAGTGTAAAAAGCATATCTCTTTTTAATGTTTTTAATACCTAATTCAGTTGTCTTTTCCTTTAAATTTCTCTTTTGAAAATTATTTTTAATAACTAAAGCATCCTTGCTAATCGTTGAAATTGAAACTTTTAAGGGCTTTTCTTTGCTATATAAATTATGCTTGAGGGCGTTTTCAACCAACATTTGTAAGGAGAGGGTTGGTATTAAATATCGCTCTGGGTCCACGCTTATATTAAGGTCAATGGTTACGGCTTCTTTATGGCGCACATCCATCATAAAAGTAAAAGCATCCAAAAATCCAAGTTCCTTACTTAATGTTACTAAATCATGTTCGCGATTATCTAAAATGTACCGATAACTTCGAGCCAACCTAGTTACAAAATCAGAAGCCAAATCTCTATCCTCATACATTAAAGATGTTAATGTGTTTAAACTATTGAATAAAAAATGAGGGCTAATTTGATTTTTTAATGAAGCGTATTGTGACGCCAACATATCTTTCTGTAAATCTTCTAGTTGTTTCTCCAATTCATCATGGTGATTCATAGCATAATGAAACATATTAGCAAAAATGACGGCCATTCCAATTAAAACCCCTCTTGAAAAGTCTATAATAAATTGTTGCTCCGGTCCATTAGGGCAAACAATTCCCCAAGCTTCTTTAAATGTAAATTGTGCTAAATAATACACTAAAGCACACATAGGCAACATGATTGACATGTTAATACATATAATCTTTAAACTTCTTTTAAGGTTAAGTCGACAATACTTTTTATGACGTTTTAATAAATAATCGTTTACCTCCCAAGTGAGCATAAGAAGGAAAAAAGCGCTGACATAATAAAACAGACTAGTTGAAGTAAATAACCCTTCATATTCTTTTCCGTCATGCTCCATGGTCATCTTAACCGCAAAATACACCACATTGACCACCATCCAGCGGAACAAAAACTTATGAACTCCTTTTTTACTAAAAAAACCTTTCATCGCAACTTTAAAGATACATAAGTATTAAGTTGTTATTATAACACCTTTTTTCTACTGTTGATATTTGATTTGAATTGTAGCTATCTCATCTGAACTGTAATCTAAAGACTTAATCAAGATTTTTCGCTTTAAAAGCTAAATCAACAGCCTATTTGAATAATTAACGATACATAAATTTAGTGCATATCATAGGCAAACAGACTTTTCATCTTTGAGTAAATCAAACAAAAAAGTCATGAAGAATTTAGTATTATTATTGCTAATTGCAACGTTTCAATTAGGTTTTGCTCAAACAGGTGTTATAAAGGGCGTAGTAATTGATAAACAATCAGAACAACCACTGGAAGGCTCAACTATTGAATTACTTAATGTAGCAACAGCAACAGGAGTTATTACTGATTTTGATGGCAGATTTACGTTGGAAAATGTGCCATTAGGTCGGCATGCTATACAAATTAGTTATATCGGATACGAGAGTTTAACGCTTCCCAACATTGAGGTAACCGCAGGAAAACAAGTTATTGTCAACATCAGTCTTTTAGAATCATTTAATCAACTAGATGAAATTATTCTGACGAATAATACCAACCAAGATAAGGCACTAAACAAATTAGCAACCGTTTCTGCTAGACAGTTTGGAGTAGAAGAAGTTACTCGATTTTCTGGAGGGCGAAGTGATGTAGGTAGGTTAGCAGCTAACTTTGCAGGAGTTTCTGCGCCTAATGATAGTAGAAATGACATTGTGGTACGAGGTAATAGCCCCACTGGACTTTTATGGCGACTGGAAGGTGTTCCTATTCCGAGCCCGAATCATTTTTCAACCGCAGGTACCACTGGTGGACCTGTTTCTGCTTTAAATCCAAATCTTTTAAAAAATTCAGATTTTATTACTTCAGCATTCCCGGCGGAATACGGAAATGCTATAGGAGGTGTTTTTGACTTGGGGTTTAGAACAGGAAATCCAGATTCTTATGAATACACATTGCAAACAGGAATATTTACAGGTATTGAAGCCATGGCTGAAGGTCCTTTGGGCACTAACAAAGGGTCTTTTGTTGTTGCTGCTAGATATTCCTTGGTTGGTTTATTAGGTGTAGGAGCTGGTGGAACCTCAGCCGTACCCAATTACAATGACCTATCTTTTAATCTCGATTTTGGAAAGGTTAATAACGGCAGTCTATCCTTTTTTGGCATTTTAGGAGGTTCAGATATTGAGTTTCTCGGTGATGATATTGATGAAAAAGATCTGTTCGCTGCAGAAGATGAAAATAGTTTTGCCGACTCTAAATTCGGAGTACTCGGACTTAAGTACAATTTAAGTATTGGAGACAAAGCGTATTTAAAAACTATACTTTCTGGATCTTATTCCGGAAATACTTTTTTTGCTGATAGATTTATTGACAAAAATACCCCCGAAGAGCGTTTGATAAGATTTACAGACGCTGATAATACAGAAGTACGGTTTACACTTTCTACACTTTTTAATAATAAAGTCACTAATAAATTCAGCTTTAGAACAGGATTACTATTTGAAAACTTTAATATTCAAAATCTATTGAGAGATAGAAACGAGCAAGCAGATACAAATGGAGACGGTTATCCTGATTTAATAACCTTTACCGACATTGATGAGAACATCAGTCTTATTCAACCTTACATTCAAGGTCAATTAAGATTAAGCGAAACTTTAACCTTAAATGCCGGTCTACATTCGCAATACAGTACATTAAATAAACAATTCGCTTTAGGGCCCAGAGCAGCCGTAAATTATCAATTTTCACCTAATCACGCCCTTAATTTTGGTTACGGATTGCATTATCAAAATATCCCATATCCTTTACTCTTTTTAAATGAAAATGTTGGTGGAAACATTTCACAGACCAATAAAGACTTAGACTTTGTTCAAAGCAGTCATTTTGTTCTAGGTTATGATGTTAAATTAGGGAATTCATGGAGAGGAAAATTGGAGTTATACCGCCAAGATATTAATGGAGCTGGTGTTGAATCTAATCCCTCTAGTTATTCAAGTTTAACTGAAGGTGCAGATTTTATTTTTCAAAATGACCGAGTATCATTGGTAAATGATGGAACTGGGTTCAATCAAGGTATTGAATTTACGTTGGAGAAATTTTTTAGCAAAGGGTATTATGGCCTATTTACTGGTTCCTTCTTTGAAAGTAAATATGAAGGTAGTGATGGTATTGAAAGAAATAGCCCCTTTAATAATGGTTATGTTATTAACATTTTGGCGGGTAAAGAATTTAAAATTGGAAATTCAGGAAATAAAACTCTTTTTGTCGATACTCGTGTCACCAATTCTGGTGGACGCTATTTTACTCCTGTAGATTTAGAAGCGTCGCAGTTGGCCGGTTTCGAAATTTTGAGAGAAGATGAAGCTTTCAGCCAACAATTAGACGACTATTTCAGATGGGACGTTAAGTTTGGAATTAAAATTAACAGCAAAAACAAAAAACGTTCTCATCAACTTTATTTTGATTTGCAAAATATAACGGCAAACGAAAATATTTTCACAAGAAGATATAACCGATTGACAAATCAAGTTGATCAAGTAGACCAAATAGGATTTTTTCCTGATTTTGGTTACAAGTTTCAATTTTAAGCGTCATATAGTCAACAATCAAAAGCAACAATCATGAAAAAAGTAAAAGAAAAAACTCAAAAGAATGCAAAAGAAATAAAGACTACTACCTTTAGCCTAAATAGAAAAAAACTATCAAAAACTCGTTTTATATGGTGGGGTTGGAAAACAGTTTAAAAAGATGAAGAAAATAGCGCTCATTTTAGGGATAATTATAATTGGCCTTATCGCCTTTGTTCAATTGAGAAAACGTGAAACTTCACCAGATTTTTTAAATAAAGAATTTGGTGAAATAGAAAAGTTATTTTCCAAAAGAGATTTTGCAAATCCTGAAGTTTCGAAGGCGAATGTTGCTTGGCACCTAGATCATATGTTAAAGACAATCAATCAAGTTTCGAAAAAGTTAATCGATTCTGATCCAGGTGCATTTCGTTCAAATTTTAGTCCCCAAAGAACTTTTGTACATACTTCTGGTATAATTCCAAGAGGAGCTGCAGAGTCACCAAAAAATGTAAGACCACCCGAAGTTGTTTTATTAGATAGTCTTGAAAGACAGTTAAGTCTAGCAAAAATTAACTTAAAAAAAATCACAGATCTAAATGAGAAAGCAAATTTTCAACATCCCATATTTAAGCAACTAGATCGTGACCAAACCAGACGATTTCTTGATGTGCATACCAACCATCATCTAAAAATTATTCGAGATATTTTAAATGATTAATTTTAATGTTATGACTAAATTCTAATCATAAACTTCAACAATCAATTCTATTTCAACACATTGACCTCTGGGCAAAGACGCCATACCTACAGCTGCCCTTGCATGTTTTCCTTTTTCTCCAAATACTTCAACCATCAAATCAGAAAACCCATTAATGACTTTGGGTTGATCTACAAAGGAAGGCTCGCAATTAACCATACCCAACACTTTAACAACACGTTTTACTCTATTAAGGTTACCAAGCATTGATTTGAGTACAGCAAGTTGATTAATTGCCGTAAGGCGTGCACCTTCATAGGCTTTTTCAATAGTAACATCTTTACCAACCTTACCTGTAATTTCTGTGCCATCGGCATATCTTGGCCCTTTACCTGCTAAGAAGATAAGATTTCCAGTTTGTACCCCATTCACATAATTAGCTACAGGTTGTGGGGGACTCGGTAAGGTGATACCTAATTCTTGTAATTTGGCCTCTGGATCATAATCTTTTTCGGGCTCTTCTTGACCAAATGAAACAATGCCAGTTAAAATAATTATCGGAATAAGTAATTGACTAATTTTTTTCATTTTCTACTTTTTTACGCGGTTCAAAATCAGCTTCTTTCCAGAGCGCATTACTATCATAATAATTACCATTCGTAATTACTGCGGAAACCGTTCTTAGGTTAGAAATATCTTTAAGCGGGTTTTTATCCAGTATAGCTATATCAGCCTCTTTGCCTATTTCTAAACTACCCGTTTGTTGTTCCATCTTCATTACCCTAGCTGGGATAATGGTGGCGGTTTGAATAGCCTCAAAAGGAGTTAGCTTTGCAAGTTTATGGTATGCCTCTATTTCTTGATACAAACTAAAAACCGGCACTATATTATCTGTACCCGCTACAATTGGTACACCTGCTCTAAAAAAGTGTCCTATTATTTCTAAATACTTGGTATATCTAGCCTTTCGCTCTAGTGATGCTTCTAGACTTACTCCCTTTCTATTCCTTTTGGGTTCCCATAACTCATAAGCTATTCTTGGCGCATCTGGTTCAATTGTTTTTAAAGCTTTTCCCTCCTGTAAAGAAGTGATAATTCTTATATTCATTGTAGGATCCAAAACAATTTTATGTTCCAATAGAAAGTCAGTTGCTCTTTTAATCTGATCACTACTAATCGCATTATAATCTATTTCTAGTTTCCCAAAATTCTTTTTTTTCTCATTAGGAAAAAGTAATGAGGTTATCGCTCTATCATGACTAAACATATTCATTCCCAATTTTACAGCATCTGCAACGGTTCCAACAGGTGTAGGTATATGTCCAGTTACTGTAACCCCTCTTTTATGTGCCTCTTCGGAAAGCACTTTTAAGATGTCAGGTTCTATTGAGTTATAAATTTTTATCTGCTTATACCCTAGGTCAATATATCTTTTTACTACATCTTTTGCTTCTTGTTCCGTTCTGGCTCGAATAATTCCATTACCTTTTTTTCCAGGTCCATCGGTCATTCCCGCTAAGAGAATATCTGGCCCTAGTTTACCTTCTTTTGTAATGGCATCCCTAAAAGCGGTAGCAAACTCAATCTCATTACCATTATCTCTGATTGTAGTTACGCCTCCGGCCAAGTAGGCAGGTGCCCATGGTACTTGATTGCTATGAGCATGCATATCCCAAAGCCCAGGAATGAGTGTTTTTCCTTTTACATCAATAATTTTTGCCTCCGTCGGAAGTTCTATTTTGCCTTCATCTTCTATCTTGGCAATACGTCCATCTTGGATAAGTAAAACTTTATTTTTTTGGGTTTTATCATGAATACCATCTACTATATCTCCGCCTACTAAAGCAATAGTTTTGAATGGTTGTTTCTTTTGATTTTTGGTATATGTTGCTAAATCTGTCATTTGTTCTGCGACATGCCCTGCTATAAAAGTCGACATGGCGGATTCATAGCCCCTTTTAATAACTTCTCGAATTTGGGTATTAGCTTTAACTAAAGCAACGAGATTTTTATGCTTATCTAGCCAAACCGTTCTACCGCCCCAATTGATTCCTTCAACAACATATCTATCTAGTATTTGCTGTTTCCCCTTAATTTGTATGGTGTCTTTAGCCGTATGCCTAATCTCAATTTTACCTCGGGGCAAAGTAGTTAGGCCTTTTGGCCATTCTCCATTCTTAAAATAATAATGATATAGCATCATTTCTATAGCAGCTGGAATATTGCTATGAAGTGGAAAAAACGCCTCCTTGATATTAATCGTAACAGGGTCAAAGTATTCTTCCAATATTGTTGCTTGATTATCGTGCAACTCCATTTTAAAAATGTTTGTTGTGTCTCCACGAGCAATTCGGATACTACTATAAAATTGAGGCGAAAATCCATCCTTAGTTACTTCTAAAACTGATTGAACACCAGATATTCTACCTCTTTCATTTTCACCTTGTAAAGACTCAATACGCAGGTTGTCTTTTTGGTTAACAATATTGAATGTCTCTTCTCCAATTAAAGACTGTCTCCGATAAACTAAAAAAACTCCTTTTTGATCTATATTTTCTAGCGCAGAGTCTTTATAACGATTAAAGTAATATCTATTGACTTCATCAGAATTACTTACTACAATATCCGGCAAACCATCTCTATTTAAATCATCAGTATAAATGTCATAAGTGAAAGAATCTTTATCTGATAAAGTAATCTTCTCCCAATTCTTTCCATTATTTGAATTGATAAAAACATGATTAGGTTGTCTAAAATTTCCAACAACGATATCGTCATTTCCATCAAGATTGAAATCTGCAGTGCTTAATGAAGAAGTATTATCCGAAACGGAATCATATACTATTTGAGATTCATATTTTAAAGTACTACTCCCGAAGTAGATTCTATTAGGTTCGCCAATATTAGCACTAACAATATCTAGATATCCATCATTATTTACATCTGTGATGGCAACAGCTCTGGTATTATCTTTTCCACTGCCAAAAGGAACTTTTGTTGTAAAATTTAATTGACCGTTGTTTATATAAACATAATTTTGTTGTTCATCTCTATTGGCTAGTATAAGATCGTTATCTCCATCATTATCCATATCTGCTACTTCTACATCAATAGTAGAATCACTCATACTACCAAAACCAAGAGACTGATTAAATTTTCCTTTCCCATTGTTTAGACATATTTCATTTTGTCTTCCTCTATTGGTAATTAGAATATCTTCATCACCATCATTATCAATATCTGCAACAATAATATTTCTCGTTGGTGCATAATTTTCTCCAAAGTTGCCTGCTTTAGTAAAATTTCCTTTACCGTCATTTATAAAAAGGCAATTGGGTGCCATATCATTACCTACGGCGATATCAAGGTCCCCATCATTATCAAAGTCGGCTAACTCTGTTGAATAGCTAGTTGCTCTTTCAGCACCAAGAGGTTTAGAGACCGAAAATTTTCCGCTACCATTATTAAAGAAAATCCTATTTTGACCAGGCCAATGTCTTCCATTAGCTAAAACCACGTCCTTATCACCATCATTGTCTAAATCACCTACACCCATAGAAGCAGTCCGTTCTATATGAGTTCCAAAGATTAACCTGTTATTAGTAATGAATTTTACCGATTGGCTTTGAACAGCGAAGCCAATAAAAAGGAATAAGAAAAGAGGTGTTTTGGTCATGTGCTAAACTATTTTAAAATGAAAGGAAAAGAGAAACATAAATTAAGACTGCAATACTTCATCATAATACCGCAAGAAATTTAGACCCAATATTTTTTCAATATCACCAGTGCTATAGCCTCTTTTTTCAAGAAGTCTTGTTACATTTTGATATCTATCTGTTTCATCAAGCTCAGGAATCCACGGTGGCCATTGTACTTTATAAGAAGGTTTGAACCGTGTTAATCGAGGTACGTACCAATTCTCTCTTGTTGCGCCATTCGCCTCTAATCCTTGTATCGGATAATCAGCAGCTAATCCCACATGGTCTATCCCTCCAACTTTCACAGCATGATCTATATGGTCTACGTAAGTTTCTAGAGTTGTATCAACACCTAAGTTTGGCCCTAACATATAGCCAAGGCATATAATACCCATTACTCCTCCTTTATTTGCCATAGCTTTTATCTGTGCATCTGTTTTAGCACGGGGATGATTTTTATGTAGTGCCTCACACATAGAGTGGTTAATCATTGCCCCAGTTTTACTGAACTCAATACCATCATCGGTAGTTTGTCTACCACAATGAGAAAGATCAATAATAATACCTAGTTCATTCATGCGATTAACTGCTTCTATACCGAAATCGGAAAGTCCCGCATTGGTTCTTTCTGTGCAGCCATCACCAATCAAATTACGTTCATTGTAAGTAAGCTGCATCCAACGAGTTCCGGCTTGATATAGAATATCTAGATTATCTATATCATTTACAATCATTCTCGAATTTTGAAAACCAAAGAGTACTGCAACTTTATTTTCTTTTTTTGCACGCTTGAAGTCTTCTGCAGTAGTCGCGTGAATTAATTTGTCACTATTATCATCTACAATGTCTTTCCAATTTACCAAAGAAAGTAATGATCTATTTAAGTTGAAAGAATCTAAGGAAACATTAAAGCCGGAATACCCGGTCTTTGCGAGGGCGGCAAAAGAAGCTTTATCCCAGTTTCTGCCTATAATGAGACCATCTATAACTATGGATTGGTTATAAACCTTGCTCTCCTTATTAAAGGCAGCCTTAGCATCATAGGTTAAAAGGGATGATAAGGCTCCAAGTGCTGCAAGTCTATTAAATTCTCCTCTATTCATTTTTAAGGTGGTTATTTAGCCTAAGTTAGTAAATATTAGACTCCACTTACTTGATGATAAAAGAATTTTGGTTTCAAATTGAGAAATTTGTGATTACCTTATTTTTGAGGGATTATGTTATTTAAATCATAAAAATAGAAGTTCTTAGCATCGTTCATTGCTACAAAAAGTCCATTAGGAAAAGTATCATTAAGAGGCACAGTTACAACTTCACAACCATCGGTTTCAAGTGTTGCAAGATTTACAGCTTTTATAAATGTGTTATCTTCTTGTGAAAAAATATTAAACTCTCCCTGCTGCTGATTGGAAACAATAAGTTGCCCCTTCCCATGCTCATAAGTCGCAATGGCGATACCCTCTATATCCTTTAAAAAGTATTCTCCGCCAAAGCAAGATATTTCTTCATTCCCCATACTTGGCTCAGCATAATATTTTCGAATACAAACTCCTTCATCAGAATAATAAACAAAACCCATTTCGTCATCTACAGCAATGGCTTCAATTTCTTTTTGACCACTAAAAGTGCCGAACTTCCTAACTAAATTTGACTGAATTTCTAAGCTATCTGCCTTTAGTTCATACTGATATAGATAATTAGTTGCAGGCCCTGTTTTTCTGCCTACAATAGCATAAATTTTAGAGTCCTTGGGTGACTTATATAGCGAAATTCCCATTGGTAAATTCTGCTCAAATTCTGTGGCATCTTTAAAAACTTGAAAACCTCCATTATCCAATGGTTTCATATCTGGCACAGAATACATTCTAATTTGTTGTTTTTCTCTTTCGGTAAAAACAAGAATGTCTGTTTGGGTAGTGTCGTTAATTTGAAAACCATATTCCACATCCACATTATTAGGTCGCTGAATGTTTCTTATAGTTTTTTCTTCAATTATTTTTCCTTCTAAATCAAAAGCATATATCGCGCCATTTGTTTCTTTATCAGTACCAAACACAATGCTCTTTGAAGCATCCTTAGGATTTACCCAAATTGCAGGGTCATCAGTATCATTTAATGTGGTTTCTGTAACAATGTCTGGTTTTATGGGAATAAGCTTGCTTTTTTTACATGATGTAAGACCTATTAAGACTAAAAAAAAGATACTAATTTGTTTCATAATATTCAATTTAAGACAAAACCGCCCTCTTTTTCAAAAGGACGGTTTTAAGGCTAAACTAACTTAAACTATTTTTTAAATAAGTCATATTTTAGGCCAAAAGTAAACCTAAGACTATAAAACTCTACTTGTTGTGTTCTTGCACTTACCCCTTGAAAGTAACGTAAAGGTTGATTTGTAATATTATTGAGGTCTGCGTAAAGTCTTAATTTATTATTGATTGCATATGAAGCATTAAAATCCAAAAATGTTTGAACATCATAGTACCTATCTTCAAAAGCATTACCGCCTATCTCATCGATATAAGAATCTGAGAAGTTTAATGATAGTCTTGCACTAAACTTTTTGTCAGCATAGCCTAAAGAACCATTGAACATATTTGGTGCTGTATTAGGTAAATCTAAATCGGTACGTTCATCACCATCTTCATTACGAATGCCATCAGCACTTGAAGTCAAGAACGTATAATTGAGGTACAAACTAAAATTTCTAGCAAAGCCTGGTAAAAAATCTAATTGCTTTTGAAAAGCGACTTCTGCCCCGAATATAGTGGCTTTATCTCCATTTAAAGGTTGAAATAAATCAAATCCTGCTGAACCGGCACCGAATGAGTCATCAGGAGCTTCAGAAATAAATGTGTAAACAAAATCATTTATATTCTTATAAAAAAGACCACCAGAAATAAGACCTACGCTTTTAAAATAGTGTTCTGCCATTACATCAAAATTCATTGATGTTGTTGGATCTAGCTCAGGATTTCCTACAAAAATTTCTTCGTCACCTTCTACAAGATCGGAGAAAGGTGTTAGATCAACATAGTTAGGCCTTGCTAAAGTATTTGTCCAAGCAAGTCTTAAAATTGTATTATCAGAAACATCATATTTAAAGTGCAGACCTGGCATAATATTCGTGTATGAACTTTCATTTGTTGTTTCTCCTATTACTTCCTCTTCATCTAATATTTGATTTCCAGTAGCTGTTATTTTAGTGTTCTCTAAACGTAAACCCGCTATAACACTTAACTTATCTGAAAGCTTTTGGTTTGCCATAATATATGCGGCCCACACATCTTCACTAACATCAAAATTATCTCTTAGAAATTCATCAGGAACTGATTCGCCAGCGTTATCGGTCAAATCAAGTCCACCTAAGAAAACCTCATCAGGATATAATCCCGCTTCGTATTGACTACCAGCCAAGAAATTAGAATCCGTATAGCTTTTAGTCGGAAAATCGGCTAAAGTTGGATATTGGTCTTCTAAGTCAAATTCAAAAAAGTTATTATCTCTAAACTTCTTTTTAAAACGACCTCTTGCACCAAATTTGACTGTTCCATCACCATTTCCAAAAAAATCAGAAGGAAGTTCAAAATTAATGAAGAAGTTAATATCTTCTTCTTCTGTATATTGAGTTTCATTGGTGATTTCATCAAACTCAAAAGCGCTTAAATCGTTAACATCTGCAGCATTTTCTGCGGTCATTATTGGAAATTCGGGGTCAGTATTATCATTTAATACCGAATACTCCGCTACATATTGTGCATAACGTTCATCCAATCTTTCTTCAGAAGCCTTTGCATATGAAGCCATCCAATCCATTTTCAAGCTTCCAAATAAATGGTTACCGCCGAGACTATAATTTTGCATTCTCTGGTCTTCCAACCGTCGATTTTTATTTCTATCATTATTTATTCCCCCTTTTGTTTCTCTAGCAATTTCAGCCGGGAACCTTGTAGGAACCCCATTAGTGATTGTAAAGTCATCAACACCAATATTCTCTGGGTCTAAAATCTCTTGAGCTAAGACAAAACGATTTTCTCGATCATCTCGCCAATTATACATGGTCTTTAAATAAATAGTGTTGTCCGCATTAAAATTATAATCAAAATTTGCGGCAAAACTTCTACGAATACGCTGTACCAAATAGGTGCGTTGTTCACTTACGTTTGTGTAAGGATTTACATCCAACTCTTCTTCTTCACCGTCCTCGTTGGTAAAGGCAAACTCATCAGTCCATTCCGCTTCTACATTGTCAGAACCAAAATCGTTATCATTAATTGAGGCCGACACCATCCAACCAAATTTGCCATCCTTACTCCGGTCGCCAACTAATAAAGAACCATTTAAAATTCTTTTGTCAGTAATAAAATTGATTCCTGAACCAGCAGTGGCAGAAAGTCTAAAGCCTTGCGGAGCAGTTCTAGTAACCAAGTTCACAGAACCACCAAGGGCATCAGCATCCATATCGGGAGTTACTGCTTTGTTTACTTCAATGGTCTGAATCATATCTGAAGGAATTAAATCCATCTGAATATTTCTGTTATCCCCTTCTGCAGAGGGAATACGGCTACCATTTAAGGTTACGGAATTAAGTTGTGGTGATAAACCACGAACAATAATATTTCGTGCTTCACCCTGATCAACTTGCATAGTAATTCCAGGTATTCGCTTTACTGCATCTCCAATATTAGCATCTGGGAACTTCCCTATCTGGTCCGTAGATACTACATTGGTAATGTTAAGATTTGTTCTTTGAGTGTTAAGCGCTTTTGCTGTACCACTTATTCCATAGGCAGATACTTCAACACCCTCTAATTCAACATTAGTGGAATTCATATTTAAATTCACTACTGTTGTTTCTCCATTAATTACTGTAATTTCTTGAGAAACGGGTGAGTATCCAATATAAGAGATCTCTAGTGTATAGGTGCCTTCCGGCACCGCTACAATGGTAAAGCGACCATCAAAGTTAGATATTGCCCCTTTTTCAATTGAAGCGATATAAACGCTAGCACCAGGTACATAAATCCCATTTTCATCCGAAATGGTGCCCTGAATATTTCCCGTTTGAGCAAAAATAAATGAGGTAAAAAATAAACTTAAAAGACTTAAACTACTTTTCATTTTCTGAGTGGTTAATTATAGACCACAAAGAACTTGGAAATAGGTATAATATGAGGTTAGTTAATTTTTAAGATTAAATCAACTTTAGTCAAAATAACATGGTAGTTTAAAATAACCTAACAGTTAGTTAACAAAAAACCCCCACCAAAGGTGAGGGTTCTATATTTTTAGAAAAAGAATATTTTATGCTTCAAAAGGTTCTATAGAAACATAAGACTTTCCGCCTACTTTCTTTTCAAATTTTACCAAGCCATCAACTTTCGCATGTAACGTGTGGTCTTTACCTGCGTAAACATTTTCACCTGGGTTGTGTTTTGTACCTCGCTGTCTAACGATAATGTTACCAGCTATTGCAGCCTGACCGCCAAAAATCTTAACACCTAATCGTTTCGATTCTGACTCTCTACCGTTCTTTGAACTACCTACACCTTTTTTATGTGCCATTTTTCTACGGTTTTATATTGTTATACCAGATGGTTGACCTTATGCCTTACCACCGTCTAATTCATCTTGCCATTTTTTAAGCTCATCCCACTTACCATCAGCTGCTAATTTAGCTTGTGCTGGCCAAGTGTCAGTAACATGATTACCGCGAACTTCAGAAATAATTTCAGAAATTTTTGCTGGTTTAGCTTTCGCTAAATCAGCAAAAGTAGCGATACCTGCTTCAATTAGAGTTGAAGCAATCTTTGGTCCAATACCTTCTATTTTCTTTAAATCATCAGCTTTTGCTTTGGCAGTTGCCTTTTTAGCTGGAGCTGCTTTTTTAGGAGCTGCCTCTTTTTTTGGAGCGGCTTCCTTTTTTGTTGTTGCTGCTTTAGTCTTTGCCGGAGAAGCTTTCTTAGCTCCCTTAGCAACAATGCTTTCCACAACAATCTCAGTCAAAGATTGTCTATGACCATTCTTCTTTCTGTAACCTTTACGTCTTTTCTTATGAAAAACGATTACTTTATCACCTCTAAGGTGCTTAACGACTTTGGCCTCTACGGCCGCACCGTCTATGACTGGGGCGCCAATAGTAACGCTACCATTATCATCTAAAAGAAGTACTTTATCAAAAGTTACCTTTTTACCTTCTTCAGCTTGTAAACGGTGAACGTACACTTTTTGGTCTTTCGCAACTTTAAACTGCTGCCCTGCCATCTCTACAATTGCGTACATACTGATTATATTAAATTATTCACTGAGCTATTTTCTCAAATAGCGGGTGCAAATATACTGCTAAATCCTTAATCTACAAGAATTTTTAGCCATTTAAGTAAATTATTTCTTCCCATTGAGAACAATTTAATTATCTGACTAATTCTTCTATAATTTCTTGTTAAAGAAATAGTAGTTTTCATTCCGACACTACAAAAAAATTATATTCGTGTAACATTATTAAGAATTGTAATACAAACATTTAAAATCTTTAATTCTAAACACTAAAAAATGAAAAAAAATTGCTTGAGTTTCTTTGGCGTTCTTTTTTCAATGAGCTTAGTTTTTTCGCAAGAAGTAGCCTTTGAAGAATACGATTTAGATAACGGTATGCATGTAATTCTGCACCAAGATAATAACGTACCAGTAGTAACTGTTGCCGTCTCGTACCATGTTGGGTCAAAAAATGAAAATCCGAATAAAACAGGGTTTGCTCATTTCTTTGAGCATCTTTTATTTGAAGGAACTAAAAATATTGAACGTGGTGAATGGTTTAAACTTGTGTCTTCCAATGGTGGCAGTAATAATGCAACCACAAACTATGATCGTACCTACTATTATGAGAATTTTCCATCAAATAATCTAGAATTAGGACTTTGGATGGAATCGGAGAGATTACTTCATCCTGTTATCAATCAAATTGGAGTAGACACTCAAAAAGAAGTTGTACAAGAAGAAAGACGACTACGAGTAGATAATGCTCCCTATGGTAGATGGCAAGAACAAATGTTCAAAAACCTATTCACCAAACACCCATATAATTGGACTGTTATTGGTTCACTAGAGCATTTGGCTAGTGCTTCGTTAGAAGACTTTCAAAATTTCAATAAAAAGTTTTACGTACCAAACAATGCCGTATTAGTAGTGGCAGGAGACTTGGAAATAGAGAAAACAAAAAAAATGATTCAAGATTATTTTGGTCCTATTCCTCGAGGTGCTGATGTTGTTCAGAACACTTTTATTGAAGACCCTATACAAGGGCCTGTAAAAGTTAAATTTGAAGATCCAAATATTCAAATTCCTCTAATAATGATGGGGTATCGCACACCTGGTCAGACCGAACGTGATGCTTATGTGCTTGATATGATTTCTACATATTTGAGTGATGGTAAAAGTTCCAAGCTTTATAAAAAGCTAGTAGACGATAAAAAAATGGCTTTACAAGTATTTGCTTTCAATGGTTCTCAAGAAGACTACGGTGCCTATATCGTAGGGGGCTTACCTGTTGGGGAAACATCTTTAGAGGATATTATGAAAGAGGTTGATGAAGAAATAGTGAAGGTTCAAACGGAACTAATTTCAGAAAAAGATTACCAAAAACTTCAAAATAAAGCAGAGAATAATTTTGTGAATTCAAATAGCAGTATCGCGGGAATCGCTGGTTCATTAGCAAATTACCATTTACTTTATGATGATACTAGCTTAATTAATACTCAAATAGATATCTACCGCAGCATCACCAGAGAAGAGATTAGAGATGTTGCCGCTAAATATCTTAAAGTAAATGAGCGTGTAGAACTGGAATATCTACCTGAACAAAAAAATGCTAACTAAGATGAAAAAGAATATATTATTCGCAATACTGACATTGTTTTTTACAATTTCATATGCACAAATAGACCGCACACAACAGCCAAAACCAGGACCTGCTCCGCAGATTAACTTGGAAGAACCTAACACTTTTGAGTTGAAAAATGGTTTAAAAGTAATGGTTGTTGAAAATAGAAAATTGCCGAGAGTATCAATACAGTTGGATATTGATAACCCACCAATTCTTGAAGGAGAAAAAGCTGGAGTCTCTGGTCTTATGTCTAGTATGCTTGGCAATGGTTCAACTACTATTCCAAAAGATGATTTTAATGAAGAGGTAGATTTTTTAGGAGCAAGAATTAATTTTGGTTCTCAAAGCGCGTTTGCAAGTAGTCTTTCTAAATATTTTCCCAGAATTTTAGAACTTATGGCAGATGCGGCCATTAACCCTAATTTCACTGCTGAAGAATTCGAAAAAGAAAAAGCAAAATTACTTACAGGGCTAAAAGCAGAAGAAAATGATGTTTCTGCCATAGCGAATAGAGTTCAGAGAGCATTGGCCTACGGAACTAAACATCCATACGGAGAAATTACCTCTGAAGCGACTGTGAACAATGTCACTTTGTTGGATGTTGAGGAATTTTATAGAGACTATTTTGTACCAGCTAATGCCTATTTAGTTGTCATTGGTGATATTAATTTTGAGGAGGTTAAAGAATTAGTAACAAAAGCATTCACGCCTTGGACAAAGGCAACACCTCCTTCATTGAGCTATACTAAACCAACAGATGCGCAATACACTCAAATAAATTTTGTTGATATGCCCAATGCCGTGCAATCAGAAGTGGCTGTTCAAAGTTTAGTTGAATTGCAAATGAAAGATGATGATTACTTACCTGCTTTAGTAGCGAACCAAATTTTAGGTGGAGGCGGTGAAGGAAGGCTATTCTTAAATCTTAGAGAAGACAAAGGATATACCTATGGTTCATACTCTTCAATCGGAAATGATAAATATCAACCTGTTCGATTTACAGCAGAAGCCCAAGTACGTAATCAAGTTACAGACAGTTCTGTTGTAGAAATTTTGAGTGAAATTGACCGTATAGTTAATGAACCGGTTACTGCTGAGGAATTAAAAAATACAAAAGCCAAATATGTTGGGCGTTTTGTAATGGCTTTAGAGCGACCGCAAACCATTGCTAATTATGCACTAAATATTCAAAAAGAAGGACTATCAAAAGACTTTTATAAGACATATTTAGAACGTATAAACGCGATTACAACGGAAGATGTTCAGAAAGCGGCCAAAAAATACTTTACCACCAATAATGCGCGTATCGTAGTCGCTGGAAAAGGAAGTGAAGTCCTTGAGAATCTTGAAAAAGTTTCTTTTAATGAAAAGACCGTTCCTGTTTTATACTATGACAAGGTTGCTTCAAAAACTGGGAAACCAGATTATAACAGCGCTATCCCTGAAGGAATCACAGCAACTACAGTTATTGAAAAATACTTAGAAGCAATTGGTGGAAAATCAAAATTAGAAGCTGTTGAATCATATGCCATGTTGGCCGAGGCAGAAATGCAAGGGATGAAACTGGAGTTAGAAATGAAGAAAACCTCAAAAGAGCAATTTATGCAAGATGTTAGAATGATGGGGAACTCTATGCAAAAACAGGTCATTGATGGTGATAGAGGCTATATGATGGCTCAAGGTCAACGCAAGGATTTAACTGAAGAAGAAATAACAGCATTAAAAGAAGAGTCAGCAGCTTTTCCAGAATTAAATTATCTTATCGCTGGTGATATTACTTTAGAAGGCATTGAAGCTGTTGGTGATAAAAAAGCGTATAAGCTTAAAATCACCGACGAGAAAACTGTTTTTTATGATGTTGAATCTGGCCTAAAACTTCAAGAAGTAACTGTGCAAGAAATGCAAGGTCAAACTGTTCAACAGAATATGATGTTGAGTGATTATAAGGTAGTATCTGGAATACTTTTCCCATTTAAGTTATCTCAAACTATGGGGCCTCAAAAATTTGATTTTATCGTTAAAGAGATAAAAGTTAATGAAGGAGTATCCGCAGCAGATTTTGAATAATCTAATAGCTTTTTCTAATTAAAAATCAAGACGTCTTTCGAGGCGTCTTTTTTTTGTTTACTAAATAAACTCCGACCAATATTAATAAAGCAGCCAAAAACTGACTTAAGGTAAATTTTTCTCCATCTAAAATTCCCCAAAAAATACCTACTATAGGTATTAAATAAGTTACAGAAACTGAGAATACTGCCGAAGAAATTTGAACTAATTTATTAAACATTATTTTAGCAATGCAAGTGCCTATAACGCATAAAATGATAATATAACCTAGCGAGCTCCAAAAATGTTCGCCCGAAGTAACCTGGATGCTAAAAAAGCCTGAAAATGGCAGGACGATTATGGCAGGTATAATAATAGCAGCAAAATTGCCAACGGCAATACCCATTGGAGTAACATTTTGTAGTTTGCTTTTAATAATATTCGCATTACACGCATAACAGATTGTGGCAATAATCACAAAACCAGCATACCAATAGTTTTGATTTGGGTTCACTCCTTTACCAAAAAAAATCAAAAACGCTGCTCCGATTAAACCAACTAAAACTCCTATTAATTGGTTCTTTGAGAATGAAATTCCGAAAGCAAAAAGCCCCACAAATAAGGTAAATAAGGGCACTAAAGAATTCAAGATTGCAGCAATGCTACTATCTATTTCAGTCTCTGCGTAGGCAAATAAAAACATTGGAAAAAAACTACCAATAAAACCTGATAAAGCAATCCATTTCCATTCTTCTTTTGAAATTTTTTTTAAAGATTTATATCCTATTAAAAATAGAAAAAAACCAGCAATAACAATTCTTGCAGAACCTAATTGAATAGGGGTAAAACCTTCTAAACCTTTTTTAATTAAAATATAAGAAGTACCCCAAATGATGGATAATACAAAAAGATAAATCCATTTTCTATTTTGTTCGGTCATTATAATCTTGGATTATAGTTTGGTATACTAATCTCTGAACAAAGGTATTCTTATTAAGAGCTAAATGACCAGAATTAAGATAAGATTTAGGTTCTAATTAAAGTTCTTATTACTTTCACTTTATAAAGTTTTTTTCATGCGATTTAAAAAAAATATTCTGCCTTTTATAGCCCTATTAGCAACAATATCATCTTTTGGTCAAAAGCAACAGACAAATTTAACAACCATTGAAATCACAATATCCGGAATGGCCTGCCAAGAAGGTTGCGCAGATGTTATCAATGAAAACATCAAAAACTTGACAGGAGTTCAAAATTCAGAAGTAAGTTTTGAAATCGGAAAAGCTATTGTCTCTTATGATTCATTGATTATTCCAATTGACAGTATAAAGCAAAAAATTATAGCAACAAAAGTTAAAAATTACAACTATGTTATTGAAGCAATTCAGACTAAACAATAAAAACATGTTTAATCATCTTAATAAAATTGCCTTACTTTTTATTCTAGTTTTTTCATTTTCTTGTAAACAAGAAAAAAAAACTGAAGAAGAAAAGCCAACTCAAATGGAACAAGTAATGATCGTTCATGATGAAGTAATGCCTAAAATGGGAACGGTTTCAAAACTTGTGGCGCAATTAAAATCTAAAGTTGATTCAACCGAAACTGGTATGGAATATCAAGCGGCTATGAGAGATCTTCAAAAAGCCAATAAATCGATGATGGATTGGATGATGGGGTTTGGAAATCGTTTTGATTCTGATGAAATATTGAATGGAAAAGAACTTACTTCTGAAAAAAAAGAATGGTTAAACGAAGAGGAGGAGAAGGTTAACGCTTTAAAAGAACAAATAAATATGAGTATAGAGAAAGCTCAATTACTATTAGAAAAATAATTTAATCTTTCCATTCTAAGCTTTCCATAATCTTTCGAATATCATTTTGCAAATAAATTGCAGCTGGGAAAATGGAATCATAATTGGGCTTAGCGTAAAAATAAAGCGAGCCCGTTACGAAGTTCTTAGTACTATCAGTTGCGTAAAATTGTGATTGAGATGCAGCATTTCCCGTTATTTCATAAAACATCCCAAATACCCTTTTATCATCATTAATAAAGGGTTGCTCAACAATATTATCAGCTTTCACAACATGTTCATATGATAATTTTTGAGCGTCATTTAATAATGTTTTTAAATCGTCATTTACTGGTTTGTATGTTAAATATATTGAGCCTTTTATAGTCGGGTAATCTAGTGTAAGACCGTTAATGTTTTGTTGTTTTACGATTGCAATATTATTCTGTTCAAAAACAAAATTTGGAGTTTCTGATTTAATGTAAGATGCTGTGGGATAATCAAGTCGCATCATTGCTTTTGGCTTAGGCAAAACCTCATCATTACATGCCAAATTGAAAAACACACAAGCCAATAAAATTAATATGCTATACTTCATGAGGTAGTTTTACCTTGATTTGTTTTAAGCGTTTTTTGTCTAAACTTTCTACAGTAAATACAAATTCATTAAAAATAACCTTCTCCCCTCGCTTCGGAAAACTTCCGGAAATTTCTAACACGAAACCGGCAATGGTTTCAGACTCACCCTTATTGTCTTCAAAGAGTTCATCATCATCTAGTTTAACAACTCTGTAAAAATCTTTCAACGTTGTTTTTCCTTCAAAAACATATGTTTGATCATCCAGCTTTGAATAAATCAAATCTTCATCATCAAATTCATCACTAATATCGCCTACTATTTCTTCAATAATATCTTCTAAAGTTACAATACCTGAGGTGCCGCCATATTCATCAACTACAATTGCCAAGTGCTTTTTTTGCTCTTGAAACTCTAGCAGTAAATCATCAAGTTTTTTATTCTCCGGCACAAAGTAAGGTTCTCGAATTAGAGATATCCAATTAAACGATTTTCTGTCAATATAAGACAGCAAATCTTTAACGTACAACACCCCTAAAACATTATCCATGTTCTCTGAAAAAACAGGTATTCTAGAATATCCATTTTTTTTAATTTCTTGAATTACTTCAGGAAATTTCATCTCTTCATTCAAAGCAAAAATATCAATACGAGGTCGCATCACCTGTTTCGTATCTGTATTACCGAAAGACACAATACCTTCTAAGATTTTTTGCTCCTCTTTGGTAGTATCACCTTCTGAGGTTAATTCTAAAGCTTGTGATAAATGATCAACACCAAAATTTGATTTTTTTTTACCTAATTTATCTTGAAGGAACAAAGTAGCCGAACGCATAGGCATGCTGATTGGTGTAAAAATAGTATCCAACACTCTAAGTGGCGAGGCCATAAAATGTGAGAATTGAACTCGATTTCTATTGGCATATATTTTAGGAAGAATTTCACCAAACATTAATATTAAGAAGGTCGCAACTAGAACTTCAAGAACAAAACGAACAGAAATTACACCAAAAATAGTTTGATTAATCGTTGAAAACAAGATATCTCCTATTGAACTAAAAAGAAGCACAATACCAATGTTTAAGGCATTATTAGCAATCAATATTGTAGCTAATAGCTTTTTTGGCTTCAATAAAAGCTTAAGAATCAGCTTACCTCTGCTAGTATCTTCTTCTTCAATTTCATTCAAATTGGTTTGAGATAGGCCAAAAAGAGCAACTTCTGCACCAGAGATTAAGGCTGAAAAAAGCAAAAGAATTAATAACACCAAAACTTTTACAATAAAAACTCCATTAAAGACAATTGCTATTAAGGATAAACTGTAAGGGTCAGGGTCCAATGCCGAGTAATTTAATTTTACTTATTAAAAAGGTAAATCGTCGTCCGGTTCGGAGTTTGAAACCGGTGTAACTGAAGCTTGAGTCGTTGGTGGTTGGGTTGGCGCAGCTTGTTGATTAGTTTGACCACTCTGCATATTGGCACCAGCTTCATTCTTATTAGTTAGAAAGGTAAAATCTTGAACATGAACTTCTGTAGTGTATCTTGTATTGCCATCTTCACCTTGCCACTGTCTATTTTTTAATCTGCCTTCAACATAGACTTTATCGCCTTTGCTTAAATATTTTTCACAAATCTCAGCAGCCTTGTTTCGAACCACAACATTATGCCAGTCAGTATTTGTTACTTTTTCTCCAGTTTGTTTGTTGGTATAGGTTTCATTAGTAGCAATAGGAAATCTACCAATACACCCACCACCTTCAAAATAGTGCATTTTAACTTCATCACCTAAGTGCCCAATTAGCATTACTTTATTTACTGTTCCGCTCATAGTGAATCAAAAGTACTAAATTTTAAAAGCTTCGGATAAAATCTGCTATTAAAACTGGAACCGGATACTCCTCCAAACTTTTCCATGATACAGCTTTTGGCAAATTCCCTTCAACCTCAATAATCCAAAACTTTGTGTGAAGATGTTGATGAGATAGTTTATGAATTATTGGCTTTTCATTAAAAAGAGAAATTTCATACTTTTTTATGTTGGAATAGTTTTCTGAAACCCTCTTTGAAACTTGATTAATATTGGCCTCGGACTCTGATTCAAACAAGGGAAATTGATAAAGATTTTGCCATATTCCTTTGCCTGTGCGCTGCTCCAATATGGTGTGTTTTTTAGAGTCCAAAAAAATTAGATAATTAAAATTCTTCTTCTTAACCTTTAATTTTTTGAGCTTAATTGGTAATTCATGAACTCGATTTTGTGCTAAAGCAACACAATTTTCACTTAAAGGACAATGAAGACAATAAGGTTTTTTAGGAGCGCATTGAATTGCTCCAAACTCCATAATACCCTGATTATAATCACGAATTTCTTTAGTATTCATAACTTCTCCAGCAAGTTTTTTAAAATGCTTTATTCCTGCTGTTGAATTAATAGGGAGTTCTATACCATAATAACGTGCCAATACTCGATAAACATTGCCATCAACCACGGGCTCGGCTTGGTCAAAACAAATAGAAGCAATGGCACTTGCAGTATAATCACCAACTCCCTTCAATTTAATTAGACCTTCATAAGTATTCGGAAAAGAACCATTAAACTCATTAACCACCATTTTAGCAGTAGCATGCATATTTCTAGCTCGGGAATAATACCCTAAACCTTGCCAAAGTTTAAGTACTCTTTCCTCGCTTGCCGAAGCCATATCTTTAACAGTAGGAAACTCCTTTATGAATTTTTCATAATAAGGTAAGCCTTGAGCAACTCTAGTTTGTTGGAGCATTACTTCGGATAACCAAATATTATATGGGTTACGAGTTGAACGCCATGGAAGTACACGTTTATTCTCAGCGTACCAATTCAAAATTTCATAGGAAAAATTCATGTATGAAAATACTATAAGATTAAAGTAACAGTTTATATACTTAAATTTTAGGGCTTTATGTAAAACATTTATATATTTGCAAGCCTAAAAAAAACGAAAATATAAATACGAAATGACGAAAGCGGATATTGTATCTAAAATCTCAGAAAAACTGGGTATTGAAAAAGGAGACGTACAAGCGACTGTAGAATCTTTTATGGAAGAGGTTAAAACCTCACTAGAGAGTGGAGATAATGTTTATCTAAGAGGTTTTGGTAGCTTTATTATCAAAACTAGAGCTGAGAAAACAGGAAGAAATATTTCAAAGAATACAACCATCAAAATTCCTGCACACAATATTCCTGCTTTTAAACCTGCTAAGGTTTTTGTAGAAGGAGTAAAAAGTAATGTACAGGTAAAATAATTTACTAACGAAAAAGCAACGCGAATATGCCGAGTGGAAAAAAGAGAAAAAGACATAAGGTAGCTACACACAAGCGTAAGAAACGCCGGAGAGCTAACCGACACAAGAAAAAGTAGTCAGCTGACTACTTTTTCGCTTTAATACGTTCATTGACATCATGGTTAAAAAATTTTTAGTACTTGATTGGTCTTTATAGATCAAACAATATATATGTTAAATCCATTCGTCTCAAAATTAGAGACGGATATAAATCGAAACAGGTGAATAGAGAATTAATCGTAAGATCTAGTTCTGATGCTGTCGATTTTGCCTTATTAAAAGATGGAAAACTTATTGAACTTCACAAAGAAGAAGACAACAATAGCTTTTCGGTTGGGGATATTTTCCTCGCCAAAATCAGAAAACCCGTTACGGGCCTAAATGCAGCCTTCGTAAATGTTGGTTATGAAAAAGATGCCTTTCTGCATTATCATGACCTTGGCCCACAGCTAGCTTCTATGCTAAAGTTCATTAAGCAAGCAAGAACGGGAAAACTCAAAGATTTTTCCTTAAAAGATTTTCCATTTGAAAAAGATATTGATAAGAATGGCTCGATAAACGAAGTTATCAAAGCCAATCAATCGTTATTAGTACAAATTGTAAAAGAACCCATTTCAACCAAAGGACCAAGAATTAGTTCTGAGCTTTCAATAGCCGGGCGCTATTTGGTCATGGTTCCTTTTTCCGACCGCGTTTCAGTTTCTCAAAAAATTGAAAGTAATGAAGAAAAAAGTAGGCTTAAAAGACTTGTAAAAAGTATTAAGCCAAAAGGGTTTGGAGTAATAATTCGTACCGTGGCAGAAGGCAAAAAAGTCGCAGAACTCGACAAAGATCTCCAAAACTTGCAGACAAAATGGACTGCAATGTGCAAAACGTTGTATAAAGCCGAACATCCGTCGAAAGTATTAGTTGAACTCAACAGAGCTTCTTCAATTCTAAGAGACATTTTTAATGATTCTTTTACAGGAATTCACGTAGATGATGAAACGCTTCATGACAATATTAAAGACTATGTGCACGAAATAGCTCCGCAGAAGGAGTCCATTGTAAAATTATATAGTGGTTCAGCCCCCATATTTGAAAAATTTGGGATTGAACGACAAATTAAAACCTCTTTTGGCAAAACTGCCACAATGAGTAAAGGAGCTTACCTTGTTATTGAACATACTGAAGCTTTACACGTAATTGATGTAAATAGCGGTAACCGTTCAAATAAAGCAAAAAATCAAGAAGATACCGCATTGGAAGTAAATATGTTGGCAGCCGCAGAAATTGCAAGGCAACTTCGTTTGCGAGATATGGGTGGTATAATTGTTGTTGATTTTATTGATATGACAAGGGGTGATCATCGTAGAAAACTCTTTGATTTTCTTAGAGATGAAATGAAAGATGACCGCGCTAAGCATAAGATTTTACCTCCAAGTAAATTTGGTTTAGTACAAATCACAAGGCAACGGGTAAGACCTGAGATGAATATTAAAACCAGCGAAGAGAACCCTAACGGTTCTGGCAAAGAGGTAGAAGCGCCTATTGTTTTACTTGATAAAATCAATTTTGAGTTAGAACGTATTTTAAAAGGCCCGAATAAGAATAAAAGTATCGTACTCAATATACATCCTTTTATAGCAGCTTATTTGACTAAAGGAGTGCCTTCCATTCGTCAAAAATGGTTTTTAGAGTATAAAAAATGGGTTAAAATTCAACCTAGAGATGCCTATACTTATCTTGAATATAGATTTAAAGATAAACAGGGCAAAGTAGTTAGATAACAAAAAGCGACTTCAGTAATGGAGTCGCTTTTTTTGTATCTTGTTTTTAACAAACGTAATACAAAATGAAGGAATATAAAGTTGAATCATTTATTTACTACTCTAAACTTAAACTTGACACAAAACATATCTTAAAAGATTCTACAAAAGATATACAGGTAAAACTAGACGAAATGGCTAAAGAAGGATGGAAATTATCCTCGACTGACGCCACAAATTTTGGCGCGGCAGTATACATGTATTTATATTTTGAACGAGATGTAAAATAGTCTATGGAATGTAAAAACTGTGCATATGAAATTGACGAAAATGAATTTTATTGTCAGCATTGCGGAGGTAAAATTATAAGAAATCGTATTTCGTTAAAATTATTGCTTTCTGAGGCAGCAGCTAATATTTTCGGTTGGGACAACAAATATTTTCTAACTGTTAGAGGTTTATTTGTTTACCCTGGAAAACTACTACAACAATATATTGACGGTACCAGAAAACGTTATATGAACCCTATTAGCTTTTTGTTGATAGGACTAACCTTGGGCATATTCTTCTTTAATATTTTTAGTGAACAGTACTTGTCCATAACGGAAAAAGCCAATGAATCTCAGCTTGAGTGGATGGCTCAAAATCTTGGTGGTATTTATGAAAGTGATGAATTTCAAGAAAAATCAAGGGCAGATTCAAACAAAATGCAAGAATTTCTCCTTCGGTATTTAAATATTATTACTTTAATTAATTTACCCCTTTATGCCTTATTATCGTGGTCAGTATTTAGAAAACGCTATAACTTTGGTGAACATTTAGTCGTTAATTCTTATCTACAAGGCGTAGGTTTTCTTTTTTCTATACTTTTCTTCTTTGTGGCGATTATAGTTCATCCTTCTTTGTTTTTTTTAAGTTTACTCGGTACTTTTTCACTTTATTGTCATGCCTACAAACAACTTTATAAGCTAAGTTGGTCAGAATTGATCTTAAAAATTCTTCTTTTTATTGGGATTCTTATTGGTCTTTCAATTGTTTTGGGTATAGCATTCTTTGTAATTGGTTATATAGGTGCAAGATTTGGTCTTCTTGATTTTGAGAATTTGATTAAAATGTAATAAATGACATTAAGAGAAGCCAAAAGAAAGTTAGAAAACTATTGTGCCTATCAAGAACGTTGTCATAAAGAGGTAATTGAGAAGTTAAAAGGAATGCGTATGATTCCTGAGGCTATAGATCAAATTGTAACTCAACTTATTGAAGATAACTTTTTAAATGAAGAACGCTTCGCTAAAAGTTTTGCCAGAGGAAAATTTAATATTAAAAAGTGGGGTAAAAACCGAATTGTAAATGAATTAAAACAACGTCAAATCTCTAGATATAATATTACCGCCGCCTTAAAAGAGATTGACGAAGAAACTTATATTGAAACCCTTGATACCCTTGCTAAAAAAAGATTAGAACAAATTACTGAAACGAATCTTCAAAAAAAACGTAAAAAACTAGCTGATTATCTTTTATATCGAGGCTGGGAAAGTCACTTGGTATATGAAAAACTAAGAGAATTAATTAAGTAATCTTCTGTGTTCTATACCCTTTTTATCAAATAGAAGTGCAATACCTTACGCTTTTACAATAGCATCAGTATTTTTTATGGCCCTCTCATTCTTCCAATCAATCCATTTTTGACCCTTAACCCTTCTCATAATATTGTCAAAATAACGCATCACCAAAAGATTATAAACTGCCTTTATGAAATTTCTTGGCTTTCGTGCAATAGCCCTTAAACTCATTGAAAAACCTGGAGTAATATATTTCATATAATGCCAATACCCTTCAGGTATGTAAAGAACGTTACCGTGTTTTAATTGAGTAGTAAAACCCTTAGCATGTTTTAAAGCTGGCCATTTATTAAAATCAGGTTTTGAAAAATCAATATCCTCTCTTACAATTAAAGAATGTGGCACCTTATATAGAAATTTAGTTTCAGACTGGGAGTAAAGAATGCACTCTTTTTCACCTTCAAAATGGAAGTGAAAAATATTCGCCAAATCAATGTCGTAATGCATAAAAGTATGAGACCCCTTACCACCAAAAAAGAGCATAGGTAAGCCCTTCATTAAACTTAGTCCAAAATCAGGATAATTATAATCTTTTTGAAGTTGAGGCAACTCTTTTAAAGCATTCCATAAAAAAATTCGAAACTTAGTGGGTTTACTTTTTAAAAGATC
Source organism: Croceitalea sp. P059 (assembly GCF_031846365.1). Taxonomy (NCBI): domain Bacteria; kingdom Pseudomonadati; phylum Bacteroidota; class Flavobacteriia; order Flavobacteriales; family Flavobacteriaceae; genus Croceitalea; species Croceitalea sp. P059. The sequence continues at coordinate 264,800 of NZ_JAVRHW010000001.1, forward strand.
AACATAATCAGCCATTTTCATGGTAGCATGAGGCTCATTAAAGCCTTCATCATGTGCAACTGGGCGATCATCATAAAGAGGAACTTGCTTATCACCAGCAATCTTTTTCATATAATCTAAACTCCATTTAGAATATGCAGGCCAGTCTTTTATAAATTGTTCTATAACCACAGGTCTCTGTGGCTTAAAATAATCTTTTAAAAACGCTTCTTTAGTAAGCGTTTTAACGCGTGGTATTTGTTCTAGGTTAAGTCCCAAATTTTAAAAATTTAGAAAAACTAAGGTAGTAAACGAATTATAATTGGGGAATAATCACAAATTCTTCTACTTATTTAGCGTTTTGCTTGGCTAATTCGTTACGTTCAATTTTATGACCTGGACGAGACCATTTTGGCTTTTCACCTAAAGGCTGATATTGAGAATCTTTAGCCTCTATAGTTTCTGGTTGGGATACCTTTGTGAAAGGCTTTTGTGTGTTTAAACCTAATAATTTAAACATCTCCATATCTTCATTGACATCAGGATTTGGAGTTGTTAGTAATTTATCCCCCGCAAAAATAGAATTAGCACCTGCAAAGAAACACATAGCTTGCCCCTCTCGCGTCATTTCAGTTCTCCCCGCTGAAAGCCTAACTTGTGTTTCAGGCATTACAATCCTGGTCGTTGCTACCATTCTAATCATATCCCAAATAGCGACAGGCTCAATATCCTCCATTGGTGTACCCTCAACAGGTACTAAAGCATTAATTGGCACCGATTCAGGTTGCGGACTCAAAGAAGCTAAAGCAACCAACATACCAGCTCTATCTTCCAATTTTTCACCCATACCAATAATACCTCCACTGCAAACAGTAACATTTGTTTTTCGAACATTTTCAATAGTATCTAAACGGTCTTCAAACGTACGAGTAGAAATTACATCTTTATAATAATCCTCTGAAGTGTCTAGATTATGGTTGTATGCATATAAGCCTGCTTCCGCTAATCGTTTGGCTTGATTCTCCGTAATCATTCCTAGGGTGCAACAAACCTCCATATCTAATTTATTGATAGTTCGCACCATCTCAAGAACTTGGTCAAATTCGGGTCCGTCTTTAACGTTACGCCAAGCGGCACCCATACAAACTCTAGAGCTACCCGAAGCCTTTGCTCTTAATGCTTGTGCTTTCACATGAGGAACAGTCATCAAGTCATTACCTTCAATGTCGGTATGATAACGTGCCGCTTGTGGACAGTACCCACAGTCTTCAGGGCAGCCGCCAGTTTTAATAGAAAGTAAGGTTGAAACCTGAACTGTATTTGGATCATGACTTTTTCTATGAACAGTAGCGGCTTCATAAAGCAACTCCATTAACGGTTTATTATAAATGCCAAGAATCTGTTCTTTCGTCCAATCGTGTCTTATCTCGCTCATAGGTCAAAAATAGGAAATTCTAAAAAAGAAAACCGAAGTTTTCACTTCGGTTTTTTAGTCAAATCAGAACTTGTTTATTCTTCTTTTTTTTTATCAGCTGCAGCCTTTTTTATCTCAGCTTGAACTTCCTCAGAAGTAATGTCCTTACCCTTTAAATATTCAGGTAATTGCTTGCCAGCCAATAACTGGCGAAAATTTAACAAAAGGCATCAAATAATTGTTTAATTAAGCGTTAGGATTATCATAAATTTTAATAATTAAAGATTGAAAGGATGTCTAGAATTACTAACTTTATTTCTCTTTCACCTGTTTCTGAAGTGCTTTTTGAATACCCTCCAAGTGCTTGTTGAATTGCGATACCTGTTCCAACAATTGGAACATGGCAGCCTGGTTTCCAAAACTTTTTACCTTGTTCTGCTCTAAAAAAGTATCCTTAATGGACGCCCATCGAGTTTCTTCCTCTTTTGACAAGGACCGGGTAAGTGCTTTGTATTTTAAAAAATTGGCCTCGGCAGCACTGGTCAAGGTCTGGGATTCACTTTCGTAATGCGACAGCAAAAGCGTTTGTAATTCCCCATCGTTCATAATGGGAACAATTTTTGCCACCAATTTATTCATATCCCGGTAGGAGCCTTGCAACTTAAACGAGGGCTCTTTTCGGTAGGCGTCTTCCATTGCAGCAGATTTAATATAAGTTTTGTTGACTTTTAGCACTGTGTTACGTACCCGAAGCACCTTTTTTAAAACGGCCAAATAATCCTGAACTTCCTGCCTGGTATGGTTACCTTTTAGTAAAGAGGCATCCTCCGTTTCGCTTTCTACCATATGCAGCAGTTGGTAGACATCTTCAAACGACTTGCTGCTTAGCTGTTGTAAAATGGGATTGGAGGTCAAAGCGTTTTCAATCAAACTCAGTTCAAACAAATCCGCGGTATCCCCAATGATATCACCTAAATTGTAAATGTCTGCTCGGTTGGCCAACATATCCGGAATTTGAAACTTATCCCCACTTTCCGTATATGGGTTTCCGGCCATGATGACACAAAACTTCTTGGCCCGCAAATCATAGGTTTTGCCCACACCATTATATATCCCCTCTATTTTCCGGGTTCCATCTGCCAAGGAAATGAATTTTTGCAAAAACTCTGGATTGCAATGTTGAATATCATCCAAATACAACATCACATTATTGCCCATCTCAAAAGCCAAGTTGAGCTTTTTCAACTCTTCTTTGGCTGCAGAATTTGTTGCCGTATTGGGATCAACCGATGTCACCTCATGGCCTATGGCAGGCCCGTTGATCTTCATGAAAATCAATCCCAAACGGTTTGCCATGTACTCCATTAAGGTTGTTTTACCATATCCTGGTGGGGAAATAAGGAGGAGCATTCCCATTCTATCGGTGCGTTTGGTATCGCCAGCACTTCCCAATTGCTTTGCAAGATTATCCCCAATCAATGGAAAATATACCTGATCGATCAGTTTGTTTCGAACAAAGGATGACAATACCCTTGGTTTGAAACTTTCCAATTTTAAATCCGCTTTTACCTGTTCCGTCAATTCATGTTTGGCTTTACTAAATACAGTAAAGGCTTTTACCTCATGGTTGCTAAAGTGCGCTAGGGTCGCAACAAATTTGTGGTATTCAAATGCGAAGGTCCCATCCTTAAAACTGCCATGGCTGCCCCTCATTTGGGTGATGTCAATGGCTGGGCTTATGGCAATAGCTCTTGTGCTCTGGCTAAACAGGAACAAACAACATACTTCGTACAGATATTTCTGTTGCGGTCCGGACCCAGTATCAAGATATGCTTTGACCCATTGCCAAGCCAATGCAATGCGCTCTTGAATGTCTTCCATTTGGGTATGCGGGTCAATCGCAACCTTTTCTTTAATCTTGGCGTACAGCTTTTTGCCCTTCAATTGCTTGGCAAATTGCCCATAGAGTTTTTGGGCCGAATGACTGACCACAAAATCATTGTGTTCCTTGATTTCCTCAAAGAGGTACTGGGCAATGTCATAGTTCAGCGCGGCGTCAAACAACTCACTGCTATTGGCAAATTCAGCAATGGCCGCAGCCAACTGGCGGACCACTTTTTGATGTGCCGTGCTGCCCGGAAATACCTTAACAACCTGCCCTGCGTTCTTAAGCGACTCGTTCCAATGTTCAAAATCTGTTATATTCAACGTCTGCCAAAAAAATTGGGCGAATGCACGGATTTCAGGCGAATAAGTTAAGACCCCCAAATCATGGTGTTTTGAGACCAGAGCAGAAAGTATCTTATGGGCATCTTCATCATGTACCCCTTTTACATAGCCTTCAGCATAGTTTTTACTGGTTTCTTCAGTCACCAGTTTTTTAAGGGCTGTTTTCGATAGATCGTTCAAATGGGTCTTGTCTTCACGGTTGAAAATCTTGTATGCCAAATACGCGGCACGATACACCGTTTCATTTTCAGAAACCAGTTCTTGGTTCCAATATGCTTTTGATTGTGTTAGCGTTTCATTATTGATTTCTTGGTAAAAATCAGTGCCCGTCAAATGGTAATACAATCCTTCGTCCTTATATACAATAGTCAAGTCTAAGACTTGTTTGTTGACCCCGAATTTATGCTTGCCCAGTTTGATGATGTTCTCACCATCTTCATACAGATCTTGCTTGTCTTTCAACTTGCGTATCGCATCTTCTTTGGCGACCTTAACCGCAGTTTCAATGGCCTCTGCCTTTCCGGAATCTTCCAATTCCAAAAGTTGCTGAATGATATCCCGAATCTTACTGACCATTAAATCCCCCGCAAAATAGCCGTTGATATCATTTAGATTGTCAAAGGTCAGGGACTTCTTGAGTACGCCTTTTAAAATTCGTTTTGCCGAATTTTCCAAAGCCACAGTTCGCTTGTTACGCGCTTCAATCAAGGTCATTTTTCGGCTTTCGAAAGCATTGTAGACTTCTTCCCGCTTCTCAATGATTTGGGTGATAAAATCTTCAAAATCAGAAAAACGGCCTTCAAGATCTTCCAATTGCAAAACAACCTTGTTCAATGATTCTTCCGTTTTTTCGGGCGTGCTGGAAATATCAAGGTAATTGATCACACTCTGGTCTACCAACTTTAACTGGGCCGCAAATTCAGCTCCGGACTCTTCAACCGATAGCGAATTGATTTTATTTCTTATCGCTGCCTTGAGTTGGTTGATCGAAGCAAAAATCAATGAAATATTATCAATGATCTTAGTGGTTTGTGAAGTGTCTTCAATCTTTAGGTTGGAAACGATCTCAATGAGCATTTCAAGATCTTCTGCAATTTGATTGACCTCATCTTGAAGCTGTTTGGTTTCAACGACCTTTGATACCTTTTTCAACAAGGCTTGCTTTTCAGATACACGGGCTTGATAGGGAGCAAGGGCTTTGTCATCAATCAGAAAAAGAACACAGCGTTGCGAAACCTTATCGGTCTGTTCTGCAATGTTTTGTTCTAGAGTTTCAATAAATGAAAAGTCTACATAACGTACTTCTTTTAGACCAATTACCTCCCCTCGAAAGGAACGGAGCTTAGATAAAATCTGAACAAAATCATCTATAGACTTGAAGGAACTGCTCTTTATCTTCCCGAAAATCGCTATAGCAGTTTCTTGGGTTGCCTTAGTGGTCGCCGCTGCTGTTTTGCGCAGCTGAACTACCTTCTCAAATTCATCAATAGCGGCATTGGCCGTTTCATTGATAGCGGCTAGTGGTGCACTGAGTTGGTGGGCCACTTCTTCATGAATCCAGTAATAGCTGTCCAAAATATCGGAGGAGAACTTGACAAGATCATCATAAAGACCCCCATAGTTGTCTTCCTTATTCAACAGGGTGATTAGTGATTGACATTCGGCCATGGCCTCCACAATATCCTTATTTCCAATTTTATAAAGCAAGGAATCAGTGTGTTCTGAAGGAACCTCGTCCCCTTTCATAAAGGTGGTCTGCCATATTTGGATGACATGATGCTTGGTTTGCTCCTCGTCGGTTTTAAAATAACATAGTTCGCCGTGCTTCAAGATGGTAAACCCGTTGCAAATGATAGGTGTCTTTATTTCTTGTTCAATGACGTTGTACGACATCAAGACATACAATCCGGTTTGCTTTTCGTAAAAAACATATAGAAAATCTTCACCGTTGGGCGAGCTGATTTTCTCGGCAAACCGTACTTTGCCCAAGTCATACTCAAACCGTTTGAAGGCGCCTGATTGCAAATAATACCCGTTGGGATAAATGACACCCTGATCATTAGGCAACAAAATACAGGCATCTTGTATGCTCTGTATCTTCTTTACTTCTTGGATTTTGTGATTATAGACAAAATAGCGTGCTTCTTCTTGAAAAGGTTTGATTTCAATGGCGATCAAATTGCCGATTTCGGCGTAGCGGTACTGGCCATCATCCAAGGTTTGGTCTTTATGAATGACATCTTCACTGAAAATACCCAACCCTTCATCCGTATTGTCTTCTATTTTTATGGTCAGATCTCCTCCGATCGTTTCCACAAAAACTTTATCTAAAATAGAAACATGGGGATGTTCTCCATAGCGCTGCATATCGCGATCGGTCTCGGTCCAGTTGAATTCATGCTGTTTGGGCATTTTCAATTCATGGTCACTGCGATTATCTTGATACTGCAATGAATCCTCATTTATCAACCATTTGAACGTCTTAATATCTGAAGTACTATCGCTCAATTGAAAGACCATGTGCAAATAGTTGCCTACTATCGCAAACTTGCTAAAAATGGTATTTCTATAGTATTTATAAAGGTTGATGAAATCGTCTAAGAATACGCTATCCGCCATCAATTCCAGAGATTGCGGAACAAAATTCCCGTCTTCATAGGTATATACGCCAAACACATCTTCTAGTTTGATGTTGGTGCGCAATCCGAAATGCACATTATATCCTAGAATGGTGTGGTTGCCAATAGTGATTATATCCCTGGCAATACAATTGTTCTCTGTATTGATGCGTTTATTGGAAATTAATTGGGTCACCACACTACCAAAGACCTGCTTTCGGCTCTCATTCAGTTGGTTCAGCCGTTTTTGCAGTTCATTTTTATGCTCTTTTAATCGCCCTTGAATGATTTCATAAGTACCATCATCAAGTATGGTAGTGCTGGGAGTGTTTTGTTGTTCTTCCTGCATTGATTTTATTTGATTTGGTGATGCGTATCACCAACTTCTTTATTTTTTATAAATACCGAGACTTCCGGTGCAAAAATTTTTTCCTTTACCCCTTGAATCCTAAAAATTTCATCGTCTACCTTAAGATTCTGCTTCATACTACAGGTACTTAGCAAGCGGCCACTATAATAACTTTCAAATTCCAACGTAACTGGTCCATTTTCTAGTTCACAGACCACATCTCCAGTTCTGACCAATTGCCCAGGTTGTACACGCCACTTTGTAATACTATATTCATCACCATACCCTAAGTCTGGTACTAGAATAGTTTCGATTTTTCCTTTTTCTAGATGGTTTTCTTTGATAGTACCCCACTGTTTTTGAGGGGCATCCATACCAAAAACCCAGTGTAAAATTCTTTTCAACAAAGCAACAACAATTTCAAGGTTTCGATTTGACAAGGGAATTTGGCCCCTGACCCCTAAATGGGATCTGGAGCCTATCCTCTTATATTACTTCAATTTATTGTTGCCCAAACCTAAGCTATTGGCGAGATTCAATAGGTTTTCAAACATATTGCTCTCGTCATTGCTCGTGGCCTTACCTTTTAGTTGTACCAACAAGCTGGCTATGGATAGATTCTTCAGGTCTTCGCTTGAGATGTCATATTGAGCAGCAAACTGCTTCACACGATTCAATAGATTCCCGGCCACATCCTCCGTACCCAAAATGGCATCTTTAATGTCTTGAGCTTGTTCGGAATGCTGTACCAATCTATCAAAGCCTTTAGCACGTGTAACTTGACCAACAATTTGTTCAAAGAACATGGATTCACCACCTACAATGTCGATATTGGCCGCTTTCAATCCTTCGGTCAGCACTTGTGCTTGCGCATCGGCAATATCTTTCTGGATATTGATTTGTGCTAGGTCTACTTGAAGTTCTTTATCAAGTCGCAACTTGAACTCTTCGTGTTCTTTCCCTACACCATCAAGCTTTTTCATAGCATTGGCTTTCTCTTCAATTCCTGCAGCATCAGCGAGTGCTTTTTCCTTAATCACATCGGCCTCAGCCAGACCTTCTTTTTTGATTGCTTCAGCTTTAGCTTCGATTCCGGCAGCCTCTGCTTTGGCCTTCTTTTCTATAATTAAAGCTTCCACAATACCTTGTCTTTCAGAAGCATCTGCTTTGGCATGCATCACCTCAGCTTCCGATAATCCGATGGTTGCTTCTTCCTTTGCTCTAGCCTCTGCCAAGGTTTTACGGGCTTCAGCTTCTTTTTCACTAGCTTCTTTTTTGGCCTTAGCCTCTATATTGATTTCTTCGGCTTGCTGTTTAGCCGCTTCTTTTTGAGCTTCGGCAGCTTTAATGGTTTTGATCAAATCTTCTTGGGCAAGAGCTTCCGCAAGGGTGACTTTTACTTGCTTCTCACGATCTGCTCCTTTGAACGCCTGTATATCTTTCATGTTTTCTTGCTCCTCTACAACACCCTTCTCCAACATGACGCGATCCCGAATCACGTCTTGAATATTCTTCTTTTCTACTTCAACTACTTTTTCTTTTTCAATCTGTGCTAAGGTGACCACCCGTTCTCTTTCCGTGGCTTCCAATGCACGATCTTTCTCTACACGTTCCGTCTCAACAGCTGTGGTGCGTTCTTTATTTTTTAAGGCTACGACCACCTGACGCTGTTTATTCTCTTCGGCAACTTGAAGTTTTTCTTCCGTTGCGATACGCGCGCTTTCTGATTTGAGTTTTTCTTCTTCGCCCACTTTAATGATTTCAGCTTCTTCTCGTGATTTGATATTGGCAATTTCCCGCTTTTGTTGTTCTTCCTTTTCGGCCAATTGTCGGTCCAATTCCAAAATCGCTTCCCGGGCTTCGACATCTTGCTTGCGGATCACCTTTTCCTCATCCCTTTTGATTAGGTTCGCCTTGACGTTTTGGGCCGCGGTAAGGTCGGTAATCTTCTTGATGCCTTCAGCATCCAATATGTTGTCAGGTTTTAAATGTGATACTGCGGTTTGTTCTAAGTAATCAATAGCGCAATCTTCCAAAGTGTATCCGTTTAAATCGGTACCAATGATGTCTACAATTTCATCTCTGAATTCGCGCCGTGCTTCATACAGGGCAATGAAATCAAACTTCTTACCCACCGTTTTCAAGGCTTCAGAGAATTTTGCTTCAAAAAGATCTTCCAAGGTTTCTTTTCTTGAAGCACGTTCGACGCCTATGGTCTGGGCAACTTTTTTAATAAAATCCACTTCATTGTTCACACGAACAAAGAAGGCCACCTTGATATCAGCACGCATATTGTCTTTACAAATAAGTCCTTCTACACCCATTCGCTCAATCTGGATTTTCTTTACGGAGATATCCATGACTTCTACCCGATGAAAAACGGGTACTACATATAGTCCTTTGTCAGTAGCCACTTTGGTACCTCCAAAGCCAGTACGAACCAAGGCTTGCCCTTGATGTACTTTCTTATAGAACAAGGCTATAATTGCAAAGTATACGATGATAAGAAACAGGAGTATTCCCAATCCTGTTACGATGATAGGTAAGATTCCTTCCATAGTTTTTATTGTTGTTTTAGTGGTTTAATTTATTTATGATTTACTTACAAAAAAGTAATTTTTATCATTAGACTGCTTAATAATAAGTACGCTTTCTCGAAAAGTCAATGCTGTACCGTCGAGCGATCTGACGTAAATGTTCATAATGTTTCCATCTACGTTTACTTCTGCATTACCTAATTTTTCTCCTGAAATATTCGATAGCAGTATCGCCTCTCTTCCTAAAAAGTCTACCGCTTTATCCCCATCTTTATTTAAGTTTTTAAAGAAGGCTTTAAATGGCGTTGTTACGATTTTAGTCAGAAATAATGATGGAATCAAGGCCAGTAGTACGATAACAAAACCAAAACTATTATCATAGCTAAAAGTAATGACCGTAGTAAGCACACTAATAATCCACCAAGTAAAAATCCAGAAAGTGAATGTGAACATAAATGGAATTCCGACAAAGTTGAAATAAATCAAAATGATTTGCCACCATTTAAGTTTTCGGGTACCCTTATTTACAACATGTTCCCGATCTACTTCGGCATTGGCTACATCGGAAAAATCCATACTTCCACCCTCAATTCCGGTATCCATATCCATGTCAATGTCTGCGTCCACTTCGATATCGACATCTATATCTAGGTCAAAATCCAAGCCGCTAATCATAGTTATTATCCAGTAGATGATAAGTATGATTAATAACACACTTAAAGTAATGTTAACCTGAGAAAAGATGATGTCAAAATAGTTTTCCAATGTTGGTTGGTGTTTAGGGTATACTTATAACTTTCGTGGTCGTAATTTACGATTCCTTATCGCTCTTCATGCCCAATTGCTCTTTCAGCTTAGCCAAATCAGCGTCAGCATTGGCTTCAGAAACATCAGCAGCTTTGTCTATTTCTTCGTCTATAGACTTTGAGGCATTGGCAATGTCACCATAAGCTTCTGCGAGCGCTTCTTCTTGCTGCACTTTTTCCTTCATGCGCTCCAGCATGGAAACCGTGCTTGAGCTATCGATTTCAGCCATCTGCTTGTTCAGGTTTTTAGTTGCCTTAGAGACTTTTACGCGGGCCTTAAGTGTTTTGAGCTCATTTTCCCACTTAGAAATATTCTGCTTTATCTCTTGAACGTTCTTTTCCAAATTGGCAACAGAAGTGTCAAACTTTTCTGAATCACTTTTGCTTCGGGTAGCCTGCTGGTTAGCGGCTTCTTTCTTCACCAATGCTTCCCGGGCCAAACGATCAGCTTCCTCTCCATCCATCTCATTTTTTTGTCCTTTTTGAAGAATGAGCATTGCTTTTTGTTCATAATCTTCCGCTTTGGACAAAAACTCTTCAGTATCATTCTTTGAGCGAATTGCAAGCGCTTTTACCTGGGCCAATGACTCCAAACTTTTCTCTAGATCCCCTTTCATGTCCTTGATACCTTGCTCCGTAAGTTTGATTGGGTCTTCCATTTTGTCGATTACGGCATTTGCCTCGGCTTCCCCGATTTTAAATAACCTTTTAAAAAAATTTACCATGTTTACTGTTTTGAATAGTTTATAATTTGATCTGCATACTCGCTTAAAAGCAAGCTTAATGAATTTAAAGACCCCTCCAGTTCATCTAAATTTAGGTTCTGAAGGCGCAATGTGTCCCTAAAGATTACTTTTTCTCCTGTTTCGTCAAGCACAAACGCACCATGTACAATGTCCCTATTCTTTTTAAGGAGTTCTTTATACACTTTGGCATCGCTAAGGCCGATATCAAATATGTGCTGCTCTATAATAAGTATCGGGGTAAAAACCCCTAGTATCACATTCTTGATTCCCTCTTGCTCCTTATTGATGACCAGTATGCCTTCCTCCTGATTTTCCGTAGCGATATCAAAATCCAATTCTTGGAGGTATGCTTTGACTTTTTGATAATTCTTTTCCATGCTTTTTGTTGGTTACTAGTTAAAATACATTGCTCGAATCGAGCTTTAAAATACGTGCTTTTGGCAAAAAGACCTGCGACAAATAGCTAATATAAATAGCTAAATTGACAAAAATCCTAATATTTTCAGCAATTTTGAATACCAAACCATATATTTTAGTATATTTACGAGACAAGTATAGCAATTATTTTTCATTTTTGCAAATATTATTAGCATTTTATGTCTTTTTTCGGTAAAAACATTAAAAAAATTCGAAGTGTCCAAAATCTCAGTCAGCAAGATTTTTCAAAGATATTTGATTTAAAAAGAGCGACTTTAGGGGCATATGAGGAGCAACGCAGTGAGCCAAAAATAGAAACAATAATCAAAATTGCTAATTATTTTAGTATTTCCATAGATGACCTACTAACCAATGAGCTAACCGTAAATGAACTATTGAAATTTAAGGCAGATTTTACAACCAATACCGCAAAAGTGCCTAAGAACGTTTTTCCAATCATAAGTTGTGTAACTGCAGCGCTTGTTCCGGAATATCCGTCCTCTTTCCAAGATGATGGTTTTATGAAAAGTTTGCCAAAATTGCAATTACCCGTATCCCATCCAGAGGTTTCCTTGGCCTTTGAAGTACAAAATTTGGAAATGACCCATTTGGACCGTGGTTTTTATCCCAAGGATGTTATTATAGGGTGTAAAGTAGCTCAAAAAGATTTCAAGAATCTTGACAAAGGCTCCTATTGTGTCCTTGTAACAGATGAGAATCTAATATTTAGAAGGTCTTTCTTTTCTTCTCATCAGGTTACTCTTAAAACAGAACATAAAAACATAGAAGACATTACAATGCCTATCTCGTCCATTAAACAACTTTGGCACATACGGCATGTGTTTTGTAATCAAATCCCTGACTTTACCGATATGATCGAAGGCCGTTTGACCCTAATGCACCAGGATATTCAAAAACTGCACGAAATAATGCGATAAGGTGACTGACTTAAAGCAATGACCGTTAAGCTATCCAACATTATCAACTATTTTCATGACTGCTACCTTGCCGACAACCGGTCCATTAGCATCATGAATTTCTTGAAGCCAAAGGTGGCGCACAAAATCAATTTTGAGCAAGAGGAATTGATAAATGGAAAGTATCCCATTGTTCCTATTCCAAATGAACAAGCAGAGCAATTGCTAAAAAACGCAAAGCTTTTTGAAAAGGAAAAAGAGCTCGTCCATGGTTCGCTTTTTGTATGCGGAACTTACATTGACTTTCAGGGAAAATTACAATCGTTATGTACTCCCTTATTCTACCATACTATTCGTATAGAAAAAAAGGATGATTTTTTCTTCACTCGAATCGATCTTAAATCCAGAAGGTTGAACTACCCATTGTTGCAATTGTTGGCAAGTAATGATGATCATGATGGTTTTAAAGATATTCTGTTAAAGGCCTTGCCAAATGACACTTTTGATTTTCAATCTATCAGCCTATTGGCAAAGCTGTTCCAAAAACACTATCCCCACATTGAAACCACCGAACTTTTGGGGTATCCTAAAAACCTTAGTTTAAATCAACTAAAGTACCGCTTGCGAAAACTTAAGGAAACTAAGAATGAATACCAAATTGTGCCTTTTAGTGCCATGGGCATTGTTGATAAATCCGCTCGGACCCGTGGGGTCCTTAACGAATTAAAGCAGCTTGGTACCATAACTGACTTTTCGCTCCCCCTATCGTTTCTGTTCGAAAGTTCGAAGAAGTCTTTACCTGAAATTGGCAAGGAGATACAAGGTTATGTGCCTACTATTCTTAGCAAAGCACAAAAAAATCTAGTGCTTTCTGCGGCCAACCATCCAACAACCTTAATTGTTGGACCGCCGGGCACCGGAAAGACCTATACCATTTCGGCAATCGCCTTGGAACATATGAGCCGGGGAGAATCGGTTTTGATTGCTTCAAGGACAGATGAGGCCGTAGATGTGGTCGCCGAAAAAATAAATACGCAGTTAGGTTTTGAACATTGCATCATCCGGGGTGGTAGAAAAAGAAAGCATATCACTAAGGTGCGCCGTTTTATAAAGTCATTATTGCTCAGCGCTTTCCCAATGCGATTTTTGCACAAGGAATTCAACGAACACAATGGCTTTGACGACTTGTCCAAACTAAGAGATGCCTTAAAATCCCTCCACCGACAACTTCAAAAACTCAAAATCGAAACAAACAAGTTGGAGGGTGCCTATGACAAAATATTGGGCGGAGAAAAGGAAAAAAGTGCGTTTTTAAGCCAAAAAGAACCCAAGCTATGGGACAATTTGAAAACCTTATGGCTAGAATTAGAAAATAAGCTAGCATTTCAAGGACCGTTAGATTACCTAATTACAAAAATCATGGGCAATGATACCCGTTCCGTGAAAAAAACCAAAGAGTTTTTGAAATGGAACTATGTTCTCAACCTGCTTTTGGTCATACAGCGGAATTGGAGCGATTTTAATGAATTCTATAAGGCACTCAACACCCATAGCGATACAGAACGTGTTGCCATTTTTGAAAAAATCAATTTCGACAGCATTTTAAAGGCCTTCCCTATTTGGTTGATAAATCTTTCAGAAATCAAGGATAAGGTCCCACTTCAAAAAGAACTTTTTGATGTAGTAATCATCGACGAAGCCACCCAATGCGATATTGCATCATGTATTCCGGCCATGCAACGTGCCAAAAGAGTGGTGTTCGCCGGCGACCCCAGTCAATTGCGGCATATCTCCTTTCTTTCAAAAGACATTCAATTTCGTACCCAGCAAAAACTGGAGTTACAGGCAGTAGATACTTTCCTTTTAAATTATAGGGACCATAGTATATTAGATCTTGCCATTCATAGCTTACAAAGTCGATCGCAAGTTGCCATGCTAGACGAGCACTACCGTAGCCTTCCCCAAATCATAGGATTCAGCAATCAAGAATTCTATAACAACGAACTCCGGCTGATGACACATAAGCCGGGCCGGGATGAACAATCTCTGTTCTTTATTGCAACCAATGGAAAACGAGAGGGTAATGGTGTAAATACTGTTGAAGCGGAAAACTTGTTGGAAGATGTTATTGATCTGGTCCGTAACGAGGCGCAATTAGACCCCAAACTCGTATCTTCCATTGGAATTCTTTCCCCATTTAGAAGTCAGGTCGACCATCTTTCACAAGCTTTGTTACATAAATTTAACATAGAAACCCTAGACCGCCACAAGTTTAAGGTGGGCACTCCCTATGCTTTCCAGGGCGAAGAACGGGATATAATGTATCTCTCCATGGTTGTGGATGGCACAACGCACCACTCCACAAAACAACATCTGAACAAACCAGATGTTTTCAATGTATCGATTACCAGAGCCAGGCATAGGCAGTATATATACTATTCAGGAAGCCCTAACGATCACAAACCGGAGAGTCTTTTCCGGAAATACTACGCGTACGGAAGCAGAAGCAAATCAACATCCTATAAAGGAAAAGTTCCAGCTCACGATGTCTTTTTGAAGCAAGTGCAAGCTAGCCTGCCCAAGGTGGCTTACGACAAGATCTGGGAAGGGTACAAAATCGCGGATATTACGCTAGATCTTTTATTACGAACGAAATCAGGCTATTATGCCATTGATCTTATAGGATACCCAGGGGATTTTGTGCATGCACTTTCTGTGGAACGCATCCGAATTTTGAACAGGGCCCAAATCAAAATCTTCCCCGTATCTTTTGTCGATTGGTACTTTGATCAGGTTACCGTTTTAGCTAATATTGCGGCCTTTTTAAAAACTTAATGCCCATTCTGCCTTAGGCGCAGTGTTCTTTGGACGCCTCAAAATACTTAAAGGTATTGACTATTACCAAATCTAGCCCAACCTTATTATCATTCTTCAAATTAATAAACTTTATGCTAGACTTTAAAAGTACTTAATATGATACTTTACAAGTAACTGTTGTCAGTTTTATTTAGAAAGTAAGATTGAAACTGCATTCCCCCCAAAACCGACTGCATTAACCATTACTCGAGAAATAGTTGATGGCTTATCTTGTATTGGAACAAATGGAACTGGAATAGTTTTTTGATGTAATAGCATTAGAATTGCCATTTCAATACTTAGCATTCCTGAAGCACCAAAAGTGTGCCCTACCTTCCATTTATTTGTCGTCAAAAAAGGAGTTTTGTTACAAAACACCTTCTTAACAGCATTATATTCTGCCTTATCTCCTTTTACCGTTCCTGGAGAATGCATAACAACAACATCTACATTATCAGCAGATTGACCACCTAAAGCCATGGTCATACTATCTTGAAAACATTGAGCATCTTTTGATATAGATACATTGTGCTCAAGAGCCTCTGTGGCATAACCAAGACCTATAATTTTTGCTATTGTATTACTTGAACTACCCTTTTCAAGACAAGCCACTGATGCACCTTCACCTAATACCATAGTGTTCTTTGTTTTTTCTAAATCTAGTGCTCGGCATGGGAAAAAATTCTCGACCGAGACTGTTTTATTAGTAGTTGAAAAACTAGAAGGGGATGTTGATGTATAAATTTTTAAAGCTTTCATTTGAGCAATAGTAAAAGCAGTTAATGGTGCCTCACTACCTCCTACTAAAAATTTATCTGCCATTCCACTTTGAATCCATGCAATACCATTTAGCATTGCATGTAAGGCCGTAGAACAGGTTATGGAGTGTGAAATATTTGGACCCTTTGTTCCCAAGTCATGAGCAACCCAGGTAGAGATATTACCTAAAGTTGTGGTCGGTGATGTTAAAGTTGAGGTATTATTACTTTTCAAAAATTCCTTGTGATAACGCTCAAAGAGTGAAGTTGCCCCTCTTGAAGAGCCTATGTTGACACCAAAATTATCACCGGTTGTCCAACCTGAGGTTTCAATAGCAAATCTCGAAGTATACATTGCATAAAGCACTGATAAATCAAGATATTTATATTTCGAATCTGAATTTCTTAAAATTTCAATTTCTGAAACTAAAGATTCTGGCAATGTGGCTGCGTAAACCTCATCGTTGCCTATCTTAATATTTTCTAAATAATGAGAATTTTTTTGATAAGCTTCCCAAGTTTGTTTGAGTGAACTTCCTATTGAGGAAATGGAAGATATAGCTGTTATGGAGATAGGCTCTTTCAATTGTCGAATTAATTCAGCAAAAGTAAAAGTTCTTACCTTCATGATTCCAATAAAAGTAAAG
This sequence comes from Croceitalea sp. P059, assembly GCF_031846365.1. NCBI lineage: Bacteria > Pseudomonadati > Bacteroidota > Flavobacteriia > Flavobacteriales > Flavobacteriaceae > Croceitalea > Croceitalea sp. P059. The sequence goes on from NZ_JAVRHW010000001.1 coordinate 281,073, forward strand.
AAACCATGAATAATGAGTTAGTACCTCAACCAAATTGGTTGAAAAGAAACTGGAAATGGGCATTACCTTTAGGTGGTTGTCTAACACTAATCATAGGTTTGGTTGTATTGTTTGGTAGTCTATTTTGGGGTATTACCAATGTCATGGAAGATTCACAACCTTATGAATATGTTTTTGAACTTATTAATCAAGACGAGGAACTAATGAATATTTTGGGTTCACCTATTGAAAAAGATGGTGTGATACAAGGTAATATTAATTGGATAAATGGTGACAAAAGTGCCAAAATGGTCATCCCTATATCTGGGTCAAAAGGAAATGGTAGTTTATTTATAGATGCAAGCGGAAAAGCAGATGAGTGGATTTATCATGAAATACGAGTTGAAGTTAATGAGCAGGAATTTGATTTTTTAGAATCAACTGATACGGAGTATTAAGAATTTAAAAAATCTGAAATAGATTGATAAATTTTATGCAATTGGTCATTAGTAATAACGTAAGGGGGCAAAGTATAAATTGTATTTCCAAGAGGTCTCAGATTGACTCCTTTCGCCATAAAATATTTATACATTTCATCTCGTAATTTACCATAACGATTAGTTTCAACTTTTAAGTCAATTGCTAATACAACACCAAGCGTTCGGGCATTTTCAATTTTCGGATGATTTTCTATTTGTTTTAAAAACTTTTGATGTTCACCTTCAATATATTTTCTTCGTTCCTTTATATGAGGTGAAACAAGCAAGTCCAGTCCTGCTAGCGCAGCAGCACAACCTAAAGGGTGTCCGCTATAGGTATGTGCATGAAAGAAACCCTTTGCTGTTTCATTACTTAAGAAAGCATCAAAAATTTGTTGGCTACAGCTTGTTATACTTAAGGGAAACATTCCGGCCGTAAGTGATTTGCTCAAACAAATAATATCAGGTTTATGTTCTAAATAATCACAGGCAAAATTCTTTCCTGTTTTACCAAAACCAGTCATGATCTCATCAGCAATGCAAAGCACATCATGTTCTTGACATTTTTTGATTAGCATATTCAATCCTTTTGCAGAATGGAATTTCATACCGGCAGCGCCTTGAATTAGTGGTTCAAAAACAAAAGCAGCACAAGAATTTGATTTTAAAATAATATCCAACTTGCCTAATACTTCATCAATCGTTTCGTCTGTTGGTATTGGTATTCTTTCGACTTTCAATAAAAAATTTTCAAATGGCCCGTTATAAGAAGAAATACCTGATGCACTCATTGCTCCAAAAGTGTCACCATGAAATCCATCTTCAAATGCAATTAGAGTATCTCTACGTTTTCCTTGATTATGATGAAATTGCAAAGCCATTTTTATACCTGCCTCAATTGCAGTAGAACCATTATCATTAAAAAATATTTTAGATTGATTATCTGGTAAAATTTGAATCAAACGCTCTGAAAGTTCAATAGCTGGCTTATGAGTAAAACCACTAAACATGACAAAATCTAATTCTTGCATTTGCTTATTTAAAGCAGCAGTAATATCCTCATTACAATGACCATACATCGCCGTATACCAAGAGGCTATTCCATCAATATATTGTTTGCCATGTTCATCCCAAATTAATGCTCCTTTGGCCTTTGTTATTGCTAATGGAGCAGCCGCAGTCTTATGTTGAGTTAAAGGGTGCCAAATATGTTTTTTATCGCGAGTAATTAGTTCTTCTTTCTTCATAGGTTTTCTCAAGAGCAAAATACTATAGTTACAAAGATGGGAAAAGAAGCGAGGTATTTCAATTTATTCCAATACTTACACTATAAAATCATAACTTATATTTGCACAAATTTCAGCCAAATAATCTTGACTATAATTGTTCCTTGTTATAACGAAGCAAATCGATTACCTGTTGATAGTTTTTTAACCTTTTTGAAAAACTATCCGGCGTGTAAAATTTGCTTTGTCAATGACGCCTCTTCTGATAATACGGGAATAATTTTAAATGGCATAAAAGAGAATTTTGTAGAAAGAATTACCGTATTAACCAATGTCAAGAATCAAGGAAAAGCAGAATCAGTTAGAACGGGCGTATTGCATATTCTTAATAGTGAAAATGCTATTGCATATTTAGATGCTGATTTAGCTACCTCTCTTGAAGAGTGCTATTCTTATTTTTCATTTTTAGAAAATGATAAACGTTTTGTTTTTGCATCAAGAATTTTGAAAATTGGTTCCGTGGTAGATCGAAAGTTTTCAAGATTTTTAGCTGGTCGAATTATAGCAACTTTTATTTCGAGTATTCTTGATATCAAAGTTTACGATACCCAATGCGGGTGCAAAGTTTTTGATTCTGAAGTTGCAAAAATTGCTTTTAAAGACCCTTTTATTTCTAAATGGTTATTTGATGTTGAAATTTTCAGCCGACTGTTAAAATATTATGGAAAATCAGATGCTTTAGACTTTATGGAAGAAGTGCCGGTCAAAAGATGGGTAGATCAAGGAGAATCAAAAGTAAAAGTGACCTATTTTTTTAAACTTTGGTTTGATCTTTTAAAAATTTGGAGATTTCATAGAACATCATAGTTATATGCCAATTCATAATTCTATTTCAAATTTATCAGAAAAGGCAATTTTTGCCATCCTATTTCTATATTGTCTATTCATTCGTTTGCCATTCTTCTTTAGAGACTATATTGATAGAGACGAAAGTTCTTTCATATTAATGGGTCAATCTTGGGTAGATGGATATCTTCCCTTTACAGAATTATGGGATATAAAACCTCCTTTAATCTTTTTCTTCTTTGGCTCCATTATTTATTTTTTTGGGAAAAGTTTTATTGCAATTAGACTAATTGGTGTTTTATTAGTTACCACTTCTTCATTTTTTACCTACAAATTGGCCAAAGAAGAAGCATCAAAGTCTATAGCTTTAATCACAGCAGTGCTATGTATAATTCTTCAAAGTTTATTTGGTAGTTTACAAGGAATTATGTCAGAACATATTGCAATGGCATTCATGACACCAGCAATATGGTTAATGGTAACAACTAAAAACTCGATTTATAAATGGATAGGAATAGGCATTTTAGTTGGATGTGCCTTAATGATAAAACTAAACCTTGCCTACGTTGCCCTCATTTTAGGTTTAATTATCATTTGGACTTCCTACAAAAATGAAAAATCAATATTATCAATTTTAAATCCCATTTTATATGGCTTAGGTGCTCTTGTAATAATTGTGATTTGTTTTTTACCTTATTACAAAGATGATTTGTCTATGCTTTGGTGGAAATCTGTTGTTGAAGCACCGTTGGCTTATGCGGGTGCTAGAAATGATTCATTCATAAAACTCTTAGCGTATTTATCACCCTTTATTTTATTAATATGGTATTCATGGAAAAGAGGATTATTAAATTTTAAAAACCATAATACGCTATTTATTATTGGTTCAATTTTTGGAACGCTATTGGCTTTTATTAAAGGAGGAAGAGTGAATGGCCATTATCTAATCTTAATTTACCCAACGATTTTGGCATTTATAGCAATATTAATTAAGAAAAAATATTCTTTAAGACTCAAAAAATTCATTCCATTTATTAGTCTATTTCTTTTTTTAATTCCAGTGGAAAGCTATTTAGAATATTACAATATTATCAAACATAAAATAGAAAGAGGTTCTGTATTTAATGGCGAAGGCATAACTGTTCCAAAATACTTTAAGGATTATGGGATTAATTCTTCAAACATATATTTTGCTGAGTATCACATTGGATATTGGTTAATGAATGCAAAACCGGTTACCAAGAGTGCAACCCAACCTAGCAATATTTTAAAAGATGAAATGTTTTTTGCTTATGAAAATCCAAGGGCAACTGGTGAAAAAGAATTACAATTTATAATCGAACAAAAATCTCCTAGTCATATTGTTACAAGAAAAAATCGACGTGTTTTTGATAAAAAGGAATACAAAGCAAACTTCTATATTAATTTACAGCTATTAAAACTTTATAAACCATTAGATACTGTCGATAATGCTATTATCTATGAAAGGTTAAAACTTAAGTAGAGAAGGTCTTAATAAAGCAGCATGTTTTTCTATAACTGCTTGATTAATATTTTTTTCTTCATTAATTCTACCTAAAAAAGTGGCTTGAGTCTTCTTTAAAATAATATTTTCTGTTGTAGTATGTTCATCTCCACTAAAGATTATTCCAGGTTGATAACCCTTATTTTGTAATGCCTTTATGGTCAATAAACTATGATTGATACTACCTAAATAGTGTCTTGAAACTACAATTACCTTATAGTCCGGTTTAATCAAATCTAAAATAGTATCATCATCATTTATTGGAACTAACAACCCACCAGCGCCTTCAATTACCAAATGGTTATCTGTCTCAGGTTCCACTATTTGCTTTAAATAAATTTGAACACCATCAATTTCAGCTGCCGCATGAGGACTCATAGGAGTTTTTAATGCATAACTATTTTGATGAAAGACAGATTTTTTATTTGAAATTAAAGCTTTGACCTTATGCGTATCCGAATTGTCTAAATCACCTGCTTGTATGGGCTTCCAATAATCTGCTTCTAAAGCTTCTGTTACAATTGCAGAGGCAATTGTTTTTCCCACCTCAGTAGATATCCCTGTAATAAAGAATTTCATTTTTCAGCTTTTCTAATAAATTGACAATTGGCACAGCGGTATTTTTTCGGTTCAAAAAATGGAAAGAGTTTATAAAAAATTGTTTTTCGTTGATAAAGTACCTCTGATTTTTCTGCCTTACAATTTGGACAGACGATTAATTCCCCGTCTTCATCAACAGCATAATTACGTACTTGATCAAATATTTCTTGTGCTCGCTCCTTATCTTCTTGATGTACCTGTAATTTTATTCCGCCTATTGCGTTGCTGGCAAAGGGTTCAACACCAACGGTATTCGCATCTTTCAATGTTACTGAAATTCCTTCTGATTCTAACTTTCCTTTGATAATTTGAACATCTGCCAAAAACTCAAAGCTGCCTAAAGTAATCAAGTCTTTACCCATTTTCTTTAATCAATAATAAAACTCTTTCTATTTCATCTTTCGTATTGAAAGCATGCAGACAAATTCTTAAGCGCTCATTCCCTTTAGGAACCGTTGGTGCTAAAATTGGACGAATATCAAAACCACTTGCCATTAGGGTTATTGATAAACTTCTAACGGCTATGTTACCCGATATCAACGCAATTTGAATAGCAGATGTACTCAACAAAAATACTTGCCTTAGGTGCAGTGCTTCAATTGTCTGGTTAAAATAGTGAATATTCTGTCTTAATTTCTCTATTAAACTTTTGCCATATTCAACTTCTAAAAATTGATGTGCAGCTAAAATAGATGCGATGGAATGGGGTGCTAAGGCCGTTGTATAAATAAGACTTCGCGCAAAATTAATCAAGTATTCTTTTAAAGGTTTACTACCCAAAATTGCCGCACCATGGCTGCCTATTGCCTTTCCAAATGTAATAATCTGGGCAAAAACTTTTTCTTGTAAGTTCTTTTCGACCACTAAACCCTTACCAAAAACACCAATAGCATGAGCTTCATCTACTATAAAATATAGGCTATGTTCATTACAAAATTTTGCAAGTTCGCTTATATTGGGGGAATCACCATCCATAGAGAAAACTGACTCCGTCACTACATAAATTTCCTCATAAAAATCCTTTTCTCTAATCTTGTCAATCTGACCTCTTAAATCATCAACATTGTTATGCTTGAATTTAAATGCCTTTGCATTGCTCATTTTAATGCCATCACGAATACTAGCATGAATCAATTCATCATAAAAAATAATATCATTTCTTTGTGGTACACAAGAAAAAAAACCGATGTTAGCGTCATAACCCGAGTTGAAAATCAAAGCACTTTCAAAGTCATAAAAAGACTTTAAATAAGACTCTAATTCTGAATATAAATTATGATTGCCAGTAAGCAATCTCGAACCAGTAGCCCCGTTAAAAGAACTATTTGATTTCAATATCTCATTAGTTGCACTTTGCAATAACGATGTTCTGGATAAGCCCAAATAATCATTAGATGAAAAATCAATCAAATCTTGTTGAGGCTTTAGCTCTCGAAAACTATTCTCCTCTTGGCGCCTTATAAGTTTTCTGGATAATTTTTCAGGGAAATCTGACATAAATCAAAAGTAGCATCTTTATCGAAATATTAATGACAAAAAAAAGCCGCTTGAAATAAGCAGCTTTTTTTGAATTATATCGTTTTGGTTTAATCAGCCAAAACTATCACCTTGTTATCCTTTAATTCAATGGTACCGCTATTAATAGCTAAAATGGTTTCCCCACTGGCGCCTTGAGAGAATTTATTTTGGAATTCTTCTTCTATTGAAATATCACCTTGAAATTTTACACTACCCTCTTGTAATAATGATACAATCGGAGCGTGGTTTTGTAACATTTGAAACTCACCATTAATACCAGGCACCGTAACTGAAGTTACTTCACCTGAAAAAAGAGTAGCCTCTGGAGATACAATTTCTAAATACATTTTTATAGTAATTAGTTTGTTAGTATTTAAGCTTCCGCAAGCATTTTTTCACCAGCTTCAATAGCTTCTTCAATGGTCCCTTTTAAGTTAAATGCTGACTCTGGTAAGTGATCTAATTCACCATCCATAATCATATTAAAACCTTTAATAGTCTCTTTAATATCAACTAAAACTCCTGGGATTCCTGTAAACTGCTCTGCTACATGAAAAGGTTGTGATAAGAAACGTTGTACACGTCTAGCACGTCCTACAGCAAGTTTATCTTCTTCAGAAAGCTCTTCCATACCCAGAATTGCAATGATATCTTGAAGCTCTTTATAACGCTGTAATAACTCTTTAACTCGTTGCGCACAACCGTAATGATCATCACCTAAAATATCAGCAGTTAAAATTCTAGAAGTTGAATCTAACGGGTCAACTGCTGGATAAATACCAAGCTCCGCAATTTTACGAGAAAGTACCGTTGTCGCATCTAAGTGCGCAAAAGTTGTTGCTGGCGCTGGATCCGTTAAATCATCCGCTGGTACATAAACCGCTTGTACTGAAGTAATAGAACCTCTTTTTGTTGATGTAATACGTTCTTGCATTGCACCCATTTCAGTTGCTAATGTAGGTTGGTAACCTACTGCAGATGGCATACGACCTAATAATGCAGATACTTCAGAACCTGCTTGTGTAAATCGGAAGATATTGTCAACAAAGAAAAGAACATCTTTACCTTGGCCATCACCTGCCCCATCACGGAAGTATTCAGCAATTGTTAATCCAGATAAAGCTACACGAGCACGAGCTCCTGGAGGCTCATTCATTTGACCAAAAACGAAAGTCGCTTTTGACTCTTTCATTGCTTCTTTATCAACTTTAGATAAATCCCATCCGCCTTCTTCCATTGAATGCGTGAAATCATCACCGTATTTAATGATACCAGACTCCAACATCTCTCTAAGCAAGTCATTTCCTTCTCTTGTACGTTCACCAACCCCTGCAAATACCGAAAGACCACCATGACCCTTTGCAATGTTGTTAATTAACTCTTGAATTAATACCGTTTTACCAACACCTGCACCTCCAAATAATCCAATTTTACCACCTTTGGCATAAGGCTCAATTAAATCAATTACTTTGATACCTGTAAAAAGAACTTCTGTTGAAGTAGAAAGATCTTCAAATTTTGGTGCTTCACGGTGAATTGGAAGTCCATTTTTACCAGCTTTTGGCAAATTCTCCATTCCATCAATTGCATCCCCGATTACATTAAAAAGACGTCCATAAACATCTTCACCTATTGGCATTTGTATAGAGCTACCAGTTGCTACAGCCTCAACACCTCTGCTTAACCCATCTGTTGAGTCCATTGAGATTGTTCTTACCGTATTTTCACCAACATGAGATTGTACTTCAAGAACTAGTTTTGAGCCATCTTCTTTGTCTATTTCTAAAGAATCATAAATTTTAGGAATCTCAGTTCCTGATTCAAATTCAACATCAATAACTGGTCCGATGATTTGGGCAACTTTACCTGTAACTTTAGCCATTACTTGCTTATTTCGTTTTATTCAATTTCTTAGTGGGAAAAACCCTCTTTTTTCCGGCTGCAAAGATATGTTTTTCGTTTTGTAATTAGAAACTTCCATAATCTTTTTTTAAAACAAAAAAGCAGCCATTGCGGCTGCCTTTGTTAAAAAGTAAATGTTATGTTATTATGGATTGATTGTCCAAGACACGTAGTAAATGGAACCTATCAAACCGGAACCAACAGCTTGAAAGTATTCTTCATTCAAAATGTTGGATGCTCCTGCCTTAAATACAGATTTAATACCTGGAACAGTATAATTCACTTGAGCATCAAGCACGGTAAATGAAGGAACGTCACCATCAGCAAACGAAGCTTCCCAGAAATATGAATCGCTCCAACGATAGTTTACTCCAAATCCGAAATTCTTAAAAAGCTCTGTATTACCAAAAGAAGCCTTCACTCTATGTTTTGGTGTATTGAAATTAGTTCTAAAATCGGGGAAAGCAACTTTATCGAAATCTAAATCGGTAAAGGTATAGTTAACACCTAAATCAAAATCTCCCAAAATTTTAGTATCAACGCCTATTGTAGCTCCCCATGAATTAATATCAACTGTTGAATTGGTATAGGCTTGGTACGCTTTAAAATCTCCATTTGCAAGAGCTAAAACAGATAATGAATTATCGCCCACCTGTCCGTATAATGGAACGATAGTCGTTACGTTAGCAATAAAATTTGCATAACTGTTATAGTAACCACTTAAATCAATAGTAAATTTACCTAGCTGAGCACGGTAACCCGCTTCCACAGCAGTAATTTCTTCCGGTTGAACAAGACCTGGTGTAGCTATCTCTAAAGCCGTCGGGTCGCCGGTAGCAGAAAACGCACCAACAGAACTTAATGAATACGCATTTTCATAGGCCGATCTACCTGTTACTTGAACCGTTTCGGCTCCACCTGTAAATACCTGGCCTGGCTGACTAACTGGAAAAGTTCTAATATCTCTATCAAGGTTAGTTGGCGCAGAACCAACTAAAATTGCTTGACCTGCATCAAGTCCAATAAATAAATCTTGAGTAGTTGGGTTTCTAAATCCTTGTTGTATCGAGGCTCGTAGATTATGGTTTCTGTTTTCTCCTAGTGTAACTGAAAAACCAGCTCTAGGCGAGAAGAAACCATCAAAGAATTCATTCTTATCATAACGACCTGACACCGTTAATTTAAGTCTTTCATCAGCTAGCTTTTTCTGTACTTGCATGTAACCACCATACTCCTGATAAGTAATTGGTCCATCAATATCAGTAAATATAGTTCCACTTGAATTTAGTTCGTATTCTCTCCAAGAGCCGCCAACTTGAATATCTGCCCAATCATCAATCAAATGCGCTAAATTATAGTTACCATTTACGTGTCGGAATTTCGTGTTATCAATAAATTTTGAACCTGTTGTCAAGTCACCATCACTTGTAACAGCATTAAAAGCACTTTTAAACTGAGCACTTCCCGGTTCGTAACGTCCGGTATCGGCAGCCGCTCTAGCTGCAGCATGTGCTTGTTCATCTGTTGCTAAAACACCTGATCCCACTCCCAATTTAGCTCCTATAAAAGTAGCCGCATAATCACCAAACCATGCTAAATCAGATTTCCACCTTCTATTAACATTTATAGCAGTAAATCTTGTATCATAGGCATCACCTGAGTTCTCTGAAACAATATATCCTCTTATAAAAAAGTTATCATTTTTCAATTCTAATTTATGCTGTTGCATAGTAAAACCTTGTACTGCGTATCTATTAATACCTTGATATATAGTAGTACCACGACCGATACGACCATTATATATAAGTTCTAAATCATCGGCAAAAGGTCTGTAGTGCAAAGAGAAATCCGTTTTTACACTCTCCGCGTTATAATTTGTTAAATCGCTCTCATTATAGCCCGTTCTACTAACAAAAGCTGACCCTACCGTACCAGCAGGTAATCCTCCTAAAACATCAAAATTTAAGACCGTACCAACTTCATCACCATAAACATTTAAACCATTGTAAGCTGGGTTCGACCGATCAGCTCCTGGGTTGGCCAAATCATCAGTTCTATTTGCATGCCAATCTTCACCTTTCAAGAATGAAAAGGTAGCTTTTGCAGCAAATTTGTCGCTAAAAGCATGTGCGGCTCGAATACCAAAATCATAATACTGATTATCACCGGCAGCCTCTTGAGATGTTATACCGGTTTTACCATATGCGCTGATTCCCTGAAAATCCCATGGATTTTTACTACGCATAAATAGTATACCATTAAATGCACCGGCACCGTATAAAGCCGAAGATGCCCCTGGTAATATCTCAACACTTTGAACATCTAGTTCAGACATACCAACTAAATTACCTAATACAAAATTCAAACCTGGGGCAGTATTATCCATTCCGTCTACCAGCTGCATAAATCTTGTATTTGCAAAAGTTGCAAAACCTCTTGTGTTTATAGATTGAAAAGTTAAACTGTTGGTATTGATATCTACACCCTTTAGATTTTGCAGACCGCCATAAAAAGATTCCGCAGTTGTATTCTTTATTTCTTTTAAACCGAAACGTTCAACAGATACTGGTGATTCAAAAATTCGTTCTGGCGTTCTCGAAGCCGAAATCACAATTTCATCAAGTGCTGTAGAGTTTTCATTCAATATAACGGCTAAGGATTGATTATTTTCTGTAACTGCAACGGTTGCAGTACTATATCCTATACTTGATATTTTTAAATCAAATGGAGGCGTCTGCGAAGTAGTTAAAGTAAAATTACCATCAAAATCCGCTACCGTTCCTTCTGCCACACCTACTATAACAATATTTGCACTTGGTACAGGATTTCCATTTTCATCTGCAACTTTTCCAGTAACTGTAGTTTGTGACATTAAAGATGTTCCCAAGATTAGGAAAAATGCCAAAATTAAATTTTTCATTAGACTTGAATTTGCGTTAAGTTAGTTTTAAATCAGCGTTAAAAATTTGAGCGGAATATACATTTTTTTAAGATTATATCCACGGAAAGAAAAAGAAATTATGCATGCATAGTACTTTTTCTTTAAAAAAACACGGTTTGAAGTGAGAATTTAACAAAAAAAACCGTCATAAATGACGGTTTTACAAAAATATGCTTTGGTAGATAATTACTCAACAGTAACTGATTTTGCCAAATTTCTTGGCTGATCGACATTACAACCTCTCATTAACGCAATATGATATGAAAGCAATTGTAAAGGAATTGTAGTTAACAATGGCGTTAAAGCTTCTGATGATTCAGGAACCTCAACAACATGGTCAGCAATGCCTTTAACGGTTTCATCACCCTCTGTTACAATTGCAATAATTTTACCACTACGTGATTTAATTTCTTGAATATTACTAACTACCTTTTCGTAGTGTCCTTTTCTTGTAGCTATTACAACTACGGGCATTTCTTCATCAATCAAAGCAATAGGCCCATGTTTCATTTCCGCAGCAGGGTAACCTTCAGCATGGATATAACTAATTTCTTTTAATTTCAAGGCTCCTTCAAGAGCAACAGGAAAATTATAACCTCTTCCCAAATACAAACAATTTGTAGAATCTTTATAAACCTCAGCTATCTTTTCTACTAAATCATTTGATTTTAAGGCCTTCTCAACTTTTTGCGGTATACCCTCGAGTTCCGTCAAAAATTCATGGTACTTAGATTGTGAAAATTCACCTTTTTCTTTAGCTAGTTTTAGAGCAATCATTGTTAAAACCGTTATTTGGGTTGTAAAGGCTTTAGTTGAAGCCACACCAATTTCAGGTCCCGCATGTGTATAAGCACCAGCATGTGTTTCACGTGCTATAGAAGATCCGACCACATTACAAACTCCGAAAACAAATGCTCCCTTTTCTTTGGCCATTTTAATAGCTGCTAGAGTATCTGCTGTTTCGCCAGATTGCGAAACAGCAATCAAAATGTCCTTTTCCGTGATTACAGGGTTTCTGTATCTAAATTCTGAAGCATATTCGACTTCAACAGGAATTCTAGCTAAATCTTCAAAAATATACTCAGCAACTAATCCCGCATGCCATGACGTTCCGCAGGCTACAATAATTATACGGTTAGCATTCAAGAATCTCTCAATATTATGATCAATTCCTGACATTCTAATATAACCCTCATCTGCTAACAAACGACCTCTATAAGTATCATGAATTGCCCTAGGTTGCTCATATATTTCTTTAAGCATAAAGTGATCGTAGCCACCCTTCTCAATTTCCTCCAAGTTCATTTGGAGTTCTAAAATGTTAGGATAGCTTATAGCATCATCTTTTATCTTACGTAACTTTATTTCTTTTCCAATTCGTATAATAGCCATTTCTTCATCTTCAAGGTAAACGGCATTATTGGTAAACTCGATAAACGGTGAAGCATCAGAAGCAATAAAATATTCACTTTCTCCAATACCTATAGCTAAGGGACTTCCAAGTTTTGCTACTACAATTTCATCAGGTTTGTTCTTGTCAAAAACTGCAATAGCATATGCTCCTATTACCTGATTTAATGCAATTTGAACTGCTTTCCCAAGTTTTACACCCTCCTTCTTTTTTACTTCCTCAATAAGATTAACTAAAACCTCTGTGTCAGTATCAGATTCAAAGGTGTAACCCCTCTTGATTAAAGCTTTTTTAATTGATTCGTAATTCTCTATTATTCCATTATGAATAATGACTAAATCGCCCGAATTAGAAACATGTGGATGTGAGTTAACATCGTTAGGAACACCATGTGTAGCCCACCTTGTATGGCCTAAACCTAACTTACCATTTGTATCTATTGATTGAGTGGCTTTATTTTTTAAATCTTCAACCTTTCCCTTTGTTTTTGAAAGCTGCATACTTTCACCATCAAAAAGAACGACCCCCGCACTATCATAGCCACGATATTCTAGCCTTTGTAAGCCTTTAATTATTATTGGATAGGCATCTCTATGCCCAATATAACCAACTATTCCACACATATTATTAGTTTATTTGAGGTTCTGTCAAACAAGTTTTCATTTGCAAAAATAATATTTGAATGAATAAACTTGTTAAACTCTAGATGTATTAACGAAAAAAACACACAACTGGTATACGGAACAAAAATTGGCTGCTAATTTGCTTCAGTATAAAAAATTTCCAGCTTTAATTTTTTATCATCGTCTTGCAAATCTACATTTGGTCCATAAAGGACGGTACCTAAAGGATTTATATTTGACAATACAGGAATACTCGGATTATTCATATCCGTAGATTGAGATTCTAATGCCCCGGTAATACTTATATCAGAAGAAAGAGTTAGACCAAGGGTTACATTTTCTTCGTCACGCAGAATCAAATCATTAACATATTCAGTAAGTCTAACAGTATACTTTACCCCATTACCATCATCATCCCTTTCAATAATACCATCGTAGTTTAAAAATTGACCTAAGGGAGTAATTGAAGTAGAAGTTTCATTTGTTATATCATACAATGGATCTAAACTTTCTAATTCAAATAAATATAATCTAGGCGGTTCTGTTGCGTTAGATTCACTATCAATAAGGCTTCTATCAATATAAAATACAAGATTAGCCTCGTTGATAATCCAATTGTTGCTTTTGATTTCAGAAATTATGTTAGTACCATTATCCTCTTCAAATAAATTTATTTCGGCATATGATCCCGAACCTCCTTTTAAGTATATTCTAGAATCACTCACATCATCATCCAGAGAAGCAATTATATCTGATGAATAAGGTTCGTCTATATAAGTATTAACTGCGTTGCCATTGGTATTGTTATTAATATTTTGGAAAAAGTTAATCGTAAAATCTCTTTCAACTCTTTCAATTTCGCCTGTCGTTGTATCAGCGTCTGTATCACTATCATCAACAACGAAATCATCGAATTCATATGTCACTGTAATGTTCGCTTGGGATAAATCAAACAAAAGCATAAGATCTTGTCCAGCAGGAGGAGTTAGCGTAAAATGTAATCCTCTAATGAAATCACTAAAATTTGCCTGACTTTGAAATTCTGTACTTCCTTCTTTATCTATAAAGTTTTCTTGAAAAAATTGAGTATCCAGTTTTATTCGAATGCCTGGATTTAGTCGCGTTTCTACAACCTCTGATTCATCTTCATCTTCGGTATCGGGATCATCTTCTTCAAAAAACAAATACTCGAGACTGCTAATTGTAACTGTAGTATCTGCCAAAACTTCTGAAACAAAACTTGGTGAAAATTGTTGGGTCGAATAATATTCTTGAGCTTCTTGGAAGTTCGTATTAGGATCTAAGTCTCTTAGAAAAAAAGTTGATCTTTCCACCTTAAAACCAAAAGTTGAGCCTATAATTTCATCTTTTCTTATTGAATTTGAAAATATACTATCTAAAGCAAAATTTATTGGAAAAGAATTTATTATTGTTGATTCATCTTCAGCATCGCCAATACCATCGCCATCAGTATCTGGATTAAAAGGATCTGTTCCTGCTACTCTTTCTTCGTTATCCGTGACACCATCACCATCCTCATCAGTGTCTGGATCAGTTGAATCGTTATCAAACTCATCTTGTACTCCATCGTTATCAGCATCTCTACTCGCTGCGGGTACTTGTTGATAAGGTATATACAGAATGACTTCTTTTACAACTTCATTTTCCGGAATGGTATCGTTGTTACCAGAATTATCTTGTAACAACTCTTCTTCTGCACTAAGATTACCATATTCTGTTATCCCTTGTAAATTTGGCAAGGTCAATTGTGTGGTAACTTTTGCCTCTCTTAGTCCATAAATGGGGTCATTATAAGTTCCCATTTGATACAATGGCATTTTATTTGTTTGGACAGCATTAAGTCCTTTATTGAAAGCAAAAACTTCAAATTCTGCACTAGCCGTATTAAAAGGCTCTCCACCAATAACACCGTCGCCTATTGTATCAAGCTCCTCTTCACAAGAAACCAAAAAAGCGAACAAAATAATTACTCCAGCAAAAGCTGAAATTACATTTTTGTAAATACCCATTAGGTCTATTTTAACACTTCTGTATTGTAGAAATTAGAATAAGCTTCTTCTGCTTCTTGAAATGAAACAAAAGGTAAAACAGGCTTATCCAAGTTGGAAATATGTTCTGTTAAATCTTCAGAAATTTCTTCCGATGCTAAAATAACCGCATCAGAATAATCTACTGCTACCTTTAACAAATTATTATAGTCAGGAGTACTTAAAGTGCTGATTTTACTATCTTCAATACCATCAAATGCAATCTTCTTTTGCATATTAGCATCTAATTCACCATCAAAACTTTTACCATATACAGATGTTACAATCTTACTATCAGCAAAAATTGGTTCATCAGCATAATATTGTCTTAAGTATAATGGCAATAGAGACGCCATCCATCCATGAACATGAATAATATCTGGTGACCAGTTTAATTTCTTTACAGTTTCAACGACACCTTTGGCGAAGAAAATAGCACGCTCATCATTGTCTGGGAAAAGATTTCCATCTTTATCAGTAAATGTTCCTTTTCGTTTAAAATATTCTTCATTATCAATGAAGTAAACTTGAATTCTTTCCCTTGGAATTGAAGCAACCTTAATAATTAAAGGCATATCCATGTCATTTATTACTAGGTTCATCCCAGACAAACGAATGACCTCATGCAATTGATGTCGTCGTTCATTAATATTTCCATAGCGAGGCATAAAAATCCTAATTTGACCACCATTACTGTTGACCATTCTTGGAGCTTCATATGACATTAAAGAGACTTGATTCTCTGGGAGGTAAGGCACTAATTCAGAAGATACAAATAATATCTTTTTACCATTCATAAACGTAATTTTTGTTTATCGAAAAAACGTAGCTGCAAAAATACAAAATTTATGTAGATTACCAGTATTTATAGTATTTTTGCACGTTTTTAACGCTTTATATGCAAGTTTACACTACTAAAAAAGACCTTTTAGCTATTCTTAAGTCTAAAAAGAACAAAGAACTAAGCCTTGGTTTCGTCCCAACAATGGGCGCTTTGCATAAAGGTCATATTTCCTTAGTTCAAAGAGCTTTCAATGAAAATGAATTAGTCGTGGTTAGTATTTTTGTCAATCCAACTCAGTTTGACAATGAAGAAGATTTAGATAAATATCCTAATACCCTAAAACAAGATTTAGATTTACTTGAAAAAGTTTCAACTAATATCATTGTTTTTGCACCCACGAAGAATGACATTTATGATGATAAAATTAAATCTGAATCATATAATTTTAATGGCCTTGAAAAGGTTATGGAAGGCACCTTTAGGGCAGGGCATTTTAACGGTGTAGCTACTATTGTTGAGTTACTTTTAAAAACAGTGGGGCCGGATAAAGCCTACTTTGGAGAAAAAGACTTTCAGCAACTTCAGATTATCAAAAGACTTGTGACCTTAAAAGACATTTCGTGTCAAATTATTGGTTGTCCAATTGAGCGTGAACCGAGCGGTTTAGCTATGAGTTCTCGTAATGAACGCCTTTCTAAATCGACTAGAAAAAAGGCAGGTTTTATTTATGAAACTCTTAAAACTGCCAAAATAAAATTTGGCACGAAAAGTGCACCTATAGTTAAAGAATGGGTTTTTAACCAATTTTTAAATAGTTCACTTTTTGAGTTAGAATATTTTGAAATAACGGATATAGACACCTTAACACCAATAGCAAAAAAACAAATTGATATAAAATATCGGGCTTTCATAGCTGTATACACTGAAGAGGTTCGCCTGATTGATAATATCGCACTTAATTAAGTAATTTTACCCCCATGCAAATCGAAGTCGTAAAATCAAAAATTCATCGTGTTAAAGTCACAGGAGCGGACTTAAACTATATTGGTAGTATTACCATTGATGAAGATTTGATGGATGCCGCTAATATCATAAGAGGCGAAAAAGTTCAAATTGTAAACAACAATAATGGCGAACGCCTTGAGACTTACGCCATTCCTGGGCCTAGAAATTCAGGTGAAATTACTTTAAATGGAGCGGCAGCTAGAAAAGTAGCTGTTGGAGATATCCTTATTTTAATAACTTACGCTAGAATGGATATAGAAAAAGCAAAAAGCTTTAATCCAGCATTAGTTTTTCCTGATGAGAACTCCAATTTATTAAATTAATTTTGACTCCATCCTTTAAAAAAATTCTTAAAATCGTAGTTCCAATTTTATTGGGAGTTGGTTTGGTTTGGTACTCTTATTTCTCTACAACACCTGAGGATAGAAAAATAATTATTGAAAATATCTCAAAGGCAAATCCATTTTGGGTTGGCTTATCTATTCTTATTGGCATTTTAAGTCATGTTTCAAGAGCTATAAGATGGAATTATTTATTAAATCCTTTAAATTATCGTCCAAGGTTAAGCAATAATATTTTAATTATTCTAACCTCATACTTAGCAAATTTAGGTATACCTAGGTCTGGAGAATTTTTACGCGCTACTGCCTTAACTACTTATGAAAAAGTGCCTTTTGAAAAAGGTTTTGGGACTATAGTTACAGAAAGAGTAATTGACCTTTTAATGCTTTTTATAATCATAGCATTTACTCTTGTTTTACAAACCGACATCATCTTAAACTTTTTAAATAACTACGGAATCAACCTAATTGGCTCACTAATATTTTTAACAATATGCATCTTAGGTCTTTTGAGCGCAGTATTCCTTATTAGAAAGTCAACAACAGGTTTTGCTTTAAAACTAAAAACCTTTTTAAATGGTATGCTTGAAGGGGTTTCGAGTATTCTAAAAATGAAAAGCAAATGGTTATTCGTTCTACATACTTTGATTATTTGGGGTTGTTATATTGCTATGTTTTGGGTGATTAAGTACACCGTTACTGAAACAATAGACTTAACATTTTCTCAAATTCTTGTAGCCTTTATTGCTGGAGCTTTTGCTATGTCAACTACAAATGGTGGTATTGGGGCATACCCGATTGCCGTTACAGCTGCACTCTCACTATTTGATATTACCGAGGTATCCGGAAAAGCTTTTGGGTGGATTATGTGGATTTCTCAAACCCTAATGATAGTAGTTTTTGGGGCAATATCTTTCTTACTACTACCGTTATTGAACAGAAATCGATAATCCTGATTATCAAAAGAATACCCCATGACCCAAAAATTATTTGCCGTTTTGGCACTGTTATCTATTGGAATTAATGCTCAAGTAAAACAAGAAATATTTGAATCTTTTAGACTACAAGAACGTCGAGATGTTTCTTATTACTTTCCGGAAGATTATACCTATGAAAAAAAATACCCTCTAATTGTTGTATTAGATGCCGAATATCTTTTTGATAATGTGGTGGCTAATGCAAAATTTTATAGCACACATAACAGAATGCCAGAAGCTATCATTGTTGGTGTTCATCAAAGTCAAAATGATCTTCGTTGGGAGGATTGTGATTTTGAAGAATCTACTGGACTTCCAACTGAGAAAGGAAAATTATTCTACGAGTTTCTTGGCACTGAACTTATCCCATATTTAGAAACCAGTTACAACATAGCTCCATTTAAAATGTTCATAGGTTATGATATCACTGCCAATTTTGGTAATTATTTTCTATTCAAAGACAAATCATTATTTAATGCGTATCTAACGATCTCTCCTGTACTTGCAACTGAAATGGATAGTCGAATTCCTGCAAGATTGTCAGCATTAAATCAAGAGATTTTTTACAATTTAGTATTAGAGAAAGAACCAACTGATGATCGTCAAAAAATTCTTCAAATGAATACAGCTATCAGCTCTATTCAAAAAGAAAATTTACATTATTTCTTTGACCAATACGATGAACCAGATCATATTTCTATTGCTGCTTATGGCATTAGTAAGGCATTTGACAATGTCTTTAAACTTTTTAGACCAATTAGCCCCAAAGAATATAAAGAGCACATTCTTACCTCAAACGACCCTGTCATAAACTATCTTGATGCTAAATATGGAATGATTGAAGAGTTACTTGGTTTTGAAAAAGAAGTTGAGTTAAACGATATTATGGCCATTTATGCCGCTTGTCTTAAAAAGGAAGATTATGAAAGTCTTCAACCTTTGTCAGAAATCTGTAAAAAACAATTTCCTGAAAGTATGATGGGTTTTTATTTTGAAGGTGAGTACCTTGAATTAATTGGCGAACCCAAGAAAGCTTTTAAAACCTTTGAAAAGGCTTTTCAAATGAATGAAATTGATTTCTTGACCAAAGACATGGCTCTTGACAAAATGGATGCGCTTAAAGCAGATTTTGGCTATTAACATATAGAACTTTAAACTTATCTTTAGCCAAATTCCTAAAGAATAAATGGCAAAGACCAAAACTGCTTATTTCTGTCAAAATTGTGGTGCTCAATACGCAAAATGGATTGGTCAATGTACCTCTTGTAAAGAATGGAACACCGTTGTTGAAGAAGTGGTTCAAAAAGAAGGCAAAAAAACTTGGAAATCTTCAACATCAACCCTACAAAAAGCCTCAAAACCGTTATTAGTAAAAGAAATTAATAGTGATAAAGAAATCCGTCTAAACACCCTTGATTTAGAATTCAATCGTGTTCTAGGAGGGGGATTAGTACCTGGATCTTTAACCTTATTGGGAGGCGAACCAGGAATTGGAAAAAGCACCTTGCTGCTTCAAATTGCATTAAAACTTCAATATAAAACCCTTTATGTTTCTGGCGAAGAAAGTCAAAAACAGATTAAGATGCGTGCCGATCGCATTCATCCGAATTCTGAAAATTGTTTTATTCTTACGGAAACAAAAACTCAGAACATCTTTCAACAAATTGTCGCGCTTGAACCTGATTTGGTGGTTATTGATTCTATTCAAACATTACATTCTGATTATATTGAATCAGCAGCAGGTAGTATTTCGCAAATTAGAGAATGTACTGCCGAACTGATCAAGTTTGCAAAAGAAAGTAACACTCCTGTTATTTTAGTCGGTCATATCACTAAAGATGGAACCATTGCAGGTCCTAAAATTTTAGAACATATGGTGGACACCGTACTTCAATTTGAAGGAGATAGAAATTATGTCTATCGTATACTTAGATCATTAAAAAATAGATTCGGTTCTACTGCAGAACTAGGTATTTACGAGATGCAAGGCAGTGGACTTCGAGAGGTTAATAATCCTTCTGAGGTACTAATTTCAAAAAACGATCAAGATTTAAGTGGTACTGCAATTGCAGCTACTGTAGAAGGAATGCGGCCTTTACTTATTGAAATACAAGCTTTGGTAAGCACTGCTGTTTATGGAACACCACAACGTTCAGCCACAGGATTTAATGCTAAACGCTTAAATATGCTTTTGGCTGTACTTGAAAAACGTGCAGGTTTCAAACTTGCGGCAAAAGATGTTTTTTTGAATATTACTGGAGGAATTTCAATTGATGACCCCGCGACAGACTTGGCCGTTATCTCCGCAATCTTGTCTAGTAATAGTGATATTCCTATTGAAAAAGGAGTTTGTTTTGCAGCTGAAGTGGGTCTTGCTGGCGAAATTAGACCTGTTCAACGAATTGATCAAAGAATTTTAGAAGCAGAAAAATTAGGCTTTCAAACCATATATGTTTCCAAAAACAATAAGATTGGCTTAAAGAAAACCCAAATTAAGGTCAAACTGGCCTCAAAGATTGAACAAATAGTTATCGAATTGTTTGGTTGAAAAAGTCCTTATATTTAAAGGACTAACAAGACCAAAATGAAAACCAATTTCACTTATACTTTACTAGGCACGGCATTCTTGATATTGAGTTGTAATACTACCTATGACCCAAATACACAACCTGATTATCATAATTGGAATGATTATTTAGGTGATTCAGGGAGATCCCATTTTAGCACACTTACTCAAATTGACACCATAAATGTCAAAAATCTTGAGCTTGCTTGGAGCTACAAAAGTGGTGGTCTTGAAAATGGGAGAACAACACAAATACAAACCAATCCATTGATTATTGAATCTACCCTTTATGGCGTAAATGCTGCAATGGAGTTATTCGCGGTAAATGGTGAAAATGGTAAACAAATTTGGAATTTTAAACCTGCAACTAAGGACAAGACTGGTTTAGGCTTAAATCGTGGATTAAGTTTCTGGAAGGCTAATTCTGAAAGCGAAGAGGATAGATTGTTTTTTGCTTCAGGGTTTCATGTATATGCTGTTGCGAGAAAAACGGGTAAGGCAATTACAAGTTTTGGAACCAACGGGAGTATAGATTTAAGAGAGGGTTTGGGTAGAGGTGCCACAAAACTAGCTGTATACGCTAATACTCCGGGTGCCATCTATCAGAACTTATTGATTATGGGTACTCGAGTCGGTGAAGGACCGGGCTCATCTCCTGGTCATATAAGAGCATATAATGTAATTACGGGTAAAATTGAATGGATATTTCACACAATTCCTCAACCAGAGGAATTTGGTTATGACTCATGGCCGAAGGAAGCCTATAAAACAGTGGGGGGAGCCAATAGTTGGTCAGGAAATGCTATAGACCATGAAAGAGGTATTGTATATTTTCCAACAGGTTCTGCAGCTTTTGACTGGTATGGTGGAGATCGTCATGGTGAAAATCTATTTGCTAATTCACTTTTAGCTTTAAATGCTAAAACGGGAGAACGTCTTTGGCATTATCAGTTTGTTCACCATGATTTATGGGATAGAGATTTACCTGCACCACCTAACCTTTTTACGATGAATCGTAATGGACAGAAGATTCCGGCAGTAGCACAGGTAACCAAAAGTGGCCATGTATTTGTTTTTAACCGTGTTACAGGTGAACCTTTGTTTCCTATTGAAGAAAAAGCATATCCTAATTCTAATTTAGAAGGAGAACAAGCCCACCCTACACAACCTTTACCAACAAAACCTGCACCTTTTGCTAAACAGCAGCTGACAGAGGCTGATTTATACGCACCCAATCAACCAGCATTTGTAGATGATTTTGTGGACAAGGAACAAAACATAAATCCTCCAACTGTTCTAGATAAATTCAATCAAATTACTTCAAAAGGACAGTTTGTTCCTATTGATACCACAGGAGTTTTGTTATATCCCGGAGCCGATGGCGGAGCTGAATGGGGTGGGGCAGCCATGGATCCTAACAAAGGAATTATGTATGTGAACTCTAATGAAATGGCTTGGATTGTACGAATGAAAAAAGTTGGCGGAGAATCAAATGAAGAATCAAATTTTGGAGCGTCCTTAACCCAAATTCATTGTGCTCGTTGTCATGGAGG
Organism: Croceitalea sp. P059; assembly: GCF_031846365.1. Classification (NCBI taxonomy): domain Bacteria; kingdom Pseudomonadati; phylum Bacteroidota; class Flavobacteriia; order Flavobacteriales; family Flavobacteriaceae; genus Croceitalea; species Croceitalea sp. P059. The sequence continues at coordinate 303,397 of NZ_JAVRHW010000001.1, forward strand.
TGAATTACAAGGTCTTGGAGCAATTCCAGAACTACAAAATATTAAAGAACGTTATTCTGTTGATTCTATTCAAAGCATTATTAAAAATGGAAAAGGTGCGATGCTTAGTATGCCTAATCTTTCTGATTCTAAGGTAAAAGCTATTGCTAATTACATTTCAGATATAGAAGTAGAAACCGACCATCGCGCTGAAGAGGGCTTGACTAAAGTGCCTTATGCAGTTGCTGGTTTTGGTCGCTTTAAAGATAATCGAGGTTATCCGGTAATGACACCACCCTGGGGAACCTTGAACGCTATTAATTTAAATACTGGAGAATACATATGGAAAGTTCCTTTTGGGCATGAAGAACAATTGAATGACCCTAATCATCCCGTTTCAGGGCTAGAAAATTATGGTGGTCCTGTGGTTACTGCAAGTGACTTATTATTTATAGCTGCAACAAAAGATGAAAAATTTCGAGCCTACAATATGAAAAATGGAAGTCTTTTATGGCAAACAGAATTGCCAACAGGTGGTTACGCTACACCTGCAACTTATAGCATCGGTGGAAAGCAATTTATAGTAATTGCATGTGGTGGTGGTAAAATGGGTACTGCCTCTGGCGATGAATACCGGGCTTATGCTTTACCCGATTAAGGTGCAGGATTAGGAATCTCGTTATGAATAGCTTCAATACCTTTTAAAACCTCATCGGATAAATCTACATTGATACTTTCAATATTTTCCTTTAGTTGCTCCATGGTTGTTGCCCCAATGATATTACTTGTTACAAATGTCCTCGTATTTACAAAAGCCAGTGACATTTGCGTTAACGAAAGACCATGTTCAGTTGCCAGGTCAAAGTACTTTTGAGTTGCTCTTACAGAATTTTCATTACTATAACGGTTATAGTTCGGAAATAAAGTTACTCTGCCTTTTCGAGGTTTTTTTCCACCTAAATATTTGCCACTAAGAACCCCAAATCCCAATGGTGAATATGGTAATAATCCTATTTTTTCTCTAATTGAAACTTCAGAAAGGCCAACTTCAAATAATCTATTCAGAAGACTATATGCGTTTTGAATGGTTGCCATTCGTGGAAGAGCCTGATGAACTTTGGCCTCTTCTAAAAATCGCATCACACCCCAAGGGTTTTCATTAGAAAGCCCTACTTGCCTAATCTTACCTTCTTGAACTAAATCACGCAGTGTTTCTAGAACTTGGTGAATGTTATCTTCCCAAAAATCTGGAGCATCGGCATTAAAGCCTCGTTGCCCAAAAAAATTAGTATTACGTTCAGGCCAATGCAATTGGTACAAGTCTATATAATCTGTTTGTAATCTTTTTAGACTTCCTTCAACAGCTGATATTATTGAATCTTTACTAAATCCGGTTGTCCGTATATGCTTTGTATAATCTCCTGTTCCAGCAATCTTAGAACCCAAAATAACTTTATCTCGATTACCTCTTTTTTTAAACCAATTACCAATGATTTCTTCAGTGACAGCATATAGTTCTTTTTTAGCTGGCACAGGGTAAAGCTCAGCAGTATCAAAGAAATTTACTCCTTGTTCTAGAGCGTAATCCATTTGTTCATGACCTTCTTCCTCAGAATTTTGACGACCCCAAGTCATAGTTCCTAAACAAATTTTACTAACTCTGATATTAGTATTTGGTAAGCGGGTATATTTCATGATAAAAACTATAAAGATGCAAAACTAGTGGATCAACATTAAGATCGGTGTTAAGCTTTTGTGATTTATTCTACTTCTAATAAAATTGGACAATGGTCACTGTGTTTAGCTTCGGGAAGAATTATGGAACGCTTCAACCTGTCTTTTAGAGAGCTATTCACCATACCATAATCTAACCGCCAGCCTTTGTTATTATTTCTTGCATTTGCTCTGTAACTCCACCAAGTATAATTATGGGGTTCTTTATTAAAATGCCTAAAACTATCTATAAACCCACTCTTCATGAAATCACCTATCCACTCACGCTCGACTGGTAAAAAACCTGAAACATTTTTAAGTCCAGTTGGGTTATGTATATCAATAGCTTCATGACAAATATTGTAATCACCACAAACGATTAAATTCTCTCGCTCTTTTCGAAGTTCGTTGGCATATTCTTGAAAGTCCGCCATATATTTTAATTTAAACTCAAGACGGTCCATATTTGAACCAGAAGGCAAATACATGCTCATTACTGAAATATCGCCAAAATCAGCTCTTATATTTCTTCCTTCAAAATCCATATAGTCAATTCCCGTTCCATACTCAACATGGTCAGGTTTTATTTTACAAAGTAATGCAACACCACTATATCCCTTCTTTTGTGCGCTAAACCAATAATGGTATTTGTAACCCGCCTCTTCAAATAGAGCAACATCGACTTGCTCTTGCATTGCTTTTGTTTCTTGCAAACAAATCACGTCAGGCCCAACTGATTTTAGCCATTCTACAAAACCTTTTTTTAAAGCAGCACGTATACCATTGACGTTATAAGAAGCTATTTTCATTTTCTTTGTTTAGGCTTTAAAAATAGTTATTTTTAAATCTTACAATTCTGTTGATGAAACAAGTTTTATTATTTCTTTTTACATGCTGTTGTTCTCTTGTTTTATTCAGTCAAAAAGACTCTGTTAATCTATTAAATGAAGTTATCCTAATTGAAGACTTTGTTAAAAAAAAAGCTGTTGGAATCACGCCGTCAGACCAATTAAACATAACTGATTTAGAACAATATAGTCCAATCGACTTTGCTTCTGGTCTTAACGAAATTTCTGGCCTTTATGTTTTGTCTGGAGCATTGAATACTAACCGAATTACCATTCGCGGTGTTGGAGCACGAACACCTTTTAGTACAGACAAGCTTCGTATGTATTTTAACGGAATACCAATAACCAATGGAACAGGAGTTTCTACTATTGAAGCTTATGATTTTGAAAATATGGGGCGTATAGAAGTGGTAAAAGGCCCAAAAGGAACTTCCTTAGGGGCTAATTTGGGCGGAGTCATTCTATTAAACACTAAACCACCTGAAGTTGGTAAAACTTTTTTGAGTAACACGTTTACCATTGGGTCTTTTAATATGCTCAAAGACAATTTATCCTTTAGACACTCAGAGAAAGGTTTTAATTTAAATTTGAGCTACAACCATTTACGAACAGATGGTTTCCGACAAAATAATAGTTTTGAACGCGATGGGTTTTTATTAACCTCTTCGGTCAAATTATATCCTAAAGGTAAATTAGATTTTCTAGTCAACTATATTGACTATACCGCAAGTATTCCAAGTTCAATAAACCAAACTGATTTCAGTGAAGATCCCCGAAGGGCAGCTGCAAATTGGCTTGCAGCTCGCGGTTTTGAAACCAATAAGTACGCACTTGCTGGATTATCGCTTAGTCATTTTTTTAATGATGATTTAAAAATCACATCAAGTATTTTTTACACCTACTTGGACCATTATGAACCCAGGCCTTTCAATATTTTAGATGAGTTTACTAATGGTTATGGTTTTAGGTCACTTTTGGAAGGGACAATTTTTAAGGGTGATTTTACCATTGGGGCTGAATTATACAAAGATGAATACAATTGGCAGACTTTTTTCAACCAATTTCGGGATAATGACGGTAATGGAAGTTTGCAAGGAGCTCAATTGAGTGATAACAAAGAATTTCGTTCGCAACTAAACCTATTTGGTACTTATGCCTACCAATTGACGCCAAAACTAACAGCACAAGTTGGCCTCGCATTAAACCAAACTAATTTTGATTTTAGAGATTTGTTCAATGATGAAGATGAGAATACTTCTGCTAAACGAGATTTTGAAGCTATTTTACTACCCAGCGTAGGTTTGGAATATCAAATTAAAAAAGGAATCTTATACGCCAATATCGGACGTGGATTCTCGAACCCCGGATTGGAAGAGACTTTGACTCCTGATGAGGTTATTAATCCCAATATTGAGCAAGAAAAAGGTGTTAATTATGAATTAGGAGGGCGGTTTTTATTATTTACAAACCAATTGAGCATAAATGCCGCAGTCTATCAAATGAATATTACAGACTTATTGGTGGCCGAACGCATTAATGAAGACCAATTTATCGGTCGGAATGCTGGTGAAACTAAACACCAAGGATTTGAATTAGATTTACGGTATCGCCAGAAAATTAATGGGAATTGGTCATTGATTCCTCGGTTGAGCTATAGCTATAGCAATCATAGTTTTGTTGATTTTATTGATGGAGACGATAATTTTTCTGGAAATGATTTGGCAGGCGTTCCAAGGCATCGAATAAACTCCGGAATTGCTTTACGGAGAGCTAATGATTTCGTTTTTAATTTAACACATCAATTTGTAGATGACATTCTTTTGAACGATGCCAATACCTTGAGTAGTGAAGCATTCAATGTTTTTAACCTTTCAACACGATATAACACTTCAATAACGAATAACTTGAAACTTGGAATCAATTTTGGTTTGAACAATCTTTTTAACACCAATTATGCACAGTCTGTCCTAATCAATGCAACCGGATTTGGTGGTGCTGCGCCACGTTACTTTTATCCCGGGAACGGGAGAAACTATTTTACAGGAATGCGATTGAATTATTCTTTTTAACTAACTTATCTTTAATAAGGTAGAATTAGAATACGATGACCGAAAAAGAGAAAATGCTTAATGGTGAACCCTATAACTCTAGAGACCCAGAGTTACTAAAGCAATACCATAAAGCCAGAGCAATACTAAAAGCCTATAATAACCTAGATTCTACTGAGCTTCAAGAGCGTTCAAATCTTCTAAAAAGTCTATTTGAAAAGATGGGTAATGCAGTTTGGGTTGAAGCTCCATTTTTTTGTGATTATGGTGAACATATTTCAATTGGAGAAAATACATTTATTAATGCCAATTGTATTTTTATTGACGATAATAAAATAAATATCGGAGCTAACGGACTTATTGGTCCACATGTTCAAATTTATACTGCCGAACATCCATTAAAAGCTTCAGAGCGAATCATTACGTCTGAAGAAGGAACACACTACTTAACATCTACCAAACCAGTAAATATTGGGCGTAATGTTTGGATTGGAGGTAATTCCGTTATTTTTCCTGATGTTACTATTGGCGATAATGTTACTATTGGAGCAGGTAGCATTGTAACAAAAGACATTCCGGATAACGTGTTAGCTTTCGGCAATCCATGTAAAGTACAGAAACAACTTTAAATATGAGTTACACACCTATTAACTACATTGAATTTAAATCAACTGACCTTAAGGCAACAAAAACATTTTATTCCCAAGTTTTCGGTTGGTCATTTACAGATTATGGCGATAGATATACCGCTTTTTCAGATAGTGGAGTTGAAGGTGGTTTTGAATTAAGTAATGGACCCATCACAAATGGAGTTTTGGTAGTCTTGCACCATTTAAATCTTATAAATATTAAAGAGAAAGTGCTAAAAAGTGGTGGAAAAATTTCTGTAGATATTTTCTCTTTTCCAGGCGGGAGTCGTTTTCAGTTTTTAGACCCTTCGGGTAATGAATTAGCAGTTTGGTGTAAAGAATAAAAAAAGCATCCTGATTTTCATCAGGATGCTTTCTCTTTCATAGCAATTTTAGATCTTAATTCAAATCAAAACGATCTAAGTTCATCACTTTAGTCCATGCGGCAACAAAATCTGCAACAAATTTGTCTTTAGCATCATCTGTTCCGTAAACCTCAGCAATTGCTCTTAATTCTGAATTAGATCCAAAAATCAGGTCCGCACGGGTTCCAGTAAAGGCAACATTACCTGTGATTCTATGACTTCCTTCAAAATAACGATCGTCATCTGATGTTGCTTTCCAAGTATAGGTCATATCTAATAGATTACTAAAGAAATCATTAGTCAAACTACCCACATTGTCAGTGAACACTCCGTAGTTCGATCCATCATAGTTTGTTCCTAAAACACGAAGACCGCCTACTAAAACAGTCATTTCTGGTACTGTTAAAGTCAATAGGTTTGCACGATCTATCAATAAATCTTCCGCAGCAACCTGTAAATCACCTTTAATATAGTTTCTAAAACCGTCTGCTAAAGGCTCTAAGTAATTAAAAGATTCTATATCCGTTTTTTCCTGAGTAGCATCTCCACGACCTTGGGTAAATGGAACTTCAACTGTATGACCAGCATTTTTGGCCGCTTCTTCAACACCAACACTACCCATTAAAACAATTAAATCTGCCATAGAAACCTCAGCACTAAATTCGTTTTGAATTGCTTCAAGAACAGTTAAAACCTTATTTAGTTCAGCTGGGTTATTAACTTCCCAACTACGTTGTGGTTCTAATTGAATTCGAGCACCATTAGCCCCGCCTCTTTTGTCAGAACCTCTAAACGTTGAAGCAGAAGCCCAAGCCGTACTTACCATTTGCGAAACAGTCAAACCTGAAGCTGCTATCATATTTTTCAACGACGTTATATCTGCATCACTTAAAGTATACCCTACTTTAGGAATTGGATCTTGCCATAATAATTCTTCGCTTGGTACCTCAGGGCCTAAATAACGATCTACAGGACCCATATCTCTATGTGTTAGTTTGTACCAAGCACGAGCAAAAGCATCTTCAAACGCCTTATGGTCTTCATGAAAACGTTTAGAAATTTCCAAATAAGCAGGATCAGTTTTCAAAGCAATATCTGCGGTCGTCATCATTAATGCCTGTGTTCCATTACCTCCAGCTGAAGGCGCCATTTTTGCTTTTGACGCTGCAGTTGGTGTCCATTGATGTGCACCAGCAGGGCTTTTTGTTAATTCCCAATCGTAATTTAGAAGCACATCAAAATAATCAGCATCCCATTGTGTTGGGTTTGGTGTCCAAGCTCCTTCAATACCACTTGTTATGGTATCTTCTAAAACCCCACTTTTATAAGAGTTTTTCCAACCTGTACTCATTTCTTCAATCGAAGCTCCGGCCGGTTCAGCACCTACATATTGGTTCGGGTCTGCAGCTCCATGAGCTTTTCCAAAAGTATGACCCCCTGCAACCAAAGCCACAGTTTCTTCGTCGTTCATAGCCATACGTCCAAAGGTTTCACGAACATCTTTCGCCGAGCCCATTGGATCAGGGTTTCCGTTTGGACCTTCTGGGTTAACATAAATCCAACCCATCATAACTGCTCCAAGATGACCTTCTAATTCCCCTTCTTCATAACGCTCTTCATTAGCGCCCCATTCTGTTTCGCTACCCCAATACACGTCTTGCTCTGGTTCCCAAATATCTTCTCTACCACCGGCGAAACCAAATGTTGGGAAACCCATAGATTCTAAAGCACAATTACCTGCAAGAATCATCAAATCAGCCCAAGAAATTTTATTACCATATTTCTTTTTAATCGGCCATAATAATAACCGAGCCTTATCTAAATTTCCATTATCAGGCCAGCTGTTAATTGGAGCAAAACGTTGGTTACCACCACCGGCCCCACCGCGGCCATCACCTACTCTATAGGTTCCAGCACTATGCCAAGCCATACGAATCATAAATCCACCATAATGGCCATAATCAGCAGGCCACCAATCTTGTGAATTGGTCATTAAATCAGTTACTTCTTTTTTCAAAGTAGCGAAGTCGACACTATTAAATGCTTCTGCATAGTCAAAATCTTCACCCATTGGATTAGACGCAGCTGAATGTTGACGTAGAATATTTAGTTTAAGTTCATTCGGCCACCAATCACGGTTCTTAACCCCTTGACCACCTGTCTTTTTTGTTGTACCTGCGAAAAATGGACATTTATTGATGTCTCCATTTCCATTGTGCGGATCGCTCATAATATGTTGATTTTTGTTTTATTTATTCTTTGAGATGTTTAAAAATAAGGCTCTTATTTCTGAATTGAACTTCACTTTTATTTTTTTGCGTTATGTTAACATTGGAGATGTCTATAGTAGATCTATAAAGAATTGTTTTTGACTATCTTAGAAGCAAAGATATTTAATCCAATGGGATGCCATTAAAAACTATCATTACACTTATTATTTTAGTTTGTTCAACTAAAATTTCTTTGGGACAGGTAAACTCGGTTAGCGCTCTAAAATTTAATTTGGAAAAAGATTTACTGATAATACAGTATGATTGTAAAACTGATGTTGATGATTTACATTCAATTGCTGCATTTGCTACTTTAGTTTCTCATTCTAAATATGAAAATTTAAACTACCATGCTGTAGCTGGTACATATGGAATGCAAAATGGCTTATATGTGCCACCTAACAAATTGTTTGCGCTAGCATTTGGTGAAAACTGGAGCGACGCCCATAATTCTTATGAAAAGGCTTTGGAAACCGTAACCCAACTCGGACTAAAAACATTAAAGTCAACTGGTTCTTTATGGATTGCTGAAGCGGGACAATCAGATTTTACTTTTGATGTTATCAAAGCACTTCAACTTGCACTTCCAAGTTTTGATAACAAACGTATTCACGTGGTTCAACATAGTGATTGGAATGAAGAGGTCACTACGCCCGAAAAGTTAGACTTTGTCAAATCATCAATTACCTATTATAAAATCCCTGATGGTAATGCCACAAAAAATGGCACTCCTGGTTTTCGTTCTGAGGAAATTATTCCTTGGTCTTATAGCATTAAGGGTGAGAATTTATCTCAGGTATGGAATCTTGCCATAAAGCTGGGAAACCAATATAATGGAAAAGACAATCGCTATTTGAATAAAGCAATTGAAAAAGGGGGTCTTGATTTCTCTGATTTTTCAGAGGTCTGTTGGATTCTTGGTTTAACAGACATCGAAGATGCCAACGCTTATTTTAAATATATTTCCGAAAAGGATTGAATTACAATTTAAATGCGTTGCAACCACTCCCGCATATCCACTTCTTTAGCAATAATACCTTTTACCTCATCAATTTGAACACGTTGTTGTTCCATAGTATCCCGATGACGAATGGTAACGGTTTCATCTTCTAGAGTTTGATGATCTACTGTAATACAAAATGGCGTACCATTAGCATCTTGTCTGCGATAACGACGCCCTACGGCGTCTTTTTCATCATAGGTCACATTAAAATCCCATTTTAAATCATCAACTAACCTCTTCGCCACTTCGGGTAATCCATCACGTTTCAACAAAGGTAAAATGGCAGCTTTGGTCGGTGCCAACACCGCTGGTAATTTTAAAACCGTTCTGGTCGTATTGTTCTCTAGCTCTTCTTCTTTTAAACTATTGCTAAAAACGGCTAAAAACATTCTATCTAAACCAATGGAAGTTTCTAAAACATAAGGAACGTAACTCTTATTTTCTTCTGGGTCAAAATACTGTAGTTTTTTACCTGAATGTTTTTCGTGCTGACTTAAATCAAAATCCGTTCTGGAGTGGATTCCTTCCAATTCTTTAAACCCAAATGGAAACTTGAATTCAATATCAGAAGCAGCGTCGGCGTAATGCGCTAATTTCTCATGGTCATGAAAACGATAACTTTCTTCTCCCATACCCAAAGAAAGATGCCAGTTCATGCGTTTCTCTTTCCATTTCTCATACCATTCTTGCTGCGTACCCGGCTTGATAAAATATTGCATTTCCATCTGTTCAAATTCACGCATTCTAAATATAAACTGCCTAGCAACAATTTCATTACGGAAGGCCTTACCTGTTTGAGCAATTCCGAAAGGAATCTTCATTCTTCCAGTTTTTTGAACATTCAAGAAGTTTACAAAAATACCTTGAGCCGTTTCTGGACGTAAGTATAAATCCATTGCCGAATCAGCTGAAGCTCCTAATTTAGTTCCAAACATTAGGTTGAACTGCTTTACATCAGTCCAATTTCGAGAGCCAGAAAGAGGGCAGGCAATTTCTAGTTCTTCAATTAAAGCTTTGACATCAACTAAATCTTCATTTTCCAATGATTGCCCTAGTCTCTTTAATATTCCATCTGCCTTTTTTTGATAATCAACTACACGAGCATTGGTTTCTAAAAATTGTTTTTTGTCAAAACTATCACCAAATCGTTTAGCAGCTTTCTTTACTTCTTTTTCAATCTTGGCTTCAATTTTGGCAACATAATCTTCAACCAAAACATCAGCTCTATATCTTTTCTTAGAGTCTTTATTGTCAATTAACGGGTCGTTGAATGCATCAACATGGCCAGAAGCTTTCCATGTAGTCGGATGCATAAATATTGCAGAATCTAGGCCGACTATATTATCATTAAGCTGAACCATCGCTTGCCACCAATATTCGCGTATATTTTTTTTGAGCTCCACTCCATTTTGAGCATAGTCATAAACTGCGCTTAAGCCATCATAAATCTCACTTGATTGGAATACATAACCGTATTCTTTTGCATGTGAAATTACCTTTTTGAAAATGTCTTCTTGATTTGCCATTGGGCAAAAATAGTACAATGACTAAAAAGAGCGAAGTTTTATTTTAACTGAAATTCCGAAGAAGAAAGCAGGCGCTCATCTTCAAACACATTTAAGGTATAAATACCAGGTTCTAATGAACCTTCTGGGACTGTTATAGCATCGCAAACACTAATTTCTTCCCCTAAATAAATTACCTCAGTGCGCTTGCTATAGGTGTTCCCACTAACATTAACCAGGTTTGCATTATCTTCTATAACCTTCATGTCTGGATTTAAAAACTGCAGGTAAACTACCTTAACCTCACCTTTATCATTAGGGTTAGCTAAAATGGTCACACAACCTCTCAATTTTTCTATGGTAGACGCTTTATTGGTATTTAATGGACGACCAGCACGTAAGCGAAAACCTTTGCCTTCAGCATTCTCCATTTTAAGGTAGCTCTTGACCTTTAATTCTTTAGTTAATTCTTGATTCTTTTTTCGAAACAACGCTTCAGCCTCTTGCAATGAGCTTGTTTTACCTCGCAATTCTTGAATCTCGCGTCGTGTGCGCTCGTATCGCTCCGTCAACAAACCATTATTGTAACGAAGAAAATTATTTTTAAGCTTTAGGCTATCAAACTTGGCTTCTAGTAAACGAAGTGCTTTTTGACTTTCTCGAAGTTTTGCAATATTAAAATTTAACCTTCCGACGGAATCCAATAGAGTTTGTACTTCGAATCGTGAATCGCGAAGTTCAATCTCATTAATTTCATTCTCTCCAGAAAGTCTATCAACTTCTGCCTTCATTAAGGTCATATCTTTTACCAAAAGTCTTTTTTCGTCTTCCAAATAACTCATTTGATTCTGCGACTGCGCATAACTATAATAGAAAGCTATGGACATAGCAATTATTACTGCGACCAAAGCAGCCATAATTATTTTGTAGTTGAAAGTAGTATCTTGAGACTCCATTTAAGGTGAATAGTAGGTAAAAGGTATGTTTGGTATTAAGCTTTCAAAGATAATAAACGATATTAACTCAATACTATTGCCACCTATCTGTTTTGGATGTAATGCACAATTAATCAGAGGAGAGCACATTTTATGTACCGTTTGTCGACATGATTTACCGATTACCGATTACAATTTTAAAGAAGAGAACGAAATTGACCGTATTTTCTATGGTCGAACTCGGATTAAAAAGGCATCATCCATGCTTTTTTTCTCAAAAACAGGTATCGTTAAAAATCTACTGCACTATTTAAAATACAAAAATCAGGAGGATATCGGTGATTTTTTAGGAAACTGGTATGGCGAAATACTACTTGAAAAAGGAGATTTAATGGATATTGATATTGTACTACCTGTGCCTTTGCATCATAAAAAACTTAAAGAGCGTGGATATAATCAAGTTGAAAAGTTTGGAAAACAACTTGCCAGTCATCTTAACGCCAAGTATATGAATGATGTTCTCATTAAAACAGCGAATACCAAAACTCAAACAAAAAAGACAAGACTCAAACGATGGCAGAATAATGAAGACTTATATAAAATAAGAGATTCAGCTTTTCTCAAAAACAAAAAAATACTTTTGGTTGACGATGTTATTACTACAGGAGCTACTATTGAAATATGTGCTTTTGCATTAAATAAAACTAAAGGTGTTGAACTATATGTGGCTACAATGGCAATGGTACCTAAAGCAATGAATTAACTTTATTGGTAATCGAATAAATTGTTTCTTTGTTCAAGAATTCGTTTTTGTTCTATGGTTTTTTTAAGAAAATTATTAAGTCTATCATTCTTATTGTTAGTTGTTCTTGCCTTTTGGCAATGCGCAAAGAGAGGTACGCCTAGTGGTGGCCCTAAAGATTTAACGCCGCCTGTTCTGCTTAAAACAGAACCAGAAAACCTCAGTACTAATTTTAATGCTAATACGATACGATTGTATTTTGATGAGTATATCAAACTTAAAGACGTTCAAAATCAACTGATTGTTTCACCGCCGCTTAAATACCTTCCAGAAATTAAGCCTCTCAGTGGGGCGAGCAAGTATATAGAAATTACAATTAAGGACACCTTAAGAGAAAATACAACGTACACCATAAACTTTGGACAAAGCATAGTTGACAATAATGAAGGTAATCCTAATAGTTTTTTAAGCTACGTGTTTTCTACGGGAGAATATATCGATTCTCTCACACTAACTGGTGCTGTTAAAGATGCGTTCAATAGAAAAGCTGAAGAATTTGTTAGTGTCATGCTTTATGCAATAGATAGCGCATATAATGATTCAACCATTTACAAATCGCCTCCAAATTATATAACTAATACCTTAGATAGTCTTCCATTTTTTCAGCTTCAATATCTCAAAGCCGGAAAATACTCTTTAGTGGGTATAACTGATAAAGCAAAAAATAATGTCTTTAATCAACGTTCCGATAAAATTGGATTTTTAACCGATACTATTACCATACCGACAGACTCGGTATATCTGCTCAACCTATTTATGGAGGAACCTGATTACAGTGTTCCTGTACCTACTTATGTAGCTAAGAACCGAATTCTATTCGGATATAATGGTGATGAAGTTGGTCCAAAAATAAAAGCATTGACTGAACTTCCAGATTCTGTTAAGACTAAAGTTTTAAAGGATAGAGAAAAAGACACACTGAATTACTGGTTAAGCCCTACAGATATTGATTCTATCATTTTTACGGTGACTAATGAAAAGTTGAATATTATTGACACTTTTACTGTCAAAACTAAAAAATTAGAAGTAGACAGTCTCAAGTTGAATGCTAGTCATAACCGTAAGATTGGCTTTGAAGACAAGTTTCATATTCTGAGTAATACCCCGCTGATAAAAATAGATACTTCGTTGATTCAAATAATAGATAAAGATTCTGTGTTCACACCTTTTGAAGCTCTTCTTGACACTATTAATAATAAGGTTGATATTAATTTCGAAGTTATCGATAATCAACGTTATGCGATTGCCTTGATGCCTGGCGCAATCACCGATTTTTTTGGTACACAGAATGACACCTTAAAATATAATCCTAGTACAGGAAGCTATGCTGATTATGGCGACATGACTTTGAACTTGTCAGGGGCAGTAAGATACCCTGTAATAGTTCAGTTAACTAACGATAAAGGAGACATCATACGAGAAAAATTTGCGAAAGAACCTCAGGTTTTTCAATTCAACTACTTGGAACCAAGTCAATATAGTTTTCGAATTATTTTTGATAAGAATGGAAATAAAAAATGGGATACTGGTAACTATTTAGAAAAATTACAGCCTGAGGTAATAAAATATTATCCTGATTTTATTGATGTTAGGGCCTTTTCAACCTATAATGAGACTTTTATTATTGCCAATTAAACGCATCTCTATCATTTAAAAATTTAAGTTTATTTCGCGTTTTTTCAATATGACCTTTAGATAGCCTTGCATAAACTATTTCTTCCTTTTCTGAATAAGCTACTTGTTCACCCAAAACATTATAAACTGCCGAATGGCCTACATATTCATGACCAAGGCCATCGATTCCAATTCGATTTACACCAATACAATAACTCATGTTTTCAATAGCTCGAGCTTTTAAAAGAGCATCCCATGCATTAACTCTTGGTTTAGGCCAATTTGCAACATAAAGCAACACATCATAATCTTCGGTATTCCTTGCCCAAACAGGAAACCTCAAGTCGTAACATATGAGTGGACAAATTTTGAAACCTTTGTATTCTAACATTAACTTTTCTATTCCTGACTGATAAACCTCATGTTCACCTGCCAATGTAAACGTATGCTTCTTGTCATAAGTACAGTAAGTTCCGTTTGGAAAGACAAAAAATAACCTATTAAAAAAGTTGTCGTTTTCTTGAAAAACTAAACTGCCTGCAAGAGCAGCATTCTTTTCTTTAGCTAAATCTTGCATCCATTGCAGAGTTTTTAAACCTTCGTCCTCATCAATGTTCTGTGGTTGCATAGTAAAACCCGTGGTAAACATTTCAGGAAGAACAATCAAATCAATGGCAGAGGTTATTTGGGTTAATTTCTCAGAAAAAGATATTCTATTTGCTACAGGGTTCTCCCAATATAGTTGAGATTGTATCAAAGCAATATGTAAGTTTTCATCCATGTTTATTAATCAACATAAACTTCTAAAATATCGTTTTTAGCCATACCAAATAACTGGTTCAATTGAGACGCTAATATTCTCTCTTCAGAAAGTTCAGGTAAACTATCTAATGAAAAATAAGCCGCTCCTTTCATATCAAATCCGGGTTCTAATTTGCCGCCTATGGCCTTGCAGAAAAACATTAATTTATAAATGTAATAGGGCTCTGCAGGATGCTCATGTCTTTGCTTATCGTAAATAGCCAATAAACGCACAACCTCAACATCAATGCCGGTTTCCTCCTTAATTTCTTTAATGACTACTTCTTTTGGTGTATTCCCAATATCTGCCCAACCCCCAGGTATAGTCCATTTATTGTCCACGCTTTCCTTCGCCATCAAAATCTCATCTTTTTCATTGATTACCAAACCTCGTACGTCCACTTTTGGTGTTGGATAATCAATTTGTGGAAGAAAAAAACTATCCAATTTGGCAAATGTCTCGTTCGAAAGATGAGCCATCAGTTTTAAACTGATATCTTTTAATTCTTCATAACGTTCAATATCGTAAGGTACATCTGTATATATCAAACCAATATCAGCAATGTCTTTTAACCTTTTTACAGCATCTAGCTGCTCTTTTGGACTCATAATTCCTAATTGTACTTTTCTAAAAGTTTAATAAGTTCAGTCGCTTCTTGCATATTAGCGTGATCAAGAGCTGTCTGACCTCTGGCATCTTTGGTTTTGATATCTGCGTTATGTTCAAGTAATAATTTTGCGATTTCAAGACGATTGAAGGTCGCTGCATAAATCAAACAAGTAGCTCCCATGGCATTAATATGGTTGACATTTGCGCCTTTTGCAATTAATTTTTGAGCAATTTCAGTATATCCCTTAAAACAAACGCCCATTAAAGCCGTATTACCTGAACCATCTTTGGCATCAACTTCAATTCTCTTTTCTAACAAAAAATCAGCTATATGTCCCTGATTATAATATGTTGCAAGTATCAACGGTGTTGAACCTCGATCATCTACACTACTTATTAAATGTGGATAATTAATTGATAGTTCCTTTATTTTTTCAAGATCCCCTGTTCTTATGGCACTAAAAAAAAGCTCTACGTTTGTCATGATGTGAAATGATAATTTGAAGGTATAAAAAAGTAATCAATCTCTAATACCTGGAGTAAAATCTTCAGGTGCATTTTGTGGTAGATTTACTGTTCCGCTATTGCCAGAGTCGTTAAAAATTATCCACTCTGAAAAAGTATAATTTAAATTAGCTTGATTTATATTTGAAATTCTGACAGCTTTGCCATCTTCAAACTCGTGATTAGTATTTGAACCATCTTCACCAATAATACCAAAAACATCAATCACAGTTCCAAAAGGGTCTACCAATTCTAAATTATCATCTCCATTGGAATCCGCCGGGCTATTTGTTCCGACCGTTAAATCGGGAACAAAACCATAAATTAATTCAAACTCTTCAGAATTTGGTGAAATCACTAAAGTGCTCTCCCCTTCAATAATAAATCCACTTAAATCAATTGTCGAACTTATCTCAGAATTAGCATTAGTGTAACGACGAATAGTCCATTTATTTAAATCCAAAGCTTGCGAAGAGGCATTATAAAGTTCTATAAATCTTGCTCCTGCATTGTTATTTGGGTCCGCTAACTCCGAAAAAAATATCGAGGTTGATGTAAATTCCGTTATGATTTCTTCACAACGTTCTAGTAAAAAGTCTATATCATTTAGATCTCTAATCGCAATGAAGTAATCATCATTTTCTCTTAATAATACCCCTGTAATACTGCCATTACCTTCAGGTAATATTACGTCTTGAAAATCAGAAAAGCCACTGTTCAATAGCATAAGTTCATTTTCAGAGCAATCTACTAAAGTACGTTCCGTCTCTTCAAGGGCGATTGCGAATGATTCGCCTAATTCATCATCAATTACTTGAACATTTTCAAAACTTACTAAAGTATTTACTAAACTGGGATTAATATTGGCAATCTCTATTGGAGTTGAAGTTATATCAGTTACATCCTCACAGGCTAAAAATATATGCTCAGGTATCTGAAGCGCTGGTAATCTACCAACGGACACACTGCCAAATCCGGCAAATGTTCCTCCTAATTTAAATACATCTTTGCTCTTACCTAAGTACAAACCTTTAAGTTTAATTACAATTTTACTGCCTGGTTCAAAAAGCAAATAGGATTGTCTTAAATCGATTTCAATTTGAAAACCTTCTGAAGGGTTAGTTGGACGATCTTGAAAATGTAATACGCTAAAAAAATTACCTGCACTATCCGAAGACACCACATAGCCCTCTATTACTAAATCTTCTTGTATTTGTAATAATTCGCCTAAGTAAAGTGCTTTGACTTGTTCAAATGTGACATTTGCTTCTAAACCTTCAACACAATTTAAAGCTGGAGCATCAAAATCATTTGATTTTACACAAGAATAGCAAAAGACGAGGATTGCCAATAAAGGCAAATAAAAATTACGAAACATTTTAAGTTAATGGTATCTTGTAAATGTATGAAATGTATTTACTTTTCAGTAACTCTCTTCATAAAGTCCAAAGCTTGTTGTTCAGCATAGCTTGAATTTTGCTTTCCCCAGAAACCAACATGACCTCCAAAATCAGGAACTTCTAGAAAAAGGTTTTTATTACTATCAGCTTCGTTAAAAGGATAACAAGCATCACCTAAAAACGAATCATTCTTTGCATTGAGCACCAAACTGGGTATCTTAATTTGAGGTAAAAATTGCTTGCAACTACATTTTTCATAATAATCTAAGGCATCTTTAAAGCCATGCGCTTGACTTGTATAGATATCATCAAAATCTTTTAAGGTATGAATGGACGATATTTCAGTGGTTGTTATTCTATCAGGAAATAATTTTTGCTTTTGCCACAGTTTTGCAATTAAATGTTTTTTGAACCTTTTAGAATACAAAACATTCTTAGAATTCAAAAGCTCATCACAAGCACTTTTTAAACTGCAAGGCACTGAAACCCCTACCGCTGCCTTTATATGATTTGGAATGTGATTTCCTTCACCTAAATATTTTAAAATAAGATTACCACCCAGACTGAAACCCATTAAATAAATTTCATCATAAGATTTATTCTTTAGAATATGTTCAACAACGCAAACAACATCTTCCGTTGCACCTGAATGATAAGAACGGTAAAGTCTATTAAGTTGACCGCTACAGCTTCTCAAATTAACAGCACAAGTATCAAAACCGTTTTGTGTAAATTTTTTTGCACTACCTGCAATATAATGTCGTTGAGCATCACCTTCTAAACCATGAAAAAGCAGTACTACTTTCTTGGTAGGTAAAACACTCTCGCTCCAATCAAGGTCCAAGAAATCATAATCTGGAGTTTCAATACGTTCTCTCTTTTGAACTAATCCACTGATTTTTCTAAAGACTCCCGAATAAATTGTAGAAAAGTGACCATTTCTAAACGGAAAAGGAGGTTTGTAGTTTGATGGTACTAATGGCATTAATACAATATGTTATGCATTGGCTTTGTCTTTTCTGGGAGATTTTCTTCATCTAACATATCTCGCAAATCAATCTCGATAGTTCTGCAAAGCGCAGTCATGGGCACATCATTAATGCGACCTTCAAAAGGGTCTTCGCTATTACTTCCAACTTTTTCCATAGTTGTAAACATCCAAGAGATAAGCACGGAAAAGAAAATCATCAATACGATATACCACCAATTATTTCCTTCATCTAATTGGGCTAGTTGGGTCTCAAATACGTTTAATAAACCTAAAGGAAGTAAAAGCACAAATATCCATGTAAAGACTGTACTAAAATAAGCATACTGTCTAGGGAAAGGAGTGTTCTTAATACGTTCACATTTACCTTGAAGATTATACATTTCTTCAAGATTGTTATGGAAAACCTGTTTATCAAATTCTGTAATTTTACCTTCCGCTAATAAGCTCTTAAGTTGTAAAGCCTGATTCTTGATTAAATGTGTTGCCACATTTTTTCTATTTTCTAAGTCTTGAACCTCTTTTGGGTCTAACAAAACGTCAAATCCATTACAAACTGGATTTCGCTCTCCATGCTTATCGAACATACGCTCAACAGAACGATTTTCTTTAATGGAAAAACTATTAGGTTGTCGCAATTGTATGCGCAATGCATTAATCCACGCAATTTGTCTATAAATCAAAGTTATTTGAGCTGCACGGTCATTTTCTACATAACTAAGAACATTATTGGCCCAAGTTCGGGAATAGTTTACAATCCCTCCCCATATTTTTCGGCCTTCCCAAAATCGGTCATAACTCTGACTGTTTTTAAAACCTATGTAAAATGCTACAGCAATACCAATAACGGAAAGTGGCTGAAAAGGAATATCTATATGCTTCCAATCTAAAATATGATATAATGAAAAAAGTAGTGCTGCATAAAGGGTGAAGAAGATTAGGTTTTTCCATGCGAAGCGCATGATTATACCCCAGCTTATATTTCGTTTGATGTACATTATAAATTGATTAGTAAATTAAACTACCAATTTACGAAGAACAGACTTTATTTTAGTTCTTAGGATAACGTTCTAGCAAATTATATTGTTCTTCAATAGCCTCTTTGAATTCAGATTTAAGTTCGTTCACTAAATCAGCGACGGGCATAGTTTTATCAATTGTTGTTACCCCTTGACCTGCCGACCAAATTGTTTTCCAAGCTTTGGCTTCAGTATCCAATTCTTTTCCGAAATCAATTTTAGTATCCTTTTTTAAATCTTCTTCAGTGATACCTGCAGCTTTCAGACTAGCACCTAAAAAATTAGCATGAACTCCAGATATAGCGGCAGTATAGGTAACATCACTAGCACCTGCAGCGATAATCATATCTTTATATTCTTGAGGAGCTTTACTTTCATTTGCGTTAATAAAACGTGTACCCATATATGCCAAATCAGCACCCATTTGCATTGCAGAAGCAATATCTCTTCCTTTTGAAATACAACCTGATAACAGAATAGTTTTATCAAAGAATTTTTTGACTTCAGCAACCAAGCTCATTGGATTTATTGTTCCGGCATGACCACCTGCACCAGCTGCAACTAAAATTAATCCGTCGACCCCAGCGCCAGCAGCTTTCTCAGCATGACGTTTTTTAATCACATCATGAAAAACCAACCCTCCATAACTATGAATGGCATCAATCACCATTGAAACTGCACCGAGTGAGGTTATTACTAATGGTACTTGATGTTTAATACACAACTTAACATCAGCTTCTAACCTCGGGTTAGTAGGATGAACAATCAGATTAACCCCGAAAGGAGCCGCTTTTTTACCAGTTTCTTCTTCCCAATTTTTAAGTTCAGATTTTATTTCAATGAGCCATTCTTCAAAGCCTTCACTAGTCCTTTGGTTTAAAGCAGGAAAAGTACCAACGATTCCGTTTTTACAACATTCAATAACCAATTTTGGACCTGATATTAGAAACATAGGTGCTGCAACAGCAGGTAATGAAAGGTCTTTAATAAAAGATGCTTTTTGACTCATAAGTTCTAATCTTAAGTTGTTGATAAATCTACCACTTTTTTAGTACGGTCTTCAAATCTATACTATTTTTGAAAAATATTATGCATGCATAGCAAAATTAGTCATTATGTTTTTAAAAGAATTTGAAATTCGCTGGAGTGATATTGATGCCAATCGCCATTTGGCAAATTCTGCTTATGTACAATATTCTGGGCATGCTAGAATGTCGTACTTAGCTCAACTGAGCTTCAATCAAAAAACCATGGCAAAACATCAAATAGGACCTGTAGTATTTTATGAACATATCTATTATTTTAAAGAGGTTTTTATAGGAAAACCTATTCAAGTATCTACGGAACTAAAGGGAATGAGTGCAGACGGAATGTTTTTTGAATTTCATCACGATTTTTACGACTCAATTGGAAAAAACTTTGCACACTCAGAAATGATGGGGGCTTGGATAGACTTAAAAGCAAGAAAATTAAGCATATTACCAGATGAATTTATGTCGGCTGTAGCTAAAATTGAACGTGCCGATGACTTTAAAGTATTGACCAAAGAAGATACCCGAAAATATGCTAGAATACCTAAGGATTTAAAGTGACTAAGGTAAAAATCAAAAATTACCATTCTTCTTAAACCATACTTTTTTGGTCTAACCTGTAAAGAGTTACAGTATCAAGGAAAAACTTTTAAGAATTGTTCAAATTCATTTTAAGATGTTTAACTTCATATGGTTGAAAACCAAACTCAATTCATCCTCATGAAAAATAAACTGTGGTTATTTCTTACCGTTTTAACTCTTATTTTTTATGGCATTGCAGGGTATCATTTTTTAACGGGTTGGCCTCCTTTTATAATGATGATGATTGGGATGTTTTTAGGACTTGCAGTTTCAACAATTGCCTATGGGTTCATAAGGCTAATTAATACCCAAGTCAAAAGAATACCCGCTAACTATATTGTTCCTATTCTCAGTACAATAATTGGTTTGTGTATTTTGAGGTTTATTGGCTTCGGTTGGCCAGCCTTGGTTTTCTTAACCATCACTGCATTGGGTATATTATTCTGCAGTGTTCTATTTTGGTTTTTAAAGAAAAAATCCCCTTTTTCAGGAGTTATTTTGGGGATTTTAGTTGTGGTAATAGGCCTCGTTTTTTTTGTATTGATAAACCCAGGTTCAGACCCTTTCGAAAACAAGTTGCCTTTAATGCTCTCACCAAACCAAAATAGCATTATAGATGATTTACAACTTGAAAATCCCACAGCTCTCGGACCTTACGAAGTAAGGGAATTTACTTATGGTAGCGGCAAAGATGTGCAGCGAAAAGAATATGCACATGAGGTAACCTACAGAACTAATACGGTAAATGGTAAATGGCTTATACCGGATTGGAAGGGTAAAAAGAAAAAATGGCGAGAACGATATTGGGAGTTCGGTCCGGAGAATTTTCCTTTAAATGGAAGAGTTTATATGCCAGAAGGGCAAGGCCAATTTCCGTTGATCTTAATCGTACATGGCAACCATAATATGATTGATTATTCTGATAATGGATATGGTTATTTAGGAGAAGTTTTGGCCAGCAGAGGATTCATCACAGTATCAGTCGATGAGAATTTTTTAAATGGGCATTGGTCCGGTGATTTCAGAGGGAAAGAAATGCCCGCTAGAGCTTGGTTGCTATTAAAACATCTTGAACAATGGCAACGTTGGAATTCTGATGAAAATCATTATTTGAGAGACAAAGTCGATATGAACAATATTATGCTTGTAGGGCATTCAAGAGGTGGTGAAGCGGTTGCTATAGCTGCTGCATACAATGAACTCCCGTATTTTCCAGATAATGCTAAAGAGAAATTTGATTTTAACTTTGGTATTAAGGGTATCGTAGCAATAGCGCCAACTGACTATAGGTACCATCGAAAAATAAGCTTAAAAAATTTGAACTTTTTAAGTCTTCAAGGTTCCTATGATTCTGATGAAGTTAGTTTTTGGGGTATGCGCGCCTACCGAAGATTAAGATTTACAGATTCAATTTCTAGGTTTAAGACCGGTGTTTACATTCACCATGCAAATCATGGTCAGTTCAACTCTACTTGGGGTAAATCGGATTTTGGAGCACCTGCTAAATGGCTATTAAATTTAGCTCCATTGTTGGAAGGTCAAGAGCAACAAGAAACTGCCAAAGTCTTTATCAATGCGTTTGCTGAGGCCACACTTAAAAACAATCAAGACTATAAAACTATTTTCAAAGATGTTGCAATTGCGAAAGAATGGTTGCCAAACGAACAATACCTCACCCATTTTGAATCGTCAGACTTTAAAATTATTGCCGATTTTGAAGAAGATATTAATATCAATACTGCAAGGGATAGTTCTAAACTACTAGCCAACAACTTGGCCTTTTGGAAAGAAGAAAATTTAAATACTCGTGATAACAATTCTCAAGAGAATAATGTTGTGGTATTGGGATGGGATAAAAAAGATTCGCTCAATACTGAGGAGATAGCTTCTTATGAACTAACACTATCAGAAAAGCATAAGTCCTTTTTTGATAGGGAGTCAACCTTACAATTCACTTTGGGTGCCGGAAACCACGAATTATTAAACCCAAACCAAAAGAATAAAGAAAAAAATAAAAGAGAAGTACCACAATTAGATTTTACTATTCAATTAACCGACGAACAAAAAGAAACTTCTTCAATTAGTGTTAGCGCTATTAAAGTCATTCCGAAGCCCTTAAAAACTCGTTTTACAAAATTTAAATTTTTAGATAAAGAAATGATTGGCGAAGATTGGGAAGTTCAGTTACAGACCTATCACTTGTCATTAAATACCCTCACAGATAGGAATTCTGAATTGAACTTAGAAACTGTGAAGAGCTTAAAATTTATATTTGACCAAACGCCTTATGGGGTAGTTGTTTTAGATGAAATTGGGGTTTCGTCAAATTGAAAGGGGTAGAATACTTTTAAATACCATGTTAGGCCTTTACTTTTTTACTGGCCAAATACACACCAATCAGCACCAAAGCCGTAGCCCCTATTTTTACAATAGTAAGCGAATCTTTACCGGTCAGTAATGCGAAAATAATACCGAATATGGGCTGCACATAAATAAAAGCCCCTATAGTAGAAGCTTTAAGTTCTGTCATGGCAAAAATGTTGAACAAGTAGGTCATAAAAGTGGTACATACAATTACAAAAGCCACCACGCCATAAACCCAAAGCGGCATTGTAGTCCATTCAATTTCTAAAAACTGGGGTAATGTTATGGGAAGATTTATAATAACTGCAATTGTAAACAACCATTTCATTAAAGTGAATGGATGGTATTTTTCTAATAATTTTTTAGCAACTATTAAATAAGAACCGTAAGCTGTGGCGTTCATTATAAACAAAAAATTGCCTAAAGGAATATTCGGAGCATCTTGTCGTAACTCCGCTCCAAAAAGCACTAAAGAAACAGCCCCGATAAAACCAAGTGCAATACCCAAGCCTTTATTTAAAGTAATTCGTTCTTTCAGAAAAAATGAAGACAAAACAACAACAATGATCGGGCTAATTGTTACTAATACAGCACTATTAATCGGTGTAGACAGTTCTAATCCTTTAAAAAAAGAAAGCATATTAATGACCATCCCGAGTACAGCTGCCAAAAACATTCTAGCCCAATCCTTTTTATCTATCTTTTCTTTAGGTCCAAACAATGAAATACTCCAAAAAAGAATGGCCGCGCCCACTACACGAAGAAAAATGAAACCAAAAGGTTTTACATATGTTGGCATTACCCCTTTCGCTAGGGTGTGATTAATACCATAAATGGTCGTCGCCCCAATTGCCGCTAGCAGGGCTAGCGTTCTTTTGCTCATCCGTGCAATGCGATTTTTGCACCTTCAACTTGTTTTTTGGCATTACCAATAAAAATTTTGTCATCAACAACTACAACAGGTCTTTTTAAAAACGTATAATGTTCTAAAATCAAATTCTTAAAGTCTAAATCGCCCAACTCTTGGTTATTTAATCCACGTTGGCGGAAAAGCATTGCTCTTCGGCTGAATAAATCTTCATAACTAGCTGTTAAAGCTCGCATTTCTTCCAATTCGTTCTCAGTTACTCCCTTAGATTTTATTTCGCGTAATTCAATACCGTCCAACGGTTCCAATGCTTTTAAGATTTTCTGACAGGTTTTACAGGTTTCTAGGTGGTATATTTTTTTCATTTTTAAGTAATTCTTATTCGTAAATTCTTATTATTTGTCCATTATCTTTTCCGAGAACGCTCCTAACATATCCGTTAACCACTTTTTTCATTGGAACCGGATTATGCCCCGGAAAATAGTCTCTATACTTTTCATAAGCGTCTTCAACCATTACGGCTGAAACAACATTCACCCGCACACCATTTTCTATCTCTAAAACTACCGCTTTTACAAAGCTATGAATTGCTCCGTTCACCATGGCAGCACTTGCCGTTTTAATTACAGGATTATCTGCCAAAATACCTGTTGTTAGCGTAATAGAACCCCCTGATTTTAAATAGTTTTGTCCAATGCGTACTAGATTAACTTGGCCCATGAGCTTGCTTTTAAAGCCGATATAATAATCTTCCTCAGTAAGGTCATTAAAATTGGCCCATTTCGCCTCACCAGCTGCACAGATTATAGCGTCGACTTTACCTAGATTTTTAAACATAGTTTCTATAGAAGCACTATCTGCTATATCCACCTTGATATCAGCATTTTTTCTTCCTGCTACAATAACTTCATGCTCGGCTTTAAAGTGTTTGGTTAGCGTATTACCTATTGTTCCGTTACCTCCAATGATTAAAATTTTCATACCATTTAGTTTAGTGCAAAATCAATTGCCATTTGCGAGTGAACCAAAGTTGTATTGAATGTTGGAAGAGCAACTTCTTTATCTGGAATCAATATAGGAAGTTCGGTACATCCTAAAATTACGCCTTCCACACCTTGGTTTTGCAATTTTGAAATAATGTTTAAGCATTTTTCTTTAGCATCTGTCGTAAACTTTCCTTTTACCAGTTCGTTATATATAATGTCTTGCAGAAAAACACGATCTTCCAATTCAGGGATAATGACTTCAAGTCCATATTGATCTTCCAAAATTCTGGTATAAAAATCTTTTTCCATAGTGAATTGGGTTCCTAAAAGTGCAATTTTCTGCAACCCCTGTTCTTCAATGGCTCTGCCCGTAGCATCTGCAATATGTAGAAAGGGCACGGTAATCGCATCTTTTATAGCATTACTTACCAAATGAATAGTGTTGGTACAAAGCACTATCATATCTGCACCTGCCTTTTCTAGCTTAGCCGCATGTATTGCCATAAGCTCTCCTATCGCATCCCAATTATCTTCAAACGAATATTTTTTAATTTCAGAAAAGTCGACAGAGCTCATGATAATTTTAGCTGAATGCGAGCCCCCTAGTTTTTGTTGTACTAATTTGTTTAGGTATTCATAATACACTTTTGAAGACTCCCAACTCATGCCTCCTATTAAACCAATTATTTTCATCTGTTATTTTATTTTTGACATTTCTTCAGCACCTAAAATCCTCAGTTTTAAAATCCAATTTAAAAAAGCTTTTAAAATACTTTTATGCTTTGCTTGTTCTTCTGTCTGACAATATATCGTATTTGTATTCATTTTTAGATTTCGCTATTTATAGATATGTTTTAAAAAAAATTACAACTCTTCCTTCAAACTTTTCATATAAGCCTGTATGACATCATCATTTCTTTTATAATATGTCCACTTACCATGCCTGGTAGGAATAACCAATCTTGCATTTTGCATACTATTCAAATAGGTTGAAATAGTAGATTGTGACAAACCTGTTTTATCTTGAATAAACCCAACACAAACCCCATCATCAAAATGATCAATATCTTGGTGGGGGGGGAAATTCGCTTCAGGATCTTTTAACCACTTTAAAATATCAACACGAGTTTGATTTGATAAAATTTTACTTATTTCAACTATATTCACATTACAAACATACAAATTATATTTACATATCTAGAATTTTAGATATGTTTTAACAGAAACATTAATTCTTGGACAACTTATTTACTATTATCCGTCAAAATCGCAAAGAGTTATATCATTTTTTAAAAAACACTCCTAAAGAAGAACTATTTAAAATCCCCAAGGGATTTAACAATAATATTTGGTGGAATATTGCTCATGTGGTGGTTACCGAGCAAAAACTAATCTACGGACTCAGTGGCTTGCCCCTAAATATTTCACAAGATTTAGTCGCTAAATATCAAAAAGGAACTTCACCAAAAGAAAATCCTAATGATGAAGAATTCGAATTGATTAAAACTTTGCTATTTAGTTTACCTGAAAAAACTGAAAAAGATTATAAAGCTGGTTTGTTTTCTTCTTTTAAACCTTACATGACAACGCCAAAAGTGCCTTTAAATAATGTCGATGATGCAATTGCCTTTAATATTTTTCATGAAGGTTTGCATCTGGGTAGTATTTTAGCTTTGGCAAGAGCGGTTAAAAACTAGTCCGTTATCAAAACATACCCTTCTTTTAGAAAAGAATTAACCTCATTGAATGGCAAAACCAATTCAATTGGCCCATCTGCATAAGAGGCTATCTCATATTGGTTATAAATAAGTTGGATTCCGTTTTCAGTAAAACCAATATTTTCGGGTAATTGGAAGGTATCATTAGTAAACATAAAACCCGTGCTATTGATATTAGTTTCTGTAGGAACGTTTTGTTTTATTCTAAAATTATTCTCAGTAAACGCGATAAATCCTTCAAAATCATGGAACAATTCATGATTCTCTAATTCTAGTCCTTTTTGCTTATCAAAATTTAAAAGCGTAGTAGCTCCATAACCATGGGCGCCGCCAGTAAAAGAATAAGAATTTAAAAGAATACTAATTAACCTATCATTCTCGAAAATAATTTCACCATTGAACTCAGCTTCCCATCCCACGGTTTCATCATTAAATTTACGTCTAAGTTCTTGGTAACTATTCGTAAATGATTTCATTGCACCGTCGATGGTGTTGACGTCTAGAGAGTCTTCAAATTTTAGAGCATTTACTATTTCTTCTTTTAACGCTATATTGATGGTTTCTGCAATTCTTGTTTCATCTAATGCATGAGGAATTTCAATCTTAATCTCAGGACAAGCATCACACTTTTCGTTTTCGAGTTGTAGGTTTTCAAAAGTAAGTTTTGATTCCGTTTCACAACAAAGGTTCAGAACTAACAAAAAGATTAGGAGCACTATTTTTCTCATGAAAATTAAATATTTATCAAAAATAGACTTTGATTGAATACTCCGAAACTTAACGATACATTTGTATCATAATATTTTTAATATGAGTGATAAAGACTTAAAATTCAATAGTAAAACTATACATGGGGGTCAACAACCTGATGCTGCCTATGGTGCGGTCATGCCTCCAATATATCAAACCTCAACTTATGCGCAAACCACACCCGGTGGCCATAAAGGTTTTGAATATTCAAGAAGTGCAAACCCCACCCGTACGGCTTTAGAAAATTCCTTAGCAAGCATAGAAAACGGTAATTACGGTTTGGCCTTTGGTAGTGGCCTTGCAGCAATTGATGCTGTAGTAAAATTATTAAATCCGGGTGATGAAGTAGTTTCAACTAATGATTTATACGGAGGCAGTTACAGAATATTCAAACAAATATTTGAAAAATTTGGTATCACCTTTCACTTTATAGGTATGCAGTCTATAGATACGATTGAGTCACATATCAATGTAAATACCAAATTAATTTGGGTTGAAACACCTACCAATCCAATGATGAATGTTATAGATATAAAAGGAGTTTCCGATTTGGCAAAAAAACACAACATACTTTTAGCTGTAGACAACACTTTTGCAACACCTTATTTGCAGCGGCCTTTAGACTTAGGGGCAGATATCGTAATGCATTCTGCAACGAAATATCTAGGAGGACATAGTGATGTTGTAGTTGGCGCTTTGATTGTAAAAGACAAAGACTTGGCCGATAAATTATATTTCATTCAAAATGCAAGCGGTGCTGTTTGTGGTCCAATGGATAGTTTTTTAACATTAAGGGGTATTAAAACACTTCATGTTCGCATGCAACGCCATTGCGACAACGGAAAAGCAATAGCCGAGTATTTAGCAAATCATCCAAAAATCGGTAAAGTATATTGGCCTGGTTTTGAAAATCATGCAAATCATGAAATTGCTAAAACTCAAATGGATGATTTTGGAGGAATGATTTCCTTTGTGCCCAATGGAAGTAGCTATGATGAGGCCATTCAGATTGTAGAAAAATTAGAGCTATTCACCCTGGCTGAATCTCTAGGTGGTGTGGAGAGTTTGGCGGGTCACCCAGCTAGTATGACTCATGCTAGCATTCCTAAAGAAGAACGCGAAAAGAGTGGTGTTGTCGATTCTTTAATTCGATTGAGTGTAGGTATAGAAGATGCTGAAGATTTAATAGCTGATTTAGAACAAGCTATTGGTTAAATTAATTTTTGAAACATTTTTAAATATTTGGTTTTTAAATTATACAAATAGCATAATTTTGCCGTTATATTCCTAATTCAATAAAATAGGTCTTTTTAATAGTTAAAGAATTAACAAATTAGCAATCCGTTTATGGAACAAAAAATAAAAGCATTTATGGACGAGGTTATTTCCAGAAATGGTCATGAACCTGAATTTATTCAAGCGGTACAGGAAGTTGCAGAAACTGTAATTCCATATATCGCCAAACAAAAAATTTATAACGGTAAAAACATTCTACTAAGAATGGTTGAACCTGAGCGTTTACTTTCTTTCAGAGTGGCATGGGTTGATGATGATGGTGAAATTCATGTGAACCGTGGGTATCGTATTCAAATGAATTCGGCGATTGGCCCTTACAAAGGAGGTTTGCGTTTTCACCCAACTGTTAATGCTAGTGTATTAAAGTTTTTAGCTTTTGAACAAGTTTTTAAAAATAGTTTAACAACTCTACCAATGGGTGGTGGTAAAGGAGGCTCAGATTTTGACCCAAAAGGAAAATCTCATGATGAGGTAATGCGTTTTTGTCACGCCTTTATGCTAGAGTTGAATAGGCATATTGGCCCAAATACTGATGTCCCTGCTGGTGATATTGGTGTTGGTGCACGTGAAATTGGATTTTTATTCGGAATGTATAAAAAGATTCGTAACGAGTTTACAGGTGTTTTGACAGGTAAAGGACGTTCATGGGGTGGTTCTTTAATACGACCAGAAGCTACAGGATATGGTACCGTATATTTTGCGGATAGTATGTTAAAAACAAAGGGAGAATCTTTCGAAGGTAAAAAAGTAGTCATATCAGGTTCTGGAAATGTGGCTCAATATGCAGCTGAAAAGGTATTACAACTAGGCGGTAAAGTATTTACACTTTCTGATTCTGGAGGTTACATTTATGACAATGATGGTATTGATGATGAAAAGTTAGCTTTTGTAATGGATTTAAAAAACAACCGTAGAGGTAGAATCTCTGAATATGCAGATCAATATGCCTCTGCAACTTATCATAAAGGAAAGACACCTTGGGAAGTTAGTTGCGACATTGCCTTACCTTGTGCAACACAGAACGAATTGAATGGTGATGATGCAGCAACATTAATTAAAAATGGATGTATTGGTGTCGCTGAAGGCGCCAATATGCCTTCTACACCTGAAGCTATCCATGCGTTTCATGAAGCAAAAATTCTTTTTGCTCCAGGAAAGGCTTCTAATGCTGGAGGGGTTGCCACTTCTGGGCTTGAGATGTCACAAAATTCACTACGAATTAGCTGGACCCGTGAAGAAGTTGATGAAAAGCTTAAAGGTATTATGGAAGACATCCATGATTCTTGTATTGAGTTTGGAAAAGAAGAAGATGGTTACTGCAATTATGTAAAAGGAGCAAACATAGCTGGCTTTGTTAAAGTTGCTGATGCTATGTTAGCACAAGGTGTGATTTAATTCACCACAGTAAATTATTTGAGACCCGTTAGGCATATACCGCAAATGTGGTATTTAAATCCTAACGGGTCTTTATCTTTACAACATGCTAGTACAGACCAAAGCAATTGTATTCTCTTCTTTAAAATATGGGGACACTAGTCTAATAGTCAAAGCATACACGGCTTCAGATGGCCTAAAATCATACTTACTAAAAGGAGTTTTAGCTTCAAAAAAAGGGAAATTGAAAGTTGCTTATTTTCAGCCCTTAATGCAATTGGAACTTACAGCCAATCATAAAAACAAAGGTACTTTAGAAAGTATCAGGGAAGTAAAGGTGATTAACCCATATCAAAGTCTCCATACCGATATCGTAAAAAATAGTATTGTCTTATTTTTAGCCGAAATGTTAGGAAATAGCATTCAAGAAGAAGAAAAAGATATTTCTCTTTACAATTATTTAGAAGATGCCCTAAAATGGCTTGACATCAATAATAAAATTGCCAATTATCATTTATTATTCTTAATAAACTTAACCAAATATTTAGGCTTTTACCCAGAGGAGAATAGTGGGGTTTTTAATCACTTTGATTTGTTAGAAGGACAGTTTGTTACGTCCCCCACATTAAATCCCTTAATACACGAAGAACAAGTTCTTGTCTTTAAACAACTTTTGGGCATAAATTTTGATGCACTATTAACACTAAAAATAACCAAGGTTAATCGTGAATCGCTTTTAAAATCAGTAATTCTGTATTTTGAACTACATTTGCACGGATTTAGAAAACCCAAGTCCTTGGCAGTTTTAAACGCAGTGTTCGACTAGTATGCACAAAGTAATTTTCTTTGTTTTTACACTTATTATTGTTATCAAAACCAATGCTCAGCAAATACAGGTTTTAGATGCTGATACGGGCAATGGTATAGTTAATGTTGCTGTATTCAATCAAGATAAATCAAAAACCACAATCACAGATTTTGATGGGAGAAGTGATGTTTCTCAGTTTAGCTCCAACGAGCGTATTTTCTTCAAACACATAAGCTACGAAACTTTTTCAACTACTAAAACACAACTTAACAAAAAAGGTAATCGTATTTATTTAACGTTAAAACCAGAGCAACTCGACGAGGTCGTAATGTCCGTATCTAAGTGGGAACAACAACGTAAAGATATTCCGCAAAAAATAGCATCTATTGATGCTCAAAGTATAGCATTTACAAATCCACAAACTTCGGCAGACGTATTACAATCTAGTGGCAAAGTATTTGTTCAAAAAAGTCAATTAGGTGGTGGCAGCCCTATGATTAGAGGTTTCTCAACAAATAGATTATTACTATCCGTAGATGGCGTTCGAATGAACAATGCAATTTTTAGAGGTGGTAATATTCAAAATGTTATTTCCATTGATCCTTTTACTATTAAAAATACTGAAGTGATTTTTGGCCCGGGCTCCGTAATTTACGGTAGTGATGCGATAGGCGGAGTAATGAACTTTTTTACAAGGAAGCCAAGATTATCATATACAGATAGCCTTACCTTGTCTGGTAATACAAGTTATCGTTTTGCTTCAGCGAATTCAGAAAAAACAGTGCACGTAGATTTCAATTTGGGGCATCAGACTTGGGCATCTTATACTAGTTTTTCTTATAATGATTTTGGAGATTTAAATATGGGTAGTCATGGTCCTGATTCATATTTGAGAAATAATTATGTGATTAGGGAAAGCAATCAAGATGTTTTGGTTACTAATTCTAATCCCCAAAAACAGGTGCCATCGGGGTATAACCAAATTAACTTTCTACAAAAATTTAGATTTAAGCCGAATAATAATTGGAATTATGATTTAGGACTATATTATTCTGAAACTTCAGACTATTCTAGATATGACCGTTTAATTAGACCTAATGATTCAGGTGATGGACTGCGCTCAGCGGAATGGTTTTATGGCCCTCAAAAATGGTTCATGAGTAATTTTCAAGTCACCAAAAAAGGCAAAGGCAAATTTTATGACGGAGTTAAATTAACTGCGGCTTATCAATTTTTTGAAGAAAGTAGAAATAGCCGCGATTTTCAAGATATTACAAGAAATACAACCTTCGAAAAGGTTGATGCGTTGTCAATTAATCTAGATTTTGAAAATAAAAAAATTGGGGCTCTCCAATTATACTATGGTGCCGAATACATATTTAATAAAGTAAGGTCTATAGGCCAAGATTTAAATATTGAGACGAATGAATTGGTTGAAGCTGTTTCAAGACATCCTGATGGGGCCACATGGCAGACTTTTGCCGGTTATGTGAGTGGTAATTATCAATTAAAACCAAATTTAACGCTGCTTTCTGGCCTTCGCTATAGTCAGGTTTGGGTTGATGCTGAATTTGATAATACTTTTTTTGATTTTCCTTTTAATGAAGCAGATATCATCACCGGCGCTTTAACAGGTAGCATAGGTATGAGCTGGTTTCCAAAAGCAGATTTGCAGTTAACACTAAATGGTTCTACAGGATTTAGAGCGCCTAATATTGATGATATTGGAAAAATATTTGATTCAGAGCCAGGTTCTGTTGTGGTTCCAAATCCTGATTTAGAACCGGAATACGCCTATAATATAGACTTTGGAATTCAAAAAAACTTTAATGATAAAGTTGTACTCAAAGGTGCTACTTTTTATACATATCTGGTGGATGCATTGGTACGCAGAGATTTCACTTTTAATGGACAATCAGAGATACTCTATAATGGTGAACTAAGCAATGTTCAAGCAATTCAAAATGCCGCCAAAGCTTATGTGTATGGTTTTGAATTTGGGGTTGAAGCTTTTATGAACGAAAATATTTCCTTCGTAGGTAATCTTACTATTACCGATGGTATTGAAGAAGATGATGACGGAACTGATTCTGCGGCTCGTCATGCAGCACCAACATTTGCAGATGCCCATATCATTTGGAAAAATCAAAAGTTTAAAGCTGATTTATTCTTGAACTATAATGGAGAAATCCCTTTTGAAGAATTAGCGCTTTCTGAACAGGGCAAGGATTTCATTTATGCATCAGACCAAAACGGAAATCCATTTTCGCCATCTTGGTATACGCTAAATTTTAGGTCACAACTTCAAATTTCAAACGCACTAAAGACTAGTATTAGTCTTGAAAACATAACCGACCAACGTTATAGAACTTACTCTTCAGGTATTGTTGCACCAGGCATCAATGTAATTATCGGCTTAGGCTATAATTTTTAAAGAAAAAACCCTGGCGAAGGCCAGGGTCTAAGTTATTGTGGGGTGCATTAACTTATTTATGATCAACAGCATTTTTAGCATCTTCCGCTGTTTTTTCAACAGCTGCTTTCGCATCATTACCCATTTCTTTTGCCTTATCTAAAGCATCAGAACCAGCTTCTTTAGCATCTTCTCCCATTTCTTTTGCTTTATCCATCGCTCCTTCGCCAGCAGCTTTGATACTATCTATAGCTTGTTCACCAGCTTCTTTAACATCTTCGCCAGCTTCTTTTACTTTGTCAACTGCGTTTTCACCAGCTTCTTTTAAATCGCTGCCTGCTTCCTCAAGTGTTTCAGCTGCACTCTCAGTTGCTTCTTCAGCTTTCTTAGCAGCATCTTTACAAGAAACAAATACTGAAGTTGTTAATGACAATGCCAAAACGGCTAATAATACTTTTTTCATTTAAATTGTATTTAGTGTTTATTATTATAGTTATCTACGTCTCAAAACATAATTTAGACGTAAATCATACTTTTAAGACACAGCTTTTATCTTTTAGGTCACTGAATACTACCTAATTCCGTCTAAATTTTTATTTTTGCACCCTTGTAAATCCAGAAGGATAACGCTTTATGAAGTTTGCAGAATATAAAGGATTAAACCTGCCCAAAGTATCAGAAGAAATTTTGAACTATTGGAAAGAAAACAACATCTTCGAAAAGAGTGTAAGTACTCGTGAAGGTAAGCCCAGCTATGTTTTTTATGAAGGACCACCTTCGGCAAACGGAATGCCCGGAATACATCATGTTATGGCGCGTACTATTAAGGATATTTTTCCGCGGTATAAAACGATGAAAGGGTTTCAAGTTAAACGGAAAGCAGGTTGGGATACTCATGGTTTGCCTATTGAACTAGGAGTTGAAAAGGAACTTGGTATTACAAAAGAAGATATTGGTTCTAAAATATCTGTGGAGGCATACAATGACGCTTGTAAAAAAGCAGTAATGCGTTATACGGATGTCTGGAATGAAATGACGGAGAAAGTAGGGTACTGGGTCGATATGGATGATCCTTACATTACCTATAAGTCTAAATACATGGAGTCTGTTTGGTGGTTACTAAAACAGATTTATAACAAAGGATTAATTTATAAGGGCTATACCATTCAGCCATATTCTCCCAAAGCTGGAACTGGATTAAGCTCACATGAGTTAAACCAGCCAGGGACGTATCAAGATGTAACAGACACTACTGTTACTGCGCAATTTAAAGCGGTTGAAGTTTCTTTGCCTGAGTTTTTAAAACGTTTTGACCATCTGCATTTTCTTGCTTGGACAACTACTCCATGGACCTTGCCCAGTAATACAGCATTAACCGTAGGTTCTAAAATTGATTACGTGGTGGTTGCAACCTATAATCAGTATACTTTTGAGCCAATTCATGTGATTCTGGCTAAAAATTTGGTTGGAAAGCAGTTTGCAGGAAAGTATGAACAAACAGAAGATGTTGAAGTACTTTCTAGCTATTCAAAAGAAGACAAGAAAATACCATATTTAATTGCTACGGAATGTAAAGGTTCTGATTTATTAGAAATTAGATACGAGCAGTTAATAGATTATGCTTCTCCATATGAGAATCCTGAAAATGCCTTTCGTGTAATAGCAGGAGACTTTGTAACTACCGAAGATGGAACCGGTATCGTACATACAGCTCCTACTTTTGGTGCAGATGATGCGCTTGTTGCTAAACAAGCTTCACCAGAAATTCCACCATTATTGGTGTTGGATGAAAATAAAAATCCAGTTCCTTTAGTGGATTTACAAGGTAAGTTTAGATCAGAATTAAAAGAATTTGCTGGTAAGTATGTGAAAAACGAATACTATGATGATGGTAAAGCTCCTGAACGTTCTATAGATGTTGAACTAGCCATTAAACTAAAAGAAGAGAACAAAGCTTTTAAGGTTGAAAAATACCTGCACAGTTACCCAAATTGTTGGCGCACAGATAAACCAATTTTATACTATCCGTTAGATTCATGGTTTATCAAGGTTACGGATGTCAAAAATCGAATGTTTGAGTTGAATGAAACCATTAATTGGAAACCTAAATCTACTGGTGAAGGTCGTTTTGGTAACTGGTTAGCGAACGCAAACGACTGGAATCTATCACGGTCACGGTATTGGGGAATTCCATTACCAATTTGGAGAACAGAAGACGGTAGTGAACAAAAAATGATTGGTTCTGTTGCTGAATTAAAATTAGAAATGACCAAAGCCATTGAGGCTAATGTTTTAGAGAAAGATATATTTGAAGATTTTATAGTTGGTGATATGACTGAAGCCAATTATGACAAAATAGATTTACATAAGAATATAGTTGATCAAATTACTTTGGTTTCTGCTTCAGGTAAACCAATGAAAAGGGAAGCTGACCTTATTGACGTCTGGTTTGATAGTGGTTCAATGCCTTATGCGCAATGGCACTACCCTTTTGAAAATAAAAACTTTATTGACAACTCAGAAACCTTCCCTGCTGATTTTATTGCAGAAGGTGTAGACCAAACTAGAGGTTGGTTTTATACGCTGCACGCCATAGGCACAATGGTTTTTGATTCTGTTGCTTATAAAAATGTAGTTTCTAATGGATTGGTATTAGACAAAGAAGGTAAAAAAATGTCTAAACGTTTAGGCAATGCTGTTGACCCATTTGAAACCATACCAGAACATGGAGCTGACGCAACACGTTGGTATATGATTTCTAATGCAAATCCTTGGGATAATTTAAAATTTGATGTCGAAGGTATTGCTGAGGTAAAGCGTAAATTTTTTGGAACGCTTTATAATACATATTCTTTCTTTTCACTTTATGCCAATATTGATGGTTTCGGTTATAAAGAGGAAGAAATAGCTTTAAAGGATAGACCAGAACTAGACCAATGGATTTTATCCGAATTAAACACGGTTATCAAAAAAGTTGATGATGCCTTTAATGATTATGAACCCACTCGAGCTGCAAGGGCTATTTCTGATTTCGTCCAAGAAAATTTAAGTAACTGGTACGTTCGTTTAAGCCGAAGAAGATTTTGGAAAGGCGATTATCAACACGATAAAATTTCTGCTTACCAAACGCTGTATACTTGTCTACTAACTATTGCGAAGTTATCTGCTCCAATTGCTCCATTTTTTATGGATAGCTTATATAAAGATTTGGACGAGGTAACTAACATGGAAGGTTTTGAAAGCGTACACCTAGCAAATTTTCCAGAGTTTGATAAGGCAATAGTGAACACAAGCCTAGAAAATAAAATGCAAACTGCACAAAAGATTTCATCCTTAGTGCTTTCTATCCGCCAAAAAGAAAAAATAAAAGTACGACAGCCTTTGCAAAAAATAATGGTGCCAGTACTTAATAACTCGCAGCGTAATGAAATTAAAGCTGTTGCTGATTTGATTAAATCCGAAGTGAACGTTAAAGAAATCGAATTAATGGATGACGCTTCTGATATATTGGTCAAACAAATCAAACCTAATTTTAAGGTTCTTGGCCCGAAATTTGGCAAAGACATGAAGGTTATTTCAACTGCGATAAATCAACTTGAACAGGAAGACATCCAAAAAATCGAACAACAAGGCGAATTAACAGTACTAATAGATAATAAAAGTATTATTTTACAGTTGTCAGATGTAGAAATAACCTCTCAAGATATTGAAGGTTGGCTGGTAGCCAGCTCTGGTTCGTTAACTGTTGCACTCGATGTTACTATTAATGAAAGCCTTAAAAATGAAGGTATTGCGAGAGAGTTAGTGAATAGAATTCAAAACCTTAGAAAAGAATCTGGATTTGAAGTCACTGACAAGATCGACTTAAGCATACAGAGAGATGGTATAATTGAAAAAGCGATTGCTAACAACGAACAATATTTAAAAAGTGAAACTCTAATCGCTGAACTTAATTATGAAGATAATTTAAAAGAAGGTAAGGAAATTGCCTTCGATGATGTGAACACTAAATTGTTTATCCAAAAACATTAAAAAATGGCTCAAGATTTAAAAGTTAGATACTCAGACAAAGACCTAGGTGAATTCAAGACTTTAATTGAAGAAAAAATAATAAAAGCAAATACTCATCTTGAACTTTTAAAAAGTTCTTATATGAATGATGGTAACAATGGTACTGATGATACCTCGCCTACATTTAAGGCGTTTGAAGAAGGTTCAGAAACCATGAGTAAAGAAGCAAATACACAACTTGCTATTAGACAAGAAAAGTTTATTAGAGATTTGAAAAATGCTTTGCTCCGAATTGAAAATAAGACTTATGGCATCTGTCGTGTGACAGGTAAACTCATCAATAAAGAACGTTTAAAGCTCGTGCCTCATGCTACACTAAGTATTGAGGCCAAAAATATGCAGAAATAAGAGAAACGCCTTAGGGCGTTTTTTTGTTATGAAAGCTTCTATTTTTTTTGTTTTGTTTTTTTGGTGGTCACAACTAATGTGCGGACAAAAGATTGTTCAAAAAGTAATTGAAAATCCAGTTAATCAAAATATCTATATTGATACTAATAATTGCTTTCAAGTAGATTTAAAAACCTCTTCTTCCAAGCAACTTCAAGTAATAGCATCGATAGAGGGAGAATATCTAAAAGATTTAGTAGTCAAAATTGAAGAAAAAGGTAATGACGTATTTGTGAGTGCTGGGTTTTTACCCAATTTTATAATGCCAAATGACAAATTAAATGCTCTTGAAGAAGTTTCTATTGCTTTGTATATTACTATTCCAATCTATGCTAACATTCAACTTTTTGGAACCAATTCTAACGTTAATGCCACAGGTAAATACAACAGATTAAAAATAACTCTTGCCGATGGTGATTGTATTTTAAAAAATGTCACAAAGAAAACCGAGGTTAAAACACAAAATGGAAATATCATGGTAATTGCTGAAAGTGGCACCATTAAAGCTAACAGCAATTATGGAGAAGTAAGTAAGAATAAAATTCCTCAAGGAGAATCAAGTTATATCTTGAATTCTGTTCAAGGTAATATAGAGCTGAATAAAACCGAATAATATGGTTATTTTTGCCCTTTGATAGTTAAAAAATGAGTCTCAAAAAATCCCTTCTTTTAATCATTATCATATTATTGATAGACCAAATCAGTAAAATATATGTAAAAACACATTTTGTGTATCAAGACTCAGTGGAGGTATTTAGTTGGTTCAAAATTTTATTTATTGAAAATGAAGGCGCCGCATGGGGAACTAAACTCAGTGACTTATTACCAATTTCTGATTCAGCTGGAAAACTATTCTTAACAGTATTTAGATTATTCGCTATTTGCGGCATCGGTTATTGGTTATATGATATCATTCAAAAAAACGCTCCCAAAGTTTTAATATTAGCAGTTTCTCTAATTTTTGCAGGAGCATTCGGAAACATAATTGACTCGATTTTTTATGGAGCAATTTTCAATGAAAGTTATAATGAAGTAGCTACTCTATTTTCTGATCAACCTTATGGCAGACTATTTTATGGAAAAGTAGTAGATATGCTTTACTTTCCTATAATTCAAAATGCTACTTGGCCCTCTTGGGTTCCATTTTTTGGAGGCAATAATTTTTCCTTTTTTGATCCTATTTTTAATGTAGCTGATACGGCAATAAGCACTGGAGTAGGAATACTTATCTTTTTTAACAAAAAGGCCTTTTCAAAATCTAAAATTTAAAACTTATAAATATTATTGGGGGTTACACAGTAGTCTAATGAAATGTCATTATAATTAATATCTTTTATTTCATTTTCAGGTTCAAAAAAAGAAAGACCTATTTTAACTACTTCTGGTTTACATTGTGCTAAGAAAATATCATAATACCCCTTGCCGTAACCTACTCGATTCCCATTTTTGTCATAAGCCAGCAAAGGAATAAATACCACGTCAATCTTATCTTCCTTTATCTCAATACCATCAATAGGTTCAGGAATATTTAGCTTATTTAATCTTAGCCTAGTACTATCAGTTAATAAATAGTGTTTTAATTCTGTTGAAGAAACTGTCCTAGGTATTATAATGTTTTTATCCTTTCCTTGTAAAACTGTAATAAGGAATGAAGAATCAACTTCTTTAAGGGTATTAATTGAGAGGAATGTGTGGTAAAAAGAAAAGTCCCAAATAGGTAGTTTTAATACCATATTTGAGATTTTTATACTACAGTCGTAAATAAAATCAGATGAAAAAGACTTTCTTTTGTCTTTGTAAACTAATCTAAGCTGACTCTTAAGCATTTATTTTGAACAATCTTCGTTCTAGGGGAATTTTAAGCTACATATTAATCACGACTAGAAATTGCGTAATAAATTTTAAAAAATAGCATCAAAATTAAATACATCCCTAAAACTAATACGTAGTTTTCCATGATTTAATTAATTTAAAAGCTAAAGTTAAGAAAATATCATCAATTAATTCCTTGAAAGGCGTGTTTTTATCGGTGAAATGCACTTTTTTGAGAGAAATTTAACTAAAAAGTATTGTGTCAAAAACATTTAATGCCATATCTATTTATCTTTCAATAGTTTACATTTTTGTTTCTGATCCTCTTAATTTTGAAAAAATCCTATGCGAATAATATAACCTGTTATAAAATCAATCAATTCTTCAATTTTTGAATTAATAAATTGTCAAATCTTGATTTATTTTAATCACAATTGAAAAATTCTTAATCCAAAAATTCTAAAAAAATAATTTCGTAATAGTAATATTAGACCGTGCTAAGAAATTAAAATAGTAATTTTAATTTCTACCAAAAAAATGAGCAGCATTTATGTCTGACTTATCTATTGAAGTTCAATTAAGTTCATTACCAAATAATCCTGGTGTGTATCAGTTTTATGATACTGATGGCAAAATACTTTATGTAGGCAAGGCTAAAAATCTCAAAAAAAGAGTCTCCTCGTATTTCACCAAAAACCATGATTATGGTAAAACAAGGGTATTAGTGAAAAAAATCAATTCAATAAAACACATTGTTGTAGCCAATGAATCTGATGCCTTATTGTTAGAGAATAGTCTAATCAAAAAAAATCAGCCGAGATACAATGTTTTATTGCGTGATGATAAAACCTATCCTTGGATTTGTATAAAAAATGAGAGGTTTCCAAGAATATTCCCTACTAGAAAACTAATTAAAGACGGGTCGGAGTATTTTGGCCCATACACTAGTATGAAAACGGTTAAAACACTATTAGATCTTGTTAAAAGTGTTTACCCGCTTCGCACTTGTAATTATGATCTTTCTCTTGAAAAAATTAAATCAGGAAAATATAAGCGTTGTTTAGAATTTCATTTAGGTAATTGCAAAGGACCTTGTGAAAATCTACAATCAGAGAAAGAATATCATAGACAAATTGAAGATATAAGGCTTATCATAAAAGGTAATTTCAAAAGTTCATTGAGTTATTTCAAGCACCAGATGAAAATTTACGCCCGAGAAATGGAGTTTGAAAAAGCACAAATAATCAAAGAAAAGATTGAAGTTTTAGAGAACTACAAAGTTAAATCTACCATCGTAAATCCTAAGATTAGTGATGTTGATGTTTTTTCAATTTTTACAGATGAAACTCATGGCTATATCAATTTCTTACAAGTTTCTAATGGGTCAATTATAAGGTCTCACACCTTAGAAATAAAGAAAAAGTTAGATGAAAGTGATGAAGAATTACTGAGACTCGCAATAATCGAAATAAGAAATCGCTTTAATTCAAATTCAACAGAACTTTATTTGCCATTTGTAGTTAAAATTGATGAGAACTTGAAAATAACAGTTCCGA
Organism: Croceitalea sp. P059; assembly: GCF_031846365.1. Lineage (NCBI taxonomy): Bacteria > Pseudomonadati > Bacteroidota > Flavobacteriia > Flavobacteriales > Flavobacteriaceae > Croceitalea > Croceitalea sp. P059. The sequence continues at coordinate 344,446 of NZ_JAVRHW010000001.1, forward strand.
AGTTGGGTGATAAACGCAAGTTACTTGACCTTTCAACAAGAAACGCGAAGTTCTTTAGGCAAGAACGTTTCAAACAAATAAAAATAACTGATCCCGATAGGCATACTAAAAGAATAATGGCTCAAATGAAGGCTGATTTAAGACTTTCTAAAGAACCAACGCATATCGAATGCTTTGATAATTCTAATATTCAAGGTAGTAATCCGGTAGCTGCTTGTGTTGTTTTTAAAAATGGCAAACCGGCAAAAAAAGAATATCGTCATTTTAATATCAAAACTGTTATCGGTCCAGATGATTTTGCATCAATGGAAGAAGTAGTATTTAGGCGTTACAAGAGATTACTTAATGAAGCGGAGCCTTTACCCCAGCTTATAGTTATTGATGGCGGAAAAGGGCAACTCTCTTCTGCCGTAAAAAGTTTAGATATTTTGGGGTTGAGGGGTAAAGTTGCCATTATTGGCATAGCCAAAAGATTAGAAGAGATTTATTTTCCTGAAGATCCTATTCCTCTGTATTTAGATAAAAAATCAGAATCACTTCGGATAATACAACAATTACGTAACGAAGCTCATCGTTTTGGCATCACTTTTCATAGAAATAAGCGCAGTTCAAAAGCTATAAATTCAGAATTAGAACAAATTGAGGGTATTGGAGGTAAAACAATTGAACTTTTATTAAAAGAATTTAAATCAGTTAAGCGAGTAAAAGAGGCTTCAATTGATACCTTAGCAAGGTCAATCGGAATGGCAAAAGCAAAGAAGGTTTTTGAAGCCTTTCACTAATAATTAGCTATGAACAAAAAAATTATCCAATTAGTTTTATTGTTTATTATAAGCAATCTTTTTTCTCAAGAAGAACCCAAAATAGGCCTGGTTCTTAGCGGCGGAGGTGCAAAAGGGCTAGCGCATATTGGGGCTCTTAAAGTAATTGAAGATGCAGGTATAGAAATTGACTATATCGGCGGAACAAGCATGGGTGCTATTGTCGGTGCTTTGTACGCCTCGGGATATTCTGCAAGTGAATTGGATTCCATTTTTAAAGCAACAGATTTTTCAAAATTAATTCAAGATAACGTGCCTCGAGGGGCCAAAACATTTTACGAAAAAGATGATTCAGAACGTTATGCTTTAGGGCTTCCTTTCGACAATTTTAAAGTTTCTTTTCCTCAAGCTATTTCCGGAGGACAAAACATATATAATGAATTTGTTCGCCTTTTATACCATGTAAAAGATGTAGATGATTTCAACAAATTACCTATTCCTTTTTTATGTATTGCAACTAATGTTGAGACTGGTGAAGCTGTTTTACTTAATGATGGATATTTACCAGAAGCCATTATGGCGAGTGGAACATTTCCATCTCTTTTTGAACCAGCAGAGGTTGACGGAAACATTTTAATTGATGGCGGTGTAGTCAATAACTATCCCATTGACGAAGTAAAGGCATTAGGTGCAGATTTAGTAATAGGTGTTGATGTTCAAGATGAATTATCTAATAGAGAAGCGCTGTCATCAGCTACTGAAATTCTGCTGCAAATAAATAACTATCGTACGGTGAATGATATGATTACCAAAAAAGCCAAAACAGATATTTATATCAAACCAAATATTGAAGACTTTTCAGTAATCGCATTTGAAAAAGGAGCAGAAATAATAGAAAGCGGAAAAATTGCAGCAGAAAAAAGACTAGAAGAACTTAAAGCTATTGGAGCAAAAACAACTAAAAAAAATATTAAAAACCCTCGCTTTCACACTTCTGATAGCCTAATTATTAATAGGCTTATAATAAAAGGTAATGAGACTTATACAAGAGGCTATATAAAAGGTAAACTCCGATTCAATCTTGCGAATGAAATTTCTTTTAGCAAACTCAAAAGAGGAATTAATAATCTTGCAGCTACAGGTAATTTTAAAGCAATACGGTATAAATTAATTTCTAATGGATTAGGAACAGATTTGATATTGAAACTCAAAGAAAAACCCACAAAGATGTTTATTAAAATGGGGGCTCATTATGACGATTTATATAAAAGCTCGGCACTAATAAATCTTACTAGAAAAAACTTTTTATTGAAAGACGATGTTGCATCTTTCGATTTAATTTTAGGTGACCATGTTCGTTATAATATGCAATATTATGTTGATAAGGGTTTTTATTGGAGTTTTGGAATTAATTCAATGTTTAATGATTTTGATCAAGAAATTGAATTTGATTTAATACGCAGCAATTTTGAAGTATTAGATGACCCAAATATTGGTGAAATAAGTCTAGATGTTACAGATTTCACCAATCAATTATACATTCAAACCGTATTGCGAGAAGAATTTGCTTTTAGTCTTGGTCTTGAACATAAACTATTAAGATACAGTACAAGAACCATCAACAATTCACTACCAGAAATTGATGAGAATTTTCGCCCAACGGAAGGTAACCGAACTTTTTTCGAAGATAGCCACTTCTTTAGCACTTATGGTAGACTAACATTTGACACCTATGATGATAAGTACTTTCCAACAAAAGGATTGTTTTTTGATGGAGATTTTCATTTTTATCTTTTATCGTCCGATTTCAATAATAATTTTAAAGAATTTTCAATTGCCAAGGCCAGAATGGGAACCGCTCTATCAATTTTTTCAGACTTATCTATCAATATAGAAACTGAAGGTGGTTTTAAGCTGGGCACCTCAAGTGTTACATCGTTTGATTTCGTATTAGGCGGTTTTGGCAACAATCCAATCAATAATTTTGTTCCATTTTTTGGTTATGATTTTTTAAGCCTTCCCGGTAACAGTTATGTAAAAGCCTACACTAGGTTGGACTATGAAATAGCACCCAAAAACCATTTGCTATTTACTGCTAACATTGCCAATATTGCCGATGATTTATTTAGAACGGGAGAATGGTTTACAACACCTGATTTTTCAGGGTATGGGGTTGGTTATGGTTTAGAATCATTTATTGGTCCTGTTCAAGTATATTATTCTTGGACACCTCAGCTAGATGAGGGTAATTTTTTCTTTAGCGTGGGCTACTGGTTTTAGGCTGTACCTTAAAAATTTCTTAGTTTTTTCTTAAATAAATAACATCTTTTATTAAGAGATTCAAAATAAAACGCATTCTTAGTTAAAGTTGGTTAAAAGCAAGAATGCGCATCAAATACCAGCCTATATTTGTATTGCAAGAGGGGTGGTTCCCTCTTAACTTTAAGTATTGGTTTTTCATAATTTAAAGTTTGGTTGGTTATTTAGGAAAAGCCCTGATGAGAACATCGGGGCTTTTTTTTGTACAATACTTTGGAATAACTTTTGTTTAATTAATTGTTAAACAGTTTGAGCTAAACGGCTTTTTAATAATTTTACATGAATACAATTGCTATGAAAAGATTGGTTGTTTTTATTTTTTGCTGCATAACGATTGCCGCTTCTGGGCAAAAAAGTAATGCTTATAAGTCTGGTGAATGGCTAAAATTTAGAATTCATTATGGAGTTTTTAATGCCAGTTTTGCAACACTAAAACTAGAATCTGATAAATTAGATTCGATACCTGTTTTCCATGTCATCGGAAAAGGCAAAACTACTGGCTTAGCACGATTGTTCTTTAAAGTTGATGATACTTACGAAAGTTATTTTGGGCGTTATGATAACAAGCCCTATAAGTTTATTAGAAAGATAGACGAAGGTGGGTATACCAAGGATATGGAAATCAACTTTGATTATGATGAAAATAAAGCCCTACTAGTTGATAAAAAGAATAATAAGGAATTTGGTTTTGAAATTGACAATAAAGTGCAAGATTTATTATCGGGAGCATACCATCTAAGGAATAATTATGCTGTTGAAGATTTAGTTGAAGGTGAAAGTATCGTAATGGATATGCTCTATGATGACGATGGAGTTTATCAATTTAAATTAAAATTTTTGGGTAAAGAAGTTGTAAAAACTAAATATGGTAAGGTTGAATGTTTAAAATTTAGACCTTATGTACAATCTGGGCGTGTCTTTAAAGAACAAGAAAGCTTAACTTTGTGGGTATCGAACGATTTAAATAAGATTCCCATTCGGATTAAGGCAGATTTAGCTGTTGGTTCAATCAAAGCCGATTTAGATGGTTATAACGGTCTTAAAAATCAGTTCAAAATAATTATGGATTGATCAATACTAATGAAGAAAGATGAGCTAATTGAGTCCCAAATCAACAAGCTTGAAGAAAAATTTAAAAACTCCGGTCAAGACTTAAGTTCTTATTTAGACGGATTACTGTATCAACGCTACCTAACTTATTGGGATTATATACATTTAGACACCTTACTAAGTCTGCAGGTCCCGCGTACGCATTTTCCTGATGAAGAAATCTTCATCATGTACCATCAAATCACAGAACTATACTTTAAATTAATTCTTCATGAAGAAAAACAAATTGTTGATGACAAATCACAAGATTTAGATTTCTTTATTTCAAAAGCAAATCGTATTAATAGTTACTTTCAAGCCTTGACTTCGTCTTTTAGTATCATGATAAATGGCATGGAACGAGAGCAATTTTTAAGATATAGGATGGCATTATTACCGGCAAGTGGTTTTCAATCAGCTCAATATAGAATGCTTGAAATCTATGCTACTCCAATGGAAAATTTGGTTCACCACACTGAAAGAGAAAAGTATTCTAATGAGGATTCTATTGATGAATTATATGAACATATTTATTGGAAGAAAGGAGCTACAGATAAAAAAACAGGTGAAAAAACACTAACCCTTAAACAATTCGAATATAGATATACACCCAGATTAATAAGAATTGCAAACCAGGTTAATGGCACTACCATTTATGAAAAATATCTTAGTTTGCCCAAATCATACCAGGAAAACGTAACGTTAATCGAAGCGCTTAAAAATCTTGATATTAATGCAAATGTTAATTGGCCATTAATGCATATGGGTTCAGCATATCGTTATTTATCAAAGGATAAAGCGGCAGTTGATGCCACTGGGGGTACCAATTGGAAAAACTATTTGCCCCCAAGTTTTCAAAAAATAATATTTTTCCCAACTTTGTATACAGAAACTGAGCTGGATAATTGGGGAAAACAGTGGGTAGAGCACATTTTCAACCCAGAGAATAATGATTAAAAATATGCGAAAGTGTTGGGGTATAATTTTGGCATTTATAGTACTTTCTTCTTGTAAAAAAGAAGAAAAAACTTCTTCGAAAAATTTGGTTCAAATAAAAGCTGAAAAACCAATTCCAAAGATTTATGGTTTCAACTTAGAAAAATTTGATGTGCTTCGCGACACTATAAAGAATGGAGACAGTTTTGGAAAACTAATGCTTCAGAATCACGTGGACTATCCTAAAATTGTAAAGATTGCAGAAGAATACAAAGATACCTTTGATGTTAAAAGAATTAAAGTTGGTAAACCTTATGTAATTCTTAAAGCAAAAGACACTACTGAAAAGGCTCAAATATTCATTTATGAAAATGATCGTATCAATTATACTGTCGTCGACTTAAGGGATTCCGTACAAGCCTATACGAGTAAAAAGAAAGTAAAATATGTACAACGAGAGATTGCTGGCGTAATTAAAAATTCATTGTCGATTGATATGGACTCACTTGGCGTTGATTATAATGTCACCTTAAATTTGTCAGATATTTATGCTTGGACCATTGATTTTTTTAGGTTAGAAAAAGGTGATGAATTTAAAATCATTTATAATGAACGTTATATAAGTGATTCAATCTACGCTGGTGTTGAACCAATTAAAGCTGCTTTTTTTAAACACAAGGGGAAACCGATATATGCTTTTCCTTATGTGACAGATTCGTTAAAAAATATTATGGACTACTTTGATCAAGATGCAAATAATTTAAGAAGCACTTTTTTAAAAGCTCCTATTAAATTCAACTATCGATTATCTTCAAGATACAATCTCAGAAGACGCATTGCTTATTATGGTTACAAAGTGCGACCGCACAAAGGAACGGACTATGCAGCTGCTATTGGCACACCTATAGTAGCCACCGCTGATGGAACTGTTACTGAGTCTAGAAGAAGGGGAGGCAATGGTAAGTATGTTAAAATAAAACATAACGGAACTTACAGCACTCAATATTTACACATGAAAGCTCAAAAGGTAAAAAAGGGAGAGTATGTCAGACAGGGTGATGTCATTGGTTGGGTTGGTATGACCGGTAACACGGGAGGGCCTCATGTTTGTTATCGTTTTTGGAAAAATGGCAAACAAGTTGACCCACTTAGAGAAAAACTACCGTCGGCAAAACCTATTGCTGATTCGTTAAAAACAGATTATTTAGCCTTCATCGAACCAATAAAATCACAATTGGATTGTATTGAATATGAAGAACCAATTAAAGAAGAAAATGAAAATCTTATAACACTCAACCAAGAGAATGGCACTAACCAAAATCAATCCTACAACGACTAAAGCTTGGTCCAAGCTTACTTCACATTTTGAACAAACCAAAAATCAAACTCTAAAAAATCTTTTTAAATCTGACCCAAATAGAGCTGAAAAATTCACACTAAAATGGAAGGATTTTCTTGTTGATTTCTCAAAAAATAGAATTAATCAAGAGACTTTAGATTTGTTATTAGAGTTAGCAAAAGAACTAAAGCTAGAGGAATCAATTTCAGCTCAGTTTTCAGGTGAAATTATAAATGAAACTGAAGGTCGTTCTGTTTTGCATACTGCCTTAAGGGCAAAGAAAAAAGATGTTATTGCTATTGAAGGTGAAAATATAGTACCTGAAGTTTATGCAGTTAAGGAGAAAATAAGAGCTTTTTCAGAAAGTATTATTTCTGGAACTAAAAAAGGATATACCGGTAAGAAATTTACTGATGTGGTAAATATAGGTATTGGTGGATCAGACCTGGGGCCAGCAATGGTTGTTGAAGCTCTTAAGTATTACAAAAATCACCTGAAATCTCATTTTGTTAGCAATGTTGACGGCGATCATACTCATGAAATTCTTAAAGAGTTAGATCCCGAGACTACCTTATTTGTAGTAGTATCAAAAACATTTACTACACAAGAAACCCTAAGTAATGCTACCACAATTAAAAAATGGTTCTTAAATCATGCAAACCAAAAAGATATTGCTAAACACTTTGCCGCTGTATCTACCAATACCGAGAAAATTGCGGAATTTGGAATTTCTTCAGAAAATGTTTTCCCAATGTGGGATTGGGTTGGAGGGCGTTTTTCTCTTTGGAGCGCTGTAGGGCTTTCAATAGCATTGACAGTTGGTTACGAAAATTTTGATGATTTGCTTTCGGGTGCAAATGAAATGGATTTGCATTTTAAAGAAACTGATTTGTCAAAAAATATTCCTGTCATACTAGCCTTACTAAGTATATGGTACAATAATTTTTATAAGGCTGAGACCGAAGCTATAATACCTTACACACAATATTTAAGTCGTTTTTCGGCCTATTTACAGCAAGGTATTATGGAAAGTAATGGGAAAAGCGTTGATAGAGCTGGTAACCGAATAAATTATGAATCAGGCACCATTATCTGGGGGGAACCAGGCACCAATTCACAACATGCTTTTTTTCAGCTAATTCACCAAGGAACAAAACTAATACCAGCAGACTTTATTGGGTATAAGAACTCCTTACATGGCGATGTAGATCATCATAATAAATTAATGGCCAATTTTTTTGCTCAAACTGAGGCATTAATGAATGGTAAAACTAAAGAGGAGGTTGAAGAAGAATTCAAATCAGCAGGTAAAACCCTATTTGATGTAAAACATCTTATTCCTTTTAAAGTATTTGAAGGCAACAAACCAACGAACACTATCTTAATTGACAAACTAACACCTAACTCTTTGGGCTCGTTAATTGCTCTGTACGAACACAAAATATTTGTACAAGGTGTTGTTTGGAATATTTTTAGTTACGATCAATGGGGTGTAGAACTAGGAAAACAGCTTGCCAAAAATGTGCTCAATGACATTCAAAATTCCGAAATCAGCAAACACGATTCTTCAACTTTAAGTCTTTTGCAATATTTTAAGAAATGATTGATGATTTCTTAATTTTCAACAATTTTTAGGCCACTCATTATCAATTATTTATAACAATTTTTAATAATTTTAGTAGGTGTATTCTTAACATTTAGTTAACGTGCCGAATTGTCTAAAACATGACTTTTGCGCAGACAATTCAAACACTCTTAAAATGAAAAAATTCTACTTAATTGCTATTGCCTTATTGTTTTCGGCGGCAGCATTTTCACAAGGGGTTACTACGTCCGCTATTGGAGGTAAAGTAACCGACAACACAGGAGAGGCTTTACTTGGCGCAAGTATTGTCGCTGTCCACATTCCTACTGGTACTGCTTATGGTGCAGCTACTGATTTTGACGGTTTTTATCGTATTTCTGGTATGCGTACAGGTGGTCCATACAAAGTGACCATATCTTATGTTGGTTTTAATGATGATTTAAGAGAAGGTATTTTCTTAAACTTAGGTTCTACGAACCAGATTAATTCTCAAATGACTGAATCGGCAACTGCTTTAGATGAAGTTGTAATAACTGCCGTTTCAAATGGTGTTTTTGGATCAAACAAGACAGGTACTGAGACTAATATTTCTCAGCGTCAAGTTGCTACTACTCCTGCAGCTTCTCGTTCTATTGCCGATTTTGTTCGTTTGACTCCTCAAGCTCAATTAAGTGAGGGTGATGATGGATTCTCAATCTCTTTAGCTGGTCAAAACAACAGATACAACGCTATTTATATTGATGGTGCTGTAAATAACGACGTTTTTGGTTTAGCAGGTTCTGGTACTAATGGTGGGCAGACTGGTGTTAATCCATTATCAGTTGATGCAATTGAAACATTTCAAATAAACATTGCTCCTTTTGATGTTAGACAATCAGGTTTCTCTGGTGGTTCTATTAATGCTGTTACTCGTTCTGGTTCAAACAACTTTGAAGGTTCAGCATATTATTTCACCCGTAATGAAAGTTTAGTTGGTAAAACGCCAGGCGCACTTTTAAATGAAGGTGATGAAGCTGAAAAAGTTTCTGATTTTAGCGCCAACACTTATGGTGTACGTTTAGGTGGTCCACTTATTGAAGATAAATTATTCTTCTTTGTGAACTACGAACGTAATGAAACTGAAATTCCACAACCATTTATCTTTAGTAACTATACTGGTCGTTCATCTCAAGCAGATTTAGATGGCTTAAGTAGTTTCCTTCAAAATACTTACGGTTATAACCCTGGTATCTTTGATAACAACTCAAGAACATTGGAAAGCAACACTTTAGTGGCTAAATTAGACTGGAACATCAATGAAAATAATAACTTGTCTTTAAGACATAGTTATGTTGGTGCTGAAAACCTTGAAGCAAGAAGTTCTGGTAATAGAAATATTGGTTTTATTAATGGTTCTGAATTTTTTAATTCAACTACAAATTCAACTGCTTTAGAATTAAACTCTCGTTTCGGAAACAAGTTTAGTAACAACTTAATAGTAGGTTATACTTCTGTTAGAGATGATAGAGATCCTTCTGGTGATCCTTTCCCAACAGTAGATATTCAAGATGGTGACGGAACTATTTCTTTTGGTTCAGAACCGTTCTCTACCGCCAATTTATTAAACACTGATTATTTGACTATTACAAATAACTTTGAAATTTATGCTGGTCGTCATACAGTAACTCTAGGTGCTACAGCGGAATTTGCAACGGTTAAGAATTTATTCTTTGCTTTCAATTTTGGTGATTATACTTTTGAGGATCAATTTGATGATGATGGGAACCTACTTTCTTCAGGTTTAAACCAATTTTTAACAGGTCAAGTATCTGATGTTTATCAGCATGGCTATTCTTTAGTTGGTGATGGCACTGTTGGCGATGAATCAAATGGTTCTGCAGATTTTAAAACTTTTCAAGCTGGTTTCTACGTCCAAGATGACTTTCAAATGACTGATAATTTTAAGGTTAGTTTTGGTGCGCGTATTGATATTCCTAGCTGGGAAGATGGTACCGTGAATGACGACTTTAACACCACTACTATTCCATTATTAGAGGCTGCAGGTAAAGATTTACAGGGAGCTCAAGTTGGTCAAGGAGTTGGTACCGCTGTTTTCGCTCCAAGATTAGGTTTTAACTGGGATGTAAATGGTGAAAGAAATACACAGATTCGTGGTGGTTTAGGCGTATTTACCTCTAGATTACCTTTAGTATGGCCTGGTGGAACGTACAATAATAATGGTGTTACTGGCGGATTTACATTTGATGCTACTTTCTTTGGTCCTGATGCTGGTCAACTTTTTGAGCCAGACGTGAATAATCAATTTGAGTCAGTTACTCCAGGTTCTGGTGGTCTTGGTGGTAATATTGATTTAATCGCAGAAAATTTCAAATTGCCTCAGGTAATGAAATATAATATTGCTGTTGATCAAAAATTACCATTCTGGGGATTAATTGCTTCAGCTGATTTCTTATATACTGATGTTATGACTGATATCTACTATGAGAATTTAAATTTAGGTGATCCGATCGGGAACTATCAGGGTGCTGATGGAAGACCTTTCTATAATAGAGGTGATGAAATTGACGACACCTATGGTAGAATTATCTTGGCATCTAACACTGGTGGAGGTAATGCAACTAATGCAACATTTACGTTAAGAAAGCCTTTTGATGGTGGTTTTGCTGGATCTGTTTCTTATACGTATGGTGAGTCTAATAAAATCTTTGATGGAACTTCATCTCAGAATAGCTCACAGTGGAGAAATATTCAGTCTGTAAATGGTAAAAACTCTGACTTACCTGTAACGCGTTCAGATTTTGCCTTAGGTAACCGTATCGTTGCTGATGCATCTTACCAAATAAGTTGGAATGAGAATGTGAAAACTACAGTTGCTTTATTGTACCAAGGTTTCCAAGGCTCTCCATATAGTTTTACTTATAATGAAGGTAGAGATATTTTCAATGACGATTCTCGTGATAATGCCTTAATCTTTATTCCTGCAAGTGAAGGTCAAATTCAATTCTCTGGTGATGCTGCTGAACAAGCTGCTCAATGGGCACAATTAGACAACTTTATTAATAGCGTAGATCACTTACGCGAAAATAGAGGTGGTTATGCGGAGCGTAATGCTACTCGTGGACCATGGAGTCATATTGTTGATTTAAAACTTTTGCAAGACATCTCATTTGATATGGGTGGTAAAAAACACACATTACAATTAACTGCTGATGTTTTCAATTTTGGTAACCTATTGAATAACGATTGGGGTAAACTTAAGTTTGTACGTAGCAATGTTAGTCCATTGACAACGGTTTCAACAGGAGACATTCCTGTATTTAGTATCAATACGGGTGTTATGGATGACTTAGGAAATCCTGATTTTGAAGAATTTGATGATTCAGGTATTCAGTCTTCAAGATGGCAAGCACAATTAGGTGTTAGATACATCTTTAATTAAGTTTAGTATATAGTTTAGTTTAAAAACCTCTGCTCCGGCAGGGGTTTTTTTATGCGTAAAATTCTGTACATTTAGGCATCAAATTTTAATCATGGAAATTCTAAAAAGCCTTCACTCTTATTTTGCTTACATCGTTTTATTTATTTTGCTAGCCGCAACACTCAATGCAATTACAGGGTGGTTAGGAAAAAAAGAATTTCGATTTGAAAAAGATTTAAGATTAAGTCTTTTTGCACTGATTTTATCGCATATTCAATTATTAATTGGTCTTATACTGTTCTTTGTATCGGCCAATGGATTAAAAGCTATTCAGACTTTAGGTATGGGTGGTTTAAATTCTGCTTCTAGATTGTTAGCAATTGAACATCCATTCATCAATATTATTGCATTGGCTTTAATCACCATAGGATGGTCTCGTCATAAAAAGAAACTAGATGATACTGCCAAGTTTAAAAGTATAGGTGTTTTTTACGGTTTGGGTTTACTTCTAATTTTAAGCAGAATACCTTGGAACCAATGGTTGTAGTTTCCCCCAAAGCATAAAAAGGTAGGAGATAAATTCTCAACTACTCTTTAAATGAATACTAGAATTTAAAACTTTAAAATCTTCCCTTTTTAAGAGAGTTAGAAGAGGATTGGACTTCTTTTACCAAATACAGATATATCGGAAAATGATCTGCATAACCACCTTGGTAAGTCGTGCCTACATATGTTCTAAAAGGATACCCTTTATACTTTCCTTGAGAATTTTCTAAATACGATGGATTAAAAATACCAGCTTTCCAATAGGAATGATTTTGTCTATTCTTACTAATCAAATTTGGTGTTAAAACAAATTGGTCGAATAGGTTCCATTTATCACGATAAGCCAAAGAACCTACTCCTTTTTTAAATAGTCTTTCCATAGGATTAAAGAGTGAAGTGCTGTCTAATTTTTTAAGCTTTCCAATACTCTTTAATACCTTTTTAAAACTATCATCAACCGGGTCATCATTAAAATCTCCCATACTGATAATCTTAGCGCTACTATTTAATTTTTGAATGGAGTCAATAGTGCGCTTATTACGTTGAGCAGCTTTTATTCTATTGGGTTTACTCCTAGCCTCTCCACCACTCCTTGATGGCCAATGGTTTACAATAAAATAGAACTGTTCTTTATCTAATAATCCACCAACTACTAATTGATCTCGTGTGTAATCTCTCTTTCCTTCCGTATCAAAAAGTAAAACCCTTTGGCTCTTAAATGAAGTTGGCAGAAAAACTTCCTTTTTATACAATAATGCAACATCAATCCCTCTTTCATCAGGTGAATCAAAGTGTATAATTCCGTAATCTTTATCTAAAAGATTTTCATCATTAATCAAGTCTACAATGACTTTCTTATTTTCAACCTCACAAAGCCCAACTATATCCGGCGAAGAACCTGTGAGCCCATAACCAATTTGAGAAATAACTCTTGAGATATCATTAATTTTCTTTTGGTAACGTTTTTTAGTCCAACGATATCTTCCTTTTGAAGTTCTTTGGTCATCAAAAACCAAGGTGTCATTTTCAGTATCAAAAAGATTTTCAACATTATAAAAAGCTATGGTTCTCACCTTAAAAGTCTTTTCATTTTGACCAAAGCAATAGGATGAAAACAAAAAAAGTACTACCAACCCTAATCTCATAATTTCGAAAATAACTAAAATATTACTTTCCCGTAAAGATTAGTCTAGAGCGTGTTTAATTGACTGTTTCAAATTTTTTAGTTATTCACGCTGAGGTCCTTCCCTTAGTTTGAATGGGAGGTGATTTTTAGGATAATTAGAGGGAAAATCGGAGGGGTCAAACTAAAGAATTCTTCCAAATACCAATTATTTTATTCAATTTTATGTAACATTGAAGCATACACTAACCATGTTATGCGCTTTTTATCTTTGCTCATTCTCTTCTTTGGAGTGTGCTTTTGTGCAATTGCACAAAAGACGCCAAATATATCTGGACAGCTCCTATTTAAACAAACTAAAACACCTTTGCACAATGCTTTTATAAAAATTGAAGGAACTTCAATTTTATCAAAGACGAATGTTTCTGGTGATTTTGAAATCAGACCAAAGACTTTTGGCGAATTCATAATTCATATCTCCAAACCTGATTATAAATCTAAACGTTTACCTATTTCATATGATGGTCAGTCTATTAACCTTGGAATAATTTTACTTGAAAAAGATATCACTTTAGAAAAAAATGATAATCTCATTTCCCTTACAGATGGTGATCTTTCTGATGACAATGAATCTACTTCCGTTTCAGCTGGCTTATTACAGGCGACAAGAGATGTTTTTTTAAATCGTGCTGCTTTTGATTTTGGTCAAGCATTCTTTCGTGTTCGAGGTTATGATTCACAAAATGGACAAGTGCTTTTGAATGGAATAAAAATGAATAAATTTTATGATGGGCGACCTCAATGGAATAATTGGGGTGGTTTAAATGACGTCATCCGAAATCAAGAATTCTCGAATGGATTGAAAGCTTCCCCATATACCTTTGGAGGAGTTTTAGGGACTACTAATATCGACCTACGACCTTCTGGGTTAAGGCCAGGTTTACGTATTTCAAGTTCTATTTCAAACCGAACTTATACCGGTCGCTTAATGGCTACATATACTGCCCCCATGTCCTCTAAAAGAATAGGTTATAGCTTTTCAGCATCACGCCGTTGGGCAAATGAAGGATATTTAGACGGTACTTTATATGATGCTTATTCTTTTTTTGGAGCTTTAGAATACCAAATAAATAAAAGGCAAAGTATCATTCTAACTTCAATTTTGGCAAAAAATAGAAGAGGACGTTCATCTGCTATAACTGAAGAAGTTTTTGAACTTGGCGGGAGGCAATATAATCCTTATTGGGGTGAACAAAACAATGCTATAAGAAATAGTAGGAATCGAGATATATTTGAACCTATATTCTTGCTCAATCATTTTTATCAAAGTGAAAATTTCACATTGACCTCTGGAATTGCCTACCAGTTCGGCGAAAATTCTAGAGCCAGATTAGGTTATTTTAATGCCCCTAATCCCGACCCTACCTATTACAGATATTTACCTAGTTTTTACATTAATAATTCGGTTGGTGCAGATTTTACTAATGCATCATTGGCAAGAGAGGGATTTCTTCAGAATCAACAATTAAATTGGTCTACACTTTATACTGCTAATACAAACTTTAAAAATAATGGTAGAGCTTCTTATATTTTATATGATGATACCGTTAAAGATTCTCAATTTTCATTTTCTAGTGTTGCCAATTTAAAAATTGAATCAAACATTCAATTAGATTTCGGAGTCAATTATAGCAATCTAAGTTCAAAGAATTTTGCAGTTATAAATGATTTACTTGGTGCTAATTTTCATGAAGACATTGACCCATTTTCAGATACCCAAAACGATTTAGGTGGTGATTTAATTAAAATTAAAGGGGATATCTTCAATTATAATTATAATATTAAGGCTACTCGTTTCAATGCTTTTGGTCAAATTACGACCAATTTTGATAACTGGAATGCTTTTCTAGCGCTTTCCTCTTCAACTAATATTTATCAACGTGAAGGATTGTTTCAAAATGAACGGTTTTTAGAGTCATCATCAGGCACAAGTGAAGCTGTTAAGTTCTTTAATTATGGATTGAAAGCCGGTTTCAATTATGGTATAACTGGACGCCATTGGTTAAAATTAAATAGCACATATCGCTCAAGACCACCTGTATTGCAAAACGTATTTATTAACCCAAGAGAGAACAATGAAATAGTGCCAAACCTTCAAAGCGAGAAAATTACATCTCTAGACTTTAGCTACATCATACGACTACCAAATTTAACAGGTAGACTGACCGGTTTTTATACTCGTTTTCAAAACACAACAGACATTAATTTCTTTTTCGTCGACGCTGGTGTAGGTTCTGATTTCGTTCAAGAAGTAATAACAGATTTAGACAAGTTACATATGGGGTTAGAACTTGGTTTAGAATATCAAGCTTCATCAAGCGTTAAGTTATCCGCAGTCGCCAATATTGGCAAATATTTATATGCCAGCAATCCGAATTTGACCATCAATTTTGATACGGCAGCTGCTGATGAAGACTTGATTAATCTTGAAGGAAATGTTGACTTAGGCATTGCCGATATCAAAGATTTAAGATTAGCACAAGGACCACAGCAAGCCCTTGCATTGGGTATCGAATATCGAGATCCAAAATATTGGTGGATTGGAGCTAGCACAAACTATTTAGCAAATAATTATGCCAATATTTCGACTATAACTAGAACACAAAGCTTTTTATTAGATCCTGAAACTGGCCTAAGGTTTCCAGACGCGACACAAGAAAACGTTGCTAAACTCTTGAAGCAATCAAAACTAGATGATTTCTATTTATTAAATCTAGTAGGCGGTAAATCATGGCTAAAAAAAGGAACTTACATCAGTATTTTTGCGAGCATAAACAACGCTTTTGATACCATATTTAGAACTGGTGGTTATGAGCAAAGTAGAAACGGTAATTTTGGACAATTACAACAAGACAATCTTAGAAACGATCCTTCATTTGCACCCAAGTATTGGTATGGCTTTGGAAGAACCTATTTTTTAAACTTTGCGATTAGTTTTTAGCATCGCAAACGATATAGCTTTTCAGAATAGTTAGAAACCTTTCAAACTCCATTATAAACATCCAACTTTTAATTATATTAGAGGTTCAATCTGAATAAACACAACTGAACTAAATTCGGCAATTATGAAAAAACTTATCCTGTTCATCGCTTTAGGAGCTTTTATTGCAAGCTGCGGCGGTAAAAAAGATTCAAAAAAAGACGGTTTTGAAGTAAGCAGAACCAAAGAGGCTAAAGCAGTTGCCGAAAGTGAAGGCGTACCAGTTGACTTAGATAATAAAGGTGTCGGACCAATTAAAAGTGTAGACTTTTCTGCCGACGTTGATACCGAAATGGCAGCCCGTGGTGAAGCAAAATTTAATGCTATTTGTGTGGCTTGCCATATGGTTGACCAACGAATGATTGGCCCGGCTATGGAAGGTGTATATGATAGAAGAAGCCCAGAATGGGTAATGAATATGATTTTGAACCCTGATGGAATGTTGAAAGAAGACCCAATTGCAAAAGCACTTTTAAAAGAATATAACAATGCCATTATGCTTAATCAGAACTTAACAGAAGATGAAGCACGTGATGTGGCTGAGTATTTGAGAACATTATAAAATAGTTATAAATTCTTCAAAAATGCTGTTGTCCATAACTATTGGGTAACAGCATTTTTTGTAGTACTAAAATTCTAAACTGATGGTTAAAAAAGCACTATTTGTATCTTTTTGTTTACTGGCTTCAGCCTTTTTAAACGCCCAATCTTTAATTGGGGCTTGGGAAGCAACTGGTGATTTCGGAGGCAAGAATATACGCAGCGTTGTCATTTTCTCAAGCAATCACCAAGTCGGCACTTTTTATGATGCCGAATCTGGTGCATTTGTTGGTACTAATGGGGGAACATGGTCTTTAGAAGGCACTACCTTATCTGAAACGGTAGAATTTGACACTGAAAACCCCGAAAGGGTTGGAAGTACAAGTTCTTTTGAAATTGAACTTTCAACTGATGAGTTAAAAATTAAAGATGCTCCAATGGTTTGGAAACGCGTTGATAATGGTTCACCCGGCGCACTTGCTGGTGCATGGCTAATGTCCGGGCGTAAACGAGATGGTGAAATCCAATCAAGAGATACCAGCAGGCCAAGAAAAACAATGAAAATACTTTCTGGAACACGTTTTCAATGGATTGCCTACAATACTGAAACCAAACAATTTATGGGAACCGGTGGAGGTAATTACACAACCATAGATGGTAAATACACTGAAAATATAGAGTTCTTTTCAAGAGATGACTCGCGTGTTGGAGCAAGTCTTGAATTTAATTTTGAACTAAAAGAAGGCGATTGGCACCACTCTGGTTTTAGTAGCAAAGGAGCACCACTATATGAGATTTGGAGTTTGCGAAAAGAATAAACCAAACGGTAAGAATACAAAATGATTAGACTAATTATAGTACCCCTACTCTTTGTAATATCAACACTTCAATCACAAACAATGGATGTTCCCTATCACCAAATTCCTGATTATCCTAAAGACTATACCACAGGCAATGTTGTTGCTAGAATGATTGATGGTTTAGGATATCGCTTTTATTGGGCTACAGAAGGTTTAACAACATCTGATTTGACTTATAAGCCTTCAGAAAATGGTCGTACAATGCTAGAAACGTTGCAGCATATCTATGGCATGTCTGAAATGATTTTAGAATCGCCAAAAGGTGAACCAAGTATTCGCCCAAAAGATTTTTCAAATTATTCTTTTGAAGAATTACGTACGAAAACCTTACATAATCTTCATGCAGCAAGTAACCTAGTTAAAGGTAAAACTGCAGATGAGGTTTCAAGTTTTAAAGTGACTTTCCAACGTGGAGAAAAGCAAACGGACTTCCCCTATTGGAATATGCTAAACGGAATGCTTTCAGATTGTATTTACCATACGGGGCAGCTTGTACTAATGAGAAGAGCCAACGGTAACCCACAAAACCCAAATGTGAATGTTTTTATGGGTAAAACCCGCGAAAACTAGCGATTATCGGTTAAAACTGTAACAAAGCTTTCATTTTTACTACCCATAAATAAAGGAGAAGAATATGGGGTACGCGGGTCAACCAATGAAAGTTGTTAAAGCAAATAGAGCTTTACTCAAGAAAAAAAGAAATTTTAGAGATATCCGAAAAGACTATATCGGTCATGCAGGTGAAACTCAGCTTCAATTCAAAGAACTTACTGAATTTGAAAAAAAGAAGATTAGAGACAAGATTATTGCTCAAGCAAAAAGAGATAAGTTAATTGAGTTAAAAGCATCCATTATCTCGGTATTGATACTAGCAATTCTAGTCTTTATAATCTACCGTATGTTTTAATGGCTACACCAAATTTTAAAGACCCCAGACCTTAAACGGATTGGTCTCATCTTGGGTCTTTTTTCTAACCTTATCAGTTACAACCTTGTACGTTGGATCTTCAAGAACATTCACTTCTATAATATCTTGAGCGTTGGTAAGTAAACGAATACAATCTTT
This sequence comes from Croceitalea sp. P059, assembly GCF_031846365.1. Lineage (NCBI taxonomy): Bacteria > Pseudomonadati > Bacteroidota > Flavobacteriia > Flavobacteriales > Flavobacteriaceae > Croceitalea > Croceitalea sp. P059. The sequence goes on from NZ_JAVRHW010000001.1 coordinate 363,068, forward strand.
ACTTAAGTGTCTTATATGAACATTTTTACCTGCCTTAGAATAGCGTTCTGTTAGCTTGTTTAAAGCTTCAATACCCGACATATCGGCAACACGACTTTCTTGAAAATCGATTATGACCTCTTCAGGATCATTTTGAACATCAAACTTTTCGGCAAACAAAGTAGTAGATCCAAAGAAAAGCGGCCCATAAATTTCATAATGTTTGATGCCATCATCATCAACATACTTTCTTGCCCGAATACGTTTGGCATTTTCCCATGAATATGCCAATGCAGAAATAATAACTCCTAACAAAACTGCTACAGCAAGGTTATGCGTAATTGCAGTAATTAAAGTGACTAATATCATTACAATAACATCAGAATTTGGCATTTTTCTGAAGGTTTTAAAACTAGCCCATTCAAATGTGCCAATAGCAACCATGAACATTAAACCTACCAAGGCAGCCATAGGAAGTTGCTCAATTAAACTACTACCAAACATTATAAAAACTAATAACATTACAGCAGCTGTAATCCCTGATAGTCTAGCTCTAGCCCCAGAAGAAGTATTTATCAAACTTTGGCCAATCATAGCACAACCACCCATACCCGATAAAAATCCTGATAAAATATTTGCAGTTCCCTGAGCCACACATTCTTTATTACTACGACCCCTAGTTTCGGTAATTTCATCAATGATATTCAAGGTCAGAAGGCTTTCTATTAAACCTACCCCGGCCACAATACCTGCATAAGGAATTATAATCATAAAAGTTTGCCATGTAAATGGTATTTGAGGAATGGATAATGGTGGAAAACCACCTTTAATACTTTCACCCTCGCGCATGGTATCAGCAACTGTTAGGGTATCAATACCAAAACCAATTACAATGGCTGAAACCACCACAATTGCTAATAATGATGAAGGTATCGCTTTAGTTAATTTAGGAAAACCCCAAATAATCAACATTGTCAACAAAGTCAAGCCTAGCATTATATACAATGAAGAACCCGATAATAACTCTTCAGTACCCTTTTGATAAAAGTTAGGAAACTGTGCCATAAAAATGATTATGGCCAAGCCATTTACAAAACCAAACATTACGGGGTGAGGTACTAAACGAATAAATTTTCCAAGGCGTAACAGCCCTGCTAAAATTTGTAAGACCCCAGCGATAATAACTGTAGCAAAAACATAATTCAAAATGGTAGTCGGCTCAATGCCAGGAAAAGTATTTTTTAATTCTAAAATTAATCCAACAAAAATCACAGCCACAGCACCAGTAGCTCCAGAAATCATGCCCGGACGACCCCCCAAAATTGAGGTTACTAAAGCCAAAATAAAGGCAGCGTAAAGACCCGTTAATGGTGAAAAACCTGGAATTAATGCAAAAGCAATTGCCTCAGGTACTAAAGCTAATGCAACCGTTAATCCTGATAAAATTTCAGTTTTATAATCTACCTTTTGCTTAAAGTCAAAGAGATTCAGGTATTTGCGCATATCAGTCTATTTGAAGCCGGCAAAATTAACCCATTATTTTAAAGTATAACTTTAAAGTGAATTATTTTACTAATACTAACAACTAATTACTGATTTCGGACTTTTTCAGCTGTTAATTTGCCCAATAATCAACTACAAATACTTTCTCTACGTGAGTCCCTAAACTGGCAACAAACTCTTGATGCTTAGGATGAGGAGTGTAAATACTATCTCTGTCTTCTTCCGATTTAAAAGTCAATAAATAACAATGGGTAAAGCCCTGGTGAAAATCTTCTGGGCTATCGTTAAGACCCCATTCAAAATCTTGAATAACCGAAATATGATTTGGGAGCTCTGCAAAGCTTTTGTTTAATTTTTCAACTTGCTCAGTACTTGTGCTATCATTAAACTTAAAAATCACCACATGTCTTAATAATTTATCCTCTTTCATTTCTTCTGATTTTACTTCTTTTTCAACGGCAACTTTCTCTTTTGTATCCATACATGAAATAAGTAATATGACACTCAACACTGCTCCTAATAATTTTTTCATTCCTCTATTTTTATATTTAATAATCATTTATATATGCGATGGGATTTTAAATTAACCCTCCAGTACTGCCGCCCTCAATTTTAATAGCCGCTCCATTCGTTGCAGAAGCCAAAGGACTACAATAATATACGGTGGTTGATGCAACCTCATCTACACTTGCAAAACGTTGTAAAAGTGATGACGTTCTAACATCTTTAAAAAAATCTGCTTCTATAGCTGCTTTGGTTTTCCCCGATTTGACAGCTTCATCCTCTAAAAACTGCTCCGCTCCTTCTGATAATGTAGAGCCAGGAATAATGGAGTTGATAGTAACACCACTAGACTTAGTTAATTGAGCTAAACCTTTTGCAACGCTCAACATAGCAGTTTTTGTCATACTATATGCCAACATATCTGGTGGCACTAATTCTGCACATTCGCTCGAAACAAATAAAATTCGTCCCCAATTTTGTTTTAGCATATTTGGCAAGAAATATCTTGATAAACGAACACCACTCATGACATTAATTTCATACTGTTCTTGCCAATCACTATCATCCATTTCAAAAAAAGACGCAGATTTATAAATGCCCACGTTATTTACTAATATGTCTAAATCCGGTAAGTTTTCACAAAGCGATTTTACTTCTTCTATATTTGAGAAATCAGCTGCAAAGCCAGAAATATCAGCATTACTATTTATCTTTCTTAGTTTGTTTAAAGCTACTTCAACTGATTGTTCTGATCGCCCGTTGATAATAACTTTAGCTCCTTCATTTAAAAGACCTTTTGCTATTGCAAAACCTATTCCTGCAGTTGAGCCTGAAATGAATGCTGTTTTGTTCTTGAGTTTTAAATCCATATTAACTTGCTAAACCTAGTGGGCTAAATAAAGCCCATAAAACCAATACAAAAACTATAAGCAATACCGTTAAGGTTGCATCTTTAGACCACTTCATCTGGCTATTACTAGATCGCTGAAAAGTAACTAATGCTAACTCTTCAGCTGGTAAAGGCTTTCCAAATCTGCTTACTATTGCCAGTATAACAGCACATAATAGAAAGAGAAACAAGGCAAAGTGAAGAAAATTAATTTCTAAAAAATAAAACAATAAGGACCCATCATTTACAGTAAGTGATCCTTCATTAGCCATGAACTCAGTAACTAAACGCATAATTCCAATAATAAAACCTGACCATAGTGCAACTATGGCGCCTTTAGCATTTATCCATTTATAAAAAAGCCCAAATAAAAATACAGCTGCAATTGGTGGTGAAATATAGGCTTGAACACTTTGGAGATAATGGAAAATACCACCACCCATTAAGCTTCGCATAAAAGGAATCCAACCTAAACTCACAATAACTAAGATAATGGTGGCAATCTGGCCAAATCGCACAAGGCTTTTATCTGTAGCTTTTGGTCTATATTGTTTATAAAAATCAATCGTTAATAAGGTTGAGCTTGAATTAAATGCTGACGATAATGAACTCATTAAAGCCGCTAACAATCCAGCTATGGCGAGTCCTTTTAATCCTATTGGTAGAAAACTATTAATCATTGCTGGCAAAGCTTGATCCGCATTGTCAAGAATAAAATTAATTTCGCCCTTCTGCAATAAAGCATACGCTATGACCCCCGGAATAAAAAAGATGAATACCGGCAACAATTTTAGATACCCTGCAAAGAGTGCACCTTTACGTGCATTTGAAACATCTTTTGCAGACAGTGTTCTTTGAACGATATATTGGTCTGTACACCAATACCAAACGCCTAAAATTGGAGCTCCAAAGAGCATTCCTGTCCAAGGATATTCAGTATCTGACATTGGCCTCCAGAGATTAAAGAAACGTTCAGCAGGCGGATTACCTGGAGTTTGAGCTGCAACCTCAAGTGTATTCATTAAACCGTCCCAACCGCCTAGTTGATAAATTCCAAATACAGTAACAGCGACGGTCCCTACTAATAAAATTACTGCTTGCACCATATCGGTGTAAATAACTGCTTTTAGACCCCCAAGGACCGTATAAAAACCTGTAGCTATAACTGTAATTATTGCCCCAGTCCAAAATGGTACTCCAATGGTCTCAAAAACTAAAGCTCCAGCGAATATTATAAGTGATATTTTTGTAATAACATAAGCCAAAATAGAAACCACCGAAAGGTAATTTCGACAGGCCTTTGAGTATCTTTTCTCTAAAAATTCTGGCATGGTATACACCCCTGTTCTTAAATAGAAAGGAACGAAAACCCATCCCAACAGAATTAAAACTAATGAGGCTATTATTTCAAAATTGGCCATCGGCATATTAGCTCTAGCTCCTGCACCAGAAACCCCTAAAATGATCTCTGAGCCAATGTTAGAAGCGAATAAGGATGCCCCCACAACCAACCAACCTTGGTTTTTTCCTGCAAGAAAATAATCTGCAGCACTTCCTTCTTTATTTCCTTTTGAAGCCCATTGGGCTATCCATAAAATTATTGCAAAATAAAATAGGATAATACCTATATCCCAAAGGCTCATTGTGGTTGTCATAAAAGTCTTTTTTGGTTAAGAATTGGTAAACTACCAATTTTTCAAACCTAATAATTTTTCACCTAGATCAGTCAGTTTTGCTGTGTCATATTTATCACGTTCCCAATTTCTTGGGTCGCCTGGGAAAGCGTAACCTTCAGGGGCTACCCTGTTTTTCCAAGAAGTAACTCTCCAATCTCTGAGATGTTGATTATCTTCTTCAGCAGGCATCATAGAAATATACTGTGCTATACGCACTTTATCTCCAGATTTATTTGGTCGAATACCGTGTGGTTCTGTACTATTAAATATCAATAAATCACCAGCGTTCATTTTTACTTTTACAATCTTATCTTCTAAACCATCTAAACTGGGTTGGAACCGATCTCTATCTTCAGGTTGTGTGAGTTTCCAAGTATCATAATTTCTATATAACCATGGTATGCATTGAAAACCACCCATATGTTCATCCGTTTGGTCAGCTAAAGCCAAAACTCCTTGAACGTTTTGAGGTCTAGTTTCAGGGTCATAGTCCCAATGTATAAATCCCTTTTTATTTTCTCCCGGGCGTTGTGGAAAATTTAAGTTCGCTCGATCAATAGTAACCCATAATTTTTCAGTTCCCCAAACATCAACAAAAGCATCATAAACTCTTTGCATTTGTCTATTATTCCACAAATGTTGGTTATTATAAACTTCCACCATTCCTGTTCCGGTTAATTCTTTCATTTGCATTTCTGCTCTAGGTGGGGCATACCAAGTATTAGAATCATTAGGGTCTTTCTCATCAAACTCCCACAAAAAATCTGCAGTAGCTTGTGCCTGTTCCTTAGGGACGGCGTTTTTTATAACGATATATCCGTTATGTTTCCAGAACTCCCAATCTTCTTCAGATAAGACTCTTAATGGTTGTTTATTAGACCTATCATTCAATTTTATTTTACTACTCGTAGCCGTTGACGGATTACCAGGGATTTCTTCATGTGCCTTATTGGCCATTTCTAATTTTACGTCATTCTTCATAGTCGTGAATTTTAATTTATTGAGTCAAAAGTAGCCTAGCCTACATATCATATCAACTCTAATATTGATATAAATTTGAATTATATTGATATTTTAATTTGATATTGCATGTTTTAATGTAAATTCTGTGTAATTTATCTCAATAAAAGACTAATAACATTCTAATGAAAATTCAATTAGAAACCATTTCTCCCAATACAAAAAGTCCCTTTAGACTTTTACATGATCCTAAATTGAATCATCTATTTTATTGGCATTTTCATCCTGAATTAGAATTAGTCTATATTGAAGGAGCTAGCGCCAAAAGGCATGTTGGAAATCATATTTCTGAGTATCAAGGAAGCGATTTAGTGCTTATTGGTGCTAACATTCCGCATTTAAATTTTGACCATGGCGTAACTACAGATTATAGAAAAGAAGTTTTACATTTTAAAACAAGTTTTAGAAATAACATATTAGATAGTTTACCTGAATTACAACAAATTGATAGGCTTTTGGATTTATCTAAATATGGAATCGCCTTTTCTGGAAAAACTAAAGAAGAAGCTGGTGAACTTATGAAACGATTGCACTTACTGGAACCCTTTGACTATTTTATGTGCATTATGCAACTTTTAAGGCTATTGGCAAAAAGTAATGAATTTGAACTCTTACATAAAACACCCTTTATAAACAAGTATAGTAGTAAAGAGCAAAAACGAATTAGAAAGATTTATGCTTTTATTGATGAGCGATATCAAACAAAAATTTCAGTAGATGAAGTGGCTGCTCTGTGCAATTTGACAAAACCTGCTTTCTGTAGATATTATAAAAAAGCCACCGGCAATACTTTTATTGAATTTTTAAATCAATATAGAATCAGTCAGGCAAAGCGATTATTATTAAAAGGTAAAAATGTTAGTGAAGCTTGTTATGATTGCGGTTTTGAAAGCCTATCCTATTTCAATCGCAGTTTCAAAAAGGTAACTGGACAGAATCCTTCAGAATTTAAAAATACATATAGCTCAAAAAAGAACCGCCCTGAGTAAAATACTACAGGGCGATTCCTAACTAAATAACCAACCAAAAAACTTTTATAATAGTCGTAGACTATTTGTATTCCTTACATTTTACGCTGACGCGTGACGTTCATTTTTTTGTTAGAGCTTTTCACTCTCTTTTTATCAACCTTACCGTTAGCCTCTTTAGTTTTTAAATACTGCACAAAGCCTCGACCTCCAAACTCATAAATTGTTTCACTAGCAACGTGATACAGTTCTATAGTTCCATCATCAATAACGTATAGTTCAAAGTAATCATTGCCCATAAAGTCATAATCGAGTGTTAAAGTTTTGAGCGTTTCATCGTTTGTGTCAAATACTTCGTACTTACCTTCATAGTCCCATTGTAGGTTTGATAAAGGGGTGCCTGTTCTATCAATAGAAGACCTAAAAACCCCTCCATTATCAGAGAAAAATTGCAAATAGTTTTCATCATCAAACTCATTTATTGCACCAACTTCACTGGTAAAGGTTTTCTCCCAAGCATCGTATTCTTGAATGAAGTATGTAATGTTTTCATAGAAAACACGATCATAATCAAAATTGCTTCGTCTATAACCATTTAAAAAGTACGAGGTTCTAGATCTAGAATCACGCAATTCAATAGTATTATTGTTTACCGCATAAACCTCTAAGGCCCATAAGCCGTCTATGTCGTGGTCTATTTCAACAACTCCGCTCAAAGTAGCATAAGAACCAACATCAATACCTAAGCCCCCTCCAGTTTTTCCAATTCCAACAATGTTATTATTCGCCAATAACACTCCATTATCAAATGATACTGTAAAAGCTCTTTGTAAAAATGGCACCTCACCATTACCCTCTGTAGCATTTATGTCTACATACCATAAATCATAAGATTGTAACACTTGATCAGTATTAAATGCAGACTCTACAATAAAGTCGTCTTCAATAAATACCTCGGTATAGCATGAAGTTGCTAATAAGGTTATTCCAAATAATCCGAATAGTAATTTTTTTGATTTCATATCTCGTGGTTTTATGGTTCATCTAACTTAAATCAATCAGCGTGCCAAATATTATAACACGTTGATAATCATGTATTAACATCTAATATTTGATTTTATCTACCTTTAACCTTGAAAAAATTAAATTCAAGCGCTTTTGAAATTTGCTGTTTTAGGTGGTGGAAGTTGGGCCACGGCTATTGTTAAAATGTTGACTGAGAATTTAGACACCGTTCATTGGTACATGCGGAATGAAACAGCCATTACACATATAATGACTGAGGGTAACAATCCTAATTACTTAAGTTCTGTTGATTTAAAGACCGCATCTCTTTTTCTTACAAGTGATATTAATGAAGCAATAACCGCTGCGGATTTTTTAATTTTTGCCATACCCTCAGCTTTTCTAGATCAAGAACTACAAAATTTGAACACAAGCTTTGAAAACAAGGTGATTTTTTCGGCAATTAAAGGAATTGTGCCTGAAACCGGACTAATTGTTGGAGAACATTTTCATGATACCTATCAAGTACCTTTTGAAAATATTGGCGTCATAACAGGACCGTGTCACGCTGAGGAAGTAGCCTTAGAACGTTTATCTTATTTAACAATCGCATGTGCTGACGAAACTAAAGCAAAATTATTGGCAGAACATTTAAATAGTCATTACATAAAAACTAAAATTTCCGATGATATTATCGGAACGGAATATGCAGCTATGCTTAAGAATATCTATGCAATTGCTGCGGGTATTGCTCATGGCCTTGGCTATGGCGATAATTTTCAAAGTGTTTTAATGAGTAATGCTATTCGCGAAATGAAACGCTTTATTGCTCGTGTTCATAAAATGAAACGTAATATAAATAATTCTGCCTATTTAGGTGATTTGTTGGTGACTGGTTATTCCACTTTTAGCCGGAACCGAATGTTTGGGAATATGATTGGAAAGGGATATACCGTAAAAAGTGCCCAAATGGAAATGAATATGGTTGCTGAAGGCTATTATGCCACTAAAAGCGCCCATTTGTTAAATCAAAAGCATGAGAAAAAGTCTAAAACCCCTATCATAGACGCTGTCTATCAAGTTCTTTACGAAAACAAAAACGCGAAAAAAACTTTTAAAAAATTGACAGAAAAATTGGACTAAGCTCTATCTAAAGAAAAATTAGAATGTCTATCCAATTCGTTTTCTAATTGTACTTTAAAATTCAACATCTTTTCATCAGAATATTCAAAAACCTTTTTAATATCATCAAAAACCGGATTCATATAGGTTCTAATACTTTCAATGTCAAAATATAGTCTGCCTGTTCTTCTTATAAAAAAATCTATTGGATTAGATATCATTTCATATTCTATACCAAATTTTAACTCTGCCCTTAACAGACGTAATTGGTTATCATTATTTCTAAAGCCTTTATAATTATCCAAAATTATTTCAGTCTGCTTACCATAATTGGTAACTAGAAACCAGGCATCATGTTCGGTCAATCCATCCGCTTTTATACGTTCGAAGATTTCTTGAATATATTTTTTAACGTGTTTAAATTTTTTAAAATCGTTACCACACAAAGGAATTTTATCTGTAGTACATGGTTTTAATTTTATTCCTTCTTCTTCGACTTGCTTTGCAATTCTATCGACAGCACGCTCAGCCATTTTACGATAACCGGTAAGTTTACCGCCCGCTATGCTAATCAACCCAGAATCTGAAGTGAAAATCTCGTCCTTACGTGAAAGCTCTGAAGCAGATTTTCCCTCTTCATGAATTAATGGTCGAAGACCTGCCCATGAAGAAATAATATCTTCCATTTCTAAATTAATACTTGGAAACATATTATTTACAGCTGAAATTAAGTAAATGGCATCAGCCAAATCTGTTTCTACTTTATCTTTATCTAAATTAAAATTAGTGTCAGTAGTACCCACATAAGTGATTTTACCTCTAGGGATTGCAAACATCATTCTCCCATCAGGAATATCAAAATACACCGATTGCTTTACAGGAAGTTTTTCATACGGAAATACCAAATGCACACCCTTAGTTAAGTGCAAGCGTTTCCCTTTTTTTGAATTATTGGTACTACGTAACTCATCCACCCAAGGCCCTGCCGCGCTAATGACATATTTAGATTTTATCTCGAAAGGTTTACCTGTAATAATATCCAAGACTTTAACACCTGCTACCTTATTATCTTCATAAATAAAATCAGTAACCTCAGCATAATTCAATGCTTTAGCACCATGCTGTAGACTGGTTTTAATGTTTTCAGTTGTTAAACGTGCATCATCAGTTCTATATTCTGCATAATACCCAGCGCCATTCAATATTTTCTTCGGTAATAATGGCTCCAATTTAAGAGCTTCTTTTTTACCCAACATTTGACGTTGATCTTCTCCTTCGACCTGAGCGAGTATATCATATACCTTTAACCCAATTGAGGTAAGCCATTTACCATAAGAACCGCCTTCTATGAGTGGTAACAACATTTTCTCTGGTAATACGAGATGCGGCGCAAGTTTGTGGACTATTGCCCTTTCAGAACCAACTTCTTTTACCAACCAAAAATCAAACTGTTTTAAATATCGCAGTCCTCCGTGTATTAATTTTGTAGACTTGCTACTTGTACCTGAAGCGAAATCTCCTTTTTCAATAAGGGCAACTTTAAGTCCGCGTGACGCCGCGTCAAGTGCAATTCCGCCACCCGTTATTCCACCGCCAATTACTACAAGATCGTATGTGTCTTTTAAAAGGACCTGAACTGTTTCATTACGCTCAAGATTAGAAAACCGAGTTGGTGATTTCATAAGTAGCAATTTTTTGAGAACGTAAAATTACAAAATCATAGAGCTACAAAATGCCTCATGGAATTATGGTTTTGTAAAAAAGAAAATATGTAAATTAAATTGTGAACTCATATTCCCGTTCTACTCGACAAATACGAACCTTGTACCAAGAATACCAAGCTGTTTTCCCCTTGGTCTGGGCCACTTGATGGTCCACGTTAGCCTTCCAATTGCTAATTGCCTCTAAACTTTGCCAATAACTTATGGCAATACCTAAACCATCACGAGCTGTTTCAAAATCAAGAAATCCATCCTGTTTTCTCGCTAAACTTTCCATAGTTATGGCCATTTCAGCGTAACCATTATCGCCTTCAGTTCTTTTGTTAGTAAAGATTACAGCGTAATACGGCTTTTTGAGTTCCATTAGTTTATAAATTCTTTTTCGACAAAATAATTTACAATTGCTTCCTTCATTAAAACTGTCTGTTCACCAGCTTTTAATGGTGGCAATTCCTCTTTGACAGTATAGTGCGGCCAACCGTCATCATCAAAAAAATCAAATTCGTAATATCCATAAGGTTCTAACAATCTACAAATAGCAATATGCATCAAGTTGACTTTTTCGTCTTTCTTATACTTACGCTGGTACTGTCCGAGTTCTTGTACACCAACCAAATAAATTATGGCGTCTAATTCTAAAGGGTCTCCATCTGAAAATTTTAGGGATAGCTTCTCAACCAATAGTTGCCAGCGCTCTTTTAAAACAATATCTCTTGCCATAGGTAACAAAGATACTACTCAAGCTTCACTATTAAAATCGTGCTATTTTAATGTTGTTTTGTAACTACTATATTTGTTCAAACCATTAGCATGAGTTTTATTGACATTGTTTTAGGCATTCTTTTGATTTGGGGACTATATAAAGGACTAAAAAATGGGCTCTTTGTTGAGCTCGCTTCTTTGGTCGCATTAATAGCTGGTATTTATGGTTCTATACATTTCTCATACATTGCAAGTGATTATCTTTCAGAAAATATGGATTGGAATGATCGCTATATTAAAATTGCTTCATTTTTGATTACCTTCATCGCTATTGTCTTAATAGTGAATCTAGCTGGTAAGTTCTTAACCAAAATTGCAGATTTTGCTATGCTTGGTCTTTTGAACAAAATCGCGGGCGCTATTTTTGGCGCGCTTAAAGTTGCTGTAATACTCGGGGCTTTACTTATTTTCTTTGAAAAGGCTACTTCTTCCTTCAACTTTGTAAATGAAGAAACTCAAACAGACTCCATTCTGTATAAACCCATTCGTGATATTGGCGACTTTGTCTTTAGCACAGTTTTAAAAGAAAAGCCAAATACCACTTCTGAAGAGTAATCTTTTCCCACTAGCCGTTATTTTTCTACCACTTACCCAAGTCCATTTTTAACATTCTTCGACTAATGGTTATTAGAGCACGTCGAACGGTAAAAAATCATTCGAAATACCACTTTCTTCGATGAAATGATACCTGTATTTAGTCGATAAACCCTTAATATACGTGATTTTACAGATTGTCGAATAAAAAGTGCTTCTTGAAGAATTTTTGAGGTCTTGCTCATGACTGGATATACTTTAGCCAAACAAATCAGAAAGAAAACAAAACCTTTTTAAACCAATTACATGAAATTATTTTACTCTACAATGTTCGTTTTTGCTCTAGTATTTACATCTTGTAGCACGTCTTCAGTTCAAGACGATGAATCGCTTTTTGAAAATGGGGCTGAGGAGATTGAAGTAACTTTAACAGAAGCAGAGACGGAACTTTTTAATATCGTAAATACCTATAGAAGTTCAAATGGAATGAGCGAATTGGTTTTTAGTAACAATACCTACAAATATGCTCAGGAGCATACCCAGTTTATGATCGTTGAAGATGAAATTAGCCATGATAATTTTAGTGTAAGAGCTTCAAAAATTGCACAAGAAACAAGCGCAACACATATTGCGGAAAACGTAGCTAAAAATTATCCAGAGGCAGCAATGGCTTTACAGGGTTGGTTAGAGAGTGATTCTCATAAAAATACCATCGAAGGAGACTTTACCCATACTGCCATAAGTATCAAAGAAAATTCAGAAGGAAAATTATTTTACACCCAAATTTTCTTCAAGAAATAAAATTAGATTCGATTTTATATTAAGTGTTTTAATAAGTATTATAATGGTTTAGAAAAGGCTCACAGCAATGTGGGCCTTTTTCTATTTCGGTTGATTGCAAGAGGTTTTGTAACTTTCAAAAAAAACAATGTTAATTAAAGCTCCTTTCAATCTCAATACTTGGATTGAAGAAAATAGAGAATCACTCAAACCTCCAGTGGGTAATAAAAACCTTTATAAAGATGCTGGAGATTACATTGTTATGATTGTTGCTGGGCCTAATGCACGCAAAGACTATCATTACAACGAAACAGAAGAATTGTTCTATCAACTCGAAGGAAATATTGAAGTACATATTCAAGAAAATGGAAAGAAGAAAACCATGCAATTAGGTCCGGGAGATATGTACCTACATCCGGCCAAGGTACCTCACTCTCCAGTGCGACATGAAGGTTCCATTGGTTTGGTTATTGAACGCAAACGAAACCATATGAATGTTGATGATGGATTACTTTGGTTTTGTGATAATTGTAATCATAAATTGTACGAGGCCTATTTTACTTTACATGACATTGAAAAAGACTTTTTAAGTCATTTTGAACATTTTTATGGGTCAAAAGAATTGAGAACCTGTGATAATTGTAATACCATTATGCCCGTTGATAAACGTTTTATTGCTAAAAACTAATGCTTATGCTACTCATTGCTAAAATAATAACGGCCTTAGTTGCCATTTTACACCTATATTTTTTATGGTTAGAAATGTTTGCATGGACAACAAAAGCCAGAAAAGTATTTAAAAATTTCCCTCAAGATTTGTTTGAACCTACAAAGTCTATGGCTGCTAACCAAGGATTATATAACGGTTTTTTAGCCGCTGGTTTAATTTGGTCATTACTTATTCAAGATTCAGTTTGGCAATTTTATATTGCTTTGTTTTTTCTGTCGTGCGTAGCTGTGGCAGGAATTTATGGTGCAATGTCAGTTTCAAAAAAAATATTTACAATTCAAGCAATGCCTGCTTTGATAGGTATTGTTTTGCTTTTAGCTACCCTTTATTCTTCGTAGTTTTGTGAAAAATCTAACAATACCGCTTTAAAAAGTTATAAAATGTCAAAAATCGCTTCAGCTTTTGGATTGGATACTGCCTTAAAACAACTAGGCTTAAAAGAAATCAATAATGGAACTTCAACGGGTATAACTAATTTTGGTTCAGGTGAACTAATTTCTTCCTTTTCCCCAGTTGATGGCGAATTAATAGGTAAAGTAAAAGCTACTACCAAAGACGAGTATGAAAAAGTGATGTCTGCAGCGTCTGCGGCCTTTACAGATTGGAAAACCAAGCCGGCCCCTCTTAGAGGAGAAATTGTTAGACAGTTTGGTGAAAAGCTAAGAGAATTGAAAGAACCTTTAGGTAAGTTAGTTTCTTATGAAATGGGCAAATCGTACCAAGAAGGCTTAGGTGAAGTGCAAGAAATGATTGATATCTGTGATTTTGCCGTTGGTTTATCAAGACAGTTACATGGCTTAACTATGCATTCAGAAAGACCTGGACATCGCATGTACGAACAGTATCACCCCTTAGGTATTGTAGGTATTATTTCCGCGTTCAATTTTCCTGTTGCTGTTTGGGCTTGGAATACTGCCTTGGCATGGGTAAGCGGCGATGTTTGTGTTTGGAAGCCCTCTGAGAAAACTCCGTTGTGCGGTGTTGCATGTCAAAATATTATAGCGGAAGTATTAAAACAAAATAACTTGCCAGAAGGAATCTCATGTTTAATTAACGGAGATTACGAAGTAGGGGAAATGATGACCAATGATAAAAGAGTGCCTTTAGTTTCGGCAACAGGCTCTATTAGAATGGGAAAAATAGTTGCTCAAGCTGTTGCTGCTCGTTTAGGGAAATCGTTATTAGAACTTGGCGGCAATAATGCCATTATTGTTACCCCTGATGCCGATATAAAAATGACTGTTATTGGAGCTGTTTTTGGAGCTGTGGGTACCGCTGGTCAAAGATGTACCTCTACTAGAAGATTAATAGTTCATGAATCTATGTATGATCAAGTCAAGAGCAGTGTTGTTGATGCTTATAAACAACTACGTATTGGCAATCCATTAGATGAGAACAATCATGTAGGTCCACTAATTGATACCGACGCTGTTGCAATGTATAACGCTTCATTAAAGAGTGTGGTAAAAGAAGGTGGTAAAGTTTTAGTTGAAGGCCAAGTATTATCGGGAGAAGGTTATGAAAGCGGATGCTATGTGAAACCGGCAATTGTCGAGGCAGATAATTCATATGAAACAGTACAAGAAGAAACCTTTGCACCTATCCTTTATTTACTTAAATATTCTGGTGAAGTGGAAAATGCTATTGCACAACAAAATGGTGTAGTTCAAGGATTATCTTCGGCAATCATGACGAATAACCTGCGTGAAGCTGAACGTTTTCTATCTGCTTCAGGAAGTGATTGTGGTATAGCTAATGTCAACATTGGTACTTCGGGAGCTGAAATTGGTGGTGCTTTTGGTGGTGAAAAAGAAACTGGTGGTGGTCGTGAAAGTGGTTCTGACGCCTGGAAAGTTTACATGCGCAGACAGACTAATACGATAAATTACACTACAGAACTTCCTTTAGCCCAAGGAATAAAATTTGATTTGTAAACCTTAAATGAGCTCTCTTAAGTTTTTATACGAGTTTTTCAAGGTTTTTTCAGGTTCAGGAGCTATATCACGCTCTAAGAAGAAATGTTCTACTCCTGATGCTTTTGCCTGTGCAATAATTCCTTTAATATCATAAACTCCATCACCTGGATCACTCATCAAAGGAAAACCAGCCATCCATTGGTCAGGTGTTTGTCCGTCACCTTTAAAGCGAAATTCTTTCGTAGCATCCTTGATATGCAAGGCCTTATAGCTTAATGGGTATTTCTTCAAATAATCAATTGGGTTTGCACCTGCAGCCTGCATCCAAAAAATATCTAGTTCAAATTTGACAAATTCTGAATTTACATTCTCCAATAAAAAATTCATTGGTATTTTTCCGTCAAGCTCCATATGCTCATAGCCGTGATTATGGTAGACAAATTGAATATTATATGCTGCCATCTTTTCGCCAAAGGAATTAAATTCTTCAACAAATCTTTTATAATTATCAAGTGAGCTCTTTTCCTCTTGAATAGCAGGTAAAACCAAATATTTTGTGTCTAATTTAGAAACTTCATCCAGCATTTTTTCTAAACCATGACGAAGTGTATCCATATCAGTATGCATGGATGGAGATTTTAAATTGAAGTCTTTTAACAAACCAGCTGTTTCTTCTATAGTATTTCCATAAAAAGCATCATTAGTTATGCCCAACATTGGCTTAATTTGATTCCAACTATCTTTTGCACTTTGTACGCTAAAAGGGTATGGTCCAAAAAATTCAACCTCTTGATAACCCAATTCACTTATCAATTGTAATGATCCTTTCAAATCAGTATCAACCATTTTAGGAATAGTAAATAATTGTACACCAAGTGTAGTATTATTTAATAAGGTTGAAAAGCTCTTTAATGAAGGGTTCATTGCTAATGCTCCAACACCTAACAAACCATTTTTTAGGGCCTTTCTTCTATTCATATTTCAAATTTAATTGGTTAAGTAAGATAATAATAAAACTTACTTTTTGTCTTTCAAAAAAGAAAAAACCGCTGTCCAACGCAAGAACAACGGCTTTTAAAACCAACTTAACTAACTCAAACTAAAGTTTGAAAAACCATTCTCAATGCCGGAACTTTGTCGGGAGAGAACGGGTATATTATCTTTTGAATGCAATTTCAGTATTAATCATCTAACAAAAAATAAGACTATTATAAGTGGTACTAAATAATGTATAACTGGTCGTATTTTTCATCCTAATGAAGTAACAAAACTGATTCTATTTGTGTAAACTGTTTCATAATCCATTGGTTACGAACAATTTCCTTGTCATATTTTAACTTTTTTAACTAATTTTTAATACTTTGTGCCTCAAACACTAATACTATTAAAAATGACAAAAAACCTACCCTATTTACTAGGTATGATTATTACCATTTTAATAGGAACCTTTTTCTATTTTACCTATTGCAGCGATTGCCGTTTGGCAACAGCTGAAACCGAACAGGTGCAAGAAGAAATAATTCCTGTTAAAGAACCTGAACCCACTTCATTTCCTTTTTCAGTAAAAGATGGCGAATACGCATTTGATGTGAATGATAATTTCAATTTTGATTTGTCTTCATCCAGCGTTCTTATGCCGCTTTCAGAAAATGTAAGTAATGGAGTTGAAAGTTTAAAGTCTTATTTGTTAGAAAATAACAATAAGGTTATTAACATTACTGGATTGTATCGCAGCGATGAAGACAACCCTTCAGCTTTCCCTAATCTTGGATTAGCACGAGCAAATGCTGTAAAGAACTATTTAGTTGCAAACGGCATTCCATCAGTGCAAACGAGCATCTTTGGCAAACTCATGGATGAGCTCTTACCATTAGATAATACACTATTGGGGCCTATCACTTATGAAATCGAGGAGGGTAACGAAAACGCTGGCGAAGCATTAGAAGCGTTGCATGATGAGATTATTGCTAATCCATTAGTTCTCTATTTTCAAACCGGACAAGCTGCCATCAATTTAACCACAGAGCAACGACAAAAGGTTGCGAACATTTCTTCTTATTTAGATAAAGTAGAAGGTGCATCTTGTAAAGTGGTTGGACATACTGATAATACTGGCAACAGAATTACAAACATTGGCCTAGGCCAAGAACGTGCAGATTTTGCTAAGGCTTATCTTGTTTCAAACGGTATTTCTGCTGATAAAATTAATACCTCTTCACAAGGCCCTGACTCACCAATTGCGACAAACGCAACAGAAGAAGGAAGGTCTAAAAACCGAAGAACTGTAGTAACACTTAACTAATAATAACATTTAAAAACAATAAAAATGAATTTTGATAATATTTGGTGCTGGTTAATTCCGCTTTTAGTAGGGGCAATTTGTGGTCTCTTAGGTTACCTTTGGGGTAAAAGTAAAAGAGAAGTAATTGATAATTCGGCGGAGCTTAAAGTACTTGAAGATAAAAATACCAAACTTAGAGCTGATTTAGATGCTTGTACTAAAAAGTTAACGGCTAAGCCTGTTACAAAAGCGGCCAAACCTTCTAAACCTAAAGTTGCATCTTCAATAGCGGCCACCGCTATAGCTTTTGATGCTGCCGGAGCAAAAGCTGCTTTTGGAAAGAAGATAAAACAAGACGACCTTAAAATTGTAGAAGGAATTGGACCTAAAATTGAAGGTCTTTTTCACAATTTTGGAATAAAAACGTGGCAGGCACTTTCAGAAACAAAAGTTGCTAAGTGTCAAGAAGTTTTAAATTCTGGTGGTAAACGCTATCAAATGCATGATCCTGCTTCATGGCCAATGCAGGCGAAAATGGCATTTAAAGGGGATTGGAAAAAACTAGCCAAATGGCAAGATGAACATAAAGCAGGTAAATTATAAATATTCCAAATTTAAATAACCATCAAAAAAACCGGTTTCAAATGAAACCGGTTTTTATCTTTTATAACATTCCGTTAGCCTCTACCCACTTAAACCTATATTGGTCTTCATTAAACTGCATACGCTCAGAAATTCGTTGTAGTCTATCTGGAAGCTTCATTAAATAATCTCGAGCTTTTTCGGCTTGTTCTGAAAGTGCAGTGACATTACCTATATCCCAATAGGTATTCAGTTTTCTTAGAATATCAACATAGTCTTGAGCGGTATAAACTCCTAAACGTTGAGCACAATTAGAGAACAATTCAAATGCCGAACTTATTTCACTCCCTGATTCTCTTAAAAAGTGTGCAGGCATAACAATTTTCTTTTTCATCATATCAGCAAAAGCCAGCATCATTCCATTTGGATCTTGTCCAAAAATCGTTTTTACAAACTCGCGATAAGCTAAATGATGTCGCATTTCATCGCCTGCAATTATCGTACACATCTTACCTAGCAAGGTATTGCCCTTTTTCTTAGCCATTTGACCTACACGTTTGTGCGATATATTAGTAGCTAGTTCTTGAAATGTAGTATATATAAAGTTCTTATAGGGGTCTCTATCCGTCCCTATATCAAAACCATCTGCGATTAAATGCTGCGTGGTTATTTCAATTTCGCGCATATTAACTCTTCCTGATAGATAAAGGTATTTATTAAGAACATCACCATGTCTATTCTCTTCAGCAGTCCATGCTCGAACCCATTTAGACCATCCATTGTCTTTCCCTGAATGTTGGTCAACCCCTTCAACGTCCATCAGCCAAGACTCATAGGTAGGCAAGGCTTCTTCCGTTATAGTATCAGCTACCAACGTAACCCAAAAGTC
The DNA here is from genome assembly GCF_031846365.1 of Croceitalea sp. P059. Lineage (NCBI taxonomy): Bacteria > Pseudomonadati > Bacteroidota > Flavobacteriia > Flavobacteriales > Flavobacteriaceae > Croceitalea > Croceitalea sp. P059. The sequence continues at coordinate 381,929 of NZ_JAVRHW010000001.1, forward strand.
ATATCCTAGTTCTTTTGATTCCTCACGAATTTGTTCAACTTCATCAAAAAAAGTATCCTCTTGTGAATTAGGTAAAAAATCGGTGGGCTGCCAAATTTTTTCTATCGGCACCAAAAAGTCATTCATAAAACCTTGAACTTTTGGTTCAATAGCTTGCATTACTTCTAAACGTATATTCTTCAACGACATGAATAGCGAATTTAGGTAAAGGTCATTATTATTATTCGAAATCGAATCGTTTAGACTCAGTTTCTTCCTTTTTCACCTGGGTAAAAGCTTTCAACAGCATCACTCTGCCAAAATTCTTTTGTATCTACATCCATAGCAGTTAATGAACCTTTAAAAGCTGCACCAGTATCAACATTCCAAACATTAGCCCCATTTTGTGGTATTGCTTTACCCGTTTTTGATATAGGTGTGTGACCAATAAAAATTTCTAGGTAATTCGATAGTCTTTTAGGGTAATTTTTATCTCTAGGTTGAAGCCCTGGATTAATTGCTTTTGCAAGTTCCCATAGTGTTCTATCCCAATAAAATAATTCATTAAAAAACTCGTATTCTATTCCTTTAAGATTTGTAAACCCAGCGTGAAGATATAACCTGTTTTCTTTGTCAACGTAAGTGTTTTTTAATGACTCATAAAACGCTATATGCGCATCCCAATGCTGCTTTCCGGCTTTAAGATATGAATCTCTTGTAGCGGCACCCCCATGTGCTAACCATGTCGAATTTTCTTCTCCGGTCAACATCCAGTCTTTACATAGTTCATCATGATTGCCACGAATAAAGGTGCATCGATGTGTTTTGTCTAAATCAATTAGAAAATTGACTGTTTCAAAAGCGTCACTCCAAGAATCTACGTAATCCCCTAAAAAAATAAGATGGTCATTCGTAGTTACCTCAGCTCTTACCAATAGTTGTTCTAATGCTTTTAAGCCAGAATGAATATCACCTACTACCAATTTCCTCATTTCAGATTTTTTAACAATATTAAAAACAATAATGTTTTTATCATGAAAAATTTGGGTTAAGAAATAAATACTCATTTCAGATATAATTTGGACAGGGAATGTAATTCTATGTACCTTGCCTATTCATTTTAACCTTCATCTCATGACCCGAGTTTTTTGTATCGGTGAACTTCTAATTGATTTCGTGGCTGAAAATCAAGGTAATGACCTTTCAAAAGCAATTAATTTTACAAAAAAAGCCGGTGGAGCTCCTGCCAACGTTGCTTGTGCCATATCAAAACTTGGTGGTAAAAGTTCTTTTATTGGTTGTGTTGGTAAAGACCCCTTTGGTTCTTTTTTATTAGATGTTCTTAAAAATGAAAATGTTGATATTTCTAAGTCTCAACGTGCTAATACTTTTACAACATTAGCATTTGTTTCTTTGGCTGAAGATGGTGAAAGAGACTTTGTTTTTAGTAGAGGAGCAGATAGAGAATTAAAGTATGATTCGTCAATTAAAAAAGATTTTGACAGAAACATGATTCATTTAGGAGCTGCCACTGCAATGTTAGGAGGTGGTCTTGAAGAAGCATATGGACATTATTTTTTTGATGCTCTAACGAAAGATGCTTTTATAAGTTTTGATCCTAATTTTAGAACTGATCTTTGGAAGGACAATGAAGCTGTGTTTATAAAAAAATGCATGCCTTATGTAGAGAAATCACATTTATGCAAGTTTAGTTTAGAAGAAGCTTTTTTGCTGTCAGGAAAAGATACTGTAAAAGAAGCCTGCGAAGTTTTACATAAAGCAGGCGCAAAAATTATTACTATTACTTTAGGTAAAGAAGGCACTTTTGTAAGTACTGACAATATGCAACATACAGTGCCAAGCATAAAAGTTTCTCCTGTTGATACTACCGGTGCTGGCGATGCTTTTATTGGTTGTTTACTTTACCAAATCTCGCAACTTTCGAATTTTAATATGGTTTTTAATGATGATGAGTTGTTAATGAAAATGGTTGAAAAAGCAAATAAAGCCGGAGCCATAACTACGACCAATTACGGGGCCATCATAGCTCTACCTACATTAGCACAATTAGAAGATTGAACTTTATTCCAGTTTCAACTATAGCTTTGATAAATTAGTTTACTAATGCATAAATTTGAACTCTTCTGATTCAAAAAATACTAACTGTATCTAACCTTTCTCAAAACCCTTAATGACTCTTTCAAAGATTGATAAACATGTCTATCTGTTTTTTTTAAAATTGACCTTGCCGACTCCATAAGTTCTTTAGCTTCTTCAAATCCATTTAAGTAACAAATAAGATAGGTGTCTGGCAAAAATTCTAAGTCAACTCTTTCAGCTGGTGTCAATCTAATATTATTCTCTAGCTTTTGTAAGAGCGCATTATTGGCATTGAAAATATGATACAATGTTTTCTTATCATATTGGGGTGGTTCAAAGAGAAGTTCGCTATTAATAGCATAATTACCATTATCAGAGAATGTTATCGTTACTTCTTCTAATGGAAAATACTTTTGTTGTTTGCTCAAACCAAGTTGAACATATTCTAAAATAGTAAATGAGTCATCATCATAATTAATGGTAATCTCATCTAAAGCAGAATAGAATAATTTTACTTGTTCATTTATAAGTTCGATATCTACACGAGAATAATAAGTTTCACTCTTGACTTTCTTTTCATGTCCTGCCCAACATAACACGAACTGTTCTTTAAAAACTTTATAATTACTAGTTAGATTAGAATGTCTATTATTCAAAAAATCGATCACGCCATCTAGCGTTAACTCAATATTATTACGAGCGTGTTGCTCAATTGTTGCAACTTTATCAGAATTTATATCTTCTAACTTAATATCAAATGCCTTTGGCAAACTAATACTACCTTCTCTAAAGAAAACAGCTCCCCCATAATATTTCCAGATGTTTTTTCTTAATGCGCATACTTTTCCGTTAGATGTTATTGTAACTAAACCAACAACTTTACCTTCGGGTAAATCAGGAAAAGGAATATTCTCATAAGAAATTTTTGGTGGGTTATCTAGGTAGGCATTAACCAGGTTTTGGATTTTACTATCGTCAAAAAAATCTACTCCAACAATCTTGTTGTCTTCATCTTCAACGCCGACAACTATGAATGAATTATTCTTAGGGTTACTGTTTGCCAATGCACAAACATGTTTTAAAAATTTAGCCTTTCCCTCTTTTTCTCCAATAGCAATAAATCGCTTTTTGTCATAAAAACTGTTCTCATCGTTATGAGCAAGTAAGTTTTTAACCAAAAGGCGTTTATTAATCATAAATTTTTCTTCACAATCGTAGAACTTGCTTGGGCTGTTGACATTACTACCAAATCAGCAATGTTAACATGGTAAGGTCTTGTGACCACAAAACGAATAATATCAGCAATATCTTCAGGCTTGAGCGGCTGATAACCTTGATACACTTTTTCTGCGCGATTTGAATCTCCTTTAAAACGTACTTCACTAAATTCTGTTTCAACAAGACCAGGATTAATAGCCCCTACGCGAATACCATATTCATTTAAATCAATTCGCATTCCTTGATTGATAGCATCAACAGCATATTTACTTGCGCAATACACATTTCCTTTTGGATAAACCTCTTTACCAGCAGTTGAACCAATATTGATAATATGCCCTGATTTTCGTTCTACCATTTGGGGTAGAATTGCCTTTGAAACATACAGTAATCCTTTGACATTAATATCAAGCATGGCATCCCAATCGTCAAGATTTCCTTCATTTATTGGGTCAAGACCATGAGCATTCCCCGCATTATTTATCAAAATATCGATACTTTCAAATACACCTGACAAAGATGCTATAGCATCAAAAACACCTTTTCTGTCACGTACATCAAAATTTAATGTCTCCACTTTTGTTACCGCACCTAGTTGTTTTTTTAGGGCATCTAAGCGTTCTTGACGGCGACCACAAAGTATCAAATTTATACCATGCTTAGCCAATAATTCGGCGGTTGCTTTTCCAATACCACTACTTGCTCCAGTTATTAAAGCTGTTTTTGACATACTATATTTTTAAGGTATTGGTTCTCCTTTGCTAGCTTCGAGGAGTTTAAACCAATCTTTTAATTCTAAATTAATATTAACTGCTTCAATGGAACTTTTTAAGCGCTCTTTGGTAGCAGTTCCAACTACAGGATGAACAGCAGACGGATGTTTTAAAATAAACGCAAGTAATAGTTGACTTTCGTCAGCATTATATTTGTCTTTTAACTCGTTCATTACCCCTTTAATTCTAGAGTTTTGTTCATTTTCTTCTCTAAAATAATTACCTAAAGGACTCCATGACATTGCCATTCTATTTTTTGCCATACAATCATTAAATGTACCATCATACATCGGGTCATCGTGTGTCAATGAAAACTCTACTTGATTAGCCCCTACATGAATTGCGGTATCTAACATTTGAATTTGAGCAGGTGTGAAATTAGAAACACCAAACTGTTTAATTTTACCCTCATCTAGCAATTTTTGAATTCCTTTTATAATTTCTGTTGGATTCATTAAAGGACTAGGTCGATGAAGTAAGAATAAATCAATGTAATCGGTTTGAAGATTTTTTAGCGACTGCTCTGCGGACCAAATAATATAGTCGGCATCATATTGGTAATGCGCCACTTGGTTATCTCTGCAATGACCCATTTGAATTCCGCATTTTGTAATTATCTGTAAATCAATACGTTTAACGCCGCTTTGTTTCAACGCTTTTCCAAAATCAGCTTCTGTGCCATAATCTCCGTAAATATCAGCGTGGTCAAAGGTGTGAATCCCTGTTTCTAGACAATAGTTTATTAGCCCTTCTATTTCATTTGTTGGTAGTTTTTTACCCCAACTGCCCCAAGTCATCGTTCCAGCAATTATTTTAGAGTATTTCTGTGTATTTTGCATAAGTGGTGAAAATATAAAATTAATACCTTAAACTCTTCACAAAACTAGGGCTCACGCCGTTTTTTTAACCAATAATTAACAGCCCATTTTTAAATAAATTTTCATTTTGCACTTTGTTAAAATTCTAAATAAAAAAATAAGGCATTACAATATTTCCTATGGAAGAAAATACTACGATTGATATTAGTGCGGTAAACGAAAAAATTGCAAAAGAAAGCGCTTTTATTGACCTGCTTACTATTGAAATGAATAAGGCTATTGTTGGTCAAAACCATATGATTGAAAGATTGCTCATTGGCTTGTTAGGTCAAGGACATATTCTATTAGAGGGTGTCCCTGGATTAGCAAAAACACTAGCAATTAACACCTTGGCTAAGGCAGTGAAAGGTAGTTTTAGTAGAATTCAGTTTACTCCAGACTTATTACCTGCAGATGTTGTAGGTACTATGATTTATAACATAAAAGAGAATGACTTTTCTATAAAGAAAGGCCCTATTTTCGCCAATTTCGTTCTAGCAGATGAGATTAATCGAGCTCCAGCAAAAGTACAATCGGCCTTACTAGAGGCTATGCAAGAAAAGCAAGTTACAATAGGAGATGAGACTTTTAAATTGACTCCTCCATTCTTGGTAATGGCAACTCAAAACCCGGTTGAACAAGAAGGAACTTATCCATTACCAGAAGCTCAGGTTGACCGTTTCATGCTAAAAACAGTTATCGATTATCCAAAATTGAACGAAGAACAAATGATTATGAGGCAGAATCTAAAAGGTAGTTTAGAGCCCATAAAACCAGTTGTTACCGTAAAACAAATTCTTAGCGCACAAAAAGCAGTTCGTGAAGTGTACATGGATGAAAAAATAGAAAAATATATTCTTGATATAGTTTTTGCTACTAGGTATCCAGAAAAATACAATTTAGAACATTTAAAAAACCTCATCAGTTTTGGTGCTTCACCAAGAGGAAGTATCAATCTCGCAAACGCTTCAAAATGCTATGCATTTATAAAAAGAAGAGGTTACGTAATTCCTGAAGATGTTCGCGCCGTAGTACATGATGTTTTACGCCACAGAATAGGTATTACTTATGAGGCAGAAGCAGAAAATGTTACCTCTGAAGAAATCATAAACAAAATTGTAAACGAGGTTGAGGTGCCTTAGAAATTGTTGTTTAATCAACTAGTATCATTCCAAATAATAACCAACTGCTATTACCGATTACTTTTCATTGATTAAATGGATACAAAAGAGTTACTAAAAAAAGTACGCAAAATTGAGATTAAGACAAGAAGATTGTCTGATCATATTTTTGGTGGTGAATATCACTCAACCTTTAAAGGTAGAGGTATGACTTTTAGTGAAGTACGTCAATATCAATTTGGTGATGATGTTCGTTCCATTGACTGGAATGTAACTGCTAGGTATAATGAGCCATATGTAAAAGTGTTTGAAGAAGAACGTGAATTAACCATGATGTTGATGGTTGATGTTAGTGGTTCTGAATTATTTGGAACAACCAATCAATTCAAAAAAGAAATCATTACAGAAATTTCGGCAACGTTAGCTTTTTCAGCAATGCAGAATAATGACAAAGTAGGGCTTATTCTTTTTTCTAATGAAGTAGAACTTTTTATCCCACCTAAAAAAGGAAAAAGTCATGTACTTCGTATCATTCGAGAATTATTAGAATTTGTACCTCGGAGCCATGAGACTAATATTTCTGAGGCATTTAAATTTCTAAGAAATGTGATGAAAAAGAAAGCTATTGTATTCATGCTTTCTGATTTTATTGCTGAAGGTTATGATAACACTCTTCGAATAGCTGGTAATAAGCATGACGTTACCGGAATTCGTATTTATGATGAAAAAGAAGAATACATTCCGAACTTAGGAATGATTCAGGTTCAGGATGCTGAAACTGGAGGGATTCAGTTAGTAAATACCAGTTCTAAAAAAGTACGACATGAATATTGGAAATATCATTTAGAACGTGTAGACTATTTTAATGACGCTTTTGCGAAATCTGGGAGTGGAGTTTTAAGTTGTAGAGTAGATGAAAGCTACGTGAAAAAATTGTTGGGGTATTTTAAACGAAGAGGATAAATGAGAGTTGTAGGTTTCAAATTAATAATCCAAGGCCATTCTCGATTAATTAGTCGAGGATTGACCTTTGCTTTTTTTCTGCTTTCATTTGTCAGTTTTACCCAAGCCCAATCCACAGTAAAAGCAAATATTGATTCTACTTCAATAAAAATTGGAGAACAAATTCAATATAAAATTACTGTTGAAACCGACTCACTGAATATTGTTTACTTTCCGGAAGACCAAACCTTCTCTCCATTAGAGATGGTTGAGGCTTTAAAAATTGATACGACAAAAAATAAAGACCGTATAACCCTTCAAAGAATTTATGCGCTTACTCAATTTGATAGTGGCGCCTATACTATACCGCCTCAAAGAATTGCTATCAATGAAGAACCCTTTTTTACTGATTCTTTTCAAATCAAAGTTGCCGACGTTGTTGTTGATACTACCAAACAAAAAATGTTTGATATTAAACCTTTGATTGAAGTGGAAAAAAGCAACGCTAAACTTTTTAAAACTCTATTATGGATTTTTCTTGGTTTGCTTTTTATAGGTGGCTTAGTTTACTGGTTATTTCTCAGAAAAAAACCGTTAACTGAAGAAGAAAAAGTTGCGCTTCTACCTCCATTTGATAGAGCCTTATTACAATTAAAGGAGCTTGAAAATTCAAGGTATCTAATTCAAGATGAATACAAAAAATACTATTCTGAGCTCACAGATATTGTTCGTTCCTATTTAGAGGAAGATGTTCATGTTTCCGCATTAGAAAGTACAACTGATCAATTAATTGAAAAATTAGAGCTCTTAAAAGATGCTGGGGAGCTAACACTAGATGAAAGTACTATTGACCAATTTAAAAAAGTGTTAAGAACAGCAGATTTGGTAAAATTTGCCAAATCAAAACCACCGACGTCAGTAGCAGAGCAGGATAGAAAACTTGTTGAAGATATTGTTGTTAAAACCAAGGAAGCATTGCCCGAACCGACTGTGGAAGATTTGCTGCAAAACGAAGAGTATCTTGAGGAATTAGCAAAGAAAAAACAACGAAAAAGAATTTATTTAGCGGCGGCAATTTTCGCAGGCATTTTATTCATCGGAGCAGCATCTTCCATAGTGTACTACGGTTTTAGTGAAGTAAAAGATACTGTTTTAGGACACCCAACAAAGGAATTACTAGAAAGTGAATGGGTACATAGCACCTACGGGTATCCACCTATTGATATTGCAACGCCAAAAGTCTTACTGCGTCAAGAAATAAAGTTGCCAGAAGAATTAAAAGCCGAAATTGCAGACTTACAAGCCTTTGGTTATAGAAGTTCGTTGGGTTTATTTACAGTAATGACCACGTCTACAACATTTGCTCAAGCTAATGAACCTGATTTTGAAAAACCAATTGAACAATTATTACAAAGCTTTGAAAAACAAGGGGCAAAAAACATTATTACCAAGCAAGAAGAGTTTTTTACCAATGCCGGGGTTAAAGGATTAAAAACTTTTGGTAGTGGTAAATTTAAAGTCCCTGAGTCTTCTGATTTAATTAAGGGAAAATACGCCATTCTTAGTTTTGGTGGCAAAGGGTTTATGCAACAAATAGTCATTACATGGTTGGATGATGATAAGTATGCAGAAAAAATTGTTGAACGTGTATTGACCTCGGTCGATGTAAAAACCCAAAGCTAATGTTTGATAATATAGAATTTGCAAACCCTCAATTTTTCTGGTTATTTCTTTTGTTGCCTTTAGCTATTTTGTGGTACATACTCACTAGAAAAAAACAGCTTGCTTCACTTACAATTTCAACATTGAAAGGTTTTAATGGAAGCCGAATTCTTTCAAAACTGAAGCCTTTACTTTTTGCTTTGCGATTATTAGCCCTTTCTGCTATAATAACTGCTTTAGCAAGGCCGCAAACAGAAGATATTTCAACCAGAACAAAAACTACTAAAGGAATTGATATTGTAATGGCAATTGATGTTTCGTCAAGTATGTTAGCCCAAGATTTAAAACCAAATCGTCTGGCAGCCTTGAAGGAAGTAGCTGCTAATTTTATCAAAAAACGTCCTAATGATAGAATTGGTTTGGTTGCGTATGCAGGAGAAAGTTATACGAAAACCCCAATTACAAGTGACAAATCAATTGTTTTAGGAGCCCTACGAGAAATCACTTATGGTCAACTAGAAGATGGTACGGCCATAGGTATGGGGCTAGCGACGTCGGTTAATAGACTAAAAGAAAGTAAAGCAATAAGCAAAGTTATTATTTTACTTACTGATGGGGTAAATAACTCAGGATTTATTGAGCCACAGACAGCAGCAGACCTTGCAGTTGAATATGATATAAAAACGTACACCATTGGTTTAGGAACAAATGGCAATGCCTTAACACCAATCGCCTACAAACGTGATGGCAAAACTTTTCAATATGGAATGCGGCAAGTCGAAATTGATGAACAACTGTTACAAGATATAGCTGACGTAACAGGTGGGCAATACTTTAGAGCAACGAACAATGATAAGTTAGAAGAAATCTATGATGAAATTAATAAGCTCGAGAAAACAGAAATTGAAGAATTTAAGTATTACAAATACGAAGAAAAGTTTCGCCCTTTGGTTTTCTTAGCAGGATTTTTACTATTGATTGAGTGGGGATTAAGGGCAACATTATTTAAAAGTTTTATATAACAACATGGTTCAATTTGAAGAAAAATTATATTTCTATTTACTAGGTCTTGTACCGGTTTTAGTTTTGCTTTTTCTTTTATTACAGGTTTGGAAGAGAAGTAAACAACGAGAGTTTGCTACTTCTAAACTGCTTAAGCGTCTTGCTCCTAACAAATCTAAATTTAAATCAACCCTTAAGCTTATTGTTCTTTTATTGGGTATTTCATGTTTGGTGGTTGCTCTGGTGAATCCAAAAATTGGAACTAAACTAGAAACTGTGAAACGAGAAGGAGTAGATATTGTATTTGCAGTGGATGTTTCTAAAAGTATGTTAGCTGAAGATATTGCACCCAATAGATTAGAAAAGGCAAAGCGCTTAGTTTCTGAAATAATAAATCAGTTAGCAAGCGACCGTATTGGCATAATTGCTTATGCTGGCCAGGCTTATCCACAGTTACCAATCACTACAGACTATGGTGCAGCAAAAATGTTTTTACAAAGCATGAATACTAATATGCTTTCATCGCAAGGCACAGCAATTAATTCAGCCATCGAATTAGCCTCAACATATTACAATGATGAAGAGCAAACCAATCGCGTATTATTCATTATTTCTGACGGGGAAGATCATTCAGAAGGAAATACCTTAAGCGCTGTAGAAGAAGCAACTCAAAACGGAATTAAAATATTTACCATTGGTGTTGGAAAACCAAAAGGAGCACCGATACCTATTAAGCGTAAAGGTGTTATTGAAAGTCTAAAGAAAAACGCTGAGGGAGAAGTAGTAATAACCAAACTAAATGAACCCGTGCTGTCAGCTATAGCTGATGAAGGTAATGGGGTTTATATAAATGGCGCTAATACGGAAAATGCAGTGGAGTTTATCAAGGAAGAATTGAATAAGATGGATAAAAAAGAATTTGAGGCCAAACAGTTTGCTGAATATAAAGATCAATTTCAGTGGTTTTTAGGCTTGGGACTTTTCTTTTTATTTTTAGATGTTTTCTTGTTAGACAGAAAAACAAAATGGTTGAAAAAGTTAAACCTTTTTAATGAGCATAATGAATAGGAGAAATATAATCTTAGGATTCGTAATACTTTTTGCTGGCTTTATTCAAGCACAGGATGATGAAGACGCCTTAAAGAAAGAAGCTAAAGCGTTTAAAGAATCTAAAAATATTACCTATAACGCTAATGAAACCCTGACTCAAAACGATTTTGTAAATGCTGAGGCGGATTATAGAAGAGCTATTTCTAAAAGTGATAAAAATGCCGCAGCTCCTTATAACTTAGGAAGAGCATATTATAATCGTGAAAGTTTTACAGAAGCCTTTGGCCGTTTTAAACAAGCTGGTGAAAAAGCAGAAGAAAAACCTGTAAAGCATAGAGCATTCCATAATATGGGAAATGTTTTTATGAAAAATGAAGAATATGAAAAAGCTGTTGAGGCCTATAAACAAGCACTACGAAATAACCCAAATGACGAAGAAACACGGTATAATCTTGCTTTAGCCAAAGAAATGCTTAAGAAACAACAAGACGAGCAAAAGAACGACGACAATCAAGACGATAAAAAAGACCAAGACCAAAAAGACGATAAAGACAAAAATCAAGATCAGAATCAAGAAGGGGAGAACGATAAGGATAATGAAGGAGACCAAAAAGATGACGAAAATAAAGACGAGGGTGATGAAGGTGATAAAGGAAAAGAAAAGCCTGAAGAGAATAAAGAGGGCGAAGGTGATGAAAAGAAAGAACAAAAACAAAAGCCTAATGAAGGCGATAAACCTGAAGAAAAGAATAAGCCTAGACCTAATCAACTTTCAAAACAACAGATTCAAAACTTGTTAGAAGCCATGCAAAACGAAGAAAAAAAGGTGCAAGAAAAAATGGAAGCTAAAAAAGTTAAAGGCGCTAAAATTAAAAATGAAAAGGACTGGTAATGCCTAAAGAGTTCTTTAAAAGTATATTAATCTTATTCCCCTTTTTACTTCTGGGTAAGCTTACTATTGCACAAGAACAAAAAGAAGAGGTCACTTTCGAAATAAAACTTAGCAAAGAAAAGCTTGGTTTAAATGAGCGTTTACGAGTAGAATTCACGATGAATAAGGACGGTGATAATTTTAACCCTCCTAGTTTTGAAAACTTTAATGTTATAATGGGGCCTTCACAATCTATAAGTTCATCATGGATTAATGGTAAAAGAAGTTTTGCAAAATCGTACACTTATATATTAAAACCTACCAAACAAGGCACATTTAAGCTGGATCAATCTACTATCGAAATTGATGGTAATACCTATAAAACCTTGCCAAAAACGATTGTGGTAACGGCAGCGGTTGAAAATCCGAATGCCCCAAAAACTGCTAATGATGTTGCCGATGAAAGCTTGCATTTAGTTGCCGAGGTTTCTAAGGGCAATCCATACCTTAATGAGGCTGTTACCGTAGTGTACAAACTTTATATTAGTCCATCTATTTCAGTGACAAATTTCAGACCTGTAGATAGCCCTAAATACAATAATTTCTGGAGTCAAGATATTCCAGTTACTAAATACACCACTAATAATGGCACTTATAAGGGTAAACCCTATCGTAGTGTTGTTCTTAAAAGAGTAGTGCTATATCCTCAAAAATCTGGAAAACTAGACATTGAACCTTTGTCACTCGAAATTTTTGTAGACGTGCCTACAAATAGAAGAGACTTTTTTGGAGGTAAAATATATAGTCAAGCTAACAAAACGGTTTCAGCAGGTCGTCGAACTTTAAATGTACTACCCTTACCTGAGGCCGGAAAACCTGCTGATTTTGGGGGTGCTGTAGGCGAATTTGATTTTTCAGTATCAACGAGTAAAACCGCTTTGAATGCATCTGAATCACTACAAGCAGTTGTAGAAGTAACTGGCAAAGGTAATCTCAAGTTATTTCAACTTCCTAAACCAGATTTACCAAGTGCTTTAGAGGTTTATGAACCTGAGTTTGATGAAAGTGTTAGAACTACAATTTCAGGTATGCAAGGGAAGGTTGCAAACCACTATACGGTTGTACCATCTTTTAGGGGAAAATACCCAATACCTTCAATTTCATTTAGTTACTTTAATCCGAAAACTAAGAAGTATAATACAATTGACTCTGACGAAATCACTATTGATGTGATGGAGGGGCCAACCGATAATCAAATTATAGATAATACTGGTGTTGCTAAAGTAGCCGTTCCAACAAGTAAGCAATTTCATTTTATTAAAGTCAAACCTAATTTGACAAGAATGAATGTTAACTATTTTTTTGGTTCAAACTTATTCTATCTGCTGCTATTAGGTCCTTTATTACTTATTCCAATAGTTATTTTGTTTAGAAAAAAACGCGAAAAAGATGCAGGAAATGTTGAAGGAAATAGGCTGAAGAAAGCAAATAGGTTAGCAAGAAAATACTTGTCAACCGCAAAAAAAGAATTAGGTAATGAAGATAATTTTTATATCGCTCTAGAAAAGGCTTTACATAATTATTTGAAGGCAAAACTTAAGATTGAAACTTCAGAATTTAGCAAAGAAAAAATCACCTCTTTATTAAGTGAGAAAAAGGTATCAGATGAACAAATACAAGACTTTATTGGTCTTTTAAAAAACTGTGAAATGGCACGGTATAGTCCATTTACCGAGGTTCAAATGCAACAGGATTACAATAAGGCAAGTGAAGTAATCTCACGAATAGATAAACAGTTATGAAAACCTATATAGCTATCTTATTTTTTCTAATATCATTCGGCGCTTTTGGCCAGAATAACACCTTGTTTCAACATGCGACTGGGTCATACAATGAAGGTGATTATAAAAAAGCTATAGGATTTTATGAGCAAATTCTAGAAAACAAACAACATTCGTCCGAACTCTATTTTAATTTAGGAAATGCCTACTATAAGCTCGGAGAAATTGGCCCCAGTATTTATTATTATGAAAAAGCGTTATTGCTTAAACCCAATGATGTTGAAATAAAAAACAATTTGAGTTATGCCAATAATATGAAGCTTGATGCTATTGAAGAAATGCCCGAAACGGTTTTAGTCAGTTTTTACAATAGTGTTGTCAATTATTTTTCATTTGAACAATGGGCATATTTAGCTGTTTTTATGGTTTTCTTATTCGTTTTAGGTTATATTATCTACTACTTTTTATATAACGCCACCTACAAACGAATTTCATTTATTGTTAGTGTTCTCGCTATGGTCTTGGCCGTTTTCTCAGTTGTTATGGCTTATTTTCAATTCAATGAATTCAAAAAAGACAATCCTGCCATCATTTTTAGTCGTGAAATTGTAGTGACCTCGGAACCTAATAATCGTAGTGAAAGACTATTCACCCTTCATGAAGGAACCAAAGTAAATGTGCTTGAGCAATTAGGAGACTGGCAAAAAGTTAAAATACCGGATGGACAGACGGGCTGGCTACTCGCAGAAAACTTAAAACTGTTAAAAAAATTTTAAAATAGATTTAACAAGATTCAATAGTTATACTATTATCTTTACTGCTCATTTTTCTAAATGTCAAAGTCTATTACATTTTCGCTAATTTCTTTAATGCTCGTCGTTTCTATTTTAGCGCCGTCAATAGAATCGCTGTGCACTTCTGATAATGACAATGCTTTAGTTATTGATTTCAATGAAGAAGAAAATAATAAGAACGAAACAGAGAAAAAGTTTGATGAAAATGAACTCTTTTTTTCGAACTCAACTCAAAACAGAAGTCTTTATTTAGCTCAGGAGCTTACTAGAAATCAAATTTCACTCCTTCCATATTCAGATATCTCCTCTGAAATTGTATTACCACCACCAAAAGAGGTAATTTAAATCAGGAATCTTTAACCAATTTTTTAATTGTCTTCAAAAAGTTAAACAGCTAAGAAGACTAAAAACTATTTCACATGTTTAAGAATTTAAAGAACGACTTGCCCGCTAGTATCGTGGTATTTTTTGTAGCACTCCCCTTATGTTTGGGTATTGCATTAGCGAGTGGCGCTCCACTTTTTTCAGGTTTAATTGCTGGAATTATCGGTGGTATTTTTGTTGGATCACTTAGTGGTTCGCATATCGGCGTGAGCGGACCAGCGGCTGGTTTGGCGGCTATAGTTTTAGCGGCTATAGCATCTTTAGGTTACGAAAATTTTTTAGTAGCAGTAGTTTTAGGAGGTGTTATTCAGTTATTGTTTGGTATTCTTCGCCTTGGAATAATTGGCTATTATTTTCCTTCTTCTGTCATTAAAGGAATGCTAACAGGTATCGGAATTATAATTATATTAAAACAAATTCCATATTTCTTCGGGTATGATAAAGATCCTGAAGGCGACTTCGCATTTTTTCAAATAGATGGAGAAAACACATTCTCAGAAATATTTAATACTATCAGTGGTATTATAAGCGGTAATTATAGTCTCGGTGCAACAGTAATTGCTTTAATTGCCATGATTATACTTATTTTGTGGAGTAATGTCCTTTCTAAAAAGGGAAGAATATTTCAACTAATTCAAGGGCCACTAGTCGCTGTTGTAGTTGGTATTCTGTTTTATGTCTTTACAAAAGATAGTTCTTTTGTAATAACTGATGATCATTTAGTTGCCGTACCTGTACCAGATAGCTTTAATAGTTTTATTGGTCAATTTAGTTTTCCTGCTTTTAGCGCAATTACTAAAATAGAAGTTTGGATAGCAGGTTTTACAATAGCTTTAGTGGCCAGTTTAGAAACACTGTTATGTGTTGAAGCGACAGATAAATTGGACCCACAAAAAAGAGTTACTCCTACGAATAGAGAATTACTAGCTCAAGGTGCCGGAAATATAGTTTCTGGTTTAATTGGTGGTATTCCAATTACTCAAGTAATCGTTCGTAGCTCAGCGAATATACAATCAGGTGGAAAAACAAAACTTTCCGCCATTGTTCACGGATTTTTCTTACTCATTTCGGTAATGTTAATTCCATCATTGCTTAACATGATTCCTTTATCTGTGCTTGCAGCAGTATTGTTTATTGTTGGTTACAAACTAGCTAAACCACAGTTATTTAAAACCATGTGGAAATTAGGTTGGAAACAGTTTTTGCCCTTTATTGTTACCGTTTTAGTAATAGTATTTAAAGACCTTCTTTGGGGTATTGGTATCGGTTTAGTTGTTGGTATTGTGGTTATTTTAATTAAGAGCTACCAGAACTCACACTTTTTACATATTGAAGAGAATAATGATGGAAGCAAATTTAAAATGACTTTAGCTGAAGAAGTAACCTTCTTTAATAAAGGGGCTATCATTAAAGAGTTAGACCGTTTACCTGATGGTTCTTATTTAGAATTAGATGTGCGAAAAACGCGTTATTTAGACAACGATATCATTGAAATTTTAGAAGACTTTTCATTTAAAGCTAAAGAAAGAGACATTGATATTAAATTAGTCTCTGAGAGAGGTATTGTAGAAAACCCTCCTAGTTATATTGAATTTTTTAATTTAAGAAAGAAAACAGCATAATATTATGATAACACAAACACAAGAAACACAAGCTGTAATGACACCAGATGCTGCAATAACTCTTCTAAAAGAAGGCAATGCGCGTTTTGTTGAGAAAAAAATGACCAGCCGAGATTTAATAACACAAGTGAAACAAACAACTTCAGGTCAATATCCTTTTGCAACAGTTTTAAGTTGTATTGATTCAAGAGTATCTGCAGAACTTGTTTTTGACCAAGGTGTTGGTGATATTTTTAGCGCTAGAGTTGCAGGAAATATTGTAAACGAAGATATTTTAGGTAGTATGGAGTTTGCCTGTAAACTTGCTGGTACAAAACTAATTGTTGTCTTAGGCCATACAAGCTGTGGTGCAGTTAAAGGCGCTTGTGATGACGCTAAAATGGGTAATCTAACTACTTTGCTTCATAAGATTAAACCAGCAGTTAGAGCAGTTAATGAACCTTCTGATGATACTCAACGAAATTCAAAGAATCTTGATTTTGTGAATGCAGTTGCCAATAAAAACATTCATTTAACAATAGAAGACATACGAAGCCTGAGCCCTGTCCTTAAAGATATGGAAGATAATGGTGAAATTTCCATTGTTGGTGCTATGTACGATATTGCTGATGGCAGGGTGCATTTTCTATAATTGGTAAGCAAATATTATAAAAAGGTCAATGATGAATCATCATTGACCTTTTTTGTTCCCGCAAAATAAGTATCTTGGATTCTGAATCTTATAAAATTAATTGACCCTATGTTTAAGCATATAAAAGGAGATATTTTTGGAGGAATTACTGCTGGTATTGTTGCTCTGCCCTTGGCACTAGCATTTGGTGTGAGTTCAGGTCTTGGCCCAAGCGCTGGTCTTTACGGTGCCATTTTTATAGGATTTTTTGCCGCGTTGTTTGGAGGAACAAACACTCAAATTTCTGGTCCAACTGCTCCGATGACGGCCGTAAGTATGATTGTAATCGCAGGTATTATCGCCACTAATGACGGTGATGTGAGTAAGGCCTTGCCTGCCATTTTAACTGTCTTCTTATTGGCTGGTATTATGCAAATTGGGCTTGGTATTCTTGGGCTTGGCACCTACATAAAATATATTCCCTATCCTGTTGTGTCTGGCTTTATGACAGCCATTGGCGTTATTATTCTTATTACGCAAATTTTACCAACGGTAGGGTACTATCCAAAAGAAGATGTTGAATATGTCTCTACATTTAAGGAAAGTGCAAAAGAAAAAATTCTTGAAAATATCTTAAAAGAAGAGCAAGGGAAATCTGTTTTAACCTTGAAAAATTTTGAAGAAGCCATTAATAAAGGTGAAAAAACAACTCAAGCCGAAATTTTAAAAGAAGCCCAAACATTAGCTGCTAATAATGCCTCAGGTGTTTTAGGTACTTTTAAAGTTTTAGGGCGCGCATTTAAAAACATTAATTGGCTAGAACTAATTTTGGCTTTTGGAACTATAATTATAATTTATGGTTTTAAAAGAATTACTACAGCAGTACCTAGTACTCTTGTAGCCTTACTTGTAATGTCTGGAATTGCATATGGATTTCAATTAAATTATCGGCCAATAGAAGAAATCCCAAGTGGGTTGCCAATTCCTAATCTCGAGATTATTACCGCATTCGATATTAGTTCAATAACACCTTATATATTTACAGCATTAACCCTCGCACTTTTAGGGGCCATCGATTCATTACTAACGTCGGTAATAGCGGATAATATGACCCAAACCAAGCATAAACCTAACAAAGAATTAATTGGTCAGGGGCTTGGTAATAGCATTGCAGCCATTTTTGGCGGAATCCCAGGTGCTGGTGCAACTATCAGAACTGTTGTAAATATCAAATCAGGCGGCAAAACAAAACTTTCTGGAATGATTGCCGGCGTTTTGTTGTTAGTTGTTCTTCTTGCTTTAGGACCTATTGCTTCAAAAATTCCTGCTGCGGTTCTAGCAGGTATTTTGATAACTGTTGGTATTGGTGTAATGGATTACAAAGGACTAAAAGCCATTCCTTATCTACCAAAAGATATCAAAATCGGACCATTAAAACTCAGTTCTGAGGTTATCATAATGCTGGTTGTTATGGTGTTGTCTTCTATATGGAATTTAGTATACGCGGTAGGTATAGGGCTTGTTTTGGCTTCATTAACTTTTATGAAAAAGATAGGAGACTTAACTGCAAAAAATTCAGATGTCAAACCTTTAGCTGAAGAAGCTTGGCCAGATGAAAATGAATTTCCTAAAAATTTAAAAGAAGAAGTCTTTATAAAACATATTAAAGGACCATTATTTTTTGGATCAACCAGCGAATTTCAGCAATTGGCTGAACAAATTCCTAATAGTGGATCTACAATTATAATAAGACTTGGTCGCATGCCATATATAGATCAGTCTGGGCTTTATGCTATGGAAGATGTGCTTCATGATTTAAAAAGTCAAAATAAAACGGTACTATTCGTAAAGGTTTTAGATCAACCAAAATATATGATGGAGCGAATTGATATTATCCCTGACTTAATACCTAAAGAACATATTTTTGAAGATTTTGATACTTGCCTTTCATGGGTTTTAACCAATGTTAAAGATGTAGTATAACTTTATTTATAATCGCTTTTATCAAGAAGGACATACCTTAAGGTTTCTTCAAAGACAATTCACTAAATTTGCCGGCACAAAGTAGCTAATCATGATTGACACCCTTAAGGAGCATCTGGCCATCGTTGAACAATTCAATAGTACCTCTAAAGATGAAATTGAAGCTTTTAGAATTAAGTACTTAGGAAAAAAAGGGCTGCTCAATGAGTATTTTGCTGAATTCAAGAACGTGCCTAATGAGCAGAAAAAGGAGTTCGGGCAAGTCATCAATCAATTAAAAAGTACTGCTGCAGAAAAGGTAAATTCTCTAAAAGAAAATCTTGAAAATCAATCTGAATCTTCAGGACAATTTGGCGATTTAACAAGACCTGGAGACCCTATTGAAATTGGGGCTAGACATCCAATTTCGATTGTCAAAAATCAAATTATTGATATTTTTTCTAGAATAGGTTTCAATGTTTCAGAAGGTCCTGAAATTGAAGATGACTGGCATAACTTTACCGCTTTAAATTTACCTGAATACCATCCAGCACGTGATATGCAGGATACTTTCTTTATTCAAACAGATCCTGATATTTTGTTACGTACACACACTTCTTCCGTTCAAGTGCGCTATATGGAAAACAACCAACCACCTATTCGTACAATTTCACCAGGCAGGGTCTATCGTAACGAGGCGATATCAGCTAGATCACATTGCTTTTTTCATCAGGTAGAAGGTTTATACGTTGATAAAAATGTTTCTTTTGCCGATTTAAAACAAACATTACAATATTTTACCTCTGAGATGTTCGGTAAGTCTAAAATTAGACTTCGCCCTTCTTATTTCCCGTTCACAGAGCCTAGCGCGGAAGTAGATGTTTATTGGGGTTTGGAAACAGAGACTGACTATAAAATGACCAAAGGCACAGGCTGGCTAGAAATTATGGGTTGTGGTATGGTTGACCCGAACGTTTTAACTAATTGTGGCATTGACCCAGAGATATACTCTGGATTTGCATTTGGCATGGGTATAGATCGTATTGCCCTTTTACTTCATCAAATATCTGATATTCGTTTATTAAGCGAAAATGATATTCGTTTTTTAGAGCAATTTAAAAACGCCTTATAGTTTTCGATTATGAAAAAGGATATTGAAATTCCTATAGTCAAGGATGTTTATGTTGCCGTTGCTCATGAATGGAATAAAGAATTTCTATCTAAAGACTGGAACGCTTACATCATAAATAATCGAAATACTTCAATAGAAATGGCGCTAGTGGTGTCAAAAGGATACGAGGGAGATGTTAAAACTTCAACCATGCGTTATGCTTTCGGCGAAGTTAAGGCCAAAGGCTTTGAAAAAATTGAGATGATTACTGAAGACATACTCAGCTTAAATAATGAATTTTATCTTACCTATTATGCTGATAACAAGCTGTATGAAAAACGGTTTGTTTTTGAGAAAAATACCGTTTCAGAAAATAATTTAGTACGTATACCGCTTTTAGAAATGGAAGGTGTTTTTGCTAAATAATTTCGTTTAAACATTTGAAATTAATAATTATTATAGCTTAAAAATACATATATCATATTTTAACCCCTTGATTTTTATCGTTTTACCATAGGATTTATTGACAGCTACTTCTAATTTAGAGACATAGCTAATTCAAAAAACTATTCCTATGAGAACTACCCGATTAAACCGAAGAGACTGGTTAAAAAAAGGAATGCTTACCGCAGGTGGAGTTATGGCAGCACCCTACTTCAGCTTTGCCGAAACTTCAACAGCTCCTTTGCAACTTGATCAAAATGGGGACGCTATTTATAGCCCCTTTTTTAAAGAATATTTGCCGAAAAATTTTAGAGAATTCCCTGTATTAGAAGCTAAGCTTAATGCTAATGAAAACCCATATGGGCCATCACCTATGGCATTAGATGCGTTAAAAAATTCCGCTTCTGGCGGCAATCGTTATGCATGGAAAGAACTTTTTCAATTAGTGGACAAAATTGCAAAATTTGAAGGCGTTACTTCTAAGAATATCATGATGGGCCCTGGTTCATCCGATCTTTTAGAAAAAACTGCAATGGTACTTTTCATGAATGGGGGTAATGTTGTTTCAGCTGACCCAGCATATATGTCATTAATTCGGGTTGCAGAAGCTGCTGGCGGTAGTTGGAAACCCGTACCACTAAAAGATGACTGGTCTCATGATTTAAAGGCCATGGAAGCAGCTATTGACGAAGAAACAAAATTAGTTTACATCTGTAACCCTAATAACCCTACGGGTACCATAACAGATTCAAAAGAGCTTCTTGATTTTTGTTCAAGAGTTTCTGAAAAAGTACCGGTCTTTGTTGACGAAGCGTATTTATGGTTTTTAGATGATGGCGCTAAGAAAAGTATGGTATCATTAATCAATGAAGGTAAAGACGTTATTATCGCCAGAACGTTCTCGAAGATTCACGGTATGGCAGGTTTAAGAGTAGGTTATGCAGTTGCTCAAGAAGCAACCTTAGATAAATTACAAAAAATAACAAGAGCTGGAATGGGAATCTCGTATCCATCTGTTTACGCAGCTATGGGTGCCATGGACGATGCGGAATTCATTGAAAGTTCAAGACTAAAGAACACGGCCTGTCGAGAATATGTTTATGCTGAACTTACCAAAATGGGCATTGAATATGTTCCATCTCATACCAGTTTTATGATTTTCCCTATTGAAATGGAAGGGAAAGAATTTTTGAAAAAGATGACCGATTTAAAAGTAGGTGTTCGAGCATTTAATTTTATGGGTAAAAATTGGTGTCGTGTAAGTATGGGTACTATGGATGAAATGAAACTTTTTACGGATGCATTAGGTAAAGTCATCGTTTAGTCAAATGGATATTAGTTTTCAAAAAACGATAGTTTTCTTATTTTTCATCTTCATTGGTTTTTTACTCAAAGCTAAGTTTAAATCAAAGGAAGAGGTAACTGGTATCAAAAAGATTATTTTAAATCTTGCGCTTCCTGCTACCATTTTTATAGCCCTTTTGGGTGTTCAGATTGAATTGAATTTGTTGTTGTTACCCCTTTTGGCACTTGGGCTTAACCTGCTTTTATTTTTGATTTTTCCTTTAGTATTGCCCCTTTTAGGAATTAAAAAAAATACTTCAGAATTTAGAACCGCCAGATTGCTGGTACCATCATTGGCACCCGGTTTATCATGTTTTCCATTTATTCTAGAATTTTTAGGAGAAGATTATTTGGCCAAAGCTGCAATGGCAGATTTAGGTAATAAAGTCTTTGTTTTGGTCATTTTATACTTAGTTGCTATGAATTGGTACTTAAGATTGCATGACAAAAAACAAAAAGGTGGTTCTTCCAAAATAGGTTCATTACTTAAGGCCATGATTTCTGAACCCGTAAACATCTTTATTGCCGTCGCCTTAGTGTTATTAGGTTTTGGCCTAAATATGAATTCATTACCATTTGTAATAAGTGAAACTCTTGAGAAATTGAGCTTGATAATGACCCCTTTAGTACTTCTATTTATTGGGCTGGCTGTAAAAATTAAAAGAAAACAATTCGTTCAAATCTTTTCTTTATTGTCTTTAAGAGCTGGCTTAGTATTCATGATATGCGGCCTTTTTGTTCTACTTACCGGTTTACGAGCACAAAATGAAATATTACTATTACTTGCATTTGGACTAAGCGCCTGTAGTTTTTGGCCTTTTGCACATATTTCAGCTATTGATACCCTAGAAAAAGAAGGCAAAGCAAAAAAGAAAACCTTTCATAACAATTATGCTATTAGCATACTTGCAATGTCCTTTCCCTTATCCACCTTACTTATTTTGGGGGTATTAAATACAGGTACGGTTGTAACTGTTCTACCTAATATTTTTCTTATTGCTGTTATTTTAGGTGTTTTAGGATTTTCAGTAGCATTATTTTCTTGGTTAAAGAAAAGCCTAAAAAAGCAAAAACTGTTGAACCCTAAACTAGATTCAGCAAGAGCAGAGCACATCTAATCAATTTTTAGAAGTATTTGATTAACTTTCAAGAAGTTATCAATCTAAAACCTCTAGCCATAGTTGGCTATCTCTTTCATGTTTAAATTTTTTCGCCGCATTCGACAAAACGTAATTTCAGAAGGTAAAACTGGCAAATATCTAACATATGCCTTTGGGGAAATTGTGCTTGTAGTTATTGGTATTTTAATTGCATTGCAGATTAATAACTGGAATGAGGAACGAAAGACTACTGAACAACTTCATGGCTATTTAAGCGGCTTGAGTAAAAACATACAATCAGACACCCTAAAAATTAATCAGGTTAAGGCTCTTAGAATACGTCAAAACATTGCTGCAGCAGACTATATAAATTATACTTACCTAGATTCTATGCCTATGAACTTAGTGCCGCGAATAGTTCGGATACTTGGGGAACAATATTTAAATGTCAATCAATCTGGTTTTGATGCACTAAAAAGCTCTGGGTATATCGCTAACCTGAAAGGTAAACGGCTAGAAGATGCCATTTTCGATTATTACGCCTATTTTGAAGAAATACATGAAAGTGAAATAAGCTTAAACAACTTCATAGAAAATATGGAAGCAGGGCTCTATGATGTAAGCTATAAAGACATCGTAATGGTTTATAAAGTTTTTGGAAGTTCTAAAGCACCACACGAATTCTCAAAAAAAGACCAAGAAAAAGCCTTAGAGCAAATTTATCAAAACTCAAAAATGCTTGGTATCATGCAACGAGTTGCCACTGAAAAATATTTTTATGTTTATGACAGCCTAAAAATAAAAGGGCAAAGAATTGTAAAATTGATTGAAGAAGAAAAAACCAATGATTAAATTCTTTAGAAAAATTCGTCAAAACCTCCTTTTAGAGGGTAAAACTACCAAATACTTTAAATATGCAGTTGGTGAAATAGTACTAGTTGTCATTGGCATTTTGATTGCTTTGCAGATAAACAATTGGAATGAAAGCCGAATACAGGATAAACAGGAATTAAAATTATTACAACAACTAAGAGCAGATCTTTATGAAAATGAAAATGAACTTCAGATTTTAATAAAAAAGGTGAGGGTAAATGGTTGGGCTATGGATAGCTTACTTGTTCGTCTTAATGAAAAAAATTACGATAAATCTATTTCCGTTTATACCGCATTAATACATCGGAAGAGCTTTTTTAATAATTCAAACTCTGGTTATAAATTATTGGGTAATGGAATGGCAAAAATAATTTCAAATGACAGCTTGCTCAATGGTATTCTATCACTTTATGAAAAAGACTTTGCCAATATAAAAACGAGAGAGAATATTATGAATAACAAAATTGAAAATAAACTATATCCTCTAACAAACCAATTGTTTAAAATAAACCCTAATTTATCTATTCGCTTAAAAGAGTTTGATGTCGTTGCAACCGAAGTTTATAGTCCAATAAATTATGAACTATTAAGCGTTAATCACGAGTATTTAAATAATCTCTTGCAATTAAATAATACTTTTAAAACAAGACGCTCATATTTAAAAATAACAGAAAAAAGACTGGCTAATGTTCTTAAAATACTTGATACGGAATTAAACAAACATTAATTTTAAGTAATAAGTATAAGCTACCAATTAATAAAAGATTTTTTAGTTAACTGTGAGTTATAGTATTTTATTTGCCCAGTTACCTCATCACCCAACCAATCTGGTTTATCAAAGCGTTCATCTTCATTTTGTAATTCTACTTCAGCAACTACTAATCCTTCGTTCTCCCCTAAAAACTCATCTATTTCAAAAAGATGCTCACCAGCGGGCACCTCAAAACGTATTTTTTCTAGAATTCCAGGTTCGCATAAATCAATAAGATTTGTAGCATCATTAAAACTAATTTCTTTTTCCCATTCAAAACGTGTAGTGCCAGATTCGTTTCCTTTTCCTTTTATAGTTAAGTACCCCTTATTGCCTTTTATTCGAACCCGTACCGTTCTCTCTGGCGCAGTATTTAAAAAGCCTTGCACTATTCTAGTTTCTGAAGTTGCATCTTTTTTATAAGCGTCAGATACTACCAAAAACTTACGTTCTATTTCTAAATGTTCCATCAAACTAAATATACCCTAAATTTGAGTATGGAATTTGATTTTCCATTACGAAAAATCATTCATGTTGATATGGACGCCTTTTATGCTTCAGTAGAACAGCATGATAATCCTGAGCTCAAAGGCAAGCCCATTGCAGTTGGTGGGGGCTCAAAACGTGGCGTAGTTTCAGCCGCTAGTTATGAAGCGCGTAAATTTGGTGTACGAAGCGCTATGAGCGGTTATATTGCACAGCGTAATTGCCCAGATTTGATTTTTGTAAAACCACGTTATGAAAGGTATATTGAAATTTCAAAACAAGTTCGAAAAGTCTTTTTTGAATATACTGACCTAGTAGAACCATTATCCCTAGACGAGGCTTATTTAGACGTTACTAAAAACAAAAAAGGAAACCCTTCCGCAACTTTAATCGCTAAGGAAATTCGACAAAAAATACTAGATGAGACTGGTCTAACAGCCTCAGCTGGAATTTCAATTAACAAGTTCATAGCCAAAATAGCAAGTGATCACAACAAACCCAACGGTCAAAAAACTGTTAACCCCGAGGAAGTAATTCAATTTTTAGAAGATTTAGACATTCGTAAATTTTATGGCGTAGGTAAGGTAACTGCGGAAAAAATGTACAAACTGGGCATCTTTACTGGAAATGATTTAAAAACCAAATCCTTGGACTTTCTTGATGAGAATTTTGGTAAAAGTGGTAGCTACTACTACGATGTAGTTAGAGGAAAACATTTAAGCGAAGTTAAACCAGATCGCATACCTAAATCGGTAGGAGCGGAACGCACTTTTAGCGAAAATTTGAGTAGTGAAATTTTTATGCTCGAACGTTTAGAACATATTGCAAATGAGTTAGAACGTCGACTTTTAAAATCTAATATTGCGGGAAAAACAATTACCCTTAAAATCAAGTACAGCGATTTTACACTCCAAACACGTAGTAAAACCCTACCCTATTTTATTACCGAGAAAGCCTTGATTCTTGAGACAGCAAAAGAGTTACTTTACCAACAAGAACTACAAAACTCTGTTCGTCTATTAGGTATTTCATTAGCAAACCTGAATACAGAAGACAAAAAAATTAAAAAATCAGATGACCTAAAAAAGCTCTTGGTGCAGTTAAAATTTGACTTTTAAAAAACTACATAGACTTAACGGAAACCGTTAAAGCCCATATAATTATGGAAGAAAAGAAAATACCAATAGCATTAGCTATAAATGCCTTTTTTCTTTCAATTCTAAACAAGTATGATGCAATACTTCCTGCATAGACTCCTGTTCCGGGTAAAGGAATCATGACGAACAATGCTAGACCTAATACTCCAAATCGTTGAATTTTATCACCAGTACCTGTCTTAGCTCTTTTTGCAACCCATAAAGCCACTTTTTTATAAGGTCTCCATCGTACAAGACCTTTATTGATATTATCTAAAAAATACATCATTATTGGAAAGACCAATAAATTGGCCAAAAAACAGGTGATAAAAACAAGATAGCTATTCACTCCTTGAGCAATACCATATGGAATACCAACCTTGGATTCACCAAACGGTGAAATACTCCAAAGAATGGCCGTTATCAATTCTAATATCACTGTAACAATTTTTTTGCAAAACTATAGTTGAAAAAATAATTTTGAGCCAATAAAACGCTAATTCTAACTAAAGATTTTATAGAATCCCCATTTAACTACAGTTTTTTACTAACCACCGTTAGTTTTAGATTGAATATGGAAAATTTGTTTATTGACTGACCAGTCGGTTTATATTTGTAGTATGCAAAAAAGTAATATCAAAGAACACATCATTACCGTAGCGAGTAAACTGTTCTATACAAATGGTTACAACGCAACAGGTATTAACGAAATTATTGCAAAATCTGAAATTGCAAAAGCCACCTTGTATCATCATTTTAAATCAAAAGAAGATGTATGTGTAGCTTACCTTGAAGTGCGTCACCTTAAATTTATGGACGACTTAAAAAATTATATTTCAGATAAAAATGAAGGAAAACAAAAACTAGTTGGCATTTTTGATTTTTTAAGAGATTTATATAGACAAGGTGACTTCCATGGTTGTTGGGGCATTAAAACTCTGGGTGAACTACCTCCAGAAAATGAAAAAATAGTTTCGGTAATTCAACGACAGAAAAAAGAACTCCTCTTATTTTTAGGTGAAATAGTGGGTGACACAATTGCTAACATTTCATTAGCAGAAACAGAAAAAATATCAGGTGGACTATATTTACTTTATGAAGGGGCTATTACTGAGAGTCATTTGCACAGAAATGATTGGCCTATACATTTAGCAAAAAGTATTGCACCTTCAATTTTTGCTGAATCAAAATTGAAATAAGAAATATCAAATTCGAAAGTGTCAAAGTGTTAGTTTTTGTTTTTGTTTTTGTTTTTGTTTTTGTTTTTGTTTTTAACAACCTTAAAAATAGCTTCATTAACCCTCTTGAAATACTGAGTTCTTACTGATTTATTGGTGTTTATGGCCTTTAAGTCAAAAAATTCTGTTCATACTTACACGGTTTTAATACCCATTTAGCCCAAATTATTTCAACAGAACTGTTAATGATTGTTACAAACTTTTTCAAAATGCTAAATTTTTATAGTATTGAATAATGAAAGAGTTACAACATTACGATAAGGCGGCATATAATTTCTACTCTAAGCAGGGTGTTTTAAATCTACCTGTCTCTGGTTGGGATGTATTTTCGAAGTATTTCCAAAAAATGTGTGATAACCTAAGTGACTTGGGAATATTGAAGTCACTTTCTGAACAAAAGACCTGGGAGAATAAATTTCCATTCGAAAAAGAAATTATTCAAAAGGAACATATTATTGTTGTTACTGATGCGCAACTAAATATTGTACATGCGACTAAGAATATTTTTCATATGAATGGCTACACACCTGATGAAATAAAAGGTCTAAAACCAAAAATGTTCCAAGGCGAAAAAACCTGTAAAGAAACTGCCTCAAATATCGCAAAAGCTGTTAAAAATGAGCAGCCTTTTGAAGCGGTAATTTTGAACTATCGCAAAGATGGTTCAACCTACAACTGCTGGATTAAGGGTGCGCCTATTCGCAACAAAAAAGGCAAAGTAGTAAACTTTATTGCTTTTGAAAGAGAAGTTGCTTAGAAATTACTTGTCTCGATTTCTGTAACCCTCAATGTATTTACCATTCCTTTTTCTTTCATAGGCATTGCCGCTAAACTAATAAGCATATCACCATTCTGTAAAAACCCTTTTTTTAATGCAATTTGGTTTACATCTTCGATAGTCTCATCTGTTGATACGTATTTGTCATAATAGAATGCCTTAACACCCCAAAGCAAATTCAATTGTGTTAATATTCTTCTATTAGAAGTAAAAACTAGAATATGAGCGCTAGGTCGCCAAGCCGAAATTTGAAAAGCCGTATACCCACTATTTGTTAATGTCGAAATCGCTTTGGCTTGAATTTCATTGGCCATTAATGCAGCATGATAACAAACCGACTTCGTGATATATCTTTTTGTTTTAATATGAGGTGGTGTCTGAGGCACATTAATTAAACTAGATCCCTCAACACTTGATAAAATACTTGTCATTTTCTCAATCACTTGAACTGGGTAATTACCCACAGAAGTTTCCCCAGATAGCATAACAGCATCAGCCCCATCCATTACAGAATTAGCAACGTCGTTTACCTCAGCCCTTGTTGGTGTTAAACTTGTAATCATGGTCTCCATCATTTGGGTAGCAATAATTACAGGTATTCTAGCCTTTTTGGCTCTTAAAACCAATTGTTTTTGAATTAAAGGAACCTCATGAGCAGGTACTTCAACTCCCAAATCACCTCTGGCAACCATCAAACCATCACAATAAGCAACAATCTTATCTATATTCTCTACAGCCTCAGGCTTTTCTATCTTCGCAATGATTGGAATTTTGTGCTCTGAATGTTCTTTAATTAAATTTTGAAGATCTATCAAATCTTGGCTAAATCTAACAAAAGAAAGTGCGATCCAATCTACATTTTGACCAACAGCAAAAATGGCGTCTTTTATATCCTTCTCTGTTAAGGCTGGTAAAGAAATATTAGTATTGGGTAAGTTGACACCTTTTTTAGATTTTAAAGGCCCACCTTGAATAACCTTAGCCTTTACTTCATTCTCACCATTGGTAGAAACTACCTCGAACATCAATTTTCCATCGTCTAAAAGTATATTTTCTCCAGCCTTTACATCCCTAGGAAATGCTGCATAGTTCATATATACCTTTTCAGCATTGCCTTCAAATGGTTCTCCTGTTACAAAAAGAATTTCATCGCCAGGCGCAACCACCACTTCACCACCCATTACACCAACTCTTAATTTTGGTCCTTGTAAATCAGCCAAAATTGCGGTGCTCATTTGCATCTCTTCATTCAACTCACGAATCATTTTAATCCGCTCAGTAACATCATCATAACTAGCGTGTGAAAAATTAATTCTAAACACATCCACTCCTGCCAGTATCATTTCTTTTAAAACTTCCTTTTTACTGGTAGCTGGGCCGAGAGTTGCAACAATTTTAGTTTTCTTCTTAGTTGGCATTATTAAAAAATTAGGTTTTTCTTTGATTTTAAACTCCTTACATCAATATCGTAAGCAGTGACTACTTTTGGTATCTTTTTAATTGATGAAACCACCTCATTCAATGAATAATTTTCATCGACATCAATTTTTAAAAAGTAATCAACTTCTTTTCGTTCTTCAATTAGGTAGTGTGTTCTTTCTTCACTTTCCTCTTCAAAAAAACCAAAAGATTCGGTTCTTTCTATTCTCTTGATTGTGTTACTAACCAAGGTCCAATTGGTGTCATTACTATCGTCTTTCCATTCAAAAATTGGAAACGAAAAATCAGCAACGTCCAAGTCTTGTTCGCTTCTTTCTAATTTTAATTGTACAACCTTATTAATGCCATAAGCCATTGCGTAATCTCTCAAGCTACAATGCAATGCAATGAGCTTAAAAGTATCATCATATAACTCTGCAGCTATCTTATGAGTTGTTACCATCAAATTAATGCGAATTGTAAATATAGTTCTAATCCTTAAACCAGCCTAGTGTATGGAATGGTTTAGAAAATATGAAGGGCACGAAAACGTTGGAGTTTACCGTTTCTTAACGATTAATGACTTTCGATTTTGTGCTGAAGAGCAAAGTAGGCTCTTTTTGAAGCTTTTTCTTCTGCCTTCTTTTTTGAAGTAGCTCGTGCTTTTGCTAATATCTTTTCGCCAATGGTTAATTTAACTGCAAAATGTTTTAAAACATCATTGCCTGTATCTTCATAAACATCATAATGAAAACTCTTTTTTTGCTTTTGGCACCATTCAATTACCAAACTTTTATAGCTGATGACTTTACCTTCTAATTGTTCTATGTCAACATAAGGCTCAATAACCCTAGATTGAATAAATTTTTCGCAGAAAGTATAACCGCGGTCCAAATAAATAGCACCAACCAAGGCCTCAAAAACATTACCATGAATATTTTCTCCAAAATGTGATTTTGGAATCCTACTCTCCACATAATTTAATAAGCCTAAGTCTTTTCCCAGTTCGTTTAAATGTTTTCTGCTAACAATTTTAGACCTCATTTTGGTAAGATAACCCTCATCTCCCTCAGGAACACTACTGTATAGATGTCTAGAAATAATAGTGCCGAGCATGGCATCGCCTAAAAACTCTAAACGTTCATAGTTCATAGGATTACCTTCTTGATCACGTTTGTTCATGGAACGATGTAAAAAGGCTTTCTTATAGACTTCAATATTCTTAGGCTTAAAACCCAAAATACGTTTAATGCCTAAAAAAAAATCCCCATCCTGTTTAGGATGGGAATTAAATATTTTAGGAGAAAACTTCATCTATTAAATTAACTAAGTTTTTTAAATAAAACACAAGCATTGTGCCCTCCAAAACCAAAAGTATTGCTCATAGCAACATTTACTTCTCGTTTCTGAGCTTTATTCAATGTCAAATTTAATAATGGATCAATATTTTCATCAATTACACTGTGATTTATGGTTGGCGGTACTAGGCTATGTTCCATAGCTAAGATTGATGCAATTGCTTCAATTGCACCAGCCGCTCCTAATAAATGACCAGTCATTGATTTAGTAGAATTAATATTAATATTCGCTGCATGTTCACCAAATACCTTAGATATCGCTTTAAGTTCAGCGACATCACCTAATGGAGTTGATGTGCCATGTGTATTGATAGCATCAACATCTGAAGCTTTTAAGCCAGCATTTTCTAAGCAATTCTCCATCACCTTGACTACACCTATACCTTCAGGATGTGGTGCTGTCATATGATAAGCATCACTCGAAAGACCACCACCTAAAACCTCAGCATAAATTTTTGCGCCTCTGGCCTTAGCATGCTCATATTCTTCTAATACCAAAGCTCCAGCACCTTCACCTAAAACAAAACCGTCTCTAGTTGCATCAAATGGTCTTGACGCAGTTTCAGGGCTTTCATTTCTAGTTGATAGTGCATGCATGGCATTAAATCCACCCATACCAGCAATGGTTACTGCCGCTTCACTGCCACCAGTCACAACAACGTTACAATGGCCTAATCGAATATAATTCAAGGCATTAATTGTTGCATTCGCAGATGATGCACAAGCAGAAACAGTCGTATAATTTGGCCCCATAAAGCCATGTTTGATAGAGATATTACCTGGAGCAATATCTGCAATCATTTTTGGTATAAAGAAAGGATTGAACCTTGGAGTGCCATCACCAGCAGCAAAATTCAATACCTCATTTTGGAAAGTTTCTAAACCTCCAATACCAGCTCCCCATACTACACCTACTTTAAATTTATCAATTTTATCTAAGTCTAGCCCAGAGTCAAGAATTGCTTCATCAGAAGATACCAATGCATATTGTGCAAAACGGTCTAGCTTCCTAGCTTCCTTTCTATCGAAAAAATTTAAGGGATCGTAATTTTTAAGCTCGCAGGCAAATTTTGTTTTAAACTTTTCTGTATCGTAATATGTAATGGGAGCAGAACCGCTTTTTCCGTTCTTAAGTGCATCCCAATAGGTTTTGATATCGTTCCCGATCGGTGTCAGAGCACCTAGACCGGTAACTACAACTCGCTTTAACTGCATAGAACTAATTTTTAACCTATTTACGCTTGAATTTAAAAAAAATTATCCATGTGGAAGATTACCACATGGATAATTGTTAATCTTTAGTAAGATAACATAAATTACTTTGCTTCTTCTATATAGCTTATTGCTTGACCAACAGTAGCAATGTTCTCCGCTTGATCATCTGGAATTTGAATATCGAATTCTTTTTCAAATTCCATAATAAGTTCAACAGTATCCAATGAATCAGCGCCTAAATCGTTGGTAAAACTTGCTTCAGAAACAACTTCATTTTCATCAACACCTAGTTTATCAACGATGATAGCTTTTACTCTTGATGCAATGTCTGACATAATAATATCGGTTTTAAAATTTAATCTCGGCAAAAATATAAAACTTTGGATTAAAACCATCATTTGTCGATAAAATGTGCTGTAAATTACTGTTTTACCCATCTTAGGCTTAATTTAGACCCCTAGAAAAATGATAAAACCGTCTTTAAAAACACAATGAATAGAATAGTTATACTTGCTTCAGGTTCTGGTTCCAACGCAGAGAATATCATTAATTATTTTGAAAAAACTATCAAAACTAAAGTTGTTTGCGTACTAACTAATAAAGTATCTGCCGGCGTAATTGATCGTTGTAATAGACTAAAAGTACCTTGTTTATCTTTTAATAAAGCCGCTTTTATTGAAAATGAAACCGTTCTTTCAGTTTTAAAGTCGCTAAAACCTTCTCTTATCGTTTTAGCTGGTTTTCTTTGGAAAATCCCCGAAAACTTGATTTTAAGTTTTCCTGATAAAATTATAAACATTCATCCCTCACTTCTTCCTAAATATGGTGGAAAAGGTATGTATGGCGATTATGTTCACGAAGCCGTTAAACTCAATAACGAAACTGAAACCGGTATAACCATTCACTATGTGAATAATAAATACGATGATGGAACCGTCATTTTTCAGAAATCAACTCAGATTTCAATGTCTGATTCCGCTAGTGATATTGCAAGTAAAGTACATGCTTTGGAATACGAGCATTTTCCAAAAATAATTGAACAATTGCTAGAAGCTCATGGCTAAAAAACAAAAATTTTATGTGGTTTGGAAGGGCAAGCATACTGGTATTTTTGAATCTTGGGACGATTGTAAAGCTCAAATTGAAGGAATAAAAGGAGCTCAGTATAAGTCATTTTCAACTTTCGTTGAAGCCAAAAAGGCGTTTAACAGTAATTACTTAGAATACAAAGGAAAAAGTAAAGGCAAGTCAGAATTAACACCTGAAGAATTATTGAGAATAGGTGAACCCAACATGAACTCTATCTCAGTTGACGCAGCCTCAAGTGGCAATCCAGGTGTAATGGAATATCAAGGTGTTGATACAAAAACAAAAAAGCAATTATTCAAACAAGGGCCTTTTGATGAAGGCACTAATAATATTGGTGAGTTTTTGGCTTTAGTCCATGGATTGGCCTTTTTAAAACAACAGAATAGCAAGCGAATTATTTACTCTGACTCTAGAATAGCTATTGGATGGGTGCAAAAGAAAAAATGTAAAACGAATTTAAAACCTAGCTCGAAAAGTACTGCTGTTTTTAAATTGATTCAACGAGCTGAGAATTGGTTAAAAAATAACGACTACAATACGCCAATTGTTAAATGGGAAACCAAAGCTTGGGGTGAAATTCCTGCAGATTTTGGAAGAAAATAGCTCAAGAACTGTTCGGTTTATTTTTAAAAAATCACTCCTTATTTTATGTATAATTTACGGTATATTTGCAGCAAAATTCCAAGTTAATGGGTAAGCTTTTGATTGTTGGTACACTTGCCTTCGATGCTATTGAATCTCCTTTCGGAAAAACGGACAAAATTTTAGGTGGAGCGGCAACTTTTATAGGTTTAGCAGCATCCAAATTTCAAGTTGACTCGGCCATTGTTTCTGTAGTTGGAGATGACTTTCCGCAGGAATACCTTGATTTATTGACTAATAGAAATATTGATATTTCAGGAGTTGAAATTGTACAGGGTGGTAAAACCTTTTTTTGGAGCGGTAAGTATCATAATGATATGAATACCCGCGATACACTTGTAACAGAATTAAACACCTTAGCAGATTTTAATCCTATAGTTCCAGAAGATTATAAAAATGCTGATATTGTAATGCTCGGTAATTTGCATCCTTCAATTCAGATGGGTGTAATTAATCAATTGAGTACCCGACCAAAACTCATTGTTTTAGATACAATGAATTTTTGGATGGATAATGCGCTTGATGAACTTATTGAAGTGATAAAACATATTGATGTTATCACCATAAATGATGAAGAAGCAAGACAACTAACTGGTGAATACTCTTTAGTAACTGCAGCTGAAAAAATAAGTGCTATGGGTCCTAAATATGTGGTTATCAAAAAAGGTGAGCATGGTGCTTTACTTTTTGACGAAAAGAACATCTTTTTTGCTCCGGCTTTACCATTAAAAGAAGTTTTTGACCCTACAGGTGCTGGAGATACATTTGCTGGTGGCTTTTCTGGATATTTGGCAAGTACTGAAAATATTTCGTTTGAAAATATGAAAAATGCCATCATACATGGCTCTAATTTAGCTTCATTTTGTGTGGAGAAATTTGGAACAGAACGGATGCAATCGTTAAAAAAAGAAGAAGTTGAAGAAAGGCTCCATCAATTTAAAGCCTTGACACAATTTGATATTGAAATAAAATAACCCATGCCCTGAAAATTCAGGGCTTTTTTATTAGTTAGAACATGAGTGATGCTATAAAGCACGAATGTGGAATTTCGTTGATTCGATTATTAAAACCTCTTGAATATTATAAAGAGAAGTATGGTACCGCTTTTTACGGTGTAAATAAAATGTACCTAATGATGGAAAAACAGCATAATCGCGGCCAAGATGGTGCCGGTTTTGCAAGCATCAAGTTAGATATGGAGCCTGGGGAGCGATACATGAGCAGAGTAAGGTCTTCTCAACAACAACCGATTCAAGATATTTTTAAACAAATTAATGACCGTATAAATTCTGCCCTAGTTGATAGTCCTCAATTATGGGATGATGTTGCCCAACAAAAAAAGGAGATTCCATACATTGGTGAGCTATTATTGGGTCATGTTCGTTATGGTACTTTCGGTAAAAACAGTATAGAAAGCGTACATCCATTTTTAAGACAAAACAACTGGATGCATAGAAACCTCATTGTTGCAGGTAACTTTAATATGACCAATGTTGATGAGCTTTTTGGAAGCCTCATCGAACTAGGTCAGCACCCAAAAGAAATGGCCGATACCATTACAGTGATGGAAAAAATTGGTCACTTTCTAGATGATGCAGTAGCTAAACTCTACAAACAAATTAAAAAAGAAGGTTTTAATAAAAGAGAAGCTTCACCCATAATTGCTGAACGTTTGAACGTTGCCAAAGTTTTAAGGAAGGCAGCTAAAAACTGGGATGGTGGATATGCCATGGGAGGTTTACTAGGGCATGGTGATGCATTTTTACTTAGAGACCCCGCAGGTATTAGACCAAGTTATTATTACCAAGATGATGAGATTGTTGTAGTTGCTTCTGAAAGACCGGTAATTCAAACTGTTTTCAATGTGAAATATGAAGAGGTTAAAGAACTAGATCCTGGTAATGCGATTATTATAAAAAAGAATGGGAATGTATCTTTTGAAGAAATATTAACGCCAACGGAAAGGAAAGCCTGTTCATTTGAACGAATTTATTTTTCTCGTGGCAGTGATAAAGAGATTTATCGTGAACGCAAGATGCTTGGCAAACTGGTATTTCCTGAAATATTAAAAGCAATTGATGATAATCTAACAGATACCGTGTTCTCCTATATTCCTAATACAGCCGAGACTTCTTTTTTAGGTATGGTAAAAGAGGCTCAAAATTACCTCAACAATAAAAAAGAAGAACAAATATTAGCTTTAGGCAACACTATAACCAAAGAGCAGCTTCATAAAATATTAGATGTTCGTCCTCGTATTGAAAAGGTAGCAATAAAAGATGCTAAACTGCGAACTTTTATTACTCAAGACAGTAGTAGAGATGATTTAGTGGCACACGTTTATGACATTTCTTATGGCTCAGTAAAAAAGAATGACAATCTTGTTATTATAGACGATAGTATTGTTCGGGGAACTACACTTAAGAAAAGCATACTTCGAATGCTTGACAGACTAAACCCTAAGAAAATAGTAGTAGTTTCTTCCGCTCCTCAAATTAGATATCCGGATTGTTACGGTATTGATATGGCTAAACTAGAAGACTTTGTAGCATTTAAAGCCGCACTAGAGCTTCATAAAGATCATAACACCACTAATAAAATTGAAGAAATTTATCATAAGTGTGTACAACAAGTCAATTCGAAAGATAAAGATGTCATCAATTACGTAAAGGAATTCTATGAACCTTTCTCACAAGAAGAAATTTCTGATAAAATTGCTGAAATATTAAGTCCCAAATCCATTGGTGCCGAAGTAAAAGTTATTTATCAAACCATAGATAACTTACATATTGCATGCCCTAATAATCTTGGAGATTGGTACTTTACCGGAGATTATCCAACACCCGGAGGAAACCGTGTCGTCAATAGAGCTTTCATTAACTTTTTTGAGGGTAAAAACGAACGCGCATACTAAAATATGTATTTCATCCTATGGTGTATGCATTTCATCGATGAAAAATGCACTTTGACGTCTTTTTAACATTCCAGCCCTACAGCAATTTATATTAGTACTTGCCATAGCATAAGTAGGTTAAGTTCATGGTAAGATTTGGGGCAAAAAAGGTGGAGACTTCTCCACCTTTTTTATTTTATTGAATTTCTTCACCACTTGTACTCCTTTTCTTTAGCTTTTATAATCCGTTTTAGGTGTAATGGTATTTCAACCTAATAAAAGGACTTTTATCTAAAAGCTTTTACAGTGGAGAACTGTTAAGATACATTTGTAGAACCATAGCATAAGTAGGTTAAGTTCATGGTAAGATTTGGGGAAAGAAGGCGGACATTGTTCCGCCTTCTTTATGTTTGACTGCCAACGTATTATGCCCATTAAATGTTAAATTTTGGCATTTTCTAATTCTTTCGCGCTTTAAAAACTCATAAAATTTCTTTGTTATTTGCCACAATACCAGTAATTTAGTTTTGCCATAGCATAAGTAGGTTAAGTTTATGGTAAGATTTGGGACGAAAAGGGTGGAGGCTTCTCCACCCTTTTCTATTATTATATTTTGAGATTAAAACAAAAAAAGCGCAGCTAAACAACTGCGCTCTTAATTTTACAAAATATTGCTGCTATTTTCCGGCAGCATAGTTCTCAGCAACCTTATCCCAATTGATAACATTGAAAAAAGCAGAAATATAATCTGGTCTTCTATTTTGATAATTCAAGTAATAGGCATGTTCCCAAACATCTAAGCCTAATATTGGATGACCTTCGCACTCAATACCAGGCATAATAGGGTTGTCTTGATTAGCAGTTGAGCAAATCTCAAGCTTTCCTCCCTTATGAACACAAAGCCATGCCCAACCTGAACCAAATCTCGTACCTGCCGCAGCGGTAAACTTTTCTTTAAAACCATCAAGTGATCCAAAAGCATCATTAATAGCACTTGCAAGATCACCTTCTGGACTTCCACCACCATTTGGTGACATTACTTCCCAGAAAAGCGAGTGATTGTAAAAACCACCTCCATTATTTCTTACCGCACCATTACTCATGTCCATATTAGAAAGAATATCCATAATGTCTTTCCCTTCCAAATCTGTTCCTGAAATAGCACCATTCAATTTTGTTGTATATCCATTGTGATGCTTTGTATGATGTATCTCCATAGTACGAGCATCAATATGTGGTTCCAACGCATCATATGCGTACGGTAACTTAGGCAATTCAAAAGCCATAATTTTTATGTTTTTAGTTATTATTTCTGTTCATCAAAAATACTGTTTTAACAAACAAAATCGTCATAATATATGTTAACAAGATGGTAAGAATGCGTACTTTGCAATAAAACAATTTGAGTAACGTAGGCTTTAAAATTTATAATGCTTCTGCAGGTTCTGGTAAAACATACCAGCTTACCAAAAACTATCTTACACAAATACTTGCTCCAAAATCAAAATTAAAATATGCTCAACTTTTAGCCCTGACTTTTACCAATAAAGCAGTAGGTGAAATGAAAGAGCGTATTCTTCAAAGTCTTCATGAATTTAGCATGGACAATCTGCCAAAAAGCAGTCAGAGCCTTTTTGAAGACATTAAAAATCATTTAAATTTTAACTCTGAGCAACTTAGACAAAAGGCACAAAACACGTTAAAAGAGCTATTACATAATTACGCCTTTTTTGAGATTTCAACTATTGACAAGTTTAACCATAAAATAATTAGAACTTTTGCTAGAGATTTAAAAATAGCTCAAAACTTCGAGGTAGAACTTGATACGGATTCTTTACTAAACCAAGCTGTAGCCAGAGTTTTAAACCAAGCCGGAAGCAATAAAGAACTAACTGACTTTTTAATTGATTTTGTTATCGAAAAAATTGATGACAACAAAAGCTGGAATATTGCTTATGACCTTAATGAAATTGGCAAACTTTTGTTTAGAGAGCAACACATTCCTCATTTAAAAAAACTTACTACTAAAAATATTAGTGATTTTGTTGGGCTTAAAAAAAAGATAGCAACTGATATCAACACACAAAAAAATAGTGTCATAGAAAAAGCTAAAAAAAATTTAGAGCTAATCGCTGAAAGTGGTTTAGAGTTTGGAGATTTTTCTAGAAAATACTTTCCAAAATTCATGGAACAAATTAGCCAAGGTAATTTAGAAATTAACTTTGATGCTGGTTGGAAACAGAAATTTGAAACCACTCCACTCTATAACAAAAGTTGCCCAGAAAATATTAAAGCTATTATTGATGAATTACAATCAGAATTCTCTAAAAACTTTAACTATATAAAACACGCCTTTGAAAATATTTCGTTTCTGTCGAAGGCCTATAAAAAGATTGTTCCTTTAACGCTAATAAATGAAATATCTAAAGAATTAAAAAAAATACAAGAAGAGCAAAATCTATTAAATATCTCAGAATTCAACACTATCATCTCTAATGAGATAAAAAATCAGCCTGTCCCTTTTATCTATGAAAGATTAGGAGAAAAATATAGACACTATTTCATTGACGAATTTCAAGACACTTCGCAATTACAATGGGAAAATCTTATTCCATTAATTAGTAATGCTTTAGAAAGCGAAAATGAGCTGGGTCAAAAAGGCTCGCTTTTTTTGGTAGGTGATGTAAAGCAGGCCATTTATAGATGGCGCGGAGGAGAAGCCTCTCAATTTTTAAACCTGTCCTTGAAAACTGAAAAAGCTTTTGTAGTTGAACCTTCTGTTGAAAATCTTGGTAAAAATTGGAGAAGCGCCACAACACTTGTTGATTTTAATAATGATTTTTTCTCATTTATTGCCACAAAACTTAAGAATGATATATATCAACACTTATACGAAGAGGGAAATCAGCAAGAAAAAAATGACCAGTTAGGTGGTTTTATTGAGCTATCTTTTCTTGAAGAGGATAAAGAGATTGATGCTCACCCTCATAGCATTAAAACCCTTGAAAACATTAATGCCATTTTAAGTAAAGGGTATACTTATAAAGACATATGTATCTTGGTCCGAAGCAATAATCAAGGCGTTGTAATAGCCGATTTTCTCTCTAAAAACGAAATTCCGATAGTATCCGCAGAAGCTTTATTGCTAAAAAATTCAACAGAGGTAAATTTTCTTGTATCCTTAATGTACCTTATTGAGCAACCAGAAATTAAAGAACATCAATTTACCATTCTAGAATACCTAGCTAAAGATGAAACTATAAAACATGATTTCATATCAAAAAACATTGGACAATTTCCCATGTTTTTGAAGGACGTTTTTGATTTTAATATGGATGAAGCGAAACTAATGACACCTCTAGATATGGTTGAGGTCGCAATTTCAAAATTTGATTTGGCCCCTAATTCCAATGCGTATATCTCTTATTTCTTAGATGAAGTATTTGCTTTCGGAAAAAAACAAAACCTTTCAATTTTTGATTTTTTACAATTTTGGGAACGTAAAAAAAACAAGTTGTCTATCGCGGCACCTGATGATTTAGATGCGGTTAACATCATGACAATCCATAAATCTAAAGGATTAGAGTTCCCTTTTGTTATTATACCTTTTGCTGCAGCTAAGATTGATGAAAAAAGAAAGAGTAATGACCTATGGGTTCCGGTAAATGAAGAAGAATTTTATGGGTTCAATGAGCTCATGCTTAAAAACTCATCTGACCTTAAAGCTTTTTCTGAAGAGGCTGCGGTTATTTATAAGAATGAATCTGAAAATGCAGAATTAGACGATTTTAATGTGCTATATGTTTCTCTAACTAGAGCGATTAATGGCCTTTTTGTAATTACAGCTCCTCCAAGTAAAAACTCCAAAGGCGACAATAACATGTCTTATGCTTCCTTGTTTGCTGACTATTTAAAAGAAAAAGACTTTTGGAGTGAATCTCAGACCACCTATTCATTTGGCGAATTAACTGCGAACCATTCTTGTAAAACTGAGACGATACATCAATTGGCTATACCTTATATATATACTTCAAAAGATGATGCTCAATTTAACATGGTTACTTCAAAGTTTAAAAACCTAGAACCAAAACAAGAAAAGGCAATACATATTGGAAATTTATTACATCAAGCTTTAAGTCTAATTTATACGGAAGATGACATTGAATCCGTTCTTTCAAATTTTGTGAATAATGGTGAAATAAATCAGAAAGAACAATCTTATCTAGAAAGAACCTTGAACAAGGTAGTTACTCATGAATTACTAAATAAATTTTACACAAAGGGTTTAACAGTTTATAATGAAATTGAAATACTTAATCCTAACAAATCTTTAGTTAGACTAGATCGCTTGGTGATTGATGACATGAGTGCCTGCATTATTGATTATAAAACAGGAGAACCTCACACTTCACATAAAAAACAGTTAGATGATTATGAGGAGATTCTTTTAAAAATGGGGTACTTTGTAACTGACAAAATACTTGTCTATATAGATGAAAATATTAAACCAATATTTGTTTAATTATGTACGGAAAAATTAAAAAGCATTTACAGGAAGAATTAAACTCGATTGAACAAGCAGGCCTTTATAAACGAGAACGTATCATAACATCTCAGCAAGGTGCAGTCATAAAAATAAGCACAGGAGAAGAAGTTATTAATTTTTGCGCTAATAACTATTTAGGCCTATCGTCTCACCCAGACGTGGTCAAAGCAGCCAAAGACACCCTTGATTCGCATGGGTTTGGTATGTCTTCCGTTCGTTTTATTTGTGGTACTCAAGACATTCACAAAGAGCTTGAGAATAAAATAGCAGAGTTCTATCAAACTGAAGACACTATTTTATACGCTGCGGCATTTGATGCTAATGGTGGTGTTTTTGAACCTTTGTTAACGGCTGAAGATGCTATTATTTCTGATTCACTCAATCACGCATCGATTATAGATGGTGTTCGATTATGCA
Organism: Croceitalea sp. P059; assembly: GCF_031846365.1. Taxonomy (NCBI): domain Bacteria; kingdom Pseudomonadati; phylum Bacteroidota; class Flavobacteriia; order Flavobacteriales; family Flavobacteriaceae; genus Croceitalea; species Croceitalea sp. P059. The sequence goes on from NZ_JAVRHW010000001.1 coordinate 423,497, forward strand.
AAGCGAAAAGATATCGTTATGCTAATAATGATATGAGTGATTTAGAAACTCAACTCAAACAAGCTAATGCTGATGGCAATCGATTTAAGATAATTGTAACTGATGGTGTATTCTCCATGGATGGTAAGCTTGCGCCTTTAGATAAAATTTGTGACTTAGCAGATGCTTATGATGCATTGGTTATGATTGACGAATGTCATGCTACAGGTTTTATTGGCGAAACAGGCCGTGGGACTTTAGAAGATAAAAATGTTATGGGACGCATTGATATCATAACCGGAACTTTAGGTAAAGCATTAGGTGGCGCTATGGGCGGTTATACAACAGGTAAAAAAGAAATAATTGAAATTTTAAGACAACGGTCACGACCTTACTTGTTTTCTAATTCTCTGGCCCCAACAATAGTGGGAGCATCTATCAAAGTCTTTGATATGCTTCAAAATGACACTTCATTGCGAGATAAGCTTCATGAAAACACACTTTATTTCAAAAAAGGAATGAAAGAAGCAGGCTTTGATATTATTGATGGGGAATCCGCTATAGTACCAGTAATGCTGTACAATGCTAAATTATCACAACAAATGGCCGATATGTTACTGGAAAAAGGTATTTACGTCATAGGTTTCTTTTACCCTGTAGTTCCTAAAGAGAAGGCTCGTATAAGGGTTCAACTCTCCGCCGCGCACGAAAAGGAACATTTAGACAAGGCCATAAATGCGTTTATCGAGGTTGGAAAAGCATTAAAAATCGTTTAAATGCTTAAAAAAATCTATGTAATACGTTAAAAAAAAAAGAAAATTGATTTTGTTAATAGTTCTTAACAACTTACATTTGCAGCTGATAAACACTTAAACGTAAAATTTTGAACATGAAACATCTTAGCAAATTATTAGTTGTTGCCTTATTAGTTTTAGGCGTAAACAACATACAAGCGCAAGACGAGAATAATCCTTGGCAGATTAGCTTTGGTGTAAACGCAATTGACGTTTATCCAACTAATGACGCTTCTGCTTCTTACGAAACAGGTACATTATTTTCTGAGTACTTTAATGCAAACGATCACTGGAACATTATTCCTTCTGTATCTTATATCGGAGTGTCTAAGTACATTGGCGATGGCTTTTCAGTTGGCGCTAGAGGGTCTTTAAACAGAATTGAAAAACTTGGAGACGTTAGAGTTGATGACCTTTCTCACTATGCTGTAGATGGTACCATTAAATATAACATCTTAAAAAACACAAAACTTGATCCTTTCGTAGAGATTGGTGGTGGTTACACTTGGGTTGATGAAATTGGCGCAGGTACTTTTAATGGTGGTTTAGGTTTAAACTACTGGTTCAGTGACAATGTTGGTCTTACTGTTCAATCTTCTTATAAGCATGCTTTCGAAGATTACGGAGTAAAACATTTCCAACACTTAGCGGGTATTGCAATCAAATTTGGTGGTACTGATACTGATGGTGATGGTATATATGACAAAGATGACGCTTGTCCTGAGGTTGCTGGTTTAGAAGCTTTCAATGGTTGTCCTGATTCTGACGGTGATGGCATCGAAGATGGTAAAGATAGTTGTCCTGACCAAGCTGGTTCAAAAGAAATGAACGGTTGTCCTGATGCTGACGGTGATGGTATTGCTGATAAAGATGATGCTTGTCCAAACGAGGCTGGTATTGCTGCTTTAGCTGGTTGTCCTGATGCTGACGGTGACGGTGTTGCTGACAAAGATGATGAGTGTCCAAGTGAAGCAGGTCCTGCTGAGAACAAAGGATGCCCATGGCCTGATACTGATGGTGACGGAGTTCTAGACAAAGACGATCAATGTCCAGAAGTTGCAGGAACTGTTGCAAACAATGGTTGCCCAGAAGTAACTGAAGAAGTTCAAAAACAATTAAACGATTACGCAAGAACAATCTTGTTTGATACTGGTAAAGCTTCAATTAAAGCAGAATCTACTTCTGTAATGGTTGACATTATCCAAATCTTAAGTGAGTATCCAACTGCTAAGTTCACAGTAGAAGGTCACACTGATAGTGTTGGTAGTGCTAAACTTAATCAAAGTCTTTCTGAGAAACGTGCTAACTCTGTTAGAGATTTCTTAATCGACAAAGGAATTGGTTCTGATAGATTAACTGCTATCGGTTACGGTGAAGACAAGCCAATCGCAACGAACAACAATAGAGCTGGTAGAGCTCAAAACAGAAGAGTTGAAATCAACTTGGTAAAATAAGAGTTTTATTACATACTTATATAAAAGCCTCGACAATTGTCGAGGCTTTTCTTTTTTAAATACATGAGTGCATTTTTAAAATATGTAGTCCAGAACACCTATAACAAATATGGTTCTTTTGAAAATCTGGTTTTTGTTGTACCAAGTGTACGATCAAGTACCTATTTAAAAGCTCATATTGCTGAACTTATTGAAAGCCCTATTTTCAGCCCCACTATTCTCAGCATTGAACATTTTATTCAAGAAATATCGCAGCTTAATAAAACTAGCAATACCGAATTACTCTTTAGGTTATATAGTATTTACTTAAACTCAGAACTAAAAGAAAAAGACGACTTTTTCTCTTTTACGCGCTGGGGACAAACCTTGTTGAGTGATTTTGATGAGCTTGACAGGTACCTCATTGATACCAAAAGTATATTTGATTACTTAACTGCTTTAAATAAATTAAATGCTTGGGGTGGAAAAGATGGTTTAACAACTATGGTTACCGATTATGTTAAATTCACTCAAACCTTTAAATACCTCTATGACGAATTTACAAGTCATCTATTAAGTACAAAAGACTCCTATCAAGGACTGCGTTATAAACTGGCTTATAGTAAAATTCACTCCTATATAAGTCAGACTTCCAAAAAGTCCCATGTTTTTGTTGGTTTTAATGCCCTAAATAAATCGGAAGAGTACATAGTTCAAAAAATATTGGCTACTTCCACGTCAGAAATTTATTGGGATATTGACTCCTATTTTCTAAATGATCCATTGCATGACGCCAGTTATTTTATAAAAAGACACAAAAAGAATTGGCCCTACTTATCAGGTAAAAAACTTCAAGGTGTTCAATCTAATTTTCTAGAAAATAAGAACATTGAGATTATTGGTATTCCTAAAAATATTTCTCAAGCTAAGTACATCGGTTCTTTAATTTCAAACATTTATTCCTCCAATACGCAAAACAAGCCTATTGCTCTAGTATTAGCCGATGAGACTTTATTGCCAGCAATCCTTAATTCTATTCCTGAAGAAGTAAAGGAGATTAATATTACTATGGGTTATCCACTTAGTGACACTTCTATTTCTAATTTTTTTACTGTTCTTATCGACTCCTATATCAATATAATCAACAATAAATGGTACTATAAAGATATTCTTAGAATTCTTTCGAACCCTATTGCGGTTAATTTACTGAATAAAGAATCTGACTTTACCGCTAATATCATTAATAAAATACTCAAGAATAATTATACCTATTTGACTCCTGAAGAGTTGAGGTTATTGACCGACTATGACAATGATAATTTTAATCTCATCTTTCCTATTCATAAGTTGAATTCAAAAGAGTTCATCACAAGATCTCAACAAATTATTACTTTATTACAAACGTCTTATAATCAAACCCATCAACTTATTGAACTTGAAAGTTTACAATTATACCATAACCTGTTTAATCAACTTAATAAGTATGTTGCTGAGCAAGAATATTTAAATGAACTTAAAACTCTTAAATCAATATTGCTCGAATTAATTGCCGAAGAACAATTAAATTTCCAAGGAAGTACAACTGATGGGTTACAAATAATGGGGATGCTAGAAAGTAGAACTCTAGATTTTGAAACGGTTATAATGAGTTCTGTCAATGAAGATATTCTACCTGCAGGTAAAAGCAATAATTCATTTATACCCTTTGATGTAAAAAAGGAGTATAACATGCCTACATTTAAAGATAAAGATGCTGTTTATACTTATCATTTTTACAGACTTCTACAACGTGCTAAAGATGTTTATTTAACTTACAACACTGAACCAGACGTTTTAGAAGGCGGCGAAAAGAGCAGATTTATTCATCAGCTTTTAACAGATGCTAACCTGAAGAACTTTGTTAAGCATAAAATTGCCGTGCAAAACAGCATGCCTAACCCCATTGAAGAAAAAACAATAGAAAAAACCCCCAAATTAATTGATGAGATTAAAGTAATTTGTTCCTTCGGCTTATCTCCTACTTCATTGACCAATTACATTAAAAACCCTTACGGTTTTTATAAAAAACATATACTTAAAATTAGAGAACAACAGCAAGTTGAAGAGACTATTGCACACAACACTTTTGGAACAATAATTCATGATGTTCTTGAAGCTTTATACACCCCACTCATAGGGCAATACCTCAACAAAACAATTTTAGAGCAGACAAAAACTAAAATCAATAGTACCGTTCAAGAGCATTTTAAAAGAACCTATTCAGATAGGAATGTTGATAAAGGGCAAAATTTTATTGTTCTTAAAGTTATTACTAAATACATTGAGTCCGTTATTCAGTTTGAAATAAATCAAATTGAAAAACATCAAATTAAAATTCTCAGTTTAGAGCAAGAGTTAAAGGTCATACTAGATATTCCAGAACTTGACTATCCTGTAAACCTTAAAGGTAAGCTTGATCGTATTGATGAAATTGATGGGCAATTAAGAATTTTAGATTATAAAACTGGCAAGGTTACCAAAAGTGAGGTTGAAATCTTTTCTTTTGATGAACTTACTTCTGACGATAAAAAAGCAAAGGCCTTTCAGTTACTATGTTATTCTCTTCTTTCACAAAATTCAAAGCCTATAGTTTCAGGCATACTCCCAGTTAAGAATCTCAACTTGGGAATCTTAAGTTTTGCGAAAAAGTCAAATTCTAAACCTATAACTAAGGACCATTTGATTACAGATGTCGTATTAAATGAGTTTAAGTCTGAATTAAAACGCCTTATTCTAGAGATAGCAGATCCTAAAACTCCTTTTAAAGAAGTACTATTGTGATTATTTTAAATCAGGCCTAGTTGGCCTCACTTCTATTTTACTAGGCAAAGTTCTCGGATTCATTTGTAAAAGATCTACAACTAATTTTCCAATATCTTCTGGTTGTATTTTCCAAGCATCTTTTTCTGACGGCTCATTGCCATTAAAATGAGTTGCAACGGAACCGGGCATTATTGTAGAAACTTTAATTCCATACTTTCTTAAATCTAACATCACAGCTTGGGTAAAGCCAACTACACCAAACTTAGTGGCATTATAACCAGCACCAGAGGCAAAAAAATTGGTTCCCGCTAAACTTGCCAAGGTCATGAAGTATCCCTTAGAGTCCTTTAAGGCCTCAACTGAAGCCTTGAGTGTATAAAAAGCACCTGTCAAATTGGTACTCATCATTTGATTCCAAGAATCGATAGTCATTTCATCAACTGGCGCAAAATAACCTACACCAGCATTCGCTAGTACAACATCTAATTTTCCCCAAGTTTTGAGAATTGTTTGTATGGCTGTATTTTCATCTTCATACGAACCTACATCAGACTGTACACCAAGTACCGCACCTTCAAACCCTAAAGTTTTAACCGCCGATTGAACAGCAAGGTCATTTCTTCCACTAATGGCTACTTTCATTCCCCTTTCTAATAACGCAGCTGCTACACTATATCCAATTCCCTTACTGCCTCCAGTAATATAAGCCACTTTACCTGTCAAATCCATATGTAAAATTTATAGTTCAAAAATAACAAGTTAGCTTCTAAAAATCCTAATTTGTACTTCAATTCAAGCTGTGTCTATTTTTCAAAATGATTAAAATTAAAGCCCCTGGAAGAGTATGTTTATTCGGAGACCATCAAGACTATTTAGGGCTCCCTATAATTGCTTGTGCAATTAATAGACATATTGGATTAGAAGCTCATTTAAATAACTCTGAGTTGCTTAAAATACGTTTTATAGACATTAATCAAACCCGTTCCATTACGATACCTTATAATTTTAATAATTACAACCCAGAAGATACTTTTATCGCAGTTTTAAAAGTACTTGAAAGATATGGTTGTAAACCCAATCTTGGTTATGATATTTCAATCACAGGGAATATCCCTATTAATGCGGGCTTATCAAGTTCTTCTGCCTTAATTTTAATATGGATAAGTTTTTTGGTAAAGGCATTTGGCCTCAAAGTAGAATGCAATCAAGAACTACTTGCTAAAATAGCCTATGAAGCTGAAGTTTTGGAAAGAAATGGACCTGGAGGTAAAATGGACCAATTTAGCATTGCTTTGGGAAACATAATTTATTTAGAAACTGACGAAAAAGCCGCTTATAAGACTTTCAATCGAGAACTACCTGGTCTTATTATAGGAGAATCTGGTATTCCCAAAGACACACTTGGTCTTTTAGCAGATAGAAGAAGGTTAGCTCTTGAATCCATCGTTTTCCTAAAAAATTTGAATCATGGGTTTGACGTTAAGAATATTACAGAAAATACGATAGAACATTATTTAGATCAATTGCCGAATACGTTGAAACCTTATTTTAATGCAGCTGTTAGAAATCATTTAATTACTCAAAAGGCCTTATCAGAATTTGAAGAGGAATCTCTTGATATACCAATATTGGGTAAGTTGATGAATCAACATCATTCCATCTTAAAAAACGATTTAAAAATTACTGTACCGAAAATTGATAAAATGATTGACGCAGCTTTATTAGGTGGTTCTTATGGTGCAAAAATCGTAGGCTCAGGGGGGGGTGGCTGTATCATTGCTTTAGCTCCCGAGAACAAAGAACAAAAAATCATAAAACAATTGAAACTAGCAGGGGCAGTAAATGCCTATAAAGCAGAAGTGTCAGAAGGAATACTACTATGATTAATAACCTTATCATTTTAGCAGGTGGAGCTTCTTCAAGAATGAAGAAAGAAAGTACCTTAAAAGGCCTATCTGAAAAAGCCGTCCGACAGGCCAATACTCGAAACAAAGGTCTTATAGAAATCGGAGAAAAGAACACACCATTTTTACACTACCTTTTACATAACGCCAAAACAGCAGGGTACTTAAATATCTATATTGTTATTGCTGAAAAAGACGATTTATTTCAAGCAGTATATGGAAAAAACGAAGCTAATAATAGTTATAAAGGACTTACTATTTCTTTTGTTCGTCAACACATTGTAAACGGCAGGTCAAAACCTCAAGGTACTGCCGATGCTCTTTATCAAGCGCTAGAACAATATCCTATTTTAACAAAAAGCTCTTTTGTAGTATGTAATTGCGATAATTTATATTCTACCAAAGTTTTTACCGAACTAAAAAAGGTTAACTCACGAAATGCTCTAATTGGTTATGATAGAGAGGGTCTTAATTTCTCTTCTGAAAGAATTGGAAAATTTGCTTTAATGAAAATTGACGAAGATGGATATCTTATGGATATCATAGAAAAACCTTCACCCGAAGAAGCGCTTAGTTATCAAGATGAATTTGGTAAATTAAGAGTGAGTATGAACATTTTTAAATTTGACGGAAGTCTTTTTTATCCCTTCTTAAAAAATTGCCCTATTCACCCAGAAAGAGACGAAAAAGAATTACCTACAGCTTTACTTAAAATGATAAGAAAAAAGGACTATAATGTAAAAGTAATTCCCATTTCGGAACATGTGATTGACTTGACAAGTAAGGATGATATATCGGTTGTAGAAAAGTATTTAAAAGAACACTATCCCAAGGGGTTAAAATGGTAATGTCTAATAATTTGAAGCTAGATGGAACGAAATGAATTATATCCTGTATTTCTAAAAGTAAATAACCTAAACGTACTTATCGTAGGTGGTGGTAACGTCGCTGAAGAAAAACTTACCTTTTTGTTGAAATCGAGTCCTAATGCCAAGGTCGAAATGATATCGCCAATGTATAGAGAAGCTACTAAAGAACTAGCTAAAAATCATCAGGTAAAATTGTATAAAGGCAAGTATAAAAAACGTTTATTAAAGAAAAAACATATTGTAATAGCTACAACTGATAAACCTTCTGTAAATGAAAAAGTTTATGCAGATTGTAGAAAGCGTTCAATTTTAGTTAATGTTGCTGACAATCCTCCCTTTTGTGATTTTTATATGGGAGGTATTGTTACAAAGGGCAATGTAAAAGTGGCTATTTCAACCAACGGAAAATCACCGACCACAGCCAAAAGACTGCGTCAATTTTTCGAAGATGTAATTCCTGAAAATATTGATGATTTAGTTAAAAATTTAAATGAATACCGTAAGACAATCAAAGGTGATTTTGAAGAAAAAGTAGAAACATTAAATGAATTCACTAAAGGGCTAGTGAATAAAAAATAAGATAATGAAGATAAGAATTAAAGGGAATTCCGTTCGATTTAGATTAACAAAAACAGAAGTTGAATTGTTCTGTAAACAGGGGCAAATTTCAGAAGTTACCGAGTTTCAGTCAAAAAAATTCTACTATGCTTTAGAGATAAAATCTGGAATAAAATCGTTACAAGCCGATTTTACAAATGATACTATAACCCTTTTTCTTCCTGATAGTGTGCAAACTTCATGGGCAACTGATAACGTAATCGGCCATAGTAATGAAGTGGATTGGAATGACAAAAATACGCTATCATTACTAGTGGAAAAAGATTTTACTTGTTTGGATAATACTATTGAAGATCAGTCAGATAATTATCCAAATCCTAAATTAAGTAGTGAAAAATCAAAAAAGCCCTCACATTTGTGAAGGCCTGTATTTACTGAGTGGAGAATACCGGAGTCGAACCGGTGACCTCTTGCCTGCCAGTTTCCGAATTAGCATTCTTCTAAAATCTAAAAATCATTTTATTTATCTGTTTTTCAGAGTGTTACACCCATTTTCATAAAATTTGAAATCATTCAATATCATCTGATTTCAACAAAAAGTGTGCACAAACTGTGCATTTTTATTCCTAACTTGATGTTAATAAAGCATCATAATTGGCAAAAGTTAGGCTCATTTTAGACACTCGAAAGTCATCGAAAAGTTCCAATTCGGAACTATTTCCGATTGCATTACGAGTCTATCATATCAAACCTAGAATGATTCGTTTACCATATCATACTTCCAAAATTGGTTGGAACGACAAGAATCAAAGTTTAAAAAAATCAGCCGCCATAAATAAAACTTTAGATTGTGATAATATTAATCGAATACTATACAATAAACTTCATGATGCTAAAAGTCTTATTCATGAATTGGGAGACGGAATTCAATATATGGGTATTGATGTTTTAATAAATGAAATCAAAACCAGGTGGCAAGATAAAATCAGTCCACAGCTCAAAAGTAAAATGTCCAACGGTTTAATGTTATCGGATTGGGGCAAAGTAATTATTGAGCGTAAAAGAAAACTGAACAAACCAGGTTCGGCGGAATGGTATCACTATGCAATAAAAGATTTTATAAAGTTCAATAATAATAAAGACTTCCCCTTAGACCAATTAAGTGTTAGTATATTAAAAGACTTTGAGATTTATAAAGAAAGTAAAGGGCTAAAACCCAATGGTATCAATTCACATATTAGAGCATTAAGAGCTTTATTCAATGCTGCACTCTATGAAGATAAAATAGATGTGCTAAAGAATCCTTTTAAACGCTATAAAATACCTTCTTCAAATCCTACCAAGAAAAGAGCTATCCCAAAAGAAACCTTCTTGAAAATTAGGACTGTACATTATCCTGAAGGTTCTGCGTTATGGCATACCAAAAATTATGCTTTAATTATGTTCAATTGTAGGGGCATGAACCTTATCGATTTAGTAAAGCTCAAAAAGTCGAATATCAACCAAGACAGATTGTTTTATGGCAGAAGTAAAACAGGCGACCCTTTATCGGTAAAACTTACTCATGAATTGAAGCAAATTCTAAGCTACTACTTAAAACAAGAATATAATGATGGTTTCTTATTTCCATCAAACTATGATGGAAGTACTTTACATCACGAAAAATATAAAACCATCAGAAGAAGAGTAAACCAAAGATTGAAACAAATTGCTCAAGATGCAGGTATAAAAGAACATTTTACTACTTATTCCATTCGTCATTCATGGGCTACTATAGCAAAACATATGGGAATCTCCACTGCCATTATAAGCGAAGGGCTCGGACACAGTTCACTTAAGACTACAGAAATTTACTTGAAACGTTTCGACAATGCTACTTTAGATGATGCAAATGAATTAATAGTTGCCTAGTTTCAATACCTCGCTCAGTAGTATTAGTTTTAGTAAGATTTGGGCTTGCAGTACGAAACAAGGTTTCGCTCGCTTTATTTCCGTTTACAAGGAAGCTATCTTTTTGCAACAATATATTTGTCCCATTTCTTACCTGAATACTTAGCGAATGGATCCTTTTTCGATTTTATAGTGTTCGGGAAGATAAACGTAAATAAAATTGAAATAGGGCGCTCCTACTTTTGATGTTTTAATCAACTTTTTTCTTTTGCAACCATCGGGAGCAAAGCAAGATTGTCATGACAATGATACATCTTGAATTGCTGCTCTATAGCAAAAAATTTTCATGAATAAATTCTAAAAGAAGCTGCCGTTAATTCTGTTTTTTACTAAAAAATTAATTGATTTTCAGTGCGTTAAGACCGTTTTTACTAAAAAACCAAGACTTGGTAGTTTTTTGACATTGTTAAATAGCTGAATAACAAAGAATTATAAAATATAACCTGCGCTAGCAGGTTATCCTCTTGCTTCTCCAAACTTCTTAAACATTAGGTGCCGCTTTTAGAGAAAAAATATGAAGGAAAAAGTTGTATGTTAAAAGGCTAATTAACGAGAATACTAAAAAAGACCAAAAATGGGACACTCTTTGATGATTCAGGACAAACTTGTAAAAAGGTATCTTAAAACGGCAGTTTTATATGATCGATTATTTTGTTTGAATTTTCTTAAGAACGATATTGCTTCATCCTTCCAAATGTATATTATTCTGACTGATCTTCGCAATGGCCTATAAACACTAGAATATTTATATATTAGGAACATAACAACTTGTTACTATACACTATTGTTCCTACCTATTTAAAAAACGACACTAAATTGCAGAAAGAAATAAAAATTAAATTAGAAGAAATCGCAATTAAGCGAACTGACGGATTTCCCGATAGACCGACAATTATTTTCTTGCACGACTCTTTGGGATGCATAAAATTATGGCGGGATTTTCCTGAAAAAATTGGCGAGCTCACCAAATGCAACATACTAGTTTACGACCGACAAGGATATGGCAAATCTTGTCCATTTTCATATTCCAAAAGAGATAACTATTATATGGAGCAAGAGGCGGATTTGCTCAATGAATTGTTAAGCTTTTGGCAAATCGACAAGGCAATTCTTTTTGGACATAGTGATGGTGGCTCAATAGCATTGATAGCAGCAGGAAAGTATCCCGACAAAATACAAGGAATAATTACCGAAGGAGCGCACATATTTGTAGAGGACATTACCATTAAAGGAATTGAAGAAGCCATAAAGCTTTATAAAACGACTGACTTAAAAACCAAATTGGATAAATATCACGGAAACAAGACAGACGAAATGTTTTGGGCTTGGGCTTCTACTTGGACATCAGACCAATTTAGAAATTGGAATATTGAAGGGTTTTTACCGAAAATCAAATGTCATATTCTAATAATACAAGGCGAAGAAGATGAATACGGAACATTAAAACAAGTAGAAAATATCATAACACAAATCAACGGAAAATCAAATCAATTAGTTATCCCAAGTGTTAAGCATACACCACATAAAGAAGTTTCGGAACTTATTTTACAAAAAGCAAGTGAGTTTATTAACGGAATAAATGAATATAAGACGGGTGCCGAAAATGAATATAAAAAATAGGCGAAATAGCAGTAAAATCAAAGCTTTGGCTTTGTATCAAAATTCTTCGCTAGCATCGTAAATCTGCCGTTCTGTGGAACTCATACTTTTTTTAACCAGTAAAATCTCAAAAGACGCTTGTATCGGAAGTAGATGAAACTCTTAAATTCAGAACTCAATTCAGCATTCGAAACTCACTTGGCGAATACCCGACTTGGCGTTTGAACAGTCGACTAAAATGCTGTGGATACTTAAAACCTAATTCATAGGCAATTTCACTCACCGATTTGTTAGGTTCGAAAACGCGTTCTTTGGCAACAGTGATAAGTTTGTTCTGAATGTATTCTTGGGCTGATTTTCCAGTTTCCTTTTTAATCAAGTCCCCAAAATAATTGGAAGACAAATGCAATTGGTCGGCAAAATAGCTTACTGAAGGCAAGCCTTGTTTTTGTGGCTTTTCCGAAGTAAAATAATCGTTCAATAGAATATCGAATTTTTCCATGGAACTTTGGTGGGCGGTTTCCCTAGTAAGAAACTGTCGGTCATAGAAACGCATACAATAATCCAAAAAGAGTTCAATATTGGCGACTATTAATTTCTTACTGTGCTTATCTATGGTCTGCTCCAACTCAAACTGTATTTTATCCAACAAACTCACAATTACTTTGCGTTCTTTTGCTGAAATGTGCAAGGCCTCTTTTACCGAATAGGCGAAGTAATTATAAGTACGGATTTTTCTTTCCAAATCAGTGCCTGCCAATATATCTGGGTGAAATAACAGTGCATATCCCTTCGGAACAAAATTGGGGTTGTTTTTGGTCAATCCAATCTTTTGGTTCGGGCCAACAAAAACCAAAGTGCCCTCATCATAGTCATAATCTTTACCTCCATATTTTAATTTACATCCCTTAGCGTCCTTTAAGAAAATCGCGTAGCAATTAAAAAGTAGTGCGTCATGGCTTGGAGCCGTCTTCGCTTTTACATCCACAGTTTTAAAATCGACCAAACCGACCAAGGGGTGCAAGACTTCCTTGTCTCGTAATTTGAGGTAATCACTTACGGAATCGATACGATATACATTTTCCATGCTCCAATTAAATTAAAGTTAAAGATAAGCTATTGATTTCCAGATACTCCAATTACCTATCGAATAACAGTAATAGTGGTATGCATATCCGTTATTTAGGTAAGTCATTTGTTTTCAACGGATTGTACTTTTGACCAAATCGATTACAATTTTAAAATAATATGCTATGAGAACCTTACTAATCGGACTCTTTTTAATTGCCATTTGTTCGCCATCATTCGCCCAAGATGCCACCATTGAAGAAGAAATCAAGGAGCTTTCCAAAACCAAATGGCAATGGATGGCCGATAAAGATGTGGATAAACTAGCCACCCTATTTCATGACCAATCCAAATTTGTGCATATGAGTGGCTCTTGGAAAAAAGCCCGTGAACTCGAAATTATCGAAAGTGGTAGTATTTGGTATAAAAATGCCGATGTACACGACGTTGCTGTCGAAGTTTTTGGAGATGACACCGCAATTCTTTGGAACAGAATAACCCTCGTCGCCCATGTACGAGGTGATGATGTTTCGAATGAATTTACCGTAACAGAAATCTATAAAAAAGAAGGGGGCGATTGGAAACTGCTGGACTTAACCTTCAGCAAGGTTCGCGATACCCATTCAATTGAGCATTAATTTGTAACTTCAAAGAAATCATTTCATCATGGCAAAATATACTCTAAACATCAACGGAGAAACCAAAGAAGTTGATCTTGACCCATCAACACCCATGCTTTGGGTGCTACGCGACCATGTCAAATTGCTCGGAACAAAATACGGCTGTGGTATAGCTCAATGCGGGGCTTGTACGGTGCATCTAGGTGACAATGCCGTGCGCTCTTGTCAGCTAACCGTTTCGGCGGTGGGTGACCAAGAAATTACAACTATTGAGGGACTTTCAGAAAACGGAGACCATCCTGTGCAACAAGCTTGGATGGAAGTCGATGTTCCGCAATGCGGCTACTGCCAAGCGGGTCAGATTATGACCGCTTCGGCTTTGTTGAAAAGAAACCCTAGTCCATCAGATGCTGAAATTGATTCGGCAATGAATGGCAACATCTGCCGATGTGGTACCTATACGCGAATTAAGAAAGCTGTGAAAATAGCTTCGGAATCCGTGGTTTAATCCAAAAAAGAGAAATCCAATGACAGCTATAAAAACAAAATTCGGAAGACGTGCCTTTATCAAGAACACGAGTCTTGCCAGTGGTGGAATGATATTAGGATTTAATCTGTTGGCCTCTTGTAAAGACAAGACGGTTGAACAGGTCATGCAAATGCCAAAGGAGTGGTTTGAAATCAATAGCTACTTAAAGATTGGTGACAATGGTTTGGTAACGGTGTACACCCCAAACCCAGAATTCGGTCAGAACATCAGAACTTCCATGCCGATGTTGGTCGCTGAGGAATTGGATGTGGATTGGGAAAGCGTCCTTGTCGACCAAGCCCCCTATCACAAAGAAAATTTCGGATTCCAGTTTACAGGTGGCAGTCAAGGCATTCGCAGACGATGGGAATCTCTGCGAACCGCTGGCGCAACGGCCAAACATATGCTTCGCGAAGCAGCAGCTCAAACTTGGAAGGTACCGCTTGAAGAGATTACTACGGAGTCCGGAGTATTGAGCCATGCCGCCTCAGAAAAATCAGCAGGTTATGGTGAAATGGCGGCGTTGGCAGCAACCTTAGAAGTACCTGAAGAAGTAACGCTGAAAGAAGTCAAGGATTTTAAAATTATCGGTACTTCTCGTAAAAATGTAGATGCCAAAGATATTGTAATGGGCAAGCCAATGTTTGGAATGGATTATCAAAAAGAAGACATGTTGATTGCCATGATTGTGCATCCTCCGGCCTTTGGTATGACCTTAGCATCTGTAGATGGAGATGCCGCTAAAGCTATGCCGGGTATCAAAGATGTAGTCACAATAAAAAGCTATAAAGACGACTTTCAAAAAGCGGGTTTTGATACCAATGCTTTTCCCGAATTGGTGGCCATAGTGGGTAACTCCACTTGGGAAGTGATGCAGGCCAAAAAGGAACTAAAAATTGACTGGAAGCCGATAGTAGCATCTACCGAAACCATAAAGGGATTCAGAGGCGATCAAACCAAAAACATCCCAGCGGGATTGGAATCTACTATTAGCCACAAAATACAAATGGCGGAACTGGCCTCCAAACCAGGTAAAATCACCCGGAAAGACGGTAATCCGGAAAAAGCGTTTCAAGAGGCTGCTAAAGTCTTGGAACGAAGTTATTCCGCGCCTTTTTTGGCACACAACACCATGGAACCCTTAAACGCTTTTGCCCATGTACAGGGAGACAAAGTGAAACTTGCAGGGCCCATGCAAATTCCCTCATCGGTGGTACCTTCAATTAGCAGTAGTCTCGGAATTCCCGAAGAGAATATTGAGATGGACATCCCCCGTATGGGAGGTGGATTTGGCCGTAAAGCTTATGGGCATTATGTATTGGAAGCGGCCTTGATTTCCCAAAAAGTAAATGCGCCCGTAAAATTAGTCTATACCCGTGAAGATGATATGACCAACGGCATTTACCGTCCTACCTATCAAGCGACCTATCGTGCCGCTTTTGATGCGGATAATAATTTGACGGCCTTGCATGTAAAGGCGGGGGGAGTTCCCGAAAGTCCGTTGTTTGCGAATCGTTTTCCGGCAGGGGCCTTGGACAATTACATGGCCGAAGAGTGGTCGATAGATTCGAATATCACTATAGGGGCATTCCGGGCGCCACGCTCCAATTTTATGGCGGGTGCCGAACAAGCATTTTTGGATGAGATTGCGGAGACCCTAGGCAAAGACCCCATTCAATTTCGGTTGGACTTGCTCAAACGTGCCAAGGATAATCCTGTTGGGGAACAGAATGATTATGATGCTGAGCGCTACGCGGGAGTTTTAGAACTGGTTCGGGAAAAATCAGCCTGGAAAGAAAACGATGCGAGCGTCAACAGAGGGGTGTCAGCTTATTTTTGTCACAACTCTTATGCGGCCCATATATTAGATTTGACGATGGAAAACGGGAAGCCTGTCGTAGAAAAAGTATGTTGTGCTATCGACTGTGGCATTGTGGTCAACCCGGATGCTGCCAAAAATATGGCAGAAGGTGCCATTATAGATGGTATCGGAAACGCACTTTTCGGTGAACTGACCTTTGAAAATGGCGTACCCACAAAAAATAATTTTCATACTTATCGCATGATACGTGCGAGTGAAGCACCGAAGGAAATCGATGTGCATTTTGTGCAAAACGAAATTGAACCTACGGGCATGGGTGAACCGCCATTCCCTCCTATTTTTGGGGCGGTTGGCAATGCATTATATAAAGCCACAGGTCAACGACACTATGAGCAGCCTTTTGTGAAAGAGAAGCAGGTGGTTGGATAGTTAGTTTAAGCAGCAAGCTATTCCCCTAATACTAACAAACAAGGAGATGGTAATTTTATATTTTAGAGAAAGCATTCTTTAATTCATAAATATTGAGGGTAACTACTTATAGGAAAGGAGTACTTTCTTGAAAAATTTTGCACTAATTTCACGCTCTAAATGTTAAATTTTACTTGATTTCAAAGAATATTTCAAAAGTGTGCACAAACCGTGCATTAACATAAACTGAAAAAGCCCCCACATTTGTGAAGGCCTGTATTTACTGAGTGGAGAATACCGGAGTCGAACCGGTGACCTCTTGCCTGCCAGGCAAGCGCTCTAGCCAGCTGAGCTAATCCCCCGTGGTTGACAAAGGAAACACATTTTAATTTGGTTTCAAAATAGGTTTTTATGTTAGTCTTTTTTAACACTAAGAATTAATACCGGAACAGTAGCGTGAAATTCTGATTTAAGCACCGTACTTTTCTCCCATAACTTTTTGAAGAAACCTCTTTTTCTTCTAAATACACATAGCATGTCTGGGTTCTTTGCTTGAAAATGTTCTAGAACGCCGTGATAAGTCGTAGGATTTTCAGAAATAATCAGATTTTTACTTACATCTAACAAAGCGGTATTAATCTTTAAATCATCTTCGGTATAACCAGGGGTTTTGATTAATAAAAGATTGACACCTGCCTTATGTTTGCGCATAATACTAATCAATGGATATAAAACCTTGCTACGTTTAAGAATACCTGATTTGAAAGCAACCAATATACTTTTAATTGGCAGATAGCCTGTTCCTTTGGGCACCACCAATGTTGGGATATTAGTTTGCTTTACGATACGCCCAGAAGTGTTTCCTAAATACAACTCTTCATTAATATCATTACTTCTTGGAGCAATTATGATTAAGTTAATATCTAATTCTTTCGTGATTTCTTTCAAACCATCAATGATATCACCGTTATACGATGCGATCTTAACATCAACACTTTTTGTATCCATCTCAGCAACTAATGCTTTAATGTTTTCACGGTGGGTCGCTTCAACTTTTTCTTCAACTTTACCTAAGCTTCCTGCACCTATAGCAACTTGATAAACATCCATTATGAAAACATTTGCTCCAAAATCAGCAGCAAAATCAATCGCATATTTTAAAGTTTCATGCGCATCAGGCGAAGTGCCTAAGGGTACCAAAATATTATTCATGGTCTGGTTATTAGTATTATACTCTAAATTTACAATTTAATCGAAATCAAATCATGATACGACGTGCAAAGTTATCTGAAATAACTGATATTCTTTTAATGACCAAAGCATGCACCCAGTTTATGGAAAGCCAAGGCATTTATCAATGGACCCAGGATTACCCTTCCAGAGAAATATTTAATAATGATATTAAGCGTAAAGAACTTTTTGTTCTCTTAAAAGATAATCGTTTGATTGGAACCATTGTTATTTCTACTTTAATGGATGAAGAATATAAGCCTGTAAAATGGCTGACTCCAAATGACAATAACATCTATATTCATCGCTTAGGCGTACACCCGGAGTATCAAGGACAAGGTAATGCACAGCAACTTATGAATTTTGCGGAAAACTATGCGAGAGAAAATAATGTTAGCTCTATCCGTTTAGACACTTTTTCACAAAATAAGCGTAACCAAAAATTCTACGAAAAAAGAGGATATCAAAAACTAGAAAATATTTTCTTTCCTAAACAAAGTAAACATCCCTTTCCTTGCTATGAGTTAGTTTTGTAGCACGATGATAAGCAAAACGGCCATTACTTTCAAGAATATCAATAGGTTGGCTATACCGGCAACTATTTCAGGTATAGCAGAGCCGATTTTATCCATTACTGATACAGCCATTGTAGGCAATATTCCTGTTGACGGATTAGAATCTTTAGCTGCTGCCGGAATTGTAGGTTCTTTTTTATCTATGCTAATTTGGGTATTGGGGCAAACAAGAAGTGCTATTTCAGCTATCATCTCACAATACTTAGGCGCAGGTAAAATCAAAGAGGTTGAAGACTTACCAGCGCAGGCCATATTTTTAAATATCATGCTAAGTCTGATTATTTTAGCCAGTACTATTTTTATTGTAGAAGATATTTTTAAATTATTTGAAGCCTCAGGTAAGATTTTGACCTATTGCGTTTCATACTATTCTATTCGGGTTTGGGGTTTTCCTTTAACCTTATTCACTTTTGCAGTATTTGGTATTTTCAGAGGACTTCAAAACACTTATTATCCCATGTTAATTGCCATTATTGGGGCACTATTAAATATCATTCTAGATTTTATAATGGTTTATGGCATTGAAGGAGTAATCCCGGCTATGTATCTAGAGGGAGCCGCTTGGGCAAGTCTAATATCACAAGGGGTTATGGCTATTCTAGTATTCTTTTTACTAAGAGCTAAAACCGATATCAAATTAAAGCTTCGTTTTCCTCTGAATAAAGAGTTAAAACGTCTCATATATATGAGTCTTAATTTATTCGTTCGTGCTTTGGCGCTGAATACGGCTATGATTTTAGCAGTAAGAGAAGCAACGGCCTTAGGTGACCGGTTTATTGGAGCCCACACAATCGCAATAAATTTGTGGTTGTTTTCAGCATTTTTTATTGATGGTTATAGTGCAGCTGGTAATAGCATGGGCGGCAAATTATTAGGCGAAAAAGATTATGATGGACTTTGGTCTCTTGCGAAAAAAATCATGACATACGGAATGGTTGTGAGTCTTATTCTGTTATGCCTTGGTTTCCTATTCTATTTTCCGTTAGGCCGTATTTTTTCTAATGAAGAAATTGTATTGCAAACCTTTTACGGTATTTTCTTTATTGTGATTCTAAGCTTACCAATGAATACAGTAGCCTTTGTTTTTGATGGGCTTTTTAAGGGTTTAGGAGAAATGAAATATCTGCGAAATATACTACTTTTGGCTACTTTTCTTGGATTTATTCCCACCCTATATTTAAGTAAATATTTAGGTTGGGGTTTTTATTCAATTTGGATTGCTTTTGTAGTTTGGATGGCAATTAGAGGAGGTACATTGGTTTGGAAGTTTCGCCGAAAATTTCGTCCACTCTTACAAAACCAGTAACTTTCAACAACTAACTAATACATAACTTATGGGTACTAATAGACCTAATGGAAGTCTTTATACCAGTATACAAAATAAGGTAGGTACAATAGAATTCGGACATCAGGCCAGTAATTCTTTTACCTCAGAACTTCTAGAAAGATTAGTGAATGAAATCAACATACTCTCTGCTAATGATGAAGTCTCTGTAATTATTTTAAAATCAGAAGGAGAACGTGCTTTTTGTGCAGGTGCTTCGTTTGATGAGTTGGTTGCTGTTTCAAATTTAGAAGAAGGCAAAACTTTTTTTAGTGGATTCGCTAATGTTATTAATGCCATGCGAACTTGCAAAAAACCTATCGTTGGTCGTATTCAAGGTAAAGCTGTTGGCGGTGGTGTTGGTTTGGCATCAGCTTGTGATTATGTTTACGCAACCATTGATGCGTCTATAAAACTTTCAGAGATTTCTATTGGTATTGCGCCATTGGTAATTGCGCCGGCCGTCGAACGAAAAATTGGAAGAGCTGGACTTGCCGAAATGGCACTAAATCCAACGGAGTGGAAAAATGCGTATTGGGCAAAAGAAAAAGGAATGTTTTCCAAAATTTATGATACCATTTTAGAAATGGATAAAGAACTGGAACATCATGCTTCACAACTAGCCTCTTATAACCTTGATGCCCTATCCATTATGAAAAATGTGCTCTGGGAAGGCACAGAACATTGGAAATCATTGCTATTGGAAAGAGCTGAGCAATCGGGTAAATTAGCCCTGTCTAAAGCCACAAAAAAGGCCCTAAATAAGTTCAAAAAATAAGAAACCTTTATAGAAGAATCAATAAGATGAAAAATTTTAAAACAGAGATTAAATGGGCCATCATTTTTACAATTGCTGGTCTACTTTGGATGGTGCTAGAAAAGGCATTGGGTTGGCATGATGTGCACATTGATAAACATCCTATCTACACCAATTTTTTCGCTCTCATTGCGATTGCAATTTTTGTTTTTGCACTTATAGAAAAACGCAATAAAGATTTAAGTGGCAAAATGACTTGGGTTCAAGGATTCGTTTCTGGTATTATAATTAGCGTAATTGTGGCTATGCTATCACCACTTTCGCAGTACATTACACATGAATATATAAGCCCCGATTATTTTCAAAATGCCATCAATAATACTGTAGAAAACGAAATCATGACTCAAGAAAGCGCTGAGTCTTTTTTCAATTTTAATAGTTATCGCATACAAGCAGCCTTCGGAGCACTTGGCGCTGGTATTGTTACCGCAGGAATTGTGTCGTTATTTGTTAGAAAAAAATAAACTGGTCTTGACTACGTTGTAGAAAAAGAATCATTTTACCAATAATAACTCTTGACTTTATAGCACAGCATAATGGATATACTTTCCTTTTTGAATAGTGATTTAATCTTACCCGGATTAGCCTTGTTGGTTATCGGAATTTACGTTTACACACGAATTCGGAACAATCGAAGATATAAGCGTTAAACGGAAAATGAGCAGAATGAATTGGTGGATATTATTTTACGGGATACTATTTTCGATAGGTTCATTTTTAGCTTACACTGCTTATATTCAGTTTCAAAAAACACAACACCTCTTAAAAGATGGGATTAAAACCACTGCCATAGTAAAAGAGTTTGTGGTGTCTCGAGGCGAAAATAATAACCTGTACTCCCCCGTATTTGAGTTTAAAGATAGAAGTCAAGAGTTTAGAACTTTTACAAGTAAAATACAATCTTATCCGGCACCTTATAGCCTTGGTGAAAAAGTTGAAATTGTTTACAATAGAAATAAAATGGATGATGTTAAAACCATTTCTTTTTGGGGTCTATATCGAGGTAGCGTTATTTTATTCATGATTGCTAGCCCATTTTTAGTTATTGGTGGTGCTTATTTGGCATATCAGTTTTTCTAAAGGTTTCATTAGCTATATTTGAAATGCAATGAAAACCCTAACCCTAAATCAAGGTAAAAAAGTTTACTTCGCAAGTGATAATCACTTAGGGGCACCAACTGCTACTGATAGCTTGCCTAGAGAGAAAAAATTCGTAGCCTGGCTTGATAGTATTAAAGCAGATGCGGCAGCGATTTATTTGATGGGTGATCTATTTGATTTTTGGTTTGAATACAAAAAAGTAGTTCCAAAGGGCTTTACCAGAACATTAGGTAAGCTTGCAGAATTATCCGATGCTGGTATTCAAATAAGCTATTTTGTAGGCAATCACGATTTGTGGATGAACGGTTATTTTGAAGAAGAATTAAATATACCAGTTTTCCATAAACCCCAACAAATATCTATAAACGACACTTCTTTTTTTATTGGCCATGGAGATGGCCTTGGGCCTGGCGATACTGGTTTTAAAAGAATGAAAAAAATATTTACCAATCCAATTTGCAAATGGATGTTTCGTTGGTTGCATCCTGATTTAGGAGTCAGATTAGGTCAGTATATGTCTGTTAGCAATAAAATGATTTCAGGTGATGAAGACGCTAAATTTCTAGGAGAAGAAAAAGAATGGTTAGTTCAATATGCGAAACGCAAATTAGAAACCCAACACCACGATTATTTTGTGTTCGGACACCGACACCTTCCTTTGGAAATTTCTTTAAATGAAAACTCAACCTACATCAATTTAGGCGATTGGATTAATTACTTCACTTATGCTGTTTTTGATGGGAAAAAACTATCCCTTGAGAAATTAGAGGACTAAATAATTAATAAAAAAACAGCCCTCCTTTCGACAGCTGACCCAGATAAATGAATTCGTTTTCTGGTTACGATTGGGGGACTGTCTTTCTAAACTACAGTTATCAAAATTGATAGCAAAGCTTAAGACGATTTATTCGATAAAGTGATAAGTAAAATTGAGACTTACAAAAAGTAATTTTTTAAGCTATTTCTCCTTTTCATGTTCTTCCACATCTTTAGATAAGTCTAGTTTTCTAAATGTCGGTGAGACTAAAGCAGTAGTCCCAACGGTTAATAAAGTCATACAACCGCCAAAAACGACTGCGGAAACAGTACCTAAAAGTTTTGCCGCTAAACCACTTTCAAAGGCACCCAGTTCATTAGAAGATCCCACAAAAATAGAATTTACGGAGGCTACCCTCCCTCTCATTTTATCAGGTGTTTTTAACTGAAGTATAGTTTGACGAATTATCATACTTACCCCGTCAACAGCTCCACTTAAAAATAAGGCAATAACTGATAACCAAAACAGTTCAGAAATTCCAAATACAAGAATGCATATTCCAAAAGCAAAAACTGCCCAAAGTAGTTTTTTGCCTGCATTTTTATGCAAAGGAAAACGTGTTGAGCCTAACATGGTAATAGAAGCTCCTACCGCCGGCGCTGCTCTTAAAATTCCAAAACCTTCTGAACCTACGTGCAGTATATCTTGGGCATAAATAGGAAGTAAGGCCACAGCTCCTCCAAAAAGAACTGCAACCATATCTAAAGTTAAGGCGCCAAAAATTGCTTTACTGCTAAAAACAAATTTTAGACCATCTTTTAAGCTTTGAAAAACCGGTTCACCAATTTTTGGGTTAAGTATTGGTTTTTTGGATATTCTAAACAGAAAGAATAATGCTAGAACGGAAAAACCAAAAATGATACACATTGACCAGTGAACCCCTATCCAACCAATTGAAAACCCAGCAAATGCCGGTCCTAAAACCGAAGCCATTTGCCAAGTTGAACTGC
The DNA here is from genome assembly GCF_031846365.1 of Croceitalea sp. P059. NCBI lineage: Bacteria > Pseudomonadati > Bacteroidota > Flavobacteriia > Flavobacteriales > Flavobacteriaceae > Croceitalea > Croceitalea sp. P059. Next base: position 446,646 of record NZ_JAVRHW010000001.1, read on the forward strand.
TCCAAGTAGCTGCATTAGGGTATATCTTTTTAGGCACTAATAAAGCAATTAGTGAAAATATTGTCGGGCCAATAAAAGCACGAACCAATCCTCCAATAAAAACTAAAGCATAAATAGCATATAGCACTGTTTTTGAGGCATAGTCAATTGCTACAGAAGGGTGCGTTATTAAAAAGAGCCCAAAACTCACTACAGAAAAACCTAATATGCATTTGACTAATAGATTACGTTTTTCATTTTGATCAACTATATGGCCAGCAAACAATGCAATACTAACGGCTGGAATTATTTCCATCAACCCAATAATTCCTAAAGAAAGTGGGTCTTTAGTCAAAGAATAAACCTGCCATTCAATGACAATAAATTGCATAGACCACGCAAAAACCATAGCAAAACGAACCCCTAAAAAAATATTGAATTCTTTAAATCTTAGTGCTGCGTAGGGATCCATGTCTTATCGTAAATCTTTCAATTTTAGTTGCAAGCTTACGTTACCTTGCCATTCATTTTCATCTAAGGTAAAAGCAATATCAAAACGGTTCTTATTTTTTATGTGTCCAATCTTATCTCCAAGATTAAAACCAATAGCTCCAATAGGCTTAGATCCTTTTTGAGTAGCCGTTAATTTCAAATGCTTTTCATCTTCACCAACCCCTTTTGCATAACCAGTATCTTGAACATTCTCTGCCATAAAAACCGGAGTCATATTTCCTGGCCCAAAAGGAGCAAATTGACGTATAATTCGCATTAGTTTAGGGTTGATTTGTCCCAACTCAATTTGAGTGTCAATTTGTTGTTCTGGTATCAAAAGTTCTGGTGCAATACTATCTGATACTACTTTTTCAAATTGTCCTTTGAATTCATCATATTGCTCTTCTAATAGGGTAAGACCTGCAGCGTATTTGTGTCCTCCAAATTGCTCAATACAATCAGAGCATTTTTCCAGGGCATTGTACACATCAAAGCCTTTAACCGATCTTGCAGAGGCTGCTAATTTTTCTCCGCTTTTTGTGAAAACTAAGGTCGGACGATAATAGGTTTCTGTTAGTCTTGAAGCAACTATGCCAATCACTCCTTTATGCCAATTTTCATCATAAACGACTGAGGTAAAGCGTTCTTCTTCTTTGTTTTTTTGAATTTGTTCTAGCGCTTCTTTGGTAATCTCTTGGTCTAATGCTCTGCGGTCAAAATTATACTTTTCAATACCGGCGGCAAACTGTTCTGCTTGAGCTAAATCACTCTCAGTAAGCAGATTTACAGCATGCTGCCCATGCTCCATTCTACCTGCCGCGTTAATGCGTGGAGCAATAATAAAAACCACATCAGTAATGGTCAATTCTTTCTTTTTGACCTGATTAATAATGGCTTGAAACCCAATTCTTGGATTCGTATTAATTACTTGCATTCCATAATAAGCTAATACTCGATTCTCTCCAGTTATTGGAACAATATCGGCACCGATGGCAGTTGCCACCAAATCTAAAAACGGTATTAAATCATCTATTGATTCCCCTTTTTTTGAAGCTAAAGCCTGAACAAGTTTAAACGCTACCCCACAACCACAAAGCTCATCATAGGGGTAATTACAATCTTCTCTTTTAGGGTCTAAAACGGCAATAGCTTTGGGTAAATTTTCACCAGGTCTGTGGTGATCGCCAATTATAAAATCAATCCCCTTTTCATGTGCATAATTTACTTGTGTGATAGCCTTAACGCCGCAATCTAGCGCTATAATTAATGAGAAATCATTATCCTCGGCAAAATCAATTCCCTTTAAAGAAACTCCATAGCCTTCACCATACCGATCTGGAATATACGTTGCAACATTTGGGTACGACGCCAATAAATAAGAAGATAACAGTGCGACTGCCGTAGTGCCATCAACATCATAATCACCGTAAACTAAAATATTCTCATTGGTTGCAATTGCCTTTTCAATCCGAGTTACAGCATTATCCATGTCTTTCATTAAAAAAGGGTCGTGCAAATCGGATAACTCTGGGCGAAAGAATTTTTTTGCCTCCTCGTAGGTAGAGATTCCACGTTGTAAAAGTAATTGCGCGACCAAAGCATCAACCTTTAACTCTTTAGAGAGTTGGTCAATTTGAATTTGTTCTGGTCTTGGTTTTATGGTCCAGCGCAACTGGTGCTCTTTAGTCTTGATGAAAAATCGTCTTAATCTCTAATTCTGCAAACCGTCTAAACATTTCCATGACTCCACAATATTTTTCTACAGATAAATCTACAGCTCGCTGCAGTTTTTCTTCATTCAAATTAGCGCCATGAAAATGATATTCGATAACTACATGATCATAATATTTTGGATGTACATCCGTCAAATTTGCTATCGTTTCAATAGTAAAAGAATCGACTTCAAGCTTCATCTTTTTAATAAGTGATGCAACATCTAAACCGGAGCAACCTGCTAAGCCAGAAAGCATTAAAGCTTTTGGTCTTAATCCATTGCCTTCTCCACCATCATCTGGTCCAGCATCGATAGTTAAATTAAGCCCTGAAGGGTTATTGCTTTCAAAGGCCATTCCGCCAATCCATTTAGTGCTAATATGATTCGTTGTTCCCATAAATTTTTGTTTCTTGTAGTCAATAAAAATACGATAAAAGAAACCAAATGGCATTAGTACAACCCCTTGACCCGAACCACGATCCAGACACCAAAAAATTAGCTGAATTTTTTAATGAGACATTGGGTTTTTGCCCAAATTCAGTATTAACCATGCAGCATCGTCCTGCTATTTCAAAAGCTTTTATTAATCTTAATAAAGCAGTAATGGCTAATGAGGGTAGGGTTACCTCAGCCTTAAAAAGAATGATTGCATGGGTAAGTAGCAATGCAACTGGATGTCGTTATTGCCAAGCTCACGCAATAAGAGCAGCTGAACGCTACGGTGCTGAACAAGAACAATTAGATAATATTTGGGAATACAGAACTCATCCTGCCTTTTCTGAAGCTGAACGTGCAGCATTAGACTTTTCGTTACAGGCTTCACAAGTACCCAATGCAGTTGATGCTGAAATTAAAGAGCGTTTATATGAACACTGGAACGAAGGCGAAATTGTTGAAATGTTAGGTGTTATTTCTCTATTTGGATACCTTAATCGTTGGAATGATAGTCAAGGAACTTCTATTGAAAAAGGAGCCGTTGAAAGTGCCAATCAGTATTTAGGCAAACATGGTTGGGAAAAAGGGAAGCATGATGGGAGTAAGTACTAGATTATAGACCGCTACGCTTTTAGATATAAGATTTTAGACCCTGCCGACTGGTGGGGTTTTTTTTTGTAGTTCTTTTTGACACAATGAGTGCAGTCAAACTATAGACGGTAATTATAAAAAAATTCTATTTTATTTGTCATTATGTAAAGTTTTGTTTACTTTTAGACAAAAATAATAGCATTATGAGTTTTCAATTATTTCCAAATTGGTGTAAAAAACTTGGTCTAGTCATATTTTTTATTCCTTTTTTATTCGCTTTTTTTTCTGGATTCTTTGATGCATTCGAAAAGAATGAGAATCATCTAATAATTACAAAATTTTTAGGTAACTATTCAATTCAAATTATTGAGATAATAGGCTTGTTTGGTTTGCTTTTATATATGCTCTCCAAAGAAAAAATGGAAGATGATTATATTAAACTTCTTAGACTTGAATCTCTGCAAATTGCTGTAATCTTAATAATCGTTTTGTCACTACTCAATTTTATATTAAAGTTTTCGAAAGTTGATGATATCAATTTTTCTATATCAGCCCTAATTGTTATATATCTTGGAGTATTCTTTTTTAAGAAAAGGGCAATCTCATGAAAAACTTAGTTAAAGTTGAACGCGCAAGACTAAATCTTACCCAATCTGAATTAGCAGAAAAACTTCAGGTTTCAAGGCAAACTATTCATGCCATCGAAAAAAACAAGTTTAATCCATCTGTTACGCTAGCCATAAAAATGGCAAAGCTTTTTAAGCTTACGGTTGAAGATTTGTTTACTATTGATGAAGATAGTTAGAAACTTTTTTTCTCAACTGAGCCAAAACCTCATCCTCAAACCAAGGATTCTTAGTCAACCAAAACCGATTTCGAGGTGAAGGATGTGGTAACGGAAAATACTTTGGCAAATACTTTTTATAAAACCTTACTGTTTCAGTTAGGTTCTTTTCCATTGCTTCTTTTAAATAATACTTCTGAGCATAAGTGCCAATCAGAATAATCAATTCCAATTTTGGCATATTATCCCAAAGTTGTTGATGCCACAGTGGAGCGCATTCCTTTCTTGGTGGTAAATCGCCTCCCTTTGCTTTTCCCGGATAACAAAAGCCCATAGGGACAAGTGCTATTTTACTTTCGTCATAAAAAACTTCATCTGAAACTCCTAACCATTTTCGCAACTGCCTACCACTTGGATCATCCCAAGGGATGCTGGTCTCATGAACTTTAGTGCCCGGCGCTTGACCAATGATGATTATTTTCGCATCTGCATGAGCTGCAACTATCGGCCTTGGGCCGAGTGGAAGGTGTGCCGAACAGATAGTACATTCTCTTATTTCTGTTAGCAGTTCTTTCATTTTTTCCCCCCAACTACAATAACTATTTCTCCTTTAGGCGGTTTATTAGTATAATAATCAAGAACTTCGGTTGCTGTTCCACGAATGGTTTCTTCATATAATTTAGTAAGCTCTCTTGAAACAGATACCGGTCTTTCTGCTCCAAAATACTCCACAAACTGGTTCAAGGTTTTCAATAATTTATGAGGAGATTCGTAAAAAACCATGGTTCTCGTTTCTTCGGCTAAGAGCTCTAATCGGGTCTGTCTCCCCTTTTTAACAGGCAGAAATCCTTCAAAAACAAAACGGTCATTGGGTAATCCACTATTTACCAAAGCAGGTACAAAAGCAGTGGCGCCAGGTAAACATTCTACCTCAATATTATTTTCAACACAAGCTCGTGTTAACAAAAAACCTGGGTCCGATATTGCGGGAGTTCCCGCATCGGAAATTAATGCCAAGGTTGCCCCAGCTTTCAATTTATTAATAAGACTTTCCGTTGTTCGATGCTCATTGTGCATATGATGACTATGCATTTGAGTATTGATATCATAATGCTGTAAAAGCTTACCACTAGTTCTAGTATCTTCTGCTAAAATTAAATCTACTTCTTTAAGAACAGTAACCGCACGAAACGTTATATCTTGTAGATTACCAATTGGTGTAGGCACCAAAAATAATTTTCCCATAAAACAAAGTTACGGCCTTACATGTTTACCAGTAAAATAAGATGTAATCACGGCGATAGCAGCAATCAGCGCTCCCATATGTTCACCATCGCTGACCATATAATGGGCAAAAAAGGCAAGTACAACATTAAAAAAGAACCCAGCATAGGCCCATTCTTTTAGTGACTTTGAAAAATTACCCCATAAAGCAATTAAACCTAAAATTTTAGCGATAGCCAAAGGGTAAATTAGATATGTTGGATAGCCCATATTTTCAAAAAAACCAACAATGAGCTCGTGGTTAAAGAAATAATTATAAACAGAAAACAGCATGATTAGGGTTAATATGCCTGTTGATACCCAATAAAGAATCTTTTTTAACATAGTACATTCAGATGATTATCTAAATGTACAAAAAATGAAATCAGGCAAATTTACGCTCAATTAGAGCCATAAAACGTTCTGCATATTCGTCTTTACCTTCCCAATTATTATATTCAGGTTTAACCATATTATTGATAAAAGCCACGGAACGTTCTTCTGTATCAATTGTAGTTAATTGTGATAATGCTCTGGTATAATCTTCCATGTTATTATTGAAAAGATGTTTTACAAAAGCGAGCTTATCATTAAGGCCAATCTGAAGTTCTTTATTCAACTTGTCATTTAGCGACAAGTTCTTAGTTACTTCTTTTTCAATGGCTATTTCTGGTTCTTTTTCCTCTTTTTCATTCTTCAATGGTTTGGTCATAAAATCACCAAAAATATATTCCAAGGCTTCGGTTGGCATTTCAGAGACCATTCCTTTAATCGTATCCATACCAGGTGTAATAATATCTTCTTCGTGAGGGCTATTTTCAGGTACGGCTCTATTTTCGTTCATAACTGCCCCTGCCATTTTCTCAAATCGTGCTGCAAGAACATTCTTTGATACGTCAACCTCAACATCATTTAATTTTTCATCAATAAACTTGAGTACTGCAAGTTTTTCATATAAGTTTTTTGCGACCTCATATAGATCAGTTAATTCACTATCCTCTCGTGAAGTAATAATATCTGTAGAAAGTTTGACTAACTCTTCTCTTAGCTTTCTTTTCATCGCTATATTTTTTTTATGCTATAATGGAGATTTAATTGCCCCGACGATTGTATTCTTAAATTTTATTAGCCCTTATAAGGCACTGCACTATAAATGTACTATCTATTCTTAACTAACTATAAAAACAAAAGGTTAAATTCTTCACGGAAGTCAAAGGCGTATTTTTACTTAATTTTGTACTTCACACCAATTAAAACGATCAAACCTCTTAATTTAGTTTAAAAGTACAATATGTTTCTTGAAAACACCGTAAACCCTAAAGAACAGTTTGGATGGATAGAAGTCATTAGCGGTTCTATGTTTTCAGGAAAAACCGAAGAGCTCATTCGAAGGCTAAAACGTGCAAAATTCGCGAAACAAAAAGTAGAAATTTTTAAACCACAAGTTGATACTCGGTACAATGAAGAAATGGTGGTTTCACATGATGCCAATGAAATTCGCTCTACACCGGTACCTGCAGCAGCCAACATTCGAATTTTGGCCGATGGGTGTGATGTAGTTGGTATTGACGAAGCTCAATTTTTTGATGATGAAATTGTCACTGTTTGTAATGATTTAGCGAATCGCGGGGTTCGGGTTGTTGTAGCCGGGTTAGATATGGATTTTAAAGGCAACCCTTTTGGTCCTATGCCAGCTTTAATGGCAACAGCGGAATATGTAACCAAAGTTCACGCAGTCTGCACAAGAACAGGAAACCTAGCCAACTATAGTTTCAGAAAATCTAACAATGATAAACTTGTGCTATTAGGCGAAACAGAAGAATATGAACCGCTAAGTCGTGCAGCCTTTTACAAGGCAATGCTGAAAGAAAGAGTTAAAGACATCACTGTTGAAGCAGAAAAAGTAGCAGTAAAAAAGAGAACATCCAATGAGTAAAATTGGAGAAACTACCCTTGAAATTAATCTTTCGGCCCTCGAGCATAATTTCCATTTTTTTAAATCTAAACTAAAAAAGAACACCTTGTTTTTAGGGGTGGTTAAGGCTTTTGCTTATGGTAGTGATATGGTCGCTATTGCTAAAAAACTAGAAGCACTTGGTATTGATTACTTTGCTGTGGCCTATGTAAAAGAAGGCGTATTGCTCAGAGATGCAGGTATTACAAGCCCTATTTTAGTTTTGCACCCACAACCTTCAAATTTTGAAGAACTTATTGATAGGTGTCTTGAACCTAGCATGTATTCTCCAAGAATTTTAAAGCTATTTTTGGCAACGGCCAAAGATAAAAACCAAGTAAATTATCCGGTGCATGTAAAGTTTAACACAGGCTTAAACCGATTAGGATTTTGGGAAAGTGATATCAATTTCATTGTAAATACACTTGAAAAAAGAGATGAACTAAAAATTAAATCTGTCTTTTCACATTTAGCGGCATCTGAAGATGAAAACGAACGTGATTTTTCGTTAGGTCAAATTTCATTATTTGAAAAAATTACTACAGAATTGAGTGATAAACTTCCTTATGCTTACATTAGACATACGCTTAATTCTTCTGGAATTCTAAATTATCCCGAGGCCCAGTATGAAATGGTTCGCAGTGGCATTGGACTATACGGTTACGGCAACCATTCTGAAATTGACAAAGCACTAAAACCAGTCGCTAGCCTCAAAACGGTTATTTCTCAGTTACATAAAATTGAACCTGGTGAAAGTGTTGGTTACAATCGCGGGTATACTTCCCTTGGTTATCGTGTCACTGCAACCTTGCCCATTGGGCACGCCGACGGTATTAGCAGACAATACGGCAATGGCAGAGCAAGCGTTCTCATAGGAGGCAAAAAGGCTCCCATTATTGGTAATGTTTGTATGGATATGATTATGGTTGATGTAACTAGTATTGAATGCCAAGAAGGCGATGAAGTTATCATATTTGGTTCAGGATTATCTGCAGAGGCATTTGCTAATTCAAGCGGAACAATTTCTTATGAGATTTTAACTGCAATCTCTCAGCGCGTTAAAAGGCTTGTTGTTTAAGCAAAGTGTGTGTTTACTTAACATTTCTTTTAGATTTTGTACATTGCAATTGTATTAACCTAAAACTATAAATACAATGCTTAAAGAATTTAAGAATTTCATTATGACTGGCAATGTTATTGACTTTGCCGTTGCCGTTATCATGGCTGGTGCCTTGGGTGCTGTTATCAACGGTTTTGTGAACAATATCGCAATGCCTTTTATCGGGTATTTTGCTGGCGGAATGAATTTTGAAGACTTGCACTATGCAATGGATGGTAATGAGTACGCTACCCTTGCAGCTGCTAAAGAAGCAGGTGGTGCTGTAATTGCTTATGGTGCTTGGATTAACACCATCGTGAACTTATTAATTGTTGGTTTTGTAATGTTTTTAATTGTTAAAGCATACAACAAAACAAAAGCTCCGGAACCAGAAGCTGCTCCTGCAGGCCCAACTGCTGAAGAGTTACTTGCTGAGATTCGTGATTCACTTAAGAAATAATAGTTCTTAGAATTTTCTAAGAATACCGTTACATCAGATTTTTAACCTTTAAACCGGTAGCTTGTTAGCGAAACAAGCTGCCGGTTTTTTTTGGTATTTTAGTTCCGCATATAAAAGAAATATAGTTAATAACTATATCCATTTGTTACCACCAAATTGAAAAAATGAATAGACTAAAACAAACTTTTCTACTAGTATTCACAATATCGCTTTTTACAGGTTGTGATTTTATTAATAATGTATCGACATATAAAGACACAACTCAAGGATTTGTAGAGTCTCTAATTGAAGAAGATTATGAAAAAAGTGTGTCATTTATGGCTATCGAAAACGAGGCTTATAAAAACACGAACATTGATACGCTGAAATTAAGTTTAGGGAATTTTCGGAAAATAATTGTAGACAATTTTGGAAAAAAATTAGACTATAAGTTTATGACCGCAAATAAGACCTTTTCAACAGTAGAAGGAGAAAGTACTGCGCCAAATACAACTTTAGCACAAGTTGAATTTTCAAACGACACAGAGTTTGGAGTATTTGAAATCACTTTTGATGATAAATCAAATAAAATATTACATATTAAAACTCTCGACTTAAAAGAGAAAATTCCGAATATGATTTGGTTTTGGTTATTCGGAATTTTAGCAATATGCGTTCCGATTTTTAATATTTGGATAATTAGAAAAATTAAGAAAAGTAATCTGAAGAAAAAATGGCTGAAATATATAGCAGTAATATTCCTGAATGTTCCAGCGATAACTTACAGCGCAGTTTACGGACTTTCGTTTAGTTTATTAAGTTTTCAAATATTGTTCGGAATTAGTTTTTCATATATGGGCTATTTAAGTTCGGCTTGGACTTTTGGAATACCTCTTGGCGGACTTTATTGGTTATGGAAATTGAATAAAAAAACGGAAGACGATACAACCGAAAATGAAAGAATAGCGAAATAAAAACTGGTGGCAACAATGGCTATAGCCCATTCCTATCGCTTTGTTATTTTTTCCGAACTTCAAAATATAAAAAATGTCTGGCGCTGGCCACAGGCCATAGCCGAGACTGTTGTGCGTAATTTTGAACAAGATAAATGATTAAACATTTTATCAAAAGACTTATTGATTTCCTTTTCAGAAAAAAATCTCTTTTAAGCTGTTTGTATATAGTAATTGTGTTTTTTCTCAGCCAACTTTCTTTAATAGGACAGAGTGGAGAAATAACAAATTATTGTAATCGGATTCAGCAAAATAATCCAGATAATTGGAAATACGATTTGGCTGAAATAGTTAAAATTTTATATGCAGATGGCAATATTCTGGCATTAGTTATTTCCGGACTTTTAATCCTTATTTTAATCGGCCTAATTGTAAAGAAAAATCGTCAAGTAAAATCGGAAGTTGATTTTTTAAAAGTATATCAAGAGGCTAGAGATGGAAATCCCAATATTATCACAGATAAATCGTTTGAAGACTTACCAGAACTACCTTAAATAATCATGAAATTAAAAACAACAACAAATCGGATTCTGATGCTAACAGTTGGGTTTTTGATTTTAACTGTTGTAATAGGAGCTTTTCTTTACAAGTTCAATGATGAAAAACAAGCTATTGGCGGAAACGAAAAGCCCGAATTCTTTTGTGGAACTGAATCACCAAATTATTCTGAAAATGGATTGGAAGGGCGACAAATTTTTAATGCAAATTGCGCGGCATGTCATCAAAAAAATCGAAAGATGACAGGACCTGCTTTAGCTAAGGTAGATTCAATCATTCTTTTTAATTGGCTCAAAGACCGTAACGCAAAAGTGGATTCAACTAAGTATAGAGAATATGGGAAAGATTTCCACTTAGCAACTTTTCAACATTCTATCCAAATCGAAGATGTTCAACAAATCCTTGAATATTGTTGGACGGAATAAAAACTACGTACAACACAACCTATAAACAATACAGGCTTTGGGTTTAAACGTCAAGCTTTGCGTATTTTTATGATGACCGCAAAATCTTAGGGATTTTGCTTTGGACAAAAAAAGAAAAAACAAGAAGACTACAATTTGAACATAAGTACATCAGAATACAAGCAGAGAATACAATTAGTTCAGAAGACTATTAAAGCTAGCGGAATTGACACACTAATCATTTCGGAAGAAGAGAATATTTACTACTTAACTGGCTTGACTTATAAAAGCCTTGAAAGATTATTTTTATTAATAATTAAAGCAAATAACGTGAGTTTTATTGTTCCTAAAATGGAACTCGCTCATCTTAACAAAGTTGACAATGTCAATGAAATAAAAAGTTACTGGGAATATCCTGCGCCAAAACCAGAACGTTGGCAAGATATTCTTTTAGAGCAGGTAAAAGACAGTAAACTAATTGGCATTGGTGGTAAAACACCTTTTGAAGTATCAGATTTCTTGGCATCAGTTAATATAAAAACAGTAGCGAACACGATACTAGAAAAACATAGATGGATTAAGAGTGATGCGGAAATTGAATTAATTAAACAGGCTTCAAAGTACTGTGATATTAGTATCGATAAATTAAATAAGAATGCCTATTTCGGAATGTCGGAACTTGAGGTTTTTTCGATTGGACGTTCTATTCAACAAAAAGTAATCAAACAAACACCTTTTGACTATTTATCAACAAATATTTTGGTTGCGGCTTGGCCTAGTCGAATTTCTTATCAACCTCACGGAATACCAAAAGTATCAGATTTACTAGTCGAAGGCTCACATATTAGTTTAGCATTTTTAAGAGTAAATGGATATTCTGCTGAACTGGAAAGAACATTTTTCACCAGTAAACCAACAAAAGAACAAGAAGAAGCTTTTGAATTAATGATGGAAGCGAGAAGAAGAAGTTACTCTGTTTTAAAATCTGGCACAGTTGCAGAGGATGTAGATTTAGCTGCCAAACAATTTTTAATTGACCAAGGATTAAAAGAGAATTTGATGCATAGAACTGGTCACGGAATAGGTCTAGGGAATCACGAAGGTCCTTTTTTAGCAGAGGGAGACAAAACAGTTCTAAAAGAAAATATGGTTGTTAGCATTGAACCTGGAATTTATATCGAAGGCGTTGGAGGTTTTAGACATTCTGACACCGTATTAATAACAAAAAACGGTTATCAGATATTAACGGACTGTCCTGATGATATAAATAGTTTAACTTTTACAAACTCAAAACCATTGCAAAAGTTAAAGGGAAATATTATCAAAAAAATGTTCGGAATATAAATAACTACAGCCAACAATGGCTATAATTCATAACTAGCCATTTAAGGGGCTTTCAAGAAATTCTAACGAATTTCTAATACGCAGTACTCTTTTTGCTAACTTTAGTTCTTCGGCTACAAAATCATAGCCGAGACCGTTCGAGTCAATTCACCTACGGTGAACTTTAATCTGCGCAACTACGTTGCAACTCATCTTTAAGAATCGACTCGAATTACAGCACTACGTTTAGCGCTGTGGTTAAGTACAATTGTAAAATCATAATCCAATAACTGATTTAGATAATTTTGAACCTGAAAAATTTATATAAGTTATTCAGAAATTCTAAGATAAAATCCTTTGATAAAGAGGATGCAATTATTGCTGCAAATTCTAAAGAAAAGAATGTCTTTTTTATTCGGAAAGGAATAGTGCGTAGTTATATTATTAACGAAAAAGGTGAAGAAGTTACATTTCAAGTGTATGCCGAAACTAACATATTTACCAATGTTCATTCTATTTTATTCAATGAACCCTCGAAATTTACTTACGAGGCTATAGAAGCGACCAAAGTTTATGTTATTGATTATGATTTATTTTTAGAAATTACTTCAAAAAACCCAAACCTTTTAGAATGGAATCGAACCTATTTTGGTAAAAGAATCATTAAGCGGGCATTTCAACGCTCAGAATCATTTGTTTTTCTTTCTCCAGAAGAACGCTACAAAAAATTTGTCATAGACAACCCAAATATTGTCAACAGAATACCAGACATGTATATCGCTAATATAATTGGTATAACTCCAGTTTCTTTGAGTAGAATAAGGTCTAGAATAGTATCAAAGAAAGACTAACCCATATTCATTTCTTATCTTTTGTTAAGTGGTTGTATAATTCATCAATTTTATTTTTGTGCTAATAAAATCATTTATAGTGAAAAACATAGCAACAATTTTTTTTCTTCTTTTTGGAATAATTACCATGAACGCACAATCTTTAGAAGGCTTGTGGAATACGGGAAAAGAAAACACAACGGTTAAAATTAAAAAAACAGGTGATTTGTTTGAAGGGTTACTAGATTCTTCAGATAATAAAGAAGCACCCATCGGAAAACTTCTAATCAAAGACATCAAGAAAAGTGATGACTTTTACGAAGGGAAAATATATGTTGTAAAAAAGGAAAAATGGTACAACGCTAAATTTGAGCCAAAAAATAACGTATTAATTATTACCATTTATTCAGGATGGATGAAGAAAACTGTTGAATGGAAAAAACAAAATAAAGATGAACACAAATAACATTCAATACTATTTTGCAGGTATCGTTTTGGTTGCCTTGGTCATTGAAATAATTTGGTCAAAAACCAAAAACAAATCGGTTTATAATCTAAAAGAAAGTCTCGGTAATCTTGGGATTTTTATTGGCAACAATATTATGAAACCAATTTCTTTAGGTTGGAAATATCTAGTATTCGGCTGGGTAGCAGAATACCATTTTTTTAGTATTCCTACTAATGCATTTACGATAATTCTAGCTTTTCTTGCTGCTGAATTAGGTTTTTATTGGTATCATCGCCTAAGTCATGAAACGCCATTATTATGGACATTGCACCACACACACCATTCTGGCATGCACATGAACTTAAGTACTGCAGTTCGGTTAAACTGGATTGGGGCTTTTGTAAGTCCAATTATTTACATCCCTTTTGTCTTACTTGGTTTTTCTCCTGAAATACTTATAATCTGCATAACTTCAGGCTTATTTTTCCAGTATTTTTTGCACACAGAAGCTGTGAAAAAATTGGGCTTTTTTGAAGGATTGTTTTTCAATACACCTTCGGCTCACCGAGTTCACCACGGTTCAAACGAAAAATATATTGATAAAAATTATGGAGGAACCCTCATTATTTTCGACCGATTATTTGGTACATATCAAAAAGAGACTGAAAAAGTAAAATATGGAGTTACAACTGGATTTTACAGTAATAACCCTTTTAAACTAAATTTTCTGCCGTTAGTTGAGTATTTTAAAGGAAATTGGAAACGAGAAAAACAACATATTAAAGAAAATAAAAATAAGCTGGATCTAAAAAATTAAAAATAACTGTACCTATCAATGTATAAAAATAATAGCGGTTTCGGTGCTCAATCGAAATCGCTTTTTTTATATTTAATTCAGGTTTAATCCGAATGGTTCGTGTTTCAAAATTCGATAATATTCTTATACGAGACCGCTGGATACAAAAAATACTGCGATGAGAAAAAGAAAAGAATGGGTAAATCATATACTTAATTTTATTGCCGTAATACTTGGTGTTTACTTAGCATTTTTCTTAAATGAAAAATCAACGATTAACAAAGAAATAAAGGAGGGGCAACAGTTAATGAATTCTCTTATAACTGACCTTTCAGAAGATATTACAACCTATGAGGAGTATCATATTCCAATAAATATTAAACAACAAGAAAATCTTAGAAAACTGATTGAGTTATTATCGAAAGATAAGCTCTCGAACATAGAAAAAGAATTGTTTACAGTTTTTCAAGTTGACAATTTCACACCTACAAAGACAACCTATAGTTCAATGAAGTCTTCTGGTAAATTAAAATTAATAGATGATTTAAGCCTTCGTAAGAAAATAGATGATTATTATGAAGGAATCGTTCTTGAAAGTGTGAAAAAAGGTGATTTTCAAGTAGAGTATTTTACAAATGAATTATTAAAATGGTTAACTGGTAATGTGGATTTAATGGAAATGACATTATTAAGAAAAGATGATTTAATAGGCCTACGCAATAAAATAATTGTTTATGAGTCATTGGTAAAGCAAAAAGTAAATGCTTATCAATTGGTAGTAGAGGAATCTAAAAAATTAAAGTTAAATCTGGAATCCCAACTAAAATAGAATATGAAAAATTCAACATCCAGCTATGGTTTTAAATCACTGCATATTCTCCCCTACTTCTGAAAATCCTCGCGGATTTTCTGTTTAGTTTGTAATTACTGAGTTAAGTTGTAACCAACACAACTAATCATAGCCGAGATGGAAAAAATTAGAAGACAATTGACTTTGTTTATTAACGAACCGAATGATATTATCGAGAAAATTCGAGCCAAATTTAATCCAGAACAATACAATCTAATTCCTGCACACGTTACACTTTGCCGTGAAGACGAAATTGAACCAATCGTAAAAACCATTGCTCGAATAGAATCCATTAGATTAGAAAAACCAATCCGAATTGAATTCGGAAAAGCATTACGATTCTCGGACGGAAAAGGTGTTTACCTATCATCATTTGGCCATAACAAAGAGTTTAAAGAATTAAGGAAGTTAGTTTTGGGACCAAATGAATTGAAAAAAGAGCAGGTTCCTCACATAACCCTAATGCATCCAAGAAATTCAACATGTACCGATGAGAAATTTGAAAGGATTGAGAATTATAGCTTGCCTAAGGTGTTGGAACTTGGAAAAATAAGCCTCATTGAGCAAAAAAATGGTGGAAAATGGAATGTGCTTCGGGAATTTAATATAGTAAAAAATAACGCTAGCCATCAACAACTATAGCTCAAGGCCACACACTCGTTAAAGCAATCATGTTTTACTACCTTTAAGCAGCTGGATTTTCCTTTGATAGAAAGCACAATCTAAACGTTGTGTACTTAATTATCAAAAATCGCTAACCAATGATAAAATTCTTTAGAAAAATTAGACAAAACTTACTTTCAGAAGGAAAAACTGGAAAGTATTTTAAATATGCTATTGGGGAAATTGTGCTCGTAGTTATTGGAATTCTAATTGCGCTTAGCATAAACAATTGGAATGAAAGAAGAAAAACTAAGAAGTTTGAACATGAAATATTAAAAGATATTGCAAATGGAATTGAAGGTAATTACTTTCAAATAGACTTAAGTTTAAGAAACAATAATGCTTCTATAAAATCTGCTAAAATTATTCTCAATGCTTTAGAAAACAATTTACCCTATAATGATTCTTTAGATCTACATTTTTCTAAATCCATATCATGGGTAAGTGTAAAATTCAATAATAATGGATATGAGAGCCTTAAGTCTTATGGTGTTAATTTAATAACTAATGATACAATTAGAGATATTGTAAACATTTATAATATTGGATGGATGGAAACTTTAGCAGAAAGGCAAGAAAATTATTTTTATAATACTGCATCACCAATTTTAACAGAGTTATTTGATAAGGTTGCTATGAGAACTGAAATGAAGCCTTTTGATTACAATAGTTTGAAGGATTCTAAGAAATATATTAGCGTCTTAAAAACATCTATAGCAAATAGAGAAGACCAATCATTTTGGTATAAAGAGTGGAAAGTATCACTGGATAAACTTTTGCAAACAATCAATAATGAATTAAAAAAATAACCAAAGCACAACAATGGCTATGAGTAAGTGCTTCATTACAACCAACCGCTAACCAATGATTAAATTCTTTAGAAAAATTAGACAAAGATTACTGACTGAAAATAAATTTAGTAAATATCTGATATATGCCATAGGAGAAATCATTCTTGTTGTTATTGGAATTTTGATTGCGCTTCAAATCAATAATTGGAATGAAGATCAGAAAAACAAGGCGCTAGAAAAATACATGCTGGAGAATTTAGCTGAGAATCTGGAACAAAACTGCGATAAGCTAAAAAGTCGAATCCAATCAATTGATTATTATCGTAAATCGGGATCCATCATTATTTCAGCCATTGAAACCAAGTTGATTAATCGCGATTCTTTGGGGAATTACTTTCATCAAGCTTTAATGGGTACATCGGATGTTGGACTATCAGAAGTTGGTTATAATGTAATAAAGGATAATGGGTTTGAAATTATCAAAAACCAAGTCTTAAAAAAAGAAATAATGGTTTTTTTTGAAGATACCCAACCACACCTACAAGCTGATTTAAACTGGGGAACAATTGATAGGGTAAACAGAGAGAAATTTGTGGACGAAAACTTTATTCAGATACCGAATAAGGGAGGAATAACCTACAAGGCATTTGATCTGGAAAGTCTTTTAAAAAATCAATATTTCGTAGCACTTGTCCATAAAACGGACGTTCAAAGGATATGGTTCTCAAATATAATGGAAAGACATTATATGGAAAGTCAAAGAATTCTGGAACTGATTAATGAAGAACTAAATAAATAACGCAAGGCTAACAATGTGTATAATTAATTGCGAGTGGCTTCCTTAAACTAAATCATTTGCAATTAACTATCTTCTGGCGGACATTTTCCGTTGGAAAAGTCCGCAACTAATCATACTCGAACTACAGCGCTACGTTTAGCGCTATAGTTGTGCCTCATATAAAAAACAATGATAAAATTCTTTCGAAAAATAAGACAACGATTATTGACAGAAAATAAATTCAGTAAATACTTGGTTTATGCTATTGGAGAAATCATCCTCGTTGTTATTGGAATTTTAATAGCGCTACAAATCAATAATTGGAATGAAACTTCCAAAATGAAAATGAAATCTATCTCTTATTTAAAACAATTTAAAGGTGATATTGAAAGCGATACCATAAGATTAAGTCAAAATATTGACTGGAACGAAAAGACATTAGTACATATTGACTCCATTTGGAAAAATCTTTCGAAAGAGGGTGATTTAAAAAATGAAGATAAAACTTCATTTACCACATATCATAAGAGATTGATATTGGAAACGTATTTTGTTGCTGAAAAAAGTACTTATAACTTATTTTTATCTAGTGCAAATGATATTAAACTTGATAACTCTGAACTTCAAAAAGAGCTTTATCGATACTATTCTTTTGAGCTTGTTACGGAAAAAAATGTAGAGCAAAGTTTACAACTATATCAGCACCAACATATTACTTCTTCTGTTCTTGAAAATGTACTAACAACAACTGAAGGCCTTCAAGAAATAAACATTACTAATGCCGGACTCGATCTAAATATTGAAGCGCTTCGAAAAAACAAAGAATATTTAGCTAATCTCAGACTTAAAATGCGAATGACCTCTGGGCAAAATGGACATTATAAAAACAAAATGAAAATGGCTAAAAAACTTCTTGCCTCGTTAGCAAAGGAATTAAATCAATAAAAAGTGTTGATTCCTTATTAAAGGTTTGTTACAAATATAACTTTTTGTTGTATTTTGATTTTTACTTCATTCTTGTTTGTTTATCACTATGGTAAAATTACCTTTGTCTTTTCAAATTAAAAAAGAATGAAAGTAGCAGTTGTTGGCGCCACAGGTATGGTGGGTGAGGTAATGTTAAAAGTATTAGCCGAACGTAATTTTCCTATAACAGAATTACTCTTGGTAGCTTCAGAACGTTCTGTTGGTAAACAGTTGAATTATAAAGGTGAAGCACATACGGTTATTGGTTTACAAACGGCCGTTGATGCGCAACCAGACATCGCAATTTTTTCGGCTGGCGGAGATACTTCTTTGGATTGGGCACCTAAGTTCGCCGAAGCAGGCACCACAGTAGTTGACAACTCTTCAGCATGGCGAATGGACCCAACTAAAAAATTGGTAGTCCCAGAAATCAATGCGTCTGAATTAACTGCAGAAGATAAAATTATAGCAAACCCAAACTGTTCTACCATTCAGTTGGTAATGGCATTAAATCCGCTACACAAAAAATACCAAATGAAACGTGTAGTTATTTCTACCTACCAATCTGTTTCAGGTACCGGAGTAAAAGCTGTAAAACAACTAGAAAATGAAATGGCGGGTATTCAAGGTGAAATGGCCTATCCTTATCCCATTAACAGAAATGCTTTGCCGCATTGCGATGTGTTTTTAGAGAATGGCTACACTAAAGAAGAAATGAAATTGGCTCGTGAACCACAGAAAATATTAGATGACCGTAAGTTTTCAATTTCTGCAACAGCTGTTCGTATTCCAACTTCTGGCGGCCATTCAGAGTCAGTTAATGTTGAGTTTCAAAACGATTTTGAATTGTCCGAAGTCAGAAAATTATTAAATGAAACATCAGGGGTAACAGTGCAAGACAATCCAGATACCAATACCTACCCAATGCCAATTTATGCGCATGATAAAGATGATGTTTTTGTGGGGCGTATTCGCCGTGACGAAACGCAACGTAATACATTAAATATGTGGATTGTATCTGATAATCTTAGAAAAGGTGCCGCGACAAATGCAGTACAAATTGCAGAATATTTGGTTGAAAATAAATTGGTTTAAAAACCTCCCTTTACCTAAGCGAGGGAAGGGAATGAACAAAGTCCATGACTTATAAAGACATCAAAAAACAAGTCTCTTTAGCTTCAATTTGGACAAGGGCTTTCGTTAAAAAAAGTTAAGCCTTTAAACATTTCAAGTATTTCTCATGTATTTCCGCTATTTTGAGCTAGCTAAATACTCAAGAAATGAAAAACTTAACTTCTTTATGTGTAGTACTTCTTTTTATCTGCGCACAAACAATCATGGCACAAAACAAGGTCATTAAAGATTTAATAAAAGTGAACTACCCATACACCAGCAAAATTGGACAATCAGACACGTATTTTGGAACATCAGTTGAGGATCCTTATCGCTGGTTAGAAGATGATCGTAGTGAAGACACTGAAAAATGGGTTAACCAACAAAACAATGTCACCTTTGGCTATTTAGATAAAATACCTTTCAGAAAAGACATCAAACAAAGACTTGAAAAGCTTTGGAATTATGAAAAAATAGGCTCCCCGTTTAAAGAAGGTGAGTATACCTATTTCTATAAAAACAATGGTCTTCAAAATCAATATGTAGTTTATAGAAAAAAAGGCGGTGGTGAAGCAGAAGAGTTTCTGAATCCAAACAATTTTTCTGAAGATGGCACCACATCATTAGCAGGGTTGAGTTTTACAAAAGATGGTTCTTTAGCCGCTTACCTAATTTCAGAAGGTGGTAGCGATTGGAGAAAAGCTATTGTTATTAATACTGAAACAAGAGAACAGGTTGAAGATACTTTGGTCGATATTAAATTCAGTGGCCTATCTTGGAAAGGTAATGAAGGCTTTTACTATTCTAGTTATGACAAGCCTGAAGGCAGCGAACTCTCTGCAAAGACTGATCAACACAAACTCTATTTTCATAAACTTGGAACATCACAATCTGAAGACCAGTTAGTTTATGGGGGCACCCCTGAAGAAAAACACCGTTATATTGGTGGGCGTGTTTCTGAAGACGAGCGGTTTTTATTCATTTCTGCCTCGGTTTCTACATCAGGAAATAAGCTTTTTCTTAAAGACTTAAACGCCCCTAACAGCAGTCTTGTGACCGTTTTAGATCATACAGATTCCGATACTTATGTGATGGAAAATGAAGGTTCAAAACTATTCTTAGTGACTAACCTGAATGCACCGAACAAAAAAATTGTAATTGCAGATGCTGCAAATCCGACTTCAGATAATTGGACAGACTTTATTGCTGAAACAGAAAATGTATTAACTGCTGGCAGTGGTGGTGGGTTTTTCTTTGCTGAATATATGGTCGATGCCATTTCTAAAGTCTATCAATATGATTATGATGGAAACAAAGTGCGTGAAGTAAAATTACCAGGTGTAGGTAGTGCTGGTGGTTTTGGTGGTAAAAAAGAAGATAAAGAATTCTACTTTTCGTTTACCAATTATAGCACCCCAGGTTCATCCTACAAGTATAATGTAGAAACTGGTGAATACACCCAATATTGGAAGCCAGATATTGATTTTGACCCTTCCGATTATGTTTCTACTCAAGTTTTTTATACCTCTAAAGATGGTACAAAAGTGCCCATGATTATCACACATAAAAAAGGAGTTCAACTTAATGGTAAAAACCCGACTATCCTTTATGGTTATGGTGGGTTCAATATTAGTCTAACTCCAAGGTTTAGTATCACGAATGCCGTATGGATGGAGCAAGGTGGAGTTTACGCAGTGCCTAACCTTCGTGGAGGTGGTGAATATGGCAAAAAATGGCACGATGCAGGTACTAAAATGCAAAAGCAAAATGTGTTTGATGACTTTATTGCTGCAGCTGAATATTTAATAGCTAACAAATACACTTCAAAAGAATATTTAGCAATTCGTGGAGGTTCAAACGGAGGGCTTCTAGTTGGGGCAACCATGACCCAAAGACCAGATTTAATGCAAGTAGCTTTACCTGCGGTTGGGGTACTTGACATGTTGCGCTATCACACTTTTACAGCTGGCGCAGGCTGGGCCTATGATTATGGAACAGCTGAAGAGAGTAAAGAAATGTTTGAATATTTAAAGGGATACTCCCCCGTTCATAATGTAAAGTCCGGGGTAGCATATCCTGCAACTTTGGTGACAACAGGTGATCATGATGATAGAGTTGTACCTGCTCATAGTTTCAAGTTTGCCGCAGAATTACAAGAGAAACAATCCGGTAATAACCCTACGCTGATAAGAATAGAGACAAATGCCGGTCACGGAGCCGGAACCCCTGTAGCAAAAACTATTGAGCAGTATGCTGATATTTTTGGGTTCACTCTTTTTAACATGGGCTTTGAATCTTTACCTAACCAAATAAAAATTACTGACGGTACTGATTAAGCGTTCTAAAATAATTCTAATAGAAAATCCGTTTCAAAAGAAACGGATTTTTCTTTTCCCCTTTTTATGTTAAACGTTGATAGCATTTCTTTTTCATTTCAAGATGAACTTATTCTCAATAATATTCAGTTCACACTTAAAGAAGGCAAACATCTTTCAGTCATTGGCGAAAGCGGTTGTGGCAAAAGCACACTATTAAAAGCGCTATATGGGCTATTAGAATTGAATTCGGGGAACATTCATTGGAAAAAAATTGAAGTATTAGGGCCAAGTTATAATCTTGTTCCGGGTGAAAAATACATGAAGTACGTGGCACAAGATTTTGATTTGATGCCTTTTACTACCGTTGCCGAAAATATTGCCGAACATTTATCTGCCTTTGAGTTAGATACACATCAACAACGTATTGATGAATTACTTGAGGTGATTGAGATGAAAGATTATTCAAATGTCAAAGTAAAAAGCCTCAGCGGAGGTCAACAACAGCGCGTTGCATTGGCTAGAGCTTTGGCACAAGAACCCGAAGTTTTATTGCTAGATGAGCCGTTCAGTAGTATTGACCAATTCAAAAAAAATGAACTGCGCTATAAAATATTTCCGTACTTAAAAGAAAAGGGTATTACCGTGATTAATGCCAGTCATGATCCAAACGATGTTCTAGCATTTTCTGATGAAACCTTAGTGCTTAAAAATGGTTCCATAATAGCTCATGAACCCACAAGACAATTGTATCAAAAACCAAAGACAAAATATGTGGCTTCTCTTTTTGATATTGTTAATGAAGTTCCAGTGTCTTTACTAAAAGAATACAGCGCGGTTGCCAAGTCAATTTTAGTATACCCACATGAGTTCGAAATCTCAAAAGAATCAGGGTTCGAAGTGTATGTAATTAACAACCATTTTAAAGGAAGTCATTATTTAATTGAAGGGCTTTCCAATAAAGGTTTAAACATCTTTTTTACAAATCGACATGCCTTGCAAGTAAATACTCAGGTGTTTCTTAATGTATCACTACAGCTTGTAAATAAGAGGCTTTCTATAGATTAATTTGAATTTGGTTATTAGTTATATTCGTACAAACTCATCTTTTGGATAAAGAAACCATTATAAAAGAATTAAAATTCAAAGCTATTCGTAGCAGTGGTGCTGGTGGGCAACACGTAAACAAGGTTTCTTCAAAAGTAGAGTTAAGTTTTGATGTAAAAAGCTCATTGGGCTTATCATCACGAGAAAAAGAACGGCTTATTTTAAAATTGTCAAATCGTTTAAACAAACAACAATTACTTCTTTTACAGTGTGATGAGGCAAGAAGTCAGCACAAAAACAGACAATTAGTTATTCATCGCTTTTTTGATGTATTAAAAAAGGCTTTACATGTTCCAAAAAAAAGGAAACCAACAAAGCCCTCAAAATCATCAATTGAAAAGCGTCTTACCTCTAAAAAAAGAGCCGCTACTATAAAGTCTTTTAGAAAAAAGCCCAATCTCGATTAAAAAAATTACATCCCTTGACCCATTTCTGGCACTTGATAATGATAGGTCGCTCGTGTAATTTGGTCATTTTCGACTTGGTATACACATAGCTCGTCTATTTTTTGTCTACCCCTGTCCTTAAAAGTTGCATCCATTGACATAGGTACAACAAAGTGGTTACCTGCGACCATATGCTCACCGACGTCACCACCATGCATTTCTTCAATATTCTCAGCCCACTGCTGATATTCCTTTATAATATTCTCTCTTCCTTTGGTTACATGATTAGGAATACCTGGCATTTCTTCACTTACCGCATTTTCTGCATACATTCCATAAGCTTCATCATACTTTCCTTCTTTACATAGGCCCACAAATTTGTCTGCCACTTCTTTTGTTGTCATAATTGTTCTGTTTATTGATTTATATTCTTAAATATAAAAAAGAAAACAACAACTCATTTTAAAGAATAGTTAAATGAAAAACACCGTACCTAACTGATTGCTATTATTTTAGAGCTAGTTCCGTTAAAACTTATAGTGTCGTTTACTACTTTACCCAATAGTAGCTTTGCAATCGGGGTATTTGCCGAAATACAAAAAATTAACGCCTCATCAATTTCGCATTTGCCAGCAGAAACTGCTATATAATAAGTAGCCTTTGTAGTTTGCACTAGACTGCCCAATACTACTTTTGCATTGACAGTTTCTAATGGGACTTTAGACAATACTTGTTGCATTTTTTCAGCCTCTAATAATTGTTGCCCTAGTTTTTCTCGCTCTAATTGTAACATCGCTCTACCTGTTTCATGTTTATCTCCAGCTGTACTTTTTGATTCAGAAGTTAGCGAAGCTTTAACCTCATTAATTTGATTTTGAATACGATGTATTCTCGCACTAATGTAATTTTCACAAAATAGATAAAGAGCTTTTTTCATTTTAAATCAAAAAGTCAAGGTAAAACTGGTCTCAATATCAGGATTAGAATAAAGTTTTAGGGTGCCGCCATGCAATTGTATTATTTGCCTGGAAAGACTAAGTCCTATACCTGTACCTTTCTCTTTTGTAGTAAAAAAGGGTACAAAAATTTCATCAATCATTTCTTCAGGTATTCCTGGGCCATTGTCCCGAACAACGATATATTTCCGATTTTTATGATCAAGCCCAGCAATTACTTTAATTAGGCCAGAAGGACTGTCTTCTAAAGAATGAACCGCATTTTTCACAAGATTGATTAGTACTTGTGTAAGTTGTTTTTCATCAATAAAAAATTCAAGCTCCGGTGTTTCTATCATCCATTCTATTCGGGTAGTCTCATCCGCATCTAACTGCATCAAAATCTTGACTTTCTCAAAAAACTCGTCGGCTTTTACAAATGATTTATCTGGTTTGGGCACATTAAGAAAGCTGCGATATCCTTGTACAAAATCCATAAGATTATTTCCTTGACCTTTTATGACTTCGAGGCCTTTTGCTGCACTTGCAATCTTTTCCTTATCTAATTCTTCAACAACTTGACCGTTGCTATTTTGGTAGTATTTAAGAATAGATTCTGATATGGAGGTTATTGGCGTTATGGTATTCATAATTTCATGGGTTAAAACGCGAATTAATCTAATCCATGAATCTGTTTCCTTCTCGTTTAACTCTTCATTGATATCTTGAATAACTACAAGTAACAACTGGTTTTCATCGAGAACTACCGGAGTAGACTTTAAAGCCAACTGTATTTGTTCTCTTTCATTAGTTAATTGAAATAGTTTACGTTCAAAAGGCTTAAATGATTCAAAAACCTCGTATAATTTTTCATCAATTTGCTTCAGCTGTTTGATATGGTTTAAAGGACGGTAGTTAAGGAGGTTTTCTAAGGTTGGGTTTGAAAAGAGAATATGGCCTTTTTGATTAAAAGTCATTATTCCAATATTGGCCTGCTTCAAAATCTCTTGATAATATTTTTCTCTTATTTGAAGCTGTAAATGAACTTCTTGTATTAATCCATTAACTCTATTCAAACTCTGGTTGAGCTCTTTGAAAGATTTAATAGTGACTCGTTCTGGAAAACGGAGTGTGAAATCTTCATTCTTTATAGCATCAAAAAAATAGGCAATTTTCCGGTTTGTACTATTTATAAAACGAATTAAGTCAAACACCTGTGAAACCAAAGCGATAACGGAAACTACTAATAATAAATACCAGGCGCTTGTTATACAAAAAGCCATAAATACTGCGGTCGCAGTGATAAGTAGGACTCTGATTATTAACTGAATATAAAAATTTCTACTCGCCATTATTTATTGAGCTTCTTCATTTTATTATAAAGGGTTTGCCGTGAAACCCCTAACTGATCAGCGGCTGCGCTGTAGTTTCCATCATACAATTCTAAAGCTTTAGAAATCATGTGATATTCCATTTCATCCAAAGTTGTAAGTTCGTTTTCAAATGACTGTGTTGGTTTTGAATGCAATAAAAAATCAGTTGGTTTGAGCACATTGCCCTCTGATAAAATTACCGCTCTTTCCATTGTATGTTGCAATTCTCGAATATTTCCAGGCCATTGATATTCTATAAGTTTTTCTTGTGCCAGATTGTTGATTTTTAAACTTGACTTATCATACTTATGAGCAAACTGTTTTAAAAAGAAATCTGACAGAATTAGAATATCTCCTTCTCTTTCTCTAAGGGGTGGCACTTCAATATGAATGGTGTTAATTCGATATAATAAGTCTTCTCTAAAAAGACCATCAGTTACCATTTTATCAAGGTTACAATTGGTCGCACAAATCAATCGAATATCAACGTCAATTTGTTTGTTAGAACCTACTCTTACTATTGACTTATTCTGAATTGCCGATAATAGTTTTGCTTGCGTTTGTAAAGAAAGATTTCCCATCTCATCTAAAAACAAACTGCCTTGATGTGCCGCTTCAAATTTTCCAGCCCGATCTTCTTTAGCATCGGTAAAAGAACCTTTAATATGACCAAAAAGTTCGCTTTCAAATAAATTGTCTGAAATTGAACCCATATCTACGTTTATAAAAACCTCTTCTTTTCTTCGAGATAATCGATGTAATTCGCGGGCAATTAATTCTTTACCTGTTCCGTTCTCCCCTGTGATGAGCACATTAACATCAGTTTTAGCAACTTTTCGAACAAGGTTTAATACCTCGGTCAAAGCCCTGGAGTTCCCTATGATATGATTTTTGTCATCATTAATAAACTGTTTAAGGTTACTCTCTTTCTTTTTGAGCTTATTAATTTCAAGTTTTGACATGCGCAACTCATAAGCAGATTTTACGGTAGTCAATAAACGTTCATTATTCCAAGGTTTTAAAATAAAATCTGAAGCACCTTGCTTTAAAGCTTTGACAGCTAAATCGACAGCACCGTATGCTGTCATCATAATTACAGATGTATTTGGAGATTTCTTTTTAATCTCATTAAGCCAAAATAATCCCTCATTACCTGTGTTTACTCCTGCCGAAAAGTTCATATCAAGCAATACAATATCAATCTCCTTTAAATTAGGAAAAGAAGAGATTTGATTAGGGTTAAATAACGTTTGTACGCTCTTATATTCAAACTGTAAAAGAATCTCTAAGGCGCTCAAAACGCTTTTATTATCATCTATTACTAAAATATTTGCTTTGGTCATTTTTAATTTCTTCTTATGAAATTCGAAACAAAAGACATACCAGTTTTTATAAGCTTTTTACTTTTTTGGGGTATTCCTTTTAAAGAGCATTGTTTAAAGGCCCTTGAGCAGATTCGATATTTTTTAAAACTACAACTTGATTTTTCAACAAATGCCAGTTTGTAAAATTATTTTACACTTTTTGTATAAATATTTTACACATTAAAATTTAAATTAAAAACAGAAACTATTTAACTTACTGATTTTCAGTTAATTATTTTTATGGCATGACAATAGCTTTATCATTGGCATAGTAGTCTAATATGAATTTAAAGAAAATCTTTTTTATACTATCATTTGCGAGTTGGTTCACAACAATTGCACAGCAAGTCTGGTCATTGGAGGAATGCGTTGATTATGCCATAGAGAATAATCTTCAATTGAATGATTTTGAATATACAGAACAGTCTAATAAAGAAACCTATCGTCAATCAGTTAGAAACCTTTTACCAAATATAAATGGTTATGCAGATTATAACATCAGCTTTGGTCGCCAGGTAAATCCGAATGATAATAGTATATCTAATACTGAGTTCTTTTCAAATAACTATTCTATAAGTGGCTCTTTTGATGTCTTCCAAGGCTTTCAGAAAATTAATAGCATTAAAGCTTCTAAATTTCTGTATCGGGCTGCTAAAGAAGAAAGTGTGCAACAAAAATATCTTTTAGCTTTTAGAGTCATGCGTGCTTTTTATGATATTCAATTTATAGAAGGCCTAATCATAATTTCAGAGGAGCAAGTTGAAATATCAAAAACCAATTTTGAATTGGTAAAAAAACAAATTGAAGTTGGGCTTATGGCTGGAGCTGATTTATATGAAGCAGAATCTTTACTTCTTGCGGACGAGTTGTTATTAACTCAGAATAATAATCGGTTAGCTGCAGCAAAACTTACCCTTATTCAAGCCATGAACTTAAAGGGAGAAACTGATATCTTGATTCGTCCAGAAATTGAAAACTCTGAAAAAGAAGAAAATTTGAAGATGACATCAGATTCAGTTTTTAATACGGCAATGACTTTTATTCCTTTAATCAAAGCTCAAGAGCTAAGGGTTAAAGCAGCAAAAAAGCAAGTGGCTATAGCACGGGGTAATTTAGCCCCATCAATTGCAATACAAGGTGGCTATGGCACAGGTTATTTTGAAACTATTACGGATACCCTTGGTGTAACTATTCCATTTAGATCACAGTTCCGCGATAATACCAACCAATTTGTTGGGGTGTCACTTAACGTTCCTATAAGCAATGGATGGTCTGGTCGATCTAGAATCAAACAACAGAAAATTGCCTTAGCAAGAGCTAAAAACAATTTTGAAATTCAAGAGCAAGAATTGTATCAATTGATTCAGCAATTGGTTCAAGAATATAATGCCTTAAATACTGAAGTGCTTCAAACCGCAAAAAGGAGCAATTCACAAGAACTAGCATTTGAAATTGCACAGAAAAGATACGAGAAGGGGCTTATTAACGCTATTGAACTAGGAAGAGCAAAGACCCTTTTTGCAACGGCACAAAACGAAAACTTACAAGTTAGACTTCGCTTAAAAGTCAATAAGAGTACACTAGATTTTTATAACAATCTATCTATTTTCAATATTAATTAAATAAGTCATGGATATACAACTCGAAAAGAAAAAAGGATTACGCCCTAAACATTATGGCTATATCGCCATTGGCTTAATTTTGCTATTTGTTGGTTGGAAGTTATTTTTTGGAAGCTCGGTTTCAACTTTTAGAACCGAGAAAGACAGGCTTTCTATAGCCCAAATAACTGAAGGAAAATTTGATGATTATATTACCATAAACGGTAATGTAGCTCCAATTGCAACCATTTATATGGATGCCTATGAAGGCGGTAGAGTATCTGAAAAGCTTATTGAAGAAGGTACAATGGTCAAGAAAGGAGATATTATCTTAAAACTTGAAAATATGAATTTGTATGAGCAAATTCTAGCGAGTGAAAGTAACCTAGCGCTCAAACAAAATGATTTGCGTTCAACCAAACTTACCTTTGACTCAAGACAAGTTGAAGGACGAAGATCTTTAGCAACTGCTAGCACAGATTTGCAACGCTTAAAAAGAAACTTTGAACAAAATAAAGCCCTTTTTGAAGATGAGTTAATCTCAAGAGAAATTTATTTGACTTCTAAAGAGAATTATGAATTGGCTCAAAAACAATATGACATTGTTAAAGTTCAAACAGAACAGGATGATGAGCTACGTGAAACCTCCCTTTCAGGTCTTGATACTGACCTTAGCCGTATGCAACAAACCCTATCAATGGTTTATGAAAGATTAGACCATCTTAATGTTCGAGCACCTGCAGATGGTCAGTTAGGTTTTCTTGATGCTGAAATTGGCCAAAATATTGCTCAAGGGCAGCGAATTGGTCAAGTTAATGTATTGACTGATTTTAAAATAGAAGCTGAAATTGACGAGCATTATATTGATCGCGTAAAACGTGATTTATCTGCAAGTCTTGAGCGTAATGGTAAAGAATTCTCTTTAAGATTAAGAAAAGTATACCCAGAAGTGCGCAATGGAAGGTTCAAAGTTGACTTGGTTTTTACAAATGAAAAACCAGAAACAATTAGGTCAGGTCAAAGCTATAATATTAAATTACAGCTAGGTGCCTCTAGTGATGCGCTGTTATTGCCAAAAGGAGGGTTCTTTCAAAGCACCGGTGGGCAATGGATTTTTGTTGTGAACCCAGGCGGTAGCGAAGCCTTAAAAAGAAATATTAGAGTTGGCAAACAGAACTCTAGGTACTACGAGGTTTTAGAAGGATTAGAACAAGGAGAAAAAGTGATTACAAGTAATTACGACAGCTTCGGTGAAGCTGAAAGAATTGTATTAAAATAAATATAAACTGTCACATCAAGCGTCGTCGCGATGTCTTTAACTAATAGAAACAACAAAGAAATGATAACAATCAAAAATTTAAGAAAGAGCTTTAGAACAGAGGAAGTTGAAACATTGGCCTTGAACAATGTAAACCTTCATGTTGAAAATGGTGAGTTCGTTGCAATAATGGGACCATCAGGGTGCGGAAAATCTACTTTATTAAACATTATAGGAATGCTTGACAATCCTACAGAAGGTAGTTACAACTTTGCTAATCACGAAGTTGCTGGATTAAAAGAATCTCAGCGTACTCAACTCCGAAAAGGTAATTTAGGTTTTGTGTTTCAAAGCTTTAATCTGATTGACGAATTAACGGTTTATGAAAATGTAGAATTGCCTTTGATTTATTTAAAAATGGGAAAGGCAGAGCGAAAAGAAAAGGTTATGCAAGTGCTAGAGCGCATGAAGATTGCACATAGAGAAAAACACTTTCCGCAACAGTTATCTGGGGGTCAACAGCAACGTGTTGCAATTTCTAGAGCCGTAGTGACTAATCCGAAATTAATTCTTGCCGATGAACCTACAGGTAATTTAGATTCTAAAAATGGCATTGAAGTAATGAATCTTTTAACAGAGCTTAACCAAGAAGGAACAACTATTGTAATGGTTACGCACTCAGATAGAGATTCACATTATGCTCACCGTGTAGTTAATTTATTTGATGGTCAGATAGCAACTGAAAGTCAAAACCGAGCCATTGGGGCAACCGTTTAAAAGGCGTTTATTCATCAATCAAAAAACGAAAAACATGAAATCATCAATCAACCTTATTAGTGCAAAACTTTTTATCATTGGTTTTGCACTAATTTCTACAAATTCTTTTGGGCAATTAAAAACTATTGAAGTTGATAGTTATAAAAAGATAATCGTTAGTCCTCACATCGCGGTAACTTTTATTGAAGGCAAATCTGAAGCTGTCACCATTCATTCCAGTACTGAACCTTTAGACAAATTGAATGTTGAAGTGGTTGGTTCAACACTTCGTTTATACCTTGACGGTGCTAAAACCTACACAGACAGTAAAAATGTGAAGGGTGATAATTATGATTATAAAGTGCCTATTTACAAAGGAACAGTTATTACGGCAACTGTGACTTATAAGACAATTGAAGAACTTTCGTTGCGAGGTGAACAAAAATTTTTATGTGAAAGTCCAATAAATCAATCAGGATTTAGATTGAAAATATATGGTGAATCAGAGGTTTATTTTAACGAAGTTCATTTAGAAAACCTAACAACAACCATCTACGGCGAGAGCTTTTTAGAGCTTAAGAGCGGAAGGGTAGATAAACAAAAAATTACAGCCTATGGTGAAACAACAATCAATACTCTTGAAGTTGACACCAATAGCACTAGAATTACGGCATTTGGTGAAGGTAGTTATCGTATTGCTGTTAAAGACAAATTAAAAGTGACCGCTTATGGCGAAGCGACCATAGCTTATGAAGGTTCTCCTGAGGTTAACAAAGGAATTGTAATTGGTGAAGCAAAAATTCAAAAAATCAACTAAGCTATGTTTAAGAACTATTTAAAAATCGCTTGGAGGAACTTATTAAAAAGAAAAGTATTCGCAGCCATAAATGTTTTAGGTCTAGCCATAGGATTTGGTGGTTGTATCCTAATTTTTCTATTTCTCAATTATCATCTGTCATTTGATAATTTTCATACCAACGCTGACCGCATTTACAGAATAAATACAGAAGAAATCACCGATGATATAGAGTACAATGCTAGCGTACCCCCCGCATTTTCAAAGGTATTTAGAGAAGAATATGACTATGCTGAAAAAGTTGCCAAAATTGTACAACGAAACGATATAATACTTGATATCAATGAAAACGGAAAGCTCAAAAAGCTAAAAGAGAATGTCGTTTTTGTAGAAGAAGATTTTTTTGAAATCTTTAATTATCCTTTGATTTATGGTGGAGAAAAAGTACACCTTGCAGCCCCAAATACGGCCGTACTTACTGAAGATATGGCTATCAAAATGTACAGTAGAGCAGATGTTGTTGGCAATACCTTCATTTTGGAGAATGATAAGACCATAACAATTACCGGAGTGCTGAAAAACCTGCCCCAGTCCACTTTTTTAGATAGGGAACTCTTTATCAGTTTTGAAAATCTAGCTGATAATGCTAGGTTTGCGGCCAGTGAAAGCTGGGGAGGCATTACCGGTAATTTGCAATGTTATGCTTTATTAAGACCTAATCAGAATATTGCCAATATCGAAAAAGCTTTAATTGAGCTACCTAAAAGGCACCGGCCAAATAGCAAGAACAAACATGTATACAAACTACAAGCACTTTCTGACATCCATTTTAATGCTGATTACGGGGGGCTTAACCCTGTACTCCTATGGGTCTTTGGTATTGTTGGCCTCTTCCTAATCGTCATCGCCAGCATCAATTTTATTAATATCTCTACTGCACAGGCTTTCTACCGATCTAAAGAAATAGGTATTAGAAAAGTGTTGGGTAGCTTTAAACAGCACCTATTTTGGCAATTTTTGTCAGAAACATTTATTATTAGTCTTATTGCGCTCTTCATAGGCTTTGTGCTTTCGGTTTTGTTTTTGCCATCTTTCAATGATCTTTTTAATATTGAACTAGCTATTAATGATTTATGGACTCCTAACTTTATAGGTTTCATTGCTCTTGTATTAGTAGTAGTTTCCTTTTTCTCAGGAAGTTATCCCGGTATTCTTATGAGCCGAATAGTTCCCGTATTGGCACTGAAAGGCAAATTGGGCCATAATGATACTGGTGGTGTAGCCACCCGAAAGGTTTTGGTAGTGACTCAGTTTGTCATATCCATAGTTCTTATCGCAACAACAATTATTATCTCAAGACAAATTGATTATGCTGTGAACTCCGATTTGGGTTTTGACAAAGAGTCCCTTGTTATGGTAGAAATCCCAAGCAATATAGAAGAAGCCCAACTCTATAGTCTCAAAGAACGGTTAAAACAAATTCCAAGTGTGAGAGAAGTATCAAGTTGTTTTAGTAGTCCTGGTGCGTCAAGTAATAATTGGGGCACAAACATTAGATATGGTACAAGGCCAGAAGATGAAGAGTTTAGTATCAATGCTAAATTTGCTGATGAAGATTACATTAATACTTTCGGTCTAGAGCTTGCGTATGGCAGAAACTTCTTTAAAAAGGATTCTATTGATGAGGTGGTGGTTAATGAAAGATTAGCCGAAAAGCTGGGCCTTTCTTCTCCAGAAGATTTGTTGGGGCAACAGATTGCAATAAACGGTGGAACTATTCAGGGAACTATTGTAGGTGTCATAAAAGACTTTCATAACAGCAGCTTTACAGAAGGTATCAGCCCCGTAATTATAACGCCTTTAGCCGATACTTATGGTGAGATAGCATTAAAAATAAATAGTAAAAATACGAAACAGGCCTTAGCTCAAATAGATGAAAAGTGGTCAGAAACTTTTGATGGATATCTTTTCGAATATCGATTCTTAGATGATAGAGTGGCTGAACAATATGAACAAGAGCAACGTTACTTGTCCCTTTCAAAGGTTTTCTCGGGTCTTGCCATTTTTATCGGCTGTTTAGGCCTTTACGGTCTTATTCTCTTTTTCGTAGGGCAGCGAACCAAAGAAATTGGAATTAGAAAAGTGCTAGGTAGTAACATGACTAATATTCTAGCTTTATTATCACAAGATTTTCTCAAACTTATACTTATTGCCGGTATAGTAGCCACTCCTATTACTTGGTATTTTATGGCGCAGTGGCTTCAAGGATATACCTATAGAACAGAGATTCATTGGTGGTATTTTGCCATTGCTATTTTAGCAATCATGATAATTACAATGGCAACAATAAGTTACCAGACTTTAAAAGTGGCCATCAAAAGCCCCGTTGACAGCTTAAGAACGGAATAAGAACATCAATCAAAAATGAAAACCATGTTTAAGAACTATTTTAAAATCGCCTGGAGAAACCTCTTAAAAAATAAAGGATATTCCATAATAAATATTGGAGGTCTTGCTTTGGGCATGGCAGTAACTTTGATCATTGGTTTATGGATGAATGATGAGTTAACACACAATAATAATTTTGAAAATAAAAGTCGTTTTGCACAGGTTTTTCAATCACAAACTTTCAATAACAATACGGGAACAGGCCCAGCAATTCCGTTGCCACTAGAACCAGCTTTAAGAGAGCGTTATGGGGACAATTTTAAGCACCTTATAATGTCTTCTTGGAACACTAGTTCTTACATCAAATACGGTGAAGTTAATCTTTCTCGCCTTGGCAATTATATGCAGCGTGAAGCTCCTGAAATTCTCGGATTGAATATTCTTAAAGGAGAAAAAGATGGGCTTAGAGAGGTGAATGCTATCATGCTTTCAGCGTCTACGGCAGAAGCATTTTTTGGCGAAATAAACCCAATTGGTAAAACTGTTCGAATAAGTAACGAACATGATATGATGGTGACTGCTGTTTATGAAGATATGCCTTATAACTGTTCGTTTAGTGATTTAGATTATATCATGCCTTGGGATCATTATTACAATACCCAAGAGTGGATGCAAAATTCCAACGATAATTGGCAAAACAACTCCTTCCAAATGTTTGTTGAAATTGCTGATAACACCACCATGGAAGGTATAACCAATGCCATAATTGACATTAAGAAAAATGCGGATGAAGATGTGGTACAATACAATCCTAGAATTTTCTTGTTCCCTATGGATGATTGGTATCTAAAAGGCAATTTTGAAAACGGTGTTCAAACTGGTGGTCGTATACGCTATGTTTGGTTATTCGGAATCATTGGTGCTTTTGTACTGCTTTTAGCCTGCATCAATTTTATGAACTTAAGTACAGCTCGTTCCGAAAAACGAGCCAAAGAAGTTGGAATTAGAAAATCTATTGGTTCTCAAAAAGGTCAATTAATCTATCAGTTTTTAAGTGAATCTTTTTTGGTTGTCCTGTTTGCTTATATAATGGCTGTTATAATTGTTTTACTGTGTTTAAGCGGTTTTAATGACTTAGCAAGAAAGGAAATTGAGTTTCCATGGACAAGTAGCATATTTTGGCTAATCTCACTAGGGTTTATAATATTTACCGCACTATTAGCCGGTAGTTATCCTGCACTGTATTTATCTTCATTCAAACCAGTAGATGTGCTAAAAGGCACATTCAAAGCAGGCAGATATGCCGGTCTTCCTAGAAAAATTTTAGTGGTAGTTCAATTCACTGTTTCAGTGGCCTTTATAATCGGAACTGTCATTGTAATGCAGCAAATCAACCATGCTAAAAATAGACCTATAGGTTATGATAGAGAAGGTTTGATTCAAATTCCAACCTTTAGTCAAGATTTTAATGGTAAGACGGATTTAATGCGTGAACAATTCATCAGTTCTGGCGCTGTAGTTGAAATGGCTACTTCAAGTAGCCCAACAACTCGTATCTGGTCCAATAGGAGTGGTTTTACCTGGGAAGGTAAACCAGATGGTTTTCAAGAAGATTTGGCTTGGACCGAAGTATCAGCAGAGTACGGAAAAACTTTAAATCTAAAAATAATTGAGGGGCGAGATTTTTCAAGAGAATTTGCCTCAGACTCTCTTGGGGTTTTGATTAACGAAACTGCAAAGACCTATTTAGGAATGGAAAACCCTGTAGGTCAGTTATTACGAGATACCGATGAAGAAGATCCTAGTCCTCCTTTAAAAATAATCGGAGTAATAGAAGACATTATAGCGCAATCTCCTTACGAGCCAGTAAAGCAGGGTGTTTATGTTTATGATAGACATGATAATTTTAGTTATTATAACCTAAGATTAAATCCAAACCAAAGTGCGAATCAAAGCATTGCAGTAATTGAAAGAGTTTTCAAGGAAAATTTCCCGGCAATACCATTTGAATATGATTTTGTCGACGAAGAATATGCCGCAAAATTCGCTGCTGAGCAGCGCATTGGAACCTTATCAGGTATTTTTACTGGGCTGGCCATCTTAATTAGTTGTTTAGGTTTATTTGGTCTTACTTCATTTGTCGCAGAGCAGCGTACTAAAGAGATTGGAGTTAGAAAGGTCTTAGGAGCAAGCGTCTTTAACGTTTGGAATATGCTATCTAAAGATTTTTTAAAGCTAGTTGTCATTTCATGTTTCATTGCTGTTCCTATAGCTTATTACGTTATGAATGGATGGTTACAAGAATATCCATACCGAGTCATTTTAAAATGGTGGATTTTCGTATTAGCCATGTTTGGAGCAATGGGTGTTACTGTGTTAACAGTAAGTTTTCAAGCCATAAGAGCTGCAAAACAAAACCCAGTTAAGAGTTTACGTACTGAGTGATATAGTCTTAGGCGAAAGATTTTAAAATCATGTAAAATATCTATACAAAACTTGTCCAAAAAATTTACACTTTCAGTTCTATTTTTACATCTATACTATTGTTTTTCAGAGTTTTAACTGTTTGGCATGGTAATCGTTAATGCCTTTGTAACTAAAATCAGAACACAACCGATTATGTTTAAAAACTATATAAAAATAACATGGCGAAGTCTTGTCAAGAATAAAACCTTTACCATTCTAAACATTGTTGGGTTGTCTGTTGCAATTGCTGTAGCCATACTATTATCAATGGCTGGATTCTTTGACTTATCGTATGATCAGTTTCATGCCAATTCAAAAGACATTTACAAGGTTTATTCCATGTGGCAAAACCCAAAAGGTCCTCAAGTAAGTGTAAGCCATTCTGCCCCATTAATGCCCACTATCAAAGATGAGGTGCCGGGCATAGATAAAGCTACTCGTCATCTACAACAAGAAGCTGTACTAACTTATGGTGATAAAGAAATTAATATGGATGCCATTTGGGTCGATGCCGATTTCTTCAATATGTTCACCTTTCCTGCAATTGCAGGAAAACTGAATAATCCATTGGAAAAACAATCAGACATTGTAATAACTGAAGATGCGGCAAAATCATTATTCGGAAATGAGGAAGCCATAGGTAAAACAGTTCAAATTCTAATCAATGGAAAAGATGAGCCTTTTACCATAGGTACCGTAGTAGAAAATAACCCTTCACAGAGTACCTTGGAATTTGAAATTGCAGTTCGGTTTGAAAAAGAAGCCGATTATCTTGAAAGCCAAGATAATTGGAGCGCTAGATACCATGATGTATATGTACAACTAGCAAAAAATGTCGCTCCGGGTCAGTTTAATTTGGCAACCCGTTCGCTAGTCGAGAACAATTTCCAAGAACGTATTGAAAATGCTAAACGTGATGGTGCACAACCAGACGCAGATGGGCTCTTTTATAAGTTTGAGCTTTTACCACTACTTAATGAACATTTTGCAACCTTTAAAAATGGATATGTTGAAGTCAGTCGCGGTAATACCTATTTGGTACTCGGAGTTGCTTTTCTAATTCTTTTTATCGCTTGTGTCAATTTTGTAAATATGAGTATCGCAAGAAGCGGGCTACGTCTAAAAGAAATTGGTATGCGAAAGACTCTCGGAGCCAAAAGAAAACAACTCTTTTTACAGTTTTGGACAGAAAGCTTGATTGTCTTTCTATTCTCTATAGGTATTGGATTATTGATAAGCATTTTGCTTCTTGATGAATTTAAAACCATTTTCAGAACTGAAGTCTCTTTTGAATTAATTCTATCTCCTTTAAGCATTCTACTTTTTCTGTTTAGTATTTTATTAATTACGCTTATCGTAGGGGGTTATCCAGCATTGTTATTGAGCAAATTAGGGACTATACAATCTTTAAAAGGAAAGATAGACACCTCAGGCAAAAACAAAGTACGAGACGCTTTAATGGTGCTGCAATTTGGTATCGCTATTTTAATGATTACTGGGACTCTGGTGCTACACAGTCAGTTGGATTTTATGCGGAACAAAGATCTTGGATTTAATAAGGAACAGGTGCTGTCATTTCCATTAGATGGGAAAAAGAATAGTTATGAGGCGCTAGAGTTATTACGCAATGAATTGGCAGGTAATACGGATATCTTAGAAATATCAGGAGCAGACAACAATTTAGGATATGGAAAAGATGGAAGTGTTTCCAGTAGCATGTTCGGTTTTGAATATAAAAACAGAGTCATCAACACTAACTATCTCACCGTTGATTATGATTATGTTGAAACCTTAGATTTAGAGCTAGTTGCCGGTCGTAACTTTAGCAGGGAATTTGCAAGTGATAGGTCCGGGGCTGTTATTAATGAGGCAATGGCAAAAGAATTTGGAGAAAAAGACCCTTTAACTGCTTACATTAGTTTTAGTGATTCATTGCGATTTCCTATCATTGGAGTGGTCAAAGATTACCATTTCGAAAATTTAGATAAGGTTATTGCACCCATCACTATGATGATGAGTCGAGATTATGATTTATATTATGCTTATGTAAAAGTGGCTCCAGTTAACCTTGCTAAATCCTATGATGCTGTCGAAAAAACTTGGGCAAAAATTTCACCGAATTCAAAATTTTTAGGCTCATACCTAGATGAGAATATCAACAGAACTTTTAGGAAAGAGGAACAAATAACTACAATGATTACTAGTGGTTCCATACTAGCTATTGCTTTAAGTTGTATTGGTCTTTTTGCCATTTCCTTATTGATTGTAAATCAACGAACCAAAGAAATTGGAGTTAGAAAAGTGATTGGTGCTAGTGTCACAAATATTACTTTTTTATTAACCAAAGATTTTTTGAAATTAGTTGGTATATCATTTTTAATTGCAGCACCAATAGCTTGGTGGTTTATGAAAGAGTGGTTGAAAAATTATCCTTTCAAAATAAATTTAAGCCCCTTATTTTTTATTGTAGCAGGTTTGTTAGCAACAGTAATTGCCCTATTTACAGTTGGTAGCAAAACCATTAAAGCTGCAAAGCAAAACCCGGTAAAAAGTTTACGTACAGAATGAGATAATTAAAAAACAAGTGTCATGTTTAAGAGCTATCTAAAAATCGCATGGAGAAACCTAATAAAGAATAAAAGCTATCTGGTTATTAATTTAACCGGATTAACGGTAGCGATGACATGCTTCGTGCTCATAGCATTGTTCATTCAATTTGAAATGAGCTTTGATAAGCATCATGAAAATTCAGAAAAAACTTTCAGGATAATTCAACAACAAAGAGGTAATAGTTATCAAGGAACGGATATGTTCGCAGTTGCTCCTTTGCCTTTAGGAGAAGCTTTATTAAACGATTTTCCGGAAGTTGAAAATGTAACCAACCTCAATACCGGAGGCGCACTATTACTTAAAGATGAACTATCAATTGTTCAGCAAGGACTCTATACAGATAGCTCATATTTTGACGTGTTTACAACTCATGTTGTAATCGGAGATGCTAAAACTGCTTTAAAAGACCCAAATAATATTCTGATTACTGAATCTCTCGCGACTAAACTATTCGGAGAAAAATCTCCCATGAATCAAGAAATAGAATTTGGTAATGGCACGTCTTTTACAGTTAAGGGAATTCTTGAAAACGCTCCTAAAAACCAGCATTTTACTTACGATTTTATTGTTTCATACAAAAGCCAGGGATACTATGCAGAAGATGTTGGTTTTTGGGTAAGTAATAACTATCATACCTATATCACCTTAAATGATCCAAGTCAATATAAGACCTTGGAAAACAAGATGAAAGTATATGAATCAATCACTAAACCAGCATACGCAAATCAGGGTTTTAAATTCTATCCAGAATATAAACTTCAACCCTTGGAAGATATTCATCTTAAATCAAAAGTAAACATAGAACTTGGTCAAAATGGCGATGCGAAATACATAAATCTTTTTGCTTTAATTGCGATTATCATTCTTGTTTTAGCAGCCATAAATTATACCAACCTTGCTACTGCCAAATCGGCCAAGCGAGCAAAAGAAGTTGGTGTAAATAAAATGTTGGGGGCGAAAAGAGGTGGGCTAATAGTTCAATATATTGCAGAGTCTTTGTTTTTAACTTTTACAGCTTTAGTATTAGCATTATTTCTCTCATCTTTTATTTTACCATACTTCAATGAACTCTTAAATCGAGAAATTAGTTTCAATATTACTTCCAATATTCAAATCTTAGTAATTCTGTCAATTGCCGCAGTATTAACAGGAGTATTTTCAGGTCTATACCCTGCCTTTTTTCTCTCTGGAATTGCACCTATTAAAGCGCTAAAAGGAAACTTTTTAAAAAGTCATAAACAAGGAGGTTCCTTAAAAAGCATTTTAGTTATAAGTCAGTTTGCTGTAGCTATTGGTTTAGCCATAGCTAGCGTTATAATCCAACAACAGTTACAATACGTTCAAAATAAAAATCTTGGATATAGCAATAATCAATTAGTTCATGTTCGATATTTTGAATCTGAGATTACAGAAAAACAAGAGGTTTTAAAAGAACTATTATTACAAAACCCAAATGTGAACAAAGTTTCTTTGAGTTCTCAGCTGCCTTTCAATGTCAATAGTCAAGGTCCTGTTACCAATTGGGAAGGTAATTTTGAAAACGAGCCATTATATATTTATCGAACTTATGTCGACCAGGACTTTCTAGATATTTTCAAAATGGATATTATCGAAGGAAGGGGCTTTTCAAAAGAAATTGCCTCCGACTCTTTGGCATATTTACTTAACGAATCCGCGGTTAAATCTCTTGGATGGGAAACGGCAATTGGCAAAGATTTCGCTAATGGTAAGGTTATCGGTGTACTTAAAGATTTTCATCTTAAAACCTTTGATCAAGCCATAGAGCCGCTTTTTATGGCCTTAAGAACTCCAGAGTATACGCGAATTTTTGGAGAAGTTATTTTACAGGTTAATATGGAGAACTTCAAAGAAACATCAGATTTCATTGTCAAAACCCTGAAAACAATTGTGCCACACGTACCCTATGAGGTTAAATTTGTCGAAGAATCTTATATGCAATTTTATGATGAGGAAAAGCGATTAGGCAAGGCTTTCAATATTTTTACATTGTTAACACTTTTTATAGCGGCTATGGGCCTATTTGGAATGGTATCTTTTCAAATAACTCAACGCTCCAAAGAAATAAGTATTCGCAAAGTTCTAGGTAGCTCGGTTACTAATATTTTAAAACTTTTAGCAACTGGCATCTTTAAACAAATTATAATTGCGCTCATAATAGCTACTCCTCTCGCTTATTATTTCATGGAAAATTGGTTACAAGCCTATGTATATAGGATTTCTTTACAATGGTGGGTTGCCATAATTGTTGGTATTATAGCTATGTCTCTAGCTTTTTTATCAATAGGGTTTCAGAGTATAAAAGCGGCAACCCAAAACCCGGTAAAAAGTTTACGAAACGAATAAAATCAATAAATTCATAGAATGCTTTTAAAATATGCCTATCGTAATCTCAAGAAAAGACCTGTTTTAAACGGAATAAAAATCATTGGACTTTCTCTTGGGCTTTGCGGTGTTTTATTCATTGCTCTTTTTGTAAAGAATGAATTAGACTATGACAAGCAACATGAAAAAGCAAATCAAATATTTAGGTTTACGGTAACAACACCAAATGTATTTGAAAACAATCATTTCGCTCGATTTTACTCGGCAGAACTATTACCCGAACTAATAGCTCCAATACCAGAAATTGAAAATTTCGTTCGTCTGCAACCGATCCGAGGAAAGTTAATCCGTAACCAAGAACAGTATTTTGGCATTGAACAAGGATACGCCATTGACCAGAATTTCTTTGAAGTTTTTGATGTGCAACTTAACAGCGGTAATACTTCACAAGCAATTAAGAACCCTGGTTCCGTTATTATTTCAAATGCATTAGCGAAGAAGGTTTTTGGTGATTCCGATGCTATTGGTCAAGTAATTTCATTACCAAAAGGTCACTTTAATGCTGACAAAGCTGATTTTGAAGTAACCGGAGTAATGGAAAACATGCGGCAGCAAAGTCATTTTCATCCTGATATTTTGTTTCTCCCTGGAAAAAATAAGATTGAAGGTTGGGCATACCAATATGTGCTTTTAAATGGTAGTGCTGCTCCTAAAACCATCGCAAACAAACTAACTGAACAGCTCTCAGCTTTTTATACTCCCGAAGGGGCTGCCGTAAGGGCAAAAGTAGTGGCACATTTAACGAACATTACAGATATTCATTTGAATTCAGATTTGTTTCGAGAAATTGAACCTAATAGTTCTTGGTCAAATATTTGGGTTTTAGTTTTAGCCGGTGTCATCTTGTTGTTTATCTCACTTAGTAACTTCGCTAGCCTTAATTTGGGCATGGCTGGTTACCTTTCCACTTTCATAGCACTCAATCAAATTCTAGGATCATCAAAACGAATTATGGGTATTTATTTTATTCTTGAAAGTAGCATCATAATTCTTTTCACCATAGCATTAGTCTTATTTGGAATGTTGGAATTTAACACCCTAATTTTTGAGAGTTATCAATTAAATCTACTCGAAGGCAATGGTTTATTTGTGGTAGCAACCATGTTGATTTGTTCACTGTTAATGCTAATAGCAGGGCTGCAACCCGTACTTAAAAATCGTTTTGAACATTTAACTTTAAATCAAACCCTCCAAAAAGCAGGTAAAGTTAAAGGCCATAAAGTACTCCTGGTCACGCAGTTTACATTGGCCATTGTGCTTTTAATTGGTGTTGTAGTTATTTCAAAACAAACCAACTATGGCCTAGATAATGCTATGGGGGCAAAAGAAAGTATTCTTTGTTTACCATTGGTCCATTCAGAAGTCCAAAAAGACTTTACTGTTTTTAAGGCTGAGCTTTTAAAAGAAAGTGCCATAAAGTCTGTCTCCGCAATGATGGATACACCAGGAAGTGAAACTCACGATATGTTTGCTTATACTCTTGAAGATGCTCCCGAAAGCGAACCTGGAGCAAATGTAATTGGAGTTTTTGCAGCGGATTACTCCTTTGCCGATGTGTTCGGGTTAACTTTTTTAAGTGGAGAAAATTTTAAAAAAGATAATGCAGATGAAAACGGTAATGGAGAATACCTCATCAATGAAAGTGCCTTAAAACATTTAGGTTTTCAAGATGCCAATGCAATTGTCAACAAAGATTTTGCCCTAGTTTCTCCTGTTCCGGATGTTGATTTACCAAAGGGTAAAATTATTGGAGTAGTTGAAGATTTTCACTTATCAGGCCTTCAAAGTAAAGTAGAACCTTTGGTGTTATTTAAACGAGAAAATAGCTGGTTAAACAGTATCGTTGTCTCTTACAATTCTAACTCACAACAAGAGGCAGTAAACCGTATTGAAAGCATCTGGACTAAAATGTTTCCTGAATATCCTTTGGAATATGAACAAGTCAACACTATTTATGAGAATGTTTATAAAACCGAGTTACTTCAAAAAAGACTCATCTTATTATTTGCTTTAATTTCGATTTTCGTTTGCATTATGGGCGTTTTAGGCCTGTCTTTAATGGTGGCACAAAGTAGATATAAAGAAATTGGTATTCGTAAAGTAAATGGCGCCAGTAAAACAGAAATATTGAAGCTTCTGAATAGTAACTTTTTAAAATGGCTGCTTTTGGCGTTTATTTTGGCAATGCCATTAGCCTACTACGCCGTCACCTTTTGGCTAAAGGGTTTTGCGTATAAAATTTCATTAACTCCTTGGATGTTCCTTTTTTCTGGTGGAACAGTAATTTTAATGACGCTTTTGACCGTAAGTTGGCAAAGTTACAAAGCCGCTAATCAGAATCCCGTTAATAGTCTTCGCTCAGAATAAATAATAGCCATTTTGAAGTGTAAATATATTGTACAAAACATGTCCAAATATTTTACACTTTTATAAAATGTAATTTATGTAATTAACTGTTTATCTGATAGTTAAGTCTTTGGCATGAAAATCGATTTTATATTAATGTGAGCCATTAATATTTTAACAAACTCAATATCATGTTTAAAAATTATTTCAAAATAGCCTGGCGCATCTTAATACGAAACAAGGGTTTTTCTTTCCTAAACATTGTTGGTCTATCAATTGGTTTAGCAGTGACGGGTTTGATATTGTTATGGGTCAATTTTGAACTAGGTTTTAATCAATTTCATGACAAAAAAGACCGGATTTACGAAGTTTACAATAAATACGAAGTAGATGGGGAAATTTGGACATGGAACTCAACCCCAAAGGTTATGGCTTCGGTCATCAAAAAGGACTATCCCGAAGTTGAGCATGTTTCTAGGTATTTCTACGAAAATATATTCTTGTTTTCAAAGGACGAGAAAAAAATAAAGGCTAATGGTACAATTGTAGATCCTAATTTTTTGAAAATCTTCAGCTTTCCGCTTATAGAAGGAGATATAGAAACCGTTTTCGAAGATGTAAATTCCTTAGTAATTACTGAAGATTTTGCAAATAAAATGTTCGGAGATGAATCAGCTGTGGGTCAGGTCATAACCGTTGACAATACCGATAGTTTTAAAGTTACGGGAGTGTTGAAAAACCTCCCTGTTAACACAGAGTTTAATTTCGAGTATCTCATGCCCTGGTCCTATTTAAAGCAAAAAGGTTATGATGATAAAAATTGGAGCAATAATTCTATTGCAACATATGTCTTACTTCAAAAAGGAACTAACTATGATATTTTCTCAGAAAAAATAAAATCACTGCGTGAATCTTATGATAAAGAAGCGCCTGAAATGGTGACTTTTTTGTACCCATATACGAGGTCTCATCTATATTCTGAATTTGAGAACGGTCAAGAAATCGGCGGACTTATTGACATCATTCGCTTATTTGGTATTATCGCACTAATAGTGTTAGTTATCGCCTGCATAAATTTCATGAACCTTAGCACAGCTCGAAGTGAAAAAAGAGCCAAGG
This sequence comes from Croceitalea sp. P059, assembly GCF_031846365.1. Classification (NCBI taxonomy): domain Bacteria; kingdom Pseudomonadati; phylum Bacteroidota; class Flavobacteriia; order Flavobacteriales; family Flavobacteriaceae; genus Croceitalea; species Croceitalea sp. P059. The sequence continues at coordinate 491,092 of NZ_JAVRHW010000001.1, forward strand.
AAGTCGGTGTTCGTAAAGTAGTCGGTGCACGTCAAAATGCGTTGATTTTTCAATTTTTAGGAGAATCAGTTTTAATTTCTTTTATAGCAGCAGTATTAGCTTTGATTATTGTTGTTATTGCCCTGCCTTCCTTTTCAGAACTTATAAATGAAAATCTTAGCGTTAATTGGAAAAGTCCCTGGTTTTGGGGATTAGTTTTTGGTGCAATTCTAATTACTGGATTATTGGCAGGCAGCTATCCAGCACTGTATTTATCTGCATTCAAACCTTCATCTGTTTTAAAAGGCACTTTTAATAAAGTAAATACTTTAATTACACCAAGAAAAGTTTTGGTCATTGTTCAATTCTCTGTTGCTATTGTTCTAATTACAGCGACTATTGTTGTAAAAGAACAAATTAGTACAGTTCAAAATCGTAAACTCGGTTATAATAAAGAAAACCTAGTTTACATTCAAATGGAAGGTGATGTAGAAAAAAATTATGCTTCCATTAAATCCGAATTATTAGAAGGCGGTATTGCCACTTCAATTTCAAAAACTAATTCGCCAATCACCGAAAGTTGGAGTAATAGTTGGGATATTCAATGGAAAGGTAAAAGTGACGACAACAAAACCTTAGTCCATAGATTAGTGGCGGATGATGCTATCATCAGAACTATGGGTTTACAGCTAGTTGAAGGGCGGGATTTTGAATTAGATAAATATCCAACCGATTCCACGGCAATAATCCTCAACAAATCTGCTGTTAAACTTATGGGGTTTGAAGAACCCCTTGGACAAACCATAAAAGATAATGGTACTGATTGGCATGTTATAGGAGTTGTCGAAGATTTTGTTTTCAATTCACCATTCCAAAAAATAAGTCCTATGGTTATTGAAGGTGCAAGAGCTTGGTTTAATTTAATACATATTAAACTTGATTCACAAAATAGTACGTTTGATAACTTAAAATCTACTGAAGCTATATTTAAAAAGTACAACCCAAATTATCCTTTTAATTATGAGTTTGTTGATGAAGATTACGCACAAAAATTTGCTGATGAGCAACGAACAGAAAAATTAGCAAGCTTATTTACAATTCTAACCATTTTAATTTCTTGTTTAGGTCTATTTGGTTTAGCAAGTTATATGGCGCAAAATAGAATTAAGGAAATTGGTATTCGGAAAGTATTGGGTGCTTCAGCAACTGGAATAACTAAACTTTTATCCATTGATTTTTTAAAACTGGTTTTAGCCTCAATGCTTATCGCAATTCCGATTTCTTGGTATACTATGAACCAATGGTTACAAGACTTTGCTTACAAAATCAATCTCTCATGGTGGATGTTTGTTATAGCAGGGGTTTTGGCATTGGCCATTGCCTTTATTACAGTTAGTTATCAAGCCATTAAGGCTGCCAGATCTAATCCAGTAAAAAGTTTGCGCACAGAATAAATCATCAATCAAAAAACGAACAATCATGTTTAAAAATTATTTCAAAATCGCATTTAGAAGCCTTTGGAAGAACAAAAAATTTAGCGCGCTGAACATCTTCGGGCTAGCCATAGGCATTACCTGTGCCTGTTTGATTTTACTCTGGGTAGAAGATGAAGTTAATTATGACGGTGTTTTTCCAAATCAAGACTTACTTTATTACGTGCCCACGAACCAAACTTTTGAAGGAGAAGTATATACTTATAACGTTACCCCTGGACCGCTTGCCAAAGATTTAAAAGAAGAAGTACCTGGAATTGCAAAATCTGCCGCAACATTTGGGGAGAAGATGTTGCTCACAAACGGGGAAACGGGAATAAACAGATTTGGAAGGTACGTGCAACCTGATTTTCTCGATATGTTCAGTTTAGAATTTTTGGAAGGAGAAAAGGACAAAGCGCTTTCAACCCCTGACGGAATTGTGTTGACACAGAAAACCGCAATAGCGCTTTTCGGCACCGATAAAAACGTCTTGAATAAAGTACTACAATTGAATAGTGAGTTTTCCTTTATCGTAACCGGTATCATTCAAGATTTACCAAGTACGATTACCTATAAATTTGATTGGCTTATACCCTTTCAACGTTTCCAATTGGGACAAGAAAATATGGCTTGGGCCGAACGATATGGTGGAAATTTTGCTGATACTTTCGTAGAACTTACTCCAAATACCGACTTTAAAACAGTAGATAGCAAGGTCAGGAAAATGATAGCTTCCAAAATAGAATATGAAACGGAAGTTCCAAATGAGGCATTTTTACATTCCATTAAGGATTGGCACCTACGTTCCGAGTTTAAAGAAGGGAAAATTGTTGGTGGCAAGATTACTTTGGTAAGGTCGCTGGCCTTCATCGCTTTGATTATTCTCGTAATTGCCTGTATCAATTTCATGAACCTCTCTACGGCGAGAAGTGGTAAGAGGGCCAATGAAGTTGGTGTGCGAAAAGTATTGGGGTCTAGTAAAAAAAGATTGATAGGTCAGTTTTTAACGGAGTCTATGATTTTAGCCGTTATGTCGGCGACATTAAGTGTTGTTCTTGTAGTGCTATTACTCCCGTACTTCAATACTCTAGTAGAAAAGCAGATAGCGCTTAAATTGGTTGACCCTACTCATGTTCTTTTTCTTTTGGGCATTACGTTGATTTCCGGTCTTTTAGCAGGCTGGTATCCCGCCCTGTACTTATCCTCTTTTAGACCTGCAGAAGTACTTAAAGGTACAGGCAAAAACCTAGGACACACAACAATAATTCGTAAAGGTTTAGTGGTTGCTCAATTTGCGGTTTCCATCATGTTCATCATTTGCAGTACAATCATCTATCAACAGATAGAACATGCAAGCACTCGGGATGTAGGTTATAGTAAAGGAACATTACTAAATCTACCTGTAAGCGGCAATATGATTGAGAAATTTAAACCCATTAAAGAAGAAATGATAGCATCAGGTCTAATAGATAATGTGGCGCTGACCAATGCAAACATGCTAACAGGGGGTTTTAATGGGCAAGGATATCGATGGCAAGGGGGTCAGAATAGCAAGAATGTATTGGTAAGATATAGGTTTGTAAGTCCAAACTTTTTTAGTACGGTAGGATTAAATTTACTTGAAGGTCGTAGCTTCAACAACGATGCTATGATAGACAGTACCAATGTTATAATAACCCAATCTTTTGCTAAATTGATGGGAGAAGATAGTGCTATCGGAAAAACTATAACGGACGAGGATATCAACTATAATGTAGTAGGTATAGTAAACGATTATGTGTATGGAGACGTATACGGTAATAACAATACAGGACCGGTTATTTTTTATAATTATTCGGACAATGCGAACACCATGTATGTGAACCTAAAAGCAAATGTGTCATCGGTGGATGCCTTGACCGTGGTGCAAAACGTACTTAAAAAGTACAATCCTACATTCCCATTTGAATACCAATTTGAAAATGATTTGTTCAATTCAAAATTTAAGAATGAGGCGCTTGTAGGCGATCTGGCCAAGATTTTTGCAGCATTGGCCATTATTATCTCTTGTTTGGGTCTATTTGGTTTGGCAGCTTATACCGCAGAACAACGCAAAAAAGAAATTGGCGTAAGAAAGGTATTGGGATCTAGTGTATCAGGCATTGTTCGATTGCTTTCAAAAGATTTTATGCGTCTGGTACTGATTGCCCTTTTTATTGCCATTCCTTTCGCATGGTGGTTTATGAATAAATGGTTGGAAAGTTTTGCCTATAAAATCACCATTGATTTATGGGTATTTGTAATTGCTGGAGTGGTGGCCATTAGTATCGCTTTGTTTACAGTAAGCTTTCAGGCTGTAATGGCAGCAATAGTAAATCCGGTAAAAAGTTTGCGCACAGAATAAATCATCAATCAAAAAACGAACATCCATGATTAAAAATCATATTAAAATATCGCTTCGTAATCTTTGGAAAAACAAAACACTTTCCTTGTTAAATCTTGTTGGCTTAAGCATTGGTGTCTCAAGTGTGTTGACCCTATTGTTCTCGGTATATGCATATTATACAGCCGATAGTAGCATCCCCGAAAAAGATGATATTGTGTATTTAAAAACACAACTTAAAGATGGTAATTCGTATAGAGAGGTGCCTTATCCACTCATGGAGAAAGTGGTTGGTACTTCACCCGAAGTGCTTGCGGGAACACATTTGCATGGTTGGGGTAATATTTGGTTAGAAAACGGCGAAAAAGAGTTTCAAAACCGTACAGATTATGCTGATGCTGATTTCTTTAAAGTATTTAACCTCCCTTTAAAATACGGAAATAAAGAAACCGCTTTAAAAGAAAAATATTCTATCGTTCTTACCAATAAAGTAAGCCAACAGATGTTCGGTGATGAAAACCCTATTGGCAAAACTATAATAGGAGCTGACACTTTAAATTTAAAAGTTTCTGGTGTTCTCGAACCAATTAGTCCCTATTCTTCTTTTCGATTAGGTGTGGTTTTACCAAATACCTTATTAAAAGATAATCCTACTTTTATAGCTCAAACTAATTGGGCAAATAGTTTTTCTCCTGTTTATTTTAAGCTTCGCCCAGATACCGATGTAACCGCACTTAAAAGTCGAATTGAACAACTGGTTAAAGAAAATTATACTGACCCATCTCTAATTGCTGGAATGGATGTAATGCCATACGCCGAAATGCGTACAGATATTATTCCAGTTGTTGACACAATTATTGGAGGTTCTATAGCAGCGTCAGTGTTTGTTTTACTAATCATTCTGGTAAATCTATTAAACCTCAACACATCAACAATGTTTAAACGCACCAAAGATATTGCCGTGCGTAAAGTTCTAGGAAGCAATAAAAAAAGCATTATCATTCAATTTTGCGTTGAAAATGGAATTCTTGTTTTTATATCCCTGGTTATTTCCTCTATTCTTTTTCTACTGGTTAATTTACCAAGATTGAACGACACATTTGGCCCTGAGTTCGGCACTATTTCTTTTGACCTTTTTAAAGATTACCCAGTAGTTATTGGGATTGTAGGAGTGGGAATTTTAGCAACTTTAACGGTAGGTATACTCCCAACACTTCGATTTATAAAAATACCCGTATCTATAGGTATCAAAGGGAAAATAGACCAATTAAAAAGCAATTTCATTCTGAGAAACTCATTTATTATTTTACAATTTACAATTGCCATCTTATTCATCAGCATTGCCATTATCTTAAACCAACAAATTGGTTTTATGAAGAATGCGGATTTAGGATTTGAACGAAATAATATTTTAGTAGGTAATATTGATTTAGACTATAAAAATCTTGACGCTGCTACGTCAAAATTCAATGCACTTATAAATGACCTGGAAGCAAATCCGTATGTAAAAAACGTAGCAACTAGCGAATCAATTCCATCAGATTATTATTTTAATTACACCACATATTACGATGCGTCTCGAGATAAAGATGTACGAATTAGAAGGTCTTATGCCGACGATAGTTATTTAAAAACGCTCGAAATTCCTATTATAATGGGTAGAAATTTTGAAAGAAATCTGGATAATAATGAAGAACGACCAGTGATTATAAACGAGGCCACAATGAGAGCTTTTGGGTGGAATACTATTGAAGGTAAACGTTTAAAATATAAATTCGATGAAGGTTCAGGCTCCCCAATTGTTGGAGTGGTTAAAGACTTTCATTACCAAGATATGCAGAATGCTGTTGAACCTTTAGTACATATTTATCGTGATAAAAGTGCCCTCGATAGGCATCGATTCTTATCTGTTAGTGTCGTTGATGGTCAAGAAAAGCAAGTAGCGGCCAAAATCACAGCTGTCTTTAATACAATTTCGTCTAGAAGGGCATACGAGCAATCACGATTAGCCGATAAGGTGAGTGCTCAATATCAACTTATTGAAGGCATCTTAAAATCTGTCAATGTTACCGCCATATTAACCATATTTATTTCATGCTTAGGTATGTTTGGTTTAATATCATTTATGGCCAAAAGAAAGGTTAAAGAAATTGGTATTCGAAAAGTGCTTGGGGCTGGAGTAACAAAAATTGTGATTCTATTGTCAAAAGACTATATCATTCTAGTGGGAATCGCCGCCGTTATAGCTTTCCCTATTGCTTGGTATGTTATGAACGCTTGGTTGGGTAGTTTTGCTTATAGTATATCAATTCAATGGTGGATGTTTGGTTTGGCTGGGATTGTCGCCCTTCTTATTACAGCATTCACCCTTGGTCTCCAAGCAATAAAATCAGCAGTTGCTAATCCAGTAAAAAGTTTGCGCACAGAATAAAACATCAATCAAAAAACGAACAATCATGTTTAAAAATCATATTAAAGTTGCTTGGAGAAGTTTAAGGCGACAACCCTTTTTTACTTTTTTAAATATTTTCGGACTAGCCACCGGCATGGCAGGGGTATTACTCATCTCTTTATATATCTACAATGAGTTAAGTCATGACAAAATGTTTGCTGATGCTGATCGCATTCATAGGATAAATGCTGATATAAAATTTGGTGGTGATGAAACCATATCTGGTGAAACTGCTGCTCCAATGGCAGCCGTATTAGAAAACGATTTTTCGCAAGTTGAAATCGCCACTAGAATTAGAAACCTTGGGAGCGTTCTTATAAGAAAAAGTACCACAAACAATAATATCAAGGAAATAAATACTGCCTATGCAGATGCAAATTTCTTTGATATGTTTGGTCTTGACTTATTGGTGGGGGATCCTAAAACTGCCTTAAAAGAACCTAATACTTTAATCCTAACAAAAACCGCAGCAGAAAAGCATTTTGGAGTCAATAATGCAGTTGGTCAAGAATTACTTCTTGATAATATCAATAATTATGTAGTTACAGGTGTAATTGATGATTTTCCCAAGAACTCGTTGTTGCGTGAGCATAGTGTTTTTATGGCAATGTCAGGTTATGAAGATGCCCAAGAAAGCGAATGGGGGAGTCATAATTACTTCACCTTTATTAAATTGATTCCAAGCGCAAGTGTTGAAGATTTTCAAGCACCCCTTCAAGAAATTGTTGGAGATTACTTAATTCCTTGGGTTCAACAAATTTATCCTGGAATTACAGAAAAAAACTTTATTGCAAGCGGCAATTATGTAAATTATTATTCAATTCCATTGACCGATATACATTTATACTCAGATGCTCAATTTGAATTAAGTGCTAACGGATCGATACAGAATATTTATATTCTTTCTTTTATTGGTCTATTCTTAATCCTATTGGCAAGTGTTAATTTCATGAATCTATCAACCGCCCAATCTTTGAAGAGAGCAAAAGAAGTAGGTATTCGGAAAACCCTTGGTTCAAATAAGGCCGGTTTGGTTAAGCAGTTCTTAACCGAATCTAGTCTATTATCATTTATTTCACTTTTAGTTGCTATAGGAATAGCCGTGGTGGTAATGCCTTTTTTTAATGACCTAGCAGGTACTGAAATTAGCCTCCCTTTTCTGAATCCTGTGTTTTGGCTCATTGTTCTTTTTGCAACTATTTTATTAAGCTTGTTTTCAGGATGGTACCCAGCTTTTTTTATGTCGCGTTTTATACCAGTTAAAGTTCTTAAAGGAATAGGTAAATCGAGTGTTGGTGGGGGTAATATTCGAAATTCCCTAGTCATTTTTCAATTTGCGATCTCAGTCTTCTTAATCGTAGGTACACTCGTTGTATTCAACCAACTGGAATATATCCAAAATAAGGAATTAGGTTTTTCAAAAGATCAAGTTTTAATCGTACAGGATTTCTATGGGGCTGGAACAAAAGGTGAGGCAATTAAACAAGAGGTGAAAAAAATAGCCCAAGTAAAGAACGCTTCAATAAGCAGTTTTTTGCCCACACCCTCATCAAGGTCTGATTATACTTATTTTAGAGAAGGCTTTACTAACCAAGAAGATGCGGTTAACATGCAGCGATGGCTTGTTGACTATGATTATTTAGAAACTTTAGATATTACGCTTAAGGCTGGTCGTAATTTTAGCCAAGAGCGAATGACCGATTCCACAGCCATAATCATAAATGAAACCGCGGTCTCTCTATTGGGAGTAAGTACTGAAGAGGCGCTTGGTTTAAGAGTTTCAAGTGATCTGGGAGACGAAAATGGAGAATATTTCACCATAATTGGTGTTGTAGACAACTTTCATTTTGAAACCTTACGAGATGATATCGGCGCGCTTGGTTTAAGATTAGGAACCTCAACTGGAAATATGGCCGTCAAAATAAGTGGAGGAGCTTTTTCTTCTACATTAACTGCAATTGAAGAAGTTTGGAATAAGAATATTCCTGAACAGCCTTTGATTTATAATTTTATGGAAGAATCCTTCAATGACACCTATCAAGCAGAACAGCGCCTTGGACGTATCTTTATGGTATTTACTATTCTATCGTTGTTCATTGCATGTTTAGGGTTATTTGGTCTAGCTGCGTTTAATGCAGAAAAGAGAACTAAAGAGATTGGTGTCAGAAAAGTATTAGGAGCAAGTGTTGGGCAAATATCATACCGCCTTACCTTAGATTTTCTAAAATTAGTTGGAATTTCAATCCTGATTTCTTTACCAATTGGGTGGTATGCAATGGAACAATGGTTACAAGATTTTTCATATAGAATAGAAATCAATTGGTGGATGTTGGCATTCGCAGGATTATTAACAATAACAATTGCAATCCTTACCGTTGGTTATCAAAGTATAAAGGCAGCTATTGCTAGTCCTGTAAAATCATTACAAGTAGAATAAATTAAATAATACTATGCTATTACAACTCAACAACATTTTCAAGTGGGTCAACTCAGGTGGACAACGCATTTTTTTATTAAAAGATATCAATCTGGAGGTTGAAGAAGGAGAATTTATTTCTGTAATGGGGCCTTCTGGTTCTGGAAAATCGACCTTATTGAATGTTATTGGTATGCTCGATACTTTTGACGAGGGAGAATACAATTTTTTACACGAATCTGTTCATACACTCAAAGAAAAGCACCGCTCTAATCTCTACAAAGAGTACATCGGGTTCGTGTTCCAATCTTATCATTTATTAGATGAATTGACCGTGCAAGAAAATCTTGAAATGCCCTTACTTTATAAAAAGTACAAAGGAAGTGAACGTAAAGCCATGGTTGCCGATATGCTTGACCGATTCAATATTGTTGGCAAAAAAGACCTATTTCCTGCGCAGTTAAGCGGTGGACAGCAGCAATTGGTTGGTGTAGCTAGGGCGCTTATTGCTAACCCAAAATTAATTTTGGCAGATGAACCAACTGGTAATCTAAACAGTCAACAAAGTGAGGAAATCATGGAGCTCTTTAAAAAACTAAACCAAGAAGATGGAGTTACCATAATTCAAGTAACCCATTCAGAAAATAACGCCGCCTATGGATCACGAATAATCAATTTATTGGATGGTCGAAAAGTATAGTTTATGAATTGCTAATCAGTATATCCTTCAGGGTGCATTTCATCAAAATCGGTGCTGTCTTGAAAAGCTTTTGCTAATAATAAAATACTAGCTTCATCGTATAAATTACCTACTAAAGTCATACTTGTAGGGTGTTTTTCTTTATCTAAGCCAGTTGGTATAGCAATTACCGGGTGACCAGTTAAATTAGTAATAATTAATTGCTTATTACCAAAAGTTGGAGAGATAAGTACATCATAATCCTTCATGATGGCTTGCATTTTCTCTATAAGTACCTGTCTTTGTCTATTAGCTTGAATGTACTCTACAGCAGGTATAAAGCGCGCTTGACGTAATGAGTTTGCTCTTGAACGTTGTGTTTGTTCTACCATCTTATCCACTTCTTTTGAACGAACTAAATCATCAAAAAAAGCCCCAGCTTCTGCTCTTAAAATAACATCAAAACTAGTATAAGGAACTTCTTTAGGTAACTCAACTTCATCTAGTCTTAGGCCCAAATCTCTAAATGTCTTCAAGGCCTTTTCAAGGTTATTCTTGCTAAGTGAAGTGTCTTTATCAATATCTTTTTTTAAGTAAGCTATACGCAACGATTTATAATCCTTGTTAGGTTCAAATCCGTCAGGGTAATCAGTTGTCATTGCATCTTTTGGATCCTTGCCAGCGATGATACTATATACTATGGCGCAATCTTCAGCACTTCTAGCCATCGGGCCCACTTTATCCATAGACCAGCTTAAACTCATAACGCCATGTCTACTGACTCTTCCGTAAGTTGGACGTAAACCGGTAATTCCGTTTCTATTACTAGGGGAAGTAATAGAGCCTAATGTTTCTGTTCCTAGTGCATAAGGCACCAAACCTGCTGAGGTTGCGGAGCCTGATCCTGCAGATGAGCCTGACGCACCTTGTTTAATATCCCAGGGGTTTTTTGTCTTTCCACCAAACCATACATCACCTCGGGCTAAAGACCCAGAAACTAGTTTGGCTATTAAAACACCACCAGCATCTTGTAGCTTTTGAACCACCGTTGCATTCATTTCAATTTGTTGGTCTTTATAGGGTTCTGCACCCCATGTGGTCTTGTAACCTTCAACAGCCATTAAGTCTTTTACTCCGTAAGGTATACCATGTAAAATCCCACGATAGTTTCCGGCTGCTAGTTCATCATCTAGAATTTTTGCTTGCTTCAAGGCCATTTCTTCTGTAATGGTAATAGTACATTCCAAAACCGGATTGTATTTTTTTATTCGAGCGATAAAAAACTCTGTCAATTCACGAGAACTAATTTTTTTGTTTTTAATAAGAGATGCTAGTTGAGGTATAGTGTAAAAAGCAAGGTCCCCATGATTTTTGGGGAGTTCAACTGCATTAGGAATTTTCCATTCTGGAAAACCGGTTTGTACCTTTGGTTTAAAATTTGAAGGTAATGGGTCGAACCTAACTGCTGGAATTACATTAATATCTAATGTGTATTTGCGAAGCGAATCAAATCCTTCCTTATTTCGTTTAAGATAAGGATACAAGGTGTCAATATATTTTTTATCAAAATCTAATCCTACCAGCTTCTGAGATCTCTTTACATCTTTTTTTGAAAATTCAGTTTTAGAGCTCGAACAAGATGAAATAATAAAGAAACTTAAAAGACTAAAGAATAATAGCTGATATCTTCTTTTTGCTGGTTGGTTCATATCTGTTGATTTTTTAAAAAGAATTCCATTTATGGTTTTGAATGGTTTCTATTTATCAATAAATTATCTCATGAAGATAGGTAAAAAGGGAAAGGGTAAGACACATTTACTACCTCGATAAAACAAAAAAAAATTTAAAGTAAGTCAGCCAATTGCTTGCCTACTGAGCTTCCTATAGCAATACCCATTCCACCCAAACGTACTCCACAAAGGACGTTGTTTGACAACTGTTTTACGATTGGTTTCTTTTGTTGACCAACACCCATAATCCCGCTCCATCCGTAATCTATTTCAAAATCGATATTAGGTAAAATCATTTGATGAAGAAGACGTTCTAACGATGTTTGAACAATCTCTGTTTGACCAAAGTCATCAGTTTTCTCTGATTGAAAATCAAGATTTCTTCCACCACCAAAGAGAATACGATTATCAATATTTCTGAAATAGTAGAAACCCTCATCAAAATGAAAAGTTCCCTTAATTTTCAAATTTTTTACGGGTTTTGTAATCAGTACTTGTGCTCTTGCAGGTTCCACTTGTTCCTTTAGCAATTTTGAAGCAAAACCATTAGTTGCAATTAGCAGCTTTTTGGTGTGAAACTCAAAGTCTGCTGTTTTTACAACTACACTATCGATTTTCTCTTCAAACTCTTCTACTTGTAATGAGTTCAAAATTGAAACTCCCTTTTTTTGAACAAGTGAAAGCAACGAGGTCATCATACAACCTGTATCAATTTGACCTTCTTCAGTATGTGTGATTATGTCTTGGTTGACCTTGTTAAAGCCATAAGTGTTCGATGTAATTTGAAAAACAGATTTTTTAAATACAGGTTTTAGAAGTTTATTAATATGGGAGATGGATGATTGACATTTTTCAAAAAGATGAAGGTCTTTGTTTAGAAAGAGTTCATGACCTCCAAGATTTTCATAACCAATATTCTTATCTCCTAAAGTGTTTCGTAACAATTGAATGCCAGTAAAGCGCTGCTGTGCTAATTGAATGACTTCTTGTTCTGTATGTGACTTTAAATCTGATAAAATCTCAGAGATACTTCCAAAACAAGCAAAACCAGCGTTTTTTGTGCTTGCTCCCTGAGGAAGAATACCTTTCTCAAGAATTAGAATTTTAGCTTTTGGAAAACGAATCTTAAGGTGTAAAGCACAATTTAAACCAACAATTCCACTGCCAACAACAGTAAAATCTACATTGGTTAACCATGATTTATTTTCCCAATAACTTAATTCCATAGCCAAAAAACCCCGATTAATCGGGGTTTATATTAGTAGTCGTATTTTTCATCCATTTGAAAGTCTTCCATAAACTTGGTAGTATAATTACCAGCCAAATAATCGGGGCTATCCATCAATTGTCTATGAAACGGTATTGTGGTTTTAACACCTTCAATAACAAATTCATCTAAAGCACGCCTCATTTTATTTATGGCCTCTTCACGGGTTTGTGCGGTTGTTATCAACTTAGCTACCATAGAGTCATAGTTTGGTGGAATTATATATCCTCCATAGACATGAGTATCTAATCGAATACCATGTCCACCTGGAGTATGTAAGGTTGTAATTTTTCCTGGTGATGGTCTAAAGTTGTTGTAAGGATCTTCCGCATTTATTCTGCACTCAATAGAATGTAATTTTGGGAAGTAATTTTTCCCAGAAATAGGCACTCCTCCCGCAACCAATATCTGCTCGCGAATCAAATCATAATCTACTACTTGTTCCGTTATCGGGTGCTCAACTTGAATACGTGTATTCATTTCCATGAAATAGAAATTTCGGTGTTTATCAACCAAAAATTCTACGGTACCAGCACCTTCATATTTAATATACTCTGCAGCTTTTACTGCGGCTTTACCCATATCATCCCTTAACTTATCAGTCATAAAAGGCGAAGGGGTTTCTTCGGTTAGTTTTTGATGCCTTCTTTGAACAGAACAATCGCGCTCTGAAAGGTGGCACGCTTTGCCATATTGATCACCAACAATTTGAATTTCTATATGACGTGGCTCTTCGATAAGCTTCTCCATGTACATGGCGCCGTTACCAAATGCAGCCGAAGCCTCTTGAACTGCACTATCATACAATTCTTCCATTTGGTCTTCGCTCCAAACCGCTCGCATGCCCTTACCACCACCTCCGGCGGTTGCTTTAATCATTACCGGATAGCCCATTTTTTTGGCTGTCTTTTTAGCATCAGCTACATTTTTCAACAAACCATCTGAACCAGGTACACAAGGAACGCCTGCTTTTTTCATGGTTTCTTTTGCTGTTGCCTTATCCCCCATTCTGTCTATTTGATCGCCGGAAGCACCAATAAACTTAATCTTATGTTCTGCACAGATTTTAGAGAACTTAGAATTCTCAGACAAGAAGCCGTAACCAGGGTGAATAGCATCAGCATTTGTTATTTCAGCGGCAGCAATAATATTAGGAATCTTTAAATAAGATTCGCTACTTGGTGCTGGACCTATACATACAGCCTCATCTGCAAAACGAACATGCAAACTTTCTTCATCGGCCTTAGAGTATACGGCCACAGTTTTAATGCCCATTTCTTTGCACGTTCGTATAACACGTAGTGCAATTTCACCTCTATTTGCAATTAATATTTTTTTAAACATGCTTTTCAGTTTAAGAGTTTATGGTTTAGCAGTTTATTGGTTTAAACACAAATGATTTAAACGTTAAAACTTTAAACTTCTAAACTTCTAATTTAAGATGGGTCAACCAAGAACAATGGTTGGTCAAATTCAACCGGAGAAGAATCATCTACTAAAATTTTAACAATTTTACCAGATACTTCAGATTCAATATCATTGAAAAGCTTCATGGCTTCAATAACACATAGAACATCTCCTTTATTAATGTCTTGTCCTACCTCAACAAAAGAAGGTTTGTCAGGAGAAGGTTTTCTATAAAAAGTACCAATGATTGGAGACTTGATAGTAATGTATTTTGAATCATCTTCAGCTGGAGCAGGAGCAGCCGGTGAAGCAGGTGCTTCGGCAGCCACTGGAGCAGGAGCAGCAGCCATAGGTGCTTGTGCCATTGGAATTTGCTGAACAATAGTGGTTTCTGGAGCAGTAGAAGAATCACCTGTTCTAATGGTAATTTTAATATCTTCCATTTCCAACTTCACTTCACTTGCGCCAGACTTGGCCACAAATTTTATCAAGCTTTGAATTTCTTTAATATCCATTGATTTTGATTTAGTTAGTTCTTATGAGTTATAGGCCCATTTCAAATAAATAGAACCCCAAGTGAATCCGCCACCAAAAGCAGCAAACACCAAATTATCTCCTTTTTTCAGTTGTTTCTCGTAATCGTATAATAACAAAGGTAATGTCGCTGATGTCGTATTCCCATAACGATGTATGTTCATCATTACCTTAGAATCTTCAACCCCCATGCGTCTTGCTGTTGCATCTATAATGCGTTTATTGGCTTGGTGAGGCACCAACCAATGTACATCATCATGAGAAAGCTTATTACGTTCCATTATCTTACCAGAAACATCAGCCATATTTGAAACGGCAAATTTAAAAACAGACTTCCCATCCTGATAAACATAATGTTGATTGTTTTTCACGGTATCTTCTGTAGCAGGTAAAATAGAACCACCTGCATCCATTTTTAGAAAATTTCTACCAATTCCATCAGAACGTAAATACTCATCTTGAAGTCCGAAACCTTCATTGTTGGGTTCAAACAAAGCCGCTCCTGCACCATCTCCGAAAATGATACAGGTAGCCCTATCGGTATAGTCAATAATTGACGACATTTTGTCCGCGCCGATTAACAGTACTTTTTTATAGCGCTCTGATTCTATATAACTAGCTGCGGTAGACATCCCGAACAAAAAACTTGAACATGCCGCCTGTAAATCATATGAAAAAGCATTAACTGCACCAATTTCAGATGCAACATAGGCAGCGGTTGAAGCTACCAGCATATCTGGTGTAGCAGTTGCTACTAAAACCAAATCAATTTCCTCTACATTAAGATTCTTCTTCGTAATAAGATCTTCAGCAGCCTTTATCGCCAAATAAGAAGTGCCTTGCCCTTCTTCTTTTAAAATTCTTCGTTCTTTTATTCCAGTCCTACTAGTTATCCATTCATCATTGGTTTCAACCATAGTTTCCAACAGTTGATTGGTCAAAATGAAGTCAGGCACATAACCTCCGACAGCTGTAATTGCTGCTGTTTTTTTATTCATGCGTTTGTCCGTTTTTGGTCAAAAAGATTGAAAAATGACTAAAAATCATCGAAAAATAGTCATTTTCTACGACTTTTTGCTGAAAAATCGCTTTTTTGAAAAAAAATCAAATTCATAAAAAAACTCCCGATTACGAAGAAGCGGGAGTCAATACTTTGATTTTTAAAAAGAAACTATGCAGCAGTCTCTTCTTCAGATGCGTCAACAAGAACTTGACCTCTGTAATATAATTTACCTTCATGCCAGTGAGCTCTGTGATACAAGTGCATTTCACCTGTTGTAGAATCCTTTGCGATAGTTGGCGCAACAGCTTTGTAATGCGTACGTCTTTTATCTCTTCTGGTTTTCGATATTTTTCTTTTAGGATGTGCCATTGTTACCTATTTATCCGTTAATAATTTTTTTAATCCATCCCATCTGGGATCTATATTGTTATTTTCTTCTTTTGTTTCTTTTAATTCCAACTCTTCAAGTTTGTCTAAGGCTTCAGATTGCAACGTTCCATCAAGTACACCGGGATGCACTCTTTTATGAGGGACAGCTAAAACCAACATTTCATACACGTATTGAGCAATATACAATTGGTACTCACCATGAGGAATAATTAAAATTTCATCATTCTCATCATTATATTCTTCACCAAACTTTACAACCAACTGCAAATCTGACAAAATAACTTGGTCATAAGGCTCTCTTGTTAAATCGCAATCAACATTGACTGATCCCTTAGCCTTGAAGTCAAGTTCCATCATGGTGCTAGTCTTATTTAACTCAACTTCAACATCAATTAAAGTAGCGTTAAACTCTTGATAATCAAAAGATTCAAAGAACTTATTTTCAATCTTATACTCAAACTTATGCTTTCCTAATTTCAGTCCTGAAAAAGGAATAAAAAACTCCTTCAACTTCATCATGTAACTCGTATAGTTTGTGTACCAGCCGTTAAGGCGGGTGCAAAGATAGTATTTATTTGTAAAAACCCAATCTTTTGTCAAAAATAAAGGAAGAGCATTATGCTGATTTCCTTGGGTTTTGTCGTTTCAAGGGGTTTTTTGTTAATTCTAAGAATTCAGTTCTGTTTTTAAATACCTTGATAGCGCTAAAAACAGCCTCTTTAAAAGAACTTTCATCTGCTTTGCCCTGTCCTGCGATTTCATAGGCTGTTCCGTGGTCAGGAGATGTTCTTATCCCATTTAATCCTGCAGTAAAATTTACCCCTTTTCCGAAAGAAAGGGTTTTAAACGGAATTAAACCTTGATCATGATAAGCAGCTAAAATAGCATCAAAATTTTGATGCGAATTAGAGCCAAAAAAACTATCCGCGGAATAAGGCCCGTAAACCAAATCTCCTTTGTCAAAAAGTTCTTGTATTGCGGGTTTTAATATTTTTTCATCTTCTTGACCAATAGTACCGTTGTCTCCACTATGGGGATTAATGCCTAAAAGAGCAATCTTAGGTTTGCGAATACCAAAATCCATTTTCAAAGATTTTAACATCGTTTTTACCTTGTCTTTAATGAGTTTAGTTGTTATAGCTTGAGCTACATCTTTAACCGCGATATGATCCGTTAGCAAGCCAACTCGAAGCGTATCCGTAACCATAAACATTAGGCTCTCTCCTTCTAATTCTTGAGCAAGAAAATCAGTATGACCTGGAAACTTAAAATCTTCTGCTTGAATATTGTTTTTATTAATGGGAGCCGTTACTAATACATCAATCTCTCCCTTTTTTAAAGATTCAACCGCTGCTCTTAACGATTTAATGGCATGCTTGCCTCCTTCTGGCGTAGCTTTTCCGAACTCTATTCTAGGAGATTCTTTCCAAATATTCACCACATTAATTTTGCCGTCTAATACCTTTTTTAATTCGTGAACTCCATGAAAATTGAGGTTTAAACCAAGTTGCTGCTTCTGAGTAGATACCGTTTTATTCGAAGCGAAGATTACTGGTGTGCAAAAGTCCAGCATTCTTTGATCTTCAAAAGTCTTTAAAGCTACCTCACAACCTATTCCATTTAAATCTCCTATCGAAATTCCTAACTTTATTTTCTTTCCTTCTGACTTAGAATCCATATTTGAATACCTATTTTTACATTACAAAGCTAGTTAAATTGAAAGAGACATGTTTACAGGCATCATTGAGACATTAGGTACCGTTTCAAATCTTGAAAAAGATGGTGGTAACCTTCATATTACAATATCATCGGCTATAACACAAGAGCTTAAAATAGACCAAAGTGTCGCTCATAATGGAGTATGTTTAACGGTAATTGCTATAGATGGCAACAATTATACAGTAACTGCTATTCAAGAAACGCTAGACAAAACAAGTATTGGTGAGCTCCTATTAAATGATCGTGTTAATCTTGAACGCGCTATGCTTTTGGGAACGCGATTAGATGGGCATTTAGTGCAGGGTCATGTGGACCAAACTGCATTTTGTACAAAGATTGAAGAGAAAGACGGTAGCTGGTTTTTTAGCTTTCAATATGATGCTGAGCTAAATAATGTCACCATTGAAAAAGGATCAATTACCATTGATGGAACAAGTTTAACCGTGGTAGATTCAGAACGAGACAGTTTTAGTGTTGCTATTATCCCTTATACCTTCGAACACACGCGTTTTAACACCTACAAAGTAGGAACAAAAGTGAATTTAGAGTTTGATGTGATTGGTAAGTATGTGGCTAAACTACTGCAGTCTCATTCTTAAATTTTTCTCTAAACACGTGCCAATTCTTAAACTTTAATAAAAATCTTTCTTTTGTACAGGACATATGCCAAAAGACAATAGAAGGCTACAACACTTAGCCCATAAAGTAAAGAAGACGTTTCCATTGACATAAAGTCTTGCACATAAATATTTTGAAATAACCATCCATGTAATGAGGTGTCGCCAATTCTAATCTGACCCATGATTTTACTAATGAAGCTCGAAAGAAAATAAACTACGATGGCATTAGCCCCGGCATATCTGAAAATACTACCAAACTTAATCTTCTTAATATCCGTTAAATAATAGATTAGGGCAAGAATAATATTGGCCCAACCAGCCGTAACCATAACAAAACTACTTGTCCAAAGAGCCTTGTTAATCGGGAAAATTAAATCCCATAGATGACCAATTAATAGCAATGCTCCACCTAAGCCAAATAAAATAGTAGCCTTCTTTTTTTGCTTAGATAAAAGAATAAGCCCGGTGAATATTCCTAATAATGAACTTGCAATAGATGGGATTGTGCTTAAAAAGCCTTCAGGGTCATAATCAGTTTTGTAATTATGTGAACCAAAAATCTGAACATCTAACCAATTAGCTAGATTATTAGGAGCTCTATCCAAAGTTGATTCAATTCCGTTTACAGGTATTAGCGTCATTAACAACCAATAACCTACTAGTAAACCAACCGTGATACCAATTAAGGTTTTCCATTTAAAATTCAAAAATAATAGTGACGCAAAAAAGAAAACTAGACCAATACGCTGCAATACCCCTGGAAATCGAATGTTTGCAAACTCTTTAAAGAATGGAAAACTAATTGTGAAAGCGCCCAAAAACAGCCCCAATCCTATCAACTTTAGTGTGCGAATACTTATTTTTTTATAGGTGCCACTATTTGTTTGCTTGTATTGATAAGCAAAAACAATAGAAGTTCCGACAATGAACAAAAAGAAAGGAAACACCAAATCTGTTGGTGTGTACCCGTGCCATTTCGCATGTAATAAAGGTGGAAAAACATTAGACCATGTGCCTGGTGTGTTCACCAAGATCATTAAAACAATGGTCGCCCCTCTAAATATATCAACTGATTGAATCCTGTCTTTCATATCGTAGTATTTATAATATATGTTCTTTCATACCTTTCCAAACCTTCATCAGAGACAAGCCAGAGACCAAGGCTATACCAGTTCCAATTAATGCAGAAGTAGTTTCCCCATAAATCCAATACCCGGTGGAGAACATTGCTGAATAAACCAGAGTAACTCCTAAAAGCATCGCAGTTATTCCAGAAGGCACACTCCATTTTTCTTTCGTGTTTACAATTTCGATATTGTCCTTAGTAGCATTTGCAACGACTTTTGCCCATCCTGGCCCACCTGGTTGTATTTTTTTATAAAATGATTGCAAAGTTGCGTCTGATTCAGGTTTAGTCATTAAGGTAACTGCCACCCAAATAGCTGTCGTAACAACTACCACAAAAGGATAATTTGCCCATTCAGGTAATAAGCCAGTTGTAGGATTAAATAAGATTTCTCCTAAGTTTGTTTTTACCAATAGAATTGAAATAATACCAGAAACGAACATTGCAGTGATTTCACTCCAAGCATTGATGCGCCACCAAAACCATCTCAAAATAAAAACTAGTCCGGTCCCTGCTCCAAAAGTCACTAACAAGTCGAATACCTCAAAAGCATTTTGTAGGGTGAGAGCTAATAAGGCGCTCAATAACATTAAAACAACCGTAGAAATTCTGCCCACAGCGACCATTTCTTTTTCTGTAGCGTCAGGCTTAATCTGTTGCTTATAAAAATCAAAAACGATATACGAGGATCCCCAATTAAGCTGTGTAGAAATAGTACTCATATAAGCTGCAACTAGTGAAGCCAAAACAACCCCAAGCAACCCACTTGGTAATTTTGTAAGCATCGCTGAATACGCCAAATCATGTCCTAATTTATTGTCAGCCACATCAGGAAAAGCTTCTGCTATACTAGCAATGTCTGGGTATACCACCAAAGATGCTAGTGCAACTAAAATCCAGGGCCAAGGTCGCAAGGCATAATGCATAATATTAAAGAAGAATGTTGCTCCAATGGCGTGGTTTTCATCTTTAGCCGCTAACATTCGTTGCGCAATATAGCCTCCACCACCAGGCTCAGCTCCAGGATACCAAGAACTCCACCACTGCACCGCAATCGGTATTATAAACATGGTGACTAAAACACTTGTATTATCAAAATCAGGAAGTATATTCAGTTTGTCAGCAACATTTTCATGTGCAATTAAAGCTTCAATTCCACCAACTTCAGGTATGTTAACTAAATAAAAGGCGGCTCCTATTGCCCCTGCCATGGCAACAAAAAATAACAGAAAATCAGTATAAACAACTCCCTTAAAGCCACCTAATGCGCTAAAAACAACCGTAATTAAACCAGCTCCAACCACAGTCTCCCAAGGCTCTAAGCCTAGCATTATTCCTCCAATTTTTATAGCGGCTAAGGTCACAGAGGCCATAGTGATAATATTGAAAAGAGCGCCTAAGTAAATTGATCTGAATTTTCTTAAGAAACTGGCGGGTTTACCGCCATAGCGCATTTCATAAAATTCAAGGTCTGTTTTAACATTAGACTTGCGCCAAAGCTTGGCATAAACAAAAACGGTTAACATGCCTGTTAGTAAAAAACACCACCAAACCCAATTTCCAGATACCCCAGAAGTTCTAACAATATCCGTAACTAAATTAGGGGTGTCCGTTGAAAATGTAGTCGCCACCATTGACAAACCAAGGAGCCACCAGGGCATGGTTCTGCCAGAAAGGAAAAACTCTGAAGAGTTCTTACCTGATTTTTTTGAAACATAAATTCCGATTCCTAATACAAGAGAAAAGAATACAATTATAAAGCTGTAATCGAGCGTGCTGAGTTCCATAGTTGGTTATTGGTTGATTTTTAAAGATATAATTTTTTTATAACCAGTACTTTTTAGAGCATCATTATGCCATAATTCTAGCACTATTTGACAATTTTCAATAGAATTCTATTCTACACCTTGTCTAAATTTCATCTTATAATTATTCGCTTCTACTATTATCCTTTACTTTTAGCCCTATCATTTCATCATAATGTCTACAATTGATTTTGCTGAAGTATCTTCAGTAGGTTGGGTCTTTGCCTGTACTGCTGCTTTTTTAATGGGTATTTCAAAAGCAGGGTTAAAAGGGCTTTCTATTTTTAATGTTACCCTGATGGCGTTAGCTTTTGGAGCAAAACAGTCTACTGGTTTTATTATACCGCTCTTACTAGTAGGAGACCTTTTTGCTGTTATTTATTATAACCGTCATACTAAATGGAATTATATCATAAAACTGCTTCCATGGATGATTATTGGTATTTTAATTGGTGCAATTGTCGGTAAAGATTTACCCGAGCATCAATTTAAATTAGCGATGGTAGCGCTCATTTTAATTAGCCTAGCAATTATTGTTTATTGGGATAGACGAAAGTCTAAAAAGGTGCCGACACATTGGACGTTCGCCGGCAGTACTGGAATTGTTGCAGGTATTTCAACTATGGTAGGTAATCTGGCTGGGGCCTTTACAAATCTTTTCTTTTTAGCCATACGATTACCAAAAAACGAGTTTGTAGGCACCGCTGCTTGGTTGTTTTTAATCACCAATCTTTTTAAACTGCCATTTCACCTTTTTGTTTGGAAAACCATATCCGCCGAAACATTAGTAGTCAATTTAAAGTTGCTTCCTGCCATTTTTATCGGGCTCTTTTTCGGGGTTAAATTAGTTAAAATGATTAACGAGAAACAATACCGCCGTTTCATTATCGCCGTGACCATAATTGGAGCAATCGCCATTTTATTTAGATAGATTCCACGTTTGTATTTTCTTATTTTTAATAAAATTGATTTTAAACTTATGGAAAAGAAAAGTTATAGTCCATTACAAGTCGCTTTAGAAAAAGATAAACGCTACGCCTGGTGTACTTGCAGCCATAGTACTAATCAGCCATTTTGTGATGGCTCTCATAGAGCCCACAATGCTACTCCATCAATGGGGTTTAGTGTTGAAGAAAATAAAGAGGCTTATTTATGTACTTGCAAGCGAACAAGTAATCCTCCTTACTGCGATGGCTCTCATAAGTAGCAAACTGAACTTATTTTGTAATGTGTTGGTTAGCTGCAAATTGAAATTGTTAAGGGTTTGTTAATTTGTGTTAAAAGTGTTAACTTACACTCAGCTAATTCAACCAACCGCCATGAAAACTTCAGAAAAATTACTCTCAGCTAGAATTTTAACCATTTGTTTGACCATCAGTGTGTTGTTGATTGGTTTTGTAGCCTATGACGCATATGCTCTTGAAATTCAAGAAGAAGTAACTGAAGCTGTTTTAAACACTTTACCTGATTTAGATAATAGCTTGGCCAAACTTTAAGCCTATTCTAACAATTGGGGGCGTATGATATATTGATTACTACCTTCATAAGCTTCTGCCAATAAATCTGAAATCCCTGAAATAAAGCTCGAATATGTGTTTTCGGTAATAGAACCAACTCGATTTAAATTAGCGACTCCTGGTCCTGTAATTCCAAAAGTGTGCATGCTGAATTTAACGGTGGCCTTTCCAAAAATTACGCTAGCGGTAATCTGTTGAGGAGTATCCAATCTTGCCTTTTTTTTATGACTAGTAACCCTCATCATGAGTCGCGCTCCAATACCATACTTTTTTACTTTACCGTCACAATCTAAAGAGCCTTTTTGCAAGTATTCAATTACTGTAATTCTTTCTTGTTTTTTTATATCAACATTAAAAAACCCAAGTAAGCTTAAAGCTTTTTCATCTCCATCAAAAAAATCATAGGCATCTATAATAACTCCGTCTTTGAGGTCATGTATGCCAACCTCTGTTGGCAAAATACAATCAGTGATTTGTCTTATACTATTATAATCTAAATGTTTAGAGACGTTTGGACTTACTGCGGTCAATTTAAAAATGACGAAAAGTTGAAAAGTGAATAGGATAGTCTTCATACTTAGTTGATTTCCTATCAAACTAAACACAATTGACAAATCATCAAAGTGAAAATGAGTAAAGCCTTTAAAATGCTTAGGGAACGGGGCATTACCCCTATACTTGTTCTAAGACAAGGTGTTTTTTAAATTCTCAATGTCGCTAGTTGTCAATGGTTTGGTTACATATCCATTTATGAATTCGTAGGTTTTTGACAAGTTCAAATCTTCTGGAGCAATTGAAGATGTTAAAATTTGAATATTTACCTTTTGTCTTATTTGAGCGGGAGCTGATTTTAATTCTTCCAACAATTCCCAACCATTCATTACTGGCATATTAATATCTAAAAGCAAAAGCTCCGGCAAAAGCTCAGCGGTCTCTACTAAATCAATAAGCTTTTCATAAACACTTAATCCATTTTCAAACTGAACAGTTTCATATTCTGGTAAGTTCAGACCCAATAGAACAGTGGCTGCTGTTCTAAAAATTTCATCATCATCTACTAAAAACAATTGCTTACTCATTATAATAATCGCTAAATATCCTTAGAAAAATAAAGATGAAATATACTCCCCTCATTCAGTTTACTTTCTACTTGGATTTTACCGTCCATGGCCTCCATATGGTTCTTTGTAATAAACAGACCTATGCCTTTAGCATCTTTATTATTGTGGAATGTCTTATACATGCCAAAAATCTTTGAGCCATTTTTATTTAAATCAATGCCGATGCCATTGTCAATAAATGATATCACCGTTTGATTGGGAAGAGCCTTTGCCTTTATTTCAATTTTAAGCTGTTTATTCGGTTTTCTATATTTAATACTATTAGTTAGTAAGTTCATAAAAACGCTTGTCAAATAAGGTTTGACAGCATTTACTTTTAAGTTATCATCAACCTTTAAATGAATTCTTGCAGAAGATTCTAAAACAAGACCATTAATGCTATCTAAAACCTTATTAAAAATCTGTTTTACATTAATTTGATTGATTTCACGACTATCTGTGGCTTGAATTTTTACGATTTCATTTAATTGAACTATTGTTTCATCAAGCCTTTCTGAGGAGGTTTGAATCATCTCAATGAACTTTTTTTGTCTATCCGCGGGTAAGTTAGAATTTAACATTCCGGACAACATAGAGATATTGCTTGAATTGGACCTTAAATTATGAGAAACTATATTGGTAAAATCAAGAAGTCTTTGATTCTGTTTTTCGGTAACATTTAAAAGCTTACGAAGGCGGTCATCCCTTCTTTTTATTCTTGTAACATCTGTATTTGCACCAATTAGTCTATAGGGTTCACCTTTTTTATTGTGAAAAACTTTCGCTTCTGCATGAATATAAGCGATAGTTCCGTCTTGTTTTATAATTCTAAACTCCGTGTCAAGCTCCATTTTACCTTTAATGGCCTGCTCAACTTCAAAAGCAGCTTTCTCTTTATCATCAGGGTGAATTGTGCGCTCCCAAGCATCGTAAACTCCCTCAAAATCAGCTTTATTTACACCGTATAAATCATACATGCGTTCATCCCAAAACAAGGTGTTTTCAATAATATTAAAATCCCATACCCCAACATTAGCACTATCTACGGCTGCTCTTAAGCGGTCATTTAGCTCATCATATTCGCCTCTTTGGCGTTTAGCTTCGTCAATATCTTGAAAAACTCCACTAAAGCCAATTGTTTTGCCGTTAAACCGTTCTGCATTACCAATTGCTCTCACCCACTTTTCATTGCCTTTTGCTGTTATAATAACAAGCTCTAAATCATAACCTTGGCCCGATTCTATACATTCAGATACCGCTTCTATTATTAAATCACGGCTTTTTCCTTCCTTATAAAAATTAATGCCTGTTTCTAAATCTGGAATGAAATTATTTGGAACCTCGTGTATTGCTTTTGTTTCTTCTGACCAATACAAAGAATTTTCTATCAAATTCACACTCCAACTTCCAATTTTAGCTATTTTTTTTGCTTTTTGATCAAGGTCATACTTTAGTTTTTCTCTAGAAATATCATGAAAACATATTTGAAAAAGGTTTTTATCGGTTAGAATAGGAAAAAGGCTAAGCTTAATCCACCTCAAACTCCCATCTTTTGAAATGACCTCATAAACCTCTGAAAACTGCTCCTTATTTTTAATCTTATTTTTAAAATTCAAGGATAAATCTCCTAGTAAGTCATGAATAGAATTAATTTGAACATCAGAACGATATTCAAAAAAGGTATTAATCACCTTTGATGACGTAATAATTTTTCCTTTTTCTTCTATTATAAGTAAAGGAATGGGTGAATTCTCTAAAGAAAAAAGGGTTTTGGTTTGCACTTAAAGATTGGTTTAAATAGAAAACGTAGGAATTTTCTTATTATTTCAATTATATGAACTTATTGAACATGTTTAAATTTCTTAATTCTAAACCCCTATCTGATAAAGCATTAATAAAATCACTTATACCAATAGGGATTCACTAATATGTTTTAAATCTGCCGAAGTAATTGGTTTTCTTATATACCCTTTTATAAAATCGTAAGTCTTCGAAAGGTTCATGTCTTGTGGTGCAATTGAAGATGTTGAGATATGAATTTGCACCTGGTTTTTAATGCGTCCTTTATGGTTCTTAAGCTCTTCTAGTAGCTCCCAGCCGTTCATAACAGGCATATTAATGTCCAAAAGCATAATCTGAGGTAGGCCGCTTTGGGTAGTTTCAATTTCTAATAATCTTTCATAAACTTCTAGACCGTTTTCAAAATGAATAATTTCAAAATCAGGAAAGTGTGTAGAAATCAGAATTTCTGCAGCCGTTCTAAAAATTTCATCGTCATCTACCAAAAAAATCTGTTTCGACCTCATATGAACTTATTATTTACTATTGTGTTTTGAATAGCAGTCTTAAAATTGAAATTACTGCTAATCTTATTTAACCCCTCTCTTATAGAATATGTTGTTTTTGACAATAATGATTGGGACGAGTATCTAATTAATTTTAAAAGCGAGAGGGGTCGCTCTTGAGCTAAAATGAAATACTAACATAATTTCTATTTTGTTTAATAGTCTTGCTATCGTTTTTGAGATATAATTAATTATTAAATAGGTGTAAATATACTCAACATAAAACTTGAAACGTCATTTTTAGGAGTTAAATTGTATTTTATAAGCTTTAATTGTTTAAAAATGCGTTTTAAACACTTCGTGTTTTTTTGTGATTCTCTTTAAAAAGTTAAACAAAAAGAGGTTTTATAAAGTTTTTTTATAAAATGAAGTGGTTCTAAAACAACTATTGTTTGGCTTAATTAATAACTAAGGCAAAAGTAATAGCCCCATTTTACGCATAAAAATAGCCTTAGCAACTGCTAAGGCTATTTAGTATAATAATGTGGTCCCACCTGGGCTCGAACCAGGGACCAACTGATTATGAGTCAGCTACTCTAACCAACTGAGCTATAGGACCCGATTTGGAAATTCCAAATCTCAAAATATCAATTCAGATAAAAAATCAGAATTACTATTTAAGGTGCGCAAAATTAGGATATATTTTTTAAGGGAACAAAGTTTCTTTACCCTAGTTGCTTGACTTTTGTTTAATCCTTGAATTTCAGCTTGAGGCTTCTTGGCATAGTTCTACCAAAACACCGTTAGTCTCTTTAGGATGCAAAAAAGCAACTATTTTATTATCCGCTCCATTTTTTGGGAACCCAGGCAAAATCTTAAACCCTTCTTGTTTTAATCGTTCTATTTCTTTCTCTAAATCTCCTACAGCAAATGCAATATGGTGCACACCTTCGCCTTTCTTGTCTAAAAAATTGGCTATTGGGCTTTCATCGTTAATCGCTTCTAGTAATTCAATTTTGTTTGGGCCCGATTTAAAAAAAGAAGTTCGAACGCCTTCCGAAGCAACCTCTTCTGTTTTGTACGACGGTACTCCAAGTAGTTTTTCAAAAAGCGCATTCGAGACGGCTAAGTCTTTAACAGCAATACCTATATGTTCGATTTTGTCCATAACATTCTAAATCAGAATAAGCTTTAATGCTAATTACAGCATCTAAAGTTAGCAAATCATGAGCTTCGTAAGTATTTGCCTTATTTTTGTATAGAATTAATGGATTATGGAAACACAGCGTCAGAAGAAAATAGCAGGTATTATTCAACAAGACATGGCCGAGGTTTTGCAGCGAGCGGCAACAGACGGGGGATTAAAAGGCACCCTAATCTCAGTATCTAAAGTCTATGTGACTTCTGACCTTTCAATTGCTAAAATATATGTTAGTATTTTCCCAAACGACAAGGCATCAGAACTATTAGAAGGCATGAAGTCTAATGAACCTCTTATCAAGCATGAATTGGCACAACGCACTAGAAATCAATTGCGAAGAGTTCCTCACCTGAATTTCTATATAGATGATTCTTTAGATTATATTGATGG
Source organism: Croceitalea sp. P059 (assembly GCF_031846365.1). NCBI lineage: Bacteria > Pseudomonadati > Bacteroidota > Flavobacteriia > Flavobacteriales > Flavobacteriaceae > Croceitalea > Croceitalea sp. P059. The sequence goes on from NZ_JAVRHW010000001.1 coordinate 518,549, forward strand.
AATTGAAAAATCATTAAAAGGTGATGAAAACCCGATTGAAAACAGAGATTTATTGCCTAAAAGAAAGAAATCATAGCCTTTGAATTTTCCACTTTACATCGCTAAGCGGTATATACGCTCAAAGAGCAATCAAAGTGCTGTAAACATTATTAACTTTATTACCTTTTTAGTTATTGTAATTGGCTCTGCTGCCTTATTTATTGTGCTTTCTGCCTTTGCAGGGTTAAAAACCTTTAGCCTGCAGTTTTCTAACACCTTTGACCCAGACCTAAAGGCAATTGCAACTACCGGAAAGTTTTTTTCTCTTCATGAAGATGATGCAAAAAAGCTATCGGAAATAAATGGTATTGCCAATTATTCTAAAGAAATTGAAGAGCGAGTTTATTTAAGTTTTAAAGAAAAAAATCACATAGCTTATATCAAAGGCGTTGGAGAAAACTATCGAAGTGTTACAGGACTTGACAGTACCTTATATTATGGGAATTGGAGTGATAATGCATTAAGTGTTGTTGCCGGTAGGGGCGTCGTAAATAGGTTGGGGATCGTAACCAATTCTAGAGATGCTTTAAAGGTTATTACCCTTAAACCTGGTAAGAGCTCCTTAACTGCTGATATGCTCAGTTCAAAATCAGCGTACAATCAATTATCCGTTAACGTGAGTGGTGTGTATGCCATTGAAGAAAGTCTTGATAATAAATATATTATTGCCGAATTACCCTTGGTTCAGGCATTTTTAGAAAAAAACAGCACACAAATCTCTGCCCTAGGTTTTAAACTATCTAAGAACAGTAATGAAGAAGAAGTGAGAGCTGCTGTAAATTCGGTCCTTGGAGATAAAGTTATTGTTTTGAATCGAAGAGAGCTTAATAGTACTCTTTATCGCATGCTTAATACCGAGAATATGGCTACTTATCTAATTTTCACACTTGTTTTAATTATTGCGCTTTTTAACGTGGTTGGAGCCATCATTATGATGATTTTAGATAAACAACAAAATTTAAAAACATTATATTCATTAGGCACGACCTTAAAAGAACTGCGGCGAATTTATTTTGTTCAAGGTGTTTTGGTTACTACTCTTGGAGGGTTGATGGGTGTGATCTTAGGTTCTCTGCTTATAGGTTCTCAAATAGCCTTTGAATGGTTAATGATTACGCCTTCATTGCCTTACCCTGTTGAATATAACATTATGAACGTGCTAGTAGTTTTAGCAACGATTATTATTCTCGGCCTGCTATCCTCAAAAATAGCAAGTAGCAGAATATCTAAGGAACTTATAGCAAATTAAGATTCGTCTAGACAGCAATAAACAACCTTATGTAGCAAATTGAAAATCTCCGAATATTTCAAGCACCTCATCAAAAGCAGCAAAAACATCTTCTGATTCATCACTGGTAACCATCTTCATACGGTATGGCTTAAAATTTGGTATCCCTTTAAAGTAATTCGTGTAGTGTCGGCGTGTTTCAAAAACACCAAGTTTTTCGCCTTTCCAATCAATAGACATTTGTAAATGTCTTCTCGCAGCTTCAACGCGCTCAACCATGGTAGGGGGGTCAGCATGTGTTCCTGTTTCAAAAAAGTGTTTTACTTCTTTAAAAAACCAAGGATAGCCAATACTAGCACGGCCAATCATTGCGCCATCTAGCCCATATTCATCTCGCATTTTCACTGCGGCTTCTGGCGAATCAACATCGCCATTGCCAAAAACAGGAATATGCATTCTTTGATTATTCTTTACTTTGGCGATTGGTTCCCAATTAGCATTGCCTTTATACATTTGCGCTCTAGTTCTACCATGAATAGCAATAGCTTGGCAACCTACATCTTGTAATCTTTCGGCAACCTCGACAATTTTAATAGAACTTTCATCCCAGCCCAAACGAGTCTTAACCGTTACCGGTAATTTAGTGTGTTCAACCATAGCTTTAGTCAAAGACACCATTAAGTCAATATCTTTTAAAATGCCCGCACCGGCACCTTTAGAAACTACTTTCTTTACGGGGCACCCAAAATTAATATCGATAATATCGGGCCTAGATTTTTCAACAATCTCAACAGACTGTAACATCGAATCTAAATTGGCGCCAAATATTTGAATGCCTACTGGGCGTTCTTTTTCGTAAATATCTAATTTCATAACACTCTTAGCTGCGTCACGAATAAGCCCTTCCGAAGAAATAAATTCTGTATAAACAACGTCTGCACCTTGCTCCTTACACAAGGCGCGAAAAGGTGGGTCGCTTACGTCTTCCATCGGTGCTAATAGCAATGGAAAATCTGGTAGTTGTATGTCTCCTATTTTAGGCAATTTCTTTTTTTAAGGATTGCAAAAATACATTAAAACTCGATACTTCTCAAAATGAGCCAATTAGGTTTAAAATTTAACTTGAGCACCTATTTTTTTGCCTTTTCTTTCAACAATAACATTTGCAGTATCACCTTCTTCAAAAGCTGAAAGCGCGCGCATATAGCTCATCATATCGGTAACGGTGCTATCTCCCAATTGTACAACCACATCACCTTTCAATAGCCCAGCAATAGCAGCCGGCCTTTCTTCACTAACGCCATCAATTCTCATTCCTTGACCATCAAAGAGATAATCAGGCATAACACCCAATCCTACTTTAAAACGAGGTACTTCTTCGCTTTCATTTTTTGTTTTTCTGAAGGTTAGTTTTTTGGTATCGTCTAATTCTGTAATCACAGTTAGAATATAATCGCCAATCATTTCCATTCCTTTATAATTCAATTTCTCAAAATCGTCAGATGGTTTGTGATAATCTTCATGCTGACCAGTAAAAAAATGTAAGACAGGAATCTCTTGCAAATAAAAAGAGGTATGGTCGCTCGGACCAACTCCTGATTCGCTCAACACCAATTTAAAACCTGGATTATTAGCATTTAAAACTTGACTCCAAATTGGCGTTGTACCCGTTCCGCTAATCGCTAGAGTTTTATCTTCTCTAAGTCTTCCAACCATATCCATATTAATCATATAATTGGCTTTTTCTAAATCTATGGTAGGATTTTTACAAAAATAGTTGCTCCCTAATAGGCCCATCTCCTCACCTGAAAAGGCCATAAATAAGTAATTACTGCCTGGCAAACTGTCTTTTAATTTTTCTGCTAATTTCAGCATGACTCCAACTCCACTTGCGTTGTCATCTGCACCATTATGTATGGCTTCGCCTTCAGCATAAAGAGAACCTTCTCCACCCATACCAAGGTGGTCATAATGAGCGCCAATTATGGTGGTTTTGTTTGCGCCATTATCAATGTAACCTATTACGTTAGTCCCTGTGATAGTTCCATCGCCAGAAACAAACTCTGCCTCAGAATGAGGGTCTTTTTTTGGTTTGAATGTAAATGTTTGAAAATAGGTACCTGAATTTCCTCTCGGGGACAACCCGATTGACTCCATCCTATTCTTTAAATATTGAGCCGCTTGAAGTTCTTGAGGTGTTCCAGTTTCACGGCCAGCAAGGCTATCATTTGCTAGAAAAGCAATGTCTTCTTTTAGAGATACTTTTTTCTGAACCTCTTGCTTGCATGACGCCAAACAAATAAAAAACACAACTAAAACAAAGAAAATACCCTTCATAGCTTTTATTTTTACCAAAAATACATCAAATGAGAAATTTTCTTGCTTTCATTTTTATAATGATAATGGTAAGTTGTAAGACTGAAACCAAAAAAAAAGTATTAAAAGATGAACAGGCGACCTCACTAATGGCTGGCAGCGATACTTTAATATACCCTGAAGAGAAGCATTTTAAAAGTATTCGACAAATTACTTTTGGCGGAGATAATGCGGAGGCTTATTGGAGTTGGGATGATAAGCAGATGATTTTTCAATCCAATAATGAAGCCTGGGGAATGGAATGTGATCAAATGTTTTTAATGCGAATTGAAGAAAATTTCAAAGATAAGAAGCCTCCTATGGTTAGTACAGGTTTTGGGCGTACCACTTGTGCTTATTTTTTACCTGATAATAAACATTACGTATATGGTTCAACGCATTTAGTTGATAAAGAATGCCCGGAAGTTCCTCTTAGAAAAAATGGTAATTATGTATGGCCGGTGTACGACTCTTTTGACATATTTGTTGCGGATTTAGAAGGAAATATAACAGCTCAATTAACCAATGAAAAGGGGTACGATGCCGAAGCAACAGTTTCACCAAAAGGGGATAAAATAGTCTTTACCTCTGATAGAAGTGGTGATTTAGAATTATATACGATGAATTTAGATGGTTCTGATGTATTGCAAATTACAGATGAGCTTGGTTATGATGGGGGTGCTTTTTTCTCTCCAGATGGCTCAAAATTAATATTTAGAGCCTCGCGACCAAAAACTCCAGAGGCGATTAAAAAATATAAAGACTTACTTGCAGAGGGTTTGGTTGAACCTACAGAAATGGAGCTGTTTATTTGCAACGCAGACGGCTCTGATTTAAAGCAATTAACTTTTTTAGGCAATGCCAACTGGAGCCCTTTCTTTCATCCTTCAGGCGAAAAAATACTATTCTCTAGCAATTTTGAGGCTGAAAAAGGCTTTCCTTTTAATCTATATTTTATTGATATTGATGGTAAAAACCTTGAACGCGTAACTCATGGAGAAACCTTTGACGCTTTTCCTGTTTTTTCAAATGATGGTAAGTACCTAGCGTTTTCCAGCAACAGAAATAATGGTGGTACTAGAGATACCAATCTTTTTATCGCTGAGTGGATAGATTAATCTTCTTTTGACAGTCGATCACGTTCTTTCTTATCAATTCCTTTTTGGTTGTCTTCTAGACGGAAGTTTCCAAAATTATACGTGAAGCCAATCTTAACAAACTGAGTTTCTGGTTGTACAAAATAAAAGTTGTCTTGGTTTAAGTACCGAGAAGTATAAGTTCCATTTGCTTTGCCTAACAAGTCCTCGGCTGAGATTGAAATAACAGCCTTATTATTCCAAAGTGATTTTCTTAACCCTAGGGTTAAATTTGTAATTGGAGATTGCACATATGATCCAAATAGATATTTTGACATATGGCTAAAAGCAAGCTCTCCTGTCAGCGTTCCATCTCCAGATAAGGTTAAGTAGTTTGCTAAATAAAGATATAACCCATTAATCTTATTTGTAAATTCTACGTTACCACTTTCGACTGCCAAAAAGGTCTCATCCTCATAGAAAAATGAAGTGTAAGCGTATAAAAACCAAGAATCCAAAACACTCTTACTAACTGTAAAGTCAAAACCATAAGAAGTGCTCTTCAGAACATTCTGCCTTAACTCGCGCAATATTTGTGTTTCATTGTCTTGAAATATTAAAGAACTGATATAGTTTCCATTATCCCGATAGTAAAAATCAAAGAAAAACTCGCTGTTTAAAGTGTAATTGACATTAAAATTATTTGTAAAATTTGGTTGTAGTGTTGGGTTTCCTTCTATAAAATCATTTTCATTAAAAAAATAACGGAAAGGGTTTAAGTCATTGTATTTAGGTCGGTCCACATTTCGTCCATAATCGAAAGCGAAACTGTGGTTTTCTGATGGGGAATACAAAAAATAGACTGTAGGAAAAGGCTCAAAAAATTGTTGTGTGTTGGTTTCTCCAAGACTCAGCGAATTACCCATTGCTTCTGTATATTCTCCTCTTACTCCTAATTTTATTGAAAATTCATCCCAATTTTTTACAAAACTGAGATATGCGGCGTAAACTTTCTCATCATATAAGTAATTATCTGAAAGGGCCTCATTGACGTTTTCATTTGAGCCTAAAAAATTTGAAAAGTCAATATTACTTTCTGAATCTACTGAAGATACTTTAACACCTGTTTCAATTGAAGCGTTTCCTAAAGGAGAAGAAAAATCGATTTGTCCTGTAAAAATATTAATATTCTGAAATGCATCTGTTTGAAAACCAAAATCTCTTAAAAAACCTCCTGTATTATCTAAGTAATTAGATAAAATATTTTGGGTTGTGTTATCATTAAACTTAGTATAATGACCATTAACAGCAATCTTTGCTCCGGGTTTTTTTAATCTGTGTTCATACGATAAATCGAAAGCCATATTCGTATTGTCCTTTTTTCCAGTATTATTTGTCGTAAAAGTTGAATCAATTTCATTTTCAGGATTTGCTATTTCAGCGGAAAGATTTCGTTGCCAAACTTGATTATTATTCAATAAAATGTTCGAAGTAAGACTGATAGAATTAGAACTATTAAATTCATAGTCAACGGTTGAATTTAAATTGTGGGCATCAGAATTTTGAACATCCTCATCTTCAGATGACCATTTTGAAAAGATGGTATTGTTTTCATCAAAATAGTTAACCCCTTTTGCTATTTTTTTTCTAGTCTTTTTAGGATTATAGGTATAATTAGCAAAGACATTTAATTTTTCAGTTTTATAATATTGACTTGTACCAATACTATACTTTGGATAAATGGACTGCGTATATGTTCCATTCACACTACCTTTATAACCAGGCAAAATATTCTTGCTGGTTACAATATTTAAAATTGGCCCAGATTCGGCATCATATCTTGCAGGTGGATTTGGAATAACCTCAACAGATTTAATATTAACCCCAGATAAACCTTCAAGTAAGTCTCTAACTTCTTGACCACTTAATTGCACTTTGCGATCGTTGATATAAACATTTGCGTTTTGTCCTCTTATCTGTAAATCTTCTTGGTTAACGATAACCCCTGGGGTTCCTTTCAAAATATCCCAAGAACTACCTTGTGAAACAACTGTGTTTTCTACTAGAAATACCAGTCTGTCTGCTAATCTTTCTACTGTTGGTCTTCTGGCCGTAACAACCACTTCGTCAAGAATTTCTGCCTCCGTTGGAATCACTAAGGCGCCTAGTTTTACGGTTTTTTGAATATCAAGGGCTAGTGGTTTTGACCCTCTTCCGATATAGCTCGCTTGCAGTAAATAAAGGTCAGGTAATACCTCTTCCAATATAAAATACCCATTATAATCAGCTGATGTTCCTTTAACAAATGTAGAGTCTTTAGAACTCAACAATAATATATTTGCAAAAGGTATGATATCGTTGTCTCCATTGACAACCTTTCCTGATATCTCAAAGGTTTGTGAAAAAATGCTTCCGCAAAGGAAAAACACCATAAAAATGGTTAGCAGTAAGTTCTTCATTTAACGTTTGGGTTCTAAGTCAAAGCTAAGAAAATAATTTAGACCTGACTTTTGTATTTCTTTAGGCAACATCGCAAAAGAACTATATTTGCAGTCTCTATGAAGAAGATTAGAAATTTTTGCATTATTGCCCATATTGATCATGGCAAAAGTACATTGGCTGATAGGTTATTAGATTTTACTGGTTCCGTTACTGATCGTGAAAAGCAAGACCAGTTGCTTGATAGTATGGATTTAGAACGTGAACGAGGCATTACTATAAAAAGTCATGCTATTCAAATGGAATATGAATATCAAGGCGATACCTATATTTTAAACCTCATCGACACCCCAGGGCATGTCGATTTTTCATACGAAGTTTCTAGGTCTATCGCTGCTTGCGAAGGCGCACTTTTAGTTGTAGATGCCGCCCAAAGCATTCAAGCACAGACCATTTCAAATTTATATTTAGCCCTTGAAAACGATTTAGAAATCATTCCTGTTCTGAATAAGGTGGACCTGCCAAGCGCAAGTCCTGAAGAGGTGACGGATGATATTGTAGATTTATTGGGCTGTGATGCCGAAGAAGTTATTCCTGCAAGTGCAAAAACAGGGATAGGAATCGAGGCTATTCTTAACGCTGTAATTGAAAGAATTCCAGCTCCTAAAGGCAATATTGATGAGTCTTTACAAGCTTTAGTTTTTGACTCCGTATATAACCCCTTTCGAGGTGTAGAGACCTATTTTAGAGTTATTAATGGTGAAATCAAAAAAGGTCAAAAAATTAAGTTTGTTGCTACTGATAAAAGTTATTTTGCTGATGAAATTGGTACGCTTAAATTAACCCAACACCCAAAGAAAGTTATTTCGGCTGGTGATGTAGGTTATTTGATTACTGGGATTAAAGATGCTCGCGAAGTCAAGGTGGGCGACACCATAACCGATTCTGCACATCCGACGAAAAATGCAATCGCGGGTTTTGAAGATGTAAAGCCCATGGTTTTTGCTGGTATTTATCCTGTAGATACTGAAGATTTTGAAGAACTACGATCTTCAATGGAAAAATTACAATTGAATGATGCTTCCTTGGTTTTCGTGCCAGAAAGCAGTGCTGCTTTAGGTTTTGGTTTCCGTTGTGGGTTCTTAGGAATGCTTCATATGGAAATCATTCAAGAGCGTTTGGAGCGTGAGTTTAACATGACGGTAATTACAACTGTTCCAAACGTTAGCTACCATGCGTTTACCAGAAAGGATCCTGAAACACCTGTAATTGTAAACAACCCTAGCGATTTGCCCGATCCTTCTACAATTGATCGTGTTGAAGAGCCTTATATAAAGGCAACTATCATCACAAAATCAGACTTTGTAGGTAATGTAATGTCATTATGTATTGATAAAAGAGGACAAATCACCAATCAAACCTATTTGACAACTGAGCGTGTTGAACTAAGTTTTGACATGCCTTTGGCTGAGATTGTTTTTGATTTTTATGATCGTTTAAAAACAGTTTCAAAAGGTTATGCTTCATTTGATTATGCTCCGATTGGTATGCGAACTTCTAAGTTAGTTCGTGTTGATATTCTTTTAAACGCTCAGCCAGTTGATGCGCTATCAGCACTAATTCACTCCGATAATGCCGTACATATTGGTAAGAAAATGTGTGAAAAATTAAAAGAGCTCATCCCAAGACAGCAATTTGATATTCCTATTCAAGCTGCAATTGGTGCCAAAATCATTTCAAGAGAAACTACTAAAGCGCTTCGAAAAGATGTAACAGCAAAGTGTTACGGAGGTGATATTTCTCGTAAAAGAAAGCTTTTAGAAAAGCAAAAGAAAGGTAAAAAACGAATGCGTCAAGTGGGTAATGTTGAGGTGCCTCAAGAAGCTTTTATGGCTGTTCTGAAATTAAACGATTAGTTGTCTTCAGCAATAAAATCAAATACCTTACCCAAGTAAACTAATTTATAGCCTTCTTGCACATTATAATTCTCTTTGCCAAAAGCCGAGATAATTTTTAAATCCCCATTGGTGTCTTTTAGAAATAATGGAATGATGTCGTTGTCAGCTTTTGTAATTTCTAATAGCCCAGAATAGTGGTTTTTATCCGTCAATTCAATTTCATTAATGGTTGGATATTTACGGGCAGCATCTGTCAATTTAATAAAGTCATCTGTATGAGAAAATAATCCTTCTTCAGGGTTGTTCTCTGGGTCATTCATTTCATCTGTATTGACCAAACGGAAAGCCCCATTCTCGCCAAATTGCTTTTTGAACTTATCAATAGCAAATTTATTGATGTCTGAATTGCCCGTCAACGCCATTAAAAAACCCATGTCATTCAATTCAATATTATCAGTTAATGAATCCGAAAATATGTTGGCGGTCATTGCTTCAATTCCTAAGGCCTTGGCTTTATTCACATTCGATTGGTTGTTGTCAATTAAAACTACATGTCTGCTGTTTTTCCTTAAATAACTGCCAATCAATCGAGATACTTTTGAAGCGCCAATAATTAATATTCCCTCAGACTTTGTTAGAAACACTCCTACAATTTTTGCAAACATTCTCGCGGTAGTTGCATTTAAAAGAACCGTTCCGAGCACAATCATAAAAACCAATGGCGTTATATACTCAGCTCCAGGTTCTCCTTTTGCTAATAATTTTGACCCGAAAAGGGAGGCAATCCCAGCAGCCACAATACCTCTTGGACCCACCCAGCCGATAAACATTTTTTCATTAAGCTTTAGCGCCGAACCATTAGTGCTTAGAAACACTCCTAAAGGCCTTATAATAAAAACAACAATTGCAAATAATGCAGCTGTTTTCCAATTCATCAACAACTCTAAATCGCTAATATTAATGTTTGCTGCTAGTAAAATGAACAGAATAGAAATTAAAAGAACACTCAAAGATTCTTTAAAATATAACAGTTCTTTAAGGTTGGGCAGGTTCATGTTTCCTAAAACCATCCCCATAACAACAACAGCTAGAAGACCTGATTCATGTGCAAAAACATCAGACTCCACAAATACTAATAATACCACTGATAAGGACACCACATTCATTAAATAATGTGGTATTAAGTTCTTCTTAATTGCAAATGCCAAAGCGTGAGCAAAAGTGAAACCAAAGGTGGTTCCAAACAATAATATTTTACCAAATTCTATTAAAGCTGTTTGCGTATAGCCGCTTCCTTCACCAACACTAATAAATTCAAAAACCAAAACCGCTACCAAAGCACCTATTGGGTCAATCAAAATTCCTTCCCATTTCAAAACCGTCGAAATATCTTTTTTAAGGGGAATGTTTCTTAAAATTGGTGTTATTACAGTTGGGCCTGTGACTATAATTAAAGCAGAAAAAAGAAAAGAGATTTGCCAAGACAATCCAAAAATATAATGGGCCGCAACACCTGCACCTAGAAAAGTTACCAAAGAGCCAAGGGTAATTAATTTGGTAATTACTGGACCAACATTTTTAATCTCAGACCGCTTTAAGGTAAGGCCTCCCTCAAAAAGAATAATGCTGATGGCAAGTGACACAAAATAATATAGCCCTTCCCCAGGGAATAAGCCTTTTGTTCCGTTCCAAATTGGTTCAATTAGTTTAGCCCCATCTTCTGTATAAAGCGTGGCAATTGGCCCAACTAAAAGGCCTATTAAAATAAGCGGTAATATTGCTGGAAGTTTTAATCGCCAAGCTACCCATTGGGCAATGATTCCTAAAATTATTATTCCGGCTAGTTCTAACATTATCAATAGGTTTTAGCAAACTCTTTTGGGTTGACCTTAAAGAGTTAGAAATGAAACTACTTGCTGATATTGTTAAGCTTGAGTAATCAGCTAATATGAAGTAAAAATAAGCATTTAAAGTATGTAGAAATAACGTCTTTAATTTAAAACCTAATGGTCTCTCATTGTCAAACGCAACACTGAACAAGCTGACTTTTCAGTAAACTTATCTTTACCAGTACCAAAAAGAACACTTATCCAATTGTCTTTTTGGGGTGTCCCTAAAATCAATAAGTCAAAGCTGGCTGAGGCCTTTGAAATAGCTCCAATAGAATCGTTATCTCTTTGGACGATTACCATACTTGAGGTGTCCACTTTTTTCAATAATTTTTTTGAATGAGCCTCCATATTATTTATGGTGTCCCAATCTGTTTTCTCTGGAACGACATGTAATAGTGTTAAAGATGCATTATAGAATGAGCATATTCTATCTGCAACAGCAATAAAGTTTTTGTCTTTTCTACCAGGCCTTAAGGCTAGCAAAACTTTGCCGATATAACGCACGCCGTCGTCTTTAAAAAGGGCAAAATCTGAATTGATATGAGTTAGCAACCACCCTATAGGATTACTAACTAATATACCACTATGTGCTCGACCATTCCAACCCATCACTAACCAATCGCAATGCGTTTGGTTACTTAATTCATGGATGGTGTCTGAAATTTCATGGGTTACTGCCGCTTCAAAATCTACTTGTATGTCTTGTGAGGTAGCCAGCCTATTTACCCTTCGTTCAAGAGAGGCTATCCTTGGGTTTTCTTCAACCATTGCGTCCAAAAAGGTTTGATTAGGAACCTCTGTAACGTTTACAACTTGAATTTTTTCACGTTTATTAATGGCTGCTGCGATTTCTACCAGCATTTCAGGCGAACGTTCATTCCCTAAAAGAGGAACCACAACTCCGGCATTAGAGGCCAATTCGCCATCTAAGTTTTGTAGGCTTTGGTTCTGGCTATTTCGATAGGTAATTTTTGTGTTTCGCTTTCTTTTATAAAGCAAATACAAAGCTGGTCTATGACCGTATTTTCTAAGAATTCCTGTTCGGGTGGCATTCTTCCCAAAAAAGAAATAGATAACAAAACCTAAAAGAAATATTCCTAAAATAGCCAACATCGGCCCTACCCCAAGAAAAACTAATAACGCTATTCCGCTAAAAATGCCGAACAATTGAACAAAAGGATATAATGGCGAACGATATGGAGGGTTGTACCATTGCGCCGAAGTCTCTCTTAAAACGATAACACAGGCATTGACCAAAATAAACATCATCACCATAAAGGCACTTGCTAATTTGGCTATTTTTTCCACATCAAGAAATAGAATAACCAAAACCATTAAAAAACAAGTCATCAAAATAGTAACAACCGGGGTTAAAAATTTGCTGTGGATTTTACCCATGAAATCAGGTAACAGTTTATCAATTGCCATGGCAAAAGGAAACCTTGATGCTGCCAAAACACCAGAGTTCGCCATAGAGATTAGGGTGATGACCCCAACCAAAGCAGCCACATAACCAACAATATTGCCGCCTAATAGTTTTGAAATCGTATAAATTGGCTTGATGTCCGTTTGAAGTTGTTCTAGAGGCAAATTACCCACTAAAACAAAAGCCACAGAAACATAAATTATTGTCATTATAAACAATGAAAGAATCATCGCTCTTGGAAGGTTTGTTCCTGGGTTTTTAATTTCTCCTGCAATGGCCGCGACTTTGGTTACTCCAGCATAAGAAATATAAACAAAAGCCACTGTTGAAAAAAGGCCCATTTTGCCTTTAAGTAAAAAAGGGTCTAATAAAGCTGATGAGGTGCTGGGCAAACCAAACAACAGAATTAGAGCAAGGGTTGTCAAACTTATACTAACGATAAATATTTGAACTTTTCCCACCTTTTTTACACCCATGATGTTCAAAAACAAAATCAGCACCAAAAAAAGAACTGCTATATATTTTGTTAGTCCTGGGTCAATGTTAATTAGAATAGACAGGTAAGCGCCAAAACCAACTAAGGCAAACGCGCTTTTAAAAAGTAAAGAAAGCCACAATCCAAAACCTGCAATAGTTCCAAACAATGGGCCAAAAGCTCTTTCAATATAAACATAGGTTCCGCCGGAAGAGGGCATAGCTGTTGCCAATTCTGACTTAGATAATGCCGCCGGAAGAATACAAATAGCCGCAATCAGATAGGCCATCCAAATTGAAGACCCTGTTTTTGCAGCAGCCAAGCCTGGCAATACAAAAATACCGCTCCCTAGCATGCCTCCAATACTAATAGCAATAACTGAGGTTAAAGATAGGCTTCGTTCTAGTTTTTTCAATTCGGTGTGGTCTAAGCTCTAAAAATACCTTTTTATTTCAGAAAACCTAAATGGGTTTCTTTTAGCCTGTCAACAAAGTCCTTTTCTGTTAAAAAACATGCAATAAAAAGGTGTTTATAAGCTATTTGCCTTAGGGTTTTCTTATTTTGGGCGTCATTTTAGTTTTTAAATGACATTATACCCCGTTGAAACCGGAAATTTTAAGTTGGATGGTGGCGCTATGTTTGGCGTTGTTCCAAAAACAATTTGGTCAAGAACCAATCCTGCTGATGGCAATAACTTGATTGATATCGCTGCTCGAAGCCTTTTAATTGAAGACGGAGACAGATTAATTCTTATTGACACTGGTATAGGCAATAAACAATCTGATAAATTTTTCAGCTACTATCATCAATGGGGTAATCATAACCTTGATAATTCTTTAGAAAAGCTTGGTTTTCATAAAGATGATATTACTGATGTTTTTATGACACATTTACATTTTGACCATTGTGGTGGTAGTGTACAATGGAATAAGAACAAGACGGGCTATGAGCCTGCTTTTAAAAATGCTGCCTTTTGGACAAACGAAGACCACTGGCGTTGGGCTACGGAACCAAACCCTAGAGAAAAAGCTTCTTTTTTAAAAGAAAACCTTTTGCCCATGGAGGCTGCGGGTCAATTAAAATTTATCAGCAGACCTACTCCTTTAGATGGTCAAAGTTTTGTGAAAAATTCAGAGTTAGGATTTGATATTTTATGCATTGACGGACATACTGAAAAGCAAATGATTCCACATATTAACTATAAAGGCAAAACCTTGGTTTTTATGGCTGACCTTATGCCAACTGTTGGCCATATTCCTTTGCCTTATGTTACAGGTTATGACACAAGGCCATTGCTCAGCATGGACGAAAAAGCAACGTTTAGTAAACAAGCGGTAGAAAAAGATTTTGTTCTTTTTTTCGAACACGATGCACATAATGAACTTTGTACCTTAAAAAACACAGAAAAAGGAGTGCGTTTAAACGAATTGTTCTCCTTTAAAGAAATATTCCATTAACAATAAAGTTATTTTTCAAAACACTTTCTTATGACAACTACCTATTCAAAACCATTTTTAACGTTAGGTACCGCGGGGCTTCTTTTAGTAGGCTGCGGTACTACCGGTTTAGTTTCTACCCCTGTTGAAAATATTGATACTATTCCCCTTAAAATAGCTGAACTTTCAGAGAATCAGAAACAGACTTGGGGACATGCCGATTTAGTGTTGGATACAATTCCAGGAATGAGTGTTGATAAAGCTTATGCAGAGCTTATTGGCAACAAAAAAGGAGAAACAGTAGTGGTGGCTGTTTTAGATTCTGGAATGGATTTAGACCATGAAGATCTCGATGGTGTTCTTTGGACAAATAAAAAAGAAAAGGCGGGTAATGGAAAAGATGATGATGGCAATGGTTATATCGATGATATTCACGGTTATAATTTTTTAGGAGATTCGTACAACGAACAATTAGAACATGCACGAATGCTGCGTTTAAATATTGGTAGCGCTGCTGATAGAGCAAAGGCTCAAATTGAGTTAGATAAAGAATACCCAAAAGCATTACAAAACAAGCAACAATATGATCAAATATTTCAAGCGGTGACCAATGCCGATGCTGCGGTAAAAGAAGAGTTAGGCAAAGACTCTTATACAAAAGAAGAGTTGTTGGCTATGAAGCCAACTACCGAACAACTGCAACAAAGCGTTTCTATTTTAACTCAAATGTACCAATACGCTGATTCTATTGATGAAGTAATTTCGGAGTTAACAGAGGGTATTACCTATTTTACGGAAAGAGTAAATTACAACTTGAATAAAGATTTTGATGGTCGCGGAGTTGTGGGTGATAGTCCTTATGATTTTAATAGTCGTGGTTATGGAGATGGCAACCCGAAAAACCGGGTTGAAGACGAAAGTCATGGCACACACGTAGCTGGTATTATAGCTGCAGAACGCAATAATGGAAAAGGCGTTAATGGGGTTGCTAATAATGTGAAGTTAATGAGTATTCGTGCTGTACCTAATGGCGATGAATATGATAAAGATATTGCCTTAGGTATCCGTTACGCTGTTGACAACGGTGCAAAAATCATCAATTGTAGTTTCGGAAAGTCATTTTCACCAAATGCAGAATGGGTATATGAGGCTATTGAATACGCTGCGTCAAAAGATGTGCTCATTGTGCATGCTGCCGGAAATGACGGCAATGATTTGGATGACGCTTCTAATTCAAATTTCCCAAATGACCACAAATACAAAGGAACTGAGATTTCTGACAATATGATTACCGTAGGAGCTTTAGCGCCTTCTTATGGTTCTAAAATGGTTGCCACTTTTTCAAATTACGGGAGCACTAATGTAGATGTATTCGCTCCTGGTGATGATATTTATTCCACTATGCCGAATAACACCTATGAGTTTCAAGGCGGAACTTCAATGGCAGCTCCTGCGGTTGCCGGGGTAGCTGCATTGATTCGTTCATACTATCCATCGTTATCCGCATCACAAGTAAAAAACGTATTGATGCAATCGGGTCTGCCTTCCAAAGCTTCCGTTATACTTTCTGGAGAGCCTGCCAATTCAAAACCTTTCTCTCAAGTCTCTAAATCGGGGAAAATGGTTAATGCTTACAATGCTTTACTTTTGGCAGAGAATATTTCAAAAGGAAAAGCAACACTTGATTATAATGCAGAAAAATGATAAAATTAGCTAAGAAAATTGTTTTTGCCCTTCTTTGTGGGCTCACGACTTTAATCGCTCAAAACAAAACCTCATATTGGCAACAACATGTAGATTATACCATGGATGTCAACATGGATGTAGAAACGTATCAATACACTGGGATACAAAAATTAGTGTATTCAAATAATTCTCCAGAAGTCCTAAACAGGGTTTATTACCATTTGTATTTTAATGCTTTTCAGCCTGGCAGTGAAATGGATGCTCGATTACAAGACATACAAGATGGTGATAAGCGAATGTTAAATGAAGGCAAAAGCCGAATAGCCGCACTTTCAGAAACTGAAATGGGCTATTTACATGTTACCTCTCTAAAACAAGATGGTGCCAAAGTTTCATTCAATGAGGAAGGAACAGTGCTTGTGGTTGATTTGGCAAAACCAATACCTTCTGGTGAAACCACCACTTTTGAAATGGAGTTTAAAGGACAAGTGCCTTTACAAATTCGCAGGTCTGGTCGTAACAGCAAAGACGGTGTTGCGCTTTCTATGAGTCAATGGTATCCAAAATTAGCGGAATATGATTTTGAAGGTTGGCATGCTGATCCTTACATAGCGCGCGAATTTCATGGGGTTTGGGGAGATTTTGATGTTAAGTTAACTCTAGATAAAACCTATACCGTTGGCGGAACCGGTTACTTACAAAACCCAAACGAAATTGGTCATGGTTACGAAACCCCGGGCACTAAAGTGAAGACCAAAGGCAAAACCTTAACCTGGCATTTTAAAGCCCCAATGGTTCATGATTTTATGTGGGCAGCTGACCCTGAATATGTACATGATACCCTACAGATGGAAAATGGCCCTACGCTTCATTTTCTTTATAAGAATGATGAAAAATATAAAGATACATGGGAAAAGGTTCAGCCCTTAACAGCAGATGCCATGGATTTTTTTAATAAAAACATTGGCCCATACCCTTACAAGCAATACTCTGTAATTCAAGGGGGTGATGGCGGAATGGAATATGCTATGTCAACTTTGATTACAGGGGGAGACAAGCCTGGAAGTGTTATCGGAACCATGATTCATGAGCTAGCACATTCATGGTTTCAACACGTATTAGCAACCAATGAAGCCAAACACGAGTGGATGGATGAAGGTTTTACTTCATTCATAAGCGCCTTGTGTAAAAATGCAATTCTTGAGAAAAAATCAGAAAATCCTTTTGAACGTTCTTACGGTGGTTATTACTACTTAGTTAAATCAGGAAAAGAACAGCCTCAAGCGACACATGCTGATCGATATGATTCTAATATGCCTTATAGTATTGCCGCTTACAGCAAGGGGGCCATATTTCTTTCGCAACTTGGCTATATTATAGGTCAAGACGAGTTGATGGAAACCATAAGAAAATACTACGAAGACTTTAAGTTTAAGCACCCAGTACCAAATGACATTAAGCGAACAGCTGAAAAGGTTTCGGGCTTAGAGTTAGATTGGTATTTAATGGATTGGACACAAACTACCAATACCATTGATTATGGAATAAAAGAAGTGGTTGCTGAGGGTGATAAAACTAAAATAGTTCTTGAGCGTATTGGATTAATGCCCATGCCTTTAGATATTCTAGTGGTTGACGCTGATGGTAATCAAGAAACTTATTATGTGCCGCTAAGAATGATGAGGGGGGAAAAAGAAAACCCATATACCAATCTAAAAAGAACTATTGCTGATGATTGGGCCTGGGCATACCCAACGTATGAACTAATAATTGATAAGCCTATTGCAGAGATTGCGGGTGTTTTGGTTGACCCTTCAAAATTAATGGCCGATGTCAATCAGGAGAACAACAGCTATCAACCAGAGTAACAGTTTATTAATTTAAATTATGAAATCCGTTGTGCAACGATGTACAGCGGATTTTTTACTTTTATCCTATGGATTATTCCTTCCCAAAAAGAGAAAAACTTAAAAGCAAAAAGGCGATAGACCTATTATTTGCAGAAGGAAAACACCTTAATAATTTTCCCTTAAAACTAATTTATTTAGAAGGCAAAAAGGAACCTAAAGTTCCATTTAAAACAATGGTTGTGGCGCCAAAAAAAAGTTTTAAAAGTGCTGTAAAGCGCAATCGAATAAAACGATTGCTCCGCGAATCTTTTCGACTCAACAAGCATTTAGTTTTTAACAACATTGAGGGAAATTATACGTTCGCTATTTTATATCTTGGTAAAGAAATGCCTGAATATCATTTTATAGATGAAAAAATGAAAGGGCTTCTTGACAAATTCCTTAAAAAAAATCGCTCATGAAAAAGCTCCGTAAAAAACACCTTTTAATTCCGGTTTTAGCATTCGCTATACTCTTTACTACAACGAGTTTTAAAAGTGATTTTTTTGAAATTGCTAAACAAATAGAAATATTTACAACGCTCTTTAAAGAACTCAATATGAACTATGTCGATGAAACCAACCCTGCTGAGTTGATGGATTCTGCCATAAAAAACATGTTGAACGAATTAGACCCCTATACGCGCTTTTTAAACGAGCAAGATGTTGAAGGTTTTAAAATTAGAAATGCTGGTGAGTACTCTGGTATTGGTGCCTTAGTTCGGTCTTATGATGATAAATTACTGATTGTTGAGCCCTACAAAGACTATCCGGCAGATAAAGCTGGTCTTAAAGCCGGAGATGAAATCATTCAAATTGGAGATATAATGGTTTCCGATTTTGATGATAATGCGAGTGAATTATTGAAGGGAGCCAATAACACGGAAGTTACTATAACATTTAATAGACAGGGCGAAACCAAAACAGCAGCGATTAAAAGAGAAGGTGTGGAAGTCGATGCTGTACCATATTACCATATGGTTGGTGAAAAAACAGGATATATTGTGCTGTCAAGATTTAATCGAAAAGCATCAAGCCAAACCAAATCAGCCATGCAAGATTTGAAAGGTCAAGGAGCAGAACGTTTGATTTTAGATTTACGTGGTAACCCGGGAGGGTTGTTGTCTGAAGCGATTAATGTTACCAATTTGTTTGTTCCTAAAGGAGAACTTATTGTAACCACCAAATCAAAGGTTAAAAAATTCAACCAAGAATATAAGACCAAAAATCAGCCTGAAGATTTAGAAATTCCTTTGGTGGTTTTAGTTAATGGAAGTAGTGCCTCAGCTAGTGAAATAGTTTCTGGCGGCCTGCAAGACTTAGACCGCGCTGTGGTTATGGGTGCTCGTAGTTTTGGAAAAGGATTGGTTCAACGGCCTTTAAAGTTAACTTATGGCACACAGCTCAAAGTAACTATTTCAAGATATTTTACTCCTTCTGGAAGGTGTATTCAGTCTTTAGATTACTGGAATCGAGACAGTGAAGGAAATGCTGTTCGCAATAGTGAATTCAAAGAATTTAAAACAAGAAATGGAAGAATTGTTGAAGATGGTGGAGGAGTCATGCCTGATGTTGAAATTGCGTCTACAAAATCAAATGCGCTAACCGATGCGCTTGTGCAAAATAATGTCATTTTTGATTTTGCAACCGATTTTTATTATAATAACACATTTGACTCTACTGTTGATTTCTCTTTTTCATCTAGTGACTATAATGCATTTAAGAGTTTTACAAACGGGAAAGACTTCTCATTTAAAACAGAAACAGAAAAACTGTTAGAAGAAGCGTTAAATAAAGATGATAGCTTGTTGGGTGCTGATGTTCAAAATAAATATAAAGACCTGCTTTTAGCAGTAAATAGAGGTAAGATAGCCGCTTTAGATTCTTATGAAACTGAAATTTCAAAAAAACTAGAAGATGAGATTATCAAACGATATTTCTATAGAGACGGGCTTTATGATTATAACCTAACGCATGACGATGCTATTTTAACTGCGGTTGAGTTGCTTTCTAATTCGAATAAATACAATAGTATTTTAAAGTAGTATTCTTTCTATTTTTAAAGCATGCATAAATTAAAAGTCTGTGAGCTATTCGCAGGGGTTGGTGGTTTTCGTCTAGGGCTTGAAAATAACGGTGCTTACGAAGTGGTTTGGAGCAACCAATGGGAGCCCTCTACAAAGGCCCAACACGCATCTATGGTTTATGTGGCGAGATTTGGTGCTAAAAATCATTCTAACGAAGACATTGAAAAGGTTTCAACAATATCAATACCCGACCATGACGTTTTAGTTGGTGGCTTTCCTTGTCAAGATTATTCAGTGGCCACTACATTAAAAAACTCTAAAGGGCTTATTGGTAAAAAGGGGGTGCTTTGGTGGTCTATCCATCGCATCTTAAAAGAAAAAAAGAACAAGCCTAAATACTTGGTTTTTGAAAATGTCGACCGCCTATTAAAATCTCCTTCAACGCAACGAGGGCGTGATTTTGCGATAATGCTCAGCTGTTTAAATCAGTTGGGCTATGCCATAGAATGGAGGGTAATCAATGCCGCTGAATATGGTATGCCACAACGAAGAAGACGTGTGTTTTTTGTCGGAATTCATGAGTCTTCTACCCTATACGAAGACTTGAAAGAACAGAGTGCCGAAAATTACCTGCTGCACAAAGGAGTGCTTGCAGAGGCTTTTCCTGCACATCTGGCCGATAAAAAACACAACACCTTTACCATTGAAAATGATGTAGTCAAACTATCTGAAAACTTTAATGAAAATGATAAGCTTTCTCCGTTCTTGAATAGCGGGTTCTGTTTTCAAGGCAAAGTATTTTCTACTAAAGTATCGCCTACTTACTATGGCCATCACACAACGCTCTTCAATATTCTTCAAAAAGGAAAAATAGCCCCAGAATACTATATTTCTGAAGACGATTTGCCCAAGTGGGAATATTTAAAAGGTTCTAAAAAAGAAGTCCGAACCACCAAAGACGGATTTCAATATAATTACGCCGAAGGCGCTATGGTTTTTCCTGATGCTTTAAACAATGCCTCTAGAACTATTATAACAGGTGAAGGGGGTAAGTCGCCTTCAAGGTTTAAACATGTAGTACAAACACCTAAAGGCCTGCGCAGGTTAACTCCTATTGAATTGGAACGTCTTAACATGTTTCCTGACGACCACACAAAACTTGAAGGAGTTACGGACGCCAAACGTGCTTTTTTTATGGGGAATGCACTTGTTGTTGGTGTGGTTGAAAAAATCGGTAATGCCTTACTAAATAAAATCAATTCTCAATGAACAAAAAAAGTTCATTCAAAACAGATTTAGCTAAAGAACGAAAGCTGACCCCCCTCTTAGACTCTTACTATTCCCTACACCTAAAAAATTATAGTTTTGAGCGCGTTTCTTCTTTAAAAGAACAGCTTGAGGGTGTTGACGTCAACTTCATCCACAAAACAAATTCAACACTTTTTCATGTAGACGAAAAAGCACAATTAGACTATATTAATGACGATTTGCCCACTTTCGCATTTGAAATTTCTTATTATAAAAATGAACTTCAAAAAGAAGGTTGGTTTTACGACAGCAATAAGAAAACCCATTTCTACGCGCTTATTACCGCAATTTACGACGATGATGAAACATTATTTACTTCTTGTAAAATCACTTTAGTAAACCGCAAAAAACTTCAGCTTATTTTGGTTAAAAAGGGGCTTGATTACAATATGTTAAATAGTCAATATCATAAAAATTCTCACGGGAAAATATGTATAGATGAGCTAGATTGTCGGGAACAAGGCTACTTGTTTTTATCCCAAAAAAATAAAGCAGAAAAACCGTTGAACCTCATCTTAAAATTAGAATGGCTTTTAAAACTAGGGGTCGCTAAAAGATTGGTTTAAGGCTTTATCATTTTAATATGTGGAATGTCATCTTCAAGATATTCTTTGCCTTGTTCAAAAAAGCCTAAACTATTGTAAAATTTTATCAAATACGTCTGTGCAGAGAGCTCAATTTGAGCGCCCTTTAGTGTGTTCTCAATATAATCAATAGTAGCCTTCATAATTACTCTTCCAAAGCCATATTTTCTTTCTGAAGTTTTAACCACTACTCGGCCGATAGCGGGGTTATCAAAGTAATCTCCGGGCTTAAATGCTCTAGTATAAGCAACAATCTTGTTGTTCTTTTTGCCTAAAACATGAATGGCCTTTTGGTCTTTGTCATCAACGTCTTGATACACACAGTTTTGTTCTACCACAAAAACCTCACTTCGTAGTTGAAGAAGTTCATACAATTCTCGTGTGGTAAGCTCATTAAATGTTTTAATTGAAATAGTCATATAAACTTAGTCTTGAACAATTATTTTTTTGTTATCGCACTTACCGTATTCTGGTTGAATATTCACGTGGTTAACGCCATATTGATGATATACCCTCTCTTCAATTTGCTCCAATATTTCATCAAATTCTGACAGTTTTATATCCTCTTTAAAATCGACATGAGCTTCTAAGTGAATTTCTTCTTCGTTCAATTGCCAAATATGTACGTGATGTACGTTCTTTATGAGTTTAATTTCTGATATAGTAGCCACAATTTCTTGAACCGCTATCGTTTTTGGAGTAAACAACATGAGTACATTGGTTGACTCTTTCAATAAGTCAAAACCCATATAAATTAAGTAAAGCGCTATTAAAAGCGTAAGTAATGGGTCAATCCAAAAAATGCTATAAAACTTCATTAAAACACCGCCTATTAATACCGCTACAGAAGCCAACATATCCGTCAACAAATGAAGGTATGCTGATTTCATGTTCATGTTAACGTCTGCGTCTTTCTTAATCAGCAAGACACTAAAGCCGTTACCTATAATAGCAATGATGGACAGCCAAATTACCAAGTCAGAACCTATTTCTTCGGGTTTATAAAAACGCTTTACCGCTTCAATAATTAAAAAGATGGCCACTACCATTAATGTTGCGGCATTTACAAAAGCAGCAATAATTTCAGCTCGTTTATAACCAAAGGTTTTGTTGGTAGAGGCTTTTTTCTTGGAAAGCGCATTCGCTATATAGCTTACAATTAAAGAGAGTACATCGCTAAAATTGTGTAACGCGTCCGATAGTAAAGCAAGGCTACCAGAAATAAGGCCGCCTATAACCTGGGCGATTGTAATAACTATATTTAAAAAAATAGAGATGCCTAAATTCCGTCCTTTTAAATCATGGTGATGATGGTGACCTTGATGGTGCGAATGTGACATAAGTGGTTCTAAATATTTTGTCCAAATGTCAATAAGTTACTGTCTGGGTCAAGTAATGAAAACTCTCGTTGACCCCAGGGCTTATCTTCCAATTTTCCGTTAGGATGAATTTCAGTCTTTTTTTCTAATAACGCCTTATAAAGCTCGTCAATATTGTCTGTCCTAATATACACTTGGCCATAATTTTTTCGAGGTTTAAGATTTTTGAATTTAAAAAAGTGTAGCTGTATTTGGTCTCTTTCTAGCATTAAATAATCATCATAATCGGCGCTTCCAAATTTTGAAAAGCCCAATTGATTTACATAATAAGATAGTGTAATCTCTTTGTCGCGCATGGGTAGTTTGGGATTTATATTTGTTAGCATGGTTAATTTAATTATTTAAGCTATCGTATTAATTTTTATTCCTTAACAATTATACCGTTTTCGGTTTCTTTTGGGGTTGGTTTTTCAAACCAGTTTTCCATAAAATCAAAGTTTTCTTTAGTCACTTCAAACTCAAAAGTGTTTCCTTTTTCTTTATTCCGTTTTTGTATTCGTTGAAATCTGGTTTCTTTTGAAATATCTAAAAAATGTGTTTTTATTTCGTATCCATTTGCCAAGGCAAATTGCCTAAACTTTTCTCTGTGGTTAAATTTTGATAGTCCTAAGTCTAAAATAGCATCTGTTTTTGAATCTTCTAGTTGATGCACTAGTGCTAGTATCATTGTTTCAGCCCTCTCAATTCTTTCAAGAAACCAATCTAAACCATCATCAGGTTTTTTGTCTGCAAAAAATAAGATTTTATTCCACTTATCAATTGAGAAAATAATACCGTTAGTTTGCGCTTTTAATTTCTGAGAATAGGTTGTTTTTCCTGAACCTGTATTACCAACAATTAAGTGTATCATTACCTTTTCGGATTTAAAATTGATATAGGCTTACTTTTTAACTGACTTTAGTCATATTCATTAAGAAACTCCTCAATCTCTGATTGCGAGTATCTTGATGTAGAAAGGATTTCTTCGCTTAAAAGAAGAAAAACTTCTTTTTTCTCTTTGTTTGTGGTTTTAAGGTTTTCAATTAAGTAATCAACAAGTTTTGTGGTTTTAAGGTCGAGATTCTTTTTTGTTTCTTCTATTTCAGATAAGGCTGACAGCTTCTCAAATTCAATTAACTCAATTTTTGAATTAGCAATAGCTTTCCATGAATTCGTTTTAATTATTGGGCTCTGAATACCATCAGCTTTTCTTATTATTCCATATATAGAAATAGAGTCGTTATTTACATATTGCATAAGGCTATCTATTAAAACCTGTTGTTTTGGAATACTTGCCTCTAGGTTGACCTTGCTTTCTTTTAATTCATTCTGAATAGATGTATATATTTTATTCAAATAGTTTTTATCTTTTCTGTTTTCATTCCAATTATTAATTGATAGAGCAATTAAAATACCTATCACCACTAGTATAATTTCTCCGAAAGCATACTTTAGATAACTACCTTTTTTATTTTTATCCATTAGTTGAAGTCTTGTTTTCCTAAAGATTTTTATCATTAGCTATTCGTTTGTCTTAATCAATTAAAACAATCTCAGATAGGGGATTCGTTGTGGATATTAGTTCTAAATACTATTATCTAAGCTAAAAATAGGTTTTTTAGCGCGTTTTCTATTTATGTTCTATAGCACATAAATATATTGGTATATGCTGTAAAATAAACAACTACAATCGTTGCGCTATACAAGTATTTTTAATTAAGAACACGAAATTTTCTCAACTCTTCTTTCGTGCCTACCTCCTTCAAATGGAGTGTTTAAGAAAGTATCTACCATTTCTAGTGCTTGAGGTAAGGCAATAAAACGCGCTGGTAAACTCAAAACATTCGCATCATTATGTTCCCTAGCCAGTGCTGTAATTTCTTTATTCCAACACAAAGCGCTGCGTACTAATTGATGTTTATTCGTTGTCATATTGGCACCATTACCACTACCACAAATAACAATACCAAAATCAACATTACCTTTTTCAACATCTTCAGCTACAGGATGCGCAAAGTCAGGATAATCAACACTGTCTGTGCCGTCTGTGCCATAATTTATAATAGTAATTCCTTTTGATTTTAGGTACCCTATAATCGCTAATTTATAATCGGTTCCGGCGTGGTCATTACCAATAGCTATCTTCATTATATTTTGATTTAGGTTTGGTATATCAAAGGTACAATACTTTTAATTTTACTTTGTTGATAAACTAAAACAAAAAAACTTAGTAGTCTTTAAATCAGTTTATTAAAATTAGTTCTCTTTTGTTGATAGATGGAAGACAACTACTTATTACTAAAATTTGTTTTTTGCTTTTTTTTAAGCAATAATAACTTTAATTAAAAAAGGTAGCTTCAATTAATAAAAAGTTAGTTTAAACATATTAAATAATAATTACAGGTAGTTAACATTAAACTAACCTTTAGTTATTAATATATTCATGTTTATAATACTTATTAATAACTGTCAATAAATAACATAAAACATTGATTTCTAAGTTTTTTAAAATGGTATAAGTTGTCAATAAATTCTTTTTTATGTTCAGAGCAAAGATTTAGTGATAATTTTATTACACATTTCAACAGACTATTATCATCACCATTTTTATTTTAAAATTTAAAAAAGAAAAATAATATTTATTGTAATGTTAATAAATGTTGATATTCTTTAAGCTTAAAAATAATAGTTCAAGTACACAGATTATAATTTGTACTTTTCAATAAAATACTACCACTTAATGTCTAAAAAGAAGAAGCGAACACGAAGTCAACAAAAAAACGAAATTACTAAAGGCATTTTTAAAGTATTAGAGAAAGAACCTTCAAAAGCATTTAATTACAAGCAAATAGCTGCGCAACTAGGTATTACAGAGACTCAAATGCGTAACGATTTAATCAAACGTTTAGGGCAGCTTAAACAAAAGGACCGTATTCAAGAAGTAGAAAGAGGCAAGTATCAAATGAAACCTTCTCAGTTTCAAACAGTTTCTGGTAGAGTAGATTTAACCTCAAATGGTAATGCTTATATCATTGTTGATGATTTTGATGAAGATGTATTTGTACCAGGTCATAGAATAAACAAGGCTTTTCATGGTGATATTGTGAAGATAAAATTAAAAGAAAGCAAAGGTAAAAAACGCCAAGAAGGAGAAGTAATTCAGGTTGTAGAGCGTAAGAAAACGACTTTTGTAGGTATTTTAGATAAGCAAAAAACATTTGCTTTTGTAAGACCTACCGATTCAAGAATGTATACTGACATTTTTGTACCTATTGAGAAAACAAAAAAAGCGGAAGATGGTGATAAAGTTCTTGTCGAAATTGGTGAATGGCCTAGTGATAGAGAATCTCCTTTTGGTAGAGTTGTTGAAGTTTTAGGTAAACCTGGAGAACACCAAACTGAAATACATTCTATTCTTGCAGAATATGGCTTGCCGCATGAGTTTCCGTATGAGGTTGAGCAGTATGCTAATACACTTGATACTGCTATTAAACCTGAAGAAATAGCAAAAAGAAGAGATATGCGGGATGTACTCACTTTTACTATAGATCCGAAGGATGCTAAAGATTTTGATGATGCTCTTTCTTTTCAAATTTTAGACAATGGTAATTATGAAATAGGAGTACATATTGCTGATGTTTCACATTATGTGTTACCCGATTCTATTTTAGAAGAAGAAGCTTATAATAGAGCAACATCTGTTTATTTGGTAGATCGTGTGGTACCAATGTTGCCTGAAGTGCTTTCAAATAATGCGTGTTCTCTACGCCCTAATGAAGAAAAATATACCTTCTCTGCAATTTTTGAATTAAATGCAAATGCTATAATTCAAAATCAATGGTTTGGAAGAACAGTTATAAATTCAAATGAACGTTTTGCCTATGAAGAGGCACAGCATATTATTGAAACCAAACAAGGTAGTATACCTAAAGAAATTTCTATTAGAAGTAACACCTATACTGTTACTAATGAAGTAGTTGAAGCTACTTTAATTTTTGATAAACTTGCAAAAATTATGCGTAAAAAACGCATGAGTGCAGGAGCAATTTCTTTTGATAAAATTGAAGTACGTTTTAATTTAAATGATAAAAATGAGCCTGATGGGGTCTATTTTAAAGAGTCAAAAGATGCTAATAAACTTATTGAAGAGTTTATGCTTTTAGCAAACAGAAAGGTTGCTGAATTTATTGGTAAACAAACCCCTAAAAAAACTTTTATTTATAGAATTCATGATGAACCAGATGAAGATAAATTAATAGCTTTAAATGGTGTAATATCTAGATTTGGGCATACTGTTAATTTAAAAGATAAGACCAGCATAAGTAGTTCTTTAAATAAATTATTAAGTGATGTAAAAGGTAAAAAAGAACAAAACTTGGTTGATACTTTAACGATACGAAGTATGAGTAAAGCTGTTTATACTACTGATAATATTGGTCATTATGGTTTAGCTTTTGACTATTATAGTCATTTTACCTCACCAATAAGAAGGTACCCTGATGTAATGGTACATCGTTTATTACAACATTATTTAAATGGTGGAACTTCTGCAAAAGAAGAGGTTTATGAAGAAAAATGTAGACATTCTTCAAGTATGGAAATACTAGCTTCTAGTGCTGAGCGAGATTCTATTAAGTACATGCAAATTAAGTTTATGCAAGACCATAGCGATAAAGAGTTTGTTGGAGTTATTTCAGGAGTAACTGAATGGGGTATTTATGTTGAAATTATTGAAAACAAGTGCGAAGGTATGGTTCGTATTCGTGATATAAAAGATGATTATTACACCTTTGACGAAAAACAATATGCTATTATTGGAGACCGATTTAATGTCGTTTACCAATTAGGTGATGAAGTAGTAGTAATGGTCAAGAATACGGACTTAATTAAAAGGCATCTAGATTTTTCGTTGATTGGTAAACATGAATAATACTTTTTTGGAATAAAATTTGTTTTATGTTATAGAACATCAATCAAAAACTATAAATAATGAAAAAGCAATTTTTAGTCTTATCGTTATTTTTCTTGTTTCAAATTACCTCCGGACAAGAAGAAAAAATCACACAAGAACTTCAAAATTTTACCGAACTTAAGGCCTTTGATGGTATTGCTGTAAATTTAATTCCATCAACTGAAAATAAGGCAATTATTACTGGAGCTAACACCCAAAAGGTAGTTATTGTAAACAACAAAGGAAAGCTGAAAATACGCATGCAGCTTGATAAAATATTTAGTGGTTACCGCACTTTTATAGATTTATATTATACAGAAACATTAACTATAATTGATGTAAATGAAGACGCAAGAATAAGTTCAAAAGACACTTTTATTCAAACGGTTTTGGAACTTAGAGCCCAAGAAGGTGGTGAATTAGAGTTAAATTGTCAGACAGAACAATTATTAGCTAAAGCAGTTACAGGAGGGAAAATATATACCGCCGGTTTTACAGATAACCAAGATATTGTTATTAATACTGGAGGTTCTTTTTATGGAAGTGATTTTAAAAGTAAGTTCACTACTATTTCGGTAAATGCAGGTGGAAATGCTGAACTTTATGCCACAAAGTATGTAAAAGCTGATGTAAAGGCTGGCGGTACTGTTAAGGTATTTGGCGACCCAGAAAAAATGGATGAGAAAACTGTTTTTGGAGGAAAAATAGAACGAGTAGAATAAAAAATGATAGAAGATATACAGGCAGCAATACCCTTAGGCTTTTTATTGAGCTTTATGATTGGCCCTGTTTTTTTTGTTTTATTAGAAACCAGTGCTACTAAGGGTTTTAGAGCAGGTCTTTTTTTAAACATAGGAGTTATTATCGCAGATATTCTTTTTTTGGTAATAGCATATTTTAGTAGTTTTCAATTATTAGAAAACTTAAGCAATCAACCAGGTTTATATGTTTTTGGAGGCATGATTATTCTTGTTTATGGGATAGTTATTTTCGTAAAAAAAGAAGGAAAGAAAGAAAAAGTTAAAGCTAAAAAAGGCTCATACATAGGCTTAATGATAAAGGGGTTTTTATTGAATTTTATCAATATTGGGGTTTTGGTATTTTGGCTTGGTATTTTAATAATAGTAGGTCCTAGTTTAGAAAATCAACCAAGCAGGATACTGGTCTTTTTTGGCGCTATGCTAGCCACATATTTTATAACAGACATTTTTAAAATATTATTAGCAAAGCAACTACGTACAAAACTAACAGCCGAACGAATAATATTAATAAAAAAAGGATTAGGCTTGGTATTGATAGTTTGCGGAATTGTTTTAATTACCAAGGGTTTTTTACCAAAAGACAAGTTTAATATCAAAGACGGTATTGAAAGAATTAATGAACAAAAAACCCGGTAAACTTACCGGGTTTTTTTGAGGCATCGAGCGGATTCGAACCGCTGTACAAGCTTTTGCAGAGCTGTGCCTAGCCACTCGGCCACGATGCCTTTTTAGTGGTGCAAATGTACCACACTAATTTTTGGTTTCCAAAATAAGAAATCAAGGTTTTGGTTTAGAAAGGACAACAGCAACACTTTCTACATCACCACCAATTGGAGGGTTTATTTTAGAAACAGAAATCTCAGCATTTTCAACTCGAGGGATTTCTAAAAAAATACGATCTAAAATTCTTTTAGCAACATGCTCTAAAAGCTTAGATTTTACACGCATTTCTTCTTTTACAATATTATTTAAATGAACATAATCAACTGTTTCTTTGAGTTGATCACTTTGTGAAGGTTTTGAAAGATCTGCTGCCACCTCTAGGTCTACCCTATAATCGCTGCCAATAATACTTTCTTCTTTCAGACACCCGTGTTGTGCATGAACACGAATGTTGTTTAGTTTAATTTTACCCATTTATGGTTTAATAAAAAGCAAAATTAAAGCAAAGAAATTAAACTTAGTATGTACAACGGCAATTACTAATACCTTGAAATAAATCCATACCAACAGTTAGTACATGTGTGCCTTGGCTGTAGCCTAATATTTCATTTGTAATTATTTGATATGAATAACCAAAATAGAAATTATTTTTTTTAAGCCCGGCAATAGGCGCTATATATAAAGGCTCTCCTAATTGATCGTTTAAAAAACGATATGTCAGCCCTAAATAATAGTAATCTTCAAAGTTGTGAAAACGAAATTTAGCATTTAAATCGGTAACTGAGCGACCATCACTTTCAAACCATTGGAAGAAAACAGAAGGCTCAAATTCTAGCTTACTGTTTTTGTTTTTCATAAAACTATAACCGGTATACAAGTAATAATTTCTTAATGTATTTGGCTCATTAATTGGATTGAAGTCAACCAAACTGTTTTTAGGTAAAATATTAGAAGCGTTTAAACTTATATAGTACTTGTCTTTTCGATAAAGAATACCCATGTCAAAGTTATGGTTGGTCGTTGCTCGATCGTCAGTAATTATTTGCCCGTTGCTTGGCACAAAGTTTTCTGTGTCAATTCTAAATTGATTAAAATTATATGAGAGCCCAAAAGACAAGAATTCGTCGTCATAACGATCCAGAGTTAAATGGTGAGCAAAAGAAACCCTAGCTCCTCTTTGTCGGGTATTCCCATTACTATCATTAAATAAAACCATACCAATACCAGAGCGGTTGCCAATACGAGCATCTGCGGCTAAAGTTTGGGTGTCTGGAGCGTCTTCAATGCCTACCCATTGGGTAAGACCGTTTAAACGAACCTTAATGTGGTCGCCAATACCAGCATAGGTTGGTGACATCAAAAAAGGATTGTCAGCAATGTACTGTGATAGTTGGGGTATGGTAAGCTCTTGTCCTCTCACCACCAAAGCAAAAAGAAACAAAAGGAATAAGATTGGGGTCTTTTTCATGACTCTACAGGTTAATTTTTATCAACGATAAAGGGTAAAATGACCTACAAATTCTCGGTCGTCATTTGCTCCTCTTAATTTAATAACATACCAATAGTCTCCTGTTGGCAGGTTTTTGTTATGATACAGGCCGTTCCACGCCGGATCATTAATTTCCATTCTATAGAGTTCTCTACCATAACGATCAAAGATGATAGTTAGTACATTCGGAAAGGCTTCTAAGTTTTCAGGCCCCCAAGTGTCATTCCAATCATCTCCATCAGGAGTAAAGAAATCAGGTATTTCAATGTCTATGAACTCTATAAATATTTCAGCAGCTACTTCACATCCGTTTTGATCAATCAACGTAACCATGTAGGTATCAGTTCTGTTTATTATGAATGTGTTATCAGCTCCGTTGTCTATGTCTCCAAAGTAGAAAGTGTAATCTTCTAAGCCTCCAGAGGCAATTGCAGTAATTTCATTAATACTGTTTTGTTCTAAAGTCAAACTTAGAGGCGCGAAACCGATAATTTCAAAATCAACCATATTCACACACCCATTAGCATGTGCAATACTTAGCGTGTGCATACCGGGTGACATGTTCGTAAAATCTGGCGAAAGTTGCATCGTAGACGGGTCTGTCGAATCCATACTATAAAGCACATCACTCATAATAGTATCATCTTCAAAAGCAACCACAATGCGATTTTCTGGCACATCACCGTTGCATTCATAAACAGGTGTCACCACCGCATTTAAATTAACACCTTGTTCAATTTCTACAATAATGTTCTCCTCGCAGTCCTGAGCATCTTTAATAAACACGACATAACTACCCGCGGCTAAATTGCTAAAAGAAATTTGGTCCTGAACAAAATCGGCGTCGTTGCTAGAATTTAAGCTTGTTCGATATGGCGCTGTTCCGCCAGTTATATCAATTTCAAAAGAACCGTCTTCATCACCTTGGCAAATTTCAGGCAAGACAGTTGTTGTTGCTACCAAAATAGGGTTTGGCTCTGTAATTGTATAGTTTAAAAGCTCAAAACAACCATTTTGGTCTTGTGCAATTATGGTGTAATCTCCAGGCGCTAAATCAACAAAAGTGTTTGTTTCATCAAACTGATCCAAGTTTGGGGAAATCGCGTATTGATAACCACCAGACCCGCCAGAAAGCGCTACTGTAATGCTTCCGTTTTCTTCTCCCGAACAACTCACATTAACGATATCTTCTGTAAAAGTTAGAGGCGTTGGCTCTGCAATAATCACCTCTTCTGGAGCTACCACACAATCGTTACTAGTGACGCTAACATAATAAGTGCCTGCGAAAAGGTCTCTAAATTCTCCTTGATTCTGAGGCCCTGCAATTCTCGAAGCAACACTTAACGATACATCTGTGTAAAGCTCATATTGATAGTTACCTAGACCCCCATCTGCATCTGCAAAAATTACTGCAGTATTTTCACCGGTGCAATTAATAACAGCGGCAGAAGCATCAACAGTTAAAGTAAGTGGTTCAATAATATCTTCGGTTATTTCATTAGAAACAACAGAAGAACAATTAAAAGCATCTTGAACAAAGTAACTGTAGGTTCCGGCACTGATATTGCTAAACAAGTGAGTGTTTGGGGCATTGGTTTCATTCATCGGAAAGAAATTAATACCATCTACACTATAACGATAAGGAGCAGTACCACCAAAAGCACTTAATTCTAATACCGCTTGATTTAGGCATGTTAAAGGACTTAAGCGAATTAATTGAGAAGAAACCTCTGTTGGGTTAACGATTTCAATTATTCCGGTTTCAGCAGAACAACCAACATCATCGGTTACAGTAATACTATAAAAGCCAGCAACTAAATTGTCAAATGTACTTGCGCCTTGTCTTGTTGAAACTTGCGGCGCAACACTTCCTAAAATGTCAGTGTAAGTATTTAATTGATATTCGTAAATCGGAGTTATGTTTCTTGCTGCAAGCGTAGCAGTAACTGACGCGGCGTCATCTCCGAAGCAAACCAATGTGCTTGCCGCAATCGTTGCTGCAATCGCATCAGGCCGTATTAAGGTAATAGTATCCGTGTGTACACAACCTAAAGCGTCAGTAATCGTAACAATAAAATCACCAGCAGAAAGACCCGTAAAGGCAAAATCAGTAA
The DNA here is from genome assembly GCF_031846365.1 of Croceitalea sp. P059. Taxonomy (NCBI): domain Bacteria; kingdom Pseudomonadati; phylum Bacteroidota; class Flavobacteriia; order Flavobacteriales; family Flavobacteriaceae; genus Croceitalea; species Croceitalea sp. P059. The sequence continues at coordinate 551,642 of NZ_JAVRHW010000001.1, forward strand.
CATTGTTTTGCGAATAAGACTGTGAGGTTGTCGTGTTGTTTAAAGCAATGGTAAAAGGACCCTCGCCACCAGACACTTCAACTAAAATACGCCCCTGGTCATTCGTACAGCTAACACCAGCCTCTTCTGCAACTAGGGCAGATATAGGGGCTTCTGGAGCTATAATTGTAATTACATTAGAGGTTTCAACACAAAAAGGAGCTGTTGTTTGTGTGACAATCACGTAATATGTTCCCCCGGGCAGGCCGGTTATTGGAGCTTGCGCAATAGCAGTATCCCCTGAGCCTGATTGTAAGACAACTGTGTTGTTGTTAGAGTTGTAAACTTGGTAGTCAAACGTTCCCGCATAATCAGAAACCACAAAATTAAAACTACCATCATCCACCCCATTATTCAGGCATTCTTCATCTGTAAATGTTGTTGCCAACACATCCATTTCAAGAGGCTCTTCAATGGTGTGAACAGTTTCAATTATACAATTTGGACTAGCGTCTAAATTCGTAATTCTAATGCTATAATCCCCAGCTCCTAATCCAGAGAACAAACCAGTATTGTTTGTACTTGTATAAACTAGATTAATACCATTTATCTCAAATTCTATGGTTGGTGTAGCCGTGACAGGGCTTATGGCAACACCAACTTGAATTTGTGCGTCGCTTCCAGGGTTACAGGTAAGCGGAACCAAATCAGCTACGGTTGGGTCTGTTATTTCAACGAACGGAGCAATACTAACATTTGCTGCAACTGCATTTCGACAACCATTATCGTCATAAGCATAGATGTCATAATTACCACCATCGTAATTGGTTTCAATATATACGGGATTAGCCCCATCTTGAACGGTCGCAGCTGTTGCAGTATTGATAAATTCAAAACGCACAAAATTTCCAGAACCACCAGTAATGGAAGCGGTATCTATTGTTATAGAAGCGGTGTTGGCGTTATTTCCAGTTGTACAACCAAATTCTACTACAGTCGCGTTTACGTTAGAAATAATGTTTGGTTGATTAATTACTTGAGTTATCTCTTCAGTACATCCATTCGCAGCGGTTACTCTGATTGTATAAGTGATACCCGCAATGGTTCCTTCAAGATTATCAAAAACTGCAGTAGCATTTGTAACACTTGTAGGGTTTGGAGTTATCGGAAAAGTTACCGCACCACTAACACCAGGACCAGAAATGATTTCAAAGATATAAGGCCCTATTCCATTATCTGGAATGGCACTTATACTTATGGTTCCATCATCTGCCCCATTACAACTAACATCTAAGTGATGATCAACATTGATAGCTGGAGTAATAGCAACAGGAACAGTAACTGTTGTGGTTGCTTGACAAAAAGGAGCAAGCGTGTTTGTGTCGTAAATTGTAATGGTGTAAACCCCATCTACACTAGCTCCGTTCCAAACCTCAGTGCTCCCCGACATTGCGGTTATACTTTGATCAGCGCCGCCTGGCCCATCAATTTCGTATGAATAATTGCCTGAACCGGAAGAAACATCGATGGTGATTTCAGCATTGTTATTTGGCGCTATTTCACAATCAAGTAAAGTAGTGAGAAGCGCTGTAAATTCTATTGGAGGAACTATATTAAAGTTTTCATCATCTTGACAGCCATTGACATCTCTTACCGAGATCGTTTGTCCTGTACCAGAAGAAAGTCCTGTTACTGTAAACTGATTGCTTCCATTAAAGACGAAATTTTGGTATGCCGCGCCGTTTACACTTATTTGAAATGGAGCAATAGCAGCGCCTGGATTATTTAGGGTAATTAAAACCTCAAAGCTTCCTTCATCTGCGCATTCATCAACTATTGACAAATCAATATCTGGTGCGTCATCTAAATCTACAGTAACGGCGTCGTTTTGAACACATCCGTAGGCATCCTTGACATAAACAATATAGTTACCCGATTCTACATTGGCTGTTGAATTTGTCATCCAACCAGCATCAGCAGCTGTTGGTGCCGTGGCTAAATTTGATAAAAACTGATACTCATAAGGGGCGGTCCCTGATTGTGCGATGGCAGTAATTAAACCTGCATTAACATTACAATTGTCGTTTACTGTACTATTTGCAGAAACAGATAATGGCTGAGAAGCTTCATCAATTGTAAAATCGATAGAGCTTACGGAGCACCCTGCGTTTACTCCATCAGCCTCTGTGAACTGTATGAAATAAATACCCGGGCTTAAAGGCCCAATATTGGTTTCTGAAACAGGTCCTGCTGGAGGGTTAACAGACAAACTACCACTTATAGCTGTAGGCAAAATACTAGTATTTGATTGCGCCAGAAATATTTCATAGTCAACCTGTGTGGTTGTGGCGTCGAAGCCATCAATTGTAAAACTTACGTTGCCATCGGCATTTCCTGTACAAGTAACATTATTAACAACGTCTAAAGTTGAAGTCATAACTGACGGACTATTAATAGGGGCCGAAGCCTCTTCAAAATAGTAACAGTTAGTGGTAATATCATGTACTACAAAAGTGAATGTAATACCAGGAGTTAGACCGGTAAATGTATGAGTCGGACCACCAACTACATCTGGAGGAAAGAAAGTTGAAGCATATGGCGCAGAAAACGAATCCAAAATACCAAACTCATAGTTTGTACTAAGAATTGCAGTGGTAACAGTAACAGCAGCCGTTCCCCCAGTTAAGCAATTCAATGTTGTTGCCGATACATCAATGTCTAAGTCGTCAGGAGGAGAAGCGATAATATTGGTGGTAACCCTTGAACAACCATTCGCATCAATAACATCAACTTCATAAATTCCAAAATCGAGAATAGCAAAGGTATGGTCTTCACCGCCGGAGGTTGTATTATAAGCAGCGGAATAGCCGTTATTTCCTGTTAAATAATAGGTATATTCTGCAACCCCACCGGACAATCCCTCAACCGAAATAGACCCAGGATTTGTACCTGTTGAAGTATCACACGTTATAGGCTGTAAATTAATTGAGTAATTAATTTGGTTTGGCGAGTTAATGCTTGTAGCAAAAACATTAGAAACACACCCATTTGCATCCGTCACTGTCACATCATAATTACCAGCAGGAAGCCCTGTGGTTTGTGTTCCGTAATTTGTTGTTGTTCCAGAATCTACAACTTCAATGACATAAGGCCCTAAGCCTACAGAGGTATCAATAGTAATGTCTAAAGCTCCGTTAGAGTCACCAAAACATAAAACATCCGTTGGAATGATATTGCTGATTACAGGAGTGTCTGCCGGCGATACAACAACGGTGTTTGTGGATACTGTACAAGCGACTGGAGTAGAGGTGTCTGTAATTCTAAACTCGTAGCTTCCTGCGGTACTTGTTGCAAACACATTACCTGTAAAGCCGGTGGTGTTGTAGGTTGTTCCTGAATCGTTGGACCACTCATAGGCAAATGTTCCAGACCCACCAGATGCATTTATAGTAATACTTGCATCACTCAAACAAGTAAGGTTAGCGCTTAAAGTTGCACTAGCAAGCAGCTGAGAATTAATAGTGGTTGTTTGGGTGGCGATAGCTACTGGACAACCTAACTGATCACGAACATCAATGTCGTATGAGCCACTCGAAAGATTATTAAAGGTATATGTTGTTGATGTTACAGGAGATGGTATAATCCATGGCCCTGAATTAATTCTAAATTGATATCCGCCATTTCCATCTGTAACATCAACCTGAATTGAAGCAGTGTTTCCGCCTGAGTAACATGTGGTTGGAGTAACCGTAAACGCAACAGGGTTCAAAGGAGATATTATGATAGGTGTATCTATACTGTCTTCACAATTATTAGTGTCTCTTACGCGCACAACATAGGTGCCATCACTTAAACCAGAAAACACGCGATTAGTGCTGTTAGTGGCAAAATCATATGCTCCAATAACAACACCTGCACCATCTTCTAATTGATAGGTGTATCCAGGCAGACCACCATTAGCCTCGGCAGTTATTGTGGCGTCAGCTGTACAAGAAAGACCTGTTGTTATACTAGCTGAAGCTACTACAGCTGTGGGCTCTGTTAGTATTTGGGTGATAGATGTTGTACAAGTAATTTCATTAGCTTTTCGTATCAGAATGGTTTGACTCCCAGCAGGAAATACTGCATTGGTTGTAATCGGAGATGTTGTTGATGTAATCCAAGTTGTTCCGCCATCCTCTGAATACTCAAAACCCGCAACTGAGTCAAAATTTTCAACACTAAATGTAATGCTGCCATCAGACAAACCATTACATGAAATATCTGTAGAACCTTGAACTGCTGAGCTAAATACGCGACCAGCCTCTACAGTTACAGGTGTCGTGACACTTAATTCACAAACCTCAGGAATTTGGAATATTTCAATATCATCGATGGCTAGGTCATTACCGCTATTTCCAATTTTTTCAGTTCTAATAACAAAGTCTAAGCTTGTGTTGGCACCCGGATTGAAGTCTGTTGAAAAAAGAACCCAATCATCAGGGCCAGTGTTCTTAGCGATATCTCCTGTTCTAATTGATTGTACTACTGCGCCAGAGGCATCAACTATTTCAATTGTTAAGTCTGGATCTAGAATAGTTCTGGTAGAAACAACTAAATTGAAAATATACAATGAAATTCTAAGCGGCCTATTTGGAATAATATCGTTAATAGGCTTTGTGTAGATAATTTGCCCTGGGCTTGGTGTACCAACATTAATAACTAAATACCGACCAACAGAACTCGATGGGTCTGTATGGTCATTTGGACTAATCCATGCGCTAAAAGGCGCAATTATTTCGTTGGTTACGCTATATTGGAAATCATTAATATTAAGATTTGTATCGCCACCATTTGCGGTGCTACTCGTTTGATCTTCATAGGCATACCCTTGTGTATCTGGACTTGGAATTGACCCAACTCCAACCCCAAAATTTTCAGATAACAATAAGCTTGGTGTCGGCGGTGTTTGTGATTGATAGTAAGTTGTTACTGTGTAAGTGCCTGGCGCCACATTAGTGAAAACATTGTTTGATTCAGGGGTGTTGAGCACACCATCTAATGCATATCTGTAATCATAACCCGCAATACTTGGAGAGGCTGTAATTGTCCCTGAGCCATCACAATTATAGTCTACTTCAGGTGTTAACGTGACATTTGGAGGCATAGGTAGACCTTCTACAGAAACGTCCATTGAAAACGAACAAGACGCGTCACGAACTAAGACCGTATAGTCTCCTGGTAATAATTGAGCAATAGACGAGGACCCCCAATTACTACCGCCATCAAAACTATATTCATAAGGAGGGTATCCTCCAACAACATTAGTGATTCTAACTTCTGCACCGTTGCTTGGATCACAAGTAACATCTCTAGAAACACCAGCTGATGCACTTAATGTAAACGGCTGGTCAAGATCATATGATTGTTGAATATCACAACCAGAATCATCAAGTATTCGAATATCATAAGTCGTAGAGGTTAAACCAACAAATGTATCTGTTGGTTGATATGTAGTACCACCATCAATACTATATTGGTATGGCTCAACTCCTCCCGAAACACTTATGATAAGTTGACCGTCAGCATCACCATTACAAGACGGCTGAACCTCTGAGACTAAATCTATAGCAAGGCCCCCATTATCGTTTATTGTTACAGGGTTTGATAGCGCATAACAGTTGTTAGCATCTAATACGATAAAGACATATTCACCTTCTTCATTTGCAAAATACTCATCAATAAAATCGCCATCGGTATCTCTCCACCCAAAAGTAAAAGTAGCGTCTACTTGATAGGCATTTGGGTCAATATTATCAATAATTTCTTGTTCTGTAGGAGAACCACCAGGGGTATGTAATAACACCCCGTCTTTACTCCAAATAGCAAAAAGAAAATCTGGATTTCCTTGGCCTCCTGCTTGAGTAAGTTCTATGACTCCTGCGGAACAACCAATATCTGCTGTGGTTAAAGCAGAGAGGGTTGGGTCAGGAATTCTGGTTAGGCTGATGTTTTGAATATCTTCACAACCATCATCTGTTCTTGTAATTACAATATAATCACCAGGATTAACATTGTTAAATGTGAAATTATTATCGGGCTGTGCGGTTTCATTGTCTATTAAAGTTCCACTAGGCGAACCATCATCAAGCCTTAATTCATATTCATAATTAGGGCTAACATTTAAAGCTTGAATAGTAATATCCCCTAGAGAATTACAATTTGCTTCTGTAGTTAAAATATCAACTTGAAAGTCTCTTTCTAATATACCAATGTCTTCAGTAACAAAAACACAGGAGTTAGGTATAGGGTTATTTGATCCGTCTAATTGTACAACCTCAACTCTGTATGCACCGTTATCTGTAATATCAAAACTAGGGCCATTATTTGCGCTAAAAGGAACATCAATAACATTATTGGTTACGTCAAATAATTGAAAACCATAGCCACTACCTAAATTGGTAATCGTAATGTTTCCAGGAGTTGAGCAAACGATATCTCTACTTGTGTGTAAAAGATCTAGATTGTTTCTAAACACATTAAAATAGAATCGGCTAAAACAGCCATTTTGATAGTTGATAACGAGTCGAAACTCCCCAGGTGTTGAAGCCAAGAAGTCCCCGCCGGTACTGACTGTATTCCAAGAACATGTGTTGTCTTTATTGGCGCAATCATCGGGCGCCGCAGAACAACTAGTATCATCTAATTGCTCCCAAACAATACTATCAGCATCGGGGATGTTTATTTGTAATAATTCTGTGTCATTTAAACCACACAAAAACACCTGAGGTAATTCGTCACCATCATTAGGGCAGACTAATATTTCACCTTCAATTGTGTTTGAAGTGTCGTTTATTAGCGCGGTAATTGGATTAGTTTGTGTTGCGCCAAATAGCTCCACAATAATTATTTCATTAAAATCTTTGCAAGGGTCAGCTACCTGTTTGTTTACGATATAAGTACCCGTCTGATCAACTTGCTGTGTGCTAAAATCGCTATCGGGGTTGCCATCATTTAAAACGGGGTCAGAGGCATCAATTTGACCATTATTGTTGCTATCAAGAACCCACACATAATTATCAAAACCGTCTCCAGCATCAAGCAATACATTGTCACCACATAACTGAACAGTTCTAGTATAGTTGCAGGCGGTTAAATCATCTAGCAAAAAGTTAGTCGCCCCAGGAGTAACAAAACCGCAATTATCAAAATCAGAAACACTAGGGTCATCAGTAATTACTGCGCTATTAATTTCACCTTGATACGTAGAATAGGCCAAGTTTTCTATTAGGTCTGTGCATGCGTCAATAAAGTCAAAACAGTTTTCAGCCACTCTTACCCGAAGTCTAATAGTATAAGTTGGATCAGTCATTTCAACCAAATCATCAGGAACAGTAAAAGTTATTTCGTTTGTTGCGGCATCAAAAACATGTGTCACGCCAGGAGCACCAGTGTAATCTGCGCTAACAAAAGTGGTGTTGACGGGTAGAACATCTCTAATGGTATAGTTGGCGGCATTGTCATTTCCTAAGTTTCTAAAACTTAAAACATAATCGAGCGTTTGACCCAAGTTCACACCAGAACCAGTAATATCATTTCCTCCAATATCTTCAACCCTTTTTTCAAGAACTATATTCGGTTCAATGATTTCTACTGAAAACGCAGTTAAGAAAGGTCCATATCCATCACCTGTTGATGTAAATCTAAGTACTGCACCTGATTCATCATTAGGCAAGACAGTTTCATTAGGGTTGTTGAGATTGAATAAATCAATATCAGTTCCTAATGTATTGGTTCCGTATGGAGTTCTAGTAGGAACTTCCGCGCCATCAGTGGTAATCGTGGAGTTAAAAAAGTTGTTATCTGGATTTAGTGTTGTAGACAAATTGGTATAGCCTGCAACGGAGTTTGCGCTAATGTAAAACCGATCATTGGTAATACCGCGATCACCCTCTAATGCGGCGACACCAACTCTAGCCCTAACAGGAAAAGGAGAGGGCAATGTTCTAAAACCATTAACAGCTACATCAACGTTACCTACAGCACCTGATAAACCAGCATAACCGTCAAAAGTAGATATGAATTTACCTGATTCATTAGGGTTTTCATAAATAATAACTAAAACCCAACCCGCAGAACTAGAGCCGTTACGTGTTCCTCTTGTAGCACGTATGTTGGCGGCAGTATATTCTCCATTTGGGTTTGAATTAGACCTAATTAAATCAGTTACTTCTTTATAACATATAACTGGAGCATCTTTAAAAAAACCACCAGATGATGGGTCAATACCATCAAAAATAATATCGTCCTCTTCTCCTGGTAAGTCAGGGTCGTTGTCTGCAATTAAATTCACATAAGTTCCACCAGGAATTTTGAATTTAATTTCATTCCACTCTTCAATTCTTGTTGTTCCAGTAAACTGTGCGCCTCCGTCTGTACTTCTTTCGTTAGGATAGGTACCGGCCCAATAAAGACCCGCGTAACGAACCTCTGAACAAGAGGGGTCCGTAATATTAAGTTCAGCACTACTAGAACTAAAGGTTGAAGCATCGGCATCGATATCAATATACTCCATCCATAAGGAGTTATTGTTAGCCGTTCCATTATAGGGCGTATTGGCCTCAGCAGGATTAGCTTCAGAAGCCCTGTTGAGAATGTTGTTTCCAACAAAAATAATATCACCTCTTATTTCAATATTATCTCCGTCCAATCTAGGAGAGAATGGAACAACTTCTTGGGCATGAGCACCAAATGATACAAAAAGGAGAATAAGAAAAAAGAGTAGATAAGCTCTTTTGACTAAGGATGCTAATTTCATTTAAGCAGCTTGGTTAGGTTTTACGCGCATAATCCAGATTTGGTCTTCATATGCGTCATTTAGTTTGGAATAGTAAGACACTAGGGCGTTAGTCCAATCCTGATGTTTTTTTAAATAAACATACCGATAGTTGTTTTCTGGATTTATGAAATAGCTCGCACTTAGGCCTTGAGCATTTAAATGTTTTACAAAACGATTCGCATTTGACGGCTGCTCAAACACATTAGCAATAATGTAGTAACCAGAACCTAGACCGTCAATATCGTATGTTTTATAACTAACAGCACCTTTCTGTTGAACCGGTTGCTTTTGAACATTTTTTTGTAGAACATTATCATCATATTCTGAGCTATTGGAATCTGTTGTATTTGAGGCATAAGCAGTATTGCTGTACTCACCTTTAACCTTCATGACCCAAGTATCACCAGAGTAGGTTCCATTAAGGCCTGTTTTATAGGCAGAAACCGCTTCGTCTTTATTTTTAAAGTCTTTTAGATATACATAATTCAATCCGTTTTTAGGATTTGTAAAATAGTCGGCCTCAACACCATCAGCATGTAGTTTATCAATAAACTTTTGCATGTATTTTTTACCCTTATAAACATTAGCGATTAGATAGTGACCACTTTCTACACTTGGAATAGCGAATGATTTAAATCCGTAAGACTTTTTTGTGTTTGTGTTAATTCTGTCTTTTTTAGTGTTTGCCGTATAGGCCGCTTTTGAAGCAGCTTCGGCAGGGGTATCCATATCTTTAAGCGCACTAATCTTTTGTGAAGCTTCAGAATTGGTTATTCCTGCACTGGCCCAAGAAGCTTTATTTGTCTCGTTAGATTGGGCGTTATAGTCTTTTAGCTTGATAACTTTTTTTGAAGCCGTGGTATTGCTCAATCCATTATTGGCTAAAGGAGACCTTTTTGGATTGTTCACAATATCGATACTATCTAAATTGGCGAAGTACATTCTTTTGGCTTTTTCTTCCAACTCTGGGTTTTCGCCATTGGTTTCTCTTTTTACCATCCGCATTACCGTTGCAAACCTTCTTTCTAAATCGCCTTGACGCGATTTTTCAATGGAATCTTGTCTGAACAATAACTCGTCAAGTATACTGTTGTTTTCGGCAAGTTTTTCTTCCAATTCTGCAATTTTCAGGTCTTTGTCTGTTAAGGACAGCTCTTCTAAAGGAATATCTTCTTCATCATTTTCAACCAAATCATTATCCTTTTCTAGCATCACTCGGTCTTCAGTTAAATTAGGCGTAAAGGAATACGCTAATGAAATTTCATGATTAACACCAAAGTTTTCAAAATTGTTAGAAAGCCCTTTTTCTACCGTATAACCTAAAGAGATACGTTTATTTAAATTAAAACCTACACCAGCGGCTGCGCCATAAAAATCATCATAACCGGCTTGTAACCATCCTAATTTTGGAACATCAAGGATAAGGCTTCCGCCCAAGGTGATGTCATTTAAAGGATCTGTACGCACTCTAGCCAAAGGCATTAAACGAGCACTTTCGAGAACACCGGATGTATTTTTAAACTGATGGGTATATTGAAGATGGCCGGTATATGTCTTCTCACCGAAATCTGTTAGAGATTCATTGGTTTTTAAGTTGTAGTCAAATAGGTTATCTGCAAGCACACCAAAATCAAAAGCACCATATGAGATGTTGAAACCTGGTTGAAAGGTTATAAGTGCGCTATTGTCTAAACTATTAAGTAATGGATCATCATCAATTGGGTTAGCCCTGTTCTGATTAAAACCACTATTGTAGTATGAAAAGTTACCTCCAAAAGTTAAATTACTTTTATCGCTTAGCTTTACACCGTAAGCGTAATTAGCTAGTAAACCAAAATTTTCAATTAGACCTTCGCGCTGAGTATATAAACTTAGGCCCACTCCACTTCTATCGCCAATACGACCGCTGTAACTTAAAAAATAAGTTTGGTTATTGTCATTAAAAGATACCGATTGGTTTCTGTGAAATAGATTAATATATGATTTATCTTCTCGAACAGTTGAAAAAGTCGGATTTAATAGAAATCTATTGAACTTAACAAGGTTCTGTGAAGGAACGTCATAGGCCACGAATGGGCTCTCTTCTTGTGCAGTTAGTGAGTAACTGCTTAAAAGTGAGCCTATGGCTAATAGTAGTAGGTAGCTGTACTTTTGCATTGTTATTTGATCACGGTTATAGTCCCTTGTCTAAGGGTTTCTCTAGCGTTCTTGATTTTGTAATAAAATATTTGGTTCTTTTTAGCAAAGGCAATACTTGATTCTGGCCAATTATTTCGGTAGCCATTTTCGTTAATTACTTCTTCACCTTTTTCATTATATATAATGACTGAAACCTCAGCATTATTGGAGTACGAATTAGGTATAATCCATAAATCATTGATTCCATCTCCGTTTGCGGTTATCACATTAGGAATTTCAAAATTGTCTCTATAAGAAACTGTAATGGTTTGACTGATTTGACAGTCTCCAACACTTGCGATAACTAAATAGACTCCTTCTTCAGATAGGGTAACAGAGTCTGTGCTAGAAATTAGATTGTTGCCTTGGTCATACCACGCATAAGAACTTGCTCCGCTAGCGGTTACAGTCTCAGAAGAACCCTCAGGAAAGACTAGATTGTCACCGGTGTCTATAACAACAATAGATGCATCAAAATCAGTAATTACAATGTCATTAGACTGTATTGGACAACCATCGGAACTTATAGCAAGTTGGTAGGTTCCTGTTTCCGTAACGATAAGTTCAGTCTCAGTTGTAGAAACCATAGCGCCGTCTTTAGTCCACGTATAGCTTAATCCTGTTAAGTCAGTTGTTGTTGAAAGCGTAACTGTAACACCATCACATAATTGTAAGCCAGAACTAGTAATATCAATAGTTTCATTAGAGGCTAATCGTATGCTCAGCGGATTTGAAGTTGCATTGAATGTTGTTATGCTACCTTGAACAGTATAGAAACCATTATCTGACACATCATTTAATGTGAGTTCATCAGCGGTTAAACCAGGCAAAACCGCATCATCTTTTAACCATTGATATGTAAAAGAAGACCGTAAAGAACTAGTGACATCAGAACGATTACCATCAGCATCGAGGGCATTTATTTGAAGTACAGTAAGTGTCGTGTTCTCAACAGAGCAATCGCTATAAGTACCTACATAATCAATAATAACTTCAAAGCTATTAGGAAGAACCACCGTGGTTTCTTCAGAGTTCTTGGCCGGCAAGGTGCAGGCCCCACCATTTTGAGTAACCTCTGCGTAGAAGATTCCTGGTTCATTTATTGTAATACTGGAAGAAGTTTCTCCAGAAATAGCGACTCCGTCTTGATACCATTGATAGGTAGGGCTAAGCGCTGTTGTGCTTACCTCAAGTATTTGGTCTTGTCCAGGTAATAAAACTAAGTTAGGTTCATTTATGCGTGAAACCGTAAAATCAGCAGCACTTGAAATGGTAACCGCAGAAGACTGTTCAGCGCATATACCTGCGCCTTCAATTCGAACTGAATAATCACCTTCAAATCCGGAAGTTGCACCATCAATTATATACGATGAAGCATCTACAGTTGGTCCTGAAACAATATCACCTCCTTGAAACCATGTATACAAATAACCCATTCCACTAATATTGGCATCTAATGTTACAGATTCAGATGGACAAAGAGTAGTAGTTGAAGGTGTATTAATTGCAACTCCAAGAGGGGTTGTTATCACAACTTCAATTGTGTTTGATAAGGTATTTGCAGAACCAGAACAGTTAATTCCATAATCTATTTCAACATAGTACATTCCAGATTGTGAAACCACTAAGGCGTTGGATGTTTCACTTAATGGTGTGCCACTGCGATACCATTTGTATTGGTAAGTACCGGCATCAGGAACATTATGAGTTTCGATTGTTATGCTGCTTCCATCACAAACTTCAAGTGTTCCTCCTGGCGGGATAACCCCACTAGCATCTTGACTAATAAGAATTGGGCTACTGTAGCCGATATAGTAAATTGAAAAAGCGTCTGAAGAAGGGCTGGTTACAGCCGGACTCGTACTTCGCACTCGAAAACGATAATTTTCACCTTGCACATCTTCTGGTACAGCAAAACTAAAGTCGAAATCAAATTCTGTGTTTTTATCGCTTGCTCGGTCTAGCTCTCTTGGGGAGCCAAAGTCACCACTAGCGTCTGATAGTTCTAAAATAAATTCATTGTTGCTATCAACCAATGGTGGATTCCATGTGAAGTTGACAAAATATTCGTTAAAGCTCGCTGAGGCGCATGCTGAAGTCCAGGCATCCGTAGAACCTAAATTCGGATTAGGAGCAGCAGTAGGTTGATTCAACACTTGAGCATGGGTAGAATGTGATAGTAGGCCGCACATTACCAGTGTTAAAAATACGCCGTAAAATGAAGAAGTTTTCATAGGCATTGTTAGCTTTGGGGTCACGCAAGAAAGAGTTGCATTTTGTAGGTTTTCAGACATGACAGTTTTTAAGATTTGTTAGTACCTAGTTTTCACTAAGTTGTATACAATAACAAATATTATGATTCTGTTCCTGCTCTAAAACTTATTGTTGTGGGGTAGACCAAAACTGTTGTGAAATAACTTTATTTGTATGGAGTAAAGTTGAAATACACGCATTACAACGCATTTTTGCTACATTTGCTCGATATTTTAAAGGCCATGGAAGAGACTAAAAAGTCATTAAATTTTATAGAACATATTGTTGAAGAAGATTTGGCAAATGACTATTCAATAGAAAAGTTAAGATTTAGATTTCCACCTGAACCAAATGGGTATTTACACTTAGGTCATGCAAGCTCTATTTGTTTGAATTTTGGCCTTGGAGAAAGCTATGATGCTCCAGTCAATTTACGATTTGACGACACGAACCCCGCGAAAGAAGAGAAAGCCTATGTTGATGCTATCAAAGAAGATGTTAAATGGCTAGGTTATACTTGGGATAAAGAGTGTTATGCTTCTGACTATTTTCAAGAATTATATGGTTGGGCCGTCGGCTTAATTAAAGAGGGCAAAGCATATGTTGACAGCCAATCTTCAGAAGAAATGGCCATACAAAAAGGCACTCCGACCGAACCAGGTGTGGCTGGTCCGCATCGTAATAGGTCTGTTGAAGAGAATTTAAACCTCTTTGAACGCATGAAAAAAGGTGAGTTTGATGAAGGCAAACATGTTTTGAGAGCTAAAATTGACATGGCTTCACCAAATATGCTGATGCGTGACCCAATTTTATATCGTGTTTTGCATAAGGCACACCACAGAACAAATACCGATTGGTGTATTTATCCTATGTACGATTGGACTCATGGCCAAAGTGATTATTTAGAACAAGTTTCACATTCGTTGTGTACGCTTGAATTTTTGCCTCATAGAGAATTATATGATTGGTGTTTAGACCAATTGGTATCAAATGATAAATTGCGACCAAAGCAAAGAGAGTTTGCCAGAAGAAACCTTAGCCACACCATTGTAAGCAAACGAAAGCTGCTTAGATTGGTAGAAGACGGGGTGGTTGAAAGCTGGGATGACCCTCGTATGCCAACTATTTCAGGACTACGTAGAAGGGGTTATACTCCAGAATCAATTCGGAATTTTGCTGATACTGTCGGGATTGCCAAACGAGAAAATTTGGTAGATGTTTCTCTACTAGAGTTTCATGTTCGAGAACACTTGAACAAAGTTACCCCAAGGGTCATGGCGGTTTTAAATCCCTTGAAAGTTGTTATAACAAATTATCCTAAAGATCAAGAAGAATGGCTAGATGCTGAAAATAGCCCGGAAGACGTGTCGCTTGGCTCTAGAAAAGTTCCTTTTTCTAGTGAACTTTATATAGAACAAGAAGACTTTAGAGAAGAAGCCAATAAAAAATTCTTTCGTTTAAAATTAGGTAAAGAAGTACGCTTAAAAAATGGTTATATCATTAAAGCGGAAAGCTGTACAAAGGATAAAGACGGTAATATAATAGAAGTGCAATGTACATATGACCCTAAAAGTAAAAGTGGTAGTGGAACAGAAGAAAGTTTGCGAAAAGTAAAAGGCACCCTGCACTGGGTTTCCATCAAGCATGCCATAGAAGCAGAAGTGAGAGTATATGACAGGTTATTTACAGACGAAAACCCCGATGGTCATAAGGACCGTGATTTTATGGAATTTGTAAACCCTGATTCTTTAAAGAAAATAACTGGTTATTTGGAGCCAAGTTTAAAAAATGCCAAAGTTGGTGAACGTTTTCAATTTCAACGTTTAGGTTATTTTAATGTTGATTTAGATTCAACAATTGAAAATTTGGTTTTTAATAGAACAGTAACCCTACGAGATACTTGGGCGAAAATTCAACAGAAAAATTAAAGAGTTTGAAGGAAAAATAGAACTATCAGAAAGAACTATCGACCAAACGATAACAATTGGTATTTTCTATTCAAAAAGGCCGATTCTAATAGCTTCTAGGCGGGTTTATTTTGGGGGTCACACATTGCAATGGTTAAGGGAGAATTAAGCTGTTAAATTGCTTTAATTGTCTTTTTTCATTCTTCCATAACGATTTAAGTAGTACAAGTTCAAATCGCCAGAGTTTGCTTCTAGAATATCGATGTAGCCATCATTATTTAAATCAGAAAGATGAATATCATAAGTATCCATTTTATGATCTTCGTTCAATGGAATTTTTTCAAAAGAGTTTTTGCCATAATTGATAAAGGCATAATTCACATCATCCCCATTGGCGTTTAAAATATCAATTAAACCGTCATTATTCAAATCAGCAACTTTTACACTTGCTGTTGCAAAATCATCTGGCTCATAAAGAATACTTTTTTTAAAACCCTTACCATTTCCTAAATAGATATAATTCGCTCCAATTAAATTTCCAACAGCGATATCCATAAAACCATCATTGTTGAAATCGGCTACCGCTACAGAACGGGTTTCGTCATTTCCGGTACCGAACGGAATTTTTTCTTCGAACACCAAAGCATCGGTTTGTAGATAAACAAAATTTTGTTGCTCATCACGATTGGCCAATACCAAATCCATAGCCCCATCTTTATTCATATCAGCAACGGCGATATCAATGGTAGAATCGTCATCAGAGCCAAAAAGGATGATTTGAGTAAAATCACCCTTGCCATCATTAATAGCAATTTCATTGGCACTACCCCTATTTGTAAATAATACATCTAAATCTCCATCACCGTCAATATCACTTAGGTTCACATTTCTTGTAGGGGTGGCGTCTCCACCAACAGCACCTACCCTACTAAAAATTCCTTTTCCGTTATTGCGATACCAATTATTCGGATGCCGGTCATTGCCGGTAACAATATCTAAATCACCATCACCGTCGAGGTCTCCTAATTCAGCCGCATAGCAAGAGGACCATTCTTCATCAATAATTCGAGAAGTTCTAAAAACACCATTGCCAACATTGTAAAAAACAAAATTAGGTGCTGGCCAATGCCGCCCCTCCGCACTAACAACATCAATATCACCATCTCCATCAACATCGCCTGCAGCAATAGAAGCCGTTCTATTTTCTTGTGCTCCAAAACTCAAGAAAGCCCCACCAGGATTAAAGAAAGGGCTTTCCTGTGCTTGAATAGAACTTACCATGGTGCAGAAAACCAATATTAATTTATGCTTAAGCATCCCCTTTTTTAGTGGTATTGGTTTTTTTCATGGATTCGCCTATCATATTACTTGCCGTAAATGAGGCAACCATATTATTGAGCATATCGCTACCTGCTTGAGGTGAGTTTGGTAAAAGAATCAGATTGGTATTGGTTTCTTCCCCAATGGATTGTAGAGTATCATAATGCTGAGTAACCACAATTAAAGCGGAAGCCTCTTGTGAATTAATACCTACCTTATTTAATACTTCTACAGATTCTTCAAGACCACGGGCAATTTCACGACGCTGGTCAGCAATACCTTGACCTTGTAATCGTTTACTCTCTGCTTCCGCCTTAGCTTTTTCTACAATAAGAATACGAGCAGCATCACCTTCAAACTGTGCAGCTATTTTTTCACGTTCAGAAGCATTAATTCTGTTCATGGCTTCCTTTACCTGTGCATCTGGGTCAATATCAGTAACTAAGGTTTTAATAATATCATAACCATACTCGAGCATAGCTTCTTGCAACTCACCCTTAACAGCAATAGCAATGTCATCTTTTTTAACGAAGACATCATCCAATTTCATTTTAGGGACCTCAGCACGTACCACATCAAAAACATATGAGGTAATTTGATCATGTGGATATTCTAATTGATAAAACGCATCATAAACCTTGCTTTTGATAACCACGTATTGAACGGAGACTTTCAGTTTTACGAAAACATCGTCAAGTGTTTTAGTCTCAATGATTACATCGAGTTGTTGAATTTTTAGTCCAATTCTGGCGGCAATTCGCTGTACAAAAGGAATTTTGAATTGAATACCAGATTGTCGTACACTAGTGAATTTACCAAAGGTTTCAATAATAACGGCGGTTTGCTGCTTTACAATAAATACAGTTGAAATAAATACAAGCAATATGACAATTGCTATTGGTATAATGTAGCTTAGACTTCCCATAATAGTAGTGTTTTAAGTTTAATTGTTTAAAATACAAAAGTGTGTATTAGATATGTAGTAATTATGAAAGAATTGTTACAAATATTCCACTAATGAACATATAAAGGCAATAGCCGGAAATGCTTTTAGGTTAATTTTAAATTAACTATTTGATAACACTTTTTAATTAGGGAATATCTTGTTTAAATTGTTCTTCAATAAAACTAGAAAATGAAAAATGTTTACTTAATTATTTTAGCTGTTTTAATGTTCTTAAGTTGTGACCCGGTTTCAGACATGGAAGCTAACATTGAGAACCTTACATCTGAAAGCCTAACAATTGAATTTATTTCTTCTGAAGTAAGCCTGAATAAAACCTTACAAATTGCCCCTAATGAAATTAAACTTTTTCAAGAGGGTTTTGATATTGGAAGCACCTATTTAGAACCTTCGCTTATTGATTATGACTCTGTACTTATTAAAAACCAAGCCCAAGAGATTGTGAAGATTTATAAACCGAATGAAGCGGGTAAAAACATATATAATATTAGTGCTTATTGGCAAGGAACCGAGCCTTCTAAAAGGTTTTTTAAATACGAATACGAAATAGAATCTAGTGAGATTGAATAGTTCTAGCGTTCTTTTTACATCTTAAATGGCGAACAATATGAGGCAATTAACTCTTTTTTTTGGGCTAATTATAGCGGGGTTTTTTTATAGTTGTGACGACTGTAACGATTGTAAAGAATTACAACAGAAAAGGATTATAATTCAAAATGAGAATGGAACAAATCTTTTGTTTGGAACCGATGCGACCTATAACCCAGACGAAGCAACTATAGTAACTTCAAGCGGTGTTCAGCAGCCCTTGTTCGTGGATGAAGATGCAGGAGCACTTCTTTTTTCCTTAGAAGAAAATGAAATGACTTATACGCTCCACCTTAATACTACGGATAGTGAGACTATAAATTTTGAATTGGATGAGCGCGACAGCAAACAATGCTGCGGTACATTAACCATTTCAACTAGCACTAGTTTGAATGGAACTAAAATTGAAAACAGCGACACCATCATTATTGTGAAGTAGTTAACTATTATAGGAAACCACAGTCATTAAGGGAAAGTTCAGCGGTTTATGGTATATTTAAAGGAGTAAAAGAATACTTCTAAATACCATCCAAAATGAAAAATAGTACCACTTCCGTTTTCTTTTGTCTTCTTCTTTGTTTTGCGTTTAATTTAAGCGCACAAAATCAAGTCTTAGCACAGCAAATGACCATAGACACTAGTTTTTATCAAGGTCTTAAATGGCGTAATATTGGTCCAAAACGAGGAGGTCGTTCTCTGGGTTCAGCGGGCAGCCCCACAAGACCAAACGAATATTATTTTGGTGCTACTGGTGGCGGTTTGTGGAAAACCGTAGACGGCGGTAACGAATGGAAACCAGTTACTGACGGTCAAGTAACTAGCTCTTCAGTTGGGGCAGTGGCTGTTGCAGAAACAAACCCTGATATAGTGTATATCGGTATGGGTGAAGTACAATTGCGAGGCAGCATCACCCAAGGCGATGGGGTTTATAAATCTATAGATGCCGGAAAAACATGGAAACATTTAGGCCTTAAGGAAACCCAAGCAGTTTCACGTATTCGAATTCACCCTACAAATCCTGATGTGGTTTATGTTGCAGCGTTAGGGCATCCTTATGGAGATAATGAAGAACGAGGTGTTTTTAGAAGCACAAACGGAGGTGATGCCTGGGAAAAAATATTATACTTGAGCCCTAAAGCCGGAGCGGTAGATTTGATTATCGACCGCAACAACACAGAAGTGTTATATGCTACCACATGGGAAGTTCAACGCAAAGCCTGGAAAATGTGGGGTGGCGGAGGCGACAGTAAATTATGGAAGTCTACGGATGGAGGAGATACTTGGACAGATTTAACAGAGAATACAGGAATGCCCGAAGGACCAATTGGAAAGATTGGAGTAACAGTTTCACCGGCAGATTCGAATCGTGTGTGGGCAATTGTTGAAGCTAATGAAGGTGGTGTTTTCCGTTCTGATGATGCTGGACAAACCTGGGAACGAACTAATGATGAACGTAAACTAAGACAACGGGCTTTTTACTATTCTAGAATTTATGCAGACCCATTAGATAAAGAGGTTGTTTATGGCTTGAACACAAGAATGTATAAGTCAAGCGATGGTGGAAAAACCTTTGATACTATTATTCAAACCCCTCATGGCGATAATCATGACTTATGGATAGACCCAACGAATCCAAAGCGGATGATAAACTCAAATGACGGCGGGGGTAATGTCAGTATTAATGGTGGAAAAACTTGGACAGAGCAAGATTTTGTTACAACTCAGTTTTATCATGTGATGGCGACGAATGATGTGCCTTATCATGTGGCTGGAGCACAACAAGA
Organism: Croceitalea sp. P059; assembly: GCF_031846365.1. Classification (NCBI taxonomy): domain Bacteria; kingdom Pseudomonadati; phylum Bacteroidota; class Flavobacteriia; order Flavobacteriales; family Flavobacteriaceae; genus Croceitalea; species Croceitalea sp. P059. The sequence continues at coordinate 571,433 of NZ_JAVRHW010000001.1, forward strand.
CAATAGTACTTTAGCAATGCCAAGTGATGGTTGGGGCCATATGTTGGCCAGAGGCCCGAACAAGGGTTGGTATTATGCCGTAGGTGGAGGTGAAAGCGGCTGGATTACACAACATCCGAAGAATTTAGATATATTTTACGCAGGTAGTCAAGGCGCTTTATTAACACGTTATGACAGAAGCAATGGGCAGTCAAGGGATATACAGGTATATCCACGTTTTTTCTCAGGTGAACCGGCTGATGCTTTACCAGAACGTTGGCAATGGACCTTCCCAATCATGTTTGCTCCGCAAGACTCCAACGTGATGTACACCTGTTCTCAACATATTTGGAAAACAACAAATGATGGCCAAACATGGGAGAAAATAAGTCCTGATTTAACCTATGCAGACCCAGCAACTTTAGGCAAAACAGGTGGTGTTATCACTATGGATATGAATGGCCCTGAGATTTATGCTACGGTTTTTGCCTTAGCACCATCTTTTCATGACATTAACACCATTTGGGCAGGTTCTGATGATGGTAAAATTCACATAACGAGAGATGGTGGTGGCAGCTGGAAGGACATTACACCTGACGGCTTACCTAAATTTTCAAGGGTAAGTATTATTGATGAATCTAAACATCGCCCTGGCACTTTATTTGTGGCTGCCAATCGTTATCAGGTTGATGATAGACAACCTTATGTATTTAAAACTCATGACTACGGAAAAACGTGGACAAAAATCATAATTGGTATTGAAGATGGTCATTTTGCAAGAGCGGTTCGTGAAGACCCCGTTCGAGAGGGATTATTGTTTTTAGCAACAGAACACGGAGTGTATTTCTCTATGAATGATGGCGTACAATGGCAGAGCCTTCAATTGAAATTACCAGACACACCAATTCGTGACTTGGTGGTTAAAGATAATGATGTGGTCATAGGCTCACACGGCCGTGGTTTTTGGATATTGGATGATATTCAACCCCTCCGTCAATATAAGGAAACCATGAATAATCAAGCCGCTGTGCTTTTTGAACCTTCAGATGCTATTCGGGGTATTAATAACGCTAGCATTCAATACTATTTAAAAGAAGAGTTAGACACGATTACTTTTGAAATCCTTGACGCGAATGACAAACTCATTAACACGTTTACCGGGAGTAAACCAAAATATAAAAAAGACCCAAACCTACCTTGGTGGCAACGTGGAGGCTCTTCAAAACCAACCACAGCTCAAGGCATTAATACCTTTACTTGGGATTTACGATATCCGGGCGCAATCGATTTTGAAGGTATGATAATTTGGAGTGCCCGCCCGCAACGTGGCCCAAAAGCACCGCTCGGAGATTATAAGGTTCGCATGAAAACCAATGATTATGAAAAAACCTATCCGTTTTCTGTGATGATGGACCCCAACTTAAAAGGCATTACTAAGGCTGATTTAGATGAACAGTTTACTCTAGCGAATAACATTATGCAAAAGACTAGTGCAGCTAATGAGGCTGTTATTAAAATTAGAGAGATGAAAGCTATCATCGTTGAGAATAAAGAGAAAATAGGAGCAGAAGTTATGGAAAAAACCATGACGCCTTTTATGAACAAAATCTCCGCGGTCGAAGAGGAATTATATCAAGTGAAGAATCAATCAGGGCAAGACCCATTGAATTTCCCTATTAAATTGAACAACCGATTGGCCTCATTAAGACGCAGTGTTGAAAGTGGCGATGCTAAACCTACGGATGGCGCGTATAAGGTGTTTAAGGAGCTTTCTGCGGAATTGGAAGGCCATTTGGGCGACCTTAATGGCATTCTAGAAAAGGAATTGCCAATGGTAAATACCGCTTTGGAAGCTGGTGGGGCAGGAAAAATAGAACCATGATGTTAACTAGAAATAGTATGAACCCAATAAAAATGAAACTTTTATTAATAAGTAGATTGTCTCGATATTTAGCCATACTTCACATTATAATCGGGGTGAGTACTTTAAATGCTCAAGAAGAAACGAACCAGACTAAACTAGACACAATGGAAATAGCTTTTATTATGTTCTATGACTATGAGACTTTAGATGTTTTTGGACCAGCAGAAATTTTTGGTCGTCTAGTCGATAAATACAATCTTACTTTTTATTCCCTCGATGGAGGTGTCATAACTAATAGGCATGGGGTTCCGATTATGACTCAAAAATTAGCAGCTATCAACAACCCACCAAATATAGTTTTGGTTCCCGGGGGCATGGGGACACGAAAAGAGGTTAATAACAGCGAGCTTTTAACCGCCATAAAAGAACTTTCGCTCGAAAGTGATTATGTGCTTTCTGTTTGCACCGGAAGCGCACTACTTGCCAAATCAGGAGTGTTAGAAGGCAAACAAGCGACTTCAAATAAAAGAGCATTTACATGGGCGTCTTCTCAAAGCGATAACGTTGACTGGGACAAAAAAGCGAGATGGAAAGTCGATGGTAAATATTACACTTCCTCAGGAGTAAGCGCTGGTATGGACATGACATTGGGTTTTATAGCTGACCGCCATGGTATTGATTTCGCCAGAAAAGTTGCCAAAGAAATTGAATATAACTGGATTGAAGACAGGGATAACGACAGTTTTATTGCGGAATAATTAACGTTAAATTTTTTTACTGTTATTTATGCTAAATCGGCAATAGCTTTTTCAATACGTTGCAAACAGGCTTCTTTTCCAATCATGGCAAGAATATCAAACAGATGAGGGCCTTTTAAATCTCCTACGGTAATTAAACGTAAAGGACCCATAACCTTACCAAAAGACAATTCACTTTCGGTAATCCATGCTTTAATATTGGATTCGATATTTGCTGAGTTAAAGTCCTTAGTAGCTGAAATGATGTCAGCCACCTTTCGCATTAATGCTGGCGTATCTTCCTTCCATTGTTTTTTTACTGGTTTTTCAGCATAAGAGTTAGGTGCTTCAAAAAAGTAACTGCTCAAGTCCCAAAAATCAGCCACAAAATCTGCGCGTTCTTTAATTAATCCCACTACTTTTTCGACATAACTGTCATCCCGAGCATCTCGAGGAATCTCTTTATCAGCTAGCACCACCTGAAACAAACCAGCCAGTTCCTCATCATTTTTCTCTTGTAAATATTGATGGTTGTACCATTTGGTTTTTTCTGGGTCAAAACGAGCGCCAGATTTATTTACGCGTTCTAAGCTAAAGGCGTTTATGAGGTCTTCCAGAGAAAACAGTTCTTGTTCAGTTCCGGGATTCCAACCTAGCATCGCTAAAAAATTAACAACGGCATTTGAAAAATAGCCTGCTTCACGATACCCTTGTGATTCATTCCAAGATAATGGAAATACGGGGAAACCGCCTTTTTCACCATCACGCTTGCTCAATTTTCCTTTTCCTGTTGGTTTCATAATTAAAGGCAGGTGTGCAAACTGCGGCGCGTCCCATCCAAAGGCATTATAGAGCAATTGATGCAAGGCCAAAGAAGGCAGCCATTCTTCTCCGCGAATTACATGCGAAATTTCCATTAAATGGTCATCTACAATATTTGCCAAGTGATAGGTTGGCATGCCATCGCTCTTAAAAAGAACTTTATCATCAAGTACATTGGTGTCTATTTCAATTGTGCCACGGATTATATCTTTAAGATGAAGTTTTTCGTCTTGAGGGGACATAAAGCGAATCACATATGGTTCTCCAGAGCTTATTTTGGATTGTGTTTCTTCTTTGCTTAGCGTAAGAGAATTGTCAAGTTTTAATCTATTGTGCCAATTGTAGATGAAAGTCTTTCCTTTTTCTTCGTGGTCTTTACGATGAAAATCTAATTTTTCAGCAGTATCAAATGCATAATAAGCATGACCTTTTTCTATCAATTCTAAAGCATATTCTTTGTACAAGTGCTTTCGTTCACTTTGGCGATATGGGCCAAAATTCCCTTCTTTTGCAACACCCTCATCAAAAGGAATTCCACACCAATTTAGCGCTTCTATAATATAGGCTTCAGCACCTTCAACATAGCGGTTTTGGTCAGTATCTTCAATTCGCAGCACAAAATCACCACCGTATTTTTTAGCAAATAAATAATTAAACAAAGCAGTACGAACACCACCAATATGAAGCGGCCCTGTTGGACTAGGCGCAAAACGAACTCTTACCTTTTGATTCATTACTTAAAATTGAAGCACAAAGATAGTATTTGATAAAGCAGCAGAAAAGCGTGTTTGAACTAAACCAAAGAAAAGTCGTTGACATTGAGTTTCATTTCTTTTGGGACTCGCGGATTCATAATATAAAACCATAAGGGCGGTATAAAAGAAATCACCATGGATGTTGGATACCCAAATGGCATTTGTGGTGAGATGTCATGATAGTCTAAGGTCTGGTATTTTTTAGACGATTTATAATGATGATCACTATGCCTAGTTAATTCATATAAAACGATACGGCCTATAACATGATTACTATTCCAAGAGTGGCATTCTCGAACACGCTCATAACGACCGGAAGGCTTTTTAAAACGAATGAGGCCATAGTGCTCAATATAGTTCACAGTTTCTAAAAGAAGAAACCCTATGATTCCGGAACCAACAGCGAATAGGACTCCTAATTGCCCAAAAAAGAGAAACACTAGGGTTAAAAATGATAATTGAAACAAAGTGTAGTATACCATATCATTTTTAATAGAAAAGAAACTTAAGCCGTCCGCTCTTAAAAGCTTGCCTTGAATTTTCCATGCGCTTGAATATTGGCGTAGGGTAGAAGTAAACCAAAACGAATAAACAGTTTGATTTAATCTGGCTGTAGCAGGATCTTCTTTCGTTGCTGCATGCAAGTGATGACCAAAGTTATGTTCAATATAAAAGTGCATATAAAAAGAAGGTAGTAGCAAAAGCTTTCCTAAATAGCGTTCAAAAGTTAATTGCCGATGCCCTAATTCATGAGCCACATTAATACCATTTACACCGAGTACAATACCAACAGAAAACACTAAGCCGATAATTTCGTAAAGTGGATAAGCGTGGGTTGTAATATCCCAAAGACTATAAAACACAAACCCGAACACAATGGGAATGTTTAGATATAACATCCAATCAAATATTTTGCTTTTACTTTTTTGTTCTAATTTCTCACCTTCAAGGTTAGATGTGTCATGTGGTAAGAGAATTTCAAGAACTGGGATAATCACAAATGCGTAAAACGGAGTAAAAAAACTTAAATAGCCTTTAAAATAAATGCTAATAAACGCTGAAATTGGTATTGTTAGCGCTGCGAGGTACTTTAAATCTTTCATATGATCTATTTTAACATAAAATTTTCAAGACAGTTTTGAAACAACGGGTATCTTGGTAAATAACTAATTAAAAAGTTTAAATTAATTCACTAAATATAGCAGATTTTGAGCAGTTTTAAGGCCATATTGGGTAAGCTAAACACCTTTACAAAAAAGTATTACTCTAAACTTTTGGTGAAAGGCATATTGCTATTCTTGACCTTTGGAATATTATTTTTCTTGGCGATAACCGCTGTTGAATATGTTTTGTGGTTAGGTTCAACCGAAAGATTAATATTGCTTTTGGCTTTTATCGCTATTGAGCTCTTTTTATTATATCGCTATATTCTGGTTCCTCTGTTTTACTTGTTTAATATTAAAAAAGGAATTTCAAAGCGACAAGCTTCCCAATTGATAGGCAAGCATTTTCCTCACGTAAATGACAAGTTGGTAAACCTTTTGGATTTGGCCGAGCACAATAATGAATCAGATTTGTTAATGGCGGCTATAGAACAACGTTCCGAAGAGATGAAACCAATTCCGTTTACAAAAGCAGTCGATTATGGAGAGAACCTTAAGCATGCAAAATATGTTTTGATTCCTATGTTGATGGTCGCGCTTTTATGGGTTTCCGGCAATATTTCTGAATTTTTTGGTTCTTATAACCGTGTAGTAAATTATGATATTGCTTATGAACCACCAGCACCGTTTTCATTCCTTCTTTTAAATGAAGATTTAACAATTCTTGAAGGTGAGGCCTTGCAATTGAGGTTAAGTACAGAGGGCCAAATAAGACCAGAGAATGTAAGTATTGTGATAAAAGAAAAAGAATTATTAATGCAAGAGAAGGGGGGTAGTTTTCAGTATACTTTTCAACCACCTGTTTCATCGGGTAATTTTTATTTTACTGCGAACGGTTTTAATTCTAGGGTATATACAATTGCCGTTGGCAGTGTTCCATCAATTCAAGGTTTTGAAATGACTTTGGATTATCCAAATTATTTAGGAAAACGAGATGAAATTTTAAAAGGCACGGGAAATGCAATTGTCCCAGAAGGCACAAGGGTTACTTGGAATGTAAGAGGGCTTTATACGGATAAAATTGATTTAAGAACAAAGGACACAGTAGTTTCCTTGGTTAAAGAAAATAATGATTTTGCTATTACGAAAGTAATTTATGAGGAGCTAGATTATGAATTATCAACCGGTAATTCTAATGTAGAAGAGTACGAAACACTTGGTTATAAATTAGAGGTAGTACGCGATGCCTATCCAACGATTCAGGTAGAGCAAACATTGGATTCACTAAACCCTAATTTGAGTTATTATGAAGGTATGGCATCGGATGATATTCAATTAACAAGAATCAATCTTGTTTATTATTCAATTGCTAAACCAAATGTACTATCGAGCTTGTTGTTAGCAGAAACTAACAATAATGTAGAGCAGTTCTATTATACTTTTCCGTCGGGTCTGTCATTAGAGCAAGGCAAAGAATATGAGTTTTACTTTGAGGTATTTGATAATGATGGTTTACGAAAAGGAAAATCGGTTAAAAGTCAAGTCTTTAGCACTGCAATATTGAATGATAACGAGTTGAAAAACAAAGAGTTAGATGCTCAGCAGTCGATATTGCAAAATTTAGACAAGTCATTAGAGAATTTTAAAGACCAAAAGGAGGCTCTTAAAGAAATTAATGACAAACAAAAAGAGAATAATAGCTTAAATTTTAATGATCAAAACCAGATTAAAGATTTTCTCCAAAAGCAAGAGCAGCAGGAATTTATGATGGAAAAGTTTAGTAAACAATTAAAAGATAATTTAAATAAAAACGAAAAAACGGATGAGCTAAATCAATTGTTACAAGAGCGTTTAGAACGACAAGAAAAGGAAGCTGCTAAGAACAAAAAGTTGTTAGAAGAGTTAAATAAAATCGCTGATAAGATAGATAAAGAGGAGCTTAAAAAGAAGTTAGAAGAACTCGGAAAAAAGCAAAGTAATAGTGAGCGGAGTTTAGAACAGTTGTTGGAATTGACTAAGCGTTATTATGTCACGGAGAAAGCTTCGCAGTTATCCAAAGAATTAGAAGACTTAGCGGAGCGTCAAAAGATTTTGTCTAAGCTAGAGTTGGGAGAGCAGTTTCAAAATAAAGAACAGGAAAAATTAAATGAAAAGTTCAACCAAATTTCAGATGAACTAGACGAACTTAAAAACGACAATGAAGGGCTTAAAAAGCCGATTGATTTAGACATTAGCACACAAAAACAAGAGGATGTTAAGGAAGACCAAAAGGATGCCTTAGAAGAGATCAATAAACATCAAGGAAACGAAGAGTCATCTGATAGTGACGATAAGCAAGAATCAGGAAATAGGGCTAAGCAGAAACAAAATTCCGCTGCTCAAAAAATGAAGGAGATGAGTGAAAGTTTAAAACAAAGCGCTGCGTCTGGTGGAGGTGGATCTAGTATTACAGAAGACGCTGAAATGTTACGTCAAATTTTAGACAATCTAATTACATTTTCTTTTAAGCAAGAGAACTTATTTGATAAGGTTCAAGAGTCAGAAGGTCAAATAGAGCAATTCTCAAATACAGTAAGACAGCAAAAGGACCTAAGAGATTTATTTGAGCATGTAGATGATAGTTTGTTTGCACTTTCTCTAAGAAGAGTAGAGCTATCAGAGTTTGTAAATGAACAAATAACCGAGGTTTATTACAACATAGACAAGTCTTTAGAAAGTATTGCCGAAAATCAGGTTTACCAAGGTGCTTCTTACCAACAATATGTGCTAACAGCATCAAATAGTTTAGCTGATTTTTTGGCCAATTTATTAGATAACATGCAGCAAAGCATGCAGCCTGGTCAAGGTCAGGGACAGGGTGATGGTTTTCAATTACCTGATATTATTGAAGGGCAAGAATCTTTGAAAGAGAAAATGGAGAAGGCGGGCAACAAAGGTAACAAAGGACAGAAAGGAGAAAAGGGTGAAAGTGGAGAAGAAGGAAAAGAGGGTAAATCCGGAGAATCAGGTGAGAATGGAGAATCGGGAAAAGGTGGAGAAAATGGTGAAGGAGGCTCAGATGGAAAGAGTAAGAACGGAGAGAATAATGGAGAAGGTCAAGGTGAGGGTGAAGGAAATGACCAAGAAGGAAGTGAGGGTGGTGGTCCTTCAGAAAGTGAATTAAAGGAAATATATGAGATTTATAAAGAGCAGCAAGTACTTCGTCAGAAATTGGAAGACCAATTAAAAAACATACTACAGAAGGATAAACAAGAACTAGCAAAAAAGCTTGCTAGACAAATGGAAAATTTTGAAAATGATCTTTTAGAAAATGGGATAACACAACGGACCTTGAATAAGATGAACGCAATTCAACAACAATTGTTGAAACTTGAAAATGCTGCCTTAAAACAGGGGCAAAAGAAAGAAAGAGAAAGTCAGACGAACAGCAATGATTTTCGGAATCCGATTACTACAAAACCGTCTTTGCTTAAGAACAAGAGTAAGGCTATTGAAATTTTAAACAGACAAGCCTTACCTTTGCGCCAAAATTACCAGAATAAGGTAAAGCGGTATTTTCAAAATGAAAATTGATTTCCATTACGAATTAGAGTTTAGACTTATTTCTGAATCAGGATATGCCGATTGGGTAACTAGGGTGATAATGTTAGCGAACGCTCAATTAGGAAATGTAAATTATATTTTTTGTAATGACGGCTACCTTTTGGATATTAATCAGAGGCATTTAAATCACGACACTTTTACCGATATTATAACTTTTGATTATACTGAGAGTAACACTATATCAGGAGACATATTTATCTCCGTCGATAGGATAAGGGAAAATGCAAAGTCCTTTAATGTGCCTTTTGAGATGGAACTAAAACGTGTTATGATTCATGGCGTATTACACCTTTTAGGTTATACGGATAAGAGTGCTGAGGAGCAATCAGTAATGAGGAAAAAGGAAAATGAAATGATGAAATTGTTCCACGTGGAACAGTAGGAAATTATGTTTGAAAAACAATATGATGTTATAGTAGTAGGAGGTGGACATGCCGGCGCAGAAGCTGTGGCCGCAGCTGCTAATATGGGTTCAAAAACCTTATTGGTGACTATGAACCTCCAGACAATTGGACAAATGTCTTGTAATCCTGCTATGGGCGGAATTGCAAAAGGACAAATTGTACGTGAGATTGATGCTCTTGGGGGTTATAGCGGAGTTATAACCGACAAGTCGGCCATACAGTTTAAGATGCTGAACAAGTCTAAAGGACCAGCGATGTGGAGTCCAAGGGCTCAGAATGATAGGATGAGATTTGCAGAGGAATGGCGTTTAGCTTTGGAAAGAACTCCTAATGTAGACTTTTATCAAGAGATGGTTTCTGGTTTGTTGGTCGAAGGAGATAAGGTGGTAGGGGTGAGAACATCCTTAGGGATAGATATAAAGGCTAAGGCGGTTGTGCTGACTAACGGAACTTTTTTAAATGGTCTTATTCATATTGGTGAAAAGCAATTTGGAGGTGGTAGAGCAGGTGAGAAAGCCGCTACAGGAATCACTGAGCAATTATCTGATTTTGGTTTTGAAAGTGGTAGAATGAAAACTGGAACACCTCCAAGGGTTGATGGAAGATCTTTAGATTATTCTAAAATGATTGTTCAACCGGGTGATAGTAATCCTGAAAAATTCTCTTATTTAAACACGCAAAAGTTGACAGAACAACGGGACTGTCATATGACGCATACAAGCGCATTGGTTCACGATTTGTTACGTGAAGGGTTTGATCGTTCTCCAATGTTTAATGGTAGAATAAAAAGTATTGGGCCACGATATTGCCCTTCAATTGAAGATAAAATTAACCGATTTGCAGATAAAGATGCGCATCAAATTTTTGTAGAGCCAGAAGGGTGGCATACTGTTGAGGTTTATGTAAACGGTTTTTCTACATCCTTACCAGAAGACGTGCAATACAAGGCACTAAAATCGGTAGTAGGTTTTGAGAGCGTAAAGTTCTTTCGTCCAGGATATGCAATTGAATATGATTATTTCCCACCGACTCAATTAAAACATACTTTGGAAACTAAGGTTATTGAGAATCTATATTTTGCAGGTCAGATAAATGGAACCACAGGTTATGAAGAAGCAGCTTCTCAAGGTTTAATGGCGGGAATAAATGCGCATTTAAAGATTAACGAAAAGGAGTCTTTCATATTAAAAAGAGATGAAGCTTATATAGGCGTTTTAATTGATGATTTAATTACTAAAGGCACAGAAGAGCCTTATCGAATGTTCACGTCAAGAGCGGAGTATCGAACTTTGTTGCGACAAGACAATGCTGATTTACGACTGACACCAAGAAGCTTTGATTTAGGTTTAGCAGGTGAAGAACGGTTGAAAAGAATGGAAAGGAAGTTGACGAATTCAGAGAAATTTGTCGAGTTCTTTAAAACAACTAGTTATACTCCGGAGGAAATGAATCCTATTTTAGAAGAGGTTTCATCAGCAACGGTTAAGCAATCAGATAAAATGTTCAAGGTGTTTTCGAGACCTAAGGTGACTATGGAACATATGCTTAGATTAGCTGCTGTTTCTGATTTTGTAAATGAACATGAACTAGACACTGAAGTATTAGAGCAAGCCGAGATTCAAGTAAAGTATTCAGGTTATATCGCGAAGGAAAAGAACAATGCAGACAAACTTTTACGTTTAGAAAATATTAAAATTCCTGATGATTTTGATTACAGAAAATTGAAATCATTATCATATGAAGCACGAGAGAAGCTAGAAGCTATTCGACCTGTAACTATTTCTCAAGCGTCTCGTATAAGTGGTGTTTCGCCTTCAGACATTAGTGTGCTTTTAGTGTTTTTAGGACGATGAAAACCTCAATGTTTTTTAAACAAGAAAAACCAATTACACCAAAAGTGTTAGGCTTTATATTGCTGCTATTAACAGCAGTTTCTTTGAATAGTACTAAGGTTCCTTTGAGTCAAATTATAAGCATGGGTGCAATAGGAAGTGCGCTATTAGGCTATTCGATTTCCTACGAAATTTGCAAAGAAGGTGTTCATTTCAAGCATCTAAAATTATTTGGACTAACGGTTTTAAAGACAAAATTAAAATCTTTAAATGCAGATGTGATTCGTGCTTTTCCGGCTTCGTTTAAGAGCAATTTTAATTGGGGTCCTGTTGCTGCGATGGGAAAGCAGAACAGAACAGATAAATATGTCATTCGTTTGTTTGAGGGCAGCAGACATTTTACAATATTCAAGACAAGTTCATTCGAAACGGCTTCAACTCGAGCAAAAATGCTCGGTGAAATTTTGCAGATTTCTACGGAAGTTAGAAAATAAATGACGTTCCACGTGGAACAATCTACATTAAAATCAACCCCTTTTTCGGTTTTAAAAAAACCTTGGAACTAGATTACAAATATTCATTTGAACTTCTAATTGACAAAAAGTTCAATTATAAGTTCGTAATCTGTATTTCTTAATTTTAAAATGGCGTGGTTTTTGAGAATAGAATATTCAACTAAATCAAAAATTAAAAATGAGAAAATTCTCAACCATTTGTTTAGGCATACTATTTTTAAATTCATGTATTCCTATTAGAATTGCCCCAACCATTTCAGACTATAAAGTAGTGAAGGGTCAGCGTTTTAAAAGAGGCCTTCCTAAGAAAACTACTTTTGTGTTTGAAGACCCTAAAGAAGCGAATGAATTTTATGATTATGTGAATATTAAATATGACCTTGAAGATTACTACGTAGACGTTCAGGTTCCATTTACAATTGATGAAAAGGAATATTTCTTTTCTTTTTATGAGGTAGAAATACAAGACAAGGCACTTAATTTATTTCCATTGGCATTCGATATTGCTGCGAATGCTACTCTTAAAAATGAAGATTTTGAAACGTATACTACCAATGAAGATAGTACGATTTTAAGAAATGGTAATTGGTACATTGTAATGGAAGTTTTTAGCATAACTGAAAAAGACTGCTTGCATGAAGAATCAGATTCAAGGGATATAGTTTTGCCGTATCTTCGAGCTTTAAAAGACGAATACCTTTCTACTCATAATTACAATGAAGTTGTATTTAAAAACTAAAGACTTTTCTGTTACCAAAGAGGCCTTTGAATTATTTCATGATGAGGATTTAGATATGCTCATCACCAAACCAAAGCCGAATAATTTAGAAAAATACTATGAAAGCGAAGTTTATATTTCGCATACCGATTCAAAAAAGAGTTTGGTAGATAAAGTATATCAATTAGTTAAAAGATATAGTTTAAAAAAGAAGGTGAAGCTCATCAACTCATTTCAAGTTTCAGATAAAAGACTTTTAGATATTGGAGCTGGCACAGCAGATTTTTTACTTGCTGCCCAAAAAGCTGGTTGGAAAACCTGGGGAATCGAACCAAATGCTTTGGCCCAACAAAATGCCGTAGAGAAAGGGGTGTCACTTTTGGCTTCATTAAATGATGTAGCGGGACAAAAATTTAATGTAATAACCCTTTGGCATGTTTTAGAGCACTTGCCTAATTTAGAAACCGATATTGAACAAATTTGTAACCTATTGGAAGATGACGGCACTTTAATTATTGCCGTTCCTAATTTTAATTCTTTAGATGCAAATTATTATAAAGAGCATTGGGCTGCTTTTGATGTGCCGAGGCACCTATGGCATTTTTCAAAAACTGCAATTGAAAAAATCTTTTCAAAAAATCAAATGAGATTGATAAAAACAAAACCAATGTTGTTTGATTCTTTTTACGTATCCCTGTTATCGGAAAAATATAAAAATGGAAAACAAAACTATATGAAAGCACTTTATATTGGTTTGAAGTCTAATTTGAAAGGAAAACGAACAAAAGAATACTCTTCACACATATATATTCTTAAAAAGAAGGTTTAGATAAGCTCTGAGTAACGATTTCAACTAATTCCTTATATCGTTATTAGTCAAAGCTCAACAGCGCTTAGACGGCTTTATACCGATTGTATTTTTATAACAAAAACAAATAACAAACTTACAAAACCATAACTTTTCTCTATACGAAGTCTTGGTTAATTAAAATCCAAAGTTTCTGTGATATGTAGCGGCTTTTTATATTTTTGCCGAACGTAAAATTAATGAGATGAAAAAATTAGTATTTATTATAACTGTACTTCTTATGGCTTCATGCCAACAAGACAAAATTGGCTATGTTAATAATGTGAAACTATTAGACGGCTATCAAGAAAAAATTGAGGTAGAAGCCAAGTTCAATGAAAAGCGCGATGCGCTTACTAAAAAAAGCGATAGTATTTCTCAGGCCTTTCAAATTGAATATCAAGCCCTTCAGGCTAAAAGGTTATCTCAAGCTAAGGCACAAGAAGAACTAGGCTTATTACAGCAAAAAAGTCAATTTATAGGACAGCAATTGCAGCAAGAACAGCAGCAATTACAACAGAGTGGTCAAACTGAGTTAGACAGTGTTGTAAGCAAAATGAAGAGAGAGATTACTGCTTATGGCAAAACTAATGGCTTTACCTATATTTTAACTGGCGGTGAAGGTGGAAGTGTTCTTTACGGGGAAGAAACTAAAGATTTAACTAGCGAAATACTTAAAATATTAAATGACAACTACAAAAAGTAGTCTTGTTAGTATACAATTAAAAAGCCTTAGCATTTTGATGTTAAGGCTTTTTTTATGTGTTTAAATGTTCGCCTTATTGTAATAAAAACAAAAGAAAAACACTGGGAATCAGATAGATAACAATAGTCTTAGCCCCTTCATAGTCTTTATTGATTCGCTGCCCAATGAACAACATTAATAATGCCAAACAAGAAACTAAAGCAGCATAAAGAGCAAAATCTTTATGGTCAAAAAGTAGCAGATGTACTAAGCCAATTAGGGCTAAAATTCCTGCTGCCATTTCAACAACAGTAATGATACCTAATAATAGTGGAACGCTATTTTTAAAAGGAGATTTTGAAAAATGCCCAATTAACCATGAAAGGTTGCCTTTCCAATCTTTTATTTTATCAATCCCACTTTGTAAAAATGTGATTATCAAAAAGATAAGTAAAACGGTTTCTGTAGCATTCTCATAAAAATGTAAGTGCATATTAGGTTGATTTAAGCCGCCTTGGTATGTAAGAGGCGTGTTAGTTTTATAGATAAATCGGTAAAGATAATTTTTGAATTGCCGTTACGTTCCACATGAAAAATGGCTTCTTCTAATTCTTTTGTAATGTCTAGAATATTATTTTCATGAATAAAAGGGGCAAACTTTTTTAAGTCAAACCCGTCTACATGAATTTTGGCATATACTAATTCATCTGCTTTAAAATTGAGTAATAAAGCTTGTCTTATAATAGCAATGCAGTATTGAAGAAACTTCTTTTGAACCTCACGACCATTTTTAGCCACTTCTTCACTCCATGATAAAAGCTCATGTATAGCCGCTTTGTTTCCTTTTGCTTTAAAAGCACTTCGAACCCATTGGACAAACCATTTTTCAAAAACCAAATCTTCAGAATCGTTGTTCATCAAATCTATGGCCTTGTTGAAGTTGCCATTAGCTTCATGCGCAATGCGCCCAGCTTCTGCCTTATCTAAGCCTTTTTTGATTAAACCTTCAGCGATTACCTCTTCCGCTAATGGAGGAAAATGTACTAATTGACATCGCGATTTTATAGTGGTTATGATTTGCTCTTCATCTTCAGCGAGCAATAATAACACAGTCTTTTCTGGTGGTTCTTCAATGAGTTTTAATAGTTTATTTGATGCTGCAATATTCATTTTTTCGGCCATCCAAATTATAAATACTTTATAACCACCTTCGTAGGATTTAAGAGCTAGTTTTTTAACGATGTCTTGAGATTCATCAACGCCAATTTGCCCTTGTTTTTTTTCAATTCCGATAGCTTGATACCAGTCAAAAAGATTACCATACGGTTGCTCATTAACAAAGGCTCTCCATTCCGGCAAATAATGATCACTAACGGCATGACTCTTGACTTTGTCGGAATTAGATACAGGAAAGGCAAAATGTAAATCAGGATGCGTTAAAGAGGCGCATTTGGCATTACAAGCTTGATTCTTGCCTTCATTTTCTCCGTTATGGTTTTGACAAAGGATGTATTGGGCATAAGCTATTGCTGCAGGTAAGACTCCTGTGCCTTCTTGACCGACAAAAAGTTGCGCATGAGGTATACGCCGAGCATCAGCACTTGAACTTAAATGCTTTTTAATATGTTCTAAACCTAAAATGTCTTTAAACAGCATCAAACAAATATACACTTTCGCTTTGATTGGTTTTTCTAAAGAATTTAATCATGAATATAGCTTTCAATATGACTTTTTAGTAACTCTGCTTGATCCAGTGTTAGATTTAATTTATTCACATAATACTTTTTAACATCTAAAAATGTGCGTAAGGACTGTATGTATTCTTTATCATTCTTTAGATTTTCAAAATCATTAGGAACGATCAATCTTTTTGAAGGTGCCTCATCTTGAATAATAAAGTCCTTGCGTAAATAGTCTAACATATATTCATGAAAATCTTGTCGTATTTCATCATAAGCTTCTTCATAATCAGGGATTATTGATGTATAAAACTCACCTATTGAAGAACGAATGGCGGGATTCTGAACTAAATCCATTCCTATAGAGGAAAGGGAATTATAACCACTTATTTTAAAATCTGCTTCATCATATGAAAAAGCAACATCAAAATATACACCTAAAGAATCTCGATATGGTTCCTTCTTCTCCGTAACCTCTATTAAAGTTTTCAAAGCATCGATACTTTTTAGGGTACTGTATTTTCCTTCACTTTTGATTTTATTGAGATCATTAATGCTGTACTCTAAATCAGATACAATTTCAGCTAATGCTATATGTTCCTTTTCTTTTGATTTATTATCTTCATTCCAATTATTAATTTGGAGCGCAATTAAAATCCCAATTACAACAAGTAATATTTCACCAATAGCGTATTTAAAGTATTTACCCATTTTGTTTTCTTGGATTAGCGAACGACGTATATGGCGGAAGAATTTTATCATTTAATTTTCAATTCTTGAAATTTCTTGATTTATTAAGTCAATAATTTCCTGATATCCTTTTCTGACTTTTTTTCCTTCTTCAAATACACCAATTCTGTAAACACTTAAAATTGATAAATGCTCAATAAATATTCTATTATCAATCATTTTTTGGAATAGTTTATAATGCTTATCCTTTTCTTCAGAACTACGGTTTTTATAGAATCGAAGGGGATTATATGGCATTTGATTTACAGTAAATGATATTATCACATCAGTACTATAATATCTTGCCAGATTTTCATCATCAATATAATCTACAACGAGGTCTTGAATTTCTGCAATTTTGTACTTAAGTAACTCATTTGATATGAGTTCTATTTGTCCTGAATTTATTAATGAATTATATATTCCTCTTGATGGGTCAAAATTGTAATTATAAATCGTTTTTAAAAATAAGCTATCGAGTGTTTCAAGTGTATAATTTTTATCCTTTGCATTCATCAGCTTTAAAGTAGCTGCTTCATTACCGATATGATGATTAAAAATACTATCAAATGAAATTAAATTTTTATCAAACTCTAGTTTTAAGGCTTTTAGTTGTTTGAGTTCTTGTCTTTTTTCTTGTTGGTTTTCATTCCAATTGTTAATCTGAAGGGCAATAAGAATACCAATTACCACAAGAATAATTTCGCCTATGGCGTATTTAAAGTATTTGCCCGTTTTGTTTTCCATGAGCATGTTTTGGCGGATTTTACGAAAGAATTTAATCATTTCCCTTTTCCATTATTTTTAAAACAACCTTTGTTTTTTCTAAAGTATTTTTAAAATTTCTTAGATTATTTCTACAAAAATTTGCTTTTACACTTCCCCATGAATTAAGCTTTAACATTAAGTCTTTCCGGTTTACATTATCCCAAATAAAGTCATTTTCAGGGGTGTTTTTTATAAATGAATGCGGGACTGGTATTGGATAAGAAGCAGCAAGCATTTCTATTTCATCATAATAGTCATCCCTAAAGGTTTTGTATGTTTCTTCGGTAGCATTTTGAGGAATAGAAAGATCGTACAACTGCTCTTTAAGAATATTATCAAATAAATCTAATTTGCCCGAGGCTTTCATAGATTCATAAGTGTTGTTATTAAAACCTTTAAACCCAACCGAAATTACATTGATCTCTTTTTTTAAGAAATGGATTAAGGAATCTTTACTGTATGAAATACTGTTTACATATTGCGATTGTTCATTTAAGATATTAAAATTTGAGTCTGTTTTTTTAATGAATTCTTTTAAATAGTCTATATCAGACATTAAATCTTGTTTAACCGATTTTAGTAAGGTCGCTTGCTCACTTTTTGTTTTACGAAGCTCATTCCAATTATTTACCTGCAAAGCGATAAGAATCCCAATAACCACAAGAATAATTTCGCCAATAGCGTATTTAAAGTATTTACCTGTTTTATTTTCCATGAGAAGGTTTTGGCGAATTTTTCTAAAGAATTTTAGCATCGTTATCCTTTTTTCAGTTCTTGTTCTAGCATATCTATGGTAGCTAATATAAATTCCTTTAAGTTACCTTCATTAATGACGATATAATCATTGTTGTGCTTGTGATGCCAAACTTGATTTTCTAATTCCATCAAATCGGTTCTGGATAAATTAAACTTGAAAGGAGAGGCTTCCTTATAGACTTTCAAACTATTATTTCTGTCAAAAGGGAGTTTTTTGGTTAACTCACCATTGGCTAAGGGAAATCGCTTCATCAAAAAAGGCATTAAGTTTATGGTGTAGTTATCTGCTCTAAAACGAAAGTCTTCTTCGTCATCACTAATATTTTTGAGCCAATCACTTAATTGTACTCTTAGCGCTTCATTTTTTAAAAGACTTAATTTTCCAGAATTTACAATCTCGTTAGAAATGCCGACTCTTGCATCAAAAGAATGAAAATTGCCAATAGCAAGCAATAATTCATCAACTTGTTCATGTTTTTTAGCCAATGAATCTGACCTAATAATTTGAGTAAGGTTTATACAAGATTCGGTCACTTTATTATTGATGCTAATAGATTCTTCTAAGGCTATTAAATTATCTTTAAACTCATCTATTAGTGCAGAAATTAATTCTGTTTCTTTTTTGTCTTCAATGCGTTGTTGGTTCCAGGTGTTTATTTGAAGCGCCAAAAGAATTCCAATAACCACAAGGATAATTTCACCAATGGCATATTTAAAATATTTGCCTGTTTTACCTTCTGAAAGCAAGTTTTGGCGAATTTTTCTGAAGAATTTTATCATTTATTTTAACTTATCTATTTCTAGTTCTAATAACTTTATAGTTTTATTATTAAACTTTTGATAATCAGTGTTTAATCTTAATAAAGAGCTAAGTAAGAACATTTTATTATCGATCATACTCTCAAATTTTCTGTCTTTTAAAATAATTCTATTATCACTGTAATCCAGTTTGCTTTTACCAATTCTATCTTTGATAGGTGCAAAACTGTAATCTACTTGTCTTAGCGAAATATTGTCGTAGAGATAAGGCACAAAGTTGTCTGAGCCGTCTATATCTTCATTTTTCTCATTCCTTTGAATGCCTGCATAAATACTTGGGATTTGATATAAGAAATCTCGAAGACTATCTGAGGCTATCAAAGAAATTGCACCAGAACTTAATGCCTCATCAAGCGTAGAAGATTTATATTTTAAACTAGGGGATGTTAAAAGAGAATAAATTAAGGTATCGATTGTTTTTTCATTTTTATCAGTAAAGTCATTGCCCATAAATTGAAGCAGTCTTTCAGAATCTGTCATTAATGATTCGATTCGTTTAATATTCTCAGATAGCGCTTCCTTATTTTTTTTGCTTTCAACTAGCAATCTAGCCATTAGATTTGCTGAAGCTTTACTCTCAATATGTGCTGTGTTCCAATTATTAATCTGAAGCGCAATCAAAATACCAATGACCACAAGTACAATTTCGCCAATGGCGTATTTAATGTACTTACCTGTTTTGTTTTCTATAAGAAGGTTTTGGCGAATTTTACGAAAGAATTTAATCATAGTTATTTATTTAGCTCTACTTCAATGTCTTTGACCAATAACCTTTGTTTTTTTAAGAATTCTCGAAGAAGTTGAGAAAAGCGATATCTCACCTTTATGTTATGACTGATTTTCGGGATTAAACTTGGGTCATTTAAAAGCGCTTCATAATCTTGAGGGATCCATTTCTCATTTTTATAATCAAAGCTTTTTTCAAAATCTGGGGTGATGTCATTGTATACACGATCAAAGAAATAGACTAGGTTTTCATTGCTTAAATGTTCGGAAACATCTGTGCTTCGCTTCATTGATGTTTGCTCCAAATTATAGTGATCCACTATTCTTTGTCTGAGTTCTTCGTTTTCAATGATATCTATACCACGAGATTCTAGAAGTTTGTAAGCTGAGGTATTAAAATCCACAAAAAAATACTGAACAACTTTTTCCCATAGAATGTCTATTTCTGTCGAATAAGCTTTTTTATGCTTTATGTGGTTTAATAGAACTGTAGCATACTTAGCATTTTGTAATTGTGATTCAATTTGGTTGTTAAGATTTTGAATATCCATCTCTAAAGAATTCTTGATTTCGATTAGCGTCGATTTTTCAAGTTTTCTTGTTTTTTGCCCTTCATTCCAATTATTAATCTGAAGTGCGAGTAGAATCCCAATAACCACAAGGATAATTTCACCAATGGCATATTTGAAATACTTGGTAGTTTTACCTTCTGAGAGGAGGTTTTGACGGATTTTTCTAAAGAATTTAATCATAGCTGCATTTTAACTCATGGTTAGTAAGGTATATAAGTCTTTGTCTCCATGCTAGGATATTTTACATGCATCAACGAGTCTATTTCAATAATGTCATGCTTTAGTCGCGAGTAGTTTTCTTCAATTCTTTTTGTAAAAAAAATAAGATCAGTCAACAGATTGGCAAACTCTCTGTTTTGTAGTAATTCTATATGGTTTGATATAAAAGGAGAGTCATGTTCAGTAGTAATCAATTGAGATGATTTATAAATAGACCTAACGGTTGTTCTATCAACATTTTTGTTTAGAAAAGGACGTAGTTGATTATCTACAAAACGATTTTGATTGTACTCAAAGGCGATCAATGTTTCTTGACCTCTTTTGAAATCAGCAAGTTTTTTACGGAGATTGGAGGAAGTTATTAAGTCAAAATCTCCTGAAGCACTTAAGACATCGTAGAGTGTAGTTGGTCTTCCAGCTAGCCAAACCCATGTGAGTTTATCTAAATCTTGGTCAAATAAACTTTGGTTGAACTCTTCTGGAGAAGTATTAACCCAGTCTAGCATACGTTCTGCTGAAGCAATTACTTCTTGCATTTTTTCGGTTCCATTTTTCATAAGAAACCTGTTAAACTGCAGTTCTTCGCCCAAATCTTGAAAAATGCGTTGCTCTTCTAAATTATTGATGCGATTTTGATTCCAGTTATTAATCTGTAATGCAATGAGAATACCAATAACCACAAGCACAATTTCTCCTATGGCATATTTAAAGTATTTACCCGTTTTGTTTTCCAAGAGAAGGTTTTGACGAATTTTTCTAAAGAATTTAATCATTGGTTTTTGGTTGGTTGGTGGGGAAGCAATTGTATCAAATATACAAGAACGCAAGCTTCATTTTAACAAAAACCACTCAATTTCAGTGTTTTGGAAAGAAAATGGCCTATAAAGTATTCGAAATAAATGAATTTAAAAACCACAAAAACATCAAAATTTAGTGATTTGCTAACAAGATAAAGCTATTAGAAATCTTTACTTTTGGCAATCATACCAAGTAACTCATGAAAACATTAGAAGATTTCAATTTTGAAGATAAAAGAGCATTAATCCGTGTTGATTTCAACGTGCCATTGGATGCTGAATTTAATGTAATGGATACCAGCAGAATAGATGCTGCTAAACCAACAATCTTGAAAATTTTAGAAGATGGTGGCAGTGCTGTTTTAATGAGTCATTTGGGAAGACCAAAAGGAAAACGTAATGAAGACATGTCTTTGCAACATATTTGCAATACCGTTTCTGAAATTATTGGTGTACAGGTAAAATTTGTTCCTGATTGTATTGGTGAAAAGGTGGATGAGGCATACGCTAATTTAGAAAACGGCGAGATTTTACTTTTAGAAAACCTTCGTTTTTATGAGGAAGAAACCAATGGCGATGGGGCTTTTGCAGAAAAGCTTTCACAATATGGTGATATATATGTGAATGATGCTTTTGGCACTGCGCACAGAGCTCATGCTTCAACAACCGTTGTAGCCAACTATTTTTCTGAGAATAAGTGTTTCGGTTATTTATTGGCAAAAGAAATTAAGGCTATTGAAAAAGTGATGCAAACGGGCGAAAAACCAGTTACAGCAATTTTAGGTGGTGCTAAGGTGTCTTCTAAAATAACCATCATAGAGAATATTTTAGACAAAGTAGACCACCTCATTATTGGTGGCGGAATGACCTATACTTTTATAAAAGCCCAAGGGGGACAAGTAGGAGATTCTATTTGTGAAGACGATAAAATGCCACTGGCTTTAGCGATTTTAAAGCAAGCATCAGCAAAAGGAGTAGAAGTACACCTACCTGTTGATGTTTTAGCAGCGGATGATTTTGATAATAATGCAAAAACCCAAGGTGTTGCAGTTGATAGCATACCTGATGGTTGGCAAGGTTTAGATGCTGGACCTGCAACCCTAGAAAACTTTAGAGAAGTAATTCTAAAATCTAAAACTATTCTTTGGAATGGTCCTGTCGGTGTTTTTGAGATGGAAAGCTTCGCAAAAGGCACTATTGCTATTGGTAATGCTATTGATGAGGCTACTCAAAACGGAGCATTTTCTTTAGTTGGTGGAGGCGATTCTGTTGCAGCTGTAAAGCAATTTGGTTTTGAAGATAAGGTTAGTTATGTCTCAACTGGCGGTGGGGCAATGTTAGAGAGTTTAGAAGGTAAAACGCTACCGGGTATTGCTGCCATATTAGACTAACAAGGCTCTTATCGATAAACGGACTTTATCTTATTTTTTGATGGTTTTGTCCATATTCCTTTATTTTTTCAATAAAATACCGCATTTTCGTTAGTCCCGAAATTAATTTAGGACTGAAATGAAGGCACTATATTTTCATTTTTGGGCTGCGATACTGTTTTCATGTACAGGAGAACTTTCAGCTCAACAAATAGATACTACGGCTGTTAAGCAAATGGATACCGTTAGTACTGGTTTTATTAAAACCAGCAGTGGCAAGGCTACTATAGATGACACTGCGCTTAATATACCAGCCATTGCCATTAAGAAAGAAACAACTCAGTTAGAAGATTTAGCGCAGGCATATCAATACGATAGTCTTTGGCTGGCAGAACTTCATAAGAATGCCGCTCTTTTTGATGAGATGTATGCTGAAGTCAGCGATTTAAAAACCGGAGAAAGCTATGTAGTTGACCTGCCTAAGGACACACTTAAAGCCAGATTGAAACGACTAAATGATAAAACACCATTCAATATTGCATATAACGCTTCTTTAGAAAGTGTCATCAAATCGTTTTTAACTAGAAGACGTGGTTTGATTGAAAAAATGCTGACTACAAGTCAATTTTACTTTCCGCTTTTTGAACAAGAGCTCGATAATTTTGATGTTCCACTTGAAATAAAATATTTAGCGATTGTTGAATCTGCTTTAAACCCTAAAGCTAAATCACGAGTTGGAGCTACTGGCTTATGGCAATTTATGTTTGCAACGGGTAAAATGTATGATTTAAATGTAAGTAGTTATGTGGACGATCGAAGAGACCCCATTGCGTCTACTAAAGCCGCAGCAAAATATTTAAAAAGACTGTACGGTATATTTGATGATTGGGATTTGGCTTTGGCAGCTTATAATTCAGGCCCAGGTAATGTAAACAAAGCAATACGACGTTCTGGAGGATATAAAAACTTTTGGAATATACGGGGTAATCTTCCTCGAGAAACAGCAGGATATGTTCCAGCGTTTTTAGCAACCATGTATTTATTCGAGTATGCTGATGAACACGGCTTAAAAGGCAAAAAGGTAGATAGGCCTTATTTTGAAACAGATACAATACATGTAAAAGAGCTCATTACTTTTGACCAAGTAGCAAAACTGATAGACATTTCTGTTGAAGAGTTAGAGGTACTTAACCCTGCTTATAAATTGAATATTATTCCTAAAGTAGAACATAAAAAGTATGCTTTACGTTTACCAATAAAGCAAGTTGGCCAGTTTGTCAACAATGAAGATGCTATTTATGCCTATGCCAAAGAACAGCTTGATTCCATAGAAAAACCGCTACCACAATTAGTATCGAGTAGTGATAAAATTCGATATCGTGTTAAAAGTGGCGATTACTTAGGTAAAATAGCAGAGCGATATGGCGTTGGTGTAAGCCAAATTAAACGCTGGAATGGACTTAGAAGTAATAATCTTAGAATTGGACAACGTTTAAGCATTTATCCAAGAAAATCGGTCCCAACAGTTGCATCAACAAAAAAGGTTAGCAAACCAAACACTCAGTTGCCAAAAGACCCTTCTAAAGTACATGTAGTACAATCAGGAGATTCTCTCTGGACCATTTCAAAAAAATACCCTGGAATTACAATTGAAAATTTGAGGCAATGGAACGGTATTAGCGGCAGAAACCTTAAACCAGGAGATAAACTCCGTTTATGTAACTGCTCGTCTTAAAAGGACGCTTATGCACTTTTTGGAGCTACACTAATCAAAAAGGCAGTTACACTCATTTAAAGTATTTGGTTTCTATAAATTCTGTATTTTAGATTTGTTATGCGAAAAATAGGAACACTACTGCTTCTGGCTACTTTGGCCTTCAATTCTTGTAAAAACAATTCTAAATCTGAAAGATTTCTACCGCCCTCTACTGGTGCTGTAAATTCACTCATGGTTGTAATGGATAATGAGCTTTGGAAAGGCGCTATTGGGGATAAGGTGAGAGAGCATTTTGCTGCTAGAGTCTTGGCTGTGCCGCAAAGTGAAGCCATTTTATCACTCATACAGATTCCACCACAAGTATTTAAAGGAGCCACAACAAATTCAAGATCTGTACTTTTTGTACAACAAGATACCTTATCAATAGCTCATGTTAAATCTGATGTTTATGCTACGCCACAAAAGGTGGCTGTAATTAAAGGTAGAGATTATGGCGAGTTGGTTGCTAATATTGACTTACTGGCTCCAAAAGCTATTGAGGCTTTTAAAACTAATGAAATTAGCCAAGCTCAAAAACGATTTAAAAGATCCTTGAATAAGGAACAGGATTTAAAAGAAGAGTTTGGCATTCAACTCAATGTGCCTTCGGTTTATAGTGTTGGTAAGCACGATGAGAATTTTGTTTGGATGGACCGTCAAATACTTAAAGGGAATATGAATATTATCGCTTATAGTATGCCGTGGAATAGCTTTACAACTGATTCTACTTTTGTTGGTGATATTGTGAGTATGCGAGACTCTATCGGTAAAAAATATATTCCTGGACCTGATGTTCCTGGAAAAACCACCTATATGATGACTGAAAAGGCCTTTGCTCCTTATGTTTTTCCAACTGAGATTGGTGGCCGTAAAGCTGCTGAGGTTAGAGGCATTTGGGAAATTAATGGTTACCCAATGGCTGGTCCGTTTTTAACCTATATCATTAATGACAAACCAAATGACAGAAAATTAGTTTTAGAGGGCTTTATTTTTGCGCCATCAGCTAATAAAAGAGACGATCTTTTGGAGCTAGAGGCTATTTTAAAAACTGTACAATTTGAATGACAAAAGGTTATAACCATAAAAAAAGCCCCTAATGTTCAAGCATTAGGGGCTTTTGTTTTCTTATAATATGTGCTTACATACTTACGATAATAAACTCTGAACGCCTGTTTTGTTCGTGCTTGATTTTATCACAATTAACACCATCTGTACAGTCGTTAATTGGATATTGTTCGCCATAGCCGACAGCACTATAGATTCTAGATTTATCTATACCCTTAGATAGCAGGTAATTTTTAGTCGCTTTTGCTCTTTTATCAGAAAGTAATCTGTTATATGCTTTAGAACCACTAGCATCCGTATGAGATTCAATTTTTATAACCATATTTGGATATTGATCCCAAACTTGCACCAATTTATCTAATTCTTTTTTGGCATCTTCACGAATTGAATAGTTATCAAAATTGAAGTAAATGTTTTCTGTTTTCAACATTTTTACTCCATTATCAGAGACAATCATTTCGTCTATTCTCGTTAAGCTCACATCAACTGTAACGATTTCTTCATCGCCTGAATTAATTGAATTGGACTCTTCTTGAAATTCATCTCTCGCAGTAGCAATAGTGAATGCAGTATTCCTTGGTAAATCATTAAAAGTAAATCTACCTTGACTATCAGTTTGTACTTCTTTCAAAGATTCATTATTCGCATCTAAAAGTGTTATAGAAGCATTTGGCATAGCTTCACCAGTAATGATATCTTTTACCACACCTACAATATTAGTATACTCCTCTTTCTCTTCAACAACTTCTTTTTCTGCAGGTATTTCTTTAAAGGAGTAAATATCATCGTCACCCTTGCCACCTGTTCTATTAGAGGCAAAGTATCCATTAGAACCTGTCTCATCTGCAATATATGAGAAATCATCTCTATTACTATTAATAGGTTGACCCACATTAACAGCAACTTGAAAATTCTCATCTTCAAAACCAGATTCATAAATATCTAGGCCTCCTAGCCCTAATTCTCTATCTGAAGAAAAGTATAATTTATTTTTCGTGACGAAAGGAAACATTTCTCGTTTTCCAGTATTCACGGCACGACCTAAATTTCTTGGTTTAGAATATTTATTGTTGTCTAATAGGTCTACAACATATAAATCCGTTCCCCCAAAACCACCAGGCATATCAGATACAAAAAAGAGTCTTTTTCCATCTGAGCTCATTGCCGGATGACCCGTTGAGTATTCTTCACTATTAAAAGGTAATTCAACAGGCTCTGTCCATTCATTATCAACTAAATCGGAACGATATAATTTTAAATGACTAACACCGTTTTTTGCACGTTTTAATTTTTTACCATAATTATTTCTGGTTAAAAACATCGTTTTGTTATCCGGAGCAAAAGTTACCGCAGCTTCGTGGTATTTTGAATTTACTTTTTTAGAGAACTTTTTAACGTTACGCAGGTTTTCTTTGTTTTCCTCAATCTCACCAACATATAAATCTAAGAAAGGCTGATTGTTCCATTTATACCTTCTGGTATTTAAAAAAGAAGAATCTTTTGCTGAGGCAAAAACTAATTCATTTTCATTATGGAACATTGGAGAGAAATCTGAAAATTTTGAATTGGCATTCAAATTTTTAATTTCAATATTTTTTACCATTTCCTCTGCAAGTTTCTTTGCATACCTTCTTTTTGAATCTTCTCCTTCGTCAGTAATTTGTTGTTCATTAAATATGCGAAGTATTCTTTTTGCTCTATTATATCTGCCAGTTCCTTTTAGAGAGTGAGCGTATCTGAAATAGTCAGAATCGGAAACTTCATTTTTATAGCCATCAAATAATTTGCTATACCAAAAATGAGCTTTTTCCATGTTGCCATTAAAGTAATGTGCATCACCGGCTCTTTGTAATAATTCTTTAGAAAAGCTATTAGCATTCTTCTTAAGTGCTAAATCATAAAGTTCAGCAGATTCTGAATACCACATTTTCTCGAAGTAATCGTCTGCTTTAGAAATTACCTTATCAATATACGAACTGCGTTCTACTCCTTTAAGCCTTTTTTTTGAAAGTGCTTTAAGTGCATTAACTTCTGAAGTTCTTGAATTGGTATAGGTTTTGCTTTCAGTTAAAGGCTCCATATCTTCTTCAAACTGTAAAGAAGTTAATGTTTGAGATTTTAAACCAATAAATGAAAAACAGGCTAAAAGAAATACTATTTTTTTCATAACCCAGTGAGGTTAAATTTGTCGGGTTCTTAAGCAGTTTGCGCAGAACCGGTGTTAGATTTAGTTTATGGTTAATATTAACCTTAAACCAAATGTATTGTAATAGTAAATCTTAACTAATTTTTTGTTGTGAACTCTGCCGATTACGGCATAAAATACACGCTGAAGTAGTTTAAAGAAAAATATTTTAGCAATTTTCAATCAAATTGCGGAAGGAAAGAATTGATTTAAGCCTTTGGCTCACTGCCATCTTCAAGCTTTTCATCTTCTTTGGAAGCATCTTTAAATTCTTTTATTCCACTACCAAGACCGCGCATTAATTCTGGAATTTTTTTACCTCCAAACAGAAGTAGTACAATTACCACTATCAAAGCAATTTGCCACGGACCAACAAGACCAAGAAAAATATATAAAGACGTCATAGAATCAACGGTTTTAATGAAATGTAAAAGTAATAAAAAAACACTCAAGTGTTTTGCTATCTAAAAACGTATTTCTTCAGAATAAATTGCAGTTTAGCAATGATGACATTCTGATTACTAAATGTTTCACAAAAAATGATGAGATGTTGACATATTAAAATCTAAGATTATATTTGTTGTAAATGGCGAAGAAACCCAAGAAAGGCAAAGAGATTAAGAAAAAGTTACTTCATAAGTATCGTTTGGTAATACTAAATGAAAATACTTTTGAAGAAAAAATCTCTTTTAAACTAAGCAGGCTGAATGTATTCATAAGCGCTACTTTGTTTACTATCGTTTTAATTGGACTTACGACTTTGCTTATTGCATTTAGCCCATTAAGAGAATACATACCAGGATATTCGTCTACAAAACTTAAAAGACAAGCCACAGAACTCACCTATAAGACGGATTCTTTAGTAACCGTATTAAATTATACCAATAAGTATCTTGAAAATGTTAGAAAGGTATTACGTGGTGATATTGAGAATAATGAAATAAATAGAGACTCGCTTTTTGAACGATACAAACTCGACCCTTCTAATATTAATTTAGCTCCTATACAGGAAGATTTACAGTTAAGGGAGCAAGTTGAACTAGAAGACAAGTACAATTTATTTGAAAGGAATACTGAAAATTTAGGGATTATTTTATTTTCTCCAGTGAACGGAACACCTTCTCAAGAATATGACCTGGAAAAGAAACATTATGCTATTGATGTTGTAGCTCCGCAAGGTTCACCTGTAAAATCTATAGCTGACGGCACGGTAATTTTTTCTGAATGGACAGCGAGTACAGGCTATGTTATTATAATTGAGCATAAAGATGATTTGATATCTGTTTATAAACACAATGGATCATTGAGTAAGTCACAGGGTGACATAGTGAAAGCCGGTGAGGTAATTGCCTCAGTGGGTAATACTGGTGAGCTTACAACGGGGCCACATTTACATTTCGAACTTTGGATAAAGGGCAAGCCTGTTAATCCACAAGACTTTATTGACTTTAACTAGTTTCAATGTCTATAAAATCATTTGCCGCAAAAATATTTGCAAAAAGAATTGTCAATAAAGACTCCAATTGGATTGATAATCCTATTGAGGCGCAGCAAAAAGTATTCAAAACCCTCATAACAGTAGCCAGAAGTACGAAGTTTGGCAAAAACCACAATTTTGATGATATTTCTTCACATGCAGATTTTGTTTCCAATGTACCAGTTAGAGATTATGAGGCATTAAAACCTTATGTTGAGTTTATTTTAAATGGTCAAGATGATGTACTCTGGCCAGGAAAACCAATTTATTTCGCAAAAACCTCGGGAACAACTTCTGGAGCAAAATACATCCCGATAACTGAAGAGTCTATAAAGAATCAAGTAAAAGCTTCAAGAAATGCCATTCTTAATTATATACATGAAACCGGCAATGCGGCTTTTGTTGATGGTAAAATGATTTTTTTACAAGGAAGCCCAGTATTAGAAGAGAAAAACGGTATTAAATTAGGGAGGCTTTCAGGAATTTCTGCACACTATGTTCCTAATTATCTTCAAAAAAACCGATTACCTAGTTGGGAAACTAATTGTATTGAAGATTGGGAAACCAAAGTTAATGAGGTCATTAAGGAAACAGAAACGCAAAACATGACTGTTATTGCTGGTATTCCATCATGGGTTCAAATGTATTTTGAAAAGCTTCAAGAAAAAAATCAGAAAAAAATAGGTGAGCTTTTTAAAAATTTTCAGCTTTTTATTTACGGTGGAGTAAACTACGAGCCTTATAGAGCAAAATTTGAAAATTTAATAGGACGCAAAGTTGATAGCATAGAACTTTTTCCGGCAAGTGAAGGCTTTTTTGCCTATCAAGACAAGCAGCATGAAAAAGGAATGCTTTTGCTTTTAGATGCGGGCATATTTTACGAGTTCATTAAAGCAGATGAGTTTTTTGATGAGAACCCGAAGAGATTAACCATTAAAGATGTTGAGCTTGATGTAAACTACGTTATGATTATAAGCACAAACGCTGGTTTATGGGCATATAATCTAGGAGATACCGTTCAGTTTATTTCATTACATCCATTCAAAGTAATTGTTTCAGGTCGCATCAAACATTTTATTTCTGCTTTTGGAGAACACGTCATTGCTAAAGAAGTTGAAGAAGCCATGCGTATAGCTATTAAGGCTACAGATGCTATGGTAAATGAATTTACAGTCGCTCCACAAACTAATCCTAAAAACGGATTGCCTTATCATGAATGGTTTATAGAATTTGAAAAGGAACCTATTGATGAGAATAAGTTTATTTCGATTTTAGATGAATCCATGCAAAATCAGAATAGTTATTATTATGATTTAATAGTTGGCAGCATTCTACAGACCTTAAAAATCACCAAAGTAAAACAGAATGGATTCTTAGAACTTATGAAGTCTCGCGGAAAATTAGGAGGGCAAAATAAAATTCAAAGACTTTCTAACGACCGAAAACTGGCTGAAGATTTATATCAACATCTTACTTAATAGCCATCTTAGTAATACAGAGTTTACTTTATTCATGTATTTTTGTGTCGAAATTCTGACATGGTAAGTAAAATAAAAGAAACTACTCGAGCACAAGAATCTACAAATGCCATAGAGCGACTTTATGTTACCATGCGACATCTACTGAACCGAGGTTTTTATAAACCTTCTGGTGTTTCAGGTAACGCTTTAAGAAGTGCGCTTCTGGTTTTACGACCAGAAATTTATGGCAGTGTTGCAGAAGAAAAGGGCGAGTTGAACGGATTAATTTACGTTTTAGAACGACTTCCTGAAGGCATTGAACAATGTCGTTTTATTAATCTGACATCAGATGAAGGTTTTTCAAAATCACATTTACAGCCAATTATCCCTCCTAAAAGACGTAGGAATTGTTATCGAATAGATGATGAGCAAATGAATATTGAGATTACAAGAGGTAGATCAGATATTTATGATATTCTTACCCATTTGACTTTTCTATTTATTGAGTCTACGAAAATTTGTGAGAAAGTATTTTTTGAAGAAAGTCAGACAACTATTAGAGATTGGGATAAACTTGAAGATTATGTAAAAAAAGAAAAGCCAACTCATTCTGAACGTGAAGTGGCCTTAATACATGCTGCTAATATTTTAGGCCGTTCTTTTGATGAAGTGGTAGAAGTGCATGAAAAGCTTTCTATCAAAAATGAAAAGGACCGTTTTTTAAAAATAATTTTTTGGTTAGGTAAATTGGCCATAGAAGAAGAAACAACAGGCAATAAACGAACGATTACTTTTAGTCCATTGCTCCGCGAAAGGCTTGGTCATCACATACATGGAGAACGATGGGCAGAAAAAATCAAAGAGACTTTAGCAAAACATGATTTGCTAGAAAGACCAATTCATATTATCAGTGCAAATATGCATAGTGTAATGAATTCTTTATTTGCGAAGGTAGCTTTGAAAGATGAGTTTGCTAATGCTGATTCTTTAGATATTTATGAGGCACTCAGTTTACCTCATAATGAAAATTTAAGAGAAAAAGTAGCTGGATTGGCTATGAAAAATGGTATGATTTATATTGATGATAAATCAGGAGCCAATATTGATGTTCAAATTTTTGACATTGCCAAGGTTGAAAAAGGAGCTTGTTGTTATGATTTTAAAACCGAAAAGCAAACAGCTGAAAAACCTGTTATATTTGTTATGGATTATGCTTTTGGTGAACAGGCTTATGAAACAATAGATGAACTTTTGAAGCCATATAAATTAAAAGAGAGAGCTGTTTTCATGAATGTTGATTCCCTTTCTATGATGGGCAAAGCCGGTATTTTAGAAGGAGGCAAGGGCGATTTGATGATTCCATTAGCTCATATTTTTGAAGGAACTGCCGATAATTATCCATTTAAAAATGAACTTTGCTCAGAAGATTTTGAGGGCCAAGATTTAAAAGTCTTAGAGGGTACAATGGTAACCGTGTTGGGAACATCACTTCAAAATAAAGACATACTACAGTTTTTCTATGACTCAACTTGGAATGTAATTGGTCTTGAAATGGAAGGAGTTCACTATCAAAAAGCAATTCAATCCGCATCAAAAATTAGAAAGAGCATTAAAAACGATGTAAAAGTTAGATATGCGTATTATGCTTCCGATAACCCATTAAAAACAGGTAGTACTTTAGCATCTGGAGGACTTGGCACTACTGGTGTAAAACCTACATATTTAATTACAGATAAAATCTTACAACAAATATTTAATTCTTAAAAATGGCTAATCAACCTAGTAATACTAATAATGACGAAATTGATTTGGGGCAGTTGTTTCACCTCATAGGGAAAGGGATTGACAATTTTTTCAATTTTATAGCTAATATTTTCAAGCAATTTTTTCATTTGATTGTCCTGTTTTTACTTTTTTTACAAAAGAATTTTATTGTGTTAATTGTAACTCTAATACTTGGAACTGTTGCTGGGTATTTTATGGACAAGCTCAAAACTGAGAAATTTGTATCTAGAATGGTTGTTGAGCCTAATTTTAATAGTGTACAACAATTATATAATAATATTGATTTTTACAATGATTTAGCGAAATCTAAAGACTCAATTGCATTGTCTCAGTCATTGGAAGTTACAGTAGGTCAAGCCTCAACTATAAAAAAAGTATTCGTAGATTCTTATTCAGACGAAAATCAAAAAGTAAAGTTGTTTGATAATTTTATAAGAGAGTTAGATACAACTACTGTAAAAGCACTTGATTTTCAAAGCTATCTAGAGAATTTTAATTCCATGGATGCGCGTTTTCATCAGATTTCTGTTATTAGTTCAAATAATACTGTTGCTAAGATAATCCAACCTGCAATTATTGAATCTATTTCGGACAATGACTATTTCAAACTTCAAAAAAGAATCAATGATAATAATTTAAAACTACAAGACTCAATTATTATGAATCAGTTAGTAGAAGTTGACTCTTTGCAAAAATTATATAAGACTGTTTTAGTAAAAGAGGCGGATAAGCCTATGCAGGGAACCAATATAAATTTGGCTGAAAATGGAGAATCGCAGAATAAAGAACTTGCTTTGATACAAGAGAGAAACGTACTTAAAAACCAGTTGGTTAAATTGAATGAAGAACGAGCAAATAAATCTGCCATTTTAAATGTAATCAGTGATTTTCCAGCTAGAGGAGTAAAACAAGATGGATTTTGGAATAATTACCTATTTGTTTTACCATTAGCAATGTTGAGCTTAATTTTTTGTTTTCTCGGTATAAAGGATTTAAATAAATTTTTGAAAAACTATTCTAAATGAAAATTTTAATAACAGGAGGCGCTGGTTTTATTGGCTCCCATGTGGTACGCAGATTAGTGAAATCTTACCCCACCTACAATGTTTTTAATATAGACGCACTTACATATGCAGGAAACTTAGAAAACTTAAGAGATATAGAAACTTTTAATAATTATACTTTTTTAAAAGGAGACATAATTGATGAGAATTACATAAATCAAATTTTTGATGAGCACAAATTTGATGGGGTAATACACTTGGCAGCAGAATCACATGTCGACCGTTCTATTGAGAATCCGTTAGCTTTTGTTAAAACTAATATTTTAGGAACTGTAAATCTTTTAAATGCTGCAAAACGAACATGGAAAAACAACCTTGAAGAAAAGCGATTCTATCATGTAAGCACAGATGAGGTTTATGGCTCGCTTGGACTAGAGGGACTATTTACAGAAACAACTTCTTATGACCCAAATTCTCCCTATTCTGCTTCTAAAGCTAGTTCAGATCATTTTGTCAGAGCTTATGGTGAAACTTATGGTTTGCCTTTTGTTATATCTAATTGTTCGAATAATTATGGCCCAAATCACTTTCCAGAAAAATTAATTCCACTTTTTATAAATAATATAATTGAAGGTAAGTCTTTGCCGGTTTATGGCGATGGCAAGTATACTCGCGATTGGTTATTTGTTGAAGATCATGCAGCAGCCATAGATTTAGTATTTCATAAAGGGATTAATCATGAGACTTATAACATTGGCGGTTTTAATGAATGGAAGAATATTGATTTGGTAAAATTGCTTTGCCAAATTATGGATAGAAAACTTGGAAAGAAAGAAGGAACTTCAGAGAATCTTATAAAATATGTTAAAGATCGACCTGGTCATGACCTAAGATACGCTATAGACGCAAGCAAAATCAATAAGGAGTTAGGTTGGAAACCTTCTGTTACATTTGAGGAAGGTCTTGAAAAAACAGTTGATTGGTTTTTAAAGAATGAGAATTGGTTAAACAATGTAACATCAGGAGAATATCGAGAATATTATGATAAGATGTATTCTTAAACAAATGAATAAAAATAATTAAGAGATGAAGGGAATAATTTTAGCAGGTGGCTCAGGAACAAGACTCCACCCACTTACTTTATCGGTAAGTAAGCAATTGATGCCTATTTATGATAAACCTATGATTTACTACCCTTTATCAACATTAATGTATGCAGGGATTAAAGAGGTTTTAATTATTTCTACACCAAAGGATTTACCATTATTTAAAGAATTATTGGGTGATGGTAATAAATATGGTTGTAGTTTCTCCTATGCCATACAAGACGCTCCCAATGGTTTGGCTGAGGCGTTTATTATAGGCGAGAATTTTATTGGTAATGACAAGGTAGCTCTGATACTTGGTGATAATATATTTTATGGCTCTGGACTTGCTAAATTATTACAAGCGAATAATAACCCAGATGGAGGTGTAATTTATGCCTACAGGGTTCATGACCCAGAACGTTACGGTGTGGTTGAATTTGATGATAATGGAAAGGCAATTAGTATAGAGGAGAAGCCTTTAGAGCCTAAATCAAATTATGCGGTGCCTGGAATTTATTTTTACGACAACGATGTTGTGGAAATAGCTAAAAATATTCCTCCTAGCCATAGGGGAGAATTAGAGATTACTGATGTGAATAAGATATACTTAGAAAAAGGAAAACTTAGAGTTAGTATTTTAGATAGGGGCACAGCTTGGTTAGACACAGGAACTTTTCAATCTTTAATGCAAGCCTCTCAATTTGTTGAAGTAATCGAAGAGCGACAGGGGCTTAAAATAGGCGCAATAGAAGGCGCTGCTTATGAAATGGGCTATATTAACAAAGAACAATTTAAATTATTGGCAAAACCCCTTATGAAAAGTGGTTATGGCAAGAATTTATTGGGAATACTAAAGAAAAACAAATGACTTTTTATGAAACGAAGCTCAAAGGTTGTTTTATTTTACAGCCAAATGTTTTTAATGATGAACGGGGCTATTTTTTTGAGTCATTTAATAAAGAAAGGTTCAACAAGGGAATAGGAGCTAGGGTTAATTTTGTTCAAGACAATCAGTCATTTTCTACAAAAGGAGTGGTTAGAGCTATTCATTATCAACTTAGAGAACATGCACAAGCAAAATTAGTCAGAGTGCTAAGCGGGAGGGTATTAGACGTAGCTGTTGATTTACGAAATGACTCCCCCACTTTTGGAGATCATATTAGTATTGAGTTGAGTGATGACAATAAAAGACAGCTTTTTATTCCTAGAGGCTTTGGCCATGGATTTGTAACACTTTCCGAAACAGCTGAATTCTTCTATAAATGTGATAACTATTATAATAAAGAGGCAGAAGGAGGAATTA
The DNA here is from genome assembly GCF_031846365.1 of Croceitalea sp. P059. Lineage (NCBI taxonomy): Bacteria > Pseudomonadati > Bacteroidota > Flavobacteriia > Flavobacteriales > Flavobacteriaceae > Croceitalea > Croceitalea sp. P059. The sequence goes on from NZ_JAVRHW010000001.1 coordinate 606,855, forward strand.
TTTATAATGATGATACCTTAAAAATTGACTGGAAATTATCTCATGATGAAATCAAGGTTTCAGAAAAAGATTTGGCATTACCAAAATTAAGCAAAGCTAGATTATGAAAAATGTTCTTGTTACAGGTGGAAAAGGACAATTAGCAACTTGTATAAAAGACATTGTAAAAGATAATTTAGACAATAATTGTAATTTTATTTATGTAGATATAGATGAACTTGACATTACCAAAGCGGGAAAGGTAAATACTTTTTTTAAAAATAATAATATTACCCATTGTATAAATTGCGCGGCATATACAGCGGTTGATGATGCAGAATCAAATGAAAGCCTTGTTGAAGCTGTAAATGTAACTGGAGCTAAAAATTTAGCAATAGCATGCAGTGATAGTGGTGCTATTTTAATACAAATCTCTACTGATTTTGTATTTAACGGGAAACAAACTAGTTTTTATGATGAGGAAGACCTAGAAAACCCTTTAGGGGTTTATGGTCTAACAAAATTAAATGGCGAAAAAGCAGTATTAAAGTACCTAAAAGAGAATTTTATAATTAGAACCTCTTGGTTATATTCTGAATACAACCATAACTTTCTGAAGACGATGTTAAGACTTGGTAGGGAAAGGGATAAATTAGGAGTAGTTTGTGATCAAATAGGCACCCCAACATATGCTAATGACTTAGCTAGTATAATTGTTAAAGTTATTATGGAGGAGAATTTACCTTATGGTATTTATCATTATAGCAATGAAGGTGTTGCTAGTTGGTATGATTTTGCAAAGGCCATATTTGAGGAGAGTAAAATACAAGTAGATTTATCGCCAATAAAATCTGAAGCATATCCAACACCAGCAGAACGGCCCAAGTTTAGCGTATTGGATAAATCAAAAATCAAAAAAGAACTAAAATTAGAAATTCCGTACTGGAGAGATAGTCTTATAAAATGTATTTTAAAAATTAATGACAATGACTAGAAGGCAACTAATGTATTTGCTTATTTACATTATGATGTTTTCTTGTAACTTTTCTGAGAAAAAGGGAGAGAAAACTACTTTAAAAATTAATCTAGAATTTAGAAAAGATGATAAAATACAACTTTTTTATACAGAACATCCATTAGATAACTTTGTCGAAAAAAAATCTAAAACCCTGAACATCAAAGGCCAAGATGGAATTCAGGAATTGATTTTTAATTTTCCAGAAGAGATTCATCCTTTAAAAATAAGAATTGATTTGGGAGATAATCAATCTCAAAATATAATAAAAATTCAAACTATTGTTATCTCTAAGGATGATGAATTTATAAGAATAAACAGCGATAATTTTAGCAAGTATTTATTGCCAAATGATTATGTTGTTCACATAGAATCTTCCAGTGATTTCAAGCTTGATGCTAAAAAAGAGAATTATGATCCATATTTACTTTCTACCTCCTTATTGATTAAGGAACTTATTGAGCTATAATAGAACTGATATTGGAAATTAATATACATGTCATTAGATATAGAAAAAAAATCGTATTTTTTTTATTATTTCTACTTGCTCTTTTTCCAATATTGCCATATAGCATTATCTCCATCATAATTGTTGCATTTACCTTTTTTAGTATTTGGTTATTTTGGGATGAAGGATTAGATAATTTTAGACTCCATGGCATTGCCCCTTTTCTTTATAACTCAGGGTTTTTTATATTACTTTGTTTAACCCTTTTTTATTCAGAAGATTATGGTCAAGGTTTAAAAACATTACAGGCAAGTATATCAATTTTAATACTTCCAATTGTGTTGATTTATTTTCAGCCAAAATACCTTGAAAGAGAACGAAACCTTATTTATATAGTGTTTGTTGGGGCGAATTTTCTATACGTTCTCTTACTAATAAATTACATGTTTGATAATGTAACGGAGTTTTGTTATCCAGAACTTAGCGAGCTTAGTATATTTCAAAAGTATTATTATGCTAAAGATGTGTCTTTTGATTTTTTACTTTGGTGCTCTGAGAATGTTAATAAGACATACCTTTTTGTTCACAAGGCATATATTTCATTAAGTTTTCTCTTCGCAAGTATATTGATAATTCACATGTTATCTAAAGGAAAAAATCCCAACTATGGAAAAATTCTATTGATAATTGCCTTAATTACATTCCTCTTTTTTGTAGTATATGTATACTCTATTATGAATATATTCTTAATGGCCGTTTTGTTACCTCTTTTTGTTTTTTTTAATCTTAAGAAAAGGAAGTTTTTAAAAATGTTCATTTCATCCTATATTATGCTTTGTTGCATTTTCATTTGGAATATTGGTTTAAAAGGGACGACAGGCTCAAAAATCAAGGCTTTTCAGGCTCAAATAGAGCTTTTAAAGAAGGAAAAGCAGAACGATGGAATATTGGAAAGAGGGCTGTTAAATGAATGCAACGCTGCCTTAGTAAAGAATAATTGGGTTTTTGGAATTGGAATTGGTGATGTTCAAACCAAATTAGGGGAGTGCTATGTTGAAAAGAAAGAAGAAAATGATTATTTCCAAAAAGCATTTTTCAATAAGATGAATTCACATAATTACTACTACTTGTTACTTCAAAGTGGGGGTTTGTTTTTGCTAATTTCATTTTTAATTTTTGCTTTTTATAACATTAAACTTAGCATAAAGCACAAACACTACACTTATTTGTTTTTTTTAATCTTAATTATGTCTAATCTTTTTACAGAAAATATGCTATCTAGAATGTATGGGGTTGTGTTTTTCTCGTTATTCAACAATCTATTTTTTGCAGAAATAATTGAAAAAAGAAATATAAATGGAGGTTAATCGCAAGTATTTTCTTGAAAAAAACTTTTTAATTTATTTGACAGGAAAAGGGGCTTCAGCTTTAATTTCCATTGCGTCTATTCCATTGTTTATAAGATTATATGGAGCGGCTAATTATGGTTCTTTTGTGCTGATATATTCATTTTTTCTTATGGCACTATCATTGTCCAACGGCTGGATAAATCAAGCAATGATTCGTTTTTTTCATGCAGATGAGAATCAATATTATTTTTTAAAGGATCTTAAAAAGCTTACTTTAATTTCAGCCTTAATAATAGGAAGCATACTAGTCTGCTTACTTTATTTTAAATACAGTGGGATTACAACACTGATAATCATTTTTCTTTGTTTTATACTTGGAAGTATCTATACATTTAAATTAGTAGAAAACCAAACTGTTATGCAACCTAAGAATGTTGTATTCGCTGAGGTTTTAAGGCTATCATTTTTTTTGGGCATTCCTTACCTACTTTATTATTTGGATTGGGGGACATTCATGTATCAATTGTTCTTTGGAATTCTTTTAGGTTATACTGCTGCATATCTTTTTTTAAAATCAAAAGAGAAAACCTCTTTTGTATCAGAAAACAGAAAAAAAACAAGCATTAAAGAAATAGCAACCTATGGGATACCATTAAGCATATGGATGGTTTTTTCACCTACTACTAATGGTGTGGACAGGTATTTAATTGAATATTACTTAGGCGCAATTGCATTAGCGCAATATTCAGCCGTTTATGACATAGTTTTTAAGGTTTTTTCTCAACTTTCAATACCATTAAATAGTATAGTTCAACCGCTCTTAATGTATGCTCATAACAAAAAAGAGAATAAAATCTTTAGTAAAACCATTGGGAAAGCAGCTCTATATCTTTTGATTATTTTTATTGTGATTTTTTCTTTCTTTATTTTCTTTAAAGAACTGATTATCGTTCAATATCTCGGATTTGATGATAGAGAGGTTATTAACCAGCTAAAACTTGTATTTGAACCACTAATTATTAGCAGTTTTATTTGGCAGATAGGTATATTACTTCAAAAGAGATTAGAAGTTCAAAATAAGACGCTTACTATGGCTATTTTAATGTTACTTTCAGTCTCCTTGTCAGTATTGGCATCTATTTGGTTGATTCCTATTTATGGCTTTATTGCATCAGCTTATTTAATGTTGTTGACAAGTATATTGTATTCTAGTATGGTTTTATTTATGATTTATAGAAAGTGAGAATGGATAAGAATCTTTTGTTGGGGTTAATTGAGAAGCAGTTTTTGTTTCTCTTTCCGTTGACGGTAATTTTTTTTAGTCCAACTAAATACTTTTTAGGCACCTTATCTTTACCTGATATCTTTATTTACGTTCAGCTAGTTGTTTTTATTTTTTATGCCCTTTTAAAAAACAGTTTTGTTTTAAATAAGGCAACAGTTTTATTTGTGGTGCTAATTATATTCTCTTTTATAACACTAGTTATTAATGAAAGTATTGATTTAACCTCTAAGTTTAAATACCAGCTCAGATGGTATAACTATTTTTTTGCATTTTTATTTACGATTAATTATATCAACAACATCAACTTCGGTAGTTTAAAAAAAGGAGTTTACTTGGCTACTTTTTTAGTCTGTATTTATGGAATTGTGCAGACTGTTTTTATTAAACAAATGTTATTTACCATATTTTGGATTGACAATTTTCCAGATTATATAACCCAATCTTTTAGAACTTATTCTACATTTGATAATCCCCTTAATTTATGTTCGTTTTTAGCATTTCCTCTCGGATTACTTCAATATGAAGAGGTCAAAAAATTAAAGTTGAAAGTGCTTTTAGTTTTGATTTATGCAACCCTAATATTAACTGGGTCAAAAATCGCCTTAGTTCTTATTTTGGTTACCTTTTTAATCTATTTTAAAAAACACATAAAGACTATTATATATTCTTTAATCGCCGCACTATTGGTATTTTTTGTTCTTAGTAAAAACTTGGCATTTCAAGAGTTAGTAAAAACGACTAAAGTTTATGAAAGAATATCTGACCCTAAAATATTTGAGGGTAGTCTTAATCAAAGAAAATATATGCTGGAAGCCTCAATTCAAATGATGAAGGATAATCCAATTTGGGGAATTGGCTATGAAAATTTCGGAAAGGTTTATTTAAATGGATATAAGAATGAAAAGGCGGATAATGATGAGCAGTTTTTTACTGCAGAAAATTTTTTCCTTGATTTTCATTTAGACAATGGATTAATTCCTTTATTGATAATATTGCTGTTTTTAGCAGGAGTGTTTTTGATCTATTATATGAAGAAAGATTCCTTTAATAGTCAGTTAACTTTTCCAATAATACTTTATTTAATTACAGGTATGATTATGAGCGCTAGAAGCACACCATTATTATTCACATTTTTCTTTTTTCTTGCAGCCTATTTTAGGTTAAAACCAAAAATGGTGATCAACCTATGAAAGCTGAGATAGACATAATTATAGTTAATTTTTACTCTGAGGAACTGATAGAAACCTGTGTAAAATCAATTCAAAATTCAGATTTTGAAAACTATAATATTATAATAGTTGACAACGGATCTGATACAGAAATCTTATCAAACCTTACAAATGATAGGATTAAAGTTTTAACAAATAATGAAAATAAAGGTTTTGGGCATGCCTGTAATTCAGGTACTAGAGAATCAGAAAGTGAAATTATATTGTTTTTAAATCCGGATACTCAGGTCAATAAAGACACCTTAAAAAATACAATATCATTTTTGACAAATAGATCTGAAATTGCTGTTATGGGCTGTCAGCAGACGGATGGACAGGGAAGCATCCATAAAACATGCGCCCGATTTGTTACTCGAAAGAATTATTTTGTTAAAACACTAAAACTTAATAAGCTATCAAAAAATATTTTTAAAAGTTATAGGATGGTTGATTGGGACCATAAGACATCTAGAGAAGTGAATCATGTAATGGGCTCTTTTTATGCTATAAAAAGAAGTCTATTCAATGAACTTTCCGGTTTTGATGAAGACTATTTTGTGTATTATGAAGATTTAGATTTATCGAAAAGAGTATATAATGCTGGAGGTAAAATTTATTTTAACTCTGAAATAAAAATATACCATGAGACAGGTGGCACATCAAAAAATATTAAAGCACAACGGCTTTTTTATTCATTAGATGCTCTGCTTACATATTCATCAAAGCATCTAAAAAATTCAAGTTATATTCCTATTTATTGCTCCGTATTGTTTTTAGAACCTATTTTTAGATTGGGAATTGCCTTATTAAAATTTAATAAAAGCGAAATTTTAAATACTTTAAAAGCATTTAGGCTGCTTTATATAAAAAGACTTTTAAAAAGATGAGTATTATATTCATGCCAAAATATACTGAAAAGGCCGCTAGCAGTCGCTATCGAACTTACCAGTATTTAAAATATTTCGACCAGAAAGAATTTAAGGTTTGCCCTCTTTTTGATGATTCATATGTTCCAGCAAAACATATATATGGCAAACAATCAAAGTCATATATAATTAAGCGGTATTTGCTAAGAATGGGAGTAATGTTGAAAATTTCAAATAGCGTTATTTTTTTAGAGAAAGAGTTTTTCCCTTACCTGCCTTTCATGCGATTAATTTTTAAATTAATGAAAGTCAAATATATAGTTGATTATGATGACGCCATTTTTCATAGATACAATCAAAATAAAAATATTTTTATTAAAGCATTTTTTAAAAATAAGATAGCCAATGTAATTAAAAATGCAAAAGGCGTTATAACAGGTAGCCCCTATCTTACCGAATACGCTTTGAAATTCAATAAAAATGTTTTTGAAATCCCTACTTCAATTGATTTTTCTCGCTATGAAAATGCCGCAAAGAGCAGCAATGTTGCTAACAAATTTATTATTGGTTGGATAGGTTCAAAAACAACTTCGATTAATTTAATTCCATTAATCCCAGTTTTTAAAGAGTTAAGTTTAAAAAGCATCCATTATGAATTGAGGTTTATTGGTTTTGATACGGAGCTTGAAAACAAGTTTAAAGGACTTCCAATTAGATTTATTAAATGGAGTAAATCCATAGAGATTAAAGAAATAGCAAACTTTTCATTAGGCATTATGCCATTGGATGATAATGACTTCAATAGAGGTAAGTGTGCTTTTAAATTGATTCAATATATGGCTTCTGGTGTTCCAACAATTTCCACACCATTCGAATCAAATAAAAAGGTTGATAGGGGCAACGGCAATCTTTTTGCTTCTACTAATGATGAATGGCTAAATTGTTTTGAAAGAGCTTACCGCAACCCCGAGGCATTTAAATCAGTTGGGTTTAAGAATAGACTTACTGTAAAAGAGTTTTATTCAATTCAATCAAACTCAAAACATCTTTTGGAATACATCCAAAAGATGCAGTCTTCATAGTTTTTGATTTTTAAATATGAAAAAAATATTTATTCTAGTAAATGTTGATTGGTTTTTTATTTCTCATAGATTGTGTCTAGCAGAAGAAGCTCTAAAAGATGGCTGGGAAGTATACGCTGCTGCTGGAGATACTGGAAGATCAAAAGAAATTGAGAATACGGGAATAACTTATTTTCCGCTTCCAATGAGTAGGTCTGGAATGAATATTTTTAATGAGTTAAAAACATTTAGGCAGATTTATACTTTATATAATAAAATAAAACCCGATGTAGTGCATCAAGTTGCTTTGAAACCAATTGTATATGGTTCTTTTATTGCAAAAACGATTAATATAAAAGGTGTGCTTAACTCATTTAGTGGCTTAGGATATGTTTTTACAGATAACCGTAAGAGTATTGCTCAGAGCTTAATTATTAAGCTTATGAAGTATAGTTTTAAGCGACCGAACACTCAATTTATATTTCAAAATAAAGACGATTTTTTAGAACTTTCGAATTTTGGAATTTTTAATGAATCAAATATGATTAATTTTATAAAAGGTTCAGGAGTTGATTTAAAAAAATTTAGTTTCGTCCCACAACCTAATAATAGCAAGATTCAAATATTGTTTGCTTCTAGAATGTTATTGGATAAAGGAATTGATGAGTTAAGAAGAGCGACAGAATTATTGAAAGACCGATATTTTCAAAAGGTAACATTCATATTAGCTGGGATGATTGATGAAGAAAACAAGGCAGGTGTTTCAGAATCATATTTATTAGACTGGGCAGACAATAGCTATGTGAAATGGATTGGTTTTCAAAAAGATATGATTAGTCTTGTTTCAAGTTCTGACATTGTTGTTTTGCCTTCATATCGAGAAGGAATGCCCAAGTCTTTAATTGAAGCATGCGCAATAGGAAGACCAATTGTAACCACTAACGTCATAGGATGCAGGGAGTGCGTTATAGAAGGAGAAAATGGATTTTTAGTTCCAATTAAATCTTATGTTGAACTTGCAGAAAAATTAGAAATTCTTATTCTTAATAAGGCAATGAGAGTATCAATGGGCGCGAATTCTAGGAAAAAAGCAGAAGAAGAATTTGGATTAAAAAAAGTAGTTAATAAACATTTAGAGATATATTCAGACTTACTTGAGAAAGTATAATAGATAATTATGGATAAAAAAATTATTTTTTTAGGCTTGAACGAACTTAATTTTGAGTACATAGAATATTACATTGACAAAGGGTTTTTACCTAACATTGGTAAAATTATAAATAAACATGGTTATCAGGAAACAGCATCAGAATCTGAATACAAATTATTAGAGCCTTGGATTCAATGGGTTACGATACATACTGGAAAGACCTTTAAGGAGCATAATATTTTTAGGTTAGGAGATATAGTAAACAATAAGGATGTTAAACAATTTTTTGAATTAATTGAAGACAGGGGCTATAGCGTTGGTGCAGTTAGTCCATTTAACGCTGATAATAGGCTTAAAGACCCTTCTTTTTTTGTACCCGACCCTTGGACAAAGACGGAAGCAAGTGGAGAAAAATACCTTAAAGCAGCGGCCAAAGCAGTATCCCAAGCCGTAAATGATAATGCTTCTGAAAAGATATCTCTGAACTCCATTATATCTTTACTTATTGGATTTATTAGAACTGTTCCCATTTCTAAATATTCTCAATATTTAAAGCTTGCAAGCCAAATCAAATCTAAAGTAGGTATTAAGGCTATATTGCTCGATAAATTATTAGGAGATTTTTTCATAAAATCTTGGAGCCAAAAAAAACCAGACTTTTCCCTTTTGTTTTTAAATACCGGAGCTCATTTTCAGCACCATTACATGTTTAATTCATTGGCTTATAAGGGTAAATTAAAAAACCCTGAATGGTATTGCCCAGAATCTCAAGACCCTCTTTTATTGATTTTGAAAGAGTACGATATGATAATTGAACGATTACTTAAAAAAGGCACTAGAATTATTATTTGTACAGGACTACATCAGAAGCCGCATAGTAAGAACACATATTATTGGAGACTAAATGCACATAAAAATTTCTTAGAGGAGGAAATGAAAATTAAGGGTATTAAGGCTGTTACGCCAAGAATGTCAAGAGATTTTCTTATTACCTTTGAGTCAAAGGAGCAGGCATTAGAAGCCCAAAATGCTTTGGAAGAATATAAGGCCAAGAAAGATAATCAAAGAATATTCGAAGTTGATAATAGAGGCTTTGATCTTTTTGTGGAATTGATTTATGCTGATGATATACAAAATTTATTTGAAATCGTTGGAACCAAAACAATTTCTGAATTTAAAAAACATGTATCATTTGTTGCGATTAAGAACGGAGAACATGATGGTATAGGATATTATTTAGATACTCAGTTTGTTAAGAATAAATCAAAAGAGCGAATTCCGCTTAAGAATGTATTCGAGAAAGTAATGAATACCTTCCCTTAAACTAATGTAAATGAATTAGTATGATTTCCATTCTTTTCTTTATTGGATCATTTTTGCTTACATATTTGGCCTTACCCTCCATTATAAAGCTTGTTGAGGATAAACGTCTTATGGACAATCCTAATAGTAGAAGCTCTCATAAAATTAAAACTCCAACTTTAGGTGGAATAGCATTTTTTATTACCTTAATTTTTGTTCTTTTCTTTTTAAGATCTTGGGAAATTAATGACGAAGGAATATATATTATTCCGGGTTTGACCATTTTGTTTTTTATAGGCTTAAAAGATGATTTGGTAGTTCTTTCTCCATTAACTAAGATAATTGCTCAAATTTTAGCCGTAAGTTTTGTTTTATCCAATGATAGTTTTATGATTGAGACTTTTAATGGATTCCTCAGAATAAACGAGATACCTTATTATGCCTATCTGGTTATAGGATCATTTATAATGATTACCATAATAAATGCATATAACCTTATAGATGGGATAGACGGTTTAGCATCAATCGTAGGCATAGCCATTTTAATTCTTTACACAACAATATTTTATATAACAAAACAATATTTTTTCGCTTTACTATGTGTTAGTCTAAATGGTAGTTTAATGGCGTTTTTTGGGTACAATACTTCTACCTCTTCTAATAAAAAAATATTTATGGGAGATACAGGTTCCTTGATTGTTGGTTATATAATAAGCATATTAACCATGAAATTTCTAGCTTTACCTGCCGAGTCATATGATGAATTGCCTTTTCTTTTGGAAAATGTTCCTTTAATAGCTATCAGTATAATTATTGTCCCACTTTTTGATACAGCTAGAGTATTTGCCATTAGATTGGCAGATAAGAAGAGTCCTTTTTCTCCTGATAGAAATCACATGCACCATGTAATTGTTGACTATTTGAATTTGTCGCACAGACAAGCTAGTTTTTTAATAGGAGGAGGGAATATATTTTTTGTTGTCCTTTTTGTGATATTAGGAAGTACAGCTAAGAATTTGGGCATGGTAATTATGTTAGTTTCAGTTTCATTATTTATCGGATATATTTTATTCAGATACAATTACAGTTTTAAGGTTTTGAAGAAAAAAATAATCCTCAGGAATTTATTTGAAAAGCTTACTTTAAAGTCAAAGAAGAACGATAAAAAAGGAAATATAAAAGATTGAAAAAAATATTAATAACTGGAGCAGCGGGTTTTCTTGGATCTCATCTTTGTGATCGTTTCATTTCAGAAGGGCATCATGTAATAGGCATGGATAATCTTATTACAGGTGATATCAAAAATATTGCCCATCTTTTTCCTTTAAATCGCTTTGAATTTCATCATCATAATGTTTCGACTTTTGTTCACTTGGAGGGCAAACTTGATTATATATTGCATTTTGCGTCACCGGCAAGCCCTATAGATTATTTAAAAATACCAATTGAGACGTTGAAAGTTGGTTCTTTGGGCACCTTGAATTTATTGGGCCTGGCCAAAGAGAAGGGAGCAAGAATTCTGGTAGCTTCCACCTCAGAAGTTTATGGGGATCCTTTAGTACACCCTCAAAATGAAGAGTATTACGGCAACGTGAGCCCCATTGGTCCTCGTGGGGTGTATGACGAGGCAAAAAGGTTCATGGAGTCTATTACAATGGCCTATCATCGCCACCACGGACTTGACACCCGAATCGTACGCATCTTCAACACCTATGGCTCTAGAATGCGTTTAAATGACGGACGTGTTGTGCCAGCATTTATGGGTCAAGCTTTAAGGGGAGAAGACTTAACTGTTTTTGGTGATGGTTCTCAAACCAGGTCATTTACATACATTGATGATCAAGTAGAGGGTATTTTCCGATTATTAATGAGCGATTACGTTGAACCTGTCAATATTGGAAATCCGGATGAAACAACAATTAAAGAATTTGCAGAAGAAATTATTAAACTAACGGGCACTAATCAAAAGATTGTTCATAAACCTTTGCCAAAAGACGACCCTTTGCAACGACAACCCGATATTACCAGAGCTAAAGAAATTTTGAATTGGGAACCAAAAGTTCATCGTTCAGAAGGTTTAAAAAACGTCTTTGAATATTTTAAATCTTTATCTAAAGAAGAATTACAAAAAAAAGAACATCGTGATTTTACTAAGAATTCATGAAGTAAGACTTTTTCAAATCCTATTTTTACCAAAATTTAAATAATGAATATCCTTATTCTAGGTTCAGGTGGTCGTGAGCATGCATTAGCATGGAAATTAGCCCAAAGCCCAAAGCCCATTAATCTTTATGTTGCTCCCGGTAATGCAGGGACTGATGTTATGGCAGAAAATATTGCAATTTCAGTTAATGATTTTGAATCTTTGAAGGACATCGTTAAAGAAAAAGAAATTGAAATGGTCATTGTTGGACCAGAAGATCCACTGGTTAATGGGGTTCATGATTTCTTTTTAAATGATAGCGAATTAAAAGATGTGCTTGTGGTTGGCCCACAAAAATTGGCAGCTACACTTGAAGGGAGTAAAGAGTTTGCCAAAGAATTTATGATGCGCCATCATATTCCAACAGCGGCTTATCAAAGTTTTGGGAAAAATGATGTAGAAGACGGGTATAAATTTTTAGAATCTTTGCAGCCTCCTTATGTATTGAAGGCAGATGGGTTAGCCGCAGGTAAGGGAGTCTTAATTTTAAATGATTTAAACGAAGCAAAACAAGAATTAAGAACAATGTTGGTCGATGCCAAATTCGGAGTGGCTAGTAGTAAAGTAGTAATTGAAGAATTTTTAGATGGGATTGAGCTGAGCTGTTTTGTGCTTACGGATGGATTAAATTATAAAATATTACCTGAGGCCAAAGATTATAAAAGAATAGGCGAAGGTGATAAAGGACTAAATACAGGTGGGATGGGAGCTATTTCGCCTGTTCCTTTTGCAGATAAGCCCTTTATGCATAAAGTAGAAGAGCAAATTGTTAGACCTACCGTAGAAGGCCTTAAAAAAGATAATATTCCATACGTTGGATTTATTTTTATTGGACTTATCAAGGTAAATGGTGATCCTAAAGTAATTGAATATAATGTGCGTATGGGCGATCCAGAAACTGAAGTGGTGATACCTCGAATAAAAAATGATTTAGTTGACCTTTTCCATTCTCTTAAAACACAATCATTGAATCAAATAGACTTAGAAGTTGATGAAAGAACCGCGGTTACTGTAATGACTGTTTCTGGCGGTTATCCTAAGGCCTATGAAAAAGGTAAAGAGATAACAGGGCTAGATACTAAGAACGAGTCAATATTATTCCATGCCGGAACAACAAGAAAAAATAATAAAACCGTTACAAATGGAGGACGAGTAATAGCCGTAACATCATATGGAAAGGACTTCAAAGAAGCATTAACAACTTCATATGGTAATTTAGACCTATTTGAGTTTGAAGGCAAATATTACAGAAAAGATATAGGTTTTGACCTATAACAAGAATTCCAATAAATCAAGATTTTTAAAGGTATGAATGCGAAGTACTAGTTTTATCTTCTTCTCCATTATCATTAAAGATTTTCAACTGCCCCATCCAATAAACCATCGCTGTAAAGCCAATAATCATAAATAACCAGTTGACCATATTGGACGACCACCAACTTTCCATAAATCTAAGAAAATCGTACGGTGCGAAAAGTACGTTTACAAATAAGTCTTGTATGCCGTAAAAAAATGAACTCATCTTAAGTATATTTATGATGCAAAAATACGAAAAGCAAAGATGATATCAAGTTTTTTTAGTAAAACAAAGCCTATTAACTATTTAGTCACCCTAGGCTTTAGCGCTTTGCTTTATCTAATTCTCGGTTTAATTTCATTGAATAGTACTTTTGAGTTTGAGCCAGTTTTGATAAAATTTACAGGCCTTGTATTTCTCCTAATCACGTTTTTCACTATTAACCCAATTCTAAAGGCAGATAAATTAGCAGATTTAACCTCATTTAGCATGCTTTTTTATGCGCTGCTTCTAGCTTTATTTTTACCAATTCTAGAAAATGAAAAAGTTATTATAAGTAATTTTTTGATTTTGCTTTCAACGGATAAAGTGCTATCATTAAAGTTTGACAAAAATGTTAAGTATAAAATATTTGAAGCTTCTCTTTGTGTTTTTATAGCTTCTCTTTTGGTAGAATGGACTATAGTTTTTCTAATACCCATTTACATTGGTGTTTATGTTTATTGTTCAACAGAACTAAGAAACTGGCTAATGCCTATTGCCGCTCTCGGAGCATTGCTTTTAGGCCTAGGATGTTATTGTTCATTGTTTAATGATTGGGTTTTTATAGAAGCTCAATACACCTTTAAACTTAAATACACCTTTGATTATAGAAATTATTTTTCTTTGGCCGGTTATTTACTAGTAGTCTTAATTGTAATTGTGATAACCTTAGTTAAGTTGGGTAATAGAGGAATAGGCAGAATACTCTCCTTAAGACTTCTATTTTCTTATTTTGTCATTGGAATTATATTAGTTTTTATTTCTGATGAATATGGGTTATCTGCTGTCATGTTTACTTTTTTTTCTGCTAGTGTTTATATCACAAATTATCTCGAAACAGTTCAAAATAAAAGATTTAAAGAATTTTTTCTTACCGCTCTTGTATTAGGATGTTTAATTACATCAGTTTTCTACCTAATTCAATAATGTATCTTTGCAAAAAATACAACACATGTTCAGTTCAAAGGCTAATGCTATTTTTGAAGAAAGTATAAATAATTATCATGTTTTAGATGAAGTTGACCAACCATTTAACAATACTTATGAGAGCGGAAGTATTGAGCATTTGTTATATCGTAAAAATTGGATTGATACCGTTCAATGGCATTATGAAGATATTATAAGAGACCCAAATATAGAGCCGGTAGCAGCGCTAAAGTTAAAACGTCAAATTGATGCCAGTAATCAAGATAGAACAGATTTAGTAGAATATATTGACAGCTATTTTTTAGATAAATATAACGAAGTCGAAATTTTAGAAAGTGCAGGAATTAATACTGAAAGCCCTGCATGGGCTATTGATAGGCTATCTATTTTAGCTTTGAAAATTTATCACATGCAAGAAGAGGTTAATCGTAAAGACGCTACCGAAGAACATATACAAACATGTGCAAAAAAACTTGAAATTCTTTTAGAACAAAAGAAGGATTTATCTGCAGCTATTGATGAATTGTTAGAAGATATTTCTAAAGGGAAAAAATTTATGAAGGTGTATAAACAGATGAAGATGTATAATGATGATGAATTAAACCCAGTGCTGCGTGGGCAAAAAGAATAGCATAAAACATCTTTTAATTATTCGTCTTTCAGCCATGGGTGACGTGGCAATGCTAGTACCGGTTATTTTAGAGCTTGTTAAAATACATCCTCAACTTCAAATTACCATACTTACTCGTAAAAGATTTGAACCCATTTTCGAAGAAATACCTAATATTTCAATTTTTCCTGCTGATGTAAAAACTAAGCATAAAGGAATTTTTGGTCTCTTTCGACTATATAGAACATTGTTGAAATTACAACTAGACGCTGTGGCTGATACACATAATGTTCTCCGTAGTTCTATTTTGAAGTGTTTTTTTAAGTTTTCAGGGATTCCCTTTATTCAAATCAATAAAGGGAGAAAAGAAAAAAAACTTTTAACGAAAAAAATAAATAAAGTTTTCAAACCTTTAAAAACAACTCATGAACGTTATGCCGATGTCTTTAAGGCATTGGGGCTTCCGATAACTATTTCTCAAAACAACAAATTAACAAAGCCTAAACAACCTGTAACAACTAAGATTAATCTTAAGAATGATGTTAAGTTAGTTGGGGTTGCTCCTTTTGCCGCTCATAAGAGTAAGATGTATCCTTTGTCCATGATGGAGGAGGTTCTAGCACTTTTAATCAATGAAAAGAATTATCAAGTTGTGTTGTTTGGAGGAGGCTCAGAAGAAGAAGCTATACTTCAAGATATGGCTGATAAATTAGGTGATAAAGTAATTAATACGGTAGGTAAGCTTTCTTTTAAAGAGGAATTGGCACTCATCTCAAATCTTAATGTCATGCTCGCTATGGATAGTGGTAATGGACATTTGGCAGCAAACTATGGGGTTGAGGTAGTCACTTTATGGGGAGTAACACACCCCTATGCCGGTTTTGCTCCATACGGTCAGTCAATTGAAAATTCTATTTGTGCGGATAGACAAAAATACCCTTTAATCCCAACTTCAGTTTATGGGAATAAATTTCCGGAAGGCTATGATAAAGCTATGGAAACAATTGCCCCTACTCAAGTTTTCAAAACTATTGTTGAGCTAGGCAAAAGCAATAATTAAGCCATTACTTTTTGAGAAATAGAATAAAAATAATAGCGAAGTTGTTGTAAATATTGTTGTGTCAAACCTCTGTTATTTCCTTCTACCATCAAAGTTCTTACACCAAAATAAGAGGAGATAATATGATTAGCAGCACTTTCACAGTCAACATGATGGTTAACATAACCATCTAATTGTCCTTTTCTCAAAAGTGAGGTTAAATTAATTTCCCAAATCTTTAAAATATCTAACAAATATTTATTGATTTTAGAGTTTCTATTATTAAACTCATTAATAAAATTTGCTAAAATAAACCCATGGTCAGAGGTGCTTTTCAATACACTGTTAAGATTATCTTCAAACATGTCTAAAATCAGCGGGAAAGGGCTTTGTTTGTATGCTGCTGGCTCAATTAGAAGGTCCAATGTACGCTGTAGGATGAGATTTTGAGAAATACTAATAAAAAAATCTTCTTTAGATTGAAAGTGATGTTTAAAAACTTCATCTGTAATAGATAAGTTTTGAATTATATCATTTAAAGAAGTATTGTAATAGCCGTTTTTGTAAAAAAGCTCTAACCCTTTAGCTCTCATTAGGTGAAGCATTTTACTATTTTCTAAGGTAATTTCCATAAGATTTGGTTTCTGATATTAGAATACTAAGTAGGTTTGTTTTACAAATTTCAGAACAAATATTTGTAAGATAAATCTTATAGGTCAATCAACATTTAAAATCGGTATCCGGTAAAAAATGAGCATTTTTTGGAGTTTATCTACTTTTGAGGAATCATCTTATCGATGAAACTAACCAATAATCGAGATAAATAAAAAAGCCGAAAATTATAGAATCTTCGGCTTTTTTAGATTGGATTACTTCTTAACAACACCCTCCGCCATCATAATGAAAAGTTGATTCGCTTATAAAAATATCATCTCTTCCTATAGAGGCTAATGCACCAGCGGTTTTATCACAAACAGCCAAAGGCTGATTTTTCAATAAAACATGACCTTTTTTATCATCAAAATAGTCTTCATCACCATAATATATAGCGGCTTTACCGGTAAACACACAAGGTCCGTCTTCTGGCATAGGGTCTTTAATGGCTGCCACTTCAATAGATTCTATATAAATCAGTTCTTCTGTTGGATATGCGCCAGGAGCTAAAATGCGATATGGTTTTCTTGCTCTAATTTCAATTGTACCAAAGCCAACATCGGTTAAGGCTTTTACATATTGCTTTATAGGCAAACTTCCGCTTAAGCAAAGTGCTCTTAATCTATCATCATTCCTAAGTGTTGTATTCATTTCTTGCTCACAGGTAGGATCACTCATGACCAATTTACCATGTGGTTTAAGAACTCGATACATTTCTTCAATAGCCCGTTTTAGATCTTCTTCTTTGAAAATATTAAATAGGCAGTTTTGTGCGGCAACATCAATAGTATTATCCTCGACAGGCAGATTTAATGCATCCCCTTTTTTAAGGTCTACGAATTCAGATTTAAACCAATCATTTTCTTCCTCAGCCGTTTTAAAGTTTTTACGACTAGCTTCTAACATTTCATCAACAACATCAACACCTACAACACCTCCTTTTTGACGATTGAAATAAGAAAACTGTAATAGTTCCATACCTCCTCCAACACCAACATAGAGCATTTTAGGGTTGTTTGATAAATCACGAGCATGAACAGTGCTACCGCACCCATAGTTCATCTCTTGCATAATTTTAGGAATCTTTAGCCCTGGTAATTCCCAAATAGGATTTGTGGTACAGCAAAGACCGACATCTGGTGTTAAAGCTGCTTCTCTATATAAGTCGTTTGTTGCTTCTAAATAGCTCATATTTTCGTTTTATTCTTAAAGTTCTGTTTTAATCCGTTATGCAACCGTACCTTGGCAACTACTACCAGCACCGGCGGTACAACCATAACAATGTTGAGATATGATAATATTTCTGTCGTTTAATACATCTTCATTATAATCTTTAATGTGCTTGACCTTGCTGGCTACTTTTAAATCTAGCATTTGGTTAAAATCACAATCATAAAGCCATCCATCCCAACTAATTGAAATAGTATTAGTGCACATCACGTTTGCTACGGCCGAAGGGTTATAAGCTTCAACAAGAGCATACATATAGTCCTCATAATTTTCTGATGCAATCAGATAATCTAAAAAACGTGCAATAGGCAAATTGGTTATAGCAAAAAGATTATGAAACTGTATTCCAAAATCTTCATCCAAGGCCTTTTTGAAGTCTTTTTCCATTGCTGCTTGGTCTCCTGGTAAATACGCCCCTGAAGGATTATAAACCAAATCAAGCCTTAAATCACTTTCTGGCATACCGTATCCTCTTTCATTTAGTTCTTGCAGCGCTTTAATAGACTTATCAAAAACACCATCTCCTCTTTGCTTATCGGTTTTACCTCTAGTATAGTGAGGCATGGATGATATCACATGAACATTATGCTTTTTAAAAAAGTCAGGTAAATCATAATACTTTTTATTTGCACGTATAATTGTAAGATTCGAACGTACAATAAAGTCTTTAATTCCAGCTTTAGCAGCCTCTTCTACAAACCAGCGAAAATCAGGATTCATTTCAGGAGCCCCTCCAGTTAAATCTAAAGTATGTGCCCCAGTATTTTTTATAACTTCCAAGCAAAGCCGCATGGTTTCGCGGGTCATAATCTCTTTACGATCTGGTCCAGCATCAACATGGCAGTGTTCACAAACTTGATTACACATGTAACCAACGTTAATCTGTAAAATTTCCAACTTTTTAGGGCGAAGCGGAAAATGACCTATTTCAGAAATTTTATCTTTAAAATAGGGTAATTCACCCTCGGCAAAAATACCACCATCTAAGATTTCAAGCTGTTTGTTAGTCACCGCTAATTCATTCTCTCTTGCTTTGAGAGATTTCTGCATTGGCTTCTTTTTTGGTAAAATACTTTCCATTACATTGATAGTTTATTGTATTTATTCATCATCTGCACGCCATGCACCAAAGTGGCACCACTTTCAATTGCAGCTCCTGCGTGAACGGCCTCCATCATTTCTTCTTTAGTAATACCTTTTTGTAATCCATCTTTGGTATAGGCGTCAATACAATAAGGGCATTTGACTACGTGAGCTACTGCTAATGCGATTAAAGACTTTTCTCTAGCACTTAGTGCGCCTTCTTCGAAAACCTTACCATAATAATCGAAAAATTTTGTCCCGAGTTCTTCACTCCATTCAGTTATTTTTCCAAATTTTCTAAGATCAGCCGGATCATAATATGAGTTTGCCATAAGTAAAATGTTATAATTTTTTTATTGAGTTATATTAGTAAAGGCAAAGGCTTATTCGTGTTAATACAATTAACCAGCGTTAATACCAATGCTTTATAAACTAGGAAAATGTTGTAAAAGAAGGGGAGCCTTTGTTGTATGTGCGGCCTGTAATAATTGAATTAAAATATCGAAAAGAATATGCTATATTAAGTTTAGGAGTCTTAAGCATTTTGAGCAATATAGAAACTAAAACCTTGGAATTTAAACCACCAAGATTAACAAGTGTTTCAATATCAGCTATGGTATCAATATCAGTAAGTCGCGGTAATTGCTGAATCGCTCCTTTTTGTAAAAAAGAGCGGGTAATTTTTTTTAAAAGATTTCTTGTTTGCCATGGCAATTCGCGAAAGCTAGCTGCATTGAAATTGGTTTGATGAAAACCTAAAAGATATACACCGCCATCTTGACTAGGACCAATTACTGTTTTGCCCTCACACAAGTTTCTAAAAGTAGATAAAATGGTATTTGAAGTTAATTCAGGGGTGTCATTTCCTATGGTAATTATACTTTCGAAACCTCTATTAAAAACGGCTTCGACGGCAGTAGTGAATCGTGACCCAAAGTCTGAACCGATTTGTAATTGTTCGTCGTAAATAAAATAGGGAAGCCCAGTATTTTCTACTTTAATTAAAATATCCTTTGTAAGGGCACTGAATAAAGCTGTTGAATTAGGAATGCCTTTTCTTAATTCATCTTTAAAAGATGAATTTGCAAAAATTAGGATGGCAGTTTTATTTGTTCCCAACAAAATAAACAGTTTTAAGACTTAAGTAAACTTACGATAAATACTTAAAAAATGTTTGGTCGAAAACAAAGTTAAAAGATTACGAAACCGCATTGAATTTTAACAAACAGTGTACTTTTACGTCAAAATTTCTAGCATGAGTGTGTTAAACATTCCAAATAGTAAAATTGGCTTAGTACTTTCAGGAGGAGGTATTCGAGGAATGGCTCATATTGGTCTTTTAAAGGCAATGAATGAAAGAGGCTTAGAAGCTCATGAAATTGCTGGTGCAAGTGTTGGCGCTCTAATTGGCGCATTATATGCGAATGGAATTAGCACAGATGACATGCTTAATTTTTTTAAACAAACACCCTTATTTCAGTACAGTTTTTTTGCCTTAGGTAAGCCGGGATTGATAAACACCATCAAATACAAAAATGTATTTAAAAAGCATTTTTCTGAAAATTCTTTTGAATCACTTTCAAAACCTTTGTACGTTGTTGCGACCGATTTGATTAATGGTACTGAAAAAATGTTTAACCAAGGCGAGTTAATTTTACCATTATTAGGATCTGCGGCTTTAACTCCGGTTTTCAGTCCCGTCGAAATTGATGGTGTACTTTACGCTGATGGTGGAATTATGAATAACTTTCCAAAAGAATATTTAGAAGAACGCTGCGATTTTATAATTGGCAGCAATGTTTCAGTAAATGGTAAGCTGACCAAAAAAGAATTGAATAATTCAATTCAATTAGCGGGAAGAATCACAGGGCTCATGATTTATGCCTCTTGTCGTGAAAAAATAGGTGAATGTGATGTTTTAGTTGAACCTCAAGAATTGGAACATATTGGAGTTTTAGATAAAAAAGGAATAGATAAAGCCTTTGCCGTAGGGTATGATAAAGCTAGTTTCGCTTTGGATAAGGTTGTCTCTTGAAACTAAAAAAGTAATAATGCCGCTCTTAAGTATTTAGTTTCTAGGAATTCCATAATTGAATTCACAAGAACAACACTATTAAATGTATATTAAACCATTGCTAAGCACAATAGAAGAGCTGATATTTAAACATCATCATAATCAACCTTTAAATTTGGGGTAGTGGCATGTGCTTGGCAGGTTAAAATTAAACCTTCGGCAACTTCAGATTCGGTCAAAATTTGGTTTTTTACCATTTCAGCTTTTCCTTCGGTTACCCTAGCAATACAACTACTACATACACCGCCTTGACATGAATAAGGGGCGTCAATATCTTCTTTCAAAACTGCATCTAAAACAAATTCCTTTTGATCCATCGTAAAAGAAAACTCTTCATCATCAACTACTACTTGAATTTTGGTTTTACCATCAAGATTTTCAACAATGGTATCTTCTGAACTTGAGCTTGTGAATAATTCAAATAAGATTTTACTTTCGGCTACGCCATTTTTTGTTAAGGATTCTGAAACTGTCGTAATCATTTCTTCGGGACCACATAAGTAGAAGGCGTCAAAATCAAAATCTTTGAATTTATTTTTTGTTATTAGGTTTACCGTAGAAGTTTCAATTCTTCCAAAAAGACAATTTTCTTCAGTAGAACGGCTATAAATAAATTGTACATAAAAGCGATTAAAATAGTGCTTCTGCAATTGTAAAATAGCATCTCGATACATGGCTTCTTCAGGAGTTTGATTTCCTAACACCAATACAAAACGATTATTTTCATTGCTTTTAAGTACTGTTTCTGCGATACTCATAATTGGAGTAATACCACTTCCTGCAGCAAAAGCAGCTATAGTTTTTTCTTGTTGATTCCCTTCAAAAATAAAACGACCATCAGGTGGCATTACTTCTATAGTATCTCCGCTTGTGATAGATTCATTGGCGTATGTTGAAAATATACCGTTTGGCACTTTTTTTATTCCGATGGTTAATTTACCTGAAGAAGGAGCAGATGAAATGGAATATGCACGGCGAATTTCCTCTCCATTAATAGTTTGTTTTAGGGTAATATACTGTCCTGCACTAAAAGAGAAAGTGTCTTTTAAGTCTTCAGTAATGTTAAAAGAAAGGGCAACCGAACTTGGAGTTAATCTTTCAACCGAACTAACGGTTAACGAATGAAAATCACTCATAAAATCAATTTTTGTGCAAAACTAATGATTTGAACACGGGAATTTAACCCTAAGTATTGATTTTTTAAAAAAGTAAAACCTCTAAAATAGTTTTTTAGCCTTTTTATTTCGGCTACTTCTAAAATTTCTACTCTTTTTCGTTAATGGGCCAATCAGAGCTAAAGCTAAAGCTAAAAATATAACTGGGATAAGAATTTGTAAAAACTCGTTTGGTAAATTCATAAGCTTAAGATACAAAAAAATAAAGAAGTTAAACTGATGCTTTTTGAGATCTTATTTTTTTATTTATTGAGCTTGATTTGTAACAATTGAATTATTTTAGTGACCAATGTTCAGCTAATAAACCAACACTATGTTCAAACACTTTTTCAATCTACAGTGGAAATCGTTTTTTAGGTCTGCATCCTTCAAGACTGAAATTTGGATTAAAATTTTAATGGGTTTGGGGGCATTGTATTTTATACTTGTCTTTTTAGGATTAGGTTTTGGAGTCTATTTCATGATTGAAGAAGCAGAACTAGGCGACCCTTTGAGAGTGGTCAACCAATATGCAATTTACTATTTGGCATTTGATTTGGTCTTTCGCTATATGTTACAAAAAATGCCGGTTACCAATATTAAACCTTTACTTTATTTACCTCTACAGAAAAGCCAAGTAGTGCATTATTCCTTGGGCAAAACAGTTGTTTCCTTTTTTAACTGGACCCACGCTTTCTTTTTTATACCTTTTAGTATTATATTATTAACCAAGGACTATGACTTCTTAAATGTTGTAGGTTGGCATCTTGGTTTTATGGCTTTGATTTACTGTAATAACTTCATTAATATTCTAGTAAATAATAAGGATAGTATTTTTTACATTTTTGCGGGAATTTTTTTGCTATTGGGGCTGTCACAATACTTTGAATGGTTTGATTTTACCCTTTACACTGGGCCTTTATTTGACAAGCTTTATGATATACCAGCTACAGCTTTAATTCCTTGGACAATTTTATTGGTTTTGTTTGTTAATGCCTTTAATTATTTCAAAAAGAACATGTATCTGGATGGTGGTTTAGCCACGAAAACTACGGAGGCTAAAACTGAGGATTTAGACTGGTTAAATAGGTTTGGTAATTTGGGTACTTTTCTTAAAAATGATATTAAGTTAATTAAACGTAATAAGCGTTCGCGTACTGCTGTGATCATGGGGTTTTTCTTCATTTTTTATGGTTTGTTATTTTTTACGGGTGCAGTTGAGGTTTATGATGGCCCATTTTGGAGGGTATTCGCTGGTATTTTTGTCACCGGAGGGTTTTTATTCAGTTTTGGTCAGTATGTGCCAAGTTGGGATAGTAGTTACTATCCTTTAATGATGAGTCAAAATATTCAGTATCGTGAATATCTTTCATCAAAGTATTATTTAATTATTATCGCCACAGTAATCACTACTATTCTATCAAGTTGGTACTTATATTTTGGATGGGAAGTATTTGCAGCAGTTTTGGTAGGTGCTATTTATAATATTGGCATCAATGCTTATTTGGTGCTTTGGGGTGGAGCTTATGTAAAAACCCCGATAGATTTAACCTCAAACAAAAAGGCTTTTGGTGATAAGCAGGCTTTTAATGCCAAAACACTATTATTAACCTTACCAAAATTAGTTTTACCTATGGTAATTTATGCTCTAGGACATTTTTTAGTGAGTCCCTTAGTAGGTTATATTCTAGTGGCCATAGTTGGACTTTTAGGTTTTGTTTTTAAAAACAAAGTTTTCGCTCAAATCGAAAAAATATACAAAAAAGAGAAGTACAAGACATTAGTTGCTTACAAGCAAAAAAGCTAATAACTACACTTTAAAAATTTAAGTAAACATCGCTATGATATCAGTAAAAAATCTTTCAAAAACGTACGGTTCTAATACTGTTTTAAATATTGAATCTCTAGAAATTCCAAAAGGTCAAAGTTTCGGCCTTGTAGGCAATAATGGAGCTGGTAAAACCACTTTATTTTCACTGCTCTTAGATCTGATTCAACCAACCACTGGCCATATTATCAATAATGAAGTTCAGGTGGATGAAAGCGAATCTTGGAAACCATTTACTTCTGCCTTTATAGACGAAACATTTCTAATAGGATACTTGACTCCTGAAGAATATTTTTACTTTATTGGTGAGTTAAGAGGAAGGAATAAAGAGGATGTCAATGCTTTGCTATCACAATTTCAAGACTTTTTTCATGGAGAAATTCTTGGTCAAAAGAAGTATTTAAGAGATTTATCAAAAGGAAATCAAAAGAAGGTAGGTATTGTAGCTAGTTTTATTGGTAACCCAGAAGTGGTTATACTCGACGAGCCTTTTGCTAATTTAGACCCTACTACCCAAATTAGATTAAAAGGTATTATTAAAGAATTAGCTGCAAAAGAAAATGTAACAGTTTTAGTTTCAAGTCATGATTTACAGCATGTCACCGAAGTTTGTGAGCGTATTGTAGTTCTTAATAAAGGAGAAATAGTTAAAGATATTCAGACATCACAAGAAACGCTAAAAGAGTTGGAAACATTCTTTGGAGGATAATCGAATATGAACAAATTCATTCTACCAATTGCCTGTTTTTTGTTTTTGACTTGTTTGAGTCAAGAAAAAACTAACAATGAACTAGATTCTGATAATCAATCAAAGCTTATTCATAAAGCTTTTGAATTGTTTCCTGTCAACACCGAAATTGCATTTGGTTTTATACATAACGGCCAAGTAACATATAGTGGTTTCGTTAAAAACTCAAATGAATTAGAACCCATTAAAAACGAACAAAGTGTTTTTGAAATAGGATCAATTTCAAAAGTCTTCACCAGTACAATACTGGCAAATGCTATTCTTGAAGAAAAGGTTAAAATTAAGGAATCTGTAAATGAGCATTTGAATTTTAAAGTGCATAATGATTATGAATTTAGTATGATGCAACTTGCAAACCATACTTCTGGTCTGCCTCGAATGCCCGGCAATTTTATATTCAATAGTAGTGACCCTTCTAACCCATTCAAAGATTATGGTGAGAAAGCATTAAGGGAATTCTTAGAACTTTACATCAAACTGCCAGATAAGCGAAATGTAAAATACGAATACTCAAATCTGGGAGCAGGTTTGTTGGGTTATGCTCTGACCAATATTTATGACAAAGGTTATGAAGCATTATTGTTAGAAAAGGTTTTTAAAAAGTATGAGATGTTTAACAGCACAACTAAAGCTGAAAAACTAACATCATTATTGGTTCAAGGTTTAGATAACAAAGGAAAACCAACATCAAATTGGGATTTAAACATATTGGTAGGTGCCGGTGGTGTACTATCAAATGTTGAAGATATGTCCAAATTTATTTTAGCTCAATTTAATAACGCCAATAAAGAGCTATTGTTGACAAGAAAAGAGACTTACAGTATTAATGATGACATGGCTATTGGCCTTGGCTGGCATATCAAAAAAGAATCAAACACAAAACGCTTGGTTTGGCATAATGGAGCTACTGGAGGTTATAGGTCATGTATGGTTCTTGATATAGAAAATAAGAACGGAATAGTCATTCTCTCAAACGTTTCAGGTTTTCATGAAAGCGGTGGTAAAATAGATAAGTTAGCTTTTGATTTATTAAAAATAGGGGACTAAGCAAATTTCAACTTCATTTTATCGATAAGCCCTACACTAAACAGGGCTTTTTTTAGTTATGATACCTAGGAAAGATTAATACATTGAAGCTTCACATAAAACTTTTTATTTCCGGTATCGTCGGAATGTTGGTATTTAATGCTTGTTCGGTTAAAAAGGATAAGTTCATTAATCGCAATTGGCATGCATTAAATACGAAGTACAATACACTGTATAACGGTAATATTGCATTTGAAACTGGCCGTCAAGAATTGAACAATTCATATCGCGATGATTTCTGGGAGATACTACCTGTCGAACGCTTAGAGGTAACAGATGAGATAAAACTCGATTCTGAAGACAACAATCCAAATTTTGTAATTGCTGAAGAAAAAGCTACCAAAGCCATACAAAAACATAGTATGGATATTAAAGATGAAGAGCGCAATCCTCAAACTGATGAAGCTTTTCTTTTATTGGGTAAAGCACGATATTTTGACCAACGTTATATTCCCGCTTTAGAATCTTTCAATTACATCCTTAGAAAATACACTAATAGCGATAAGTTTAATGAAGCACGTATTTGGAGAGAGAAAACCAATATGCGATTAGACAATCCAGAATTGGCAATAAAAAATCTTAAAAACCTTTTTAAGTACGATGAGTTGAGCAATCAAGAGTATGCGGATGCTAACGCGGTAATGGCGCAATCGTATTTAAATCTAAAAGCTGCAGACACAGCGATACAAAAACTAAAAATAGCCCAGAGTTATACCAAAAAAAATGAAGAAAGAGGCCGGTATCTTTTTATCATTGGGCAACTATACAACCAACTAGGTTTTAAAGACAGTGCTAATTATGCTTTTGATAAGGTAATTGCCTTGAATAGAAAAGCACCAAGGGTTTACATGATTAATGCCCACCTAAAGAAAATTCAGAATACAGAATTAACAGACACGAACTATGAAGAAATGCTTGAATACCTTACCGATTTGGAAGAAAATCGTGAGAACCGCCCCTTTTTAGATAAAATATACCGTCAAATTGCAAAATTTCATTTAGAAACGAGCTCAGATAGTTTGGCCATCGCATATTTCAATAAATCATTACGTGTTACACAACAAGATCGAAAGTTAAATTCTAAGAATTATGAGAATTTAGCCGAATACAATTTTGACCATAACGAATATAAAAATGCAGGGGCCTATTATGATAGCGTATTGACCAATTTGGCCGTAGATACGAGAAAGTATAGAGCAATTAAAAAGAAGTTTGACAATCTGGAAGATGTTATCAAATACGAAGATATTGCCCAATATGCTGACAGCGTCATAACAGTTTACGAAATGCCCGAGCAAGACCGTATCACTTATTTTGAAGAGTACATTGCAGAATTACAAAGAAAGGCAGCTGAGGCTGAGGCTGAAAAAGATAAAAAGGCAAGTGCAGGTTTTGCAGCTTTTGGTAATTCGCCTGGTGGTAAAGAAAATAAGGGTAAGTTTTACTTCTATAATATCACAAGTTTGGGTTATGGTAAAACCGACTTTAAAACTCGTTGGGGTACCAGAGAATTAGAAGATGATTGGCGTTGGAGCGATAAAAGCAAGGCTTTACCTTCAGAGTCAACAGGTAACATAGTAACTTCAGATAGTATAGCATCGCCCTTATCGGAAGAAGAAAAGTATTCTGTTGATTTTTATTTGAATCAAGTTCCTACTGATGTGGCTATTGTGGATAGTTTAAGAACAGAACGAAATTTTGCTAACTATCAATTAGGTCTGATTTATAAAGAAAAGTTTAAAGAGAACCTTTTAGCAGCAGGTAAATTAGAAAGTGTTTTGGCTTCTAACCCTGAAGAAAGATTAGTATTACCTTCTAAGTATAATTTATATAAAATTTATGAAGAATCGGGTAGTCCATTAGCTTTAGAAATGAAGCAAAACATTATCAATAATCATGCTAATACCCGTTATGCTGAAATTTTATTAAACCCTCAAGCAGTATTGGCTAATGAAGCTAATAGTCCTGATAAAAAATACGCCGACCTCTATAAGCTTTATCAAGACCAACAGTTTTTAAAAGTGATTACACTATCTGAAGAAAACATCAATAAATATACCGGCGACCCTATAGTGCCAAAATTTGAAATGCTCAAAGCGAATGCTATAGGCAGATTACAAGGCTTTGAACCTTTTAAAGAGGCACTGAATTATGTTGCACTGACTTATCCTAACAATCCGGAAGGAAAAAAAGCGGAGCAAATGGTTGCTGAGCAATTACCAAAACTAGCTTCAAAAGAATTTTCACCTGAAACCGGTTCTGAGGGAGCTGGAAATTGGAAGGTTGTTTTTCCTTTCAAAAACCGAGACAACGAAAAAGCTTTAAAGCTCTTAAAACGTATGCAAGAGGTTGTTAAAGATTTAAAATACAAGAATTTGGTTTCAAAAGATATTTACACATTGGAAGACCAATTTGTTGTCGTCCATGGGTTCAAATCAAAAGATTTTGCTTTAGGCTATGCTGAACTTATAAAAAACAACAAAGACTACAGAATTAAGGATGAGAATTTTGTAGTTTTATCATCCAACTATAAAACGATTCTTGTACATAAGAACATTGAAGATTATAAAACGCAAATTTTAACCCCAAAAACCTCGAACTAATGTTTTCAGATAAACAAAAACCTATGGATGGTTTTGGCGGCCAGCCAAACCGAATTGAAAAGAACACAGTAATAAAAGGTGATATTACCTCCCAAGCTGATTTCAGGATTGATGGAAAGCTTGAGGGTAATGTAAAGACCTCAGGAAAAGTAGTTATTGGAAAAGATGGCTTAATTAAAGGAAAAGTTGAATGCGTAAATGCTGATATTGAAGGTAACTTTAATGGAGAACTTTATGTATCTGAACTATTAGCTCTTAAAAGTTCAGCTAAAATAGAGGGGACTGTGAATGTATCTAAGTTGGCAGTAGAGCCAGGGGCAACATTTAACGCTTCTTGTACAATGGGTAAAGGCACTCCTTCTTCTGGCGCAACACATAAATTACAGTCGAATAAGGTTAATGAGCCAGCAAAAGTCTCCTAAAAAAAATAATTTTAAGAACGCTGCCTTGCTTTCAGGCATTGCATTCGAAATGGGAGCAATCATTTTTCTTGCTGTAAAAGGAGGAAACTGGTTAGATGAGAATTATGAGATGGAAAAGCCCATTTTTACTTTGATTTTAACACTTTTTGGTGTCGCTATAGCCATATATGTGGTGCTCCAACACCTAAAAAGAATTGAACAGTGATTACTAGAATTCCCACTATTTTCCAGTTCATTACTCTTATTTGCTTTTTTTTAGCGTCTTCGTTTTTTGTCCATATTTTATTACTTGATTTCAATGGTTTTCTGAGATTTGATAATCTCATTATAAGATCTTATTTGGTAAATGGGTTATTGGCATCATTAATTTTTATCATATTATTTCTTTTAAAAGAAAAACTTAAAAACCAAATAGGATTTCTGTTTATTGCAGGAAGTCTTTTAAAATTTGCCGTCTTTTTTATTTTTTTCTACCCAATTTACAGACAAGACGGGGTTATAGAAAAGGTGGAGTTTTATGCTTTTTTCGTTCCGTACTTAATCGCCTTGTTTATAGAGACATTCTACATCTTTAAAATGCTTAAAAAGTTAGATTAAATTGAAGGTGTTTGCTTCAACCGAAATCACCTTTAAAATAAAGATCAATTTGCTTTTTTCTTTATTGTAGAAAGACTTACATTTGCACGGATTTTTAAGACATCAATATCTGTTTGATATGCCAAGAAAATTTTCATTAAAAAAATTAACTTTTTTACTTTTTTTAGTTTCAGCTATTTCTTTTGCCCAAAATCACGAACTAGGCGAGTCCACCAGCCATGTGACTTCGAAAGAAGAAATAAAGAAGGAAATTAAAGCTGATATTGAACATCACATTCAAGACTCCCATTCATTCACGCTTTTTTCTGACAAGGAAAATCACAAGCATTATGGCTTTCCATTACCGGTAATTTTATGGGATAATGGTTTACAAGTATTTTCATCTTCAAAGTTTCATCATGGTGAAACAATAGCAGAGAGTAATGGTAATTACTATAAATTATATCATAGTAAAATCTATAAAACTGATGCAAAAGGTACTGTTGAATACGATGAAGACCATCATGTTACTAATTCTAAGCCTTTAGATTTTAGTATAACTAAAAACGTTTTCATGATTTTTATTGTGGGAATATTGATGTTTTTACTTTTTGGAGGTTTGGCAAAATCATTTGGTAAAGGACCAATAGCAACGGGTGCAGGTAGATTTTTTGAGCCAATAGTACTTTACATAAGAGATGATATTGCTAGACCCAATATTGGTGAAACTAAGTATAAGAAATTCATGCCTTATTTATTAACGGTCTTTTTCTTTGTTTGGTTTTTAAATTTATTTGGATTGACTCCACTTGGGATTAATGTGACAGGTAACATAGCCATTACTTTTGCACTAGCACTTTTTACTTTTATAATTACACAATTTTCAGGAAACAAGAATTACTGGAAACACATTTTCTGGATGCCAGGAGTTCCTGTTCCAATGAAGTTTATTTTAGCTCCTATAGAATTATTGGGAGTTTTTATTAAGCCATTTGCACTAATGATTCGTTTGTATGCAAATATTATGGCCGGTCACGTTGTACTAATGAGCATTATTGCTTTGGTATTTATTTTTAAAAATTGGTTCGGCGGTGGCTTATCATTGTTTTTAGCCTTTTTCCTATCAATCATAGAGCTTTTGGTGGCAGCACTTCAAGCTTACATATTTACATTATTATCAGCCTTATATTTTGGTTTCGCTGTTGAGGAACACGATCATGATGAGGCACATTAAAAAGAATGTTTAATTTTTAATTTATATATATTATGGAAATTCCAACTATAGTAGGAGCAGGTTTAATCGTTATTGGTGTTGGTATCGGTATTGGTAGAATTGGTGGTTCTGCAATGGAGGCTATTGCACGTCAACCAGAAGCTACTGGTAAAATCCAAACAGCGATGTTGATTGCAGCAGCACTTATTGAAGGTATTGGATTTGCTGCGTTATTCGTAGGATAATAATACTGAACAACAGCTATGACGGTTGGTCATAGTTGTTGTTACTATAAATTGAAATAAGTAAGATATTATGGATAAGTTAGTTAACGATTTTTCTTTCGGACTTTTCTTCTGGCAAATACTATTGTTCGGATTGCTTTTACTTTTGTTAAGAAGGTATGCATGGAAACCAATTCTTAAGGCAGTTAATGATCGTGAAGACGGCATTAAAGATGCCTTAGCGGCTGCTGAAGATGCCAAAAAAGAAATGCAAAATGTTACTGCAGATAGTGAAAAGCTTTTGAAGGAGGCTAGAGCTGAACGAGAAGCGATGTTGAAAGAAGCACGTGAAATAAAAGAAAAGGTTATTTCTGAGGCTAAAGAACAAGCATTAGCTGAGGGAGATAAAATGCTTAAGCAAGCTCAAGCGGCAATTGAAAGTGAAAAGAAAGCAGCGGTGGCTGACATTAAAGCACAAGTTGCCAACCTTTCGGTTGATATAGCTGAAAAAGTAATCAAAGAAGAACTATCTGACAAAAAGAAGCAACTCAAGTTAGTTGAAGATATGTTAGGTGATATCAAATTGAACTAAGCAATGAACGAAGCTAGAGCAGCCATACGATATGCAAAAGCAACTTTAGATTTTGCTGCTGAAAAGAAAGCAGCTGACAAAGTTGAAAAAGACATGCGTACTATTGCAACTGTAATTTCTGAAAATTCAGAGTTACAGAGTGTATTGTCTAGTCCTGTTGTAAAAAGTGAGGTAAAAAAGAATTCACTGAATGCTATATTCAAAGGAAGTCATGAAATTACTTTGGGACTAATTGATACCCTTACAAGTAATAAACGTATTGAAATGCTTCAAGAGGCCGCTTACAAATACATTATTCTTTTTGAGAAAATGAAGGGCGAAGATGTGGCTTTTGTAACATCAGCAGTTCCTTTGACGGCGGATATAGAGAAAAAAATACTGGCACAGATTACTAAAATGACGGGTAATAAAGTGACCATTGAAAAT
Organism: Croceitalea sp. P059; assembly: GCF_031846365.1. Taxonomy (NCBI): domain Bacteria; kingdom Pseudomonadati; phylum Bacteroidota; class Flavobacteriia; order Flavobacteriales; family Flavobacteriaceae; genus Croceitalea; species Croceitalea sp. P059. The sequence continues at coordinate 638,768 of NZ_JAVRHW010000001.1, forward strand.
AAAGTTGATGAAAGTATTGTTGGAGGTTTCATTCTAAGAGTGGGCGATTTGCAATATGATGCCAGTGTGGCAAACAAACTGAACGGATTAAAACGAGAATTTACAAATAGTCTATAAAAATGGCAGGAGTAAAAGCAGCTGAGGTTTCAGCAATATTAAAGCAACAATTATCAGGTTTTGAAGCAACTGCTTCATTGGATGAGGTAGGTACTGTACTACAAGTAGGTGATGGTATTGCCAGAGTGTATGGTTTAGCGAACGCTCAATACGGTGAATTAGTAGAATTTGACGGCGGTATTGAAGGTATTGTATTAAACTTAGAAGAAGATAATGTTGGTGTGGTACTATTAGGCCCATCTAGAGAGATTGCAGAAGGTGATACTGTAAAACGTACACAGCGTATTGCGTCTATCAATGTTGGAGAAGGCATTGTTGGTCGTGTGGTAAATACCTTAGGGACACCAATCGATGGAAAAGGACCAATATCTGGAGATACATTCGAAATGCCACTAGAGCGTAAAGCGCCAGGGGTTATTTATCGTCAACCAGTAAACGAACCATTACAAACTGGTATCAAGGCTATTGATGCGATGATTCCTGTTGGTAGAGGTCAACGTGAATTAGTAATTGGTGACCGTCAAACTGGTAAAACCACAGTTTGTATCGATACCATTCTAAATCAAAAAGAATTTTATGATGCTGGTGAACCAGTATATTGTATATATGTTGCGATTGGTCAAAAGGCATCTACAGTTGCTGCTATTGCAAAAACCTTAGAAGATAAGGGCGCATTGGCTTATACAACTATTGTTGCGGCTAACGCATCAGACCCTGCACCAATGCAGGTATATGCTCCTTTTGCTGGAGCGGCTGTAGGGGAATATTTTAGAGATACAGGTAGACCAGCATTAATTATTTATGATGATTTATCTAAGCAGGCAGTTGCTTACCGTGAGGTTTCTCTTTTATTAAGAAGACCACCGGGGCGTGAAGCATATCCTGGTGATGTTTTCTATTTGCACTCAAGATTATTAGAACGTTCGGCTAAAGTAATTGCCGATGATGGTATTGCAAAAAATATGAATGATTTGCCAGATTCATTGAAACCAATCGTAAAAGGTGGAGGTTCATTAACTGCATTACCAATTATAGAAACACAAGCAGGTGATGTTTCTGCCTATATTCCAACAAACGTAATTTCCATTACGGATGGACAAATCTTCTTAGAGCAAGATTTATTTAACCAAGGGGTGCGTCCTGCAATTAATGTTGGTATTTCAGTATCTCGTGTTGGGGGTTCTGCTCAAATAAAATCAATGAAAAAAGTTGCAGGTACATTAAAATTGGATCAAGCGCAGTTCCGTGAATTGGAAGCCTTTGCAAAGTTTGGTTCTGATTTAGATGCAGCTACTTTAAATGTTATTGAAAAAGGACGTCGTAACGTTGAGATTTTAAAGCAAGCTCAAAACGATCCATTTACTGTTGAAGATCAAGTAGCAATTATTTTTGCTGGGTCGAAAAACTTGTTAAGAGATGTTCCTGTAGATAAGGTAAAAGAATTTGAAAGAGATTTCATTGAATTCTTGAACGCTAAGCACAGAGGTATTTTAGACACTTTAAAGGCTGGTAAATTAACAGACGAGGTAACGGAAACGTTAACGTCAGTTTGTAAAGACCTTTCAGGAAAATATAGAGCATAAGTTTCATCCTTTTTAAATTGATTAATGGCTAATCTTAAGGAAATACGAAATAGAATAGCATCAGTTTCTTCAACTATGCAGATTACAAGTGCCATGAAAATGGTATCTGCTGCAAAATTGAAAAAAGCGCAAGATGCTATTACTGCAATGCGACCATATTCAGATAAACTAACAGAGCTTTTACAAAGTTTAAGTGCGAGTCTAGATGGTGATGCAGGGAGTAAGTATGCTGATAATCGCGAAGTCAATAAGGTTTTAGTTGTTGCTATTACTTCGAATAGAGGTTTGTGTGGTGCTTTTAATACCAATATTTTGAAGCAATGTGCTGTTTTAAAAGAGACCTATAGCGAAAAGCAAATTGATTTTGTTGCTATTGGAAAAAAAGCAAACGATGCCTTAGGTAAGAAGGACACCGTTCTTACTAATCATAGCAACGTTTATGATGATTTAACTTTTGACAATGTTGCTGAGATTGCTGAGAGCTTAATGCAACGTTTTGTTGAAGGTGATTATGATAAGATTGAATTAGTTTATAACAAGTTCAAAAACGCCGCCACTCAAATTGTAATGTCCGAGCAGTTTCTTCCGATTGTACCAATGGAAGGTGATACTTCAGGAGCTTCTGATTATATCTTTGAGCCTTCAAAGCCAGAGATAGTAGCGCAATTGATTCCTAAATCTTTGAAGACACAGTTATATAAAGCAATAAGAGACTCTTTCGCAAGTGAGCATGGAGCCCGTATGACGGCGATGCATAAGGCAACTGATAATGCGACAGAGTTGAGAGATCAATTGAAGTTGACCTACAATAAGGCAAGACAAGCTGCTATTACAAATGAAATTTTAGAAATTGTTGGTGGCGCAGAGGCATTGAACAATTAGACGTAGCCTGAGCGAAGTCAATTTTTCAAGTTCAGAGGCATTGAACAATTAGACGTAGCCTGAGCGAAGTCAATTTTTCAAGTTCAGAGGCATTGAACAATTAACGTTATTGCGAGCAAAGAGAAACTATGCCTCTATTGCTAGACTAAAAAATAAATATAGCCCCGCTTTTACGCGGGGCTTTGTTTTTTATACGATTTTTGCGCAGCAATGAAATCAAAAAAGACCGCTTTATTTTTCATTTTCATCACGGTATTAGTTGATGTAATAGGAATAGGGATTATACTGCCTATAATTCCTGACTTTATAATGGAGCTTACCGGAGAGGGAACAGCCAAAGCCGTAATTTATGGAATGTGGCTAACTACAGCTTTTGCGGGTATGCAATTTCTATTTTCACCGGTTTTGGGTGAAATTTCAGACCAATATGGAAGAAAACCCATCTTATTGATTTCATTATTAGGCTTAAGTATTGATTATCTAGTTCATGCCTGGGCTCCAACAATTGTTTGGCTTTTTATAGGTCGATTCTTGGCCGGAATTACTGGAGCAAGTTTCACAGTTGCTACCGCTTATATTGCAGATATAAGCTCAGATGAAGAAAAGGCTAAAAATTTTGGTCTCATTGGAGCTGCCTTTGGTTTAGGTTTTATTATAGGCCCTGGTATTGGTGGCTATTTCGGTGAAATTGATATTAGACTACCTTTTTATATTGCTGCTGGTCTGACCTTCGCTAACTTCTTATTTGGGTGGTTTGTGGTGCCAGAATCCTTGACCAAAGAGAATAGAAGAAAGATTGAATTTAAAAAAATGATACCGGGGGTATCTTTGTTTGCGCTTCGAAATTATAAAGGGGTTCTTTTATTAATTCTTGCTTTTTTCTTGGCAAACTTAGCTGGACAGGCATTGCCTTCAGTTTGGTCATATTTTACTATTGAACAGTTTGATTGGAATCCGAAACAAATAGGTTTTTCACTAATGGTAGTTGGAGTGCTTGTGGCTATTGTACAAGGCTTTTTAGTGGGTAAAGTGGTTCAATGGTTCGGAAAACGTAAAGTAGTGACTTTTGGCTTTTTATTATGGACTATTGGTATGTTCTTGTTTTCACAGGCTTCTGAACCATGGATGTTATATGCATTTCTAATTCCGTATGCACTAGGTGGAGTAGCTGGACCCACCGTACAAGGAATAATTTCTAATCAAGTTTCTCAAAAGGAACAGGGTATTCTTCAAGGATCCATAACTGGCTTGGTAAGTGTGACTGCTATTTTAGGTCAACTAGTATTTGCACCTGTATTTTACTATTTTATAAAACCTGAGACTATTTACTATTTTCCAGGAGCTGCATATGCGCTTGCTGCAGTTTTCTTATTAATAGCTTTTGGCTGTGCTTTTGTCGCTATGAAAAGACTAGAATTAAAATAATTTTTAATTTCCATGTAACATTTTTTAAGTCTTGAATCAAAGAGTAAAATTGATTTAAAACTTATAGAGATGAAAAATTTAAGAAGTATTTTTTTAGTAGTATTGACTGCTATGTTTGTCTGGAACTTAAGTTCGCAAAACAAAGCGTTTGAAGTAAAGGTCGTTGGTCAAGGAGAGCCTCTTTTATTTTTCCCTGGTTTTACGTGCACCGATAAGGTATGGGAAGAACAAGTCGCTGAACTTTCAAAAGAATATCAATGTCACCTATTCACCTTTGCTGGATTCGGAGCCGTTACACCAATCGAATTTCCTTGGTATCCTAAAATTGAAAAAGAAGTTTTAGATTATATAAAAGAAAATAGTCTAGAGAAAGCTACGGCAATTGGCCATAGTTTAGGCGGTACACTAGCCTTGTCATTAGCGGCTAAGGAACCTTTATTTGAAAAATTGATTATTGTAGACGCGTTAACAGCAAGCGGAGCCTTAATGTTTCCGGATTATAAAAGTGAAAATTTGGTTTACGAAAGTCCATATAATAACCAAGTACTAGCAATGAATGCGGCTGATTTTAAGAGTATGGCAATACAGATGGCTTTAGGGATGACATCAAATCAAGACAAGAGAAATCAAATCATTGAATGGATGGAAATGGCAGATAGAGAAACTTATGTTTATGGATATATAGATTATTTAAAAGTTGATTTAAGAGAAAAAGTTTCTGCAATTCAAATACCTGTAACCATTTTGGCAGCAACTCAACCTTTTGGTGAACAAATAGCAAGAAAAACATACGAAGAGCAGTATAAGAACCTGACAAATTATGAACTCATTTTTGCAGAGGGAGCATCTCATTTTATCATGTATGATAAACCTGATTGGTTTTTAAATACATTAAAATCAAAAATTTAATCAGAATAATTGTGTCTGAAACGGAGTTCAAGCAAATTTATAATGACAACTATGCCAGAATACTGCGCCTATGTATGGGGTATGTTTCAGGAGATACGGATCTGGCTAAGGACCTAACCCAAGAAGTGTTTATTAAAGTTTGGAACAACATAAAGACCTTTAGAAAAGAAAGTAATATTTCAACTTGGATTTATAGAATAGCAATTAATACTTGTTTAATTAGTCTAAGGAATAAAAAGTCCAAACGATTTTCAGATACATTGCTCACTGAAGATATTCTCCAAAAAGAAGAGGCAACTCAAATAAAAGAAAAGCAATATCAAGACATGTATCGTTGCATTAATAAGTTGAGTGCAACAAACAAAGGAATAATTCTTATGGAACTTGAAGGACTAGCGCAAAAAGAGATAGCCGCTATTATGGGTTTAAAACACGAAGCTGTTAGAACTAGAATTCATCGAATTAAAAATCAACTCACAAAATGTGTAAATCATGAATGATTTCGAAAGAATAAAAAGCAATTGGAAAGAGCAGGCTGATCAGGTTCCAACTGAAGCAAATTTCTCTGAATTAAAAAATGGAATTAAGAATCTAGCCAAGAAGCAAAGAATTGGAAATCTAGTTTTGTTAAGCACAATTGGCGTTCTTGTGTTTTTCTTTATCTATATCAAAGCGATAGAATATAGACATGTTGCTATTGCCTTAGGAGTTATGATAGCAGCACTATTTTTGCGAGTATTAGTTGAAATTTTTAGTATGAACCATCTAAGAAATTTATCAATTGCAATTGACACTCAAAATTTTAAAGCAAAGCTTGAAAACTATTATAAGAGTAGAATGTATATACATGGAATTTTGACTCCAGTTTTATTAGCCATTTATAGCTATGCATTTTGGACCTTGTTACCTGATTTTAAAATGTCCTTATCAAAGGGCTTTTATAACTATATAGTGTGGTCTTCATTAGTTTTGTTAGTTTTCTTTTGCTTTTTTTTATTTTTTCAAATCCGAAAAGAACTAAGAGCACTAAAAGAACTAGAATAATTGCAAACGACGATCTTTTTTAAGAGCTTTTTCTTTTCAATGGAGAATCAATACTATTCTCTAAATGAATATTAATATATTTTTGATTGAGTTCATCAGAGTCTCCATAATGATTTCTTAAATCATCTAACTTTAGTTTTAAAGACTTTACAACTTCGGAATAAGCCGGGTCGTTATAAACATTGTTTATTTCATAAGGGTCATTTTTACGATCATACAGTTCCCATTCATTAACATCATAATAAAAATGAGCTAATTTAAATGCTGTAGTTACAATGCCATAATGCCTTTTAACTTGATGTACGGCTGGATATTCGTAATAATGATAATATACCGCATCTCTTGTCCATTCAGCTTCATTAGAAGTTAATAAAGGCATTAGGCTTTCTCCTTGCATGTCATCAGGTGATGGAATTTGTGCTGCTTCTAAAAGTGTTTGGGCAAAATCAAGGTTTTGCACCATTTCTTCACTACTGATTCCTGCTTTTATTTCATTAGGCCATCGTACAAGTAATGGCGTTTTAAAAGATTCATTGTAAATAAAACGTTTATCAAACCAGCCATGTTCACCTAAATAAAATCCTTGGTCAGAAGTATAGATAACAAGAGTATTCTTAGTTAATTTATGACTGTCTAAATAGTCTAGAACACGACCTACATTATCATCAACTGATGATATACAGGCTAAATAATCTTGCATGTAGCGCTGGTATTTCCAACGCATTTTTTCTTCATTGGTCATTTTGGGCCAATTTTCTTCAAAATCAGCATTTATTTTATCTAATATAGGCTCATACAGGGCTTTTTGTGCTGCAGTAGCACGATTACTATAAGGATTATCAAAACCGCCCTTGTATTCTGGAACGGCAGGCTGTGGCTTCATTTTCTCCGTTAGTTCAGGTCTAATTTTGCTATCATGATTGTACATCATATCAGTTAGCAAATTCATTTGAGCAGTTTTTGCGGCTGTACCCCTATTTTCATAGGAATCGAAAAGTGTTTCCGGTTCAGGAAAGGTTTTGCTTAAAAACGCTTCGAATTTATCGGGTCTTGGCCACCAGGGGCGATGAGGGGCTTTATGTAAATACATTAACATAAAAGGTTTTAAGGTGTCACGCTTTTTATCTAACCAATCTAAAGTAACATCCGTAATGACATCGGTTACATAACCTTCTTTTCTAATAGTATCTCCGGTTTTGACAATAAAATCGGGGTTGATATAATTTCCTTGTCCTGGTAGAATCATAAAATCATCTACCCCTTTTGGGTTGTTTCCAAAATGAAGTTTACCAAACATTGCGGTGTTGTAACCTGCTTTTTGAAATAATTCAGGGAAAGTGACTTGGGTAGTATCAAAAGGTCTTTGATTATCAGTTTTACCATTGATATGAGTATGCTTGCCTGTCAGTATGGTCGCTCTTGAAGGAGCACAGATAGAATTCGTCACACAAGCATTGTTAAATGTTATTCCTTCTCTCGCAATTCTATCAATATGAGGAGTCTTAATCAGATTACTACCATAAGCACCTATTGCTTGATAAGCGTGATCATCTGACATTATGAAAATGATATTTGGCCGTTCTTTTGGTAGACTTTCTTTTTCTTGTTGACAAGAAAGAATTAAGGAGAGAATTAGAACGAATGATTTATAGAAAATAAAATTTTTGATTTGCATTTTCGCTGTTGGTTTTTTCATTCCAATAAGATAATAAGAATCAAACAAATGAAGTAAATCTTTTTATTTGGCACTAATTTTGGTTTCATATCTTTATAACAATCAAAATACACACAAATGAAAGTATTTACTTATAGCATATTAGCACTGGTTTTTTCTTTATCAGCATGTTCTTCGCAAAAGAAATTGGTTGAGAATCCTCCTTTTGAATTAGGACAAGCAACTTGTCAAACTTGGCAAGGCGGTCGAGCTGAAACAGGTTCTGGAATTAATTTAGAAATACCTTTATTAAGCGATAATATGGATGAAATGAAAATGCAACAAGCTTATTTTAGAGGTATGATAGCTGACGTGTCTTTAGTTTCTTCTGAAGGAAAGTGGATGGCGAAAGCAAGCTTTAAAAATGAAAGCTCTGAAAAAATGGATATGGTCATGCATGCTGATTCAAAACAAGAAGTGGGCAATCAACCCCCAACTAAAAAAGAAAAATTTCCTTTTGAACTGGGAACGGACCAATGTGTCGTTAGTTATATGGATGGTGAGAAAATAAAGTATTATAAGATTGAAGGCATCAAAGAACAGAAACCTTTAATTTATAAGTAAGTGACGTTCTGTCTTTTTAAGGATGGTAGATATTGCCTACTTTTATAAAACATATGGCCCCGAAGTATATCTTCGGGGTTTCTTTTAAAAGCAAATTTACTATTGAACCCGCTTAAGAAGCTTTTTAAACAAACAGCAATTTACGGCTTGGCGACGGTCTTGCCTAGGATGTTCTCTTTTTTGCTGGTACCACTATATACCTCAGTAATGCCTCCTGGCATGTACGGAGAGGTGCAATTAATATTTATGTGGTTTGTGGTTTTCAATGTTTTTTTAGCCTATGGAATGGAGACAGCTTTTTTTCGTTTTTATAGGGAAACAGATCAACGAGATAAGGTAGTAACTACTTCTTTAGTCTCATTATTGGTGAGCTCAACATTGTTCTTTTTTGTAGGGTATTTATTTAAGGAAAATCTTGGTAGAGTTTTGAACTTTGATAGCTCTTACGTAATGTATGTCTTACTCATACTTTTTCTTGACACCTTGGTTATTGTGCCCTTTGCATGGTTACGAGCAAATGAGAAACCTTTACGATATGCTATCATTAAAATCATTAATGTAGCGGTTAACTTAGGGCTAAACCTTTTCTTTATTTTATTATTACCGAAAATATTCAGTGAGAATCCAGATTCATTTTTGGGAAAGCTATTTATACCTGAAAATGAAATAAACTATATATTGATTTCGAATGTTGCTGCTAGTGCATTAACGTTTATTTTGATGGCTAAAATATATTTTAGAAGGTCTTATTCTTTTGATACTGAACTTTGGAAAAAGATGATTGTTTACGCTGTCCCTGTGATGATAGCAGGTATCGCTTTTAGTATTAATGAGGTTTTTAATCGTTTTTTGTTGACGGAATTATTACCAGAGGATATTGCTAAATCAGAAATGGGAAAGTATGCGGCTTGTATAAAGCTCGCACTATTTATGACTCTTTTTGCAACAGCATTTCGATTAGGGATTGAACCTTTTTTCTTCAGTCATTCAAAAACCAAAAATCCTCAAAAGGCATATGCTCAAATAACAAATTATTTTGTCATTTTAGGAAGCGCGATTTTGCTCACTGTGGTTGTTTTTGCAGATATTTTGAAGCTAATAATGGTGCGTAATGAAGCTTACTGGGATGCGATGTCCGCCGTACCTATAATACTATTAGCTAGCTTTTGTTTAGGCGTTTATCATAATCTTTCTGTTTGGTACAAGATAACAGATAGAACAAAATACGGCGCTTACATCTCATCAATTGGTGCTATTTTGACTTTAGTTATCAATTTTGCTTTAATTCCGAAAATTGGGTATATGGCTTCTGCTTGGGGAACGTTAATAGCCTATGGCACCATGATGTCCTTGTCTTATTATTTCGGAAGAAAGCATTATCCAATTCCATATAACATGCGTAAAATCTGTTTTTATGCCGGAATATCTGTTCTTTTTTCTGTTTTATCATTCTATGTATTTGAACGAAACTTAATAGCTGGAAGCATACTGCTTTTAGTATTTTTGGGACTTATTTATAAACTAGAAGGGGACAAACTAAAATCTATATTCTTAAAACGTGCAAATTAACATCATTAACAAATCGGAACATCCATTACCTCACTATGAAACAATAGCTTCAGCGGGAATGGATTTAAGAGCCAATATTTCAGAATCCATAACGTTAAAACCTTTAGAAAGAACCATTGTAAAAACAGGATTATTTATTGAATTACCTATTGGTTTTGAAGCTCAAGTAAGACCACGTAGTGGTTTGGCGGCTAAAAAAGGAATAACTGTTTTGAATGCTCCTGGTACTGTGGATGCCGATTATCGAGGTGAGATAGGGGTTATTTTGGTAAACTTATCAAATGAAGATTTTACCATTGAAAATGGGGAACGTGTAGCGCAAATGGTTATAGCAAAACACGAACGTGCCGAATGGAATATAGTAAATGAACTTTCAGAGACTACACGAGGAGCTGGCGGATTTGGTAGCACGGGTGTAAAGTGAAATTATAACTAAATGTTTTACTTATTGAGATAACTAAAGATTTCAAAAAATAACTGTCTTTCTTTAACGTTTACAATATCATAAAACTAATAATTACTAAACTTCTTTCATGAAAATAATTGTCCCAATGGCCGGCAGAGGCTCAAGATTACGTCCGCATAGTTTAACTGTACCAAAACCATTGATTCCTGTTGCAGGGAAACCTATCGTGCATCGCTTGGTGAGTGACATTGCAAAGGTACTTGGCGAACCTATAGAAGAAGTTGCTTTTATCCTAGGAGATCCAGCATTTTTTGGTGAAGAAGTTGTCGCTAGTTTAAAAGATTTAGCTGAAGGTTTAGGTGCGAAAGCTTCAATTTACAGACAAGATGAGCCTTTGGGCACTGGACATGCTATTATGAGCGCTAAACCCTCTTTAAGTGGCCCAGCGGTAATTGCTTATGCCGATACTTTAATTCGAGCTGAATTTAATCTAGATAAAGATGCAGATAGTGTTATTTGGGTAAAACAAGTTGCCGAACCAGAAGCTTTTGGCGTTGTTAAATTAAATGAAGCTAACGAGATTGTTGAATTGGTAGAAAAACCCGAAGAATTTGTTTCTGATTTAGCCGTAATAGGAATCTATTACTTTAAAGATGTTGGTGCATTAAAAAAAGAACTGCAGTACGTTTTGGATAATAATGTAATTAATGGCGGAGAATACCAAATTAATGATGGTATTAAGCGAATGATGTTAGAAGGCAAGAAATTTGTAACTGGTCAGGTTGATGAATGGATGGACTGCGGGAATAAAAAAGTAACAGTAGAGACTAATCAGCGCATGTTAGGCTTTTTAGAGAAAGATGGTGAAAGTATGATTTCGACTTCAGTTAAAAAGGAGAATGCGAATATCATTGAACCTTGTTTTATCGGTGAAAATGTAGTCTTAAAAAACACTACGGTTGGTCCTTTTGTTTCGATAGGTGCAGATACAGTAATTGAAGACTCAACAGTTAAAAATAGTATAATTCAAAGCCATACCAGTATCAAAAACGCTAATTTGGACAATGCTATGATAGGTAATCATGTAAAGTACGATGGTAATTTTGAGACGATTAGTATTGGGGATTATTCGGTTTTGGAATGATTATTGATTTTAATTTTTTTAATCAATTCGTTTCATGGTAAGTTTCAGAGTTATTTTGTATTTAATTTTTCTTATTGGTTTTAACAATTATGGCCAGATACACAAAAACCTTAACGTGAAAGCTCTTTATAATGATTGGTATTTTTCCAAAAAAGAATCAAACGGCGCTCAAAAGGTTTATCGTATTTTAAATAATTTTAATGAATCAGAATATTCTAGCAGCGAACCGTCTTTTGCATTTAAAGAAGGCTCTACTATTTTTAGGCTAAAGTTTGATGATGGCAATGTTTATAAAAGGTGTGGAAACGATAATCGAAAAAATAGAATTCCAAGCTGGAGTAAAGGAATTTGGTCATTTAATTATGAGACTACTATGCCAATATTGACTTTGTCATATTATAAGGCCGAAAAAGGTAAAAAATACACCTTGATGGAGGAGAAGTCTTTTTACATCACGCACTTGGATTATGAGAAAATGATAATTCGTAGGCTATAAATATAAGTATATGGCTAAGAAAGTTATACTGGTCAGTCTTTTTGTTCTTTTGGGTATTCCAAGAGAGGTTTATAGTCAAGAATGTCTTCAATTAAAAATGATTTACGGTGATTGGTACATTTCTTCAAAATCTTCAAATGATAGTATCTTAATATTTCACTCAAAACGGTCTGATTACGGTAAAGATAATGATACAAACGAGCAGGTAACGTTTGTAAAAAACGAAAAAGGAGTCTTATCTCAAATAAAGTATGGCAACTTTGCACATTGTGTCTCACCGAGATTAATTTCTTTTCTAGGTTCTGAAAAATGGATTCTTAACAAAGACAAAAAAGGGATTCAGCAGATTTTTTATGATGGTAAATACGAATGGTTGTATGTGAGGCACTATAATATTGTAGATTTAAATAAAAAGAAAATGGAACTCCGTTTGAAAAAAGAAGCTTTTAATGAGTATTGGGTTGAATAGAAGGGAAATATTATTGAGTTTGTTTTTGGTCTTTTTTACCATGATAAGTTATTCCTTTGCCCAAGAAACCCCAAAAGTTATTCAAGAAGAAGAAAGTGCTGAGGTATTTCTTGAGGAATATACCGATGAGTTTCAAGAAGCTTTTTTTGAGGCCATAAAACAAAAGGGTATTCAAAATTATGATAGGGCAGCCAATCTTTTTTTAGAATGTAAGCGCCTCGACCCAGAATTGAATGTTATCAATCACGAACTTGCCAAAACCCATTTATTAGATAAAAATTATGTGGAGGCAGAGCGCTATGCAATCGAATCCATAATTACTGATGAAACCAATTATTGGTATTTAGATACTTTGATTGCGATACTTGAAAAACAATCTAACACTATCGAATCCATAAAAAATACCATTCCGTATGAAAATGAAGGTCTTCAAAAGAATTTAGCCTTGATCTATTACAAGCGCCGGAAGTATAATGATGCCCTCTCGGTTTTGAAGGGACTTTCCAAATCAGACATTAAGGAAGAATTGACCCTTAAAATTCAAGATACCCTGTCCAAGGCTAAGCCCCAAAGCACGACCAAAACTATCCAGCCCGTGGTCGTCAACAATGACCCCGTTAAAAGTTTAAAACTGAATTTAGAGCAACAAATTCAACTTGGGCAGTTTCAAATAGTGGAAAGCCGCGCCAAAGAAGCGGTTGAATTGTATCCCTTACAACCTTATTTTTATTATGCTTACGGATTGGCTTTACATAAAAACAATAAAGACAGTCAAGCGATTGATGTTTTAAAATCTTCTTTGGATTATCTTTTTGATAATCAAAAACTAGCTAATAGAGTTTACCAAACTATGTCTGATGCCTATACTAAGACTAATAATTTTTCTAAGGCAAATGAGTACCTTCGTAAGATAAAACCAGGATTTTAATATGATTTTAAGCCCCAATATTAAGAACTGTATTGCTGTTTTGTCGCTAACAATACTTTTTGCTTCTTGCAAATCAACTAAGTCCATAGCGGCTGGGGAATTGGATAATTCGCTTTCTGCCAAAAAAATAATTCAAAATCATTACCAAAACGAACTTGATTTTGAAACATTAAGCGGAAAAGTAAAAATAGATTACTCTGACGGAGAGAGTAGTCAGGGTTTTAGTGTAAGTCTGCGTATGAAGAAGGATGAGGTTATTTGGATAAGTGCCCCATTAGGAATGGTCAAGGCGCATATAACGCCTGAAAAGGTTTCTTTTTATAACCGCTTACAAAATGAATATTTTGACGGTGATTATGCATATTTGAGTAATATTCTTGGGACTGAAGTTGATTTTCAAATAGTGCAGAATTTATTAATTGGTAATGCTGTTCTTGATTTAAGAGATGATAAATATGCGATATCAATCGCCGATGGAAAGTATAATTTAAAACCAAGAAAACAGCAAGAGTTATATAAAATATTATTCTTTTTAGAACCAACTAATTTTAAAATTTCACAACAACAAATTTCACAACCATCTGAGAATAGGTTTCTAAAAATGGAGTATTCGTATGCAGAAGTGACCAACAAGGTGGTGCCTAATACTGTTGATATTGAAGCTATTAGTGATGACAGCACGAATACTATTGAACTGGAATATAAAGGTTTTGAATTTGACCGAAAACTGAACTTCCCTTATAAAATACCGAAAGGTTATAAACAAATTGTTTTGAATTAATATGGCATTGGCTCACAAAAACCATATCATTTTTTTCTTTTTGGCATTTTGTGTGAGCCTTAATTGTTTTTCTCAATCAAGCGAGCAAAAGGCCTTGGAGGCTAAAAGGGCACGCTTGCAAAAAGAGATTAAGGAAATGAACAGATTGCTTTTTGCAGAAAAAAAGGAAAAGGGCAATGTGTTAGAGCAAATGGATGATTTAGATAGAAAAATAAATATCAAACAGGAGCTTATCCGAGTAACCAACCAGCAGTCTAATTTATTAAACAGACAAATCAATGCCAATGTTCGTAGTATTGGTAAATTAAGAGAAGATTTAGAATTACTCAAAAGTGAGTACGCTGAGTTAATACGGAAATCTTATCAAAACAAATCTCAAGAGAATAGACTGATGTTCCTTTTATCTTCCCAAAACTTTTTTCAAGCATTTAAAAGACTCCAATATATGGAGCAGTATACTAAGTTTAGAAAAAAGCAAGGTGAAGACATTATTGATAAGACAAAAAAACTAGCTAACTTAAATAGTGATCTTGTTGAGCAACGAAAAGTCAAAGACCGATTATTGTCTGAAAATAGAAAAGTCAAAAAAGACCTCTATAAGGAAATTACTTCGCAGAAAGACCTCTTAAAAAGCATACGACAAAATGAGAGTAAGTATACCAGCGCTATTGATAATAAAAAGAAAGAAGCACGGAGAATTAATCGTGAAATAGATGCATTGATTAGAGCAGCTATAGCAAGCTCTAATAAAGGGTCAGGAAGCGCAAGCTCTGCTAAGTTTGCTTTAACCCCAGAGGCAAAATTAATAGCGACTAATTTTTCTTCCAATAAAGGGAAACTAATTTGGCCGGTAGAAAAAGGAATTAAAAGTCAGGGCTTTGGAAAGTATAAGGATAAGATTTACCCGGGAATTACTCGTGAGAATAATGGAGTGACAATCGCTACAGATAAAGGCGCACAAGCAAGAGCTATTTTTGAAGGAGAGGTCATTACTATTCAGACCAACAAAATGGGTGTTAAGGGAGTTTATTTGCGCCATGGTAACTACATAAGCATGTATTACAATCTTGCTAAAGTTTATGTGCAAAAAGGTGACATAGTTAGTGCAAAAGAGCCTTTAGGTGAAATATATACCAATCGGTTTAATAATGCTACAAGCCTAAAATTCTACCTTTATCAAGATACCCAAAAGCTTAATCCAGAAAATTGGATTTTTCAATTATAGGTTTTGTTAACCTAAATTTTACATCATTTAGAGCAACCATTAATTAAGACTAGTACCTTAATAAATATGAAAAAAATACTTGTTTGCGCTCTTGCGCTTTTACTTGTTGCTTTTGATTGCGAAGATGAAATTGAGTTTCAAGACAATCAACGTTTGTTATTAAAAGCTAGACTTGTTAATTCTGATGGTAATTTATTTCAGAATACACCAGTAGAGGTTTTTGCTAGTAGAGAGTATGGTTATCAATTAGAAGGTCAATTAAATTATAATTTCGGTGAATTAATCGGGAGAGGATCGAGTGATAATAATGGCGATGTTGCAATCACTGCATTAAAGCCACTTAATGCTTCGAATATTTACACTCTTTTTAATTTTGAGGGCTCTCAGGCATTTCAAACAGAATACGCTCCACTGATAATCAATTTCATAAATCGAGAAAAAACAGATAATAACACTTATGACTTGGGCGAGGTAGTTATTGACAAGGCTTTGGAATTTGAACTCAAGGCATCTAGAACTATGAATCTTACTGATACTCTAAGATATAGTTGGCAGTACAACAGAGGAGTAAAGATTATAGGTAATAATCCAGTATCCGATTATTATTTTATAGATGACGGAAGAGATAGCGGATTTAATGAACTATTACCGACAGAATTCACCAAAGAAAACACTTTTAAGGTCATAGAAAGTGACACCATACTTATTGATTATCAATTAATTAATAATGGTATAACAGCTTCTGAACAACTACAAATTATTGTCAATGAACAATCAGGCTCTTTTGAATTTGAATTTTAGAAAGCTTAATATTTTCTTCTTTTCTCTTTTGTCTTTCGCTTTGTTTGCCCAGGAAGCACAGGTAAGTAAAGATAAAGCGGATTATTATTATGATATCCTTGGGCAAGGTAAGGTAGGTTTTTTAAGCCCTTTGGCTTATGGAAGTAATTTCATTGCTGATGGATATGATACCTGGAACGGAGTAAATATTGAGGCACAGATTAAGCTCAATCATAAGTTATTGATAGGATTACAATTGCAGGCTTTTAAAGGAAGAGTAATTGACCAAGAATTAGTAGGGCCCATTGATGCTAGTGGTATGACACATTTTTTTGTTACCACTGGGTATTCTCTGTTAGATAAAAAAAAGGACATTCAGTTGGAAGCCTCCATTGGTTTAGGTAGTGTTACTTTAAGAAATGAAAGAGATTTTCGACGTTTTAATGATAGCGGTTTCGCCTTAATGGCAAACTTAAATTTCTCTTATCGTTTGAATTATTGGTTAGGTTTTTACGTAGGGCTTCAGAATAATTGGGATTTTTGGTCTATTAAGCGCCCTTCTGAGCTCGACGATGTGTTTGGCAATACCTCAATTTTTGCGCCATCTTTCGGGTTAAAATTTTATGTGCTTTAACCCATAAAAAGAGCCCTAAGCTCAGTGGCATCAGTTGGTTTCATTTTGCCTGCGAGCACTAAACTCAATTGTTTTCGTCTAAGTGCTGCTTCAAAACGTTCTTTTTCCAAGGTTGTCTCAGGTGCTAAAGCTGGCACTTCGGTTGGAACTCCTGTTTCATCGACAGCTACAAAAGTGTAAATAGCTTCATTAGCCTTTGTTTTTTCTCCAGTGAAGCGATCTTCCATCCAAACATCAATATAAATCTCCATAGAGGTTCTAAAAGCCCTTGAGACGGCTGCTTCAACCGTTACTACACTGCCTAAAGGCACGGCTCGATTAAAAGCTACATGATTTACCGAGGCAGTCACCGTCACACGTCGGCTGTGTCTGCGAGCAGCAATGCTTGCCGCACGATCCATACGAGCTAACAGTTCACCACCAAAGAGATTGTTCAAAGGGTTGGTTTCACTTGGCAAAACCATATCAGTCATGACAGTTCTCGATTCACTAGGATTTTTTGCACGCATCATTGAAATTTTGCGCAAAGATAAGGGTCAAATATCGATATTAATCGATAATTCTATTCTTTTGAAATTATGAAGTTGATTTAAAGAAGTGTCCTTTTTAAGGGCAAGGTGCTTTTATTAATCAGAAAGAATCCAAACGTCAGGTGAAGTACTGCGCTTAATTTTGCGATATAATTTTAATGCTTCTTTATTATTACTAAAACTAGCATAAGATACTTGATGTAAGCCATATCTATTAGCACCAATATATCTTGCATTGTACCCCAATTGTTTTAATTGAGTTACTTTTTTATCAGCATTTCCTTTTATTCTAAAGGCACCAGCCACAACATGGTGCAATGGCCCCTCTTCAATATCTTTTTTAGTCACTGCTAAATTCAACGAAGGCAATTCCATTGGAGAATTGTCAAAGAAAGTAGCTTCTTGAATATGTCTTTCTACTTGTTCTTTAGCTTCGCTATCCACTAATTGTTGTTGGAGATTATTTTGATTATAAAATTGATAGCTAGAAACACCTAAAGACAACAACAAGAGTGCAATAGCAGCATATTTCATTAGTGGTCTAAACGAACCTTCTTTTCTTTGTTCAGGGGTAATTATAAAAGGAATACGCTCTTCAATTGCTTCAACTTCTTCTTTCAATTTTTCACGAAGAATTGGTTTAGATGCGAAAGAGGATAATCCAAACGAAGAGGTCAAATAATTAATTTTGTTCTCCGGCTTAAATTGTATTTTACCTTCAAGATTTAATTTTAGTTTGCCAACACCAAAAAGGTCTATGACTTCACCTTGTAATAGTTTTTGTTTCCATTCTTTTGAGGTTTCATTGACCTCTTCAAGAATATCTTCATAAGAAAGTTTTTTGGCCTTAGAAATGTGTGAAACAAGAAGTCCGTCGTTTTTAGCTAATTGCTCATTAAAAGAAATGACCTTTGTAGGAGGATATAAGGTATTTGTGCTAGCATCAACCCTTGCAGAGGAAGAATGAGCAAGAAAAGCACCAAATTCAGGCATTACAACACAGTTGTAACGATACAGTAATTCTTTGATGTAATGTTCTACGCGCATTGAGGCAAATATTACAAAAAAAGAACAACCACAAAATAGTCGAGATAACTTTTTATTAACATTCTAATTTGTGTATTTTGTGAAAAACTCAAGTTGAAGTATTGATGTCTGAAAATGAACTTATTGCCTTACTAAGACTACAGAGAATTCCTAATATAGGTGATGTTATTGCTAAAAAATTACTGGATCGATTTGATTCTGCGGCAGCAATTTTTCAAGAAAAAAAAGAAAGCCTTTTAAAAATTGATGGCATCGGCAGTTATACATTAAAACATCTTTTTGATAGTGAATACCTCGAAACAGCCGAGCAGGAATATAGATTTATAGAGGATAATAGCATTAAGTGTATCTATTTTTTGGACCATGATTATCCCAAGAGATTAAAGCATTGTATTGACGCTCCTATTTTACTTTTTCAATCTGGAGATATTGATTTAAAAGATAAAAAAATAGTTAGTGTAGTAGGCACCCGAAATATTACGAGCTACGGTCAGGCCTTTTGTGAAAAGTTTATTGAAGATATTGCTCCTTTAGACCCCGTTATAATTAGTGGTTTTGCCTACGGAGTTGATATTAATGTCCAAAGAGCAGCACTGGAAAAGGGTCTTCAAACCATAGGGTGTTTAGCGCATGGTTTAAACCAAATATATCCTAAAACACATAAAAAGTATAGAGCCCCTATTGAGAAAAATGGAGGTTTCTTGACTGAATTTTGGAGTTCTAGTAATCCAGAACGGGAAAATTTTTTAAAGCGAAACCGAATTATTGCAGGTATCAGCGAGGCAACAATTGTAGTGGAATCTGCCGAAAAAGGAGGTAGTTTGGTTACGGCTGATATTGCGCATAGTTATAATCGGGATGTTTTTGCTGTTCCTGGTCGTTCAACGGACAGGTATAGTTTAGGCTGTAATAATTTAATCAAACAACAAAAGGCCCAAATGCTCACGTCAGCAGCGGATTTGATTTATTTGTTAGGATGGGAGATTGAGAAGGAGAAAAAAACTCCAGTTCAAAAACAACTTTTCATCGAACTTGATGAAACAGAAAAGTCTATCTACCAATACTTGCAGTTAAACGGGAAACAGTTACTGGATACCGTAGCTTTAGCATGTGGTTTGCCAATTTTCAAAGTTTCTGCTACTCTTTTGAATATGGAGATGAAAGGTATTATTCGCCCGTTACCTGGTAAATTATTCGAAGCAATCTAATTTTAGAAATTTTATGGATACCACTCACCGATTGTTTTCAGACAGAAAGGGTTTTCTGGTTGGAAGTGTTTTTTAACAGCAGAAATAGGTTCTTTAACTATCGATTTGCATTTTTATGATGCGTCAAGCCTTAACGAGAGGTCAAATTTGAAGCCTTAAAAAGGACAAAGAAGTCGACAAGCGGTCAATTTTCATTGTATTCTAAATTATTACAATGAAAAAGAAGGTTTTTAGTACCCAACTTTTTCTCTAACCCGATCAAGAACATTATTAGCCACCTTACAAGCTTTGTTAGCGCCTAAGGCTAGGGCATCGTCAATCTCATTAAGATTGTTCATATAATATTCAAACTTTTCTCGAGGTTCTTCAAATTTCTGAATAATTGTTTCATAGAGCGCTTGTTTTGCATGCCCATAACCATAATTACCTGCCAAATAATTAGCACTCATTTCCTCAATTTCCTCTTGAGTTGCTAAAAGCTTGTATAAGGCAAAAACATTATCATCAGTTGGATCTTTAGGATTTTCCATTGGTATACTATCCGTCACAATACCCATCAACTGTTTTCTTAGTTTTTTATCTGTTTGAAATAAATTGATAGTATTTCCTTTGCTTTTACTCATTTTTTCGCCATCCGTACCCGGAACGTACATCGTGCTCTCTTGTAGCTTTGTGTCAGGCAACACAAAGGTTTCACCAAATTGGGCATGAAATCTTGAAGCAACATCACGTGTCATTTCTAAATGTTGAGATTGGTCTTTGCCTACAGGAACAATATTGGCATCATATAGTAAGATATCAGCAGCCATAAGCATGGGGTATGTGAAAAGTCCGGCATTAACATCTTCTAACCGGTCAGCTTTATCCTTGAACGAATGGGCAAGAGTCAGTCGTTGGTATGGAAAAAAACAGCTCAAATACCATGACAATTCTGTTACTTGAGGCACATCACTTTGGCGATAAAAAACAGTCTTTTCAACATCAAGACCAAAAGCTAACCAAGTTGCTGCAGTAGCGTAAGTGTTATTTCTGAGTTCTTCACCATTTTTTATCTGAGTAAGTGAATGCATATCCGCAATGAATAAAAACGACTCATTCTCAGGATTTTGCGCCATTTCTATAGCCGGAATTATAGCTCCTAAAATATTGCCCAAATGCGGTATACCCGTACTTTGTATACCCGTAAGTATTCTTGCCATGCTCTAATTTTGAATCGTAAATGTAAACAATCCGTAAAGGATTAAAAAGAAGTGATTAGGAGTTATTTTTTAAAAAGTCCAGCGATAAATAAAATTACTAAAGCTCCTATAAGTCCCGTAACCAAATCTCCTATAACTTCTGAATTAATTGACAGTGCAAGTGTCTTAAAAACCCAGTTACCAACTACTCCGCCAACAATGCCTAATATAATATTGACGAGGTTTCCAAAACCACCACCTTTAATTATTTTGCCAGCAAGCCATCCAGCTAAAGCAGCAATGATTAAAGGATATAAAATGTTCATTTTGAGATTTATTTAAGCTGGATTTTAAATATAGAAATTTTTTGTTCTCGAAGAATAAGTCTTAAAAAGAGAAATTTTCAAGTCAATTCAAAAAGATTGGCCAAGTTCATAATCAAATATTCTACTTTTGAAATCGTGTTAAGGCTTTTAAAAAACATTGGGTACACTTTTTACCGCGTCTGGTTTTATATACTTGTTGCATTGCCAATAGTTGTCTTCTTTCCCTTTTTACTGATTACAACGATTTCTGAAAAGACCTATCCCCAATTTTTTTGGCTGGCCAGAAACTTATGGGCAAAAACCATTTTGTACGGTATGGGTTGTCCTCCTAGAATTGAAAGGCAACAAGAATTAATTAAAAACGAAAGCTATATGTTGGTTGCTAATCATACAAGTATGCTCGACATTATGTTGATGCTTTATGTTAGTAAAAATCCTTTTGTTTTTGTTGGAAAAAAAGAGTTGGCTAAAATACCTCTGTTTGGATTTTTTTATAAGCGCGTTTGTATTTTGGTGGATAGAAATGATCCAAAAAGCAGAACGGCAGTATATCGTAGTGTTCAGAAAAGATTGAATAACGAATTAAGTATCTGTATTTTTCCGGAAGGAGGTGTGCCTGACGAAGAAGTACTTTTAGATAAGTTTAAAGATGGGGCTTTTAGAATGGCCATTGCACATAATATACCGATTGTTCCGATGACCTTTTATGATTGTAAGACCCGATTTTCTTGGACATTTTTTAGTGGAGGTCCCGGTAAACTAAGAGTTAGAATACATGAGTTTTTTGAAACTGGAATTCTTGGAAGTGAAGATACATCAACCTTACGCGAAGAGGTGAGAGAAACTATTTTGAATTCCTTAAAAATAAAAGAGCCCTCCAATATTAATTGAAAGGCTCTTTAAATTGTCACAAGAGTGACAACTAACCAACTTCTTTAGAATTTAAAACTTACACCACTATAAACACCAATGGTATAAGGTCTAAATAGACCCGCGGTGTCTGAAAATGTGTTCAATTGGTATTTAAAAACAGGTTCTAAATTCAACTGTACTTTTGGAGAAAATTCATAATTAAAACCTAATCCAATATTGGTGCTGAAATTGACGTCATTCAAATTATTTGCCTGCCCCATTTCGGTAACTAACCCTTCTGATTCTAAAGAAACAGAATTGTCAACTAAGAATAGAGAACTCACCCCGCCAATTACGTTAATGCCTAATTTTTTATCTACAAGGGCATAGTTTAATTCAAAAGGGACTTCTAGGTATCCCATTTGTTGCACCATTCGACCTTCTAATGCAGGGCTAGTAGCATTAAATTCTGATGAAGTAACATCACTAGCAGCAGCATCACTTCTGGGCTTGCTCTCCACAACTAAATTTCGAGAGGCTTGAGAATAACTTATATTATCAATAAGGTCATTAGTTGAAGCTTGCAATGACGAAGAAAAGACCACATCATTGGTATCATAGCCAAAATCAACTTTATGCACCCCTGTTCTTATACTCAACCTTTTACTTACCCCATAAGATACTTGTAAACCATAACTTAAGTTAACATTACCAGATTTAGTATTAGAAGCAAAATTTGAGTGAATGGGAGAACCTTGTCCTTGTGCATCAAAATAAACAGGTGCAACTGACGGCCCCATAGCCCATCTACTTTCTGATTTTTCAGTTATTTCTTTTTCCTCATCTTGGTTTTGTTCAGCTATGGCATCAAAAATGGATATTTTGATTTCATCTTCTACTTCTTCTTTTTGCGTCACATTACTTTCAACAACTTGTTCTTGTGATTTGAAAAGGTCAGTATTCGTGGTATTTTCTATAACAGGTTTCTTGTTTGTGATCTCGGCAACTGCATTTCTTTTGCTTTCAACAGTTTCATTGATTTGTTGGGTTGAAAATTTTGGTTTATCCTCAGCTTTATTTTTAGAATTATCAATCTTATTGTTGTTGACGACAGCCTGATTTTGGTTTTCATAGCTATTGGAATTTAAAAACTTAACATTTCCTGAAGATTTAATCGCTGATGCTTTTTCTTTCTCCTCAATATAGGCTTCATTTTCTTCAGTATTAATACTGGTTACTTCAGTAGTATTGTCATTTTTGATGTTAGCTGGTAATTCATTATTTTCAAAAACGTCTTTACCATCTATTGTTTGATCATCCCGAATATCAGTTATTATCGTTTCTTCAATTGATTTGTCGGCGCTAAAGGGATTTATCACATAAAATAAAACAGCTAAAAGCGCTGCAATGCCACCGAGTTTCCACCATATTGGTACAACTCTTCTCTTATCTTTTTTCTCTAAAGATGCTTCAATGCTTTTCCAAACACCTTCATCAGGCACTTCCTTGAAGTCTTTTAATTTATCTCTAAAGAGATTGTCTAAATTATTTTTTTCCATCCTTAAAAACTTTAAGCAATGTTTATATTTTCTTTTTCTAGCTTTTCTTTTAAAATCATTCTAGCCCGAGCTAGATTTGATTTTGACGTTCCTGTCGAGGTACCTAACAGTTCACTAATCTCTTTATGTGAATAACCATCCATCACATATAAATTAAAAGTCAGGCGATATTTATTTGGCAACTCCTGTATATAAGCTAATAGTCTTGATAAACTTATATTCGTTTCTTGCACCTCAACATCAATAATTTCGCCATAGTTCTCTGTAACTACATCTAAATGTTTCTGTTTTCTATATTTCTGTAAAACCGTATTAACAGTTATACGTTTTATCCAACCTTCAAAAGAACCTTTATGATTAAACTGACCAATTTTATCATAAATGGTCATAAAACTATCATGAAGATTATCTTCAGCTTCAGTTTTATTTCGCGAATACTTTAAGCATATACCAAAGAGCACATTAGAATATTTTCTATAGAGCTCTTCTTGGGCTTTTCGCCGTCCTTTTTTACAATTGTCTATGAGTTCTTCAAGACTCAAAATAGTTGGTTAGGTTTAAATTAGTTTACGCCTTCTGGTCTAACAGGTACTATATATTCTAAGTATTCAGGATTGCCATTTGCATCATTACCAGAATAAAATCTTAGGGTATAAGTGCCTATATTAAGGGCTGTAAATTCAAAAGAAGCTGTTATATCGTCATCCATTAAAACACAGTCCTCTTGCTCCAAAAAAGAGCCAATAGCTACTATACTTCTAGTATTCAATTCTCCTTCAAATACATCAAAACCTTCAAAATAGGTACAAGTATCCGGCCTTTCATAGGTTACTTGAATATTGTGAGAGGCATTTTGTTGAAAACTCTCAGGCAATTCAACGGATACTATTTTGAGATTGACGAACTGAAAATTTTCTTCTGATGATATATCACAACCATAGAATGAAAAAATAACTACTACGCATAGAAGTACTATTACCTTCTTTATCATAACCAATTATACTTAAATATATAGATGTGACTATAACGCTAAGGTTGCGTATTTAGGGTATTTAATCAAATAAAATGTAAAGAATTTACTCTTTGACAGCTTTTAAAGCCTCCTTAATTTTTTCTTCGAGTTCTTCAGATAGTTCAGGATTGTCTTCTAAGAGGTTTTTTACAGCATCTCTACCTTGTCCTAATTTAGTGTCTCCGTAACTAAACCAAGAGCCACTTTTCTTGACAATTTCAAAAGCTACACCTAAATCAAGAATTTCTCCAACTTTAGAGATTCCTTCTCCATACATGATGTCAAATTCCGCAGTTTTAAAAGGAGGCGCCACTTTATTTTTGACCACTTTTACGCGAGTTTTATTTCCTAAAACCGCACCATCAGTACTTTTTATTTGCGTAGATCTTCTAATGTCTAAACGTACAGAAGCATAAAATTTTAGCGCATTTCCACCGGTGGTAGTTTCTGGGTTACCAAACATCACCCCAATTTTTTCACGGAGTTGATTAATGAATATTACGGTACAGTTGGTTTTGCTAATTGAGCCTGTTAATTTTCTCAAAGCTTGAGACATTAAACGTGCATGAAGACCCATTTTCGAATCGCCCATTTCACCTTCAATCTCACTTTTAGGTGTAAGTGCGGCTACGGAATCGATAATCACTATATCAATAGCGCCAGAACGAATTAAATTATCAGCAATTTCTAGTGCTTGTTCTCCATTATCAGGTTGTGAAATGATTAAATTATCAATATCTACACCTAATTTTTTAGCATAAAAACGGTCAAAAGCATGTTCCGCATCAATAAAGGCAGCAATACCACCATTTTTTTGAGCTTCAGCAATTGCGTGCAAGGTTAAGGTAGTTTTACCTGATGATTCAGGGCCATATATTTCAACAACTCGACCTCTCGGGTATCCACTAACGCCTAACGCTATATCTAACCCTAAAGATCCAGAAGAAATTACTTCAACATCTTCAATTACACTATCACCCATTTTCATGACAGCTCCTTTTCCGTAGGTTTTATCTAGTTTGTCTAAGGTAAGTTTTAGTGCTTTTAATTTGGCCTCGTTATTGTTACTCATAATCTGAAAAAAATTAGACAACTAAAATACCACTTCTTTTGATTTTAAAGTACCAACGCAACCAATTAAAAATACATACATCTTAATATTGCTAATTCAAATGTACATATGACTTTAAGTTTAAAGTCACAAGACCGCTGATACGACTTTTAAATATGAAAAAGAAAAGTAGTGGTCAAAAGGCATCCTCCCCAAGGATGCCTTTTTTATTTAATCATTATTTTTGTCTTAATCATTTATTTTCAACTTAAAACTATTGGTATAGCATGCAACTGTACAATACATTAAGTGCGAAAGAAAGGGAAGAACTTATTGAAAAGGCAAGTAAAGACCGGCTAACGATTTCTTTCTATACTTATGCGCACATAAAAAACACGGAAATTTTTAGAAATCATCTTTTCATTCATTGGAATGAAATGGAAGTATTGGGCAGAATATATGTTGCTCATGAGGGTATCAATGCTCAGTTATCTGTTCCTGCCGAGAATTTCGAGGTCTTTAAAAATCACTTAGATAGTATTACATTTTTAGAAAATGTAAGATTGAATATCGCTATTGAGCAAAACAATAAATCATTCTTAAAACTTAAAGTAAAGATTCGGCATAAAATTGTTGCCGATGGCCTTAATGATGACACTTTTGATGTGACCAATAAAGGAATTCATGTTGGTGCTGAAAAATTTAATGAGCTCATTGAAGATCCAGATACTGTATTGGTTGATATGAGAAATCACTATGAAAGTGAAATAGGACATTTTAAAAATGCTATTACTCCGGATGTTGACACCTTTAGAGATTCACTTGACATAATCGAAGAAGATTTGGCTGATCATAAAGAAGATAAAAAACTGGTAATGTATTGCACGGGTGGAATTCGTTGTGAAAAAGCAAGTGCCTATTACAAGCACAAAGGCTTTAAACAAGTCTATCAACTTGAAGGAGGTATCATTGAGTATACACGACAGGTGAATTCTAAGAATTTAGAGAATAAATTCTTGGGAAAAAACTTTGTTTTTGACCACCGAAGGGGAGAACGTATTTCAGAAGACGTTATTGCTAATTGTCATCAATGCGGAAACCCTTGTGATACTCATGTAAATTGCGCCAATGAAGCTTGTCATCTTTTATTTATTCAATGTGAGGCTTGCGCTACAAAAATGAATAATTGTTGTTCGTACAATTGCAAAGAAATTCATGAATTGCCTTTTGAAGAGCAAAAGAAACTCAGAAAAGGTAAGCACGCGAGCAATAAAATTTTCAAAAAGGGTCGTTCAGAGGTGCTAAAGTTTAAAAAGTCGCAATAAGTGACAACTTAAATTATGCTATCTTTACTTTTGAGTTAAATATGAACCCTTTTTAAAGAAATTCTTAAAAATTTCTTTAAGTCAAGATATAAAATATGGGATGTAGCAGTTGTTCAACTGGTAAAGATGGACAGCCGCGTGGATGTAAGAACAATGGTACTTGCGGAACCGATGGTTGTAACAAACTTACAGTTTTCGATTGGCTTTCTAATATGTCGTTGCCAAATGGTCAAAAACCCTTTGATTGCGTAGAAGTCCGGTTTAAAAATAGTCGAAAAGAATTCTTCAGAAATACAGAAAATCTCTCTTTGTCCATAGGCGATGTTGTAGCTACGCAAGCAAAATCTGGACATGATGTTGGCATTGTAACCCTGACAGGTGAATTGGTGAAGGTGCAAATGAAGAAGAAAAAAACTTCTTATGAAGACAAAGACCTTCCAAAAATTTACCGAAAAGCATCACAAAGAGATGTTGATATTTGGCAAAAATGTAGAGACAAAGAACAAGAAATTCAAAAACGTTCGAGAGAAATTGCAATTGCCTTAAAACTTGAAATGAAACTTAGTGATGTAGAGTTTCAAGGAGATGGTTCTAAAGCAACTTTTTACTATACGGCGGAAGATCGTGTAGATTTTAGACAGTTGATAAAAGACATGGCCAAAGCCTTCAGTATTCGTATTGAAATGAGGCAAATTGGGTATAGACAAGAAGCGCAAAGATTAGGTGGCATTGGATCTTGCGGTCGTGAATTATGTTGCTCAACATGGCTTACAGATTTTAGATCAGTTAGCACTGCTTCTGCTAGATACCAGCAGCTAGCACTTAATCCTCAAAAATTAGCCGGGCAATGCGGTAAATTAAAATGCTGTCTTAACTATGAGTTAGACATGTATCTGGATGCGCTTAAAAATTTCCCGCCACAAGACGCTAAACTACAAACAGAAAAAGGAGTGGCTTTTTGTCAGAAATCTGATATTTTTAAAGAAATGTTATGGTTTTCATATAAGAACGACCCTGCTAATTGGCATGCCCTGCATAAAGATCAAGTATTAGAGATACTTGAATTAAATAAGTTAAATAAAAAGGTAGCAAGCCTTGAAGGTTATGTTGTTGAAACTATTTCTGAAGAAAAATTAGTTTTTGAAAACGTAGTAGGTCAAGATAGTTTGAACCGTTTTGACAAGCCGAAAAACAAGAAGCGGAATAACAAGAGAAAGAACAATAAAAGGAGGTCAAAAAATCGTAATACAACGGCAAAAAATGGCTAAGAAGTTTTTTATAATACTGTTGGTAGTTTTTGTGTGCGCTTGTACATCAAATTTGGAGCATTCTGAATACCGAAGTTTAAATAATGGTATTTGGACAATGAAGGACACCCTCCGTTTTAGTTTTGCCAATGTGGACTCGTTAACAAGGCGTAACATCTTCATTAATGTTCGTAATGATAATTCATATGAGTTTAGCAATCTTTTCTTAATAACTGCAATGGAATCTCCTAAGGGTGAAATAGTTATTGACACCCTAGAATTTGAAATGGCTTTACCTGATGGTTCTTGGTTAGGTAAAGGCACTGGAAGCATTAAAGAAAATAAATTGTGGTTTAGAGAAAACGTCGTTTTTCCTGATTCTGGCGTATATAATTTTAAAATATCACATGCGATGCGAAAGAATGGTAGCGTTGGTGGTATTCAAGAATTAAAAGGTATTACAGACATTGGTCTACAAATTGAAAAAACACAATCCCCCTAATGGCACAGGCTAAGAAAAAACAGAAAAACAATTTTAAAAGGTTTATCAAGTGGTTTTGGATTTTATTTGGGTCCGGAATTCTTGCTGTGGTATTGATATTTTTACTCGCTTCATGGGGCGTTTTTGGAGAAATGCCTGATTATCAATATCTAGAAAATCCAAGAACAAATTTGGCAACTGAGTTTATTTCTTCAGATGGAGAAACTTTAGGCAAATTGTATTTAGATGATAACCGAACGCCGGTAGATTTCTCGCAATTACCCGAGAATTTAATCA
Source organism: Croceitalea sp. P059 (assembly GCF_031846365.1). NCBI lineage: Bacteria > Pseudomonadati > Bacteroidota > Flavobacteriia > Flavobacteriales > Flavobacteriaceae > Croceitalea > Croceitalea sp. P059. The sequence goes on from NZ_JAVRHW010000001.1 coordinate 667,551, forward strand.
ATGCACTTGTCGCCACAGAAGACGTTCGCTATTTCAAACATGCAGGTATTGATGCAAGAGGCTTTTTACGTGCTTTGGCATATTTAGGAAAAAAAGGTGGAGCCAGTACTATTTCGCAGCAATTGGCTAGACAGTTATTTGTAGGTAGAAAGGCTATTGGTTGGAAAAGATATTTTCAAAAAATACGTGAATGGGTTTTGGCGATTCAGTTAGAGAGAAGTTATACCAAAGAAGAAATCATAGCTATGTATTTCAATATTTATGATTTTGGTAACAATGCTGATGGAATACGATCAGCATCGCGGATATATTTTGGAAAAGAACCAATGGAATTAAGAACGGAAGAATCAGCAATGTTGGTAGGGATGTTCAAAAATTCTTCATTTTATAATCCTAGGTCTCACAGAAACCCAATAGGTACAAGAAATAGAAGGAATGTGGTTTTAGCTCAGATGGCTAAATATGATTATTTAGATGAACAGGTAAAGGACTCTCTTCAAGAACTACCTCTAAACCTTAATTATAATCCAGAGTCACACCGAGAGGGCCTTGCTACTTATTTTAGAATGTACATGCAACGTTGGTTAAATAGATGGGTAAAAGAAAACCCTAAGCCCGACGGAGAATCATATAACATCTATAAAGATGGGTTAAAAATATTCACAACGCTTGATTCTAGAATGCAAAAGAATGCTGAGGATGCAGTAGAAGCTCATATGGCTAAACTACAAGCGGAATTTTTTGTGCAGAATACTCCAGAACGTAATCCGACTACACCATTTCTAGATTTAGAAACTTTTGAGATAGACAACATTATCGAAAGAGCGATTAGAACATCGGATCGTTGGAGAGTTTTAAAAGGTCAAGGTAAATCTGAAAATGAAATCAGGGCTTCATTTAAGAAAAAAACTGAAATGACGGTGTTTGATTGGAACAGTGATTCTTACGAGAAAGACACTATCATGACACCACTTGATTCTATTAGATATTATAAGACTTTCTTAAGAACCGCTATGATGTCTATGGAGCCACAAACTGGTCATGTCAAGGCATGGGTTGGAGGCGTTGACTATAAACATTTTCAATATGACAATGTAATTCAGGGAACACGCCAAGCGGGGTCTACTTTTAAGCCATTTGTATATGCAGCCGCAATTGACCAATTACGTTATTCGCCCTGTGATTCCTTACCTGATTCTCAATATTGTATTGAGCCTCTAAAACATGGCAACATGGAAAAATGGTGCCCTAAAAATTCCAATGGAAAGTATTCCGGAAAAAATAGAACGTTGAAAAATGCATTGGCAAATTCAGTTAATACGGTGACAGCACAGTTAATAGATCAAGTTGGGCCTGGTTCGGTAGCTACTATCGCAAAAAATATGGGGATTACTAGAGAGATTCTTCCTGTTCCAGCTATTGCTTTAGGTGTACCAGAGGTCAATGTTTATGAAATGGTTGGGGCCTATGGCACATTTGCTAATCAAGGGGTTTATGTTAAGCCAGTAATGGTTACCCGAATTGAAGATAAAAACGGAACAGTGTTGTATGAATATGTTCCTGAAACAAAAGATGTGTTGAGCAAAGATGTTGCCTATACCATGGTAAATTTGATGGAAGGAGTTACTGAATATGGTTCAGGGGCAAGGTTAAGGCATACTTTTGGTAAGAATCAAACAAGGTATAAAGAAATTATCACAGGATACCCTTATGAGTTTAAAAACCCAATAGCAGGAAAAACCGGAACTACACAAAATCAAAGTGATGGTTGGTTTATGGGAATGGTACCAAATCTTGTTACTGGGGTTTGGGTTGGTGGAGAAGAAAGAGCAACGCATTTTAAATCTGGTGCTTATGGTGAAGGAGCATCCATGGCTTTACCAATTTGGGCTTTATATATGAAGGCTAATTACGAGAATGAAACCCTAGGAATTTCAAAAGAAGAGTTTGCAAAACCTGAAGAATTATCTATTAATGTCGATTGCGCAAAGATTGCTGAAGAGATGAAAAAAGAGTTGGACATTGAAGATGATTTAGATGATTTAGATTTTTAAAAGATATTCTCATGATAAAAAAAACGGTTTCTAATGTTTCTTCTGCTTTAAAAGGTGTTGATAATGGGATGACCTTTATGTTAGGAGGATTTGGACTATGCGGTATTCCGGAAAATGCCATTGCTGAATTGGTAGCATTGGAAATAAAAGATATTACCTGCATATCAAACAATGCAGGAGTTGATGATTTTGGTTTAGGGCTGCTTTTACAAAAGCGACAAATCAAAAAGATGATTTCTTCCTATGTCGGAGAGAACGACGAGTTTGAACGTCAGATGTTAAGCGGTGAGCTTGATGTAGAATTAACTCCACAAGGCACCTTAGCTGAAAAATGTAGAGCCGCTCAAGCCGGTTTCCCAGCTTTTTATACACCAGCGGGTTTTGGAACTGAAGTTGCTGAAGGTAAAGAAACTAGAAAGTTTGATGGAAAAATGCATGTTTTGGAACCAGCGTTTAAAGCTGATTTTGCCTTTGTAAAGGCATGGAAAGGTGATGAAGCTGGTAATTTAATATTTAAGGGAACAGCACGCAACTTTAATGCGTGTATGTGCGGTGCTGCAACCGTTACCGTTGCTGAGGTTGAAGAACTGCTACCAGCAGGAAGTTTAGATCCTAATGAAATTCACATTCCAGGTATTTTTGTGCAACGAATTTTTCAAGGAGAAAAATATGAAAAACGTATTGAGCAATTAACCGTTAGAACTAAAGAAGATGCTAGATAAAAACGGAATTGCAAAACGGATTGCTCAAGAAGTGCAAGATGGCTATTATGTAAATTTAGGAATAGGAATTCCAACCTTGGTAGCCAACTTTGTTAGAAATGATATTAGTGTTGAGTTTCAAAGTGAAAATGGAGTGCTTGGCATGGGCCCTTTTCCTTTTGAAGGGGAAGAAGATGCTGATATTATTAATGCCGGAAAACAAACGATAACAACACTCCCAGGAGCTTCTTTTTTTGATTCAGCTTTGAGCTTTGCAATGATTCGTGGAAAGCATGTTGATTTAACTATTTTAGGAGCAATGGAAGTTGCAGAAAATGGTGATATAGCCAATTGGAAAATTCCAGGAAAAATGGTTAAAGGCATGGGAGGCGCAATGGACTTAGTAGCATCTGCCGAGAATATAATTGTTGCTATGATGCACACTAATAGAGCTGGTCAAAGTAAACTTTTAAAACGTTGTTCACTACCTTTAACAGGGGTGGGTTGTGTAAAAAAAATAGTAACAAATCTTGCCGTTTTAGAAGTAACAAAAGATGGTTTTCTACTTTTAGAAAGAGCACCAGGTGTCACCGTAGAAGAGATAAAAATGGCAACGGAAGGTAACCTAAGGATTCCTAATTATGTTCCGGAAATGAAAATCTAGCTTGTCGAATTAGCAAGTAAATTTACTCATTTAACTCATTCACAACATCTTACAACTCATTCACAACAAATTTTTTTTTAGCTATCTGGTTTGGTTTTAATTTGAAATAATTAAGAAAGTACCCCAAATTAACCCTACAAAAACCGGAATCAATGATTTCTAAATTTCACCACGAATCTGTTGAAGAAGAAATACAGATTTACCGCAATGATTTTTATAGCGGCGTTATGAGATTGGTTAGAAAACTTTTTATGTTATAAACCAAACACCTCAACAAAAACACTAAAGACCTGATGTAAATCAAGGTCTTTTTTTATTTTTAGCACTTTCAATTTTCACATGAACGTAACATTTGAACTTTGTGGGTTAAATGATTTAGAAAGATTAATCAAGATTTCTAGAATCACTTTTTCAAATGCCTTTAAAGCAGATAATAATCCTAAAGACTTTAAAATTTATTTAAATAAAGCTTTCTCAAAAGAGGCATTGCTTAAGGAGTTAAAAGATGAAAATTCTGCTTTCTATTTTGTTTTTCTTAAAAATGACCTCGCAGGGTATTTTAAAGTAAATGAGTTCGGAGCTCAAAGTGATATAAAAGACAATGATGGCTTTGAATTAGAGCGTATTTATATCTTAAAATCTTATCAAAGAAAACAAATAGGCCTGAAAGTGCTCAGCAAAGTCTATGCTTTAGCAAAACAAAAAAGCAAAACATATATATGGCTTGGGGTCTGGGAAAAAAATCAAAAGGCTATCTTGTGGTATAAGAGAAACAATTTCAAAAAATTTGGAACGCATCCCTTTTTTATTGGAGCTGACGAACAAACAGATTGGTTAATGCAAAAAGAATTATAAGATGAAAATGACTATTGTGCTTAGCGTATTGAGTTTACTTTTCCTAAAAGTATGTATAGGACAAGACTATTATTTTCCTAAAAAGAATGATGTTTGGGAAACAAGCAACCAATCAAGCCAGTCTTTTAATGAAAATAGATTAGAAGAAGCAGTTTCATTTGCGAAAGACAATGAATATTCTGGATCTAGAGATTTAAGAATCGCGATTTTGAAAGGCTTTGAAAGAGAACCCTTTCATGAAATTTTGGGTCCTACTAAAAAACGTGGTGGCCCGGCAGGTATGATATTGAAGAATGGATATTTAGTGACCTCGTGGGGTGATACTAAAAGAGTTGATATGACCTTTAGCGTTACCAAAAGCTTTTTAAGTACAATGGCTGGTTTAGCTGAAGACAAAGGATTAATCAATAGTACAACTGATAAAGTAATCGATTATATCTGGGATGGAACTTTTGATGGAGCGCATAATTCAAAAATTACTTGGGAGCATTTATTACAACAAAATTCAGCTTGGTCAGGTGAGCTTTGGGGTGGAAAAGATTGGGCAGATAGACCACCTTCTGAGGGAGGTATTGATGATTGGAAGTTTGAAAAACCCAAAGAACCAGGCACTATAATGGAATATAATGATGTACGAGTAAATGTACTGGCGTATTCATTAACACATGTTTGGCGCAAACCAATGCCAATGGTATTAAAAGAGAATATTATGGATAAAATTGACGCTTCAACGACTTGGAGATGGCATGGGTATCACCATGCCTGGACAGAAGTTGATGGCCTGAAAATGAAGTCTGTTACCGGCGGTGGTCATTCTGGAGCAGGCATTTTTATTTCTGCCGAAGATATGGCTCGCTTTGGCATGTTGTTCTTAAATGATGGAAAATGGAGAGACCAACGGTTAATTAGCGAAGGGTGGATTCAAAAGGCTATCACTCCTTCAAAGCCAAATAACAATTACGGCTATATGTGGTGGTTAAATAAACAAGGAAGTAGACATTGGGAGGGTCTTTCTGAAAACATTTACTATGCTGCTGGTTTTGGGGGTAATTTTATAGTTATTGATAAAGAGAATGATCTGGTTGTTGTAACTCGCTGGCTTGAACCAAAAAAGATAGCTGAGTTTATGCGATTGGTAAATAGGTCTTTAAATTAAAGCGTATTTAAAATTTCTGCTGCTTTATCTAGGGTTTCTTCAGTTTTAGCAAAACAAAAACGTAGTTGCTGGTTATCTTGTTTGTTTAAATTGAAGACAGAAATAGGAATACTAGCAATCTTATATTCTCTTATTAAGCGTTCTGCATAAGCGATATCGTTCTCGGCTGTTATTTTCGAATAATCTAAAACCTGGAAATAAGTTCCCGCACTTGGGGTTTTAATGAATCTTGAATCTTCAATTGCACTTAAGAAGTAATCTCTTTTTTGTTGGTAAAACTGATTGAGGCCTAAATAATTTTCAGGAGTTCTTAAATACTCAGCAACTGCTCGTTGCATCGGATGGTTTACGCAAAAAACAACATATTGATGCACTTTTTGAAATTCAGCCATTAGTTCTTTTGGTGCAGCACAGTAACCCATTTTCCATCCTGTTACATGAAAAGTTTTACCAAAAGAAGCACAGATGATACTTCTTGTGGCTAAGTCTTTGTATTTAGCTACACTTTCATGTTGGTTACCATCAAAGACCAAGTGTTCGTAAACTTCGTCGCTTACTACAATAATATCGGTACCTTCTAAAATAAGCTGAAGTTGAGTCATATCTTCTTTAGAAAGGATAGTTCCTGTGGGGTTGTGTGGCGTATTGATGATGACCATCTTGGTTTTATGAGAAATTGTCGATTTAAAAACGTCCCATTGTATTTTAAAATTGGCACTCTCTAATTGTATGGGTACAACTATGCCACCACAAAGTTCAATAGCTGGTTCATAACAGTCGTAAGCTGGTTTAAAAACTACCACTTCATCATTTGGTTTAATGAAGGCTGAAATCGCCGTAAAAATGCCCTGTGTGGCACTAGCTGTTATAGTAATTTCATTTTCGGGATGGTAATAACGACCATATAGGCTTTCTATCTTGTCAGCAATTACTTCGCGAAGAGAATAAATGCCTTGCATAGGTGCATACTGATTATGACCGGAGGAGATTGCTTGTTGGGCAAGATCTAATAGTGCTGCATCAGCACCAAAATTGGGAAATCCTTGTGAAAGGTTTACTGCATTATGCTTATGAGCAAGTTTTCCAATTGTAGTGAAAATTGTTGTTCCAACATTTGGCAATTTTGAATCCATCATGAATTGTAAATGCTTTAGAATTCAATTTAAGGAAACTTCAAGGTTTATTAGAAATAAACCGCTAAAGAAATAAAAAACCCAAACATTGAATAACAAGTTTGGGTTTTTAAGCTTTATTTTTGTGCGCCGTATTATTTCACGCTAGCTGCAAGATACTCTCGATTCATACGAGCAATATTTTCCAAAGAAATGCCTTTAGGGCATTCAACTTCACAAGCTCCAGTATTGGTACAATTTCCAAAGCCTTCTAAATCCATTTGTTTTACCATGTTCAAAACACGATCAGTAGCTTCAACTTGACCTTGAGGTAATAAGGCAAACTGTGAAACCTTAGCTGAAGTAAATAGCATAGCACTTGCATTTTTACAAGCAGCAACGCATGCACCACAACCAATGCAAGTGGCCGCATTAAAAGAAGCATCTGCTGCATCTTTTTCAATAGGAATTGCGTTAGCATCAACTGGGCGACCAGATGTGTTTACCGAGATATACCCCCCTGCTTGTTGTATTCTATCAAAAGCTGTTCTATCAACAATTAAATCTTTGATTACAGGAAAAGCTTTAGCTCTCCATGGCTCTATAACAATAGTATCACCATCGTTAAAACTTCTCATATGCAATTGACACACAGTAATCATAGAATCTGGACCATGCGGTCTACCATTTATCATCAGAGAACAAGTACCGCAAATACCTTCTCTACAATCATGATCAAACTCAACTGGCTCTTCACCTTTAGTTATTAAATCTTCATTTAAGACATCAAGCATTTCTAAAAAAGACATGTCATTTTCTATACCTTCTAGGGTATAGGAAACCATATTTCCTTTAGTAGATGCGTTCTTTTGTCTCCATATTTTTAAAAAAATCTTCATAGCAATATTTTTATTTATAAGAACGTGTCTTTACTTCAATATTTTCATAAACCAATTTCTCCTTATGTAATTTGGCTTTTCTTGGGTCACCTTTATACTCCCATGCAGAAACATAAGTGTAGTTCTTATCATCACGTAAGGCTTCACCCTCCGGTGTTTGATACTCTTCTCTAAAATGCCCACCACAAGATTCATTTCGGTCAAAAGCATCCATAGCAAACAATTCACCTAATTCAAGAAAGTCAGCAACTCGACCGGCCTTTTCTAATTCTTGGTTTTTAGCATTAGCATCACCAGGTACTTTTACATTTTCCCAGAAATCTTTGCGCAGTTCAGCAATTTCATTCATTGCTTCTTGCAATTCTTTTTCATTACGAGCCATGCCACATTTATTCCACATAATTTTACCCAATTTCTTATGGTAATAATCAACAGAGTGCTCGCCTTTAGCAGACATTAGTTTTTCTATTCTATCTCTTACATTTTTCTCTGCATCCTGAAATTCCGAAGAATCTGTAGAAATTGGACCAGTTCTAATATCATCCGACAAGTAGTCGCCAATAGTATATGGTAAAACAAAATAACCATCAGCTAGTCCTTGCATCAAAGCTGAAGCTCCTAAACGGTTTGCTCCATGATCACTAAAATTAGCTTCACCAGCAGCATAACAACCAGGGATGCTAGTCATTAAATTATAATCAACCCAAAGACCTCCCATGGTATAATGTACCGCTGGGTAAATCATCATTGGAGTTTTGTAAGGGTTTTGATCAACGATTTTTTCATACATCTGAAAAAGGTTTCCGTATTTGGCTTCAACGACTTCTTCGCCAAGTTTTCTAACCGTTGTATCATCAGGATTTTTCATACCTGATGTTAAAGCTTTTTCACGACCATAACGCATAATTGCAGCATCAAAATCTAGATAGACTGCTTCACCTGTTTTATTAACACCGAAACCAGCGTCACAACGTTCTTTTGCAGCACGAGATGCTACATCTCTTGGAACAAGATTACCAAACGCAGGATATCTACGTTCTAAATAGTAATCCCTATCTTCTTCTGCTAGTTCAGTTGGTTTTAGCTTACCTGCTCTTATAGCTTCAGCATCTTCTTTTTTGGCAGGTACCCAAATACGTCCATCATTACGCAATGATTCAGACATCAATGTTAATTTAGATTGATGGTCACCTGATACTGGAATACAAGTAGGGTGAATTTGAGTAAAACATGGATTCGCAAAGAAAGCACCTCGTTTATGGGCTTTCCAAGCAGCCATTACATTAGCTCCCATACAATAAGTAGAAAGGAAAAATAAGTTTCCATAACCTCCAGTAGCAAGAACTACTGCATGTGCTGAATGTCTTTCTATTTCACCTGTAACTAAATTACGAGCAATGATTCCCCTCGCTTTACCATCGACCAAAACCAAATCTAACATCTCGTGACGAGTGTAAGATTTTATTTTACCTCTTTGAATTTGGCGATTCATTGCAGCATAAGCTCCTAAAAGTAGTTGCTGTCCTGTTTGACCTTTAGCATAAAAAGTTCTAGATACTAATACGCCACCAAAAGAACGGTTATCTAAAAGACCACCATATTCACGTGCAAAAGGAACTCCTTGTGCTACGCACTGGTCAATTATGCTTGTTGAAACTTCGGCTAAACGATGAACATTTGCCTCTCGAGAACGGTAGTCACCACCTTTTACAGTATCATAAAAAAGACGATATACACTATCACCATCACCTTGATAATTTTTAGCAGCATTTACACCACCTTGTGCGGCGATAGAGTGAGCGCGTCTTGGAGAATCTTGATAACAAAATGTTTTTACATTGTAACCTAGCTCAGCCATGGTCGCTGCTGCTGAACCACCGGCAAGCCCCGTTCCAACCACAATAACATCAATATTACGTTTGTTAGCAGGGTTAACTAAGTTAATCTCGTTTTTATATTTGGTCCATTTATCAGCCAAAGGACCTGATGGAACTTTTGAATCCAATACTCCCATAAATTAGTGTGTTATTGGGTTAAGGTGGTGGTACAGCGCAATAAATGCAAATGCCAACGGCACAACCACTGCAAATAATTTTGTAAAATTTTTGATCGCTGGAGTGTACTTATTCTTGACTCCCATACTTTGAAATGATGATTGAAATCCATGCCATAAGTGTAATCCAAGTAGGCCGAATGAAACAACATAAATTACTGTGCGCCAAATAGGAGCAAATTTTTCTACAGTTTCGGCATAGTAACGAGTCGGGTCCTGCGGATTAGCTTCAATGTACTTATAAGTCATTTCATGTACCCAGAAATCATAAAAATGAAGCCCTAAAAAAGCCAGAATAACTAACCCAGAATAAATCATATTTCTGGAAACCCAAGAGGCATTAGCTCCTCCTTGGTATTTCGCGTAGCTGATTCCTCTAGCTGCACGATTTTGAAATTCTAAAACAAAGCCCATCACAAAGTGAACAATTACACCAATAATCAAAATCGGCTGCATTGCATACTGCACTATTGGATTATAACCCATAAAATGTGAAGCCTCATTAAAAAAATCTGGTGAAATAACGGATGCTAAGTTGATGGATACATGTAATACTAAGAAAATCACTAAAAAAAGACCTGAAAGCGCCATCACTACTTTACGGGCCAGCGAAGATTTTATCAATCCACTCATTCGTAGTTGGTTTTAGATACAAATTTAGGGCACAACCTAGTTTTTAACAAGTTTTCAACTAAGCAATAATCCTTATTTAGAAAGATTATAAGGAATCTTCGAAAACGTTTGATAAACTTTGTTAAAATATATGGAAGTAAACCTAAAACCTTCAACAAAAGTTGAATTAACAAAGTATTAATTTTTTCAAGTTTAAGTGTGGGTTTTAATTTTTGCACGATATTCATACTCTAAATAAGAAGTGTATAGCTATTTCTATGAATATTGCCTTACTATCCGTTAGTTTAAATGTACATTCCACAAGAAGAATTGCTATTGAAGCAGAAAAGGCCGGGCACTATGTTGAATTGATTGACCATACCAAGTGCTCTGTAAAACTTGGTGATGGTAAACCAAAAATATTTTTAGGAGAAGAAGATGTTACCAGTGAATTTGATGCGATAATACCGCGAATAGGAACTAAAGTAACTAGGCATGGTTCGGCGATTGTAAAGCAGTTTGAAATGAATGGTGTTTTTAGTACTGCTCGTTCATTGGGTATTACTAGGGCCAGAAACAAAGTAAGAACCTTACAAATAATGGCTCGTAAAGGAATACCGATACCAGAAACTTTATTTTCAATCAATCCAGACAATATAGAAGACCAAATACGTCTTTTAGGTGGACCACCGGTTATTATTAAAATACAAGAAGGCACCCAAGGCTTGGGTGTTATTTTAGCAGAAAGCAAAAAGTCTGCTAAATCAATTATAGATACTTTTTATAAAATGGATACCAGTATTCTTTTACAGCAATACGTAGAAGAAGCTAATGGAGAAGATATCAGAATTATTGTGATTGGAAATAAAGTAATTGCAAGTATGAAGCGTGTAAGCGAACGTGACGAATTTCGTTCCAATGTTCATAGAGGTGGACAAACTGAGGCCATAGAAATTTCTGCAAAAGAAAGACAAATTGCTTTAGATGCTACTAAGTATCTAGGTTTAGGAGTTGCCGGTGTAGATCTCATGAGATCAAAGAAAGGACCAGTTCTATTAGAGGTCAATGCATCACCTGGATTGAAAGGAATAGAAGCCGCAACGGGAATAAATGTAGCCAAACATATCATTGAATTTGTTGAAAAAAATGCACTTAGAAAAAGAAGAAAATAAAACTATTGTAATCAATAAGGTAGAAATAAAACCAGGTCAAAGTAAAATGGTTTTAATTACTATTTCTCGATTACCCACAGGTACTTTAATAGAAATACCTGTACATGTTTTCAATGCGAAAAAGCCGGGCCCTACAGTTTTATTACAAGCAGGATTACACGGTGATGAAATTAATGGGATAGAAACGCTTCGTAGAATGTTAGAGCATAATGATTTTAATATTGAAAAAGGATGCGCCGTTGTAGTGCCAATACTTAATATTTTTGGCTTTATACATTTTTCAAGAGATGTACCAGATGGTAAAGATGTCAACAGAAGTTTTCCTGGAAAAAAATTGGGTTCTTTAGCAAGTAGAATGGCTTATCATTATACTAAAGAAGTTTTGCCTCAAATAGATTTTGGAATTGATCTGCACACGGGTGGTGGGCAACGTCATAATTTTCCGCAAGTCCGCTATACGGCAATGGATGAATCAAGTAAGCATTTTGCCAAAATATTTAATGCTCCTTTTTATTTTCCTTCTAAATTAATTTCCGGGTCATTTAGAAAAGCTGCTTATAATCTGGAAAAACCAATTTTGGTTTATGAAGCTGGAGAAAGTATGCGCTTTGACAAACACGCAATTAAAACAGCCATAAAAGGAATTAAAAACGTGCTTAGAAATGTTGGGATGTTGCCGAAATCAGATGAAGCTGACCAATCCAATTCTATTCATTTTGAATCTACTAAATGGATTAGGGCTTCAAGAGCAGGGATGTTTATTCCAAAAATCGAAAATGGCTCAGAAGTGAATCAAGGTCAAGTGTTAGGGTATATTACAGATACTGTTGCTAAAAAAAGCAAGGATGTTGTTTCACCTGTTTCTGGCCACGTTTTTTGTATCAATTATCAAGCTGTAGTGAATCAAGGAGATGCCTTGTTTCATATAGGTGCTTAGTTGCTCAACTCTTGTTTCTTTTCAATTTTAGACAAACTCCACGTTATGGCCTCTTCTAAATCGGTAAACTGTTTAATTGAATTTTTAAAGAACATTCGTTCCATTACTAAACTTGCAAAACTACCTTTGGTTTGACCAACAACAGAATAAAAACTAAGCTGATTTCTATTGGCATAAAATTTTGACCAATCTGTTGGAACAATGTGGTAATTGTTAATTCGGTTTGAAATGTAAGCAATGGGCATGTCTTCCCCGAAAATTTCTTGAGCAGCCTTTATAGCTTTCTTGGCCATATTCCATTCAAAAGTAACTCCTTCGTTCATTTCAGAAATGACGATACCATCAAAAAAATAAAATGTACCAAACTGATACTCCCTTATTTCCTTTATGTTTTTGAAAAAGGGGATGCGTTTGACCCTTTTCATAACCTTAAGATTTTAGTTTCGTTGGATTTCCAATATATAAAAAATTATAGAATAATCATTAAAGAAATTTCTGTCATAAAAAATGAAGTATTTGTAAACTTAACTTTCCATATTCCTTAATTGAATGCCTAGAGCCTTGGTTGAAAGTTGAACTTCAATTAGCGATAAAATCAAAGAAACCATTAAAAAGACAAGACTTATTCCAAATATAATATTGGCCCAAATGGATAATTCAACATAGACTAAGAACATTGTTATTGCCGCTAATAAAAAACTGATAATAGCGGTGGCTTGCATGTTTTTGATAATTTCTAAACGTTTGCGGAGCATATCAATTTGCTTTTTTATTGGCGCAGCCTCAGTTGCTTCAAATTGTTTGTACAGTTGTCGAATGAGGTTGGCAATTGCCAAATATCTGGCATTATAGGCCAACATTGTTAACGAAATTGCTGGAAAAAGTAGCGCTGGAATACTTAAAGTAAGTTGCATTGGTTTTGTTTAGTTAAATGACCTTTTTAAGGTTATGAAGCTAAGAAAAACTATAAGAGGTATAATTGCGAAAACGATATTTTTATTGCTAAATAATTGTCAATCAAATAAATATTACGTTTATTTATTGCCAAGTAACCATTAAAATAACAAACATGGAAGAGTATTTACCGTTAATTATTCAATTAGTTTCAGGTGCTGTAGGAGGAAATGTAGCTGGGAAATTATTACCAAAATTAAATTTAGGAACCTTAGGAAATTCTATCTCTGGTATTCTTGGAGGAGGACTTGGAGGAACGCTACTTGGAATGCTGGGATTAGCAACTGACGGCGGAATGGATGTTACCGGGATTATCGGAAGCATTGCCGGTGGTGGTGTTGGTGGTGGTGTAATTATGGCCATTATTGGTGCTATCAAAGGTGCTATGTCAAAATAGCTAATTAACCAACTTTAAACCGGGGGCTTTTTTAAGCCCCTTTTTTTATGATTTTATCTTTTTACCAGATTGTAATTGTAATTCACTCTTTTTAAGCTGTTCATTTAGTTTTTTAACTTCAACTTTTATAAAAGTTTGGAACTTCATTTCGGCACTCTTAAGTCGACTATTTAATACTTCATAAACTTCTCTTTGTTGATTGGTGGGTTTAAAGTCAACACCAAAACCACCTATATCACTTGCCAAGGCACTAATTCGACCATATAACTTCATTGGTGAACGAAAAGCATCTTCTCTTGCACCAGTTAAATTAATATCATAAAGTGCATTGACGATGCCTTCGGCATTAGATAGTAACTCATTGGCAGTTTCTTTATCATTTTTATCTTTTAATTGTGGTAGTATCTCTTGCAACTCTGCTCTAATATCTTCAATGTCATTAATCATGGTCACAGCAAGGTTCATTGCATCTCTTAATTCTAAAGAAAAAGCGACTTGTTCTTTTATACTTTCAACGGTACCCTCAGTATTAGGGTCTTTTAAAACGGTTAAGTCTCTAACAAATTCTTGTGCTCCAATCACTAGTTTCACTTTATAATTATCTGGAACTACTCTTGGGCCAAATTGCCCTCGCCATAAGTCTAAATCCCACGTTACCAAGGGCCTCCAACCTTCTCCATTCAATTGTACCCAAGGTCTTCCTGGGGGTGTGGTTTTTATTCTAGGTTTATAGGTGGGTTCATAACGTAAATCCCAAACTGTGCGGTGAACCCCTTCAGAAGAATTACCTTTTAAAGTTCTTACAACGTCATCATTTGAATTTAAAATTTGAATCTCAACATTTTGTTCTGTACTATCTTTTAAGAAGTAGTTAATGTATGCTCCATACGCGGGATTTCTGCCCGAATTTAAACTAGGGCCATCTGTTTTAATAGCCTGTTGGTTTTGAAAACGATATGCTTCCCGCAGACTAAATAAATGAACCTCTTTCCCATTTGATTCATCAAATTCACGCAAGGAAGAAATATCATCTAAAATATAATAGCCTCGGCCGTAAGTTCCAATAACTAAATCATCAAAACGTTCTTGCACTTCTAACCAATAAATAGGTGCTGGCGGCAGGTTATTTCGAAGTCTCATCCAGTTTTCACCGTCATCATAACTTAGGTATAAACCATTATCAATACCTAAATACAACATGCCTTCTCTTTTAGGATCTTCTTTAATCACATGAGCAAAACTATGTACTGATTTTGGAATGTTCTCACTAATTTTTTTCCAAGATTGGCCATAATCCTCTGTTTTGTAGACATAGGGGTCAAAATCTCCCATTTGATGTAAATCAATTGTGATATAAACGGTGCCTTTATTATATCGAGAAGGTTCAATATTGGCAATGGTCCCCCATTTTGGAAGGTCAGGAATATTCGTAGTAACATTTGTCCAGTTTTCGCCGCTGTCTTTAGTTACTTGAACTTGACCATCATTGCTACCAGTCCAAATTAAGCCAGGTTCTAAGGTAGATTCTTCAATACTAAAGAGTGTAGCCCCATCAAAGGTCATTAAGTTATCTACAGCAACTCCTCCAGAACTTTGTTGGTGGGTTTTGTCGTTTAGAGTTAAATCAGGACTAATAACTTGCCAACTTTGACCATCGTCATCGCTTTTGTGCACAAATTGACTGCCTACATAAACCCGATGTTTGGTATGCGGAGAAAAGGATAGTGGAAAATTCCAATGCCAGCGGTATTTCAATTTACCAGGTTCCCAACCATAACCTGCTTCTGGCCAAACACGTACATCACGAGCATGACCAGTTCTAACATCGTAACGTTGTAAACCGCCATCGTAGCAGCCTGACCACACAATATTGTTGTCTAATGGATCTGGTTGTGCAAATCCGCTTTCACAACCACCAACGCCTTTCCAAAGCCCTAAGGGAATATATCCTTGGCGACTATTACTTGGCCCTTTATAAGAATATCCATCTTGGCGATTACCATATACATTGTATGGAATTTGATCATCAATTGATACATGGTACATCTGAGCTATTGGCAATACAATTCGTTGATAAGATTTTCCTCGATTTGAACTAATACTTGCGCCACCATCGTGAGCCACCATAATCCGATTGGCATTTGTTGGGTCTACCCAGATGTCATGATTATCACCCCCAGCTCGGTACCCAGATTTTAGAGTTTTGCCTCCATCTTTAGAAACACTGAATTTTACTGATGCAAAATAAAGTTCATTAGGGTCATCCGTCGAGATGGCCATTCGAGTGTAATATGGTGCCCGTTCATTGATATCATGGTTTTGGGTTTGTAAGGTCCAACTCTCTCCAAAATCTTCAGATCGATACAAGGCAGGACTATCTATTTCAAATAAAGCATAGGCAATATTGGGTTGTGAATAAGAAATGGCAACTGCTGTCTTACCAACATGATTTTTATTCCCTCCTGGCAATCCGTTTTCTGAAAGAGCTTTCCAAGTTGAGCCTCCATCCATAGAGCGGTAAATTCCGCCCCCTGCACCCCCACTTCGTAGCCCCCAAGTATTAATGTGAATAGACCACATGGCAACCATAATTTGGTCTGGATTATTAGGATTTAGAGCCATATCTGCGGCACCAGTATTTTCATCTATAAACAAAACACGTTCCCAGCTTTTACCGCCATCGACTGTTTTGTAAACCCCTCTATCTTGCTGCGGACCGTAAGTATGACCCAAGGCAGCAGCATAAACAATATCAGGATTTGTAGGGTGAACCAAAATACGACCAATGCGACCGGTTAGTTTCAAACCCATATTTTTCCAAGTTTTACCAGCATCTTCAGATTTATAGATGCCATCACCCATAGCGTGGGCAGGTCTTATCACAAAAGTTTCGCCGGTACCTACCCAGACAATATCAGGATTGCTTGGGGTAATGGCCAATGAGCCGATAGAGGAAACGTCTTGGTCATCAAAAATGGGTTTCCAGTTGATACCGCCATCGGTGGTTTTCCAAAGGCCTCCAGAAGCCGCACCTATGTAAGTAACCATAGGATCACTTTGCACTCCAGCAATGGCTATGGTTCGGTTTCCTTCAGGACCAATAAATCTAAAATCAAATTCTTTAAAGGCTGATAAATCTTTTTGTGAAAAAACTAAAGAAGAGAACGTTGCAAAAAATAAGAGTAGTTTGAATTTCATAAGGATATGCGTTGGTTGAAAAACAGTTCTTAAATTTACGAATCTGATGTTAAATAAATAGTTCAAAATTATCCTTCATGAAATACCATCAAATTAGCAATCAACTTTTCATTAAGAATCGCAAAAAGTTTATGGCTCAAATGAAGCCAAAAAGCATAGCGGCGTTTAACTCCAATGATATTTATCCCATAAGTGCTGATAGTACTATGCCTTTTGAACAACATCGAGATATTTTTTATTTAAGTGGTGCAGATCAAGAAGAAACTATTTTGGTTTTGTTTCCTGATGCCATGGATTCAAGGCATAGAGAGATTTTATTTGTTAGAGAAACGAATGAACATATTGCGGTTTGGGAAGGTGAAAAACTAACCAAAGAAAAAGCAACTGAAGTATCAGGAATCAAAACCATTTATTGGCTTTCTGATTTTAAGAAGGTGTTTTTTGATTTGATGACAGAAGCGGATACCATTTATTTTAATACTAATGAGCATTATCGTCAAGCAGTAGAAACTCAAACTCGAGAGGATAGATTTATTTTGGAATGCAAGAAAGAATTTCCAGCGCATCAGTATGCGAAGAGCAATCCAATTCTACAACAAATACGGGGTATTAAAGAAACTGAAGAACTGGATTTGATGCAAACTGCTTGTAACATAACAGAAAAAGGATTCAGAAGGTTGTTGGGCTTTGTAAAACCTGATGTTTGGGAATATGAAATTGAAGCTGAGTTGTTACATGAGTTTGTTAAAAATCGTTCAAAAGGTTTTGCTTATCAGCCTATTATTGCTTCAGGTAATAATGCCAATGTTTTGCATTATGTTGAAAACAATCAACAATGTAAAAATGGCGATTTAATTTTGATGGATGTCGCGGCCGAATATGCCAATTATTCTAGTGACTTAACTAGAACAATACCTGTAAATGGTAAATTCACGCAACGTCAAAAAGATGTTTATAACGCTGTTTTAAGAGTGAAGAATGACGCCACGAAACTATTGGTATCTGGCACAATTTGGGCAGAATATCATAAAGAGTGTGGTAAACTTATGACCTCTGAGTTATTGGGGTTAGGGCTTTTAGATAAAGCCGATGTTCAAAATGAAAATCCTGATTGGCCGGCCTATAAAAAGTACTTTATGCACGGTACAAGTCATCATATTGGATTAAATACTCACGATTATGGCGAACTCAAAACACCAATGAAAGCTAATATGGTTTTTACTGTAGAACCGGGAATTTACATACCTAATGAAAAAATGGGCATACGTTTAGAAGATGATGTAGTCATTCAAGAAAAAGGAGCACCTTTTAACTTGATGGCGAATATTCCAATTGAGGTTGATGAGCTAGAAGAACTAATGAATAGTTAAAGTCTATTTAAGGTATTTTTCAAGGATATTTCCCAAAACAAATACTACTAAGGCAGGCAACACCCAGCCCATTTGATATTCACTCAATGGAATCCAATTGATGAGACCAGCAATGCTTTCATCATAACCGATACTACCTAAAAAGTCCGGAACACTAAACAGAATTGTTGCTATTACCACAACGCGAAAAACCAATTCAGTAGCATACTTATTCGGCACCACATTAAGTAAAATTAAAACAATAGTAATTGGGTATATAAACATCAGAGCTGGTAAGGCAACAGCTATAATGTAACCTACGTTAAACTGCCCCATAATAATACCAAGCAAACATCCAACAATTGCTGTGATTAGGTAGGCATGTTTCGATTTTTTGAATTGCCCTTGTACAAAATCAGCTGTTCCAGTAACAATACCTACGGCGGTTGTAAAACAAGCCAAACTCACTAGTATGCTTAGAAAAACATTTGCAGTATTTCCTAAAGTTTTAAGGCTAATACCACTTAGTAAAGCTGTTCGCGTAATGTCAGCTTCAAATTCATTATGCATTAAAGCTCCGGTTAAAAGAAGTCCAGTGTAAATACAGAATAAGCCGAGTCCTGAAAATAGGCCTGCTTTAAAAATGAGACCTTTTTTAGCGTCATAGGGTATTTTATTATCCTTTAAATTGATAGAAATAATGATAACACCTCCAACGACAACTGCTCCAATCGCATCAAAGGTTTGATAGCCTTCTAAAATTCCGCTTGTAAATGGGCTTTCAATTTGGGTTTTCCCAAAATTGAAGTCAAATCCCAAAAAAGCTTGTGCTATGATACATATTAAAATAGTAATGATTGCCGGTGTAAGTAATTTACCAACGATGTCTAAAATTTTTGTACGGTTAATAACAAAGACAAAAACAAGAATAAAATAAAGAATACTGGTTAATAAAGATGAGGAACCAAAGAAAGGGGCTATACCCATTTCATGAGTAACCGATGCTGTTCTCGGCGAAGGTAGACTTATCGAAATTGCATAAACCAAATAGCAATATACTAAACTAAAAGTAGGAGAGACTTTTTTGGCAAAATCAAACATCGTACCTTGAAGTTTAGCATGTGCAAGAATTCCGAAAATAGGAATTAGCACTGCGGATAGGCAGAAGCCTAATATTACAAGCCACCAAGTATCACCAGCTTTAAACCCGAGTTGTGGTGGTAGTATTAAATTGCCAGCACCAAAAAAAAGAGAAAAAAGTGCGAATGAGACTATAAGAACATTCCTTTTAGTAATCATAGTTTAAATAATATTTGGAAAGATAGGTCAAATTTGTATATTGAAAACCGTAACAGTTCAACGGTTATTTTAAACATTTGGTCGATTTTATGTATTTCATCGAAAAAACAAAAAATAACCTTTGTTTGGCAAAATAAACTAGATTTCTGAATCGTTGCCATTTAGGTGAACCAAACCAAAATTTAAAACGTACAATACTGAAAATATAATTACTAACTATTGCATTTATCGACCCCAAATCGAAACTGTGCATAACCAGAGGTAAAGCTTATGAATAAAACCATTACCCCCGATGGCAACAAAATTACTGGAATCTTCTGCAACTTTTTTGGCCACCATTTTGTGGTTTCAAAAAAAGTGACTGAACACATAAAGGAATATCGTTGCTTACATTGTCAAAAACAAGTTACTACTGACGAGCGAGGTAAATTGTCTACGCTTACACCAGAAATGCAAGAAATTAATAATACGCTAGAAGATATGTATCAAAAGCGTAATCGCAAATCTGTGAGAAAAACGGAGCGTAAACACGTTGCCTAAAAAGAATTCCAACCCTGTGCTTTAAGAGGTATTTTGGTGTTAGCTCTGGTAACTAAATGTGCCCCTTCAGAAGCTGAGGTCATATGACCCAAAACTGTCAGATTTGGATTGCCCTTTATTTTTGGAAAGTCGTTTTGGTCAATAGTAAACAGTAATTCATAATCCTCTCCTCCACTCAAAGCAATCATTGTACTATCCATTTTAAATTCTTCCGCTGTTGCTATAACTGTTGGGTCTAATGGAATTTTATCCTCATAAAGGTTACAGCCAACATTGCTTTGTTCGCACAAATGCAAAATTTCAGAAGAAAGACCATCACTAATATCAATCATTGCTGTTGGATGAACTTCTAATTTTCCCAAAAGTTCTACGACATCTTTTCGAGCTTCTGGTTTCAATTGTCGTTCTACGATATAAGAGTAAGGTTCTAAATCAGGTTGACTTTGTGGATTAACTTTAAACACTTCCTTCTCACGTTCTAATACTTGCAAGCCTAAGTATGCTCCACCAATATCACCACTAACGACTAATAAGTCATTTTCTTTTGTCCCTGAACGATAAACAATCTCTTTTTCGTTCGCAACGCCAATAGCAGTAATGCTTATGAGCATTCCTTTAGTTGATGAAGTAGTATCGCCGCCAATTAAATCAACCCCATATAATTTGCAAGCAGCTTTTGCACCACTATAAAATTCTTCAAGGGCTTCTAATGGAAACCGGTTAGATACCGCAATTGAAATTGTTATTTGGGTTGCCAATGCATTCATCGCATAAATATCAGAAAGGTTGACAATGACTGATTTGTACCCAAGATGTTTTAAAGGCATATAACTCAAATCAAAATGGACACCTTCCACTAATAAATCTGTCGAAACAATGGCCTTCTTATCTTTGAAATCAAGAACAGCGGCATCATCGCCAATACCCTTTATAGTTGAACTATTAATGATTTCAAAATTCTTAGTCAAGTGCTTAATTAATCCAAACTCACCTAAAGCTTCTAATGCTGTTCGCTCTTGGTTTTTATCTTCTATCATGCAGCAAAAATAACCACAAACTCTTAAACAACACTTAAAATTGTATCTTTACTAGTGACCCTAAAATTGCTATATATGTTAAGTCGCCTATTTCTTGTATTTGCCTTTTTTATATTTCTTGCCTGCGGTAGTGATAATAGCCCGAACGTAATTGTTATTGATGATGACCCAGTTGGTATGACGGATGATGACCCTGTTGACCCGACCGATGACAACCCCATAACTTCAAATTTTGTCGCATGTGATAACGGAATGGCAGGCGACTTTCCTTGTAATGGATTTGATTTATTAGGTTCCATTTCTTTATCCCAGTTTTCTGCTCAAAGCGCAAATGATATTTGGGGATGGACGGATAGCACAACAGGTAATGAGTATGCTTTGGTTGGTCTTAATAACGGAACTGCTTTTGTTGATATTACAGATACAGAAAATCTAGTTTATTTAGGAAAATTACCATCTTCAGGTGGATCTAGTATTTGGCGCGATGTAAAAATATATGAAGATTATGCTTTTATTGTTTCAGAAGCTTCTGGTCATGGAATGCAGGTTTTTGATTTGACCAAACTAAGTGGTGTTACAAATCCTCCACAGAATTTCACCCAAGATGCAAGATATACAGGTTTTGGTAATGCTCACAATATTGTGATTAATGAAGACATGGGTTTTGCTTATCCGGTTGGTACTGCTCGTAATGACGCGTTTAATGGAGGAGTTCATTTTGTTGATATTTCAAACCCAACTTCTCCAACAGGTATTGGAGGTTATGGTGCTAATGGATACACCCATGATGCCCAGGTAATTACTTATATCGGACCTGACACTGACTATACGGGTCAAGAAATATTTATAGGTGCTAATGAAAATCAAATAGCAGTCGTTGATATTACAGATAAAAATAATCCCTCTGAGATTTCAACTTTAACTTATGGAAATTTAGGTTATACACATCAAGGTTGGTTTACAGAGGATCAACGTTTTTATCTATTGGGTGATGAGTTAGATGAAACTGGTTTTGGGTTCAATTCAAGAACCTTGGTTTTTGATATGTTAGATTTAGATAACCCTGTTTTACATACAACATATTTAGGTCCAACGGCTGCAATAGACCATAATGGTTATGTAGTAGGCAATGAATTTTATTTGGCAAATTACACTGCAGGAGTGCGTGTTCTTGATATCTCAGATATAGAAAATCGAAATATTTCAGAGATTGGCTTTTTCGATACTTTTCCTGCTAATGATACA
The DNA here is from genome assembly GCF_031846365.1 of Croceitalea sp. P059. Classification (NCBI taxonomy): domain Bacteria; kingdom Pseudomonadati; phylum Bacteroidota; class Flavobacteriia; order Flavobacteriales; family Flavobacteriaceae; genus Croceitalea; species Croceitalea sp. P059. The sequence continues at coordinate 689,785 of NZ_JAVRHW010000001.1, forward strand.
GCAAGTTTTAATGGAGTCTGGAGTGTTTATCCTTATTTTGAAAGTGGTAAAATACTAGTCAATGATTCCAATACTGGATTTTATATTATTAAAAAGTCAGAATAGAAAATGAAAAAATTCCTAGTCTTTATAGGAGCGCTTTTATTTTTTTCTTGCAGCTCTGATGACATGGCAAATACTGATAATACTGGCGATTTAAATGCAAGTGGTTTTGTGGGTAACACTGCATGGATTCAAAATTTTGGAGGTTCAGGTGATGATTCCCCACGCTCCGTTGTCCCTACTACTGATGGAGGTTTTGTCGTTTTTGGTTTTACTAATAGTACCGATGGAGATTTAGTGAACAAAGCTTTAAATGTAAATGATTATTGGTTGTTAAAGTTTGATGCTGAAGGTGGTTTGGAATGGCAAAAAACCTATGGAGGCAGTAAAGATGACCGTGGTCAACAAGCGATTCAGACGTCCGATGGAGGTTATGCTTTAACCGGATATGCTATGAGTGATGATGGAGATGGAAGTAATAACGAAGGGTTTCATGATAACTGGGTTTTAAAACTAGATGCATTTGGTAATATTCTTTGGGAAAAGAGTTTTGGATTTTCTGGACATGATCATTCATATGATATTATTGAAACTGTTGATGGGGGATTTTTCTTTTCTGGATTTTTAGATGTTACCTCGTCTAACGGCGAAGGCAGCACAGAGAAATCTAGTCTTGCAGCTCATGGTGTAGGTGAATTTTGGGGAACCCGATTAGATGCCGACGGTAACTTGCTTTGGCGAAAATATTTTGGAGGGACCAACAACGACCGGTCCTTTGGTGTGATGAATGCTAATGACGGAGGTTTTATTTTATCTGGTGCTTCAGAAAGTGATGATTTTGATATCTCTAATTCAAAAGGAAGTTATGATTATTGGGTGGTGAAAGTTGATAAAAATGGAAATATGGAATGGGAACGTTCTTTTGGTGGAACAGGTATAGATCAATCTCATGACATTACCAAAACCATGGATGGGGCCTATGCTATAATCGGCAATACTTTTAGTACCGATATTCAAATCTCAAAGAACAATGGTGAATCAGACATTTGGTTAGTAAAGTTTGATGAAAACGGAGAATTACTATGGGAACAAAACTATGGAGGACCTGCCTTTGATGCCGCCCATAGTATTAGTCTTGCAAAAGATGGTGGGTTTATCATTTCAGGAAACTCAAAAAGTTTTGGTAACGACCTTACTTCTAATTTTGGAGAAAATGATTTGTGGATTATAAAAACAACTGCAAGTGGTGAACTACAATGGCAAAAAACAATTGGAGGTACTGGTTTAGATTTTGGTTATGATGCCTTTGAAACTGACGAAGGCGCCCTAATCTTTATAGGCGAAACTGCAAGTACGGACTTCCCAGATATTAATCATCTTGGCGGTATTGATTTGGTAGTTCTTAAACTTGAATGAGCCATTTTTTTTCAGGTTTCATCCAAGAATAGTTCTGTTTAAACTTTCCATAGAGAAAGCTTATCAAAATATACGTTATAATAATGTTAGGAAATAGGTAATAATACGTTCTAACAACTATATTTGTAAGCTATTTAGAATTAATCTTAGTAATCATGATAAAAGTATCTGAGACTGCTAAACAAAAGGTAGTAAGCCTGATGACGGAATCTGGTTTTGATGCTAATACAGACTATGTTCGTGTTGGTGTTAAAAGTGGTGGTTGTAGTGGATTATCGTATGAATTAGATTTTGATAAAAGTATTGGCGATACCGACAAGATGTTTGAGGACAATGCAGTACGAATTATAGTAGATAAAAAAAGCTTTTTATATCTAGTAGGTACTACTTTAGAATATTCAGGGGGACTAAATGGTAAAGGCTTTGTGTTTAACAATCCTAATGCTCAAAGAACATGTGGGTGTGGAGAGAGTTTTTCGCTTTAAAATACACCGCTAGATTAAATTAGAACAATATTGAAATTTCCCGGTTGGGAATCAAAGTAGGCTTATGGCATATACTGAAGAAGAATTAAAGAAAGAGTTAGAAACTAAGGAGTATGAATACGGCTTTTATACTGACATAGCATCTGATACTTTTCCGAAAGGGCTTAATGCTGATATCGTAAGAGCAATTTCTAAAAAGAAAAATGAACCTGAATGGATGACGGAATGGCGCTTAGAAGCTTTCCGTATTTGGGAGGCAATGGAAGAACCTGAATGGGCAAATGTCCACTATGCAAAACCAGATTTTCAGGCTATAAGTTATTATTCAGCTCCAAAACAAGCAGACCCTAACAAATCTTTGGATGATGTAGATCCTGAGTTGTTAGAGATGTATAAAAAGCTAGGAATCTCAGTTGATGAACAGAAGCGTTTGCAGAATGTTGCTGTTGATATTGTGGTTGATTCTGTTTCTGTAGCGACAACGTTTAAAAAGACTTTGGCAGAAAAGGGAATTATTTTCATGCCTATTTCTGAGGCGATTCAAGAGCATCCTGAATTGGTCAAAAAATATATGGGAACTGTCGTTCCAAGAACAGACAATTTCTACGCAGCATTAAATTCTGCTGTTTTTACAGATGGTTCTTTTTGTTATATACCAAAAGGTGTGAGATGCCCAATGGAGCTTTCAACGTATTTTAGAATAAATGAAGGTGGAACCGGCCAATTTGAAAGAACTTTAGTAATCGCGGATGAAAGTAGCTATGTAAGTTATTTAGAAGGTTGTACGGCACCTTCTCGTGATGAAAACCAATTGCACGCTGCGGTTGTAGAATTGATTGCCATGGATGATGCTGAAATAAAGTATTCAACAGTCCAAAATTGGTTTCCTGGTGATAGTCAAGGTAAAGGTGGGGTATACAACTTTGTGACTAAAAGAGGTCTTTGTGAAAAGAATTCTAAGATTTCATGGACACAGGTTGAAACGGGTTCAGCAGTAACTTGGAAATATCCTTCGTGTATTTTGAAAGGTGATAATTCGGTAGGCGAATTTTATTCAATAGCAGTAACCAATAACTACCAACAAGCCGACACAGGTACTAAAATGATACATCTTGGAAAGAATACCAAGAGTACCATTATCTCAAAAGGAATTTCTGCGGGTAAATCACAAAATAGTTATAGAGGTTTAGTACAAATTGGTTCTAGAGCTGCAAATGCTCGTAATTTTTCTCAATGTGATTCTCTTTTAATGGGCAATGAATGTGGAGCCCATACTTTTCCTTATATCGAAGCCAAAAATAAGACAGCCCAAATAGAACATGAGGCCACAACTAGTAAGATTGGTGAAGATCAAATCTTCTATTGTAATCAAAGAGGTATTGATACGGAAAAAGCCATTGCACTAATTGTAAACGGTTTTAGCAAAGAAGTTTTGAATAAGCTGCCAATGGAGTTTGCAGTTGAAGCTCAAAAATTATTAGAAATAAGTCTAGAGGGTTCAGTTGGATAAGCCTAGAAAGTGAGCACTAAATAAGTTGAAAATGAAAAAAGTAGTACTTGTCTTTTTACTCTTTGGAGCCTTAGGCTGTAAAAACGCAAAAAAAGAAGTTGAAACTGAAAACGCAATTGAACTTGCCGCAGAATCTGGGGTCAAGTTATATACTCTTAGTGGAGGTACCGTTCAAGTAAATCAATTAGAATTATTCTCACAAGATACTACCTACACTGGACAAACTAAGGTGTTTGCTGATGCATTTTATGTTATTGAACACCCCAAAGGAACTTTAATGTGGGATGCCGGATTACCAGAAATGTTAGTTGGGATGCCTGAACCTTACACGGACCCTAGTGGTGCATTTACAGTATCAAGAAAAGATTCCGTTGAAGCTTTATTAGCCTCAATTGATATGACTATAGATGATATTGATTATTTGTCATTATCTCATACTCATTTTGATCATAGCGGACATGCGGAAAAATTAAAGAAGGCAATTTGGTTAGTTCAAGAAGCAGAATATGATTTTGTGACCAGTGAAGAAGTACAACAAACTAATGCTGATGTTTACAATGCAGTAAATGATTTGACCAATATCAAAAAAATCAATGGAGATTATGATGTTTTTGGGGATGGTAAAGTGGTTTTAAAATTGATGCCAGGTCACACACCAGGACATCAAGTTTTGTATTTAGAATTAGATGAGCACGGTCCTCTTCTATTGACAGGAGATTTGTATCATTTTTATGAAAATAGAGAATACAAGCGTATTCCAATCTTCAATTTTGATGTAGATAAGACCAAAGAAAGTATGGCTGCCTTTGAAACATTTGCAGTGGAAAAAGGAGCAAAAGTATATTTACAACACGCCAAGGGTGATTTTGACATGCTACCCAAAGCACCAAACTATTTAAAGTAGAATAATGTTACAGATTAAAGATTTGCACGCGAGTGTTGAAGACAAAGAAATTCTTAGAGGTATTAACCTTGAAGTTAATCCAGGTGAAGTACATGCTATTATGGGGCCTAATGGTTCGGGTAAAAGTACTTTAGCTTCTGTTATTGCTGGTAAAGAAGAGTTTGAAGTAACTAAAGGTTCGGTTTCTCTTGATGGAGAAGATTTAGAAGATGTTGCACCAGAAGAAAGAGCACATAAGGGTGTTTTTCTTTCTTTTCAATATCCTGTAGAAATTCCTGGTGTTTCCGTAACCAATTTTATGAAAACAGCAATCAACGAATCTAGAAAAGGGAGAGGTTTAGAAGATATGCCAGCAAATGAGATGTTGAAATTAATACGTGAAAAATCAGAATTGCTGGAGATTGATCGTAAGTTTTTATCAAGATCATTAAATGAAGGCTTTTCAGGTGGTGAAAAAAAGCGAAATGAAATATTTCAAATGGCAATGCTAGAACCTAAGGTTGCTATTTTAGATGAAACTGATTCTGGGCTTGATATTGATGCCCTTAGAATTGTTGCTAATGGTGTGAATAAACTAAAAAGCAAGGATAATGCTGTTATTGTTATTACCCACTACCAAAGACTTTTAGATTATATCGTTCCTGATTTTGTACATGTACTTCACAATGGTAAAATTGTAAAGTCTGGAGGTAAAGAATTGGCGATGGAATTGGAAGAAAAAGGATACGACTGGATCAAACAAGAAGCTACAGTATAGCTTAAGAAGTTCAATTGTTAGCACCGGTAATTATGTCAAGTGAGAACCACGAACTGAAAATTTAAAATGATGGATTTAAAAGATAAATTAATTTCTTCTTTTATGGCATTTGAGAACAACGTGGATGTTGAACATCCTGTTCACGATGTGCGCAGCGAAGCCATAAAGAATTTTGAAGCAAAAGGTTTTCCTACAAAGAAAGAAGAGGCTTGGAAGTATACTTCATTAAATAGCCTTCAAAAAATAGATTTTAGCATTTTTCCAAAGCAAGAGAATACGCTTGATTATAAAGAAGTTAAACGCTATTTTTTGCATGAGATTGACACTTATAAGATTGTTTTTATAGACGGAATTTATAGTTCTTTCCTATCAGAGACTACTCATGACGGTGTTGATATTTGTTTAATGAGTTCGGCTTTGACCAAACCGATGTATAAACAGATAATAGATGTTTATTTCAATAAAGTGGCTTCAAAAGATGAGTCTTTAACTACCTTAAACACAGCATTTAGTAAAGAAGGTGCTTACATCTATATTCCTAAGAATAAGATGCCTAAAAAGCCTGTAGAAATTATTCATTTTGCTACAGGGAATGAAGCTTCTTTGATGTTACAGCCGCGTAATTTGTTTATTGTTGAAGAAAATGCTGAGGTTCAAATTATAGAACGTCATCAAAGTTTAACGAGTAATGAAGTGCTAACCAATGCTGTTACTGAGATTTTTGCTGCCGAAAGTGCTATAGTTGATTATTACAAAATACAAAATGATAGGTCTTCCGCTTCATTAATTGATAATACCTATATCAATCAAAAAGGGAAAAGCAATGTGAATGTGCATACTTTTTCTTTTGGAGGTAAACTAACACGTAATAACCTAAACTTCTATCAGAATGGAGAGTATATGGATTCTACCATGAAAGGGGTTACCATTCTTGGAGAAAAGCAACATGTAGACCACCATACTTTAGTGCATCATATAGAACCTAATTGTGAGAGTCATCAAGATTATAAAGGCATTTATGGGGAGAATTCTACAGGAGTGTTTAATGGTAAAATAATCGTAGATAAAGTTGCTCAAAAAACCAATGCCTTTCAGCAAAACAATAATATTCTTATTAGTGATAAGGCTACAATTAACACTAAACCGCAGTTAGAAATTTTTGCTGACGATGTTAAATGTTCGCATGGCTGCACAATCGGCCAACTTGATGAAGACGCCATGTTCTATATGCAATCAAGAGGTATACCTAAGAAAGAAGCGAGAGCATTATTGATGTATGCCTTCTCAAATAATGTTTTAGATAGTGTTCGTATTCCTGAATTGAAGATTAGAATTAATAAGATTATTGCCAAAAAATTAGGAGTTAATTTAGGGTTTGATTTATAAGATGAAGACTAGACAAGAGGTTACCATTAAGAGATTATTTTTTCATTCTCTTTTGCTCTTTATTCTCTTTTCATCATTTGTGAGCGCCCAAGAAACTAGATTGGGCATTAAGGCGGGACCAAGTTATTCTTCAATAGTTGGAGATTTAACTGACGGTCTCAAATTTAGATTTTCTGGTCATTTAGGAGTGTTTTTAGAGGTAGACTTATCTTATAAATTCAAATTGCAGCCAGAATTAGTGTATAGTTCGCAAGGCTTTCAATTTAGTAGTGATTTGGCATCCATTCAAACTGGTGCCCCAGTTGCTGGTGAAAATGATTTCAGGACCAATGTGCAATTAAATTACCTAACAATTCCTTTAATCGGTAAGTTCGCACTCAATGAAAACATCACAGTAGATTTTGGACCCCAATTCGGTTTCCTTTTGAATCAGGTTACTATCATTAAAAATTTAGATGAAATTGATGGCACTGATCTCGCTAGAAGAACATCTATTTCCGGAGATTTTCAATTGGATTATGGGGCTGCTGTTGGATTGGGAATACAATTAAACGACAACTTTTCTTTATCCCCAAGGGCTTATATCGGTTTAAGAAATCGTTTAAACGGTCTTGGAGGAAATGTGCAGAATTATAATGCGGCCATACAACTTTCTGTAGATTATCTATTTTAAAACAGATAGCACAATCTACTAAATACTAAATATCTTTGTAAATCAATTGAATTGCTATGTTCGATGTTACTAAAATAAGAGCTGATTTTCCCATTCTCAACAGACAGGTTAATGGTAAACCTTTAGTGTATTTAGATAATGCAGCCACATCACAAACCCCGACTCAGGTAACTGATGTTATCGTAGATTATTACCAACGTTTAAACGCCAACATTCATCGAGGGGTGCACACTTTATCTCAAGAAGCAACTGATGCTTACGAAGAAGCTCGGATAAAAATTCAAAAGCATTTCAATATTGCCAAATCACATGAAGTTATTTTAACCTCTGGAACCACGCATAGTATTAATTTGGTAGCTAATGGTTTCACAGCACTATTAGAAAAAGGTGATGAATTATTGGTGTCAGCCATGGAACATCATTCTAATATTGTGCCTTGGCAAATGTTATGCGAGAGAACAGGAGCAATTTTGAAGGTGATTCCAATGAATCAGAATGGAGAATTGGTAATGGAAGAATTTCACCTGTTGATTTCTGCAAAAACAAAACTGGTATTTTGTAACCATGTCTCAAATGCTTTAGGCACCATAAATCCAATTGAAGAAATAATAGCGAAAGCCCATAGTGTTGGGGCAGCTGTTTTAGTAGATGGGGCTCAGGCTGCTCCGCATATTAAAGCAGACGTACAAGCTTTGAATGTTGATTTTTACACCATTTCGGCACATAAGGTTTGTGGACCAACAGGTGTAGGAATGTTGTATGGTAAAGAAGAATGGCTAAAAAAACTACCGCCCTATCAAGGCGGCGGTGAAATGATTGCTGAAGTTACTTTTGATAAAACCACCTATGCTGATTTACCACATAAATTTGAAGCTGGAACACCAAATATTTGCGGAGGTATTGCTTTTGGTGCGGCACTAGATTATATGAATAGTATAGGATTTGAAAATATTGCTAGTTACGAGCATGAACTTTTAGAGTATGCTACTTCAGAGTTACTTAAAATAGAGGGGCTTAAAATTTATGGGACTGCTGAGCATAAAACTTCAGTAATTTCATTTAATATTGAACACATTCACCCTTATGATATCGGAACTATTCTTGATAAATTAGGAATTGCAGTACGAACAGGACATCATTGTGCCCAACCAATTATGGATTTTTATAAAATTCCAGGTACAGTTAGAGCTAGTTTCAGTTTCTATAATACTAAAGAAGAGATTGATGTTTTAGTTCAAGGTGCTGAGAGAGCTAAGAGTATGTTGCTGTAAATTCAATTTCTTAACATTTTAACTATGTGTTAACAATATTTTTAACATTCCCTTTGTCTTTTGTTAAATAATGGTAACTTCTACCCCGATAATAACCATTATAATTCTAAGTTTTATGAAAAAAGTAATTTTTACAATAGCCGTAATTGGTATTGTAGCCGTTTCTTGCGTGAAGGAACAATCCCCTGAAAATGATGATTTAAATTCTCAAGAAGTACAAGTTGACATGAGTGACTTCTATGTATATACAGACGAGATTGAAACTGGAGATCAGACTGCTAAAGGAAATAGTGGTCGCGAATGCCATAGTATGAAAGTTTTAAATGAAAAACTAAGAGCAAACCCAGGCCTCGAAAAGAAGATGTACGACATCGAATTTAATATTAGAAAGTTTATAGCTTCAAAAAAACCAGATGGAGTAGGAAACGGAAATGGCAATGGTAATGGTGGCGGAGGTGAGGAGCCAGAACCGCCAGTAGATGACAATCTTGGGACAATTACAATTCCTGTTATTGTTCATGTTTTATATAATAGCGCAGCAGAAAATATTAGCGATCAACAAATAAATTCTCAGATAGCTGTTTTAAATGCAGATTTTAATGCATCTAATAACGATATTAACCAAGTCCCTTCTTTATTCGCTCCAAATGTTGGTGATGTAGATATTCAATTTACTGTGGATAGAGTTATCAGAAAATCTACAACGAGAACTTCATTCGGAACTAATGATGCTATAAAATTTAATTCTCAAGGAGGGTCAGATGTAGTTACCCCAGATACGCATTTAAACATGTGGATAGGAGATATTGGAGGAGGAATTTTGGGTTATGCACAATTCCCTGGAGGTAGTACTGCTACAGATGGCGTAGTTGTTGGTACCGCATTTTTTGGCACCAGCGGTACGGCAACGGCACCTTTTGATGGTGGCAGAACAATGACACATGAGGTAGGACATTGGCTAAATTTAAGACATATATGGGGCGATGGTAGATGTAATAGAGATGACTTTGTTTCTGATACTCCTCGTTCAGATAGACCAAACTATGGTTGTCCTAGTTATCCAACTACACATTGCAGAACTACAGATATGACAATGAACTATATGGATTATGTAAATGATGATTGCATGTATATGTTTACTAATGGACAAACTGAAAGAATGCGTGCATTATTTGCACCAGGTGGAGCTAGAGACACCTTTTAATCATTCACTCATATTTTAAGATAAGAAGAGGCATCTATTTTTGGATGCCTTTTTTGTAGTTTTATATACTATGAAAACATTATTGGTGGCTATTATATTGATATTAGGCATGAACAATTGTCAACAAAATAATGTTGAGCTGAATTATTTAGCTCAGTCACGTGGGCTTTATCTTGAAATTGAATTGCACTCGAACGTATTAATTACAACTAATCAAAGAGAAGGTGAAACCAAAAAGAGAGAATTATCAAAAATTGAACTAGAAGATTTAAGAAGGATATTAGAGTATACAAATTTTGATAATATACTCTCCACTCCAGGTATAAAAAGTCATTATGATGCCGCTGCTATTGCAAGTTTAAATTTGACTTTCAAAGGCAATGCTCATGAATTTGAGTTTGATCACGGTAACCCTCCTAAAAACCTAGAAGCATTAGTAAACAAAATCATAACACTTTCTGAAATAGTTGAGTAGACCGAGGATATACACTAATTTTGTAAATAAATTGCTTTAAATGAATATCGATACTATTCAAGAAGAAATTATTGATGAGTTCAGCATGTTTGACGATTGGATGCAGCGTTATGAATACATGATTGATTTAGGTAAGGCATTACCTTTAATTGAAGAGCAATATAAAACCGATGATAACATTATCAAAGGCTGCCAAAGTAAAGTTTGGGTACATGCAGAGTTAGAGGATAGCAAGCTTGTTTTTACGGCCGACAGTGATGCTATCATAACAAAAGGAATTATTGCTATTTTAATAAGGGTTTTTAGCAATCAAAAACCACAAGATATTATCGATGCTAACACTAATTTCATTGATGAAATTGGTTTAAAAGAACATTTATCGCCTACACGGGCTAACGGTTTGGTAAGTATGATTAAGCAACTAAAGCTATATGCTGTTGCTTACCAAACACAATTAAATTAAAATGAGCGAAGAAACGAATATAGACACGGCAGCATTGGGGGATAAAATCGTAGGGGTTTTAAAAACAATTTATGACCCTGAGATTCCTGTTGATATTTATGAATTAGGTTTAATTTATGATGTTTTTGTCAATGAAGACAATGATGTTAAGATTTTAATGACTTTAACATCGCCTAATTGTCCTGTTGCAGAATCATTACCTGTTGAGATTGAGGAAAAAGTGAAATCATTGGACGCTGTTAAAGATGCCGAAGTAGAAATTACATTTGACCCACCTTGGACTCAAGAATTAATGAGTGAAGAGGCTAAGTTAGAATTAGGAATGCTATAATAATTTCTTAATGAACTTATGAGCGAAGAAATAATTAATAGAGTTGCAAAAAGTAACCTAGTAACTTTTAATCTTGAAGAATTTTATCCGGAGGGTCATAGGGCTATTTTGGATATTAAAGATTGGTTGTACGAAGAAATCATTCTAAAAGAAAGAGAATTTCGAGCATTTGTTGAAGCATATGATTGGTCGCAATATCAAAACCAATACGTGGCATTAACTTGTTCCAGTGATGCTATAATTCCTGGTTGGGCCTACATGTTGGTCACTTCAAAGATTAGCCCTTTCGCTAAAAAAGTGGTTATCGGTAATATGGAGCAGCTTGAATCTGCAATTTTTCAATCTATTATTGAGCATATTGATGTTTCAGATTTTAAAGACAAACCTGTAATTATAAAAGGTTGTGCGAACAAACCTGTGCCTCAGAACGCCTATATTATGGCTACCAGTAAAATTCAAAAAGTTGCTAAAAGTGTTATGTATGGCGAGGCGTGTTCATCAGTACCTCTTTTTAAGAGAAAATGAGCTTTTCTTTTACAACTATGTGACAATTCTTACTTTTACGGTTCTAATACACTAAACATTATATACAAATGAAAAAAATATTATTTGCTTTTGCATTTCTGTTTGTTACAGCTACTATTACTGCACAAACTGAGGAGGAATTAAAGGCCACTTTGGCTACAAAGAAAGATTCTATAGCCGCTATACAAGGCAGAGCTGACGCCATACAAGCGCAAATTGATGGTTTGCCAGGTTGGCGAACTGGCGCTTTTGGTACCATAGGTGGGAGTTTGTCAAACTTCAGTAATTGGTATGCTCAAGGTGTACCGAATAACTCTTCTGGTAATATCGGAGTTACGGCAAATGTTTTTGCCAATTTACAACAAGAGAAGTTCTTTTGGAGAAACTCTTTAACGGCAAATTTTGCATGGGTAAAGCTTGATGATAAAGATATAGATACGGACGAGGAAGGGTTTACCGGTACAACAGACGTTTTTAATATTTCATCACTTTATGGTCGTAAACTGAGCGAAAAATGGGCGGTTTCAGGTCTTATGGAATATAGAACAACAGTTTTAAATAACTTCAATGACCCAGGATACCTTGATTTAGGTGTTGGTGCAACTTGGACTCCAGTTCAAAACTTGGTAGTGGTAATACATCCTTTGAATTACAATTTTGTATTCGCTGATAACGATGCCGTTTTTCAATCTTCTTTAGGTGCTAAAATTGTGGCAGACTATACAAGACAGATAGGTGCAGTAGGTTTTAAATCTAACTTATCAATGTTTCAGAGCTATGAAAGTGGTGATTTGAGTAACTGGCAATGGACAAATACCTTCACATATACCTTATGGAAAATGATTGGTGTTGGATTTGATTTTGGCTTACGTAACAACGCACAAGAAGCACTTAACTACGAGCTGACTACTTTGGGTAATACGGGAGCAACTTTTGACAATATAGATAATGACCTCCAAAGCTTTTGGAACATAGGTCTTAGTTATGCCTTTTAAGTGCAATCAGAAATAAAAATAAAAAGCCTCTGATATTTATCAGAGGCTTTTTTAGTTAGGTTATTTAGTTCAATTGTTTTGGTAAACAATAGCCTTGGGGAGAACTATTGTTTTTACTGAGATAAATGTATGTGCTTTATAAAACAATTGAAATTCTTTGTTGAGTAAGCGTCAATAAATGTTGAGAATATGAATGTTAATTTTTTTCTGTCAGAAAAATTAATATTCATCTAAATTTTCAGGATACAAGAAGTTATTATAGGGGAAACGAGTTACATGAATATCTCTAACTTCATTATAAACACGTTTTCTAAAATCGTCTAAGTTTTCTTTATTCAAAGCTGATATAAATAGCGCTCGGTCACCTACTTTGTTATACCAGGTTTGTTTCCACTCGTCTAATGAAAAATGAATTTTGGTTTTTTCAGTAATCAAATCATCTTCATCAATTTTTTCAGGCAGATATTGGTCAATTTTATTGAAAACCATAATGGTCTTTTTATCAGCGCTTTTTATTTCATCTAAGATTTTATTTACAGACGCAATATGTTCTTCAAACTGTGGGTGAGAAATATCTACAACATGTAATAATAAATCAGCTTCGCGCACTTCATCTAGCGTGCTTTTAAAACTCTCTACCAATTGTGTTGGTAATTTTCTGATAAATCCTACGGTATCACTTAAAAGAAAAGGTAGGTTACCCAATACCACTTTTCTCACAGTGGTATCTAGTGTTGCAAATAATTTATTTTCTGCAAAGACATCACTTTTACTTACTACATTCATTAATGTAGATTTACCAACATTAGTATAACCAATAAGTGCGACACGTACTAAGGAACCACGATTACCACGCTGAGTTTCCATTTGGCGGTCAATCTTCTGAAGTTTCTTTTTTAATAATGAAATTCTGTCTCGAACAATTCGCCTATCTGTTTCAATTTCAGTTTCACCGGGTCCCCGCATACCAATACCCCCTTTTTGGCGCTCTAAGTGAGTCCATAAACCGGTTAATCTAGGCAATAGATACTGATATTGAGCGAGTTCTACTTGCGTTCGTGCATAACTTGTTTGGGCGCGTTGTGCGAAAATATCGAGAATTAAACTTGTACGATCAATTATTTTACAACGTAAAATCTTCTCAATATTTCTTTGTTGGGCCGGAGAAAGTTCATCATCGAATATTACAGATCCTATTTTGTTTTCTGTCACATATTTTTCAACTTCTTCCATTTTTCCACTTCCAATAAGTGTTTTAGGATTAGGTATATCCATACGCTGAACAAAACGTTTATACACCTCGCCACCTGCAGTGTAAGTCAAGAACTCCAGTTCATCAAGATATTCAGTAACCTTTTCTTGGTTTTGATGAGAGTTGATAACACCTATCAACACTGATTTCTCATAATCAATAGTCTTTTTCTCGAGCATAAAAATCTTTAATATGCAAAGCTACATAATGTTTACAAGCCGTTTTTTGTATTTTTCACTAAGTTTAAACATTATGAGTCTTGTATGAAGAAATTATTGGGTTCAACTAAAGAGATTTCAAAAGAAGGTTTTAGGTATCGCGGTATGCAGGCAACACGTCTTGAAAACCTCACTGATGCTGTATTTGGTTTTTCTATTACACTCTTAGTAATTTCCTCACAAGTTCCAACTACATATATTGAACTTCAGGCCTCTATGTATAGCTTTATAGGCTTTATTTTTTGTACCATGCTTTTGTTAGGTTTGTGGAATAACCATAGTAATTTTTTCTTGTATTATGGTTTAAGTGATGGTAAAACAAAGGTGTTAAATGCCTTGTTTTTGTTTGTCTTACTATTCTACATATACCCTCTAAAATATCTTTTTTCTTATATCGGAACAGCTATTTATGCTACTTTAAAACGAAGTTTAGGTGATTCGTCTGAAGCACTTAGAACAGCAGTTAAGAATCTTAATGCTGCAGAATTAAATGTTGAACAATGGGAAGATTTAATGATTCGTTTTGGTTTAGGTTTAGTCTTTATTTATGGCATAGTTATACTCATGCATTTAAATGCTTTGAAACAGTCTGAAGAGCTTCAATTGAATTTAAGAGAAAAGTATATCACTAATACTTTTATACATAATTATATTCAACTGATGCTTATATCTGTTGCATCTATTATGGTTGTGGTTATTTTTGGTGGTACGGCGGCAGGTTATTCAGGTATGGTTTATTTGTTGACCCCAATCATCATTCCATTATATAAAAAATATCGTGTTCGAAAAATGGTCGATTTGGACCAAGAATAAAAACTGCAGACGTTCTATTTAAAAAATTCTCTATGGATAACGAAAAGTTTTCGAATCGATTTACGCTGGCCTTTTATAACCTTGAAAATTATTTTGATACAACAAATGACGAACATGTTTTAGATGATGATTTTACGCCGAAGGGTTTCAAAAAATGGAATGATAAAAAGTTCTACAAGAAATCACATAAGCTGGCTAAAGCAATTGCGCATATAGGGGAAGGGGAGTCGAATCTGCCACCGGTGCTATTAGGTATTGCTGAGGTTGAAAATGACGGAGTTATCAAAAAACTGTTAGATACTGATGAACTTGAAGATATTAATTATGATTATGTTCATTTTGACTCTCCTGATGAACGAGGTATTGATACTGCATTAATATATCATCGTGATTATTTCAATGTTTTAGAAGCAGAGACTATTCCATTAATTATAAATTCTCAAAATGGCAATCGAGATTTTACTAGAGATATTTTATATGTAAAAGGGGAATTGAATGGGGAAGAAATTCACGTTTTTGTGAATCATTGGCCTTCAAGAAGGGATGGTGCAGATCAAACTGCTTACAAGCGTATTGAAGCTGCAAAAACCATTTTAAAAAAAATTAGTTCAATTCAAAATGAACAAAATCATCTGAATCTCATAGTTATGGGCGATTTTAACGATGATCCCAATTCAGAAAGTATAAAGACTTTAATGGCTTCAGGTTTGTTTATTAATCCCATGGAAAAACTACTATCACCTCATAGTGGTAGCGCAAATTATAAAGGCGAGTGGAGTCTTTTTGATCAAGTAATTCTGTCGCATAGTTTTCTAAATTTTGAACAAGGAACACACAGTTTTAAAAAGGCCAAAATTTTTGCTCCTGACTTTTTGAAAGAGTGGAAGGGTAAATATAAAGGCAACCCTTTTAGAACATATGCGGGTAAAAAATATATTGGCGGTTATAGCGATCATTTTCCCGTTTATGTAGTTCTTAAATGGAATTCATAAAAGAAAGAAAAATACTACACAACATAAAATTGAAGTTTCACAACAACTGAACTAGCCTAGTCGTGTCATTCATCGAAATAAAGATGTTTTTTATCGATAATACTTGAATTTGAAAATATATTTGTAGTCCAAATCTTACCTATCTATAATCATGGTCTGCAAAAACCCTACTGTAAATAAAGGCTTTTTTTTACCTTTCTATTTTCTATTTTTAGTTTCTTCTATTTTAATTGGACAATCAGAAGAGCAGCGGGCGGTTATAATATCGTCTTACAATACTGCTAAATTTGAACAGTTGATTAATACCTTCAAAAAAGAGCGCCAAGCACAGAAACAGCGAATACAGGCTGTAGTCAAAACAAAACAAGTAAAAGCGTTTGAAAAGGCTTTGGATGGAACTATTGTCGCATTGAATTCTATTGGAATTGACGATACACCATTATTCTATACCACGTATTTAGATCCTACTAGCAAAGTTTCCAGAACGGATGCTCTCTATAAAGGCGGAAGCTTAGAATCAGATATTACAGGTTTGGGTATGCAAATAGGTGTCTGGGATGCTGGAATTGCTTTAACATCCCATCAAGAATTTGACAGTAGAGTACGCAATGCCGATGGTAGCAGTCTTACTGATAGACATAGTACTATGGTCACAGGGGCAATGGTTTCTTCTGGTATAAAGGAAAAAGCAAAAGGGGTGGCTTTTGAAGCAAAAGCGCTTACTCATGATTGGACACGAGATAAAATTGAAGTTGCTGAAGCAGCTGCTAACGGTATGCTTATATCAAATCATTCATATGGTATAAAAACTGACCGTGTTCCTGATTGGTATTTTGGCAGTTATATCAGAGTTTCACAAGATTGGGATAAAATAATGTATAATGCCCCTTACTATTTGATGATTTCCGCAGCGGGTAATTCTCAAAATAGCCGAGATAATGAACTTCCAAATTCCGGTAATGCACAAGATG
The DNA here is from genome assembly GCF_031846365.1 of Croceitalea sp. P059. Lineage (NCBI taxonomy): Bacteria > Pseudomonadati > Bacteroidota > Flavobacteriia > Flavobacteriales > Flavobacteriaceae > Croceitalea > Croceitalea sp. P059. Next base: position 706,468 of record NZ_JAVRHW010000001.1, read on the forward strand.
GATTTGATTTATTATTAGGATTTACTACTTCAAAAAATGGCTTAGTTATAGCCGGCGCAGATACAAAATTAGCTAACAATGGTGATTTAAAAGATGCAAGAGTATCAGGCTATAGTAGTTTTGGACCTATAGATGATGGTCGTATAAAACCAGATATAGCGGGTGATGGCACATTAATTTACTCGACCAGCTCTAATAACAATACTAGTTATAGCAGTGCAATGGGTACTTCTATGGCAGCCCCAGGAGTTTCGGCTTCTTTATTATTATTACAGCAATATCATGAAGAACTATTTAGTTCCTACATGAAAGCAGCCACATTAAAAGGCTTGGCGTTGCATAGTGCAGATGATGTTCAAGCACCTGGGCCAGATTATAGAATGGGATGGGGTGTACTTAATACCGCACGCGCTGGAGAGATCCTAAAGAAAAAAGAATACGCCACAATTGTTGAAGAAAATACTTTACAATCAGGCGAAACCTATTCGGTAATAGTTAATGCTAATGGTGAAGAACCTTTGATAGCGTCTATTTCATGGACAGATATTGAAGGTTCTTATATTAACAGAGGCGATTTAAATTCGGTCACCCCTGCACTTGTTAATGATTTAGATATTAGTATTTCTAAAGACGGAAGTAAATTTATGCCCTGGAAATTGAACGCTTCAAACGCTAGTGCGCCAGCTACTAAAGGTGATAATAGGGTTGATCCTTTTGAACGTATAGATATAGATAACGCATCAGGTGAATATGTTATTACTATTTCTCATAAAGGAGATTTACAAAACGGAGCACAAGATTTTTCTTTAATTATATCAGGAGTTTCATTGAGTCAATGTCAAATGAATCAAGCGCCAAAACCTCCACAAATTAAAAGCGCAGATGAAAATTCTTGCACCATAACATGGGAAACAAATCAAGACACTTTGTATGAAGTTCAGATTAAAGACATCTACGATGATAATTGGAAGACTGTAAACACTTGGGAAGGTGAAATGATATTTTCCGATTTAGAATTGGGAATTAATTATACCGCCCGAATAAGAGCCGTTTGTTCACAAAACCTTGCCTCCGAATTTTCTGAGGAATTACTGTTTGAATTTTCTGGTACAGAAACGGAGGAATTGCTTTATGAAACATTAAGTACTAATGAACTAGCGCTAAAAGTATATCCGAATCCTACTGTAAATGAGCTTCATTTAGCTTCAGAATTTTCAAAAGACGCTTATTATACCATAACAACTACAGCAGGTCAAACAATTAAAGGTGGTAATGCCAATGAAAAGATAAAAGTTACTGATTTATCATCAGGCTTATATATCATTTCTTTACAAGATTATAGTGGAATGGCGAGTACTATGTTTTTCAAGGACTAAATAGACTGAACAATAAAAATAGCATTATGGTTCAAATCAAAAAAACCAAATTCATGCGTACCCCAAGCCGTATTCATTCGAAGTTTATCTTTAGAAACAGTTGTTCTTTCGACGAATTCATCAAAAACTGGTTTAATATCTCCTACAAATAATTTGATTACAGAACCACCCAATAATGGGTCTTCAGGTGTTTCTGCATGCCATTGTAAATGAATATGCATATGCGCTCTTTGTAGTCCAGAATACATATTGTCTCCAAAAATAGGATTAAAACCAGTGTGTTTTTGATGCCACTCAATATCACGCATAATATTTTGAGAAGGGAGTACTGGAGTGATTTCTAAAAAATTTGATTCAAGATTCATATCTTCTTAATCTGGTTTTCATTTAATAAATCATCCCCTCTAAGTCTCAGTAATACCTGTGCGGTAGTAACCACATCTAATTCGCAATAAATAACAATCCTATCCAAATCATTTTCCTCATAAAAAACATCTCTGACCATACTGCCATCCATATCATCCTTTGGAGAAGGTATACCGAGCACGTTTGCCATGAGTTTAAGAGAAGTGTAGTGTTTATAATCACCAAACTTCCACAGTTCCATGGTATCTAAATGAGGAATTTCCCAAGGTTTTTTGCCAAATAAATTAAGTTTATAAGGCAGTTTTATGTTATTAATGAGCATCCTACGGGCTATGTAAGGAAAATCAAATTCTTTACCATTATGACCGCAGAGCAGGTGTTTGGCTTGGTTAAAATGTTCTTGTAATAAGTTTTTAAAGTCTTTTAATAGTTTAGGTTCGTCGCCGTAAAAAGAAGTAACTCTAAAGTTTCTTTGTGTTCCTTTTTCAGTAAAATAGCCTACTGAAATACAAATAATTTTACCAAATTCTGCCCAAATACCAGCGCGATCGTAATATTCTTCGGGGCTAAACTCTTCCTTACGTTGGTATTTAGATTTTTGTTCCCAAAGGATACGTTTTTCTTCTGATAGTTCTGAAAAGACTTTATTTTCAGGAACGGTTTCAATATCTAAAAACAGAATATTCGCTAAATCAAGTTTATAAAGCATGAAGTAAAATACTAAAATGCATTGAACTAAAGTACTTTACCTAAATTAAATTGTATCTTGAAAACGTATTGCTACGCTATGAATTGGAAAAATATCTTTGGGGTCACGCTGACCCTTTTAATCGTTGGTTGTTCTAATGATGACAATATTATTGAAGAACCTGATGAAATACTTGCCGCTAGTTTCGAAGTTATAGGTGAAGATACGGAAGCGGTATTTCAATACACATTTGATGCTACTACGAACACGACTGAGTTATTGAATTTGACCTCAGAGATTGGAGTTCCAACAGACTATTTAACTTTAAGACAAACCGATGATTTTCTTTCCTTTTACTCATTTAGACAAGGAGCGTTTTCTTTGGTTATAAAGAATATAAGCACGGGCGCAACAGCTAGTTTTGTTGATTTTTATGCCAACGGACCAGGTCGTTCGGTAGTGTGGGGTACTAACACCTTAACTAATGTCTTTTTTGGATATTTTGCTCCTGGCGACTCTCGAGAAATTGGCCTACAAGACGTAGAAATTCAAAACCAAACAAGTCTAGACGTTAGTATTGATATAGATATTGATCTTTTGTTTCAACCTCTTTTATTTAATGATAAGGTGTACATCACATTTTTAGATAATCAAGGAGAATATAAGCTTAGCGTTTATGATACCTTAACTAAGAGCCTTGGAAATATTATAAATTTCGGGGACACTCCTATCAGTATTTTCATAGATGATTTAGGTAATCTAGTTGTAATTAAAAACGGTATAGATGCATCTTTAGAACTTTATGATACAAATGATTTATCTTTTATTAGTTCTAGTAATCTTGGCTTCAATAGTGGTTTTGCATCTGGGCCAGTTTCAGGCACTGTGCTTTCTGAAAATAAGTTATACTATGCACGACCTTACATACAACCGGCTCGTTTTGCTTCAGGCCCAGCTATATTTGATATAGAAACACAAGAAAGTTTTATTCCTGATTTTATCACTATCGCTGACGAAATAGAGGCAGAAATTGGGTCGAATATAACAATCACTACACAAACTTACAGCAGTTCAAGAAATATGTTTTTTATTGGGTATGCAATTTTGACAACACCTAATCAGGGAGGCATTTTACAAATTTCGCCAGGGGGAGAATTAATTGATAACACCGCTTTACCCTTTTTCCCGTCTTATATCGTAGCAGACTAGAACAGACTTTGCTGTTTAACTGGGCTTTCATGTTCAAGTAACCATTTTTTGCGATGTAATCCTCCAGCATACCCTGTTAAATCACCATTACTGCCAATAACCCTGTGGCATGGCACTATAATCCATAGCGGATTTTTACCATTTGCTGAAGCGACAGCTCTAATGGCTTTTACATCTCCTAATGTTTTCGATAATTCTAAATAGGATGTTGTTTTTCCATAAGGAATTTCTAAAAGTCCTTGCCAAACTCTTTTTTGGAAGTCAGTGCCCTGCGGATTTATTTTCAAATCAAAGGTTTTGCGTTTCCCTTCAAAATATTCTTGAAATTGATAAACTGCGTCTTCTAAGACTTCTGGAATAGTATCTAAAAAAGTCATTTCATCAAAAACTTTTACAGAAACCAAGCCATTTACATCACCTTTAAATTCTGCATAACCAATAGGCGTTTTTAAATAAGCAGTTTCCATTATTCTACTTCATTAGAACCTTCAATTAACCCCAATCGTTTTGCACGGGCTTCCCAATTTTTTCTAGCCAAAACCTGCAAATCTTCAACATTGTCAGATTCATCCATAATTTCAAGACCAAGGAGGGTTTCAATTACATCTTCCATGGTAACTAGGCCACTAACTGATCCATATTCATCTACTACAAGAGTAACGTGCTCATTTTTTTCGACAAATTTTTCTAATAGTTCAGGAATGGGTTTAATACGGTTTGTAACTAAAATTTCACGTCGAATCGTACCAAGAGTTTCTCCTCCTTTTTTATTTATAATTGCTTCAAGCAGTTCATCTTTTAAGAAGAACCCCGTAATATTATCAGCACGTTCTTTAAAAACTGGAATTCTTGAAAATCGTAAAGGCCTATTAGCTTCAAAAAAATCTTGAATGGTCATATCTTCTGACGCAATTTTCATTACGGTTCTTGGAGTCATGACATCTTTGGCCTGAATTTCATTAAAGGTCAATAAGTTTCTAATTACAGTGGATTCAGATTCTTGAAATACACCTTCTTCCTCTGCAATATCAGTCATGGCTGTAAAATCTTCTTTGCTAAAAACACTACCATGGTGTCCCTTGCCACCAACTAACTTGGTAAATAGTTGAAGTATCCATAGCAAACCAGTCCATTTCATAAAAAAGACCATTGCCTTTAGTGCTTTAGCAGTAAAATTTGCTAGTTGCTTCCAGTAGGTGGCACCAATAGTTTTTGGTATAATCTCAGAGGCGACCAAAATTAAAATAGTCATGATTGTTGAAACTGCGCCAACCATTAAATCTTCAGTAAATTCTATTCCCAAAACAGAACGTGTTGTAGTTCCATATAACTCAGCATATGCAACCTTAGCTTGTACACCTACCAAAATTGCACCCACTGTATGAGCGATAGTATTTAAAGTTAAAATTGCAATTAATGGCTTGTCGACATCTTTTTTTAAGTTTTCTAGTTCTTCAGCATAAGCCTTGCCCTCGGTCTTTTTAACATTGAGGAAAGTTGGAGAAATACTTAAAAGTACCGCCTCAAGAATGGAGCACAAAAATGAAAAGAAAATAGAAATAACAGCGTAAAATATTAGGAGTCCCATAGGTTGTTTCTAGTGTATACTAAGGTAATCAATAGCAACAAATCTAAAGAAAGATTTATTGAGCCTTTATGAGTTCATCATAAAAAATATCATGAAGCCGTGTTCTGATGTTTAACCCATATAGTTTTCTATGACTTCTATCAGGATAAACCCTATTAGAAAGAAAAATAAATACCAATTGGTTTTTAGGATCTGCCCAAACAAAAGTGCCAGTGAAACCTGCATGGCCAAAGCTTGATGGGGCTGCCTTTGGTGAAGGGTAGGCATTTTCAAGAATTAAAGTATCATTCCCAATTAAAGGTTTGTCAAAACCAAGACCACGTCTATTGTTATTCTTTTGAAATTGTATTCTAGTAAACTCTTTTACTACTGCTTCAGATAGAATTTGTTGTCCTTTATATTTGCCCATATTTTGGTATAAATTCATCATTTTATAAAGATCATCTGCTGTGCCAAAAAGCCCAGCATTTCCGGAAACACCACCTAAAAGAGCTGCATTTTCATCATGTACATAACCTTTTACTAATGATTTACGCCAAAACGTATCTAATTCTGTTGGCACAATAGTGTTGGAATATTGTTTGTCATTTGGATTAAAACCAAGAGTTCTGCTTTTTACAGCGTCATAAATGTTTTCTTTAAGATAAGATTGATATGTTTTACCGGATAAATTTTCAATAACCTTCGGAAAGAGCAGAAAGCTTAATCCAGAATATCTATACTCTTTATTTGACGATACTTTTGATCGATTTATAATACGAAAAACCTTGTTTTGAAATCCATTTTTTACAAATTGATTTGAATAGGCTTGTTTTTTGTAATTCTTGCTCTGAGAATCCTTTATAAATCTATCTTTTGGAATTCCGTTTTTAGTTGCTCGGTTTAAAAACACAATATAAGGCACCAAACCTGCCTGATGAGCTAAAATCTCTCTTAGCGTTATCTGTTTTTTGTCTTTGTATTTGCGCCAAGGTTGCCAATAATCACTAAAGGGGACGTCTAAATCAATTTTACCTTCATCGACAAGTTTCATTAAAGCAGGTAAAGGGCCTAATATTTTGGTGACTGAAGCTAAATCATACAAGTCATTTAAACCAACTGATTGAACGCTATCATAAGTGTGATAGCCATAAGTTTTATGAAATACAATCGCGTCTTCATGTGCAACTAGAATTTGTGCTCCAGGGAAAGCTTGTTGCTGAATTGCATCTTCTAGTAATGCATCAATTTTACTTAAACCAGTGTCACTAATTGCTGAATTCTGAGCATTAGAAGTGCAAATAAAACCGATAAGTATAAATAATAGTAATCGTAGTTTTAATAGCAATGTTATTCACTTTGAGTTAAATATAATGATATTTTTAACTCATAAGTTGAACAGCGTCTTTAGCAAAATAACTAGCAATAATATTAGCTCCGGCTCTTTTTATACTAATTAATTGTTCCATCATGACTGAGTCATGGTCTAACCACCCTTTATCGGCAGCAGCCTTTAACATTGCGTATTCTCCGGAAACTTGATACACAGCTATTGGAACGTCAACTTCATTTCGTATTTCACGAACGATATCTAAATATGCTAAACCTGGCTTAACCATTACGATATCAGCTCCTTCATCTATGTCCATTTGAGTTTCTCTAATTGCTTCAAATCGGTTCGCAGCATCCATTTGATAGCTCGTTTTATCTTTAGGAACGTTTTTGATATCAACTGGTGCAGAATCCAAAGCATCTCTAAAAGGACCGTAAAAAGAACTAGCGTATTTTGCAGAATAGCTCATGATACCGGTATTATGAAAACCTTCGTCTTCAAGGGCTTCACGAATGGTAAGTATTCTACCATCCATCATATCACTTGGAGCTACAAAATCTGCACCTGCACCTGCATGACTCACGCTCATTTCAGCTAAAACTTCACTTGTTTCATCATTAAGTATTTGCCCATCAGTAACGATACCATCATGGCCATAAGAGGAAAATGGGTCCAAAGCTACGTCAGTCATAACGAGCATATCAGGACAACTATTTTTAATGGTCTTTATAGCGCGTTGCATAAGTCCGTCTGGATTTAGCGCTTCCGTTCCTTTATTATCTTTTAGATTATCGTTGACCTTTACAAAAAGAAGTACTGCACATAGCCCCATATTCCAGAGTTCTAAGACTTCTTTTTCTAGTTTGTCAAGGCTCATTCGATAGTAATTGGGCATTGATGAAATTTCTTCTTTAACTCCTTTACCTTCAACGACAAAAAGAGGAACTAAAAAATCACTGGGGGTGATAATAGTTTCTCTTACTAAATGCCGTATGGCCGAAGAGGCTCTTAATCTTCTATTTCTTATAAGTGGATACATATTTTAATTTTCTAATTAAATATTAATTTCACCAACCAAGTATAGCACAGCTTGCCCAGAAATTTTAACGCGTTCTCCTAAATATTCACATTGTAAATCACCACTTCGTTTGGATAACTGTTTTGCAGCTAACTGAGTTTTCCCTAAAACTTTTGACCAATAGGGTAACATGGTAGTATGAGCCGACCCCGTAACAGGATCTTCAGGAATTCCACATTTTGGAGCAAAAAAACGTGAAACAAAATCAACGTTCTTGCCTGGAGCTGAAACGATTACTCCACGACAATCAAGCAGGTCTAATAAATGAAAATTTGGTTGAATAGCTTCGATTTCTTCTTGAGAATTATAAATTAACAAGTAATCTGTTTTGCCTTTTAAGGTTCTAAGAGGAGTTAAACCAATAGCTTTGTCAATAGATGTATTTCCTTGTAAAGCAACTAGTTGGTCTGTTGGAAAATCCATGGTCATCCACCCGTTATCTTTTTTTGTAACTAGAAGTTCTCCACTTCTTGAAGAATAAAACCGAATGGTTTTTTCCGTATATCCATAATGATTGAAAATAACAAAGGCAGAGGCTAAAGTCGCATGGCCACATAAATCAACCTCAATTTCTGGAGTAAACCAGCGCAGTTCAAAAGTGCTATTTTTTTGAACTAAAAATGCGGTCTCTGCAAGGTTATTTTCTTGCGCAATTTGTTGCATAATTTCAGTTGGCAACCATCCATCTAAAATACATACAGCGGCAGGATTACCGCCAAAAACTTTGGCAGTAAACGCATCGACCTGGTAAATTTTAAGTTTCATAATTTATTTACACCCATTCTTTGGGATTTTTTAGAACCTGGATTAATTTTTCCTCTTCACTGCCGGTTTCTGGATGATGATCGTACTTCCATTGCACATGAGGCGGTAAACTCATTAAAATACTTTCAATTCGACCATTGGTGCGCAAACCAAACAATGTTCCCTTGTCATGAACTAAGTTGAATTCAACATAGCGGCCTCGACGAACTTCTTGCCAATCACGATTCTCATTAGTAAAATTAAGGTCTTTACGTTTTGTAACAATTGGTATATAGCATTCTAAAAAGCTATTGCCAACTTCGGTTACAAAGTTATACCAATCTTGCATGCTCATTTCTGGGGTGCTTTTGCAATAATCAAAAAAGAGTCCGCCTATTCCTCTAGCTTCATTGCGGTGGGCATTCCAAAAATATTCATCACATCTTTTCTTGTAAGTGCTATAAAAACCGGGGTCATGCTTATCACAGGCTTCCTTACAAATCGAATGAAAATGAGCTGCATCTTCATGAAAAAGGTAATATGGAGTTAAATCTTGGCCACCTCCAAACCATTGGTCTACTATAGCTCCCTTTTGATCATACATTTCAAAATAGCGCCAATTAGCATGTACGGTGGGCACAAAGGGATTTTTAGGGTGAAGAACTAAACTTAGTCCGCAAGCAAAAAAATCAGCATCAGTTACTCCAAAATAGTTTTGCATACTTTTAGGTAATGCTCCATGAACAGCTGATATATTAACACCTCCTTTTTCAAAAACAGCACCATTTTCTATAACTCTTGTTCTGCCTCCTCCGCCTTCTGGTCGTTCCCATATATCTTCAACAAAAGTTGCTGATCCATCTACTTCTTCAAGTTTTGAAGTAATGCTTTCTTGCAGATTTTGAATGTATTGATAAAATTCATCTTTCATCTTTATTCCGTAATATGAACTAAATTAAACTTGTTTTTAAGGATATCAGCCTCGACTTCAATTTTTTTAGAAGAATTAGTTAATTGGAGAAGTTGCTGTAGAACTTCTTCTTCCGTTTTTGTTTGATTTTGAATAAAAATAGCCCTGCCAATTTCATTATTGTGAAAGTCCATTAAACGCGCTAGCTCTCTATTTTTAAAGGTATTCTCGTGCCAATCTGTAATAGATTTGGTCCATTTCAGAATTCTTGAATTAATTTTAGACCATTTGGTACAATATTTTGCGATTAAATAATTCCAAAATGCATGGCGAAATGCATTTGCTGGGCTATTTTGGTAATGAGCTCTTCCAAAATGGTTAGTTGAAACCTTTAAACACATTCTAGTTGCCTTATATGTGGGATACAGGAATAAAGGATTTTGAATACTTATTTTAAAAAGCGACCAAAAGGAACTGATATCAATTCGTTTGAAAGTTGCAATCACATTCATGGAACTTTGTTATAAAGTTCATACAATTCCATATCTACAGATTCTCCATCAAATTTTTGATGAGATTTTGAAAGGGTCTTTTGAAAAGTAAAGCCATTTTTTTCTGCGACTCTCAAACTTCCTAGGTTGGTCTTATGTGCAATAATTTGAAGTGTCTCAAGTCCTAGGTGATTGAATGACCAATCCAGAATTTCAGAAACTAATTTAGAAGTAATACCTCTACCTTCATATTGATAACTAATACAATAAGCAAGTTCTGCTTGATTTGGCGCCTTGAACAGTTCCTTTACATAGAGCAATCCAATAATAGTCCGATTGGTATTTTCTTTTATTGTGAATAGATACTCTTCTCTATTGCCAAACTGTTTTACTTTGGTCTTGACAAAAATTTCTGCAAGAGTTGGTGTTAAATTCGCTTTTAATGTTTGTGGAAAGAAGGGTTTTAATCTTTCTGAATTTGAAACAACAAAATCACAGATTCGCCAGGCGTCTTTAATATGAACGGGAGCAATACTGTAGTTTTCAAAATCAATTTGCATAATAGGTTGTTATGGAGCTTTATATTCTTTTACAGCTTCAATAAAAGCACCAGCATTTTCAATAGGAATATTTGGAAGAATACCGTGCCCTAGGTTAACAATATATTGGTCTTTGCCAAATTCATTAATCATTTGATGGACCATTCTTTTTATTTCATCAGGAGGTGAAAGCAATCTAGAAGGGTCAAAATTACCTTGTAAAGTAATCTTTCCTCCACTTAAATATCGCGCATTACGAGCTGAGCATGTCCAATCTACCCCTAGAGCGGAAGCTCCGGATTTTGCCATTTCATTTAATGCAAACCAGCAACCTTTGCCAAAAACAATTACAGGTGCTTCATCTTTTAAGGCATCGATAATCTGCTGAATATATTGGAAAGAAAATTCTTGATAATCAGTGGGTGATAACATTCCTCCCCACGAATCAAAAACTTGAACTGCGTTTACTCCGGCTTTTACTTTTTCTTTTAAATAAGCAATAGTAGTATCCGTAATTTTTTGCAATAATTCATGAGCTGCTTTTGGCTGAGTAAAACAAAATCCTTTTGCCAAATCAAAGTTTTTACTGCCTTGTCCTTGAACACAATAACATAAAATTGTCCAAGGTGATCCCGCAAAACCAATTAATGGAATTTCATCATTCAATTTCTCTTTGGTCATTGTAATGGCATCCATCACATAGCCGAGTGTGTCTTGAATATCGGGAACAATTACTCTTTCTAAATCTTTTGCAGTTCGTATAGGTTGAGGTAGATAAGGTCCAAAATTAGGTTTCATTTCTACATCAATATTCATCGCTTGGGGTATAACCAAAATATCGCTAAATAGAATGGCGGCATCCATGCCATATCGGCGAATCGGTTGTACAGTAATTTCAGATGCTAATTCAGGAGTTTGACACCTCGTAAAGAAATCATATTTTGCTTTAATTTCCATAAACTCTGGAAGATAACGTCCGGCTTGGCGCATCATCCAAACAGGGGGTCTTTCAACAGTTTCTCCTTTTAAAGCTTTTAAAAATAAATCGTTTTTAATCATGAGTTATAATGTTTTACCGCCTGCACTATTACGTTTTCTATCGTGGGTTTATTGGCTTTAATTAACCGATTGGTATATTTTTTTGCCTCATTCATTGTTGTTGATCCAATGCAAAAGGCAGTACTATCTGATAGACTGTTGTCTTGAATGAAACTCTCAACTCCACTCGGACTAAAAAACAGAATTCCTTCAAATGTATTTTTAAATTTTTTAGGTTTTAAAATAGTTCTATAGACCTCAATCTCCTTATAGTCAATTTTATTTTTGATTAATTGTTCGGGCAAAGTTGTTCTTCTCAAATTCCCACTTAGAAATAAAAATGAGTAGAACTTATAATTGGTTATGATTATTTGTGATAAGTTCTCCGCATTTTCGCAAGTCGCCAGAACCTCAAAGTTATTTTTTTGTAGTAAAAGCTTTGTTTTTTCGCCTACACAAACAGCTTTTAATATTTGAGATTTTTCGCCCTTGTTGACTTTTGATTTTTGCTCTTCTAAATAACTATGAACTGCATTTTTACTGGTAAAAATATAGCAATCAACATCAGAATTTATTTCAAAAGGCAGGTATTCAATATTAATAGCATCATACTCGACAATATTGAGCTTGCCATTGAGTGCCAACTCACGTTGAGATCCTGATAATCTTTTAGTGGACAGAATTGTTGAGTTCATTTTTTATCTCATCCATTAATTGTTTTCCGCCGCTTTCCAAAATTTCATAAGCACAGCTTTTTCCAAAACCTTCAATTTTAGTCAGAGGACGCTCTTTTATCGTTTCGACAAAAGCACTCCCATCAAGGGCGTGCAGACATCCTTTAAAATAAACCTTTTGGTTTTTTATTTCAGCCAAAGCTCCAATTGGCGCTGTACAACCACCTTCTAAGGTCTTTAAAAACTCACGCTCTATCTGAGTGGTTATAGCACTATGATCATCATTCAATTCAGATGCAGCTTGAATAACCTTTTCATTATCTTTTAGGCCAGCAACCAACATAGCGCCTTGGGCAGGTGCTGGTATCATCCAATCTAATTGAACGGCATCTTTAGGTAAAAGTTTAATGCGTTCCAATCCGGCTTGGGCAAAAATTGCACCATTCCAATCATTTTCTATTAGTTTGATTAATCTAGAATTGACATTGCCTCTTAAATCGACCACCTTATGCTTAGGGTATTTTGCTAACCACTGCGCTTTCCGTCTTAAACTTCCAGTAGCTAGTATACCCTCTCTTTCTAAAAAGTCAGTCCCCTTATGTACTAAAACATCATGAGTTTCAGCTCTTTCTAAAACTGCTGCCTGAACAACACCTTTAGGTAAAACGGTCGGCACGTCTTTCATGGAATGCACAGCGATGTCAATATCACCTTTAAGCAAAGCCACATCAAGTGTTTTGGTAAATATTCCGGTGATACCTAATTCGTATAGGGGTTTGTCTAAAACTAGGTCTCCAGTAGCTTTAACAGGAATTAAAGTCGTGTTATGACCTAGTGCTTCAAGTTTGTTTTGAACGGTATTAGCTTGCCATAACGCCAATTCGCTATCTCGGGTACCAATGCGAATTACATTCTTCATTTACTATTAAGTTCTAATTGAAATACTTCTTGAATAAGTGCGAGACTATCATCTGTATCGGCATCTGATTTACGAAGATGATTGGCCACTTGTTTGGTTATTTTTTGAATAATCCGCTCTGATACCAGCTCCGCTTGTTCTTGATTAAAATCTTGCAGTTTTTTCGAGTGAAAATCAAGCTCTTCTTCTTTCATGGTCATCAATTTTGCTTTTAAGGCATTGATGACGGGAGCAAATTTTCTACTTTCTAACCATTTGATAAAGTCCAGTTTTACTTCCTCAATAATGTCATAAGCTTTCGGAATGTATTCCTTTCTTTTATTTAAATTTTCGTCTGTTATTTGAGAGAGTTGATCTAGGTGAACTAAGGTTACGTTATCCAATTCCAAAACGTTATCAGCTACATTCTTTGGTACCGACAAGTCTAAAATTAACAATGGTTTTTTTGTATGTAAAAGCGATTTTGAAATAGTTGGAAGTTGTGCGCCAGTAGCAACTACTAAAATATCAGTTTTTCTAATTTCCGTTTGTAAATCGCCATAATCTTTGACCAATAATTGAAATTTACCAGCGATGGCTTCAGCTTTTTCTTTTGTTCTATTGATTAAGGTGATGTGTTTGTTATTGGTATGCTTGATTAGATTTTCACAGGTATTACGACCGATCTTACCTGTACCAAACAGTAAAATATTCTTGGAAGATATATCAGAGATATTATGAAGAATGTATTTAACTGATGCAAAAGCTACGGATGTGGCACCCGTTGAAAGTTCCGTTTCATTTTTGATTCTTTTGCTGGCTTGTATTACAGAATTGCATAACCGTTCTAAGAACGGATTAGACATACCATGTTTTTTAGATCGGGAAAAACTTTGTTTGATTTGACTTATAATTTCAAAATCACCTAAGATCTGACTATCCAAGCCAGTGCCCACCTTGAAAAGATGATTAATAGCATCATGATTTTTATAAACGTAAGCTACTTCTTGAAACTCTTCGATGGAACCTTGTGTATGATCACATAACAACTTAATTAGTTGAAAGGGTTGTTGTGCAAATCCGAAAAGTTCAGTACGATTACAAGTAGAAATGGTCAATAAACCTTCAACGCCCTGCTTTTGGGCATCAAGGATAATGGCATCTATTTTTGGCACATCCAAACTAAACTTTCCTCTAACTTCTGCCTCGGCTTTTTTATAACTCAAACCAACTGCAAAAAAGGATGGATGTTTCGAAATATGGTAGTTCTTCATTAAACTCTAACCTGGCTGTAAAATTAATGGTGTCACAAAACAAAAAATAACGCTAGCGGAACAATTAATAACATCAAATATCAAGTTAAAGTGTAATTTTGTAAAAAACTTTCAAAAACACTAGCTTTATTGATGTTAGACTAAATATCGACATTGTTTAGAGTGATTCTAAATAACATAATTCAAGCTTAAATAAAATTATAAATGATAGAAAATGTCGCTATAGGTTCATATGACGAGATATTAGTTGATGAAGGCTTCTATGTGCTTAAAATTCAAAACGATACGGATGACCGTAAAACTGTTGTTCGAGATATTGATAGTACTTATATTCAGTTTCATTTTGCTTTAAAAGGAAAGATTAAGTTTTTATTTAATGAAGGGGGCTATGCCCTTGAAGTATCCGAAGAGAATTCACTATTGTTGTATAACACACAGAAAAACCTACCTATGAATGTGGTATTGGAATCAAATTCATGGATGCTTTCCATTGTGATGACAATTAGAAAATTTCATTCACTTTTTTCTAGTGAAGCGTCATATATTCCTTTTTTAAGTGATGTTTCGGGTGAGAAAAAGTATTATTCTCAAGAAGTTTTAACCCCAGCAATGGCTGTAGTCTTGAGCCAGTTAATGAGTTATAACCTGCACCCATCGATAAAGAACCTTTATGTGAAAGGCAAGGTATATGAATTGATATCTCTATATTTTAATAAAACCGAAGATGCTGATTTAGAACAATGCCCTTTTTTAGCTGATGAGGATAATGTTCGTAAAATTAGACAAGCAAAAGAGATTATCATTGCAAGAATGACAGAACCACCAACTTTAGCCGAGTTATCTAATGAAATTGGTCTAAGCCTTAAAAAGTTAAAAGAAGGATTTAAACAAATTTATGGTGATTCAGTCTTCGGTTTCCTTTTTGACTATAAAATGGAATACGCTCGTAAGATGCTAGAAACCGGTAAGCATAATGTCAATGAAGTTGGTCTTAAAGTCGGTTATAGCACTGCCAGTCACTTTATAGCATCTTTTAAAAAGAAATATGGTACGACCCCAAAAAAATATTTAACTTCATCAACCTAAACCATCATCAATGAAATTCATCAAATCAATCTTCATCATCTTTTTTAGTATTTCTCTAATTTGTTCGGCACAAGAAACACCAAATACTACTCCAAAAAAACGTCCTGATTTTGTGTTAGTTTTTACTAAGACTGAGGGTTATCGGCATGAAAGTATTTCAACAGGTGTAAAGGCTTTACGCGAGCTTGGTCGAAAGAATAATTTCATTGTAATAAGAACTGAGAGTTCTGAAGATTTTACGGAACGCAACTTAAAGAATTATCAGTTGGTGGTGTTCTTGAGTACAACAGGTGACGTGTTGGATGCTGAAGAAGAAAAGGCATTTGAAAATTATATAAATGGAGGAGGTAGTTTTTTAGGAATTCATGCTGCAGCAGATACTGAATATGATTGGAACTGGTATGGTAAATTGGTTGGCGGCTATTTTGAAAGTCATCCCAATAATCCAAATGTAATTCAGGCATCTGTTCAACTGGTAGATGGAACACACAGTTCAACAAAACATTTACCCGAAACTTGGGTACGCAATGACGAATGGTATAACTATAAAAACTTAAATTCTGAAGTAAACGTTACTTTAAATTTAGATGAGAGTTCTTATGTTGGGGGTACAAATGGAGCCCAACATCCAATTGCCTGGTATCATCAAGTTGGCGCGGGAAGAGCTTACTATTCTGGTGGCGGCCATACCAATGAATCTTATGCTGAAAATAATTTTATTCAGCATTTATTGGGTGCCATTGAATGGTGTTTAAACCGCAGTTAAGGCATTGGCCTGGCAACAATAATACCTATATTATTTTTCACCTTTTTTAAATAATCTACCAGGGGTACCTCGGTAATTTTAACTTCACCTGAACTTGAAGCATGTAGTAAGTGAATTCGGCCATTTGGTTTTTTAAAAGCAATACCGGTATGGGTAACATCTAAACCTTTTATTGAAGTGGCTAAGGCTATAATATCTCCTGATTTCATATATGCTTCGCTCTTTTTAATCTCCTTTTGAGGCAGATAACAAAGCGTTTTTTTAGCCAGGGAGGTCTCAGTCTCTATAATGCGTTGATAGTTGGTGTCATCACTCAAAAAAGGATAAAGCTCTCTGTGGGTTCCCATGAAGTTAATGGATTTGTTAAGTTCAATTCCACCCAAGTCGGCAGTAATATCTTTAACTAAACCTTTTTCTTCATTATTTCGTATCCAATCTGTAAAGTAATGCAGGCGAGATGAATAGCCATCAAGAATGCCATTTCTATACCGAATGGTTTTTAAATTATCGGTGAAAGAGAAAAAATCTGTTTTCTCTTGTTTTTGAAGTAAACTTATCGCTAGTGTATTCTCAACAAATGTGGTGCAATCAAGACCTCTAAAATTAATTACTAGAGCTTCAGTTTTACCAAACTCCAAAGTTTTTTCCACATATGGTGTTCCTAAAAAAGTTTTTCCAACTTCTAACAGGTGCTCATTAAAAGAAGAAGTTTCAACATCTTGAATTTGTAATAATCGGGTTTTAAAAATCGCTTCGTCTTCCGCTGAAGAAACAATTTGGGCTGTCACAAAATGGACTAGTAAAAAATTCAATAAGAGTAAATAGTACTTCATTTATTTTGTCTTTCAATCAAAGTTATCTATTTCTATATAACAAAACTTATTCCAATCTGTAAAAATAGAATGCCTTTCAAATTGTATTTTTGAAACTTAAATTTAATGCTGTGCAAAAAGGAGTTTTATTGGTCAATTTAGGGTCACCTGATAGCCCAACCCCAAAAGATGTAAAACCATATTTAGATGAGTTTTTAATGGATGGTCGTGTAATCGACGTGCCTCCACTTTTAAGAAATCTTTTGGTAAGAGGAATCATCTTGAATACAAGACCTAAAAAATCGGCCAAAGCGTATTCAAAAATTTGGTGGGATGAAGGTTCGCCTTTAATTGTAATTTCGGAACGATTTACCAAAAAACTACGCGAACATACCAAGCTTCCTGTGGCCTTAGGTATGCGTTATGGTTCAGGTAGCATAAAAGAAGGCTTGCAAGAGTTAGCCGATAAAAATGTTGATGAGGTGCTTTTAGTACCCATGTATCCACATTACGCTATGTCTTCTTACGAGACCGTTGTGGTGAAGGCCATGGAAGAGCAACAGCAGCATTTTCCTGACATGAAGGTGACTACTATGCCAGCATTTTATAGTAGCCCGGAGTACATAAAAGTGCTTGGTGATAGCATTGCTGAAGGCTTAAAAGATTTTGAATACGACCATGTTTTGTTTTCTTATCATGGAATACCTGAACGCCATATTAGAAAATCGGACCCTACAAAATTTCATTGCAAAATAGATGGTACGTGTTGTTCCATTAATTCGGTGGCACATCATACTTGTTACAGACATCAGTGCTACGATACTACGGAGTTAATTAAAGCTTATTTAGGCTTGCCAGAAGAAAAGGTTAGTACTTCTTTTCAGTCTCGATTGGCTGGCGACCCATGGTTAAAGCCTTATACGGACTATGAATTTGAAAGATTTGCAAAAGAAGGTAAAACACGTTTAGCTGTAATTACCCCTGCATTTGTTTCAGATTGTTTAGAAACCCTAGAAGAAATTGCCATGGAAGGTGATGAAGAATTCAAAGAGGCCGGTGGAGAGTCATTTAAGCACATTTCATGTTTGAATGACCGTGATGAATGGGTTTCCCTTATGGCTAAATGGATTCTTGAATGGGAAGAGCAAGCTAAATTACCTGTTTAGCAATTAACTATAGGGCTATTCTTTCTTAAGTTGCTTTTCAATTTCAAGTAAGGCCCTATCTAATTGTGGATTTTTGCCATCTAATCTGTCTTTGAAAGTTTCGTTAATCAAAATGTCAGGTTGTACCCCTTCTTTTTCCAAGTTTTTACCATCTAAAGTGTAGCAACCCCATGAAGGTAATCTGTAAAATGAACCATCTACCAATCCACTACCCGAAGTAAACACAATCCAACGGTAGGTTTCTGTGCCGATAAGTGTACCCAAACCCAATTCTTTAAATCCTGCAGAAGTCATTTCGGCATCACTTAAAGATTGCTCGTTGATTAAAATGACAATTGGTTTAGCCGCTGGTCCAAAATTGGGTTGCGGAGCTAGTTTTCCTTCACGATACTTCCATTTCAAGTACGGCTTTTGGGATAAAAATTGAAGTACTTCATCATGCACGTTACCACCTGTATTATATCGTAAATCTAATATAAGCGCCTTTCTTCCATTCGCTTCGGAAACCATTTCACGCTTAAAACGTTCCAATTCTCGGCCCGTCATGTTTTTCATATGGATATAAGCTACCTCTTTATTACTTTTTTGGTCAATGTAACTTTGATTGGCATCCATCCATTCATCATACAAAAGGGTACGAGCATTATTTGTGTTTGTTGGATGTATTTTCACCTTAATGGGACTACCATTTCTTGAAAAGGTGAGCGTTATTTCTTTATCTCTTGAAGGCTGTACAAAATAAGATTCCCTATTCATGGCTTCATTGACTTTTACATCATTTACAGCAATGAGGCGATCTCCTTTTCTGAGAGGCATCCCTGTAATATCAGCAGGGCCATCGGTTAAAAGGCGTTCAACCAAATAAGAGTCTTCATTAGAAAAAACAATTCCCGTGCTCATTGTGGCGTTCTTATAAAAGGAACTTTCTTCTTTTCCGTTCGAATAGAATCCGAAATGAGAAGTGTTCAATTCACCCAGCATGTCATTAAAAAGCAATCGTAATTGGGAGCGTTTTGTAATGAATGGTAGGTATTGGGCATATCGGTCACGAAGTTTTTGCCAGTCTTCACCATGAAAGTTTTCATCATAAAAATTCTCCTCAAAACCAGCCCAAGCTTCGTAAAACATTTGAGTAAACTCCTCTGATAAATTTCTTCTAAATGTATTCGAAATTTTGATTTTTTCGGTTTTGTTACTTTTAATATCAAGGGTGTGAATATTACCTTTAACCAACAAGTAGTATTGGTCTTTGGCAGTTTCGATATGATAACCACGAATTTCTTCATCTAAAACATTTTCAGTTTTATTCTTCTCAAAATGCTCAAATGTAGTTTTCCATAACTTCATTTTACCTTCGTCATGGTTGCTCAAATAAAATAAATAGGTTGTTTTATCTTTTTTATAAGCCGCAGGAGCATATTGCGAACCAAAAGAGGGACTTACTCTCTTGATACGTTCCATTAATCCTTTTTCATTGATCTTAACAGTTACTTTTTTAGTGTCATCAACTTTGCTTTTTTCTTCTTTGTTCTTCTTTTCCTTATCCTCAGGTTCTTTTTCTTCCTCTTTAAAAAGCTTATCAAATTCATCAATTAAATAGGGGTCTTCAAACTTATCAAGTGCCATTTGGTAAATTTTAGGAGCTTCCATACCATACGGATAACTAGGTTTGGTCAAGTTTGAAGTGAAATAAACATATTTGCCATCTGGCGACCACGCCGGACTTGTTTCGGTTACTCCAGTTTGGGTTAAATTGGTCACTTTTTTATCCGATAAACGAATGGTAAAAACATCATGTTCAAAATTGCGGTAGGCATTATACACAACGTATTTATCATCTGGCGAAAAGTAGGGCTGAGGTGCATATAAAGCCCAAAATTCATCTTTAACCAAGACTTCACTTTTGAAATTCTTCAAATCCAGTAAGCGCAGTTCATCACGACCGCTAATGTAAAGTGCTTGGGTCATATTAGAATTCAAGGTAATATTTACATTATTTCTAGCGTCTTTTGTTATTTGTTTTTCATCTTCTTTTCCACTTACGTCAATCGTAAAAAGATTAGTATAGCCCTTATCAGTTCTAGTGAACAGAACAGTACTATTGTTTTTCAACCATAGAACTTCCTTAATCCTTTCTTTGTTTTTAAGTGATATTTGTTTTACAAATTTTCCTTTGACATCGGAAACAAAAAGTTCACCTCTTGATACAAAAGCCAGTTTTTTATTATCCGGAGAAACTGAAAAATTGGTGATGTTTCCGCTTACATTAAAATCTTGTAGATTTTCGACAGTGTTATCTTTGGCCAATTGAACGGATACTTTTTTGGGTTGTTTACTTGCCACATCATATAAGAAAATTTGGTAGTCTTTTGTGAATACTACCGCTGCGCCATTTGCGCTGGCTTGTGGTCGCCCAATAGATGTATTAAAAGATGTTAGTTGTGTTTTTGAATTGTTATCAAAGGTGTATAGATTATACTCTCCATTGGCTTGGTCTGAAACAAAATACAATGTCCCTTCCAAATCAAATGTCGCCCACATATCTTTTCCTTTATAAGAGGTATATTCTTTATAAGAACCAGTTTTAGTATCGTATGATTTTATATCAGGATTATAGGCTCCTTTGTAACGTTTACGATTGGTGAAGTTTTTACTCTCCCAACTTTCATTAAAAAAAAGCTCATCTGTTTTAGGATGCTTGGCAAGGTTGTGCACTGTATGAAAATAGTGTTGAAAAAGGCGTTTTGGAGTGCCCCCTTGTCTGGAAATAGTGTACCCTGAATAGCGATTCTCTCTATTTGAGGTAAAATAAATGGTTTCTGAATCCCAAGACCAACTATCTACTTCGTCTGATTTATCATTAAAAGTGAGTTGTACAATCGCACCTCCTGACAAGGGCATGATATAGATATTCTTATTGCCAAGTGAATTTGAAGTAAAGGCCAGCCATTCACCGTTTGGAGAAATTCTTGGTAGTGTTTCTTCACCATCCATAGCTGTAATTCGGGTAGCCAATCCACCGGTCGAATTAACCTTCCATAGATCTCCATCATAACTAAAAACTATAGTTTGAGCATCGGGAGATATAGTAGGGTCCAATAAAAAATAAGGTTCTTGCGCTTGAGTAATTGAAATAAAAAAAGCTGTTACAAGAAATCCGAGAGTTTTTTGTATCATTTTTGGTCGTTTTTGATTGGCTTTGAAGTTACAAAAATATGCGCTGCATATGATATCAATTAGAAGAGCATGGTCATAATTAATAATCTTAAAGAGTTGTGTATTTTTATAAAATTCAACTAAGTATTATGAAATTAAAATTTAGTCCTTTGTACCTCCTAAGTGTTTTTATTTTTATAGGGTGTCAAGAAAAGAAAACGCCTATGGAAACCTTTGATTTGTTTGTTGGAACGTATACAGATGGTGACAGTAGGGGTATCTATAAACTTCAGTTTAACCCATCCAATGGAACACTAGATTCAATGAAATTGATGGCAGAACTAGCTAATCCCTCTTTTTTAGCTATTGCTAAAGACAAGAAAAATCTATATGCTGTTCAAGAAACTGCTGATTTTGATTCATTAGGAGGTGGAGTATATGCATATGCATTTGAAAATAATATGCTAAAACTTATCAATAGTAAGGGAACAGCAGGGGCACATCCTTGTCATGTTGCACTTTCAGAAAATGGGCAATTAGCGGCTTCAAATTATACGGGTGGTAATTTGGCGATTTTTGATTTAGCTACTGATGGAAGTTTAGCAGACCGTCAGGTTTTAAATCACCACACCTCAGACACACTAGAAATTCCTCATGTGCACAAAGCACATTTTAATGAAGACGGCCTTTTTGTGGCTGATTTAGGTTTAGATGCTATAAAACGATATGATAAACAGCCTTACGGCTGGGTGGCCGCACATCAGTCTTCCATAAATATGGACCAAGGCGCTGGACCAAGGCATTTCACTTTTAGTCAAAATCGCACTTTTCTTTATGTAATAAACGAGCTCAATTCTTCCATTACAGTTTTAAAAAGAGATGATGAAGGCAGCTATAATGAAATAGAAACTCGAAGCACGCTTGCTACTGATTTTGAAGGCGAGAGTTTTTGTGCAGATATTCACTTGTCTGCCGATGGTAAATTTTTATATGGTTCTAATCGTGGGGAAAATACAATTGTTGTTTTTTCTGTAAATCAGGAAAACGGAAAACTAACGACTATTGGCCGTACTTCGGTTAATGGAGATTGGCCTAGAAATTTCACCATGGATCCTTCAGGTAATTATCTATTGGTCGCCAATCAGCGGAGCAATAATATAACTATCTTTAAAAGGGAAGGTGATATGGGGACTTTAACTTTCTTAAATGAAATGAAAATGGGAAGTCCGGTTTGTTTGGTTTTTAAGTAAGATTACCCAAAAAACAACTCATTCAAATAACGCCCAGGCGCAAAGGTAAAACCACCTGCTATCAAAATAGCTCCAATATATAGTAAAACCATTTTGCGTTTATGCGCCCTAACATTTCCTTTTCTAATCGCTGTATATGCCGTTGGAACGGTATATATAGTTAAAAAACTAAAGAGATGAATCCAACCAAAATGACCAAGAAATTGTGGGCCTACTAAAGCGGGCATAAATAGGGTTATTAGCCCCGTTATGAGCATTAAAATCATATAGATTTTTCCTAAAAACCGGTGCACACTTGTTCCTTTTTTCGCCAATAAAACATAAGCACCTAAAAACACACAGGGTACAACGGTAATCAAATGAGCGTACATTAAAATAGCATAATTCATAGCACTCTAATTTACTTTGGCCGAGGTATCGGCAATTACCTTCCATTCCCCATTCATTTTTTTCAAGATGAGCATAAAAATGCCATTGGTATTGCCAACTTCTCTGGTTAAATGATACTCGCCCATGACTGAATATGCCCCCTCGTTTATGGGCGAAACATCGTTAAAGACAAATCTTAGATTACCAAAATGTGCTTTAGTGGGATAGCTTTTTTTATAGCGTTCTAAAGTACTTTGCCATCCTTTTACCACGCCTCCAGCACCATAAAATTTAAGCTCTTCTGATTTCCAATATCCTTCCATAAAAGTTTCTATATCATAATTATTCCATGCTGTTTCTTGGGCATTCAAAACTTCTAAAATGGCTTTTTTATCTGCCTCTATTGAATTTTGTGAAAAGATGGATACGGATACTAAAAAAAGTAAGAAACAAAGTTTTTTCATAATCGATTATCAATTAACCATGGTTTTAAAAGTAGCTAAAAAATTTTGAGCTTAACCTTGGGCAAAAAATATGATAAGACCTAGTACTATAAGCCCAAATAAAATTGCAAAGAAAATCTTCCATGCACTGTATGGTCTTGACCCTGAAATGGTGCCGTTTTCTCCATTGATGAAAAAATTATATTCCTTTCCATTATAGCGATAAGCACTAATATAAACTGGCAGCAAAATATGCTTAAACGTTTCTTGAGATAATTTCATGTTCATGCTTGTTACTCTTTGGGTATCGCCACCAATATCTTGTCGGCACCAACGTTTGGCAATTCGCTCAGCTTCACCTTTGGCAGAAAGATGCCCTTGGATTAGGGGAATGGTATATTTTTCGGTAACAAAACCTCTTAAAAAACTGGAGCTGAAAGGTTGTAATAGTTTTAAATTCCAACGAGCAATTTTTGAAGGTACTCGACCTTTGCGCTGTTTTGAAGCTTCGACTAAAGTATCATCTACGAAACCTGAAATATTCCCTGAAGCCGGATACCATCTTGTTTTTCGAACTCGTTTGGTCACGGTTTTACCTTGTGAATTCCGAACTCTTTTAGTTTCGTAGTAATATTCGCCACGTTGGCCAGAATAGCTGGCTTTTAGTTGCGCATCAAAGGTCCAGTAGGGTAAATAGAGCCCCTTGGTGAATTGCGGGTCTAAAGCTGCTTTTTTTAGTTTGTTTGGTGCAAACCAAAGACTACTTACCCAACGTTTGAATATTTGAAAAGATTTCTTTTTATCAATCTGAAAAGGCAAAACAGCGCCTGGTAAAATCCAATCTTCTTTATAGGCATCCTCTAAAATAAGCGGCATACTACAATACACACAATGCAACGATTTGTAGTTTTCTTCAATATGTTGATTGGCTCCGCAGTTTTTGCAATGAAGCATAGAAATTTCTTCGCTATGCTTTTGAGCACCCATTTCTTTTAGATATGGGTATAACTCCAACTCTTTAAAACCATTTTCATCAATAGAAATGATTTCTTTATGACCACAATACTCGCAACTGATATTGGTAGTACCGGGCTGGTACTTCAACTCGGCGCCACAATTAATGCAGGGTTTTTTAAGTTCGGTCTGTTGGGTTTTTCGTTCCATGAAAAATTACAAGGGGTCGTTGCTTGATACCAAGCAATCCATCGAAAATTGATTAAGAAGAATGCTTGGTACCCAGCAATGACTTGTTTGTATTAAGCTCCGGGTAAAGGTGGTGGCGTATTACCTCCTAAGAACGATTTTAATTCGGCAACTTCTTGCAAAGCAGTCCAATTAGCCATGCCTTGTTTCCAAACCAAACTTTCTTTGTTGATTGTTCTGTTAGCGAATAAGGCTTTAAGCTGGTCAATACTAACCGGCCCTTGTTGCGCTCCGTTGACTGCGTAGAAATATTGAACGGCAACTGGCATTGGAGGAGGAAAAGCCCCAACTTGTGGTTGACCACCCATTTGTGGCGCTGCCTGCGGGGCTCCCGTCATCATACCACCCATTTGTTGAGCGAGTACAAAACCCATTCCCATTCCCATTCCGGCACCTGCGGTGCCACCTTCATTTTTGGCTGCAGCTTCAATCGCTTTAGCTGTTTTGAACTTAGTAAGCTTGTCTAAATCTAGTTTGTCAATACGGCTATATTCAAAGATTTCTTTCTTTAAATCTTCCGGCATTGATACATTTTCAATGTAGAATTTTTCTAATGAAATACCCACCGATAAAAATTCTGGTTTCATTACCTCTTGGCACGTATCAGACAACTCAGAGGTATTTGCGGCGTATAATTCAATAGGTAAATTAGCTTCACCAACAGTATCGGTAAATCGGGTGGCGATTAAACTTTTTAGGTGCTCATTAATCTCAAAATTGGTAAAGTTATTATCGGTACCGACAATATCAACGATGAATTTACCGGCATCAGCAATTTTAAAGGCATAGGTTCCGAAAGCGCGAATTTCAACCAAGCCAAAACGGTCATCACTTAGCGTAATTGGGTTTTTTGTTCCCCATTTTTCATCTGTAAAAAGGTGTGTATTTACAAAATAAACCTCCGCTTTAAAGGGAGAATTAAATCCGTATTTCCATCCTTTTAAGGTAGAAAGAATAGGTAGATTTTGAGTGGTAAGGTCATAAGTGCCCGGGGTGAATACGTCGGCTAACTGCCCTTCATTCACAAAAACAGCGGTTTGTCCTTCGCGAACAATGAGTTTAGCTCCGTTTTTAATTTCGTTTTGATAACGCTCAAAACGATGCGCAATGGTATCATCTGTAAAGTCCAGCCACTCGACTATGTCAATAAACTCATGACTGAGTTTCTCTTTTATTTTGCTAAAAATATCCATGATAAGTGTTTTAAAAATTCGTGTTCTAAAGCTATGAAAAAAGGATGGTTCCTTTATTCATTTTATTAGTATAAAATTCCCATTAATGTTACATTTAAGGCATAAAGCAATCCTAATGAAGTATCTAATTACCCTTCCAATACTTATTTGTACTCTTTTCTTTTTTAGCTGTAAAACGAATTCAGAAGAGTCGCAATCAATTAAAGAAAAAACCGTAAAAATGGAGTTAACTCTTGACCAAGCTAACAATTTGGCGAGTTTACCTTTGGCTTGTGTTCAAAAAGAATATCCTAATAAGACAGGGCATACATTAGGAAGTGAAGAAGATTTGGCTGGCCCTCGAACATTACACCCATCTTTTTATGGTTGTTTTGATTGGCATTCTGCTGTACATGGCCACTGGTCCATGGTGAAATTATTGAAAACACATCCGAATTTGCAAGAAGCAGAGCGTCTGAAATTAGTTTTAACTTCCAATTTATCTAAAGAGAATATTGCGACTGAAATAGCTTACTTTGAAGGAAAGCACAATAAGAATTTTGAGCGGACTTATGGCTGGGGATGGCTTTTGAAATTGGCCGAAGAATTGCATACTTGGGACGACCCAATCGCTAAGGAGTTATCACAAAATCTTCAACCACTCACTGATTTAATTGCAGAGAAATTAATTGATTACCTTCCAAAGTTGCAATATGCAGTTCGTGTGGGTACTCATAGTAATACGGCATTCGGATTGTCATTTGCTTGGGATTATGCACAAACAGCGAATCATGAGGCTTTAATGAATAGTATCCGTGCTCGAGCATTGTATTTCTATGAAAATGACCAAGCTTGCCCGATTGGTTGGGAGCCAAGTGGAGCTGATTTTTTATCACCTTGTTTTGAAGAGATAGATTTAATGCGAAGAATTCTTTCAGAAGTGGAATTTAAGCAATGGATGACAAAATTTTTACCCGACATGGCACAACCAAATTTTGATATTGAAGTTGCTCGTGTTGGCGATAGAGAAGATGGACAGTTGGTACACTTAGATGGCTTGAACTTTAGCCGAGCTTGGGTATTTTATGGTTTGGCGAAACAGTATCCTGAGGCCTATCGACATTTAGATGTAGTAGCAAATAATCATATTGCGTATTCTTTTCCGAATTTGGTTGGCGACAATTATGAAGGCGGACATTGGCTAGGTTCTTTTGCTATTTATGCTTTAGATGCACAGTAAAAACAAAATCTACCAAAATCCGGTTCCAGGTTCCCCTTTGAACGGACCAGCATAGTTATCTGTAATCCAACCCGCATAAAATTGGCCAGGTTGCGGTCGGGCTTTTTCATTGCCCACAAAACAATCAAAGTACTGTGGGTAAAATGCGAAATGTTTGGTTAGGGCTTCAAACTCTGTAAACGGATTTGCATAGCTCCAAGCAATAGGTTGTAATGGTGCAGATTTAAGTGCCCAGTAGGTTGCGGAGCCTTTCCACTCACATAAAGACTTTTTGTTGGGTATAGTTACTAATTGATTTTGGTCAACTGCATCAGAAGGAAGATAATAACTTGGTGGATGTGCAGTTTCCATAACTGCATAGGCTTGATTAGTCTTTGCGAGGCAGATTTCACCGGAATACACAGAGATCTGTTGTTGTACTTTCACTAATGCCGGAGGTCTTGGAAAATCCCAAACAGATACTTGTCCTTTTTTTGGGTCCTGCGCAAATGAGGGTCTTTCTTTACCATTAAAATGCCATTTATCGCGAGCTTTTAATAGCCAATCTGGTATCGTTTTTTTAGAAGCCATAATAGTTCGTCTTTAGGCGAATGATGACGATGCATCCCAAATCAAAATAAGGGATAGTATTAAGAATATGGCCGCCGGTAAGGCTTTATTCAATGGGTCTTTTATTTTTAAATGCATAAGTATGGCTCCTAACATGAGTATCGCCATGATGGCTGCCGGATAAATAGTGAATTCTGGCATCCAAATAGAAATAAATAAGGCTAGTGCACTTCCTACTTTTAAAAGGCCAATGACATATAAAAAGCTTTCTGGTAAGCCATAAGCTTCAAATTCTTGTGGCATACTATTGGCTTTTCCACCTCGGAAAGGTGTTGTCTTTTTGAACCTAAAAAACCAAACGTTGATAATGCTAATAAAAATGCCAATTTTAATGCCCCAAATGAGATATTCCATAATGTTTAAGTAATTTTGAAAAATATTAAACAAAAAGTACTGCTTCTTGATGGACTATCCAAATGTAAATGCGTTTTCTTTAAGTTTAATAGTATTCTTAGTAGGTTCAGGCCTGTCATTTCTGGTATTTGGGTTTAGCTGTCTTTTTTCACCTTATATGGTTGCCGAATTCAAGCGTTATGGGCTTATAACATACCGAAGGTTAAATGGTTATTTACAGGTAATTGGGGGCTTGGGATTATTTTTGTCGTTTTATAAACCCCTAATTGGTATCATTGCAAGTCTTGGGCTTGCTGTTTTAATGTTGCTAGGCTTTTTAGTTCGCCTTAAGATTAAGGACGGCTTCATAAAATCTTTTCCTGCCTTTTTTTATATGATTATCAATGGTATCATCTGTTTTTTACTTTGGAATCAATAAATTCATCTTTTAAATTACTTCTTAAAAGAGATCAAAATTGGACGATAAGAATGTATTAGGTACTGATTTAAAACCCTGTTGTTACCAACCAAAAACAGGATTCTACCGAGACGGATTTTGCCGAACCGGTCCAGAAGATGTAGGTACCCATGTGGTCTGTGCGATTATGACCGAAGAGTTTTTAGTCTATACCAAAGCACAGGGTAATGATTTAAGTACACCGATACCTATGTATCAGTTTCCTGGTCTAAAGCCGGGTGACAAATGGTGCTTATGTGCCTCGCGATGGAAACAGGCCTACAAGGCTGGTAAAGCTCCTGAAGTTGACCTAGAGGCAACGCATGAAAAAGCATTAGAGATTGTAGATTTTGAGATGCTTTTAGAGCATAAATATAGCGCTACTACTGAATAGAAATAGTATGCCTCATTGAGTGGAGTCGAAATGTGGTAGCCTTGAAAATAAACTAAAATAATGATAAAAGCGGTACTTTTTGACATGGACGGAGTCATCATTAACTCAGAACCTTTGCACCAAAAGGCCTATCATGGGATGTTTGATGAAGTGGGCATTACTGTACCTGCTACCTTATATGAAAGTTTTACAGGACAAGCTACTCTAAACATTTGTAAACAGTTGGTACAGCAATTTAAGTTGCAAAGAGCTCCAGAAGATTTGGTTACTATCAAGCGCAATATTTTCAAAAAGCTATTTTTCAATGATCCTGACCTAGATTTGATTCCTGGGGTCAGAACATTGATTCAAGATTATCATAATAACGGACTCACATTGGTATTGGCAAGCTCGGCTTCTATGCCTAACATCAATAATGTGTTCACTAAGTTTAACTTAGACCAGTATTTTTCAGCAAAACTTAGTGGTGCCGATTTAAAAGCTTCAAAACCACATCCTGAAATTTTTATAAAAGCAGCTGAAGCATCAGGGTTTCAAAAAGAAGAATGTATGGTGATTGAAGATTCTACAAACGGAATTAAAGCAGCGCATGCGGCAGGTATTTTTTGTGTGGCCTTTAAAAGTCCACATTCTAAAAATCAAGATTATTCGTTGGCGAGTAAGGTGATAACAGATTTTCAAGAAATCAAATACACCAATTTAACTAGTTTTAAGATAAACTAAGCTACCATATTATTTACGAGCAGCTTTTTTGAATCTTCTAGGTTTTCAATATTGTAATATGTAGCCCCTAGTTTATTCAGCTCCGTATTTACAATAACAAAGTGTAGCTTAAAACCATTCTCATAAGTGGCCTTTGCAAAAGAGCAAAATCCGTGATTAGCAGCGTGCTTTCTGATGGTACCACCGAACTCATCTAGCCAGTTGGTCTCTTTTATAAGTGCTTCATCGTTTTTAGTGGCAATAAAAAACTTTAAAATTGGATTTTCTTTACCTTGTTCAGAGTTAGTTACATCCGTTTGAAGGATATAATTAATGACAGATTGTTGCTCCCCCCATGATTTGATTTTTAGTATTAATGAATCTAATATCGAATTCATGATTTTTAGGTACTGAGTTGGATTAGTTGACCTTGAAATAAACTAATTCTAAGCTATACTAAAAATGCCAGTTGTTACCATTTACGTATTTGTACCAATTTTTAAACGAGACAGTTGTTAGTTTTCGACATTCTATTTGGGCTAAGTATTATTCTTTGCATTACTACAGCTTTTCTAATTTGGTTTAGAATAAGCAAAGGCCAACGGTATCCGGTTCGGTTTTTAGCCTTGTTTCTTTTTATCAAAGGCTACTCTTTTGGCTTTTAT
Source organism: Croceitalea sp. P059 (assembly GCF_031846365.1). Classification (NCBI taxonomy): domain Bacteria; kingdom Pseudomonadati; phylum Bacteroidota; class Flavobacteriia; order Flavobacteriales; family Flavobacteriaceae; genus Croceitalea; species Croceitalea sp. P059. Next base: position 736,476 of record NZ_JAVRHW010000001.1, read on the forward strand.
ATTTTTATCAAATATGGGTTAATTCAGTATTTTCCTGTGCTTTATAAAACCCCAGTACCTCTAGAGTTTTTAGTGCCTCCTTTTGCATTTTTATATGTTCGTGCTGTTCTGCGACAAGAAGCTACTTTTCGTAAGAGTGATTTGTGGCATGCCATCCCTTTTGTTTTGGGAGTCATTAACTACGCTTCATTTTATATCATACCATTTAAAGAAAAAAAAGCGATTGTAGCAGATGTAATAGCTTATCCTGATAATATTTATTTTGTACAAGACGGATTGTTACCAGAGTGGTTAGTGCTCATTGTACAATTATTACTTTTCTATGGCTATTTAGTAGCGCAATGGTATATCATTATTCAACATTTTAAAGTAGAACCCTCGGCCTTATCTAAGCAATTTCTTTTTGTAAAAAAATGGCTCTATGATTTTGTAAAGCTCCAAACCTTTTATACCACTTCGCTTGTTTTGGTTTATGTAGCAAGTTCTTTATTAGTGTTTGCTGATTATAAAGGATATGACGTGCCTTTAATACTTACCACAGTTTTAATGGCCGTTAGCTTTTTGTTTTTATCTGGCTATTTATTATGGAATCCTGAGGTGCTAATCGGCTTGCCGCAATTATCAAAAAAATCATCAAAAAAGGCACTCAAAAACAGCCTAGAAACCGATGCATATATCCAAAAAATAAAAGAACAGCGGTTGTTTTTGCAACCCAATATCAACCTCTCTAGTGTAGCGCTGCAACTAGGCGTTTCTCCTCGTAAGCTTTCTGCTAGCATTGATAAGGCGAAGTATTCCAACTTCAATGATTTTATCAATTACCATCGCGTGCTTTTTGCTAAGGACCTCATTGAAGAACAGTACTTAAACCGTCATTCTATTGAGGCTTTAAGTCAAGCCAGTGGTTTTCATTCTAAAAATGCTTTTTATCGGGCCTTTAAAAAAGAATTTGGCTGTACACCAAAAGCCTATCATCAAAAAGAAGATGCTACTTCGGATAGCTAAATCAAGCCTTTAAATCGGAAATCACAGCGTTTGCAGCAGCCTCACCAGAAGCCATAGCTGCATTTAACGACCCACTTAAATTATGATCTCCAGCCATATAAATGCCTAAAGGATGTTTAATACTTGACGAGCTAGGCTCCATACTAAGGTTTTTAATATCAGGCAAAGCCTGCTGAATATGGTAGTTTTTTATAAAGGTTTTCACTTGAATACTACATTCTTTCTTTAGCTCTTGAACTACTGCTCCAACCAATTCAGCTTCACTTTTTTGATGCTTTTTAACCACAGTTACGGATAGCACGGCATCGCCGTTCTGCTGTTGTTCAAATAAGTAGTAAAGGTTGTTGGTCAAACAGTTGGTATTTGCCACCAGACCAATGATACCAGTTTCAAAAGTCTGTTTTTCTACCGTAAAATATAAGTTATCGCAGCTTTTCCAAGCCACCTTTTGTGTGGCAATTTGGCCATTAGTATCTAAGGGGAGGGTACTGATAACAGCATCTGCTTTCAGCTTTTTGCCATTCTTTAAATGCACTTCTTTAGCGCTAACTTTTGACACTTCAGTTTCGTATTGAAATTCGCTTTGTGTTAAATTTCCAGCGAGCTGGCCGGCCATTGCTCCAATACCTTTTGCTGGTAGCGCGGCATAACCTTCACCAAACATTTTAAATACAAATTCAAACAAGCGCGAAGAGGTATTTAGCTCTTCCTCTAAAAATATTCCTGTAAAAAAGGGTTTAAAAAAATTATGGATGATAGCCTCAGAAAAGCCATAAGCTTTAAGGTAGTCACTAGTACTTTGCTCTTCGGTCGCAAAAATCTGAGCAATCGATTTTGCTTTAAGCTTTCGGGTTAACTGATAGATTCTGAATTTATCACCCAAAGAGCCTATGCTAGCGCTTAGTGTTGGCCAAAAAGCGGAACGGTCACGCAAGGGGTCACCAATACGTTCTGTTTTTCCATCTTTAAAAATTAAGGCGCCAGGTTTAAAGTAGTGTAGATTTAAGGCATCATAGTTAAGATGTTTTTTTGCCTGTGGATAATCCGTGAGTAAAACTTGAAAACCATGATCAAAGCGCACACCATCAATAGTAGCTGTTTTTACGCGACCCCCAGGTTCTCTAGTAGCCTCTAAAAGTGTTGCGGTATACCCGTTTTCTTCCAAAGTTTTAGCGGCGACTAATCCGCTTATGCCTGCACCAATAATATAAATCTTTGATGATTTTTTTGCCATGCTTCACCTGAATTTTTAACTGTAAAAATAGGTTGAAATGTTTAGAATTAAGGCTTATTTTTTTACTACTGCGACAGCTTCAATTTCAACGCCCCATTTAGGTAAACCTAAGGCTTCAACACCAACTAAGGTACTTGCAGGCATATCAGTATCACCCAATAATTCTTTACGAACAGCTCTAAAACCAGGTAGCATATCAGGACTGTAATTAACAATATAAGTATTGTATTTGACCACATCGTCAAAAGTAGCACCAGAATTTTCAAGGGTGTTGAGCAGTTTGCCCAAAGCATCACGAAATTGTGCTTCAAAGCTTTCACCTTCACCCACCTGGCCTGAAATATATATGGTTTTTATGCCATTGGCTTCTACGGCAACAGCCTCAGAATAACCGTTGTGGGGGTCAATATGAGTTTTAGAAAGGGTAATAGTCTCTTTTGGAGCTTCTGGTATTTGTGGCGTTTCAGTTTTACAGCTAAAAACTAGTATGAACGCTAATAGAAAGTACGATTTCATGGGTTTTAATTTTACCTCAAGATACCGGTTTTCATTACATTCTTAAGTGCCCTAGTATTTTTTTCTAAATAGATTAGCAATACGTCTAAATATGTTGGGTCTATGTACTCGAATACCGCCCGTTACGACTACTTGCTCTAATAGCTCCGTATCTTCTTCAAGTTTGACATGAACATATCTTGTGTTCAAATCAATCGGTTTGAGTGTCGTATGACATCCAATAAAGGAGAACTCCAATTGTTGACCTTCCTTTAAAAATGCTTTAGGAATGCTAAGTGAATACAAGCCATCAAAGTCGCTATAGGTTTCAATTTCAGTACCCAATAGTTTGATTATAGTTCCAGGTAGTGACATTTCACCATCACCAACGGTTCCTTTTATAACGATACTATCACTGACTTGGTCTTGCACGGCAATACGGCCGACCACTTGATTTTGTGGTATTGCTTTTACCCCTTCGCAAGTGACATTACCTTGCAATTTTGTACTTGTAGCAATAAAAATGGTGTCGTTTACTTTTTTTTCTTGAGCAGTTGCCGGACTCGATAAGCTTAACAGTGAAGTAAAACCAAGCATGGCAGCATTCCGTTGAAAATTACTTCGGCTAACAGACGGTAAAGGGCTGTTGAGCTGATTTGCTTTAAAACGCCCACATAGGTTATGCCCATGCTTTATTTTTCTGGCAAGTTCACTTTTTGAGGTTGTTGTAAAATCAATAACCTCTTTGGCACAACTTTTACAGTAGGCCCCCTTTTGGGTGGCAGTCATTTGGTTCCAATCTTCATTACAAGGTTCTGGTATGGTAATTTTATAGCTCATGGTTGCTTATTTAGGTCTAAACTACTGCTGCAGCAATGGGGAAACAAGCCATAATGAGGGAACGCGCCTTTTGACTTAGGCAAGCCCATCGAACTGCAGAATTCTCTAGCAGGCAGCATTTCAAAAAACAGTATCTTGGGCTATACAAAGCAAGCAGATATGGCCGACAGCAACACCTCTAAATCGTGGCTTAAAATACTGATTGAACTGGTTGAGGTCTATTTCAAAAGTTCTCGTTCAAGCAACAGAAAGCGAACATGGCATCAGCATGTAGTGCCTTTTGATGAGGGTTGGGCGGTACGCCGAGAAGGTAACAAGCGTATCACCTCAAAACATAGAAAACAATCCACTGCCATAAACAAGGCCAAAAGTCTAGCGAAAAAGCATAAAGCCGATGTCATTATTCATAGAGCAGACGGTACCATTCGCGACCGAATCAATTATGACTAACACCTGATGCTATGTTGAAAAAGTTGCGTTGGAGTGATTATGTATTTGGTGTATTTCTGCTGCTCTTGATTATCCCGCAAACTCGAAAACCAATTCAGGTAGCAGTGAATAAGGCCAAGATTTTGGTGTGGTCCCCTAGGATAAAGGCTGTGGAAGACCAAGCCCAGCTTATCCCTTTTGATTATAAAGTCTTAAGCTTAGACGGCAAGCCAAAAACTATTGGCGTGGGTAAAGGCAAGGTCACTTTTATCAGTTATTGGGCGACTTGGTGCGCACCATGTTTAGCCGAACTGTCTAATATAGAAAAGTTATACGTTGATTACGGTGAGCACATCAATTTTGTCTTATTAACGAATGAAGCACCAGAAACTGTAACGACCTTCCTTAAAAAGAAGCCGTACACTTTACCTATGTATACGTCTAGAATGGCTCCGCCGCCTTTGTTATTAGATAAAAGTATACCCACCAATTATTTGATAGACCAAAACGGTAAAATTATGAGCAAAGCAACAGGAGCTGCAGATTGGAATAGTAAAAAGGTACGCAGTGTTATAGATGCTTTATTGGAATAAACGAACTAAGTCCTCACCTTAATTAAGGGGAGGTGGCATGCGCATGGCGCATGGCGGAGGGGTTTTATTTTACAGCTCAATTCTTATTTTTTGTAGACTAGCCAGAAGTTTTAACACTTTACAGAATTTTCTGTAGCAAATCATACGACGAAGTGTTAAATTCAAAAGCCCATTAGGGTCGCAAACCTTGATTCCCCCGATTCATGATATGGTACTGCCAATGAGCTTTGTTTATTTAACTAACTCATGGTAAATAAAAGGCAGTATTTGTGTTTATGCAATACCTACAAACAGGTATTTTTTAAATGAAAGAATATTAAATATCCCTAAGAATGGGGATGTTGTAAACAGTTAATAAAACCAATATTTGAACCAAACCAAAAAACTAATAGAAAATGAAAGTATATGAATCCAATTCACCAATATTTCAAAATTTATTTCTTGTCTTAGATGCAAAAAATGAGCAAGACTATCAATTAATTTATCCTAGTCAGTTATATGGTACTTTTTTTACAGTTAGCGCTAAAATAACTTTAAGCAAGAGTAAAAAGAAAGTGACAGGTATAGACATATCTCTTGTTAATTATAAAGGCATGTATAATATAGGTTTAGAAAATTCAACGAAAAATAATTTTTCCTTTGAAAATGGAACTGGAATTCTCACCCTTGATTTGAAAGCATATAGTGGAATTGACGATAAAAGTTTAACAAATGGTATATCTCTTATTCTGAAGGAAGAAATTCCACTTCAAAAATTTCATAGAATTTTCACTACTAGAAAGTTGAAAAGTTTTTCTAAGTCAGGAACGATTGTTGGACATCTTGATGAAGGGCTTTTTGATAGTGAGTTTTACGTTCGAAATGGAAAATATATTGCTGCAATTAATCGATTGGATGATAAATTACCCAATACCCCACCAGCGGATTTTAATATAAAAGCAGGAGATATGTGCATGACATCAACAATTAAAATCGTAAATAGTAATTGATAAGACAAGCCCTAAAGATTATATTATTTTTATCACTCTTTCCTTTAACAGGAATTATTGCTCAAGATAGTTCCAGTAATAAGAATTTAGAGTTGTACTATGACCAACTGCGTAGATTGGATATAAGGTCATCCAAACAATATTTGAAAGATTTAGGAAAAGAGAAAAAAATTTTAGCTCAATCTTTAATCGATTTATGTGAAGGAAAAAATTCACTAGAAGCAATAAAATATATTGATGAATCAGATATTGACAACAAAATTTTGATTCAATTAATCCAAGGGTATTCGAATTATGAAAACGAAAATACTCCCGAAGCGTTTCATTTTTTCTCTAATGCAATTCAATTATCGGACAACCATCAAAGAATCAATGCTCTAAAGTTTTCTTTGGTTAGTATGCTCAATCTTTTGAGAAAACAAACTTTCTTTAGTGGTCAAAAATATAAGCCGTATCTAGACCATTATGAAGAGTTAGTGAAAGATGCCGACGATAAAAGAATTGTTATGATTTATAAAATCGGCTTAGAATCTAAAGATAATGATGAACTAAAATCGAAATTTCAAGGCTACGATATCATAACTCATTTTGATAAATTATTTTATGATGTTTCAGAAGATACTCCATTGAAAGCCAGATATTATTTTGAGACTGCCGCTCAATTAAAACTAGCAAAGGATTTTGATAGGTCTATTTATCGGTTTAAAAAAGCAGAAGAAATTTCACAAAAGCAACTAATAAATACATACGTTTATCAATCTGCAATATGGCAATTATCTTCTGTATTTTTAATTCAAAGTGAAGTTGATAAGGCTTATGTTTATTGGAAAAAATCAACAAAATTATCAAGTAAACTCAGAAATAAATGGTATAATGAACGATTAGGTTCTTGGATATTTCGAGACATGGGCAAGTTAGATTCTGCCTATTATTATTTAAATGAATCAATTAATACAGAATTTAAGTTTAAAGGTAATCAAGAACGTTTTCAATCTTCATTGTTGTCAATTGAAAACCAAACTGAAAAACTAAAACTTGACAAGTTGATTTTAGATAATAGAAGAAAGACCAATCAGAACTATTTGATTCTTGCCATATCCTTACTGGCAATAGGAGGTATAACGGCAATACTCCTCCAAAAAAACACCACCAAAAAACGATTATTAGCCGAACAGGAAGCTTTGCTAAAACAAGAACGGGTTGATAATCTGCTCAAAGAACAAGAGCTGGTCAGTATTGATGCCATGATTGAAGGTCAAGAAAAAGAACGCCAACGTGTGGCGAACGAGTTGCATGACGATTTGGGCAGTCTAATGGCCACGATAAAACTGCATTTTGACAACTCAAAAGTGAGCAAAAAAGACCCTGGATTGCAAAACGCCCAAAAACTCCTTGACCAAGCCTACCAAAAAGTGCGCAGTATGGCCCATAGTAAAAACTCTGGAGTCATGAGTGATCAAGGGCTATTGCCAGCCATTAAAAAAATGGCACAGGTCATTACCCAAACTAATGCTTTAGAGGTTGCCGTAGAGGCATTTGGTATGGGAGACCGCCTAGAGAATTCTTTAGAACTGAACCTTTTTCGTATGGTGCAAGAACTGGTGGCCAATACTATTAAACATGCAGAGGCTACCAAAGTGACCATTCAATTGACCCAGCATGAAGACAATCTGAATATCATTATTGAAGATAATGGCAAAGGTTTTGACCGTTCTGAAATTGAAACCGACAAAACAGGTATGGGCTTGACCACCATTGAAAAACGAGTAGAACATTTAGAGGGTAATTTTACCATAGATAGTATTTTGGGTAAAGGCACCTCCATTTTAATAGACATACCCGTATGATAACCGTAGCGATAGCCGAAGACCACCAAGCCCTGATTGACGGAATCAAATCGTACGTAAAGTACGAAGATGATATCTCAGTGATTGGGCACGCCAATGACGGCGAAGCCTTACTTAAATTGGTACGCCTCAAACAACCCAAAGTGGTGCTCTGCGATATTCGTATGCCTAAGTTAGATGGTATTGAAGCCACCAAAATTATCTTAAAAGAATTGCCCTATACAAAAGTAGTGGCTTTTACGATGTTTGACCAAGACGATGCCGTAAAGCAAATGCTGGCTGCAGGGGCACAGGGTTATATTTTAAAGAATAGCAGCCTTGAGATTGTATTAGAGGCCATACGCGCCGTAGCGAGTGGTAAAACCTATTACGACAAAAAAATTCACTTGCCTGATGCCGAAAAAAACAGCTCTAAAAGTGTGCTCTCTTCTCGCGAACGAGAGATACTACAACTGATAGCCAAAGGCAGAACTAGCCACCAAATTGCTGAAGAACTTTTTATTGGTAAAAGCACCGTAGATACCCACCGTAAAAACATGATTCGTAAGCTAAATCTAAGTGGGGCAGGGGAATTGTTGAGGTATGCCGTAGAAAAGAAGTATAAATTCTAAAATTTTTTTGAAAATGAATAAAATTGAAAACTTTCTAAATCTTGATTTTAGCAAGAAAGACCAAGCATGGATTCATAGTAGCTATAAATTAAGACAAACGGTAGGTATAGCCGGAATGTTAATGCCAATCTTGTTGATGTTTTCCCTTTACTTGTATAATGAAGTGGATTTTGTTCTCCCCTCAATAAGTCATTATTATTTTACTCGCTCTGGGACTATTTTCACATCAGTATTAATTGTTTTGGGTACTTTCCTTTTGATATACAAGAGTTACGAAAAGCTTGATTTTTGGTTGTCTACCCTGGCTGGTGTTTTTGCTTTATTTGTTGCTTTAGCGCCTACCAGTAATCTAGTTGAGGTTTGTTGTGCTATCGATATGAAACATGCAATCACTCACTTTTCGGATGATACAAAGGAATTAAACCCAAGAATTTTGTTTCATTATATATCTGCAGGTTTATTTTTTCTGTGTTTGGCCATCATGTCTTTCTTCTTATTTACCAAAACTGAAAAGGGAAAGAAAAAAACTAAGCACAAAAAAATTCGAAACATCATTTACAAATCTTGTGCAGTGGTAATGGTGTTATCAATTTTGATTATTCTTTTCAATTTTAATAATGAAGACCCAACCAGTTTTTATAATCGAAATCACATGACTTTTTGGTTAGAATTTGCTGCTGTTGAAGCATTTGGATTATCGTGGTTGATTAAAGGCGAGACTTTATTTAAAGACAAAAAGGTAAATGACATGAATAGTATTTCTAATTAACTAATTATAATGTATTAAAGGTCTAAAATCCCCATTCATGGGGATTTTTTTATGCGCAATAGTTTCAAAACAAGAGTTTTAGAGTTAAAAATACCTATGAATGGGTATGTTACAGCTTTTAACCTATTTATAAGTTTGGGGTATTAAAACCAAGTGGATGAAACATAATATCATAGTAATTTCTTTCTTTTTTTTAAATTTTAGTTTTATTAATGCACAAGAGCAAGATGTTGAAAAGCTTTCAGATAGTATAATCAAAATAGTACAAGCCAAGTTAGGTGATGAATATGAGATTAATGAAAAAGAACTTTTAGGAACTTTTATTCTAAAGAAAAAGAAAATTGATGTTGGATTAGAGGAGGAAGAGTCTTTTTTCAAAGGTAATTCGCAAGCAACCTTCAATTCAAAACTGGAAATATCAAACGTAAAGATTGATATACGTGAAGGCGTTATATTCGACTTAAGGGTTAATGGTGAACTGGATTCTAAAGATGTAATCTTTACCAATAGAAAACCTATAAATATTAGCAGTATTAATAATTATCGTATCATACTTCAGTACAGAAGACGAGGTGTAGATGATGATAAACAAAAGATTTACAGCATATTACTTAGAGACTTTCTTGAATACGATTATGAAAATGGTCAAAACTATATAATCGAAAAGGAACTAGTTGAACTTATTGCTGGGAGTAAAGAAAAAGAAAAAATATATGGAGGAACCACACTAAAATCATTAATTGATTTTAGAATATATAGTGATTTCCTTGGCTTAGTTAATGAATCGCCAAATGGTATTGTAAACTTTGAAGGCAATAGTACTTTCTTTTTAAATCCATTTAGTATAGGTGGTTATAATTACATGTTTAAAAAGCTAACCACTAGTATTGGATATTCTAGATTTGACGATAATGATAGAGAAGTAGAACTTTTAGAATTGGATACATTAAATCTGATTCAAAAATCATTTTTAAAAGTAAGTGGTGAGCTTGATTTGTTTGAAACGAGATTTTCTAAAAGGTACCCTTATAAGTTATCTTTAAAAACAAAAGCATCATTAGACTTAGCAGAAGTGTCAAGGGATAGCACCGAAACAACAAACACATCAACATTGAGTATTGGTTTGGGTGCCTCAATTCAGATTCAGCGATATGCAAATTTTGGACTAAATGCTTCAGTATTTCTAAATAGATATGAAAACAGTTCCTTATTGGAGACAGTAACTCTTAATTTTAATACAATTGCTTTAAATACAGAGGTTTATTTTTATGAAAGTAAGGATAGTGATAACGCTTTTTTTCTTCGCTTAAGATATGAACAGGGGACTAACGATTTAAGCTCTAGCTCTAATTTTTTTAATTTCCAAGTTGGGTATAAAGCTCAGTTAAATTTCAAGCCCAAGAAGACGGACTAAATAATTTTACTGAGCAAGCCATATAATCAGTCATTAAAACTCACTGGAAAATAAACTTGGGAATCTACCGCTTTGCCATAACCTTAATTAATTAGCCTTTTTAATACCCTGTAAATCTCCACCATCGCCAAGGTATCTAACTTGCAATACTCTAAAAGGTTTTTTCTGGTTTGCTCTTTATCCTGATTAAAGTTAGGGTCAGTAACCATTCTGCCCCAAGTATCTAAAGCCATAGTACCATCTTGGACCTCTAAGTCTGAATATGAAAATTGTGGGCACAAAACAGGAAGCACTTTTTTAATTGAAATTGAACCATGAAAACGATAATCGACGTAATCATCTTTGAAAATATCCATTAAGTCAAACATATGCTCGTTCATGTAGTTTAGGTATGCACTGTATTCCGGAATCCAATTTATCATATCCTTATTCCTGCCCACTTCAAAAGGAGCACTCCAGGAAATAAAAGTACCTGTCAGACCCGTGAAATCTTCCATTTTGTGAAGCATTTCTATAGGTTGTTCTATTTTTTCACCTAACCACTCAAAATGTGTTACGTCTCCATTTTTTTGCATCGTATGAATAGACACTTGAAATGTTAAGTGATTATGCGGACTCATATTATCTAATAGTGGTATAGCAGTAGGAAAGGTCTCATAATCTATAAAATGCAGCGGAAACTTAAGATTTGATAAGGTCTTATCTATTGTAGCCTTATTTATTAAAACCTTTTCTTGCCTAACAGATTCCACTTGTGCCTGTTGTTTCTCACTTAACTTAAAATCTATGGGGATATCTAGAATACTTAACTGGTTATTATCAACTAGCTGCCCTATTTTTTTAGCTGAAATTCTACTAATTTCATAAATGCTATAATCAGGCACATCTTTGTTGAAGTAGTTAAATGTATCACAGTGGTTTATTCTCGTTTTATATCTGCTACTGCACTCATTTTCATTAATAGTTTCTTTATTAATAAAATTTGAGGCTGCATTGATTTCATTGGCAACAGCAGAATAGATGTCCTCAATTTGCTCTGTAACTTCGGTAATCTCTAATAATTCTTCAGGGTTAATTGCCCCTTGTCTGACATACTCTTTATTCAAATGGATAAAAGACACCTTTGTTACTACATAACCACACTCATGTAATACATGTTTTTGAAAACAGGCGTCTTTTAATTTATCTTTTTTTGCACTGTTTGCAGACTTTATTTCATAAATATGAAAAGTACCATTTGGTAATTTTTCTAAAACGTCAATCCTTGCGAATACCTTATTTTTAGTGACAAATGATGGCTGAAAAAACACCTTTTTTTCAGAAGTTAGCTCAACTTTTGTGTATTCCGCACTTGCATCTTCAGGTAAATCAATGCCATTCTCAAAAAGTTGCTTTGCATAAGCCTCAACTTCATAACCTTCTTTAATCAGCTTTTCTAAGAATAAAGAAAAATCGCCTTTGTATTGCTCATACACCTGAGGTTTATTCTTTAAAAGCCATAAGGATTCAGGGCAATTGAGGTATTGAATAAAATCTGTTTTGGTGAGTTGCACAACTCTTAAAGTTTAAAAATTTCCATGGCCTTTTCAACCAATAAATTTGTTCTTTCTTCTATTTCAGATTTACCCCACTTTGTAATATTCTTCAGTTTTTCATTTAGATAAAGACCATTCTTAAAACCAATCAATTTGCCGTCTTTTGACCTTCTATTTTGCTTTTTATCAAGCGACATATTACTTAACTGGGAGTTATAACCTGTCAAAGTCAAGTTACCCAACTTATGGACATAATTGTTTTTAATATCGTTTGCTAGTTCTTTATCCCCATTGGCCGTCATTTGAATCCAGTTGTCTGGTATGTTATGTCCTTGAGGAAGCACATGTTCAATTGTCCAAACGAATTTTCTTTTCTCACGAGCATAAAAATTCGTGTAAATTTCTTTAGTTTCAGTTTGGGCAAGTTCTATTGAAGATAGTATATATCGTGTCGCACCAACATTTTCCTCATAAAGATTGCCATTCAATTTTTCTTGAAAATATTCATCAGACGCTGGCTTACCTTTTTCGAGTACTATTTCTCGTAGTTTTTCGTATGAATAAGTATCTAACTTATTGGCCTCCACAATAATTTCCATAAAGTGATTGGTTAAATCACGTGTTGGTGGTGAATCAGTGACATTACGTCTTATTGCATAATTGCATAGTAATTTTATCAGCTTTGTTTTTTCAATTGCACTGATGTTGAACTTTTTCTCGACAAAAAGTAATAACATATATGCATCAGCAGCAGTTACGTTCTCGAGGTTTCTAAGAACTTTTATTAACTCGTCTGAATTTTCCTCTACTTCGTATTGAATATTTTTGGAATAAATGGATGAGGCTTCTTCCAAACGATTAAAGAAATGATGAACATCCCTATTAATCAGCTGTTCGTATATCCATATCAAATTAGATTTTAAAGCCTTAGGAGTTTTATTAACTGCTATGTTCTGCTCATTTTTAAACGCATTATAAAACTGTCTTAAAAAGCGTTCTTGCACCTTATACTCACCTGAAAGGTTTGTGATTATGGCATTCCAACGTTCAAAATTCCTATCCAGGTCTGCTTTTTTGTCTTTCTTTTCAAGATGCCCCAATAATTTGTTCTTGATTAGGTCTATGGCCGACAATGGAACCCCACGATTGTTTAAGGTTTCGAATAAGGTAAAAGCATCGGCGTGAGATGCCACATCAATCTTTACCAAAATCGCACTGTTCAATTTTTCCAACAAACCTAGAACATCGTCGTAGCTATATAAATCTTGTTTATTTTCATCTAGCCATCGAAGTCTATCATGGAAATAATTAAAGGCTTTATAAATTCTTCGATTACCTAGATTTTTTGGGCGTTGGTTGGGATTGTATATTTCTTTAACGATGTTCGAAAAGGCCCATAGATAATCTTCATAATTATGATTTGAGTAAGCAGGGATTAGTCTAGGGCCATTTGTGGTATCTAGGTAAATTCTATTTCTCAGATTTCGGAATTTAAGCTTATAATCCAAAATCTCTTCATCTGATAAGTTCTTTTTCTCATGTAAATTTTCTGAAAGAAATTGATATATGGCTAAATAAAAAAGACTGATTGTGGTCATTCTTTGCTGACCGTCGACCAACTCTAAATCGGCAGGTTTATGCGTGTCGGTCTGGGTATTAATACAAATTATTGAACCCAAAAAATGTCCTCCAGCACTTTCTTCGATGTCATCAAATAATGCTTCCCATTCCCATTTGCTCCAGATGTATTCTCTTTGATATTTCGGAATATGGTAACTTACTTTGTTATCAGAACCAAAAAGTTCTGATAATGGTTTATCGTCAGTGTTTTGAATCATATTATTTTTTTAATCCATCAATTATACTTCCTATCACAGCCCCACCCGCCGCAGTCAAACAAAATAGCGGCAAACCTATTGCACCACCGAGTGCGGCAATACCCGCTCCACTAAAACCGACCAATGATAAGGTGCCAACCCCAGCGATGAGCGCCAATCTTTTTGTATAATTGGCACTTTTCCAGTGCTTTTTAGTTTTAGCAATAACAAATTTTGAAGTATTCTTAAAGGTTGAAGAATTGTTTAACGCCTTTAGAGCATTCAGTTTTCCTTTTAGGTTTAGTTTTTTATCAATCCTTATTTCCTGTACTCTTTCAGCCCATTCAAGTAATTGCTTTTTTTCATCTTCTGTCAATCCCTCAAAATCTATGTGCTTATTTGATTGGTTCATACTAATACTCTCTTTGTTGCTGCTTGCAAAATTCCAGTAATTAATTGTCCATTATAATGTACCCATTCGTCTTCATCACAAACCATAATCAAGCGTTCTTTTGCCCTACTTATAGCCGTATTGATGTTGTTTAAACCTGATGACATTGCATTCTGGGAATCAGTAAACCAAGGTTTTCTCCCATTGCCTATATCACAAACCGAATAAATAACCGTATCCCATTCCTGACCTTGCGATTTATGCACTGTTAATACCTTATTGTTTTGTTGGTAAGCTGGTAATTCATTGCTGATAGCACGAACTTGGGCGGAATAAGGTGCCAAAACTGCAACACTAGCTTCTGGCGAAAAATTATTTTTGACCAGATTAACTATGGCATTGGCTTCAGCTAAATTCAACCTACCGCGTCCCCTGTTATTCGCCGCGTTTTTTACATTATAGATTATAATTTCAGTTTCAGTATTCAATTTTGAATGAAATCCTTCAGGGTAAACATATTGTTGCAAGACATCGGCTAAAGACTTTCCAAATCTGAAGGTACCAGTCAAATTTGTTTTCTTTAAATTTTGGAAAGGTGCTCGCTCTCCATTGAGATAATTTGATACAACAGTATTTAGTTGGTCTTGAGCAAAAAGATCCTCTAGATAAATAGCTGATTGATCCCAAACCATAACCGGTCTAAAATTTTCATCGTTCTGAATGTCTCGTTTTGAAATTTCACATACCGGCGGTAATTGCATATGATCTCCTAAAAAGGTAACAGGAATGTCTTGATTAAAAAGGGTCATGGCCTTAATAATATTAGAGTACCCAGCTTCATCCAGAAAAACATGATTGGTATTGAGTTTTTCTTCCCTAAAACGATATAAATAGGTGTCTAGAGTTGCTCCAACTATAGATACATTCTTTAATCTTTGTTCCGTACTATAGTTTTCTAAATGCTCTTTATCTGCCTTTAATTTCTGATATTTTGCTTCTAAAGAAAGTTTGTCCAGAGTCTTGTACTCCATTGATAACGCTTCATAAACCGGTTGGTTGTTTTCAAGTATTTGAATCTCTTCATCTAACTGTTCAGTAAGAAATACGAAATTAGATTCAAGGGTTATTTCAGGTAAATCAATATCAATAGATTCAGATAACACATTTGCCTTTTGAACGGCAATTTTTAGCAATTTTAAACTTTCCTGCTTGGATTGGGTATTAGATGAGATTTTTTGATCAACTGTTCTTCTCTTATTTAGACCAACTACGATAAGATTTTCAAGCTCTACTTGTTTGTCAATTAATGAATTGATTTTTGCATCTAAATCTACTTTAGAGAAAACAGAGATAAATTTATAGGTCAAGGATGTTTTCTTTTTCTTGATGCGAAGCTGCTCCTCATTATTGTATTGAATTTTTAATTCAAGACTCCTTGCTTCGGACGCCCCTAATTTCTTTTGCTCTAAAAGAGATTTCTCTTTTTCATACAGACTAGAAGCTTGCTCATAATTATCTTCGATTTCCTTGAAATAGGTCTTTAATAAATTTATATTTTCTATTTTTTTTCCAATACCGTCAATTCCTAGGATATTTTCAATAATCACTATTTGGTCATTTAGCTGTTTTAGCTGATTTTCCAATCCAATAATTTCGCAGACCTCAGGATAATCATCAGCGAATTTTTTAGAAGGACCGCCTAGTCTCAAAATATTTTCCCTTTTAATTCCGGCTTTATCAGTCATTTTAATAACACCGCGATATATTTGTTCCAAGGCATGGTTGGTAGGGGCAACAATGGTCACTTTTTTATTATTCTCCAAATAGTGCAAAATGGCATAACTTAAAACAAATTGCGTCTTACCCGTACCGGGTGCTCCCCAGATATAGGACAAGGGCTCATTAAAAATCAGCTTCAGCGCATTTATTTGTTCTTCTGAAGGAACACTTTCTTCAAAATAAATATCTGATTTAGGCGTATTCAAAACAGAAGCTTTATCTGGCAGCTTTAAATCCTTACCATTTAGCTCATACCACTCTTTAACCCGCTGAATTAAAAACTTTAAATCGGAGATGATTTGCCAATCATTCACACTGGCATTAACCATCTTGTGAAATACTGAAGAATTTGGTTTAATAACAATCGTATTAGTGTCCCTATCATACACTTGAATTTTTACACTTTCTATTGTCCATTCTTCATTAGTTGCCAAACACTTAAAAATCAGTGTTTCTTGATCAAAAATTTTTGAGGTAATTTTTAGCTTTAGTTTGTCCTCTTTGACCTTTTCAATAGAGCGTATTCGGATGACGTGAACCCCTTTGTTATTTCGATCTAAATGGTCGTAGTATGCCTGTGAACCATCAATACATATTTCTCGAATTTCTTCTTTGGTCATCGTTACTCAAATTCAAGTTTTGGCAACCCCTCCACAATATCCACCGTCTGTACAGATACATTAATAATACTCAACAACAAATCAAAAATATAGCTTGGGTTATCGTGTTCTTTGCCCCAATCATTAGGATCGTTGGTAATGCCACTTTTCTTATCGGTTTTGACTTGGTAACGTTCCATAATCCACTCTATGGCAGATTTGCCATTTACGACATATTTGTATGCTCTTTCTGGGATATTTTTAATGGTAATACGACCGTTATACAAAATGGTGTCTTTTTGGTCTTTTTTAGGGAAACGCATTTTGCTCACGCTGTAAAAATCATAGGCATCTGTTTTAATTAAAGCATCTTGACCAACTACCTCAACATCTGGGTAAGGTTCAACCGACTCATAATTAATATGCAAGTCTGCTAAGGCACGACCTGCTTTAGAAAATTTCCAGAAGTCTCTTGGGCTATCTACCAATGGTAAACGTGGCAACATTTTTTTAAGGTCGTTGGCAAAGGTTTCTCTATAGTCTGGACTATGTAAAATACCATAGACATAATAAAAGATGTCTTCTTTAGTTACCGATTTACCATATTGCTTTTGAGCACGCTCTAAAATAAAATCACTAATACCATCACGTTGTATAAACTCACTTTCACCTTCTTGGTCAAATAAACCTGGGGTTTGTTTGGTGCTCTCTTCATAGTAGTATAGCGGGAACGATTTTGTATCTCCATTAAAATGATAATCTGCTAAATTATCAGAAATAAGACATGACATTCCTTTGGGTGTTGACGAAACATTAATGATAACATTTAAACTATTTTTTAATGGAAAAAAATCTTCGAAATTCCCTTTTCTATGTATCAATAAATCGCCGTAGTATAGATTACTTTTATTAAATGGCCTATATAATGCAGGTCTTAAAACATTAGTATCATACTCATCCTTTCTTCCTCTGCCTACATTTGGAACTAAACTACTTGACCAACTAATTTTTTCATCATTATAATCTATAAATTCCTTTATTGAAAGTTTAGAATTAATAGCCTTAGCTTTCGTATAATCATTGACTTGGTTGTTATAAAAATCAATTGTACCTCTAATGTTTGTTTCTAATTTTTTAGCAGAATAGTTATAAACCCAATAGTCTCTACTTGTACCAATACCAACGGAATAATGAATAAAAAATGAATTGTTTTTAAGTTTCTTTCTTTTTTTAGGTAAAATCTGAATTAATTCACCGAATTTATCATTTCGTTGATTTATCCAGTCTCCTTCCTTATTTGGTTTTAGTATTTTCCATTGCATTTTAGGATTAGAAACTGTTCCAAATTTTTCAATTATATCAAGCTTTTCTTTTTGACTTAAATAATCACCTATATCATGGTATTTTATTACGGCTTTTTCATTTTTAGATTTTGGGTTTTTAACTAGAATTGATACTGATATTGTAGTTCTTGTTCCTTGTCCAAAAACATTGTCTTTTTCTTTTCTTCTTTGCTCGCCTTGCGTACGTGCATTTCCTCTTAAATTGAATACATAAATAGCATCAAATTCTTTCTCGATTATCTTTCTAAATCCATCTTGTGAATTACCATCTATCCATGCACCATTCGATACAAATGCAATGATCCCACCTTCATCATCAGCCAATCTATCCGTACTCCAACGAAATGCTTTGATATAAGAGTCATATAAGGAATTTTTATTCGTCGCTTCAGATACAACAGCATAGGTACTAGAAATACGGTTATCTAAATTTTCGTATTTCATATTTTGTGCATCATCATTTTCAGATTTTTGTCCAACAGAATATGGCGGATTCCCAACAATCACACGAATGGGTCCCTTTTTCTGTATTTCTAAACGTTCCGAATTTTGTGGGAACATTTCAGAGAAAATTACAGAGTCTTTGGTTTCACCTAATTGAAAGGTATCGGTTAAACAAATACCATCAAAAGGCACATAATCGCCTTTGTTACCCATCACATCGTGGTAGGCGTTTTCAATATTAACATCGGCAATATAATAGGCCAGTAACACAATTTCGTTTGCATGTAATTCGCGTTCGTATTTTCGTGGTAAATCTTCTTTTTTAATAAGTCCAGACTGTATTAAACGCGTAATAAACGTGCCTGTTCCTGTAAATGGGTCGAGTACGTGCACATCTTCATCAGAAATGGTTTGTCCAAACTCTTGTTGTAGGACATCATTCACCGAATGCAGAATAAAATCGACCACCTCAACTGGTGTATAGACAATACCTAATTGCTCCACCATTTTTGGGAAAGCGGTTTTAAAGAATTTATCGTATAACTCTATAATGATACGTTGTTTGGCTTCGGCATTATCGATACCTGCGGCACGCATACGAACAGATTCGTAGAATTTGTTGAGGACTTTAGTATCTTTTTCAAGTGCGCCTTCTTCCAATAAGCCCATCATGTGTTCCATCGCCATGGACACCGCATTGTTATCTACAAAGGAATAACCTTCAAATAAGGCTTCAAAGACAGGCTTGGTAATCATGTGCTGTGCTAACATTTCCACTGCTTCCTTTTCTGAAATACTGGAATTGATGTTAGATTGCAAGCCTTTTGAAAATTTGTCAAAAGCCTTTCTATGTTCTGTTTTTTCTTCAATGAGATAGGTAATACGTTCTACCAATCGTTGGGCAATTTCAGCTACATTAGTTGCCCATTGTTCCCAATAACGTCTGTCACCAACCTTTTTAACCAAACGTGCATATAAGACATTTTGTAAAGCATCGAATTGAAATCTAAATTGCTCATTTAATTTATCGGTTTTGTAACCACCTTCATTTTCGTTTACCCAATTACCATCTTCATCAAAGGAATAATCAGGTCGTCCAATTAGGATTTGGTCTGGTCGCTTTTTATTGAGGTCTATTTTATTGATAATGGCATTGAATCTATCATCGTGCGCACGTAAGGCATTTAAAACGGTCCAAACCACAGCATATCGTTTGTTATCATCTAAGGCTTTATCAGCTTCCACATCTGAAGGCACTAATACAGGAATAATGATGTAACCATATTTTTTACCTTCTGAACGTCTCATCACGCGACCAACGGATTGTACCACATCTACTTCCGAATTACGAGCGGATAAAAACATCACAGCATCCAATGATGGTACGTCAACACCTTCACTTAAACAGCGCACATTGGTGAGGATTCTGGTGTCGTCACTATCCTCTTTTAACCATGACAATAATTCTTCCCGCTCTGTGGCAGACATTGTTCCATCGATATGTTTTGCTTCCGTACTGATTCGAACTTTTTGTTCATTTTCTGGTAGAGACTCGATATATTCGTTTGATACTGTATTAAAATAGTTCGCTATTGTTGTTGATGCTGTTGCATCTGAATAGGCCGTTGGATTGATACGAGAGCAAAATGCTACTGCACGTTTCATAGGATTAGGGTCAACCTCTCGTAATGAGCCATCGTCTCCCATCATTTGTTTAGCCAATGCATTGATACAACCTATAAGTTTAGAAGCATCATCACTATTAATTTCCTGTTCTTCGTCAGAAATCATTTTCTGAACTGATGGTGGAACGTCTTTGTCACTTAAGGTAAGGATGAGTACTTTGTAGTCTGTTAAGAGATTCTTTGCAACGGCTTCACCGAATCCAATGCGGTAGATTTCTTCGCCGTATTGCTCTACTTCATCCATTGACCACAAGTCAACAGCATCTTGTGCAGCCTTGTCTTTAGCTTTTGGGTCATACATTCGTGGTGTAGCAGTCATGTAGAGTCGTTTTTTTCCTGCAACAAAATCGTTGTCGTGTACTTTTGTGAATGCTGACTCGTCTTCTCCACTTACTTTAGCACCTGTCGTTCGATGTGCTTCATCACATATAATAAGATCAAATATAGATGCATCACCAATATTATTTTGTAGTGCTTTTTGTGCTGTGGCAATAACTTCTATAGATTGATATGTAGAAAACACAACGGTCATGCCGTCATTACCATGCTCTTGGTAATAGGCAAATTGTCTTATAATATTTTCAATATCTGTAGATGCTGGTAATGCTAAATCTACAGTACTATAAAAATCGGCATCTTCTCCTTTCTTTTTCTTTTTGGTAATATCTGGTTGAGAACAAATACAAATGGCATTAATTGGATTTCTGGCTTGTGCAGTCCATTCGTTTAAAGTTTGACCTATCAAAGCAATTGATGGCACTAAAAATAGAATTAGGCCTTTGCCATTGGTTTCGTGCTCTGCGATACGTAAGGCGGTAAAGGTTTTACCAGTACCACAAGCCATGATGAGTTTACCTCTATCATGTTCCTTAAAATGTTTGTTAGTATTATCTAAGGCTGTTTTTTGGTGGTCTCTAACATCGTACTTTGGTACAAGTGCAGATTTCCCAGTAATTCCATCCTCTAATTTTTGCCAATCGACAGGTGCTTCTTCCAAAGCGAATAAACCTAAACGGGATAACGGAATATTTTGAACAGCAATAACATTCTCTGCATTCTGAGTCCAGCGTTTACCTGTGGTATCTATCCATAAGCGATGTGCAAAACGAGTTGTTTTATGATTTTCACCTTTAAACTGTGTACTTGAAGCTGATAAAAAACTATCTACAGCTTTTTTGTCTATGGTTGCACCTTCAGCATAGCATTTACATTGAATTGCCCAATAATCTCCTTCATTCGTTAAAGCGACGATATCAATGCCAGTGTCATTACCGCCTAAGTCTCTGCGACTTGGAAACTCATTCCATAGCCAAACATTTTTAAATTTGCTCGCATATTTTGGATCAGTTTGTAAAAATGCTGCCATGAGGCGTTCAAACTTATCACCTTTATCACGTTCGGAAAACGCGTATTTACGATACTTTTCTAGGATTTCCTTGAATGTCATTTAAACGTTTGATTAATGGGGGAGTTAATGGTTAACCTAAAATAGCTATTATGAAGGCAACAAAAAACAGAAAACCGTAATTTGGGGTTTAAGGCTAAATTTATTGTGGTTTTAGCACAAAACTGTAAGAAAAATAAGTAATATTTAGTATGCAATTTTCACCTCTGGGTAGTCCATCTTTTCAATATTAGTTTCGTAATTGCTATCCACCGTTCGGCTATACAAGTCTTTGGTTACCGGGTGCATGCTCAACTCGCCTTCCCATAAATCGTCTTCCAATACATGTTGTACATCACTCGCCGTATTACCATCATGCAACCAAGCATCAATATCATCCTCTGCAATGAGCACCGGGCGGCGTTTTTTGTCGTTATGGACTTCCGCAAATTTTGGGGTAGCAGCCTTAGTCAACACCGTAAACGTCCATCGTTCGTCTGCCGTATAGGTATAGATGCCTGCTAAGTACAACGGGTCGCCATCCGTTCTATGCATATAAAAGGGCACTTTATAGTCCTTACCCTTTACCTTCACCTTAGTGTTATGGGGTTCAAAAAAACCATCAATGGGGATCACACAACGCCGCTGCACCCATGAATACCTATAGATAAAATGGTCAAAAAGCTTTTCTGATTTGGCATTGAGCCCCCCAAAGGTTTTTGGGTTTTTAAAATACTCCTTGTAATCAGCCTGCTTTTCTCTTGCTGGTAGCAGTCCCCACATAGCTGGCACCAAATGATTGGGGTATTCTTGGGGTATGATCCACATAATAGGATGGCTCCATCCATTGGCGTGGTAGTAGATCAGTTCTAAATCGGAGTCTTCATTTTTTAGCACCGATTGTAGCTGTAAGCGTTTTTGTAGGGCTTCTTTTTTTCGGGTTTGACGGGTACTATAGCACATGAAAGTAATTTACGAAATATTGTTTTGAGTCATTACTTTTTCCATTGATGAAAAAAGTAAACAAAAAACCTCGACTGATAGTTATTTTGTCCATTTTGTCTTGACACAAAGCGGATTAAAAAGTCAAGAAGATTTTAATGAAATTTTTGGCACTGCCAAAACCATGGATGCTACTATCGCTTCATGCTCTTTTTCGCCATGCGAAACGCACTTCCGCTGGTAGCACCATTATTTCTGGAAAATCTTCGGTCACCGCCCCAAGGTGTCCAGGGTTCTTGAATTCTAAATCGGCCTTTTAAAAAGATGAAATATTTAATTGTTGATTACTTCTCCGCAGCATAGGGAGCAAAAGCTTCGGAACAGCTTTTTAAAGCGCGAAGTTTTGCGAGTGGTTTTACGCAGTAAAAATGCCTATGGAGAAGGCGTGTTTTTCTTTGTTTCGTTTCTTTTGCACGAACAAAAGAAATGAATATAGAATCCTTTTTCAATGGTTTTACTTTTTTCCATTGGTGAAAAAAGTAAACAAAGAACCTCGGCGGATGGTTATTTTGTCCATTTTGTCTTGACACAAAACGGATTAAAAAGTCAAGAAGATTTTAATGAAATTTTTGGCCCTGCCAAAACCATGGATGCTACTATCGCTTCATTCTCTTTTTCGCCATGCGAAACGCACTTCCGCTGGTAGCACCATTATTTCTGGAAAATCTTCGGTAAATAAATGAGTATTAATTCGATAACAAACCATTTTCAATAGCAGGAATTCTAAACCGTTCTGTAGTTGCATTTTCATGCTCCTTTTTAAATATTTCTGCAGCTTGAGCAATCACTTCAGGGTGTTTATCCGCAACATTTTTGGTTTCAGCAGGGTCCGTACTAAGGTTGTAGAGTTCTAAAGTGGGCGCTTTATCATCTTTTAAATGTTGCCGAATCACTTTCCAATCCCCAATTCTTAAGGCTACTTGTCCGCCATATTCTGGAAACTCCCAATACAGAAAATCATGTACTTTTTGTTCTGAAGTATTCAAAAGGGTGGGTAAAAAACTAATGCCATCGGTTGGTGTTTCTTCTTCAAATTTCAATAAATCGTCTAGCGTAGCAAAGACGTCGTACTGGACAGAAATATGATTCGTATGTGAACCAGCTGCAATATGGTTTGGCCAACTAGCGAGCATCGGTACACGGATACCACCTTCATACACAAAACCCTTGCCTTTTCCATAGGCCTCACCAAAGGGTCCGGAACTATTAAAGTATGCGCCATCGGTACCACCAGAATAGGTTACCCCGTTATCAGAGCTGAATAAAATTAAGGTATTCTCATATAGTCCTTCTTGTTTTAAATGCGCTACTAGTTTGCCTATATTCTCATCTAAATAGGATATCATAGCGGCATAACCCGCTCTTGGATTTTGATGTGGAAAATAGCCTTTGTCACCCAAGTAGGGTTCTTCTGCTCCAAACTTTTCCTTGTAATAGTCAACCCAGCGTTCAGGTGCTTGAATAGGGTTGTGGGGTATGGGTGTTGCCCAATAAAAGAAAAATGGTGCTTTCTTTTCTTTAGAAATAAACCCTAGCATTTGGTCAAACATGATATCTGGCGGGTATTCCTTTAGCGTAAAATTGGCATAACTATCTGGGTTATTAGGGTCTGCTCCTTTTGTAAGCTTTGTGCGTGGTGCGATGGTATCATTTTGTAAATGCACTCGATTTTCATTGTGATATAAATGCAGCGGATAATAGGTGTGGGCTTGGCGCTGACAGTTATAGCCATAGAAGAAATCGAATCCCATTTTAGTAGGAATAGCATCGGTATGTGGTGCGCCTAATCCCCATTTGCCAATCATTCCTGTGCGATAGCCTTTTTCTTGAAGTCGTTGAGGTAATAACACGGTGTTGGAGGGTATGGGCCGTTGGCCTTCTAGCGTAGAATCATGTGCCATGGCGCGGTAGTCCCAAACATCACCACGTTCGTTCCATTCATCATTACCTCGTATGTAGGCATGGCCGGAGTGTTTGCCTGTTAATAGCATATAACGTGCTGGTGCGCAAACGGGAGCACTGCTATAATGTTGCGTGAAAAGCATGCCGTTTTTGGCAAGGGCATCTATATGTGGTGTTTCAATCTTTTGTTGACCATAAGCCCCAAGTTCTCCATAGCCCAGGTCATCAGCAAGAATGTAAATGATATTTGGTTTCGGATTTTGTTGCGTAATCTCTTTTTCTTTTGGAGCACAACCCAGCATTAAAGTCAAGAGAAATAAAAGAGTAGGAAGTAAGCTATGTTTAATATTCATCGAACTATTCAGGATTTTCAATTTCTTTTTTAAGCATTTGAAGCACCTGTTTTTTAGGTAAAGCTTCAATCGTATGCCCATTGCGACCGGTCATTGTTTTCGCGGCAAAAAGAGAGTTTAATATGGCTTCTTCGGTAGCTTCAATAGTCGCTAAAAAGAGGGGTGTCATGGCTTCGTTTCGTAAAGTAGTATGGGTCTTTGTGTTCCCCTCAGCACGATATGGAATGCGACAGCTTTCTGCCGTAGAAACCGCAATCACATAATCTCCGCTACCATTACTAGCAATACCCCCAGTTTTTGCCAAGCCCAACATTGCCCGTTTAGCTAAGCGTTCTAAATTGCGGCTATCTAATGGGGCATCCGTCATGACGACCATCATACAAGAACCATCAGCTTCGTATTTAAAACTATCCGAATAGCGCCCTAATTGCTTCCCAACTTGTACTCCGTTTATCTCCAACACGCCCCCAAAATTACTCTGCACTAAAACTCCCAAAGTATAGCCACCTGCTTTTTTGGGTAGTACTCTTGAGGCAGTTCCAATTCCTCCTTTATATCCAAAACAAATAGTGCCCGTACCTGCACCTACATTACCTTCTTTTACTTCGCCGTTATTTGCATTTAAAATGGCATCTAAGACTGCTTTTTCATCTACATGGCGCCCTCGAATATCATTCAAATACCCATCATTAGTTTCGCCCACCACTGCATTTACGGAGCGTACATTTTCATTGCCCGGCAAGGCTAAACTATAGCCAACCAAGGCATCAATAGCGGTAGCTACGTTTAAGGTATTGGTTAGAACAATAGGAGTTTCTATATTCCCTAATTCTTTTACTTGTGAATAACCTGCTAGTTTTCCAAATCCGTTCCCAATATAAATTGCGGCGGGAACTTTTTCTTGAAAAATATTCCCATCATGAGCTAAAATCGCGGTGACTCCAGTTCTGATATGTTCCCCTTCAATAAGGGTAGTATGCCCCACTTGTACTCCGGATACATCTGTGATGGCATTGAGGGCTCCTGGTTGCAACACTCCAATTTCGATGCCGTAATCGCGTGCTCGTTTTTGGTCTTGGGCATGACCTTGAATTACAATCGAAAAAACGAAAATGAATAGGAAACAAACTCTCATAGCAATAAACGAATAAAAGGTATTGGTTTAAAGCTAAGCAAAAAGGTTTAGATGTGGGCTTTGAGTATCACAGGCCTCAATTTAAGTCGTTGTCTGAGGCACTCAATTTAAGTTGTTGTCTGGGGCACTCAATTTACCTCGTTGTCTGAGGCACTCGAAGACAACATTGTCATTTTTTATCGCGATAGGCGATTGATAGCTCTGGTAATTTATTGTGATTACCTTCAATAAGTGCTTCTTTCTTTTTACGACTCCACCCTTAAATTTGTTTTTCTCTATAGAAAGCTTCATCAATACGCTGAAAAATTTCAACATAAACTAAATGCACAGGGAGTCTTTTTTTAGTGTGATTTGCTCCTTTGCCTTCTTGGTGTTGCCGTATACGTAATTCTAAATATTTAGTGCTTCCAGTGTAATAGGTTCCATCAGAACATTCTAAAATATAAGTGTATCCTTTCATAACTATAAATTGGAGTCAATGGACCCTTCAATATAATACTATTTATGTTCACCTTGGTTTTCGCTCTGGGCTTCGAGAGCCTCAGCCCACGCATTAATGAATTTTTTAAATGGCTAACTTTTAGAAGTTCTGGCTTTTTCACTACTTTTAAAACTGACTAATTCCAATCAAATTAAAATGAAACAGCTATTCTCCAAAGCTAGCCTGCTCTTGCTAGCTCTTTGTTTTACAACCATTTCAACAAATTCACAACGTAGAAAATCTAGTACAACTCCTAAAGTACCGGCAGAACTGTATTCTAGTTTAGAATATAGATCTATAGGCCCGCACCGTGGTGGCCGTTCGGCGGCGGTTACTGGAGTGCCTGGTGAACCTAATTTATTTTACTTTGGTGCTGCCGGTGGTGGCGTATGGAAAACACTAGATGGGGGGCGTACTTGGGCTAATATTTCAGACGGGTATTTTGGCGGTAGTATTGGTGCTGTTGAAGTAGCCCAAAGTGACCCTAACGTAATTTATGTGGGGGGTGGTGAAAAAACCCTTCGCGGAAACGTTTCTAGTGGTTACGGAATATGGAAAACCGAAGATGGTGGTAAAACTTGGGCATCTGCAGGACTAAAAAACAGCCGTCATGTTCCAAGAATTAGAATACATCCAACCGACCATAATACAGTGTATGCCGCAGTATTAGGAAATATTTATAAGCCAACCCAAGATCGTGGTATTTATAAAAGTACGGACGGCGGTAAAACATGGGATAAAAAACTGTTTGTAAACGACCAATCTGGTTTTGTCGATTTAACTTTTGACCCAAACAACCCACGTATTTTATATGCATCTTCATGGAGAGCGCAGCGTACACCTTATTCTTTAAGTAGTGGTGGCGATGGTTCTGGACTTTGGAAGAGTACTGATAGTGGTGAGACTTGGACAGAGATTTCAAAAAATGAAGGTTTTCCAAAAGATACTCTAGGGATTATTGGAGTGACCGTTTCTCCTAAAAATAGTGAACGCGTTTGGGCTATTGTAGAAAATAAAGAAAAGGGTGGTTTGTACCGTTCTGAAGATGGCGGAAAAACTTGGGCACAAGTAAATAGTGAGCGTAAATTACGTCAACGTGCCTGGTACTATACCCGTGTGTATGCAGATACGGAAGATGAAGACGTCGTATATGTTTTGAATGTTCGTTATCATAAATCTACGGATGGGGGTAAAACTTTTAATACGTTTAATGCCCCACATGGGGATCATCATGATTTATGGATAGCTCCAGAGAATAGCCAACGTATGATTATAGGTGATGATGGTGGCGCACAGGTTTCATACGATGGTGGTGAAACCTGGAGTACGTATTACAATCAACCAACAGCTCAGTATTATCGGGTGACTACAGATAATGCTTTCCCGTATCGTATTTATGTGGCCCAGCAAGATAATTCTACGCTACGCGTAAATCACCGTTCTGATGGAAGTTATATTACCGAAGATGATTGGGAGCCAACTGCTGGGGGTGAGTCTGCTCATTTAGCAGTAGATCCTAATAATAACGATATTGTTTATGGTGGTAGTTATGGTGGATTCTTAACAAGAGTGAATCATGAAGCGGGTACGGTTAGAGGTATTAATGTGTGGCCAGACAACCCAATGGGATATGGTGCTGAAGGTATGAAGTATCGTTTTCAGTGGAACTTTCCTATACTATTCAGTAACCACGACCCTAAAAAATTATACACCTTTTCACAGAACGTACATATGTCTACCAATGAGGGGCAAAGCTGGGAATTAAAGAGTGGTGATTTAACAAGAAATGACCCAGATAAATTGGTGAGCAGTGGTGGTCCAATTACACAAGATAATACCGGTGTTGAATATTACTGTACCATTTTTGCAGCGAATGAAAGCCCATTAAAAGAAGGTTTACTTTGGGTTGGTAGTGATGACGGATTAATACATGTAACCAAAGATGGTGGTGCTAATTGGGAGAATGTAACCCCAACCAATATGCCGGAATGGAATATGATCAATAGTATTGAACCCTCTGCTTTTGATGAAGGAACTTGCTACGTGGCAGCTACAAAATATAAGCTAGGTGATTTTGCTCCTTACCTGTATAAAACCACTGATTACGGTAAAACGTGGGTAAAAATAACGAACGGTATAGAAAGTGAGCATTTTACGCGTGTGGTTCGTGAAGACCCAAAACAAAAGGGCTTGTTGTATGCGGGTACCGAAACAGGAATGTATATTTCTTTTAATGATGGAGCTAATTGGGAAAAGTTTCAATTGAATCTGCCGATTGTTCCGATTACAGATTTAGCCATTAAAGACGATAATTTAATTGTTGCTACACAAGGGCGTAGCCTTTGGATTATTGATGACCTTTCGGTACTACACCAAACCAAAACAGAGGATGCTGGAGTAGCTATGAAATTGTTTGCACCAAAAGATAGTTATAGAACTAGAGGTAGAGCTGCAAGCAAGCCAAGTTTAACAGCCGGACAAAACCATCCGAATGGTGTGGTAACTCATTTTTATATGAAAGATGTAACTAAGAAAGATAGTGTAAGCTTGACGTATACTTCTATGGCAGGTGATACCTTGGCCAACTTTAGCACTTTTTCCAAAGAAAAGAAGGATAAATTAAAAATAGAAAAAGGAGGCAATACCCATATTTGGAATACTAGAGGAACAGGTGCTGATAAGTTACCAGGAATGATATTTTGGGCAGCGGGTTTTAACGGAGCGAAAGCAGTACCTGGTAGTTACAAAGTACACTTGAATAAAAATGGAGCTACCCAGAGTCAAACTTTTAAAATTTTACCTGATCCTAGAGCTGAGGTTTCGGTCGCCGATATGCAAAAGCAATTTGACTTTATTACCAGTGTGAATGAGACCGTAAATAAGGCACATGAGTCTATTAAAAAGATTAGAGGTATCAATAAAAAGTTAGATGCTTTTATGAAACAGTATAAAGGCAATGAAGCGACGAAATCTTTGGTAGAAAAAGCCAAAACAATGAAAGAAGGTTTTAGTGAAATTGAAAAGGCATTGTACCAAACTAAGAATAGAAGTGGACAAGATCCGTTGAACTTCCCAATTCGCCTGACCAATAAGCTAGCGCACCTGAACAGACTTGTAAGTATTGGTGATTTTCCTCCTACTGACCAAGATGTTGCTGTAAAGAACGAAATGACTACTAAAATAAATGCGCAATTAGCGGCTTTTGATGCTATGGCGGATAAAGAAATGAAAGAATTTAATACAGAATTCAACGCGCTGAATTTGCAATATTTGAGTGTGGAAGATTAAACTATCACGGCTTTTGCCACCCCTCCTTTTTTAAGGAGGGGACTACAAGAGGAACCAGTTTGACATTAGTTAATGATATTAAGATTGGTTCTTTGGTCCTCCCCTGAAAAGGGGAGGTGCCGATAAATAGCTGCTCAAAGTTTAAATATATTTCATATGGGTTTTCACACAGATTACTGTTAAAACCCATTTTCTTTTTTAAGTTTGTTCGACCCTAATGCAGTCAGATTCCATGCAAGACCCAACATCTTTTTACCAATCGCAACTAACTAAATTTCAAAAGCAACTTCAAACGGTAAAAACAACGCTTAATACTTTAAGCCTAATTCGTTTGGTGCTGTTTTTAGCAGTATTAGCTGCTGTTTATTTTGTGTGGGGCAACACCCAAATTATTTTAGGAGTTCTTGTTATAGCTACCGTATTCTTTATTGCGCTTCTGATTCGTTATAACACGCTAAAATATGAGCGTGATTTTTTAAAGGCTTTAATTAAAACTAACGAGACGGAACTTAAAGTCTTAAACCGTGATTTTCATGATTTACCAGATGGAAAAGAATATGCGCAAGGAGCTCATGATTTTAGCCAAGATATTGATTTGTTTGGTCGTGGTTCTTTTTTCCAATACAGTAATAGAACGGCTTTAAAAAGTGGAACAGATCGTTTTGTTCATGGACTACTTTCTAACCATATTCAAAATGTCGACGAAAAACAGGAAGGAATTAAAGAATTGGCTGCTTTACCAGAATGGCGACAACAGTTTGGAGCCGTAGCTACATTGGTCAAAACTGAGGTTAGTGTAACAAGCGTTGTAAATTGGCTTCATCAGTATAGCTTCTTTGTACCAAAAAAAGCCCAATTAATAAGCATACTATTTTCAGCGCTGTCTATTTTAGTTTGGGCGCTCTATTTCTTAAATTTTATCTCTGGCTACCTCGTATTTGCAGTTTTTTTGTTAGGCTTAGCGATAACAGGTAAGTACCTAAAAAGTATCAATAAACTCGCCATACATACTGCACAAATCCAAAGTACTTTTCGACAATATGCTAAACTTATAGCTTTATTGGAGACTCAAGATTTTGACGCAAAGGCCTTAGGTCAAGAAAGAGCTAAAGTCATTGGGGCAGAGGGTTCAAGTTCCACTTTGCTAAAGAAATTCGCAAAGCTATTAGATGCCCTTGATCAACGAAATAATATACTCATTAGTCTTGTAGCCAATGGGTTTTTCTTGCGTGATTTATATATCTGTAAATCTATTGAAGATTGGATTTTAAATCATGGAAAAAAGGTGTCCAACTGGTTTGACGCTATTGCATTTTTTGATGCCTATTGTAGTTTAGGTAATTTTGCTTTTAACCATCCTAGGTATGTTTATCCTTTCATAAATCAAGATCAAAACACTATTGATTGTAAGGGTGCGGTGCATCCATTGTTAGATACTGAAATGGCCATTGCAAATGATTACTGCATTGCAAATGATCAATTTTTCGTGGTTACTGGGGCTAATATGGCAGGGAAAAGCACTTTTTTGCGTACCGTAGGTCTTCAAATAGTGATGGCTAATGTAGGATTACCGGTTGCGGCGACCGAAGCAAAGTATACCCCTATTAAATTAATAACAAGCATGCGTACTACCGATAGTTTGACTGATGATGAAAGCTATTTTTTTAGTGAGTTAAAGCGCCTAAAATTTATTATTGACAAAATTGAAGAAGAACCTCATTTCATAATTTTAGATGAGATTTTAAAAGGAACCAATAGCACAGATAAAGCAGAAGGTTCAAAGAAGTTTATTGAAAGATTAGTACGACTAAAAGCATCGGGTATAATCGCTACTCATGATTTAAGTTTATGTGCTGTTGCTGATAGCTTAAAAGAGGTAAAAAATTACTACTTTGATGCTCAAATTAAAAATGACGAATTATATTTTGATTATGCTTTTAAAGAGGGTGTCTGCCAAAATATGAATGCTAGCTTTTTATTAGCGAAAATGGGCATTGTAGATGATGCTTCATTAGACCATAATTAACAAAATCAACCAAAATGAAAAAAACTTTACAATTCCTTTTAATCTTATCATTTACCACAGTTTTCGCACAAACTGCTGAAGATTATTTTAAACCCTTAAAGTTTAGAAATATAGGTCCTTTTAGAGGTGGGCGTTCTGTTTCGGCCTCTGGAGTTGTCGGTGATGCAATGACTTATTATATGGGTACAACGGGCGGTGGATTATGGAAAACGCAAGACGCTGGACAACGCTGGAAGAATATTTCAGATGGTTATTTTGAAATGGGTTCTGTAGGCGCTGTTGCGGTGTCTACGTATAACACTAATATCGTTTATGTAGGTATGGGAGAACATGCTCCTCGAGGGGTGATGACATCCTATGGAGATGGAGTATATAAATCTACAGATGCAGGTAAGACATGGAAGCATATGGGATTGACAGCAACACAGCATATTTCTCGTGTTATCATTCACCCTACCAATCCTGATATTGTATATGTTGCTGCTCAAGGACAATTATATGGTCCTAATAAAGAGCGTGGAGTTTATAAATCTACCGACGGAGGAAAGACTTGGAAGAATACCCTTTTTGTAAATGAATTAACTGGAGCTGTTGAACTTTCCATGGATGCGAACTATCCTGAAATTATGTATGCAGCCATGTGGGAACACCAACGAAAGCCAAATATGGTTGTTAGTGGTGGTGCCGGTAGTGGTTTATACAAATCAACCGATGCTGGTGAAACTTGGACTGAAATGACCGAAGGCCTTCCTGAAGAAAAAGGTAAAATGGCAATTTCCGTGAGTCCAGCAAATTCAAATAAAGTATATGCCTTAATTGAAAGTGATTCAAATCAAGATAAAGGAGGACTTTTTGTTTCCAATAATGCCGGCAAATCATGGAGCATGGTCAGTGGTGATAATCGGTTGACCCAGCGGGCGTGGTATTATATAGAGGTGTTTACAGACCCTCAAGATGAAGACATTGTTTATGTATTGAGCGCACCAGCACTTCGTTCGTTAGATGGTGGAAAAAACTGGGAACGTATTTCAGGAACACATGGTGATTATCATGATTTATGGATCAACCCTAAAAATTCTTTGAATATGGTCATCGCCAATGATGGTGGTGCAGCAGTAACTTTCGACTTTGGAAAGACCTGGTCCTCGCAGGTGAATATGCCTACTGGGCAGTTCTACCGTATTAATACCGATAACCTTTTTCCTTATAATATTTATGCTGGTCAACAGGACTATTCTTCTGCAATGGTCGCTAATATGTCTGTTGGTAGGGGTGGAATAACCATGTCCGATTTTAGCCCATCAGCTGGTGGAGAAAGTGCTTTTCTGGCTTTTGATCCAGACAATCCTAGATATGTAATGGGTGGAAGTTATTTAGGTACTATCAATGTCTTAGATATGGAATCAAAGGCAACTACGAGTGTGATGCCCGCACCCATTCAATATTTGGGTCGCGAAGCACGAAACATGAAATACCTCTATAATTGGAATGCTCCGACTTTACGTTCGCAGCATGAAGAAAATACCTTTTATCACGGAGCGCAGCTCTTATTAAGAACTCGTGATATGGGTGTTACTTGGGAAGAAATGTCGCCAGATTTAACACGTGACATAGATGCCAAGCAAGGTAATGGGGGTGGCCCGTATACTAATGAGGCCGTTGGAGCAGAGAATTACGGTACCTTGGCTTATGTTTTAGAATCACCACATGAAGCGGGCGTTTTTTATACTGGGAGTGATGATGGTTATGTTCATATTACCAAAGACAATGGAGAGAGCTGGCAAAATATCACACCTAAGAATTTAGGTGAGTCTTTAGTGAATGCCATTGAAGT
The DNA here is from genome assembly GCF_031846365.1 of Croceitalea sp. P059. Taxonomy (NCBI): domain Bacteria; kingdom Pseudomonadati; phylum Bacteroidota; class Flavobacteriia; order Flavobacteriales; family Flavobacteriaceae; genus Croceitalea; species Croceitalea sp. P059. The sequence continues at coordinate 769,700 of NZ_JAVRHW010000001.1, forward strand.
TTCTCCGCACGATCAAGCAACCGTTTATATTGCTACTACAAAGTATAAGTTTAATAATCATACTCCAGCAATATATAAGAGTACGGACTATGGTAAAACGTGGACCAGTATCAATTCAGGCATACCATATGGTGCGTTTACTCGAGTAGTTCGTGAAGACCCAAGTAAAAAAGACGTTTTGTACGCAGGTACTGAAAAAGGTCTATATCTTTCATGGAATGGTGGAAAAAGCTGGAAGCAGTTTCAATTAAACCTGCCTAAAACACCTATAACGGATATTAAAATTCATGAGGGAGATTTAATAGTGGCAACATCTGGTAGAGCGTTTTGGATACTGGACGATTTAAACTTGTTGTCGCAATATACTCCTGACAATAAGGGGATGAAATTATACCAACCTAACGATGCCATGAATGGTGCATGGTATAGTCAAATGAATGGTAATATTGATAATTTCGATGGTATGAGTACCTTATCAGGTGTGAACCCGGCCAGCGGAATGGTGCTATACTATGAATTACCAAAATTGAATGATTCTGTTGCTCTTAGTATGGACATTATGGATGCAACTGGCAAGCTAGTTAGAAGTTTTTCTTCTGAAAGAGACAAAGATTATGTTCCACATAATGGAGGAGGACCAAGAAGAGGACCTACCTTATCTAAGAAAGAAGGATTAAACCGATTTGTGTGGGATATGAAAACACCAATTTTACCAGGTATTCCAGGAGCTTATATTGAATCGCGTTTTAGTGGTCACGTAGTGCCACCAGGAACTTATACAGTGCGACTAACAGCTGGGAATGAGGCAAAAACTATAGAAGGTAAAATTGTCGCCATGCCAACGTATAGAACGACTACAGAACAGTACGCAGAGTACCACGCCTTTATGACCGATATGGAACTGCGGTTGACCGAAATGCATAATACCGTTAATTCATTGTATAAAGTACAAGGGCAAATTAAAACTGCTTTGAAAGATGTTAAAGATGAGTCGGTTAAAGCAGAAGGAAAGAAGCTATTGGATGAACTAGACGCATGGGATAAAGATATGATTCAACGTAAATCACAAGCCTATGACGATGTAGAGAATTTTCCAAATAAATTCACTGCGGAATATCTGTTCTTAATTGATGCAACTAATAGCACTATTCCAAGGGTGAATCAACCCTCTAAGGATCGAAAAAAGGAGTTGGATGCCCAATGGTCAGGCTTAAAAGCAAGAGCGACTACCTTGATGAAAACATCTATTCCTGATTTTAATAAAAAACTTTGGGATACAGGTATTGGGGCTATTAGGTTGTAGGGAACTAAGTTTTAGCAGCTAGTCTTATTATGCTGTCCGGGCAAGCTGAGTCGATAAATTATGCAAAAATTTGAGAACTGCTCGGTTCACGTTTTCAGGTAAAATTGAATCAAAGCTTGCATTTAATCCTCCCCTTTTTGCAAGGGGAGGTGCCCGTAGGGCGGAGGGGTCTTGTTGAAGTTATGTAAAAAGCAAATCCAATTGATTTAGTTCTTACAAATGCTCTAAATTTGCCATTAATTAACAATGGAATATTACAATTACATAAAATCCCTACACCTCATTTTTGTGGTCACTTGGTTTGCAGGTTTATTCTATATTCCTAGACTGTTTATAAATCATATTGAAGCTCACGCCAAACCATCTCCTGAAAAGGAAATTTTGACGACGCAGCTAAAATTGATGACCAAAAGACTGTGGTATATCATTACCTGGCCATCAGCTGTTTTATGCATTTTATTTGCTGTTTGGTTATTGTTATTAATGCCAGGTTGGTTGCAACAACCTTGGATGCATTTAAAACTGGGCTTTGTTTTTTTATTGCTTTTATACCATTTAAAGTCTCATCAAATTTTTAAGCAATTGCAAGGTGATGATGTAAAATACACCTCGAACTTCATGCGTATCTGGAATGAAGTCACTACGATAATTCTTTTTGCAGTAGTCTTTTTAGTAGTTTTAAAAGACACCTTTAACTGGATTTATGGAGTTGTTGGAATTATTACGCTTGGCATCTTATTAATGCTTGGAATAAGGTTTTATAAGCGAATCCGAGATAAAAATCCCAAAGCTTAAAAAATACAAGGTCAAGTATCAATGACAAGTTCAATTTTATTGACCCTGTTTTTGAGTTTGCACTTGATTCTTGCGCTTGAAGTTATTTTGGTTCGATTATTGCTAACTTTAAAACAAAATTCGGCAAGTCTTGCTCAAAAAATTATCCCTTAGATCACGCATATTTTTCACCATGATTCTTTTGGTGCTTATAGCCTCAGTTTTGATGGCAGGAGTTACCTTATTCCAATATCAAGAGCAATCTGAAGATTATCATGAAAATAGGTTAGAGCGTAAAGAAGAGCAAATTCTACAAAGTATTAGTTATGCATTACGCGAAACTACTTATGAACCTTCCACAGATAACCTAGAACATATTTTTAGAGATGAAATTTACAAGATTGCCGACGTTCAAAATGTCAATTTCAATATTTATGATTTGGACGGAGGACTTATTAAAAGCTCTAAACCTGCCTTTGAGGCCGATTCTGTTTCAAACTGCTTAGATGCTGAGGTTTTAAACAATTTATTGAATAGCCCAGATAAGCGCTATATTGAAGAAAAGAGTACTGCGGGGGATAATTACCAAGCCACTTATAAATACATTACCGACCTAAAGTTTAAGCCCATAGGGATAATGAATCTTCCCTATTTTGAAGACAACTCCTTTAATGATATGGAGCTGCGAGAATTTTTTTATCGCTTAGGAGGCGTGTATTTGGTTATGCTTATTTCGGCTATAGTTTTGGCCTATTTCATTTCAAAATACATTACAAGATCACTACAAACTGTCGCAGATAAAATGGTTCAAACCACTTTAAATCAACGAAACGAAAAGATTGAGATTGAAAATCCTTCAGAAGAAATAGGGAAATTAATTGATTCGTATAATGGGATGATTGATGAATTAGAGGAAAGTGCTGCTAAATTAGCTCGTAGCGAACGAGAACAGGCTTGGCGTGAGATGGCAAAGCAGGTTGCACATGAGATTAAAAACCCCCTAACCCCTATGCGTTTGACAGTTCAAAGCTTTGAACGAAAATTCAATGCTGATGACCCAAAGGCTGAAATAAAACTTAAAGAATTTTCCAAAACTTTGGTACAGCAAATTGATACTATGAGCAATATTGCTTCGGCGTTTTCCAACTTTGCCGATATGCCAGCACAACAGAAAGAAACACTGAATGTGATCAAGGTTTCGAAATTAGCGGTTGATATCTTTCATGAACCATTCATTCATTTTATTTCAGATGAAGAAGAGCTCATTGCAAAAGTAGATCGTACACAACTGATTAGAATTGTGACTAATTTGGTAAAAAATGCCATTCAGGCTGTTCCTGAAGTTGAAAATCCTAGAATATTAGTAACTGTAGCATCTGAAGGACAAGACGTTAAAATTTCTGTTGCCGATAATGGAATTGGAATAGCTGATGAGTTCAAAGACAAAATTTTCGAACCAAAATTTACCACTAAATCGAGCGGAATGGGACTTGGCTTAGGAATGGTTAAAAACATCGTAGAGAACTATAAAGGGAGTATAGATTTTACTTCACAAGTTGGTAAGGGAACAGTATTTACAGTTAAGTTTCCAAAAGAATAAGAATGTTACTACTCGAATTGAAGTTTAAACAGGATTAACAATAGTCAATGGAATATCATAATATTTATATCGAAGAAGAAAACCAGGTCGCGACGATTACAATTGACCGCCCTAAAAAGCTAAATGCACTAAACAAAGCAACGATTGAAGAGTTGCATGAGGCTTTTAAAGAATTAAAAGATGATGATAGTATAAAAGTCATTATCATAACGGGAACAGGAGAAAAAGCATTTGTAGCAGGTGCAGATATATCAGAATTCGCGCATTTTTCTGTTAAGGAAGGTGGTAAGTTGGCCGCCAAAGGCCAAGCACTTTTATTTGATTTTGTCGCCAATCTTTCAACACCAGTAATCGCCGCCGTGAACGGTTTTGCCTTAGGTGGCGGATTAGAACTTGCTATGGCTTGTCATTTTAGAGTTGCCAGCACTAATGCCAAAATGGGTTTACCTGAGGTTTCTTTAGGTGTTATACCAGGTTATGGCGGAACTCAGCGTTTACCTGAACTAGTAGGTAAAGGACGAGCTATGGAAATGATAATGACGGCAGGTATGATTTCAGGGGAAAAAGCATTGGAATATGGTTTGGTTAATTATGTGGTAGAACAAGAAGAATTACTACCATTATGTGTGAAGTTGGCAAGCAAGATATCGAATAACTCTTCTGTGGCTATTTCTCAGGCAATAAAAGCGGTAAATGCTGGTTATAGCTTTAATACCGATGGCTATGCTTCGGAAATTGAAGCCTTTGGCGCTTGCTTTGACACAGATGATTTTAAAGAAGGTACAACGGCCTTTTTAGAAAAACGAAAAGCAGATTTCCCAGGTTCATAGTCAGGTTACCCAAACCTACAAAAATGAAGAAAATACTACTAGTTTTAGTCCTTTTTTGGGCAAATTTGGCAATTTTTGGTCAAAAAATGCCCGTTTCTTATGATTTTGGAGAAAAATTAAACGACAGATATCGCTATTCCAACTTGGTCACTATTGATAACGATGGTGATGGAGGTTATGTGATGGTTAGAGCCTATTTTCAAGGTTTGATCCTCAAACCTAAGGGCTATATTATTGAACATTATAATAAAGATTTAGAACTGGTCTCTGAATTCAATTATAAATTAAGAGGTCTTCAATTTGTAGATGGCTTTATAAAAAATGGGCAACTTCGCCTTATTTTTTTCAATTATGACTTTGAGAGAGGATTCTATGAGTACCAAGCGCATACCACCAATCTGGTAAACTTTGATTTTAAAAAAGAACAATTGCTCAAGTTTGTCACTCCTGCTGTTGAAGGGGCTTTTGGGAAAAATTATTATAACAGGGATTTTAAAAAGGGCTTTTCAACAACCTTATTATTCAACCCGGAAAAAACAGGTTTTGTGATTAGCACCCATCATAAAAAGGGTAAAGAGAACAAGCATACAATTCATCTTTTTGATGATGATTTAAATAAACGATGGGCACACGATTTCTCATCTGAGGTAGAGGAAAAGAACTATGCATTTGAAAATATAGCTTTATCTAGTAACGGAAATGAGGTTTACATTCTTGGGAAAGCATATTTCAAAAAGAACCGTTTTAAAGCCGAAGAACGTAAATTTCAATATGAACTCATAAAGATTGGAGGAGGAATAGCAACTACGCAGTCTTTTGATAATCCTGGGAAGTATTCTGAAGGTCTTTATCCAGTTATTCATAATAACAAGCTGTTTTGTGTTGGCTTTTATGCGGATCGTAAAGACAATCGCTATAATGGCCTGTCCTTTTTTGAGCTTAATCCAGTTTCACTTTCCATCGTAAACAAAAAATATAGTCCATTTACCCAACAGTTTATGGATGATAAGTTTGGTCGTGACGATGAACAAGTAATCAATAATTTGGTATTTAAAAGTGTTGAATGGACGGATCAGAACGAAATTCTATTTAACGCTGAGGAGTATTTTGTAACCTCTAGTATGCAAAGCAGTGGGGCAGCAGGACAACGAATTCAAGTTGAACGTTTTCATTACAATGACATAGTTAGTGCTAAATTGGATATTCAAGGCAATATGATTTGGGCTCGAAATATTAATAAGGCCGAAGTTACTCAAGGTGACGGGGCTTATGCCTCTTATAGCACATACACTAAAGACGGGGCTACTTATTTCTTTATTAGTACAGCATCTGAAAACCCGCAATTAATAAAAGGAGAACGATTGATTTTTAAACAAGGGCTTACAGGAAACAGAAACGTATTCTTGATTTCGCTTGATGAAAAAGGTACCTTAGATTACGAAAAAGTTATTGACGCAAAGGAAGCTCGTTTACCCTTAATGGTATCTAAACCACTTATTGATGTTAATGCAAATGAACTTGTTTTTTACTCTAAAAGAGGTAGCAAAAAACAATTAGTCAAAGTAGAATTTAACTAAGAACAAAATGAAAATGAAAAGAATCTTTAAAGCACCCGTATTTGTAATTTTATTTTTAGGAATACTAATTTCTTGCAGTGATTCAGATGATTCGTCAAGTGAAGCTTCTTTGGCTGGTAATTGGCGTGTGGTTTCAATTAAGGTATCCAATGCTACTCTGGTTCAGCAGGCCCCGGATAACGAAGATATCGTCATTAACTTTAGTGCTAATGGGGATTTTACAGGGAGTACATCTGTAAACCAATTTAGTGGCACTTACGAAACTATTTCAGATACAATGACCATGTTGTCTTTTCAGACGACGGAAGTGGCTGATACGAGATTAGGAACTGCTTTCTACACTTCAATCACAAATGCTCAAGTACCCAATACGACCTTTGCACAGTTCGGTTTTAGCTTTGATAGTGGCAATCTTATTTTGTTTTATGGAGATGGTGGTGAAATGGTTTTAGAATAGTTAAATCATCTTTGTTATTTAACAAAAGCCATGTTTAAAATTAGGATATAATCCATAAATTTGGAAAAAATCCTATTCATTGCACCAAAACGACTTTTTAAAAGGGCGAGGGGCACAGCAAAATGTGCACAATAGATTTGAGCGTCATATTTATGAAAAACGTGCTGATTTTTTAGAGTTCTGCAGAATTGAGGGTGAGCTATCTGATACTAATAAAACGGAGTACATTCCTATTTTTCCGAAAACAATTGTAAACAAGGTTACAAGTCCTGATGTTGGAATGGAGTATTCCATGAATCCTTATCAAGGTTGTGAACATGGTTGTGTCTATTGTTATGCGCGAAATACACATGAATTTTGGGGCTTTAGCGCTGGGTTAGATTTTGAACGCAAAATTTTGATAAAAAAAGATGCTCATTTATTGTTAGAAAAACAGCTTAAAAGCAAGCGTTGGAATGCTAGAACTATCGTTTTGTCTGGAAATACGGATTGTTATCAACCAGCTGAAAAGAAATTTGAAATCACAAGAAGGTGCTTAGAGGTGTTTTTAAAGTATAGACATCCAGTTGGTATTATCACTAAGAATGCGCTTATACTGCGTGATTTAGATATTATTAAAGAACTTGCAAAACATCAATTAATAGGAGTTAATGTGTCCATCACTTCACTATCAGAACAAACGAGAAGATTATTGGAGCCTCGAACCACCACAATTAAAAAGAGATTGGCTACTGTTCAAACTTTATCAGAGAATGGAGTGCCAGTAAATGCGATGTTAGCACCTATAATTCCGGGTATAAATAGTCATGAACTTTTACCATTGGCAAAAAAAGTATCAGAAAATGGGGCCTTATCCTTCGGTTTTACAGTCGTTCGTTTGAATGGAGCTATAGGTCAGATTTTCACAGATTGGATTAAAAAGGCAATGCCTAATAGTGCCCAAAAGGTACTTCATCAAATACAAGATTGCCATGGGGGCACTCTAAATGATAGCAGGTTTGGAATTCGTAGTCGAGGCGAAGGCAAAATTGCCGAACAGATACATGATATGGCAAAATTGGCTAGAAAAAAGTATTTTTCTACCTCGGTTTTTCCTAAACTAAGAACCGATTTACATGAGCAATATAAAGATGGACAATTGAAGCTTTTTTAGCCTAACTCCCAACCTTTACGATATGCTCTTGTAACCCATTCATTAGCTTTTTCATAATTAGTGATTTTCATATTGTCGCCATCCCAGAGTAACTTTCGTCGACCTGGATAATCATATGGAGCCCAATCACCAACTTTTTTACCATCTTGTAAAACCATATATTGATATGCTTTTACTGCTAAATTCCCCATAAGTACAGTTTCAGTCAATGGACCAGCTTTAGCAAAGTTAGATGAGGTTTCCGTGCCATTCATACAACCATCAACAAAGTTGGCAATATGCCCGTCAACACCATTAGGAACTCGAGCATATTTTGGGGCAGGAGATTTGTAAATATCTTTTAATTCTGAAGGTAAAAAACGAGCATTTCTAGAATAAGTATCAAAAATTAGCGTACCTCTATCGCCATACATAATGGTACCACCACCGCCATCACCGATGGTCTCATCGTCTTTTAATTCATCTGGCAAGTCAGGTTTTAATCCGCCATCATACCAATTCAATTGAATATCGCCATGATGTTCGTGCTCAAATTTTAAATGTATTTTAGAAGAAGGGGGACAAGAAGGACTATAATCTGCCTCAACAAAATCTCCTACCCAAACAGTGGTGCAGCTTGCTTCTGCTTCGGTTGGATAGCCCAAATTAAGAACGCTAAAAGGAGTTTCCATAATATGACATCCCATATCACCAAGAGCTCCGGTACCAAAATCCCACCATCCTCTCCATTTAAATGGTAAATAGGCTGCGTTATAATCTCTCATAGCAGCCGGACCTAGCCAAAGGTCCCAATCCAATTCTTTTGGTATAGCTTGTTTCTCAACTGGAATTGGCACGCCTTGAGGCCACACCGGCCTATTGGTCCAACAATCAATGGTATGCACTTTACCGATAACACCACTTTCTACCCATTCACGGGCAATACGGCTATCATCGCTTGAAGCTCCTTGATTTCCCATCTGGGTCACAATTCCATTTTCTGCTGCGATTCTTGTCATCATCCGTGCCTCATGAATATTATGAGTCAAAGGCTTTTCAACATAAGCATGCTTTTTCTCTTTCATAAATGGTAATGCAATAGTTGCATGAGTATGGTCGGGTGTTGCGACCATTACGGCATCGATATCTTTTAAATGCTTATCATAAACCTTTCGAAAATCTTTGTATTTTTTGGCATCTGGGAATGCTGCAAAAGTTTCCTTTGCTCTTCTTTCATCTACGTCACAAAGTGCCACGAATTTAACCTTGCCCGTATCATGAAATCCTCTAATGACTCCGCTACCGCGACCCCCAACGCCAAAGGCACCTACATAAAGTGTATCACTTGGTGGTACGTGATTTTTACCTAAAACAAAACTTGGTACGATGGTAAAAGCTGCAGTGGAAGCAGCTGCATTTTTAATAAACTTTCTTCTTTGCATTCTGATTGGATTTGATAACGCCTTGAAGATACAAAAAACGATGAATTTAAAGACTATCGTTTTTAGCGTTCACCCTTCCACTCGCCATAGAATTGTTCTAAATACCCCAGCATATATTGGTGGCGCTCTTCAGCTATTTTTCTGCCAGTTGCTGTGTTCATTTTATCTTTTAATAGCAAGAGCTTTTCATAGAAATGGTTGATAGTAGGAGCCGAAGAATTCTTGTATTCCTCTTTTGACATATCTAAATTAGGCGATATCTCAGGGTCATAAAGCGACCTATTTTTAAACCCTCCATAATTGAATGCCCTAGCAATACCAATTGCCCCAATAGCATCTAAACGATCCGCATCTTGAACTACTTGAAGTTCTTTAGAAGTAAAACTCTTACTTGTTTCCTCAAGAGAATTTTTAAAAGACATATTTTCTATAATAAGCACTACATTCTTACAAGTTTCTGCATCAATTTGAATGGAATTCAAAAAGTCTTTTGCCATTCTTGGCCCGATGCTTTCATCACCTTTATGAAATTTAGGATCTGCTATATCGTGTAGGAGGGCAGCTAAACTCACTACCAAAATGTTTACACGCTCTTCTTTGGCAATCAAAAGCGTGTTATTAAACACACGTTCAATGTGAAACCAATCATGGCCACCCTCAGCTCCCTTTAGTGTTTTTTTTACAAAGTGAATGGTTTTCTCAACTAACTCAGTGGTTGTCATAAACAATGTCTTTTGTAATTGTTTGTTCAACCTTTAAAATTAATTCGTCGGCGTTACCTATATTTTCAATTGGTTCATGCACTTTAAATTTTAAATAAGCTCCTAATCCCATTGGAAATTGACCAAATCGAAGAAGTTTCCATGAATTATTAATGGTAATGGGTACGATTAAGGCCGAAGGAGCTCTTTTCATAAGCATTTTCAGCCCCATGGGTTTAAAAGGTTTGGGTTTTCCCGTTCTGCTTCTTGTTCCTTCAGGAAAAATAACGGCACTCCGGTTATGCTCTTCAATATAACTCCCCAATTTGGCGATAGCCATAATTGCTTGTTTACCGTCTTTTCTATCGATTAAAGCGGAACCGCCATGACGAAGATTATATGACACACTTGGAATACCTTTTCCTAATTCTTTTTTAGCGACAAACTTGGGATGATGTTTACGCATATACCATATGATCGGAGGAATATCATACATACTCTGATGATTGGTGACTATTATAAGTGGCCTATTACCAGGAATCTTATGCGGGTTATCAAATTGATAGCGACTGCCTAAAATATTAGTAGAGCGCATTAAAAACCAATTTAAAATACTTACAGTTCGCTTTTGTGCAGTATACCCAAACACTTTTAAAGCTATCCATTGAATCGGATGAAATATCACTAGGGTTAAACCGAAGAAGAAAAAGAAAACTAGGGTTATCGGATATGAAATTAGTTTCATCATGGTGCAAAACTAAAAAACCACTTCAATAAGAAGTGGCTTTTTACTAAGATTTTAATCACTCCAAAAGTAGAGCAGCATGCAAAGAGCTACTAACAGTGTTCGTTATAAGCTTCCATTAGGTTTTCGGCAATCATTTCAGCCGGTCTACCTTCAATATGATGTCTTTCAATCATATGCACCAACTCGCCATTTTTAAAAAGAGCCATACTTGGTGATGAAGGAGGAAATGGTACCATTGCAGCTCTAGCCGTATTTACCGCTTCAGTATCAACGCCAGCAAAAACAGTTGTAATATGGTCTGGTTTTTTAGCATTTTGCAGGCTCAACTTCGCAGCAGGTCTTGCGTTTGCAGCTGCACAGCCACAAACAGAATTTACTACTACTAAAGTGGTGCCATCTTGTTTTAAAGCGTTTTCAACGGCGTCGCTAGTATATAATTCTTCAAACCCAGCAACTGCTAAGTCGTTTCTCATAGGTTTTACTAATTCTTCAGGATACATAGTCTTTTTTTTAATATGTTCAAAGATAGGGCTTTTGTCGTTTTTTTTAAAAGACTTAACAATGCATTCACAATCCTATTGTTTGACAAACCGCTATCTTTGAAATTTAAATAATTTCATGCATGATTAAATGGTTGGGAGCCGTTATTGGATTTTCTATTAGAGGTGTACTTGGAGGGATACTGGGCTTTTTGGCAGGTAGCTTTTTGGATAATTTAATGGGAGGAAAATCGCAAAATCCAAGATCTGTTTTTGAAGATTTAACACGACAGAATGTTTCACCTGCGGATTTTGAATTAAATCTTTTATCACTTTGCTCCATTGTAATTAAGGCTGATGGTCAAATAAGCCAGCGTGAGTTAGACTATGTTAGACAATATTTTTTAAGCACATATGGTAAAGAAAAAGCGAATGCAATTTTTAAAACATTTAACGAGGTAATTAAAAAACGTGAGGTGTCTGCCCAGCGTATTTGTCAATACCTAAATCAAAGAACACGTTATGAGGTGCGATTACAATTATTACATTTCTTGTTCGGTATTGCGCAAGCTGATGGTCAAGTAAGTTCTGCTGAAATAAATAAGCTAAATGAATTAGCGGGTTACCTAAGAATAGGTCGAATTGATTTTGAAAGTATTATGGCCATGTTCGTAAAATCTGCCGATAATGCTTATAAAATTTTAGAAATAGAAAAATCTGTAACGGATGATGAAGTGAAAAAAGCGTATAGAAATATGGCTAAAAAATATCATCCTGATAAAGTAATCACAGAAAACGAGGCTATTAAAAAAGGTGCTGAAGAAAAGTTTAAAGAAGTGCAAAAGGCCTATGAGGTAATTCAGCAAGAAAGGGGGATGAACTAAATTTGGTTAGTCTCGATTTAAAACTTTTTTTTAACTAATATTATGCAAGATTTTTGGTTTTATATTCAATTAGGCTTACAACATGTCCTTGATTTAGACGCATATGACCATATACTTTTTTTAGCAGCTTTAGCAGTACCTTTTACTTTTAAAAATTGGAAACAAGTCGTCATATTGGCAACAGTTTTTACTATTGCTCACTGTGCCTCTTTAGCCTTTTCTGTCTATGGTATTTTTTCTGTAGATGTAGGTCTTATAGAGTTTTTAATACCGGTAACAATAGCTTTAACAGCTTTATATAATTTTTTACGAATTTTTAAAGAAGAAAGTATAACAGGAATTTATTTTCAAGCTTTGGCAACCGCTTTCTTTGGATTGATTCATGGTTTTGGATTCTCAAACTATTTTAAAATGCTCATGGCCGAAGAGGAACATAAATTGGGCCCACTTTTAGGTTTTGCAACGGGTATTGAGCTTTCTCAGGTAACCATTATTCTTTTGGTTTTGGTCCTTGCATATATCGTTCAACAAGTTTTTAAAGTAAAGCAATCTATTTTTATTGGTGTTACATCGATTATTATCTTTCTGATTACAATACCCATGTTAATCGCTACGTTCCCTAATTAGGGTATTAGTTAAAATTAATAGAATTCCGTTGTAGGTCTCTTACAAAGCGGGTATATTTAAATATTATCCTCAAATTTTATAATGAAATCAGCAAAGCAAGAAAAATACGATAAGGCCTATTTACGGATGGCTAAGGAATGGGGCAAGCTATCCTATTGTAAGCGTAAGCAAGTTGGTGCTATCATTGTAAAAAATCGTATGATTATTTCTGATGGATACAATGGTACGCCTTCAGGTTTTGAAAATTTTTGTGAAGATGAAGAGGGTTACACCAAGTGGTATGTACTACATGCTGAGGCCAATGCAATTTTAAAAGTTGCGGCTTCAACCCAATCATGTGAGAATGCAACGCTATACATTACACTTTCACCTTGCAGAGAATGCAGTAAGCTCATTCACCAATCAGGTATAAAGCGTGTAGTCTATCAAAATGCATATAAAGATGATTCTGGGCTTCGTTTCTTAGAACGAGCTGGAGTGGAAACCATGCATTTACCTATTTTAGAAGAGTTGGCATAATCCAAAGCCCCAATATGAAAAAGAAATATAGTTATTTATTGCCAACATTGCTTGCACTTGCCGTAGCATTGGGCATTTTTATTGGAGGTAAACTACACTTTAATGATAGCCCTGAAAAATTATTCTCAACGAACTCCAAAAAAGATAAGTTAAACAGACTTATAGATTATATCGACTATGAATATGTAGATGAAATTGACACTGACAGTATTGTTGACTTGACAGTAAATAATATTTTAGGTAAGCTTGACCCACATTCGGTTTATATCTCTAAAGATGAGATGGAAGCTGTCTCTGAGAATATGAAAGGTGACTTTGTTGGTATTGGTATTCGGTTCAATAGGTTTGGAGATACACTAACTGTTGTTAGAACCATAAAAGATGGTCCCAGTTATAAAAAGGGTTTGCGTGCTGGGGATAAAATTTTATTAGCAGATAATGACACGCTATTTGGTAAACGCATTCCTAATTCAAAATTGGTTGAACGTTTAAAAGGTAAAGAAGGGACCAAGGTAAATCTAAAGATATACCGCAAATCTGAAAATAGCATATTTGATGTAACCATAAAGAGAGACATTGTGCCAATCAAAAGTGTTGATGCGCACTTCATGCTGACCAATGATTTAGGATATTTAAGCATCAACCGATTCGCAGAATCTACATTCAGAGAATTTAAAACTGCTTTATTAGAACTTCGTAAAAAAGGAGCAAAAAAATTGGTTCTTGATTTAAGGGATAACCCGGGTGGATACTTAGGGATAGCCGAAAAAATGGCCGACGAGTTTTTAAAGGACGGGAAATTAATTTTGTTTACTAAAAACAAAAAAGGGAAAGTAAATAAAGCCTACGCTACAGATCGCGGAAGTTTTGAAGACAATCCTGTTTATGTGCTTATAAATGAACGCTCTGCTTCAGCTAGTGAAATTATAGCTGGGGCCTTACAGGATAACGATATTGGTACAATAGTTGGACGACGATCATTTGGGAAAGGATTAGTGCAGCGTGAAATGGATTTAGGTGATGGTTCAGCAGTGAGGTTAACAGTATCTAGATACTACACGCCAACAGGCCGTTCAATTCAAAAATCTTATGACAAGGGTCATAAAGACTACTACCAAAAATTCATGGAACGTTATAGTAGCGGTGAATTAATTTCAGTTGATAGTATAAAAGTAGCTGATTCTTTAAAATTCACAACCCCTAAAGGCAAAGTAGTCTATGGTGGTGGTGGTATAATACCTGATGTCTTTGTCCCTATTGGTTCACTTGACCAAGAACGCATTGAGAGTTTAGATTCATCAGGATATTTATCAGATTTTGTCTTTCGATTTTTAGAGCAGGATAGAACCAGGTTCTTGAACTACCCAAAACACGAATTCATTGAAGAATACAGAGTTGATGATATCATTTTTGAAAGATTTATTGATTATTTATTAAATAGAAATCTGAAATTAGATTTTTACGGAAATGAAGAGAAAATTAAAACTTACATTAAAGCTAACATCGCAGAGCAATTGTATTCACCAAATCTTAGTTCACAGATAAAAAGTGAACATGACATTATGCTGAAAAAAATCCTAGATTTAGATGCAGAAGTTATGAAGGTAATGGAGGAATCCTTAATTCAATCCAAAGATTAATTATCCTTCAGTTTTTCTGATATTTTTCTTGAAGTATTGAAAATCAAGAGTATGACAATTGCACAAAAAGAGGCTAATACTCCAATACATGCAATTAAACTATCACCTTCAAATAAATTATTGAAATCAAGTAAGGTGATATTATAGATGGCGAGGGCCAAGGCAAGAATAACTAAAACAATTACAAAAGTCTTATTCATAATACTTTAAGTTAAAATAACTGATTTATGTTGGCAGCGAATAATTTTACCGCTATTGCTAGCAAAATTACGCCAAAAACTTTTCGCAATACGCTCAATCCATTTTTACTTAAAATGCGTTCTATTTTTTTTGAGGACTTTAATACGAAATAAACAAAAACGATGTTGATGAGAATAGCGACAATTATATTTTCTACATAATACTCTGCTCTTAATGCTAAAATTGAAGTCAAGGTACCTGCTCCAGCTATTAATGGAAAAGCAATAGGGACAACAGAGGCGCTTTCAGGTTCTTCGTCTTTGTATAGGGTTATGCCTAAAATCATTTCAATTGCCAGAAAGAAAATAACAAAGGCCCCCGCGACAGCAAAAGAATTTACATCAATACCAATAAGATTTAAAATACGTTCCCCAACAAATAGAAAAGCAATCATTAGGCATGCAGCCACAATAGAGGCCTTTTCAGACTGTATATGACCAACTTTGTTTCTTAATGAAATAATGATTGGGATACTACCTAAAATATCAATTACAGCAAAAAGCACCATGCTTGCTGTTGCAATCTCTTTGAAGTCAAAATTCATCGCTTACCATTTAAATTATGTGTAAATCTACGTTAGAAAGTGTTTCTTGGATTACAAAATGGATTATTAAATTTGTTCTTGTAAAATGGTGACATGTTTCAAATTGAAAATACCCTTATTTCCGAGGAAATAATAGAGAATGATTTTGTTTGTAACCTAAATGCATGTAAAGGTGCGTGCTGTGTTGACGGTGAATCAGGAGCACCATTAGAGGATGCTGAAACTGAAATTTTGGTCGATATTTTTGCTGATGTAAAACCATATTTAACACCAGAAGGTATTAAGGCCATTGAAGAGCAAGGTGCATTTGTAAAAGGTGAAGATGGCGAATGGGAGACACCTTTAGTAAATAAAAGTGAGTGCGCTTATGTTATTTTTTCTGAAAAGGGGGTAGCAAAATGCGGTCTAGAAGAAGCTTATAATCAAGGAGCAACCACTTGGAAAAAACCTGTTTCATGCCACTTGTATCCAATACGAACACGAGAGTATACCGAGTTCACAGCGGTAAATTATCATAAATGGGAAATATGTGATCCGGCCTGCAGTCTTGGACAAGAATTAAAAGTGCCGATTTATAAATTTGTAAAGGAAGCATTGACCAGAAAATTTGGGGAAAAATGGTACTCTGAATTGGAGAAGGTGGCGGAAGAACTAAATTCTAGACCATAGGTATTTCTAAGATGATTTTGGTTCCCCTAGAATTGCCTTCTTCGTTAAACAAATCTATAATATCAATACTAAAGTCATTTTGATAGTCCTTAGCAAAATTAGCCAAACGCTCTTTTGTGATATCAATACCAACTGAGTTTCTCTTCAGTACTCTATTCTCTTTTATCTCTTCAGAAACTTTTCTTCCAACACCATTGTCTATAATACTGATTTGCAAATGAATACTATCTTTTTTGGCTACAATCACCCAAATTTTCTTGTTAGCTTCTTTTGAAGATAAACCATGCCATATAGCGTTTTCTAAAAATGGCTGAAGAACCAATGATGGTATTTTAACTTGTTCGGCATTTATATCGTCTGCCACTTCTATGGAGTATTCAATTTCATCTGAAAATCTAATATTTTCAATATTAAGATAAAGCTCGGCCGTTTCTAATTCTTCTGATAATTGTGTTTCTTTTAATGCAGAACCTTCTAGAATGCGGCGTACTAATTTGGAGAATTTATTCAGATAATGAACTGCATTTTTTTTATCATTATTGATGATATAAAGTTTGATAGAATTTAATGAATTGAAAAGAAAATGAGGATTCATTTGACTTCTCAACATGTGTTGTTCTAAGCCTAAAACTCGTTTCTCATAATTGGATTGTGATTGTCTGTACATAATAAACAGAATGGTTCCGATAAGACCAATTATAAGGGTACTTACCAAAATTGTAGTTTGATTTTTTCTCAATCTTGATTTTACTAATTCATTCTCTTGAGCCAATTCTGAGATTTGACTATTCTTTCTGTCGCTCTGATATTTGAGTATTAAATCATTAACATAACTGAGGTTTCTATCATTCGTAATCTCTTTATAAATTTTCTTGGCCTCTTTTTGATATTCTAATGCTTTACTAAAATTTTCCCTTTTTTCTTCAAGATCAGAAAGGTGCAAATCGGCATACATTACTAAGCTCGGCATGTTGCTCGCTGAAGCTAATTTTCTTCCTTTAACTATATTTTTCTCAGCTTCAGATATGGTCCCAGAATCCAATTCGGCCCAACCAAGATTGATTAAGACAGAAGATAGAAGAAATTTGTCTCCAAGGTTTGTTGCAGGTTCTTTTAAAGTTTGAAGCAGCGCCAAGGCAGCACTTGGCATATCTTGTTTTAAATAAACCTGCGCAATACTATTTTTACAAAGTACCTGTCCGAATTTGTTATTAATTTCATCATTTAAGGCAAGCGATTTTCTATAATAATCTAAGGCGATATCAAGCTGACCTTTTTGTTCGTTAGCTTCACCAATATTTTGATTATTAATAGCTAAACCCAATTTATTATTCAGTGCTCCTTCAAGTTCAAGTGCCTTTTTAAATTGAGTTATCGCCAAATCGTATTGACCCAGGGTGTGATATAAATTACCAATAGAATTAAACGAAATATTAATATGGCGCTTAATATGAACAGATGGATTTTCAATAATTTCGGCAAGCTCTAAAGCCCGATGATGATAGTCAAGAGCAGTTTTGATGGCATCCATTCTTCTGTAAACCACTCCAAGCATATTTAAGCTTAGAACAATAAATTCTTTGTTTTCAATTTCTTCTGAAAGCACTAGTGCCTCTTGATGCAGCGCAATTGCACGTTTGAATTCAGATAAATTTCTATATACCGTACCCTTTTGATTAAGGGCATAAGTATAACCTGCTTGGTAATTATTTTCTAATGCACTTTGAATGAATCTATTTAAGGCAATGGTATCTCTTCGATAAGGTTTTAAAGCCTTATTAATTTTTAGATAAGTCTTTGGCGCTACTAATAAAAGTTCTTCAACTTCTTTTGATAAAACTTGCTCTTCTGTCTGTGAAAAACCAAAATATCCCAAAGCAAAAAAAATAAGGCTCATCATGAAACTTATTTTTTTGACAGTGGATTTTACCAATAAGGTTTTTTTGGTTTTTAGCATTCAAAAAGATTAAAGTAAATCTAAGAAATCAGATTTCTTTTGCCTAGAAACAGGAATTTTATGATTCGTGCTCAAAATCACATAACCGTCAGTTTTAAGAAATTCTTTTATCTTTCCTAAGTTGACTACGAATGAATTATGAATTCTAAAAAAAGATTCTTGCGGCAAAATTTGGTTAACTTCTTTTAATTTTTTGGTCAATAATATTTTTTGACCGTCTTCTAAAAACAAAGTACTGTAATTGCCATCGGATTCAACATATAAAATTTCTTCGCTTTCTAAAAATAATAACTTGCCATCAGTGTTGATGGTGATTTTCTTTTTGATAGATTTTGAATTGAAATTAATTAAAATACGTTCTAACCGATCTGCGGTGTAGTTTTTACTATTGTACTTTTTGACCTTGATGATGGTATCGTTTAAATCATCGCTGTCTATAGGTTTTAAGAGATAATCAATAGCCTCATTTTTCAATGCTTTTAAAGCATATTGATTGTAGGCCGTTGTAATAACAACAGGAAAGTTTTTATTTCTTAGGCTTTTAATAAATTGAAAGCCATCCATAGAGGGCATTTCAATATCCAAGAAAAGACAATCAGGAGTGTTTTTTTCTAAATAATCGAGTGCCTTGTAGGCATCAGTAAATGATGCGATCACCTTGACCTCATCGCTCAGGTTGCTAAGCTCCCAACTTAAACTCTCAAGAGCTTTTGATTCATCATCAACAAGAACTGCTTCTAACATGGTAAAAAGATATTCAATAATAGGTGAAATTACTATTAATATATATGGGATGATTGCGAATTTGTGCTGATGGGTAGTAATCGATTATAAATGGTCATTTAGCATGTAGCTTTAATTTGTAGGATATAGACTACATTATTATATTTAGGTGATTTTAAAGACATAATTGAATTTTTTTGAAGTCCATTTATACATCTTTTGCTACCATTTACACAAAGAGATTATACAAAAGGAAGGTCACCAATTATCTTCGAGGAGATAAGTATACAGCTTTAGTAAAATGAAGAAAAGTTTGATTTTGTTTATTGCTCTGTTGATGACCTTAGTATTGGCGGTAGTCACAGAAAAAGCTGAGACAATGGAAGGTGAAAGGTTAGTTTCTATCATAGCAGAATAAATGAATTAACTACCAACCAGCGTACGGCCAACCAACATGCTAAAAGTATGTGAATTAAAAAGTGTTTGGTCAAGATTGTTTTGATTTTTTGAAATAGGTTTCGGGGGAACTACCTAGACGAAAATGATAATCTATTGACCCGGCCGTACGGTTTGGTGGTAAAATTATAGACCAAAAGGTATTGTAAAATCATACTTTTTGGTCTTTTTTTATTGTATTTTTTTTGTTGATTATTAGCAGAAACTCATCGCTTGTACAAAAGGCTAATGAACATCACTTATCAACCTACATTTCAACAACCTGTGTTAAAAACTTTGAGACGTAATAACTCAAACAAACTTTATGGTTTGCTCACATTTTTGAATCTTTGTTAGTCCCAGCCAAAAGGTAATATCAATTCCGAATATTAAAAATTTAAACTCTGAACGCTATGTCCTCTGCTATTGAACCTATTTTGCAAGAAAATGAAGATCGCTTTGTTATTTTTCCTATCAAGCATCATGATTTGTGGGAGTGGTATAAAAAATGTGAGGCGTGCTTTTGGACTGCAGAAGAAATTGACCTTCACCAAGACCTAACCGACTGGAATGGAAAACTCAATGATGATGAGCGTTATTTCATCAAACATATTTTAGCCTTTTTTGCCGCCTCAGATGGTATTGTTAATGAAAATCTTGCTGAAAATTTTGTAAATGAAGTGCAGTATGCTGAAGCAAAGTTTTTTTACGGATTTCAGATAATGATGGAAAATATTCATTCTGAAACCTATTCGTTACTTATAGATACTTATGTTAAAGAAGAAAAAGAAAAAGGAATTTTATTTAAGGCACTTGAAAATTTTCCAGCAATCAGAAAAAAGGCAGATTGGGCCTTAAAGTGGATAGATTCTCCAAGTTTTGCAGAACGTTTAATTGCTTTTGCTGCGGTTGAGGGTATTTTCTTCTCAGGAGCATTCTGTTCCATTTTCTGGCTTAAGAAAAGAGGTATCATGCCTGGCTTAACATTTTCGAATGAATTGATTTCTAGAGATGAAGGGATGCATTGCGATTATGCTGTTCACTTACATAACAAGCACTTAATTAATAAAGTGCCGAAAGAACGAATAACAGAAATTTTGGTAAATGCCCTTGATATTGAACGCGAGTTTATAACAGAGTCTTTACCGGTTAGTTTAATTGGCATGAACTCTAAATTGATGACGCAATATTTAGAGTTTGTTACAGATCGTTTGTTGGTTGAATTGGAATGCGATAAAGTTTATAATGCTTCCAATCCTTTTGATTTTATGGATATGATTTCTTTACAAGGAAAAACTAATTTTTTTGAGAAACGTGTTTCTGAATATCAAAAAGCGGGAGTTTTGAATAATGATAAAGATACAGACGCTCATAAAATAAGCTTCGATGCTGATTTTTAACGCTTTCTTTTTGCCCCTTTTAGAAAGACGATAAATATTCAAAATCTATAGTGAGAACAGTATCTATTAAAAATTAATTAGTCACCTAAAATACGGAACACATGTTTGTAGTAAAACGAGATGGAAAAAAGGAGCCAATGATGTTTGATAAGATTACAGCAAGGGTAAGAAAACTTTGTTACGGTCTTAATAGTTTAGTGGATCCAGTTAAGGTTGCTGTAAGAGTTATTGAAGGTTTATATGATGGAGTGACTACATCAGAACTTGATAACCTCGCCGCAGAGATTGCTGCAACTATGACAACTACGCATCCTGATTTTGCCAAGTTAGCGGCACGTATTTCCGTTTCTAATTTACATAAGAACACTAAAAAGTCTTTTTCTGAAACAATGGAAGACTTATATAAGTATGTAAATCCAAGAACAGGTAAAAAAGCTCCATTATTGTCTGATGAGGTATATGAAGTCATTTCTAAGAACGCCGATAAATTAGACTCTACCATTATTTATAACCGTGATTTCGGTTACGATTACTTTGGTTTTAAAACATTAGAGCGTTCTTATCTCTTAAAGATAAATGGAAAAATTGCAGAGCGACCTCAACACATGTTAATGCGCGTTGCTGTTGGTATACATTTGAACGATTTAGATTCGGCAGTGGAAACATATGAGTTGATGTCTAAAAAGTATTTTACTCATGCTACGCCAACACTTTTTAATTCCGGAACACCGAAACCTCAGATGTCTTCTTGTTTTCTTTTAGCAATGAAAGAAGACAGTATTGATGGTATATATGACACATTAAAACAAACCGCAAAAATTTCTCAGTCTGCTGGTGGTATTGGATTGTCTATTCATAATGTTCGTGCGACTGGCTCGTATATAGCAGGCACTAATGGTACTTCAAATGGTATTGTGCCCATGCTTAGAGTATTCAACGATACGGCAAGATATGTTGATCAAGGTGGAGGAAAAAGAAAAGGAAGTTTTGCTATTTATGTAGAACCATGGCACTCTGATATTTATGATTTTCTTGATTTGAAAAAAAATCATGGAAAAGAAGAGATGCGGGCACGTGATTTGTTTTATGCTATGTGGATTCCTGATTTATTCATGAAAAGAGTAGAATCAGATGCGGAATGGACTTTAATGTGCCCAAATGAGTGCCCTAATTTATTCTCTACGCATAGTGACGAATTTGAAGCCTTGTATTTAAAGTATGAATCTGCTGGTAAAGGAAGAAAAACAGTAAAAGCTCGTGAGCTATGGGAGAAGATTTTAGAATCGCAAATTGAAACTGGAACTCCTTACATGCTGTATAAAGATGCTGCAAATAGAAAGAGCAATCAGAAAAATCTAGGTACCATACGTTCGTCAAACCTTTGTACTGAGATTTTGGAATACACCTCACCTGATGAGGTGGCTGTTTGTAATCTTGCCTCCATTGCGCTACCAATGTTTATTAAAGATGGTCAATTTGACCACAAGGAGCTTTTTAAGGTAACTAAAAGGGTTACAAAGAATTTGAATAAGGTTATTGATAGAAATTATTATCCGGTCAAAGAAGCTGAAAATTCTAATATGCGCCACAGGCCAATAGGTTTAGGAGTTCAAGGTTTGGCTGATGCCTTTATCATGCTCAGATTACCTTTCACTAGTGACGAGGCTAAAAAACTGAACCAAGAAATTTTTGAAACGCTTTATTTCGCCGCGGTAACAGCATCAATGGAACAGGCTAAAATAGAAGGCCCTTATTCTTCTTATGAAGGTTCGCCAATAGCTCAGGGTGATTTTCAGCACAATCTATGGGGAGTAAAAGATGAAGAATTATCAGGCAGATGGGATTGGGCTAAACTTAGAAAAGAGGTTAAAAAGAATGGGGTTAGAAATTCTTTACTAGTTGCTCCGATGCCAACAGCATCAACATCTCAAATATTAGGTAATAATGAGTGTTTTGAGCCTTACACTTCAAATATCTATACAAGACGGGTACTTTCAGGAGAGTTTATTGTGGTTAACAAACACCTTCTTGAAGATTTAGTGCGCCTTGGGTTGTGGAATGAGAGTTTAAAACAAGAATTAATGCGAGCTAATGGTTCCATACAACATATCGATACTATTCCTGAGGATATTCGAGAATTGTATAAAACGGTTTGGGAGTTAAGCATGAAAGATATCATTGATATGAGCCGTCATAGAGGATACTTTATTGACCAAAGTCAGTCTTTGAACTTATTCATGGAGAATGCTAATTATGCTAAACTGACCTCAATGCATTTCTATGCCTGGAAGAGTGGTTTAAAAACTGGTATGTATTATTTAAGAACAAAAGCGGCCGTAGATGCTATCAAGTTTACTCTTGATAATACTAAGAAAAAAGAAGTGCCTGTTAGTGTTGCTGCGGAAGCAGAAGTAGTTGCTGCGACACCAGCGACAGCAGAGAATTTAAACGTTAATCCGACACCGGAGCAAAAAACGGAGTCGGACATTCAGCCAATGACAGCAGCTGAAATGAAAGAAATGATCGCACGAGCTAAAGAAGGGCAAGCAGATGATGATTGTCTGATGTGCGGATCATAGTGTAATAGTGTTTATTTCATAAAAAAACCCTTTTCTTTAGAAAAGGGTTTTTTCTTTATTATTTAAATTAGGTTTATAGCGACCAAGCCTTGCCTCCACTTAATTCATCTAAATCACCACAAGCAATATATTCACCAGGAACAGGTAAATAAGCCAAAACTTCTTCACCAACGTACTCAGATGATTTATAGCCCCAAGTAGCCATATCTCTTACATTAGTAGCAAAAGTAAAGCAAGCAACTTCTTCATCTAATTCTGCTGATTCACCTTTCATCATGGCTTCCATATATTCACCAATCATTTCTTCTTGAGCTTCTTCGTCCTCGTCAGACCTTTTAGCCAAATATTTACCAAGAAGGGGTTCAAAATCAATTCCTTCAATGTCTGCTAAACTTTCTTTACCAGCACCAGTTAATACTTTGTTCATAAAAGTATCCATCACCATAGTCATGAAACCTTGCTGTTCTTCAGGTAATACCGATTTAGCGAATTCATCAATAAAAACATGAACATTCACATCAGTTGCTGAAGGAGTATCAGTTCTTGGCAAAATCACATCTATCATTTGTGCTAAAGCATAACCTTTATCTTTTTCAAAAAATGAAGGAATCCACTCGGCATAAGGCATTTTTTCTTTACAACTTTGCGCTAAGCTTATAATTGTCGGTGTGGCTACGGCATAGCCGAATACCATTCCTATATTTTTAAGTGCTGATCTTCTTTCCATTAGATATTTGCTTTTTTAAGTTCTTGGGCAGCATGGTTTGCCGCTCTTGCCGTAAAGGCCATATAAGTTAGTGATGGATTAACACATGCAGCTGAGGTCATAAAGGCCCCATCTGTAACGTAAACATTTTTACAAGCATGAATTTGATTGTATTCATTTAATACAGATGTTTTAGGGTCACGACCCATACGGGCAGTCCCCATCTCATGAATACCTAAGCCTAAAGCTCCTGGGTTATCATAAGGTTCTACATCACGAAGACCGGCCTTTTCAAGCATTTCAACTGCTTGTTTTTTCATATCTTCTCGCATCTTCCATTCGTTTTCTTTGAATTCTGCATCAAAAGTTACTGTTGGTAATCCCCATTGGTCAAGATTATCATAATCCAAAGTCATTCGGTTTTCTTCATAAGGAAGTACTTCACCAAATCCACCAATACCAAAAGTCCAACCACCAGGTTTCATTACAGCATCTTTGTAATCTTTACCAAATGATGTTTCGGCAATTGCGTCTTCCCAATTTCCCCGTCTGGCACCACCTTGATAACCATAACCTCTGAGAAAATCTTTGGTATCAGAATCACCTCCTAAGTTTTTAAATCTTGGAATATAAACTCCGTTTGCCTTTCTACCTTTATAGTATTTGTCTTCAAAACCATCAAATTTACCACTAGCGCCAACGCCCAAATGGTGGTCCATAATATTTCTGCCTAGTTGGTCAGAATCATTACCAAGACCATTTTTAAAGCGATCTGATTTTGATTGCATTAAAATAGCTGTAGATGCAATTGCAGAGGCACATAAGAAAATAACTTTAGCATTAAATTCAAAGGTTTCTTTTGTGACTCTATCAATAACTTTTACACCAGTAGCCTTTTTGGTTTTGGCATCATAAATAACTTCGTGAACAATAGAATCTGGTCTTAATGTTAAATTACCTGTGCGCTCGGCAACAGGCAAAGTTGAAGAAACACTACTAAAATATGACCCAAAAGGACATCCTCTAATACATCTATTACGATACATACATTTTGAACGGCCATCACCTTCAAATTTCTTATCACTAGTAATGTGAGCAACTCGACCAGCAGTAATTACACGACCATTAAAATGTTCGGCAACTTTAACTCTAACATGATCTTCTAAACAATTTAGTGGCATCATTGGTTCAAATTGACCGTCTGGTAATTGTGAAAGGCCTAGTAATTCTCCAGAAACACCTATGAACGATTCTACCTTATCATACCAAGGGGCAATATCTTTGTAGCGTACTGGCCAATCGACACCGTGTCCGTCTTTTTTGTTAGCCTCAAAATCTAAGTCACTCCAACGATAACTATGACGACCCCACATAATGGAACGACCACCAACGTGATAACCACGCATCCAATCAAATCGCTTAGTTTCATTATAAGGATGTTCTAAATCATTTACAAACCAGTGTTTCGAATCAGCTCTAGTAGTATAACCCGTTCTGTTTTGCTTTTCTTGTTTAGCTATATCTTCCTGTGTTGGTTGTCTCGCATTTGGAAAATCCCATGTATCTAAATTTGCCGTTGGGTAGTCTTCTCGATGTTTGACCATTCGACCACGTTCTAAAATCAACGTTTTTAACCCATTCTCACATAATTCCTTAGCAGCCCATCCACCACTTATACCTGTTCCTACAACAATCGCATCATACGATTCTTGTTCTTCATTGTAATAGAATTTACTCATGTATTCGTGAATTGTTTATTCCATAAATGTATTAAATATTAAATTAATTTTCTACATTTAATCCTTGTGTTTATTGAGAATTTGACACTACAACGTTATCGTAAATCTTAATTTGTTAATTATCAGAACTTCAAAATAACCGACCATGAATAGAAGAAAATTTGTAAACAGTACTGCAAAAACAGGTTTAGCCCTTACTTTTTTAGGAGCATATGCTTGTAAAGAGAATAAAAAAGAAGAAAAAATTGATGCTACAGAGGAAGTTGTTGAAAAATCGATGGCAGAACCATTCTTTAAATTATCGCTAGCTCAGTGGTCGATAAATAAAATGATAAGAAATGATGGTGTAGACCCATACACTTTCGCAGAAAAAGCTGCGGGATGGGGTTTCACCGGTTTAGAATATGTAAGTCAATTATATAATGCGGAATTAGAGGCTGCCAATTTTTCTGAAGAGGCCATGCAGAATTTTGTTGATAAATGTAATACTGAGGCAAAAAAGCATGGGCTTGAGAATGTTCTGATTATGATTGATAGACAAGGTGATTTGGCTGCATCAGACGAAAAAGAAAGAAAAGAAGCTGTAGAGAATCACCATAAATGGGTCGATGCGGCCGCAGCAATGGGTTGCCATTCTATTCGCGTTAATTTAAATGGTGTGCAAGAACCAGAAAATTGGGTAGCTGCCTCCGTTGATGGATTATCCCAATTAGCTACTTATGCAAAGGATAAGAACATTAACATTATTGTAGAAAACCATGGAGGCTTATCATCGAATGCGGCCATGTTAGCTAGTGTTATGACTAAGGTCAATATGGACAATTGTGGAACACTGCCTGATTTTGGTAATTTCTGTATTAAAAGAGAATCGGGTGATTATTACGAGTCAAAATGTATT
The DNA here is from genome assembly GCF_031846365.1 of Croceitalea sp. P059. Lineage (NCBI taxonomy): Bacteria > Pseudomonadati > Bacteroidota > Flavobacteriia > Flavobacteriales > Flavobacteriaceae > Croceitalea > Croceitalea sp. P059. The sequence goes on from NZ_JAVRHW010000001.1 coordinate 796,303, forward strand.
GAAGAGTATAACAAATATAAAGGTGTTGAAGAATTAATGCCGCATGCTAAAGCAGTTAGCGCTAAAGCTTATGATTTTGATGAAAATGGTGACGAGACAAAAATAGATTTTGCGCGAATATTAAAACTTGTTAAAGATGCTGGATATTCTGGATATGTTGGCGTAGAATATGAGGGTGAAAATTTAAGTGAAGAAGACGGAATTTTAGCCACTAAGAACCTTCTTATTAAAGAGGGTACTGCATTAGCCTAATTGATTTTTATGGAAGGATTTTTTAATCAACTTTTTGATTACAATTTTTATTGTAATAAAAAGCTTATTGAGCAGGCCGTTGAGTTCGATGCTATTTCTGATAATACTATTAAACTGTTTAGTCATATTCTTAATGCCCATCATATTTGGAATAAAAGAATTTTAAAAGAAGAAAGTAGTTATGATGTTTGGCAAATTCATAAAGTAGCTGATTGGCAAGACATTCATTACGAAAATCAAAGAGCTACATTTGAAATCATTCGAAATAATGATGATTTGAATATTAGGATTGATTTTATGACGACTGAAGGAAGGTCTTTTGCGAATGATTTAAAAGATATTCTATTCCATATTATTAATCATTCAACTCATCATAGAGGTCAAATATTGGCAGATTTTAGAAGTAATAATATACAACCCTTGGGTTTAGACTATATTCATTACAAGCGATAATTTAATAGGTTAAATGAGTAATAAGGTCAAGTTTCAATTGTCTTTTATGATGTTTCTCGAATTCTTTATTTGGGGAGGATGGTTTGTGACTTTAGGTACTTTTTTAGGCGATAACCTCAACGCTAGTGGAGCTGAAATTGCCAAAGCTTTCTCCACACAATCTTGGGGTGCAATTGTAGCTCCTTTTATAATAGGTTTAATTGCTGATCGATATTTTAACGCCGAACGCATTTTAGGCGTGCTTCATATACTAGGGGCCGTCTTAATGTATTTAATGTATGGAGCAGATAGTTTTGACGTATTCTATCCATACGTTTTAGGTTATATGATTTTATACATGCCGACCTTAGCTTTAGTGAACTCTATATCATTTAATCAAATGAAGGATCCAGCTCAAGAGTTTTCACTTATTCGAGTTTTTGGGACTATAGGATGGATTATTGCGGGCTTGATTATAAGTTATGTTTTTCTATGGGATTCACCTGAATCTAGAGCAGAAGGCATGTTGAAAAACACTTTTCTTATGGTGGGTATAGCTTCTGCAATTTTAGGTTTTTTTAGTTTTACTTTACCAAAAACTCCACCAAGAGTTTCAAAAGAAGAGAAAGTTACTATCTCAAGCCTTTTAGGTCTTGATGCGTTGAAACTTCTTAAGGATAAAAACTTTTTGATATTTTTTCTTTCATCTGTCTTGATCTGTATTCCTTTAGCTTTTTATTATCAAAATGCCAACCCTTTTTTGTCAGAAATAGGAGTGAGTAATCCTACAGGTAAAATGACGATTGGTCAAATTTCAGAGGTGTTGTTTATGTTGCTTTTACCCTACTTTTTTAAAAAATACGGCTTTAAAAAAACAATCCTTGCAGGAATGTTAGCATGGACTATTCGTTATTTATTATTTGCTTATGGTAATTCTGGTGAATTAACTTTTATGCTCTTAATTGGTATTGCACTTCATGGTATCTGTTATGATTTTTTCTTTGTGTCTGGTCAAATTTATACCGATACGAAAGCTGGAGAAAAATATAAGAGTGCAGCCCAAGGTTTGATTACATTGGCCACTTACGGTGTAGGTATGTTGATTGGGTTTTGGATTGCAGGAAAAATAACAGACACCTATCTTTTAGAAAACGGAGGTCATACCTGGCAAACCATTTGGATGTATCCTGCTGGTTTTGCCTTATTAGTTTTCGTCATTTTTGCTGTCACATTTAAAAATGAAAAAATAGAATACAAATAGTAACCAATTTAATTAGATAAAATAATCATGGAACAAATAAACAAGAATAAACTCTTTTTTGCAGCCTGTATATCACTGGTCGTTACGTCAATGACATTCGCAATTAGAGCTGGAATATTAACACAATTAGGTGTTGATTTTGAAATTAATAATAAAGAATTAGGATATATTAATAGTATGGCCTTTTTAGGTTTTCCTTTAGCTATGCTTATTGGAGGTTTATTGTACAATGCACTTGGGCCAAAAAAATTATTAATTACAGCATTTGTTTGTCACCTTCTTGGGTTAGTTCTGACTATTTATGCAGGAGGTTTTTGGACCTTAATTATTTCAACCTTTTTTATTGGTTTTGCTAATGGATCTGTTGAGGCTGCGTGTAATCCTATGATTGCCGATATGTATACTAATAATAGAACAGCCATGCTCAACAAATTTCACGTGTGGTTTCCTGGTGGATTAGTAATAGGTTCGCTGGTTTCAAAGTTTATGACTGATGCAGGTCTTGGTTGGCAATTGCAGATTGCAACCATGTTGATTCCTACTTTGATTTATGGCTTTTTGGTATTCACTCAAAAATTTCCAAAAAGCGAGAATATCGAATCCAATACCTCTGAAAATATCAAAGCACTTGGCAATCCGTTATTTTTATTTATGATAGTTTGTATGACGCTGACAGCTACATCAGAATTTATACCACAGCAATGGGTAGAAACTATTTTGGGTAGCTCAGGAGCAAGTCCAATGTTGGTTTTAGCATTAGTTACTGGTATAATGGCTTTGGGTAGATTTTTTGCCGGGCCTATTGTACATAAATTGAACCCAATTGGAGTGCTTTTCATGTCAGCAATTATAACAGCAAGTGCTATCTATTTTATGAGTATCTCTGAAGGTGGAATGATTTATGTTGCTGCTGCATTGTTTGCTCTAGGAGTATGTTATTTCTGGCCAACAATGATTGGTTTTACTTCAGAATATACATCAAAAACAGGGGCTCTCGGAATGTCTTTAATGGGAGGTGCTGGAATGTTTGCAACTTCTATTTGGAACCCAATTATTGGGTCACGATTAGATACTGAAAAAGCCAATGCACTAAGTACAGGCCTTGTTGGAGAGTTAGCAGATATTGAAGCCGGAAGAGCTGTATTAGGCTTTATGGTCTATTTTCCATTGGCTTTGGTTGTGCTTTTTGGAATTCTGTTTGTAATGAGAAAAAAGATTGAAGAACAAAGAATTAATAGCGCTCCGACTGAAGCTGCTTAAAAACATGTTACACTATATAATTTAAAGTAATGCCAAAGAAAATTAGATTAGGAATTTTAGGTGGGGGAGGTGACTCTCTTATTGGTGTTTTGCATCGGGTTGCATCACACATAAATGATAACTATCAAATTGTTGGGGCAGTATTCAATCCCAACCATGAGCAAAGTGTTGCTTTTGCTAAAGAGATTGATATTCCTACCAATAGAATTTATAAGGATTTTGATACCCTAATTGAAGAAGAGTTAAAACTGCCTGAAGATGAACGTATCCAAGTTTGTTCAGTTCAAACGCCAAATTTTTTGCATTTTCCTATGGCAAAAAAGTTATTGGATAATGGCTTTCATGTGATTTGTGAAAAACCAATGACCATGGATTATGCTGAGGCAAAAGAATTGGAAGCTGCTCATAAAAAGTCAGGCAAGGTATTTGCGCTAACGCATACCTACACCGGGTATCCGATGGTACGTCAAATGAGAGAAATGATTAAAAATGGAGAACTGGGTAAAATTCATAAAGTTGATGCTCGTTACTATCAAGGTTGGATTAACCCAATAATTCATGATAAAGAAAAACGTTCATCCGTATGGCGCTTGGATCCAACCAAAGCCGGAATCAGTTCATGTATGGGTGATATTGGTGTGCATGCTTTTAATCTTGTTGAGTTTACTACAGGGCTAAAAGTTAGTTCCCTTCTTTGTGATTTTAATTACCTATATGAAGACAATAAAATGGATGTCGATGGCACCGTATTGATTCGTATGGACAATCATGTAAAAGGAGTAATACGGGCTAGTCAAGTAGCTACAGGAGAAGAAAATGGCTTAGCTATTCGTATTTATGGAGAAAAAGGAGGACTTGTTTGGGAGCAAGAAAATCCTAATTTCTTGTATTATTTTACGGAAGGAAAACCACTACAAGTATATAAACCGGGACATCCATATAATTCTGAAGTTTCTTTAAGCGGAACTAAATTACCAGCCGGACATCCCGAAGGTATTTTTGATTCCATGGCGAATATTTATTTAGGAGCTGCTAAGGCAATTCGAGGAGAAGATTATAACGATTGTGAATTTCCAACTATGGAAGATGGTGTTCGCGGAATGAATTTTATTGAAGGCACAGTTGCCTCACATAAACAAGGAAATGTTTGGATAGATATGGATTAGCCTATTCTGACACCCCGCCTCAAATAAAAATGGCCGCTATATGCGGCCATTGTCTTTTTAAAATACTTTTTCAAAACGTTCAAAAACAACAATCATACTTTCCAATGGTCTTCTATTAAATTCCTCGAGTTCTCGAGTATAATATTCCCAATGAGTTTTTTGCCAATATTCAAGACTTTTATCTCCTTCACCTTCTAAACGAGCATGCTCTGCATGCACAGAAAAATAAGGCATCATTTTTACAGAAGTGGTTTTAATAATACATTTGGCTTTTCCGTTCCAATCCGTTACAATAAAAAAGTCACCAATTTTCGGCAAGGATTTTTCATGTAATTGTAAGCCTAATAACGAATATGAAGTAGCTCTTTTAATCTCTTTTTGGACCAGTTTTGCCAGATTGTTCGCGTCTTTTTCATTATCACCAAAATAGCCAACTTCCGGAGCTTTTTCAAAAGCAAATTCCGTGTGTTTATCTAAAAAATCTCCCCAAAGATTTCTTGCAGAGGCGTTTTCCATGTATTCCAGTATTTGTTAAGCGAATTTACCTAATTTGAATTGTTCAGCAGCATGATTAGCTGCTCTAGCTGTAAAGGCCATATAAGTTAAAGATGGATTTACACAACTCGCCGAGGTCATAAAAGCTCCATCAGTAACATACACATTTGGAACATCATGAACTTGATTGTGTTTATTAACAACTGAGGTTCTAGGATTCCATCCCATTCGTGCACCGCCCATTTCATGAATACCAAGTCCAGGACCGTAAGGACGTTCCCATGTGTTTACATTTTTGAAACCAGCTGATTTCAAAATGTTAACCGATTCTTCAAAAATAGCCTCTCGCATTTTCAGTTCGTTGGCCTTAAGTTCTACGTCAAAGTCAAGTTGGGGTAAACCCCACTTATCTTTTTTATCCATACTCAAAGTGACTCTATTATCATGATGGGGCAGCATTTCTCCAAAACCAGTCATTCCAATTTCCCAAGTTCCAGGTTTTAAAATAGCTTCTTTATACGCCTTACCATAACCCATTTCAGCAACCATTTGCGACCAATCATTTCTACTCGCTGCACCTTGATATCCAAATCCTCTTAAAAAATCATTTCGTTTTGTTTTCTCATCAATATTTACAAAACGTGGAATATAAAAACCATTAGGTCTTCTGCCTTTATAATACTTGTCTAAATGACCATCTACTTTAGCTGTAGCGCCAAGATTATAGTGATGATCCATAATGTTTCGCCCCAATTCATCATAGTTGTTGCCAATACCATTAGGAAATGTAGCTGACTTTGATTGAAGCAAAATTCCAACTGAAGCCATTGCTGAGGCACATAAAAAGACGAGTTTACTTTTAAACTTAATAGTATCTCCGGTTTCGGCATCAACTATTTTAACTCCGGCAGCTTTTTTAGTACTTTCATCATATAAGATTTCGTGAACAATTGAGTTTGCTCTTAAAGTCATATTACCAGTTCGTTCAGCAGCAGGAAGTGTTGAAGAATTACTACTAAAATAACCTCCAAAAGGGCATCCTCTCCAGCATCGATTTCTGTATTGACATGGTCCTCTTCCTTTAAATTCAGTTGTATTTTCGGTAATATGAGCAACTCTTCCAATAGTTAATAAACGACCATCATCAAACTTTTTAGTCATTGCTTCCTGAAGGTCTTTCTCAACACAGTTAAGATCCATCGGAGGTTGAAACTGACCGTCAGGTAGTTGTTTTAAACCAAGGTTTTGCCCACTTACACCAATATAAGATTCCACCTTGTCATACCAAGGAGCAATATCTTTATACCGAACAGGCCAATCGACCCCAATATCTTCTTTTAAATTAGCCTCAAAATCAATATCACTCCAACGATAACTTTGACGTCCCCATGTTAAAGAACGACCGCCTACATGATAACCACGAATCCAATCAAATCTTTTGGTTTCTTCATACGGATGTTCTAAATCGTTTACAAAAAAGTGTTTTACGTCATCAGTTGGGGCCCAGCTAACGCGTCGTTGCTTATGGTATTTTTCCTCGTCTGATTTTGACAAAGTGCCCTTAAAAGGCATATCCCAAGGGTCATCATTCATGGTCTTGTAATCTTCAATATGCTTGACCATGGGACCTCTTTCTAAAACCAATGTTTTTAGGCCATTTTCACATAGCTCTTTGGCAGCCCATCCACCGCTTATACCTGTACCCACTACTATGGCATCGTAAACTGTATTTTGATTCATTTTTGTTGTTTTGAGTATTGGCTAAATCGCTATATTTATAAGCTTACATAGCATGGCTTATAAAATCAAAAGTATAATTCTTAAATATAGGCGATATTCCTTATAGTTTTAGGAAAAAATCGTTCAAAAAATTGATGATAATGAAGACAATTAAAGGTCCAGCAGTTTTTTTAGCACAGTTTGTTGATAGCAAAGCTCCATTCAATACATTGGATGGTATGTGCAAATGGGCAGCCGATTTAGGGTATAAAGGTATTCAAATTCCAACGTGGGAATCTTTTTTAATCGACCTAGATAAAGCGGCAGAAAGTCAAGATTATTGTGATGAGTTAAAGGGGAAAATCAATTCATACGGATTGGAAATTACAGAGTTATCTACGCACCTTCAAGGTCAACTAGTGGCAGTTCACCCAGCCTATGATATAATGTTTGATAATTTTGCTCCTGACGCTTTAAAAGGGAAGCCAAAAGAACGAACGGCTTGGGCAGTTGAAACAGTTAAAAAGGCAGCTACAGCTAGTCGCAGATTAGGGATTAATGCTCATGCAACTTTTTCAGGCGCATTGTTATGGCATACCATGCATCCCTGGCCGCAAAGACCGGCGGGCTTAGTGGAAATGGGATTTGAAGAATTGGCCAAAAGATGGATGCCTATCTTAAATCATTTTGATAAAGAAGGCGTCGATGTTTGTTATGAAATTCATCCAGGTGAGGACTTACACGATGGAGATACTTTTGAACGATTTTTGGAGGCAACAGGAAATCATAAACGGGTCAATATACTCTATGACCCTAGTCATTTTGTATTACAACAATTAGATTATATCACTTATATAGATCATTACCATGAATTCATAAAATCATTTCATGTAAAGGATTCTGAGTTTAATCCAACAGGTAAAAAAGGAGCTTTTGGCGGGTATAATGATTGGTCTGATAGAGCTGGACGATACCGTTCTTTAGGCGACGGACAAATTGACTTTAAAACCATATTCTCAAAGTTAACGCAATATGGATGTGATGTTTGGGCGGTTATGGAGTGGGAGTGTGTTATCAAAAGCCCTGAACAAGGCGCGCGAGAGGGTGCCAAGTTTATACAAGATCATATTATTGAAGCAACGCAAAAAACTTTTGATGATTTTGCCGGAGCCGATATTGATAAAGAAGAATTAAAAAGAATTTTAGGATTATAAAGCCCATAATGGGCTTTTAATTAAAATAGCTAATTGATATGAAAAAAGTAATCACCCTTACCGTAATCGTTTTGCTCTTTAGTTGCAAACAAAAAGAGAAAAAAGAAAACGCAGTTACAGAACCTGAGAAAGAAGTTATTATGGAAACAATGCCAAATGACTGGGTAATGCTTTTTGACGGCACATCATTTGATGGCTGGCATGAGTATTTGGGAGAAGGGGTTTCTGATGCTTGGAAATTGGAAGATGGAGCAATGGTTTTTTATCCTCCAAAAGAACGTAATGGGAAAAGTTATAATATAGTTTCTGATAAAGAGTATACCAATTTTGTGCTCTCCTTAGAATGGAAAGTAAATGAGGCAAGTAATAGTGGTATTTTCTGGGGCATATTGGAAGATTCAAAATATGGTCAACCTTATGAAACAGGTCCAGAGATTCAGGTTTTAGATAATATCGCGCACCCAGATGCTAAAGCGGGTACCACCCATCAGGCCGGTGCTTTGTATGACATGATTGCACCAAGCAAAGAAATGGTCAAACCTGTTGGAGAATGGAATTTATGCCTCATTACTATTAATCATAAGACCAATCAAGGTAGTGTACGATTAAACGGCGAAAATATTGTTGAGTTTCCGGTTCACGGCGAAGCTTGGGATGCTATGGTTGCAAAATCTAAATTTGCTGATTGGGATGGTTTTGGTAAACATCAAACAGGTAAAATTGGTTTGCAAGATCATGGTGATGTTGTTGCTTATCGAAATATTCAAATCAAAGAATTATAGCATGAAAAAATTACTTGGTTTAATGGTGTTAAGTGCTGTATTTTTTGGTTGTAAAGAGACCAATTCTGCAAAGGTGGAAGTCAATACGCAAGTTGTTTCTAAAATGATAAAAGAAGAACCAACAAAGCCGGAAGAAACTGAAATATATGAGCCTGTTCCACCAAAAGTTACTGTTGGTGAAAATGGGGTGCCAAGCGATGCCATAGTGTTATTTGATGGAACAAGTCTGGAGAACTGGATTCATGTTGCAGATAGTTCTGCTGTTAAATGGCTACTTAATGAAGATGGAAGTATGACCGTGAAAGATAAAACAGGGAGTATACAAACCAAGCAAAATTTTGGAAGTGTGCAATTGCATGTAGAATGGAAATCGCCCGCTGAGGTGCAGCGCGAGGGCCAGAATAGGGCAAATAGCGGTGTTTTTCTTCAAAATAGATATGAGGTGCAAGTGCTTGACAATAATGATAACGACACTTATGTTAATGGCCAAGTCGGCTCTATTTACAAGCAATCCATTCCTTTAGCGATGGCTTCAAAACCAAGTGGAGAATGGAATTCTTATGATATCATTTACCATGCACCTGAGTTTGCCATGAGCGGCGATAAACTAGTATCAGGTACAATTACCGTTATTCATAATGGGGTTTTAATTCAAGATCATTATGAATTGGAAGGTACCACAGAATATATTGGATGGCCAAAGAACGCTGTCCACGGTGATGCCCCCATTCAATTACAAGACCATCAAGATAACAGTCGAGTTAGTTATCGTAATATTTGGGTAAGAGCATTAGACTAGGACCATATTCTAATTTTAAATACAAATCCCTGTTTTTCCTACCTTTGGCAAAACCTAGATTTTTTCTATGATTCAATCCATGACAGGCTACGGGAAGCATATCGTACAGCTTTCTTCAAAAAAAATAAGTTTAGAGCTAAAATCACTTAACAGCAAAAACTTAGATATTAATGCCCGTATTCCGCAGGCATTTCGTGAAAAAGAATTACAGTTACGTAAAACCATTGCAGATTCTTTAATAAGAGGCAAAGTTGATTTTAGTCTTTATATTGAAATCACTGGAGAGGAGACATCTACTGAAGTGAATGCTGGGGTAGTAAAAAAGTATATGCAGCAATTGCGAGAGATTGCGGATGGAGATGAAGTAAAGCTATTAGAAATTGCTCTTAGAATGCCTGACACTTTAAAAACAGACAAACAAGATATTGACCCAGAAGAGTTCAAAACAATTGAAAATGCCTTAATAGAGGCTTTAAAAGCAATAAATACCTTTAGAACAGAGGAAGGTATGGTGCTAGAAAAAGATTTTACGAACCGACTTACTACTTTGGATCGTCTTTTAGAAGAAGTCAAAGCCATGGATGATGATCGTTTAGGAACTATTCGTGAGCGTTTAGAAAAGGCAGTTGCAGATTTAAAAGTTGATTTAGACGCCAATCGTTTTGAACAAGAGTTAATTTATTATTTAGAGAAATACGATATCACCGAAGAAAAAGTGCGTTTAGCGAACCACCTAGATTATTTTAGGACCACCTTAAATTCTGCCGATTCTAACGGAAAAAAACTTGGCTTCATTTCACAAGAAATTGGTCGAGAAATCAATACCATTGGATCAAAGGCCAATTATGCTCCTATGCAACAATTGGTAGTTCAAATGAAAGATGAGCTTGAAAAAATTAAAGAACAAATGTTGAATGTATTATGAGTAAAGGAGGCAAGCTTCTTATATTTTCAGCACCATCAGGTAGCGGTAAAACCACAATTGTAAGGCACCTTTTAGCTCATAAAGAACTTAATCTTGCTTTTTCAGTCTCAGCAACTTCGCGTCCTCGAAGGGGAAAAGAGAAAAACGGAGAACATTACTATTTTATGTCTATTTCACAGTTTAAAAATCATATTAAAAATGAAGATTTTTTAGAGTGGGAAGAAGTATATCGTGATAATTTTTATGGCACCTTGAAGAGTGAGGTAGAACGCCTTTGGGCAGAAGGTAAGAATGTTATATTTGATATAGATGTGGCTGGAGGGCTTCGTATTAAAAAGAAGTATCAAAAGGAAACCTTAGCGGTTTTTGTGAAACCACCTAGCGTTGACGAATTGAAAATCCGCTTAAAAAAGCGGAGTACCGAAAGCGATGATAAAATCAATATGCGAATTGCCAAAGCATCAGTAGAATTAGCAACAGCGCCTCAATTTGATGTTATTATTAAAAATTATGATTTAGATATTGCACTTAAAGAGGCCCATGATTTAGTAGCTAACTTTGTTGGTGTAAAAAGTAATTCAGAAGAAGAGTGATGAAGAATATTGGTTTGTATTTTGGGACCTTTAACCCAATTCATATTGGGCATTTGGCCATTGCAAATCATATGGTTGAATTCTCTGACTTAGACGAAGTTTGGTTCGTTATTACGCCCCAAAGTCCATTTAAGCAAAAGAAAACCTTATTGGATAATAACCATAGGTATCAAATGGTTTTAGAGGCTACGCTAGATTATCCAAAGTTAAAGCCAAGTAAAATCGAGTTTGATTTACAACAGCCTAATTATACTGTAAATACTCTTGTTCATTTAGAAGAAAAGTATCCTGAGGGCTATCATTTTTCTTTAATCATGGGAGAGGATAACTTGAAAGGATTCCATAAATGGAAAAATTACGAGGTCATTTTAGAACGGTATAGCCTTTATGTATACCCAAGAATTTCAAAGGGAGTTATAGCACATCAATTTGAAGGGCATTCTAAAATACATCGGGTTGCCGCTCCAATAATGGAAATATCTTCCACATTTATTAGACAACAGCACGCTTTGGGTAAAAATATTAAACCACTATTACCAGCCGCAGTGTGGGAGTATATGGATGAGATGAACTTTTATAAAAATTTAAAAGCGACTCCATAAGAGTCGCTTTTTTAATAGCATTTATTTATCATTTTTCTCATCAATATATTTTACATCTCTTGTATTCTTTTGAACTGCTACTGCTGCAAAAAGGCTTAAAAGAAAGGACATCCCATAAAAACCTTTTTCACTTAGTTCTAAATCAGCATTCCATAGGCCGATTATCAATAATAAGATGGAAGCTATTGTAGTGAACCAGCTTATACCATAGTAAGCATCAGTTACTGGTAGGCCTTCTTGACGGTCGCGAACACTTTTTTGAACGGATACCACCGAAAATAATCCGAATAAGAGCAAAGTAAAATAATACCCCTTTTCATTGAGCCACATATTGGCATTCCATAAACCAATACAGTATGATACCATGCCGATAAATAGTGCTGACCAAGAAGCGGAAATAAATGCCGAGGTTGGTCTCAATTCAAATTTTTCCTTCATTTCTTTTTTCTGAAAAAGTGCATTGCCTTTCTCATTTGATAATTGATTTTCCATAATTGAAATTTTAATTACAGAGCAAATATGTAGTGTTTGCTTAGTTGCATCCAATACAATATATTCGTAATAATAACGATTAAAAAGAAAAAATTACTTTTAAATAATTTAAAATCAAATAATTAAATGATAAATAAGTTATGATTTAATGAAAACAATTAAAGCTATTTGGGCTACCTTATCAGATAAAGACAAGAAAGATTTTTTGTTTTTTTTGGCAAAAAGAAACCGTCGTGGTGATACGAGAAATATTGATTTCGTAAAATTAATGGACTCAGGTCGAACAAAGAATATTGACGAAGTTCTTTATGGAAAAGATTCTAGTGGGGCTTTTAATGCACTTTGTAAAAGGGTACAAGACACGCTTATTGAATTTGTAGCAAGTAAGAGTTTTGCTGAGGAATCTTCTGATGAACTAGAGGTGTTGAAATTACTATTGGCAAGTAGAATTTTCTTTGAACAAAAGCTCTCTAAAATAGCTTTTAAAACACTTGAAAAAGCAGAAGCTCGAGCAAAAAATATTGATAATTACGCATTGCTTGATGAAATTTATCATACTAAGATTCAATATTGTTTTTTAAATCCGAAATGGAATTTAAATACAATAATAGGAGATTATGAAAATAATAAAACCCTTTCACAGCAAGACTTTCATTTAACAATGGCTTACGCCAGAATTAAATCAGAATTACAGAAAAGCCCTAAGAAACCTGTAAATGAAATAGTGATTCAAACGTTTGTTGAATTTGATTTAAAGATAAATGAAGATCTTACTTATAAATCTCTAAATCAATTAATGGAGTTAACTGCAACTACTGCAAAGCTGCAGAATGATTTTTATTCTGTTTCACCTTTTATGATTGAAATGTATGAAGTTCTAAAAAAGAAAGGTGAAGTGCCTCAAAAGCATATTTACTATCATTTAAATATGCTTTATTTAATGTCGGTAACACAATTTCGAAATAAGAATTTTGAGCTTTCAGATGACTTTATTGTAAAGATTGAAACGATTCTTAGTAACAGTCCCAAAACTTTTGTAAGAGGCTTCAATGAAAAAGTGGCTATTCTAAAAGCTTTAAACCAGATTTATACGGGTAATATTTCTCATGGTTTTGAGATCTTGAACAATGGAGTAGAAACTTCTTTAAACAAAAAATTACTTTTACTAATGTGTTTGTTTCAGCAATGTGAATTTGCTACGGCATATGATGTTTTTAAAACTCTTAATCGTACTGATAATTGGTATGAAAAAAAGATGGGCTGGCTATGGGTGTTAAAAAAGAATATTATCGAAGTTCTATTACTGATAGAGTTAGATAAGTTTGACATGGTGCTAATTCGTCTACAACGTTTCTCTCGCAACTTTAACAAAAGACTTCGTCAGATTGGAGAAGATCGGGTTTTGATTTTTATGAATTTAGTCAGTGATTATCATGATAACCCAAAAATTGTAACATCAGAGGACTTTAAAGACCGAGTTGAAAATTCGTTTGAGTGGATCGGTCGTGAACAAGAGGATATTTTTGTGATGAGCTTTTATGCCTGGCTAAAATCGAAAATGGAAAATAGAGACCTTTATGAAGTTACTTTAGAATTGATGAATTAAGAAATTTACATGGCTTTATAGAGCACATCAGTTCCTAAGTACTTATCATCTTTGTTATAATACCAAGCTCTTGTTTTAGGCATTTTGATTCCATTAATTTCTTCTTGGTCCTTTAAGAGAATATATTCTCCATCATTTATAGACTCATCATGAAAAAATTGGTAAACTTCCATTGCGTAAGTTTCAGGGTCAAAATAAAAATACCAAATATCATCACCAACTTCTGCCTTATAAGTAGCTTTTAGTACCAGGTATTTTTTCCCTTTAAATGTTTTTGTTTGAACTTTTGAATCTAATATAGTTCCAGGGTCTTTCAGCTTCATTGGCAACCCGTACAAAAAGGTATAGTAATTTTTGAACATAGCACCACGCTCGCAATTCAACCTAAATTTTTTAATCTTCTCTTGGTCAATTTCACTTTGGCCATTCAGTAAAATTTGACAAGAATCTTTATCAAGTAAATATGAATAAGAATCTGAATCTTGCTGCACTTGTAGCGAAAAAATTTGTCTTGGACTGTTAATACCTATTTGGCTTTTTCTTTCGGAAGAATTTGGGGTTTCCATAACTACCGTAAAGTTGCCATTAAAAGCCGACCATTTACTACTTGGATCGTGATAAGATATTGATTTTTCAAGTAATTCGACACCTGTTAATTCTTGGCAAAATGAACTAGCACTGATTAATAAGCCAACAATAAAAACAGATATCTTCATGAATTAAAATTAATCTTTTTGAATTTTGGCCGGCTCAATTGAACTATCATGTTCCGTGTAATAGAGTTCCAGAATATTCATAGTTACTTTAATCAGGTCTTTACTCTCTGTCAATAATGAGAAATATAAAGTTGTATTTTTTGGACTCGATTCTTCCGTTCTTGTTCGAGCTACTTGTTTTTTTATTTTTTCATCAACCAAATCAATATATGAGTTTTTGGTGGCTAATAAATCTCCGATACGGTCAAAAGAACGACTACTAAAAATTTCAGAAGTGTCCGTTAAAAGTTTTTCTAAATGGAGGTCCAAGTCTTTTAACTCTTTAATTTGATTGTATTTAAGTTTTTTGTGGTTGTTATTTACATGAGTTAGTCCAATTTTTGAAATATATTCTTGTGACTGACCTAAATCTTGTAAATGACCAAGTAAAACAATATAAAAATCACTAGCACCACCAACACTAGATTCATCTAGGTTTTTAATAAAATAGAAGATGTTATTTTGAAGCCCTTCTATTTCTTTGTTCATTTTAGTCACCCCTTTACTATTCTTTTTTAATGATTCTAAATCGTGTCTAGCTAGTCCATTAATAGCACCAGTATAAATTTTGTTACTGCGTTGAATCATCTTTGCAATATTATCAGCACTTTCTTCGATTACCCCTTGAATAGAACTGCTCTCGGCTCTTCTAAGACTATCCTCAGCTTTAATTTCTTTAGACTTTTTATTGTGAGCGATATAGTTTCTCATCAAAAGAGTTGCTGCCACAAGTAATAATATAATTAAAGCAACGAAACCTCCTAAATGAAGAATATAGGCAATTATTGCAGCGGCCGTAAAGGCACTAAAAGCAGTAAAGAACCATCCACCAATAACATTTAGGACTCCCGCTACTCTGTAAACCGCACTTTCAGCCCCCCAAGCTCTATCCGCTAAAGAGGTACCCATGGCAACCATAAAAGTAACGTAAGTAGTAGATAATGGTAACTTCATTGAGGTAGCGATTGAGATTAATACACTTGCTACCATTAAATTTACTGCTGCTCTTACCAAATCAAAAGCAGGCATATCTTGAACTTTGCTTTTAGGTACATACGCATACGGAACCTCGAACTGTTTGTCTATTTTTTTGTTTAGTGTATCTGGAATTAAGTTTGAAAAGCTTTGAAAAGCACCTACGCTCAATTTAACTACTTGTCTTGACAAATAATTGGGTTGAAAACGTTCTTCACCTTCATCTTGCCTGGCAAGGTCAACACTTGTTTTTACTACACTTTTCGCCTTAGAAGAAAACCATAATGTAATTACCATAATGGCTCCTGCCAATAATAATAAATAGGGTTCTGTTCTGACGGCCGCGGTTAACCCTTGCATATTAAACTCGTTAGGACTAATACCAGACCCTTGCCAATCTTGAAAAGATTGTAAAGCAGCTATTGGCACGCCAATGAAATTTACTAAATCATTTCCTGCGAATGCCATGGCCAAAGCAAATGTGCCCAGTACGATAACTACGGTGTATATATTCCACTTTAAAAATGTAGAAACAATCCATGATAATAATGTCCAAATTAAAAAATTGGCAAGTAAGAAAAGTTCTGGTGATTCGCTTACAAATTGTATTACAGATTCATCAAATAAATCGGCACTTTTTAGTCCCTTAACTAGAATGAAATAGATGATTGCAGAAATAGCTACTCCACCAAAAATAGCTTCAATATATTTTGGTTTGTTTCCGTACTTAAAGGTTATTAATACCCTTGAGATAAATTGCACCAAAGCTCCAATGGTAAAGGCAATGAAAACAGAAAGCAATATACCCACAATAATTTCTGTTGCTTTGTCCGTATTGATGTAAGTTCCTAAGTCTGAAAAACTTCCGTCAACACCAATAATTTTAACAAGTGATATGGCTACTGCGGCACCTAAAAGTTCAAATACTATGGATACTGTCGTAGAAGTTGGCATTCCTAAGGTATTGAAAAAGTCAAGTAATAAAATATCAGTAATCATCACTGCCATGAAGATGATCATGATTTCAGCAAATACGAACTCCGTGGGATTAAAAATACCTTTTCTGGCAACTTCCATCATTCCACTGGAAGAAAAGGCCCCAAAGGCAATTCCTAAGCTGGCAACAATCATTATTGTCTTAAATGAAATCGCTTTTGAACCAATTGCAGAATTTAAAAAGTTCACTGCATCATTACTAACACCAACAACAAGGTCGGTTATTGCCAAAATTGCTAAGGCAATGATCATGAAGATGTAGATATTTTCCCCCATAAGATTAAGTCAAAGTACGCAAAAATGCTATTATAATTCTTCTTACAGGTTAATTAAATGTTACCAAATATTTCATGGATTCCTTAATCAAACTTTGATAACTAGTAAGAATAAAGCCATAGCTTTACATTTAGAACCTGATAAAGGCCAAGCAATGAAATGGGAACAACTATTGTCTTTAAAGAGATATGGAGACAGTGAGAAAAGACTACGTAAATTACAAGATGAGACAAGGCTTGGGTTTGAGGTGGATTATGATCGTATTATTTTTTCCTCTGCATTTAGAAGTTTACAAGATAAAACTCAGGTAGTTCCAATGCCTATTGATGTAGGTTCAAGGCGAGATTTCGTTCATACGCGTTTAACTCATAGTCTTGAAGTTTCTGTAGTTGGAAGGAGTTTAGGAAGAATTGCGGGAAAAAAAATATTAGAAAAACATCCTGATTTAAAGGAAGAGCATGGTTATCAGTTTAACGATTTTGGAGCAATAGTTGCGGCTGCCTCTTTAGCTCACGACATTGGAAACCCTCCTTTTGGTCATAGTGGTGAAAAAGCAATTGGTGCTTTTTTTAAAACGGGCAAAGGTGTGAAATATCAATCTGAACTCACCCATAAAGAATACCAAGATTTAGTAGATTTCGAAGGTAATGCAAATGGATTAAAGCTTTTAACGGCATCAAGAGACGGAGTCCCTGGGGGTTTGCGATTGAGTTATGCAACCATTGGGGCATTTATGAAGTATCCTAAAGAATCACTGCCTAAAAAACCAACTAATCATATTTCAGATAAAAAGTTCGGATTTTTTCAGTCTGAAAAAGATGTTTTTAATGATATCGCCAATGAATTAGGATTGCGAAAAAAAGAAGGGCGAGATGATACGGCTTATTATAGACATCCATTGACCTATTTGGTCGAAGCGGCTGATGATATTTGTTATACAATCATTGATTTTGAAGACGGCATAAATTTGGGTTTTATCTCCGAAGATTATGCTTTAGAGTATTTTATAAAACTGGTCAAAGACGCTATAAACACCAAAAAATATAACCAAATGACCAATACTAGTAATCGTTTGAGTTATTTAAGAGCATTGGCAATAAACACTTTGATAAAAGATGCTATCCGCGTTTTTGAAGAGAATGAAGAGGCTATTCTAAACGGTGATTTCGAATCCGCGTTATTAGATAAAAGTATGTACGAAGCTCAAATTGATGATATCATTAGTCTGAGTATTTCTAATATATATCAGTCAAATGAGGTTATAGAAAAAGAATTGGCTGGTTTTAAGGTTATTGCTGATATACTTGAAGTGTACACCGATTGTTTGATAAAATTAAAAAATAATGAAGCCGCCACTTACGACAAATTGCTAATGAGAACCTTACCAAATACTTATCAAGATTATTCTGGTTCTTATTATGAAATATTGCTTAACACTTCTTGTTTTGTTGCTAGTCTATCAGATAGTGCCGCGGTACATTTACACAATAAAATTTTGGGTAGGCAATTGTAAGTCTTTATAAAATGTCTGCGAGATAATTCTGAATTGAATTAATATCAATTTTGCAGATTTTCTTCAATTCTTCAGTTGTGCCATGTGGTATAAAAATGTCTTCAACGGCAAAAACTTTTATGGTGCCAGTGTAATTTTTCTGATTAGCAAATTCAATAACAGCGCTACCAAGACCTCCAATTTCACAGCCATTTTCCAAGGTGATGACATGCTCATAATTTTTAAAAACTGAAGTTAGTTGTTCGGTGTCAATTGGTTTTAAAAAACGCATGTCAATGTGCCCTAAATTTTCAGGATTTTTAATTGTAGCGATAAGCTCAATCACTTGATTACCAATATGACCTAAAGTTAAAAACGCTACCTTATTTCCTTTTTTAATCTCTTTAGATTTTCCAATTTCTATTTTAGAAAACGGTTGTTCCCAATCCATAGTAACTCCTCTTCCGCGTGGATATCTAATAGCAATAGGACCGTCAAGACCTTGCTGAGCGGTGAACATGATATTCCTTAATTCTATTTCATTCATAGGTGAAAAAATACTAATGTTTGGAATACATCGTAAATAGGCCAAATCAAAAACACCATGATGCGTGGGACCGTCTTGACCTACTATTCCAGCGCGATCCAGACAAAATATTACGGGTAAATTTTGCAAGGCCACATCATGAATAACTTGGTCATACGCACGTTGTAAAAAAGTTGAGTAAATATTACAAAAAGGCACTAAGCCCTCTGTGGCCATACCCGCAGCTAAGGTGACAGCATGCTGCTCAGCAATACCTACATCAAAAGCTCTCTCAGGAATTTTTTCCATCATATACTTTAAAGAACTTCCTGTAGGCATGGCAGGTGTGATACCTACTATTTTTTTATTTCGTTGGGCTAATTCAACCAAAGTATGACCAAAAACATCTTGGTATTTCGGTGCTTGTACTTTGTTTGATTTTTGAATGCGTTCCCCGGTTTCTTTATTGAATTTTCCGGGGGCATGGAATACTACTTGATTTTCTTCTGCTTTTTGAAGGCCTTTGCCTTTAGTGGTAATTACATGCAATAGTTTTGGGCCCTTTATCGTCTTCAGTCTTTCTAGCTCAACGAGTAATAATTCTAAATCATGACCATCTATTGGGCCTGTGTAATTCAGGTTGAGACATTCGAAGATATTTTCATCTTTGGCTGTTCCCTTTTTTACATTAGTAAGGTACTTTTTTAGTGCTCCGACGCTTGGGTCAATTCCAATGGCGTTGTCATTTAATATAACCAATACATTGGCGTTGGTAACTCCCAAATGATTCAGACCTTCAAAGGCCATACCACTGGCAATACTTGCGTCTCCTATAACTGCGATGTGATTTCTTTTTAAATCACCTTTTAATTGAGAAGCAATGGCCATACCTAAAATAGCCGAAATAGAGGTAGAACTATGTCCGGTGCCAAAATTATCGAACTCACTTTCCTCACGTTTTGGAAATCCACTGATACCTCCAAATTGCCGGTTGGTTTCAAATATATCTTTTCTACCGGTTAATATTTTATGTCCATAGGCTTGGTGACCAACATCCCAAATAAGCTTATCCTGTGGTGTATTGAAAATATAATGAAGCGCTATGGTTAATTCAATAACACCTAAACTTGCTCCTAAATGTCCCTCTTTGGTGGCAACAATGTCAATTATAAAATCACGCAGTTCTTTGGCAAGTTTAGTTAAGTTCTCAGTTTTAAGTTTTCTGAGATCAGCGGGTGATTGTATGTTACTTAAAAAGTTCTCCATTGCTAGTTCAAAAATACCGATTCTAAAAGATTATAGTTTCTTTGTGATTTGTAGTTTTGAAATAAAATTGGTTTAAATGATAGACCCTTACGACGACAACTATTTCATGAAAAAGGCCTTGGAAGAAGCGCAACTTGCTTTTGAAGAAGGTGAAGTGCCAGTTGGCGCCCTTGTTGTGGCCAAAAATAGAATCATTGGACGTGCTCACAATCTTACGGAACGGTTAAACGATGTCACTGCTCATGCCGAAATGCAGGCAATAACTTCTGCAGCTAATTTTATAGGAGGTAAATATTTGACTAATTGCACCTTATATGTGACTTTAGAACCTTGTCAAATGTGTGCGGGCGCATTATATTGGAGTCAAATATCAAAAATAGTCTATGGGGCAGCCGACTTAGAACGCGGATATAAAGTAATGGGAACTTCGTTACATCCGAAAACTGAAGTTATCGGAGGTGTATTAGAGAAGGAGTCGGCAGAATTACTAAAACGGTTTTTTATCCAAAGACGTAATTTGAACTAACGTTTGTCCTTTTCCTTTTCTTTTTGCTGCATTTTTTCAATATTCTCTTTATTCAACATATAGTCTTTCATTTGCTTGCCCTTACTCTCTTTAAATAGAAACAGGGGCATAGCCAATAAAAAAAGACCTGCTGTCCCGGAGCCGATATATTTATTGGCACTTAATTCATTTTCAGATTTAATTGAAAAACCATAAATAATAGAGCTAAAAGAAGCAATTACAATTAACACGATGAGGTATTTTACTTTCATTATTAGCGAGAATAATTGATTAGTTTACGTCTATAGGCCGTGAGTAGTTTTGACTTTGATACAAAACCCATATATATACCATTCTTTACAACGGGGAGATTCCAAGCCCCACTATCTTGAAACTTTTGCATAACCTGCTTCATAGAATCTGTATTATAAAAAATATGTTCAGGTGCTGAGTGCATAAAATCTTTTACAAAAGTATTGTAGTGTTTTGTAGTATCAAACATGAATTCGCGAATATCATCTAAAAGAACAATGCCAACCATCTTATTCTCTTTATCCAAAACAGGATAAATATTACGGGTAGATTTAGACACTGATTTTAGTAGCATTTCACCCAAAGTCATTTCTGGCTGTACGGTTTTAAAATTGGTTTCAATAACATCATCTAAACGCATTAATGTCAGCACAGCTTGATCTTTGTTATGTGTTAACAAAGCGTCTTTTTCGGCTAGTTCTTTAGTATATATGGTATAGTCTAATATGTTTTTTGTTATTAAATAAGAAATACTAGCCGTAATCATCAAAGGGACGAACAACTCATAGCCCCCAGTGATTTCCGCAATTAAAAAGATAGCTGTTAAAGGAGCATGAATTACCCCGGCAATGAGGCCAGCCATACCAATTAAAGTAAAATTACTTTCAGAGACCTCAAATCCGAAACCTAGATTATTAATTACTTTTGCGACTACGTTACCAAGCGCACTCCCCATTACCATGGTTGGTATAAAAACCCCTCCGGCACCGCCAGCAGCAAGGGTGGTTGTCATGGCTATTGCTTTAAAAATGGTAATGCCAAAAAGTAAAGCAATGACTATCCAGATATTGTCTAAAAACGCATCAAAAGGGGTTTGACCTAAAGCGAGTAGATGTTTACCATCTAAAAGATTATTAATGAAACCGAAGCCTTCACCATAGAGTGGTGGTATAAAATAGAGCATGATACCAATCGCTAATCCTCCAAATAATAATTTGTATTTAGGACTCTTAAACCTCTTGAAAAGTTCTACAATACCGAAATACATTTTTGTAAAATAGATAGAAGAAAAAGCTGTGGCTACCCCTAAAAGAATATAAAAAGGAACATCTTTCAATTGAAAGCCTTCGCTAATTGAAAAATTAAATAACACTTCGTTTCCTAGAAAAAAGTAAGAAGTCAACACTCCAGAAATAGAAGCCAATAAAAGGGGCAATACCGATAACATGGTAAGGTCCAAACTAAATACTTCAACTGCAAAAATAATTGCAGCAATTGGAGATTGAAAAATGGAAGAAATAGCGCCTGCAGAAGCGCAGGCTATTAAAAGTGATCTTGTTTTGACATCAACATGTAGTAACCTACTAAAATTAGAACTTAGGGCGGCGCCAGACTTTACGGCAGGCCCTAATAACCCCACAGATCCACCAAAACCAACGGTTAAAGGTGCTGTTATAAGTGGTGTACATATTTTCTTTGCGGAAAGCAGCCCTTTATTTTTAGAAAGTGCAAATAAAATCGACGGAATCGCATGAGCAATAGGATGCTTGTTCACGAATTTCACATACAGATATACCAATGTTAAACCAACGATTGGAAGTACGAAATACAGCTGATTTTCAGAAATTATAATACCTTTTTCAAGTAGGGATTGAATGAAATAAGTAAAGTTTTTTAAGGTAACTGCTGCCAAACCAGCTAAAAACCCAATCAAAATACTCAGTAATTGAATAAAGGTTTTGTTAGAGATATGTTTATATCGCCATTTTAAAAATTTCTTTAAGAGAATTTTTAGGTTGAGCATTTAAAACAGCTAATGTTGTTTAAAATTAGCGCATTATTTCTGATTTTAATTCTTCAATATCAGATAAGTAGATTTGGCGTAATAATTCAACATAATGATAATTGTTATGAAAGCCAGAATTAAAATCAATCATAGCTTCGTTTATCATTTTCTGTGCTGCTTCTTTTTTGTTCTGAACTAATAGTATTTTGGCCTTGTAATATTTTGCGTCAGCAGTTTGTTTGAAGTATTGAATTGCTTTATTAAAATCTTTCATCGCTTTCTGATTATTTCCAGATTCGTAATGCGCGATTCCACGGTATAAAAAAGCTTCTAATTCAACCCAATCCTCTCCAGTATCTTCTGTTTCTTTTTTGATATGTTTATCCCAATAGGTTATGGAATTATCATAATCTTTTAATCCCAAATACGCAATGCCTCGCCAAAAATCTACACTATGCCCTTGTGGATAGTCAATATGTGTTGTTAAAGTGTCTGATGCGTTAAAGTCAGCAATGGCTTTTTTATAATCTCGATAGAAGTATAGGTACAGATAGCCCCGCCAAGGAACCCATGTTTTTGGGTCGTGTCTAACGGCTTTATTAAATTGAGGTAGCCATTTATGAGGCATCCCTCTTTTGAGATATGCAACTGAAAGCTCTCTTAAGGCCTCGGCATATGTGGTGTCCGCAGCAATGGCCTCTTCAATTCTAGTCATACTTTTTGGTGAACCCTGTGGTAAATGAGAACCATTTTTGAAAATTTCCTCAGCTAATTTTCTTTTCTCAAAAAGGTTTAGTCTATCAGTTGCTTGGCTACAGGAAAATACTCCTAAGACCACCAATAAGGGATTAAGGCAAAATTTCAGTAATTTCCCCATTTTCGATGCGATAAGAGACATACATATAATAGTTTAATGGTGTTCCTTTGTAATTTAATTTATTCCAATGTTTTTGATTTGATGTCAATATCAAAAGCTGGTCGACCATAGCTTTATTAAGTTCAGTCTCTTCTAAATCTAAGTTCATTTTAATTACCTCAAACCACCCAGCTTGTCCTTCACAATTCACTAGAAAACGAAAGTTTAGATACCCTGAATCTGAATAGTCTCTATTTTGATAAGAACTAAAGATGTTGTTTCTAAAAGTTTTTTTTGTTCCTGTAAATGCTCTGAAAGCAGCTCCATTATAAGTATACGCTATATGTTTATCTCCGCAAAGTTCGTGAGTATTATTTAGCTGCGCGTTTTCTTGGTCAATATAACCAATATAGTGTGGATATTTCTCTTTATCATCATCAAACCTGCCCCAGTATTTGTAGTAGCTGAATCCTAATACCCCTGCAACTGCAATAATAAATCCAATAAAAGTGACCAATAAAATTTTAACCCACTTTTTCATAGTCTAAAGTTAGCAAAGAAAAGAATATAACTTAAATGTTAGTATTTGCCTATAAATCCAACTTCAAGTGCAAGTCTTTTAATTGATCATCATCAATAATAGCTGGGGCATCAATCATCACATCACGCCCGCTATTATTTTTTGGAAATGCAATAAAGTCTCGAATGGTTTCTTGTCCGCCAAGAATGGACACTAATCTATCAAGCCCAAAAGCGATTCCTCCATGTGGCGGTGCGCCATATTGAAAAGCATCCATTAAAAATCCGAACTGACTTTTAGCTTCTTCTATAGAAAAGCCCAAATGCTTGAACATGATGGCTTGCGTTTCCTTGTCATGAATACGAATAGAACCTCCACCTATTTCATTACCATTAAGTACTAAGTCATAAGCATTAGCTTTCACTGCACCTGGATCAGTATCTAGTAACTCTAATTGCCCTGGTTTTGGCGAAGTAAATGGATGATGCATGGCATGGTAATGCCCAGTTTCTTCATCTAACTCTAATAATGGAAAATCAATTACCCAAAGTGGGGCGTATTCATCAGCTTTTCTTAAACCTAATCGCTCTGCCATTTCCATACGTAGGGCACTCAATTGTGCTCTAACTTTATTGGTATCTCCAGATAGCACACAAATTAAATCACCAGCATTGGCCTGTGTAACTTCTGCCCATTTAGCAAAATCTTCTTGGTTATAAAATTTATCTACCGACGATTTGAATGTACCATCGTCATTACAACGGCAATACACCATACCTAATGCACCAACTTGGGGTCTTTTCACCCAATCAATAAGTTTGTCAATTTCTTTTCGAGTATAACTATTTGCGCCAGGCACTGCTATACCAACAACCAATTCGGCCGAATTAAAAACTTTAAATTCTTTATGTTGAGCAACTTCATTGAGTTCTCCGAATTGCATTCCGAACCTAATATCAGGTTTATCGTTCCCGTAGGTTTTCATCGCATCGTCAAAAGTCATTCTTGGAAAACTATTGACTGCAACACCTTTAATTTCTTTTAATAGGTGTTTAGTTAAACCCTCAAACGTATTCAAGATATCTTCTTGCTCTACAAAGGCCATTTCACAGTCAATTTGTGTGAACTCAGGTTGTCTGTCTGCTCTAAGATCTTCGTCTCTAAAACATTTTACAATTTGAAAGTACTTATCCATACCACCAACCATCAAGAGTTGTTTAAAGGTTTGTGGGGACTGAGGGAGCGCATAAAATTGACCTTCATTCATTCTACTAGGTACAAGAAAATCTCGAGCACCTTCAGGAGTAGATTTGATGAGATAAGGAGTCTCTACATCAATAAAACCGGCATCAGAAAGATACTTGCGAACCTCCATAGAAACTTTATGTCTGAATATCAGATTGTCTTTAACCGGATTTCTTCGGATATCCAAATAGCGATATTTCATTCTGATATCTTCTCCACCGTCTGTCTCATCTTCTATAGTGAAGGGTGGCAGTATAGATTCGTTAAGCACTTTTAACTCAGAAACAAGCACTTCAATTTCACCTGTGGGTATATTGGGATTTTTAGAAGCACGTTCAATAACTTGACCTTTTATTTGAATCACGGTTTCACGACCAATAGTTCGCGCTTTTTCAAGAAGCTCTTTTGAAGTACGTTCTTCATCAAATACCAGTTGTGTAATGCCGTAACGGTCACGTAAGTCAATCCAAACAACAAAACCTTTGTCTCTAAGTTTATGAACCCAACCGCTTAATAAAACCTCTTTATTAATTTCAGATGCTCTTAACGCACCACAAGTAGTATCTCTATACATTATTCAACAAATAAGTTGCAAAGGTAATGAGTACAAATGTTATAAGTTGACTAACTAAACTTCGTTTTTTAGAATTTTAAAGGAAAAATTAACTGCATTTGATACCGATTTATTGACCATTCATACAATTTTATCAATTATCAGTATTTTATAAATTACTGATATACAGTGTTTAGTATTTATAATGTAAATTTAATGTTATGTAAAAGTTATCAAATAATTTATTTAATGTAAAATATTTGTATATTTGTATCGTTAATGTAAAGGAATGATGAATTAAAAAACATAATGATGAAGAGAAGTATTATTTTATTAGCAGTTTTATTTTCAGTTTGTACATATGCTCAAAACATAAAACCTACGTTTGAAAAAGAAGGCAAAATGGTAAAGGCCACATACTTTCACGAAAATGGTGAAATAGCCCAGACGGGTTACCTTTTAGAGGGAAAATTGCACGGACAATGGTACATGTATAGTGCTGAAGGCAAAAAATTGGCAACTGGAAAATATTTAAATGGCCAAAGAGCTGGTAAATGGTTTTTCTGGAAAGACGATATTTTGAAAGAAGTTGATTTTGAAGATAATCGTATAGCTTACGTAAAAAATTGGAATCAGTCAGAAATTGTTTCTGTCAATAAGTAAACCTTACTACTGTATTCAAAAAAGCCCTGACCAATTTATTGGTTAGGGCTTTTTAATTGTCTTAGAAGAGATTTTTCTACGCTGCTAAATCAACGTTCTCTTCCTTCGTATTACTAGATTTACCAAACCCTCTTAATCGTATTTTTAATCTATAAATAATATTAAAAAGTACAGGTACAATAATCAAGGTCAAAAATGTTGCTACAATTAGACCAAATATGACGGTCCAAGCTAAAGGCCCCCAGAAAATCACATTATCACCTCCCATATAAATATTAGGATTAAAATTGGTAAATAGAGAGAAGAAATCAATATTCAAGCCAATCGCTAGAGGAATTAATCCAAGTACCGTAGTAATAGCGGTTAAAATAACAGGTCTTAATCTCGCTTTACCTCCTTTTATGATAATATCAGTAACCTCTTCTCTAGAGACTAAATCTTTATCGTTCATACCTAGTTCTACCTTCTTTCTATCAATAAGTATTTGAGTGTAATCTAATAGTACAACACCATTATTCACAACAATGCCAGCAAGGGAGATAATACCCATCATAGTCATTAAAATAACGAATGACCAACCAGTAATCATAAGCCCTCCAAACACGCCAATAAAACTTAAAAATATAGCAATCATAATAATCACCGGCTTTGAAATACCTCCAAATTGAAAAATTAGAATGAGCATAATAAGTCCTAAACCTGAGAAGAAAGCACCTACTAAAAACGCCATTTGCTTATTCTGTTCTTCAATTTCACCAGTATAATCTACTTTCACACTCTCAGGTATTCCAGTAAAACTCTCCATTTCTTGACGTACTTGGTCTACAACAGCCGCTGGATTACCACCTGCTTTTAGTCCAGAATATAGTGTTACTACTCTGTTCCCATTTCTATGCTTTATTGCACTAAAACCTGATGAATTTTTTTGCGATGCAACCGCGGCAACTGGCACTTCCTTAATTTGGCCAGAAGCTTGATCTCTGAAAATGATATTTTGATTGAATAAGGCGCTCTGGTCGTAACGAATATCACTATTGAAGCGCACATTAATATCATAATCTTCTCCATCCTTCTTGTATACTCCGGCCTTTTCTCCGAACAACGACCGTCTCAATTGTTGACCTACTTGACCAACAGCTACGCCCAATTCACCAGCTTTTTCACGGTCAACTATCACCTGCATTGAAGGCTTGCTTTTATTTACATCTATTTTTAGTTCTTCAATAAAGGCAATATTCTTGGTGTTCAAGAAAGCCCTCATGTTCTCAGCGACATCAATCAGTTCATCATAGTTTTTACCTTCTATCTCAATATTTACTGGGTAACCTGCAGGAGGCCCGTCCGTATTTTTTTCTACTGAGATTGAAACACCAGGATATATACCTGTTAAAGCTTCCTGTACTTGACCTCTTAATTCTTCCGTATCAAGACCATTTCTATATTTGTATTCCCGCATAGAAACGGTGACTTTACCTCGATGTGGCATTTCTGAAGTTGAACCACCATCTGTTTGTGGATTACCAGCACCCTCACCAACCTGAGATACGGTGGATTCTACTAAATAATTATGTTCACCATTAGTATAGGTGTCTCTATTTACTACATCATAAACCCTATTTTCAATATTTTTAGTGAGCTTATTTGTTTTTTCAATTGATGTACCCTCAGGGTATTCAATGTAAACATAAATCTCGTTTGGCGTATTATCAGGAAAGAACTCGACTTTGGTTCTACCTGAACCTAAAGACATACCAAATAACATGAAAGTGCTAATTAATAAAAGCACCGTTAAACCAAAATACCAATAAACGTTTCTTCCCCTTAAAGCATGAGCAATTCTTCTTTCATACCAGTTTTCAAAACGTACCATGGTATTATTTTGAAACCGAGTGGCCCATTTTTTAAGTACATATTTATATACCCAAAACATGATAGCCGTGAAAATCATTAGTGTACCCAAACCTTTGTATGGGCCTCCAACGACCATAATAAATACGCCAATACCGGTCATAATACCAGTGGTGCGCATTAGTTTTTTTACAGGAATGTTCTTTTCACCAATCTCCATAAATTGAGACACCAACATTGAGTTCATAAAGATTGCAACGAAAAGTGAGGAACCTAAAACAACGGACAGTGTAATTGGGAAAAATATCATGAATTGACCAAAAATACCGGGCCATAAACCTAGAGGAACAAATGCTGCTACCGTAGTTACGGTTGAAATAATTATCGGATAAGCAATTTCACCAATACCCTTTTTGGCAGCCTCGGTTCTAGACATACCCTCGCTCATTAGTCGGTATACATTTTCTACAACAACAATACCATTATCAACGAGCATACCAAGGCCCATAATCATACCGAATAATATCATTGTATTCAAAGTGTACCCTAATAGGTTTAAGATCATGAATGACATAAACATGGACATCGGTATTGCAAAACCAACAAAAAGGGCATTTCTAAAACCTAAAAAGAACATTAAAACTGTTACTACCAAAAGAATACCAAAGATGATATTGTTTACAAGGTCTTCAACCTGATTTAAAGTTCGGTCAGAAGAGTCATTCGCTACAGAAATATTAAGTTCTGCAGGATAATAATTCTCTTGTGCTTCTTTTATAAGTTCACGAATTTGAGTAGTCGCGGCAATTGTGTTTTTACCTGATCGTTTTTTGATATCAAGCATTACTACACTTTTACCGTATTCACGGGCGAATGTAGTTTTATCCTCTTCTTCGAAGGTTACTTTAGCAATGTCTTTTAAATAAACCGCACCGTTATCTGATTTTACAACAAAATTCTCCAGCTCTTTAGGGTCTTCTATTTCACCCAAAACTCGAATTGTACGCCTTTGTTCAGTAGTTTTAATATTTCCAGCGGAAAGTGTCGTATTTCCATTTCCTATTGCACTTATGACATCTTGAAAGCTGATTTTAGCTGCCATCATTTTGTAAATATCTACAGCGACTTCAACTTCTTTTTCTTGAGCACCTCTAATATCAACTTCTTTAACTTCAGGTAAATTTTCTATTTCATCTTGTAAATATTCAGCAAACTCTTTAAGCTTTTCAACCGGATAATCCCCGGTAAAATTTACATTCATTATCGGGAAAGACTCTGCTAAATTCAAATCAAATACATTAGGCTCTACTTTTGCATTATTAAAAGTAGGCCAGTCTTCACTAGCTTTTTCACCATCTACTTCATCTTTGACTTTTTGCTTGGCCTGCTCTACAGTAATATCTTCATCAAATTCAACTGTAATAATGGAGTAGTCTTCTTGAGAAGTTGAGGTTGTTTCAACAACGTTACTTACATTTTTAAGCCTGTCTTCTAAAGGATCCGTAATTAATCGCTCAATATCCTCGGCAGTATTACCAGGGTAGGGGGTACTAACATAAATTTTAGTCTCTACAATTTCAGGATAATCTTCTCTTGGCATAGCTTGGTATCCAAGAAAGCCGATGTAAAGAAACAACCCAATCATTACATAAATGACCGATGGGTTGTCAATCGCCCATGATGATAAACGAAACTCTTTGTTTACATTTTTTTTCTGTTTACTCATCTGTACCTAGATTTAAAATTTTCACATTTTGCCCGTCTTTTACCGTTCTAGCTCCTTCGTCAATTAACAGATCGCCAGAATTAACACCAGACAGTACTTCAACCATTCTGCCTTGAGTTAGGCCAGTGGTTATTATTTGTCTTTTTACAGTTGCAACACCATCATCACCATCTTTAGTAGCAACATATAAATATTGATCACCGCCAGAATTTTCTGAGATAATTCCCTGTGGAATTAAAATAGCTTCTTCATTCGTATAATCATTTAGACTAACCTTAGCTGTCAAATTTGGTTTGATACTACCTGATTTATTAGGTACAGGAACTTCAATTGTAAATGCTCTATTATTAGGGTTAATAAAATTACCAGTCTGGCGGACAGCTGAAACAATGGTATCGCCTAACACAGGAAAGTAAACTTTTGCTTTTTTACCTTTTTTGATACCGTTTAAATAGCTTTCAGGTACTTCAACTTCCACGTACATGTCAGAAAGATTTACTATTCGAAATATCTCTGATCCGGGTCCCGGACTTACAACTGTCCCTTGGTCTTTAATCACGTTATCTACGATACCTGAAAATGGAGCTCTAATGGTAGACTTACCTACTTGACTTTCCATTTGCTTAACAGCACTAGTTTGGGCTTCATATTGCGTTTTTGCCTGTAGATATTGAATTTCAGAACCAATGTTTTGCTCCCAAAGACGTTTTTGGCGCTCAAAAGTTGTTTTGGCTAATTCCGCTTGTGTTCTCATTTGAGCTAGGGAACTTGAAAGGCCACCATCATCAATTGAAGCTAAGATTTTACCCTTACTAACTTTTTGCCCTTCTTTTACATAAACGCGATTAAGTGTTCCAGCCATTTCAGGATAGACCAATACATTTTGCTTTGTCATTACATCGCCCTGCAGTTCTAAATAATGATCAAACTGCTTCACTGATGCTTGATAGGTAGTTACTAGAGGTAATTTTGCATTATCATCTAAAACCATAATAACAGAATCAAGCAGTCTAACCTCTTTTTCTAGATTTTTTTGTTGATTCGTAATTTCAATTCTTTTAGCCCTTATTGTTTCGATATCACTAGAGGCTATTGCATCTGCCACTGAAGCATCTGAACCTCCACCGCAAGAAACGACTACGATAGCTATGGTTACTATTGATATAATTTTTTTCATGATAAAAAGGTTTTGTAATTGCTGTTTTTTGATTGATTATTGATTTAATACTATTTCAAGAGCAGTTTTACGATTAATGACATCGACCATTGATTGTAAATACTCTTGTTGAGTTGCATATAATTGTGTTTGTGCCTGACGTAATTCAAAACTAGTAGCCAATCCTTCTTTAAATTTGATTTGGTTTTTGTTTTCAATACGCTCAGCAAGCTCTAGATTTTGCTTTGAGGTTTCATATTCTTCAATTGATAAGGTGTAATCACTTTTTGCATTTTCAAGTTGTAGTCGGATTTGCTCTTGGGCCTCAGTTAATTGTGTTTTCGCTTTTTCTAAAGCAATTTTTGCTCGCTGGGTACTGGCGCTTCTCCCTAATGAACTAAAGATTGGTATGTTTAAATCTACACCTAGTATGGATGACTCAAACCACTGCTGACCTGAACTTAAAAAATTGAAATTATCGCTGAATGAGTTTCCACCATAGTTGACAAAAGCATTTAAAGAAGGTAATGCTCTACTCTTTGCCAATTTCAATTCAAAATAACGTTGCTCATTTAAGTTTTTGACCAACTTAAAATCAACATTATTTTCCATATTAAATTCAGAATCTAGTAAACCAAGGTTGATTTGTTTTTGAGTTAACTCATCTAAATTCTCCGTGAGAATGGTGTTTGATTCAATAGCAATACCCATTATCAAATTCAACATTTGCATGGTGATTTTTTTAAGGCGTATTGCATTTTTTAGTTGATTTTCTATAGATGAAAGTGTAATCTGTAACTGATCAACGCTTTCTTCATCACCAAGACCATTTTCGAACACTTTTTTAGTTTCAAAAAGGGTTTTTTCAAGGTTCTCTTTGTCTTTTTGGAGTATTGAAGCGCTTTCTTGTGCAAGTAGAACATTGCCGTAGGCTTCGACTACTGCCTTACGCACATCTAAATCTGTTTTTTCCTTGTTGTTTTGGCTATAACTTAAAAAAGTCTTTGTTGCCTGCACTCCAACAATATAAGAGCCATCAAATATTTGTTGTTTAAGAGTGGCTGTTGCATTGGCAGATTGAGCTTGACCAAAAACAACTTCTTGAAAAGTACCAGGCTCGCCACCAAAAAATTCAGCAGGAATCTGAGTTACTGGCTGAATTAACTGATTTTGATACCCGATAGCACCAGATATTTGTGGTAGCCCTGTTGCTATTGTTTCCCATTTTTGCTTTTGCGCGTCAATAATATCTCGCTCAGCATTTATAACGCTATAATTATATTCTAAGGCATAGGCAATAGCTTCGTCAAGGCTATAACCATTTTCTTGACTTTGTGCCCTCCAAAATAAGGAAGGCGCGATTACTAATAAAAGAATGATTGTTCGCATTTATTCTTGGTTTGAATTGATGATTGTGTTTAATATTTTTCGACCTTCTGGGGTGACAATTCCCCTAAGGTGATATTCTAAATAATCGTCCATAAGTTCTTTCATTGGGAACATTGTATTCGGAAATAGAATAGAATCTTTAATACTCGTTACTCCAGAAAAATATATTCTTACAACAAATTCGGGGTTGATATTCTGTCGATATATCCCTAAGTCCATGCCTCTTGTGACATTATCCATGATACAGGTTTGCATTAGCACAAATTGTTTCTGTTTGAGATTTTGATGAACAGTTGGATAATATTTTTGAAGCTGATATTCCGGTGATGATGCTTCGTTTTTTAAGTGGAGCATTACAAAGCG
The DNA here is from genome assembly GCF_031846365.1 of Croceitalea sp. P059. Classification (NCBI taxonomy): domain Bacteria; kingdom Pseudomonadati; phylum Bacteroidota; class Flavobacteriia; order Flavobacteriales; family Flavobacteriaceae; genus Croceitalea; species Croceitalea sp. P059. Next base: position 829,049 of record NZ_JAVRHW010000001.1, read on the forward strand.
TTTTATTTCGTAAATCTCTTCAATAGGATTTTTTTGAAGGGTGCATATTTTGTCTATACCATCTGAAATATGCCAAAAGAGATTCATGGTAGTTTCTTCAACTAATTGCGTTTTATTCTCAAAATGAGAATAAATTGTTTTTTTGGATATAGCCATTTTGGCAGCCAAATCATCCATGGTAACACTCTTAAACCCGAGGTTTAAAAAAAGTTCAGTAGCCCTATCTAAGATTTTTTCCTTCATAAAATAGAGGCAAATTTAAGTTGGAAACTTTAAATACAAAAAAAGTTTCCAAGGTTTTACATTTTTTTAACTAATACTTAATTTTCACCTTTCACATCATAAACATCAACATTAAGAAAGCCAGATGATTCACTTTTGAGTTGAATTGTTGTTTTATGGCCTAAACTCCAGAAAAAAGCTTTGTGTTGAAACCTTCGCTTTTGTGATTTTTCGTGTTTGCCCTTCAATATTCCTGATTTTTTTCTTCTTTTCGTTTCAAGTAATTCTGAAAAGCTATCTCACCTTCTTCATTCCAAAATTCATCATAGTGCTTCCAATCTGAAAAATCATTTCTAATAACCCCACATTTTTTTGAACCAGATTTTTTCTTAGATTTTTTACTACTTCCTGGTCCATCACCCCCGCCAAAACCAAATATGATTTTTGCTAAAAGCAGAATTCCAACAGCCTGCCAATATCCAACAATGGGTAAGCCAAAAAGCTCTGGCATTAACCAGTTCCATAATCGCATAACGATGTACCCAACTAAAAAGGCAATGCCGATGCCTAGAATTATGAAAAAGAAGACCTTCACGACTTTTTTAACTCCTTCCTCTACATTTCGTTCAACGCTTTGTTTTATTCGTTCGTTATGTTCCATAATTATTTATTTTTTTGTTTCTAAATCTTTTAATAGTAGTGACATAGCTCTATGACGTCTAGACATTAATGTACCTTGTGGTATGCCTGTTTCTTCAGTAATTTCTTTATAAGTATATCCTTCAAAATCGACAGCAAGTATGATATCACGATGAGCTGGTTTTAAATTGAGTATTGCACTTTTTAAATTCTCTTTTAAGTATTCGGGATAATCATATTCTGTACTGCCATAGAATAAATCGGCAAAAGCTATCCATAAATTTTCTAGAGTATTTTCATCATATATGCGCTCTTTTTTAACTCTCATTACATCGATAATTTTGTTTCGAATTGCACCATAAACAAAACCTCCGATATTTTTTATAGGTAGAGCATCAATAGGTCTTGAAAATATTTTAAGAGCCACATCTTGAATAATATCTTCAGCATCACTTTCTGAGGTATAATCAATTTTAGAGCGTACATAGCCCTTGAGTGATTGATACTCTTCTTTAAAAAAGTCGTTTAAGTTATTTTTTGGTTCTTTTTTCGAAACCATTTTAGTTTTTCAATTGGCCTTCACCTATAAAGACGAAGGTTTTTAATTCTATTGCATTTTTCTTTAATCAATTTGACGCAGTTAAATACTATTTGTAACAATGGGTGTATTTTTGAATAAAATTAATTGCATGCAATCCATCGAGTTCTATAGAGAAGAATTTCTTTCCCATTTAGAAAAAAATATTATTCAAAAAGAACCTACCAACCTTTATCAGCCTATTACTTACATCTTAAATTTAGGTGGTAAGCGCTTAAGACCAGTGTTAACTTTATTAACTGCGGATCTTTTAAATGGAAATTATAAGGACGCTCTAGATGCAGCTATGGCTGTTGAGGTTTTTCATAACTTTTCATTGATTCATGATGACATAATGGATGATGCACCACTAAGAAGAGGTAAGATAACGGTGCATGAGAAATGGGATGTTAATACAGGGATACTTTCAGGTGATGCGATGTTAATACAAGCATATCAGCTTTTCGAAAATTATGAACCACAGGTTTTCAAAGAGCTTTTAAAGGTCTTTAGCCAAACAGCTATTGAAGTTTGTGAAGGTCAACAATACGATGTTGATTTTGAAACACGTGATGACGTAACCATACCAGAGTATTTAAAAATGATTGCTTATAAAACCGCTGTTTTGGTAGCAGCTGCTATGAAAATGGGAGCGATTGTTGCGAAGGCAAGTATTGAAAATCAAGTTTTGATTTATGAATTTGGAAAGAATTTAGGTATTGCTTTTCAATTACAAGATGATTATTTAGATGCTTTTGGTGATCCAAAAACTTTTGGTAAACAAGTAGGGGGTGATATTATTGAAAATAAGAAGACCTTCTTATATCTCAAGTCATTAGAGAAAGGAACAAAAGAACAACAAAAGCAATTACTAGACTTATTTTCAATTCAGCCAAAAGATGCAGCTTCAAAAATTGAGGCTATCAAAACAATTTTTACTGAAAGTGGAGCAGTAAGCGCTGCAAAAATTGAGATTGAAAAATATACCAATAAAGCTTTCAACGCATTAAACAATATTCAAGCTACAGAAGTACAAAAGAAAGTTCTGATAGCTTTTGGTCAGGATTTAATGAACCGAAATGTTTAAAAAAGACGAGAAAACAAGGCCTTTATAAAAGGAAATGGTTTAGGTGCCATCATTAGATTAATATCTTCAAAAACCGAAGTTTCTTCATCTAAAAATTTAAATATGGCCTGCGGTTTTCTTTTTTGAAATAAGGATTCAAATATAGATTGTCCCAAATGGTTATTGTGATACAAGATGTCTAGAAGCAGCAAATCATAAAACCAAAACCTACTTTTTGTGCTGAAACTAGAAATTGGTTTACCCTTTGTTAAATGAGTTATCAGGGCTTTTACATTTTTATTAGTTTTCATGAAGGTATAACCTGTACTAGCCTTTGCCCATCCACCTGCCATGCCAATATGGAATAGATGTTTTGAATTATGCTTATTGAAATTGTAACAGGTCATAGGTATACTACCCTGTTCGGTTTCTGTAATGGTATAAGTGCCTGCATTTTTAGCTATTAAATAGTCTTTAATGGCAGTTTCGTATTCCTGATTGGGCAGTAATTTTTCAGAGAACAAGGTATATTCTACTAGGGCCTCGGTCTCAGAAAATGGAAGCACATACATAAACCTTGTATTGCCTTTTTGAGCAATTGAAAAGTCCATAAAAGTGGCTTCATCGCTATTAAAAATAGGATACTCTGTTTTTACAAACCATCCTAGAAAATGTTGTTGTAATACAGGATATTTTTGTTTCGGGTTTAAATTTTTATAACTAAAAATACTATTGAATACCTGCTTTGATTCATAGGTATTTTTTACCGTAGTTACAATTGCATTTTCCTTGTTTTCATTTATTGAAATTACTTCTTCATGAAGTATTGTAATATTCGAAAATTTTTTAAGAGCAGATAAATAATGCTGATAAAAATCAATACCCTGAACCATTTTGTATTGGTATGGGGCAATCTTATATGATTGACTTAATTTTTTACCAGCAAAAAATATTTTTGGCCAAGTTTTATAAAGAATTTCATCAAAATCTCCATCACCTTGCTCCCAAAAGCACCAAGTACGATCATTAGTTTTTTTCTCGTCTTTATCGATTAGTAAGATAGATTTTTTAGTAAAAAAATCATTTTTTCCCATAGCATGCGCCAATAGTAAACCCGAGGCACCTGCGCCGATAATGATATAGTCGTAATTAGACATTTGTCAAAAATACGGAATCAAATATTGACAATTTTAGAAGAGATACGTATAGTTTTATTAACTTAATAAAGTAAAAAAAGTCGCTATGAATCGCAGATATTGGGTTGTTTTAGCCTTATTTATGTTTGTCCTTGCCTGCTCAGATGATAATATCGTTGACAATATGGACCCTGGGCCAGAGATAGACTCAGATATTATTGAAGAAATTAACGTACAACTCAACCCTTCTGGATATTCACCCTTAACTGCTCTTTTAAGCTTAAAGACTTCTGAAGAAGTTTTCGTGGAGGTTTCTGTTATAGGCAAAAACGGGAATGCTTCTACTATTAGTAATAGGTTCCAACAAGAAAACACAGTTTTTAATTTAGAAATATTAGGTCTCTATGCAAATCATTTGAATGAACTTCAGGTAGACCTACTTGACGCTAACGGCACGAGCCTAGAAACTCAAACAATAACTATACAAACTGCACCACTTATAGCTGATCTGCCTCAAATAAATATTGATGTGCCTTCTAAATCGTCATCACCAGAGTTTAATTTTGTGAACTATTTTGGGTTCAATCAAAATTTTAGACCGCAACGACCTTTTATTTTTGATCAGTTCGGTGAGATTCGTTGGTATTTGAATTTTATTTCTCATCCACAGCTGAACAATTTGTTTTACGATAATGGTATGACCCGATTACAGAACGGAAATCTTTTAACAGGTGATGGTTTTACGGGTAATATTCATGAAATTGATATGATGGGGAATCTTATAAATACATGGAGTTTACAGGGCAATGGTTTTCATCATCATGTTATCGAAAAACCAAATGGTAATTTATTAGTAACAATTAATGATATTAACAAAGCGACCGTAGAAGATGTAATAATTGAAATTGATAGAAGTTCAGGTGAATTCTCAAACACATGGGATTTAAATAATTCACTTGATAATACTCGAAGGGCTTGGCCGACTGATTTGGCCGATTTAAATTTTGATTGGTTTCATGCCAATGCGATTGAGTACAGTTCGACCGACGATGAAATTATAATATCAGGCCGTACTCAAGGTATTGTAAAATTAAGCGCTGAAAATGAAGTTAGTTATATTGTAGCTCCTCACAAAGAATGGAATACTTCAGGGAGTGGGATAGAACTATCTCAATTTTTGTTAACACCATTAGATGCTCAAAACCAAGAAATTACAGATGAAGATGTGTTACTAGGTAATACTAATCATCCTGATTTTGAATGGTCGTGGTACCAACATTCTCCGATACTTATGCCCAATGGAAATTTGATGATTTTTGATAATGGCGATAATAGAAATTACACCAATTTTGGTCCTTATAGCCGTGCTGTAGAATATGAAATTGATGAAGTGAACAAAACTATAAAGCAAGTATGGAGTTATGGTAAGGATAGAGGAGAAGAGACCTACGCTAGAATAGTATCTAAAGTAAGTTACGTTTCGGATAATAAATCTATACTATTTACGCCTGGTTCTTCGGTAGATAATGGTACAGCCGCTGGAAAAGTTGTAGAAGTGGATTATGCGACCAAACAAGTGATTTTTGAAGCGACTATTTTACCGCCAAGTACTGTCTTCAATATTAGTTTTCATAATGTTTTACGAATGCAGTTGTATGATTGATTAGTCCATCTTTTCATAGTCAACTTTAGCTTTGACCTGATTTTTTGAATTGGAATCAAGTACAATTCATGTTCTTAGAAGAGTATCAATCTTTTTAGTTCACCTTTAAGGATAGCTATAGCATTAAAATCTTCCCCAGCAAAAGGAATTATGGTTCCCTTTTTTCCTAGCTATTAACATACTTTGAGGTGGTTCAAGAATGAACTTAGTTTGAGCAAAAATTTTGTTTTATCCAAATAGTATTAGGCAAAAGCTAAAAGAAAAAATTTCATTAGAAGATGTTTTTAAATTGACGTTTAAAAACACCTTTTAAAATAGGTTAGGCTAATAAAGTTATGAAACGTTTGAACCACTAGCAATAGTTTTCACTTTTTTGGCAAATAGAGTTTCATGGTGTCGATTATCAATTCGTCAAGATGCCCCATTTTCTTTTCATCTTTTGTTATAAGGTGAAGATGTATATAAGAATCATGATGTGTAAAAATTCCTTTGTGTTCGGTAGAGAAAAACCCTATAATTTCAACTTGCACATTATTTAATTCATAATTAGTTTGTCCTTCATGTGCTTCTGTCGGAGATGTAACGATTGTACTACGTGGTAAATTTTGAATATGAATTATAGCTTTTGAAACTTTTCCTATTAGTTTAAAAGCTAAAGGTCGTTTAAATTCCAATGTTTTTTCGTTAATCAGTTTTTCAATGTCTTTAATGGTTTTAATACTAGAAGACAAGTTAATTTCTAACCAATCGTCTACATTGGTATAAACAAAAAAAGGTGCCCTTAAATCATAAGATTTTTCAACAATCATTGTGGAATCAGAGGTGACCCTTGAGACATAGCTTATACCATCATTAATTAACAATTCGCCCGTTAAGTAGCTTTCGGGTCCGAGCCCATATAACCCCTTTTTATCAGCAATGGTATCAATAGATATGCTTCCATTTAATTCTCCTTTCCACATTACATCTTTCATAGCTCCAATAATAATAATGTCAGAATAGTTATCATTAGATGCCATTTTTTTGTTTGGAGTATTACAACCAAGAATGCCAATCGTTAGAAGAATAAATAGTATTTGTCTTTTGAGCATATATCTTTTAGTCAAAATTAAAGCAAACCTTTTAAAAGGGTAAAGTTATTTTATTCTTCCATTTAACTTGTCATTGCTTTAGTACTAATTGTAATTGTTGATGATAAGCCTGAATGCGAGTATCGGCATTGCTATCCACGAACAAAATTACTATCATCATAGCAATCGTTGTAATGGCAGTTGCTTTCCAAATAGGTTTGTCAACAAAAATAATAAGTAGCGCTGCAACAACAATTAGCAGTGGTATTACTTTAAATACAATCGTTTTGTATTCACCCATTGACTTTTCAGTGCGGATAATCTCTGATTTTACAAATTCAGTGGGGTCTTCTTGGTAGGCCTCCTCAAAGCTTGTAATTCGTGATTTATTAGTGAAAAAAATACCAACTCCCACTGCTAAAATTAAGAGTCCAACTACTAATGTTGGTATGATATAGGCTTTGGCCATTTCGGTTTTGCCAAGCTGCCAAAAACCAACGCTTGCAATTAAAAATAAAATTGCGAAAAAGATGAAGAATCGTGCTGAGAAGACTTCAGATTTGGCCCACTCAGTCGCTATTTTTAGTATTTCCATATCTAATTTAATTTGTATTTTTCTCTATATTCGGTTGGACTGATACCTTCTTTCTTTTTAAATAACCGTGAAAAATAGGGTGGATATTCAAAGCCCAATTCATAGGCCACTTCAGCAATGGTTTTGTTAGGCTTAAGTAGCTTATTCTTAGCCTCATCAATAAGATACAATTGTAAATGCTCTGTCGCGGTTTTACCTGTTTCTTTTTTTAAGGTATCACTCAAATAACGCTGAGATACTGATAGGCTATCGGCTACTTTTTTGATACTTGGAATACCAGAGTTCAAAAACTCGTCGGCATCAAAAAATTCGGATAACTGCCGATTAAACTGCTCTAGTAAATCATTAGAATATTCTTTTCTATTTAAAAACTGTCTTTCATAAAATCGATTCGCATACTTCAATAAAGTATTGAGTTGTGAGATGATGATTTCTTTACTGAATTCGTCTTGATTATTTTGATATTCTAACTCAATACTAGCGACAATGGTTTCCATCTGCTGTTCCTCTTTGGGCGATAAATGCAGGGCTTCATTAACTGAATATGAAAAGAAGCCATATTTTTTGATTTGTTGTGCTAGTTCGGTTCCCTTTAAAAAATCTTCATGAAAGTTGATAGAAAATCCTTTCTGTTCAAAAACAACACTATTGTCCCATTGTAAAACTTGTCTTGGAGCAAGAAAAATTAAAGCACCATTGGTGAAGTCATATTTTGTTCTTCCATAGTTTACCTCACCTTTGACCACTTTTTTCAAACTAATAGAATAACAATCGTTGGTAATTGGAGGTGAACTTTCTTTAGGGCAGGGGAGAAAACCATCACCCCATTCAGCAAAAACACTTAACATTGGATGCTCTGGTGGAGGCAATTCAAGGTATTTTAAATACGCTGATAAGGTTTTAAAGTGCTCCATATAGCTAATTTATATATTCCATTTAAAACTTGTTGCCTTTTCAGACAAGGTCCAAAGTTTTTCCATGACTGGTTTGTCTTTTGCGTGTGGTTCTAAATGACATTCACCAACTGGACCTTTAAAGTAGCCGCGACCAGTAGGGCCATAAAATCCGTCTTGATTTAAATTTGATTCTGTAGCACACATCAATTCAGGATAAGCGCCTTTTTCAGCCGATTGAACCAGAGGCGATAATTTCATGAGTTGCCAAACAAAACGCGTCATTAAGCCACCACTAGTTTTAATTAAAGATGTTCTCGATGCACCTGGATGACAAGCGTAGACCTTGACATTGTGCTTACCCATTTTTTTCAAACGGTCCTGTAGCTCGTACACACACATTATCTGCGCTAATTTACTTTGGCTGTAAACACCATTGGGGCTATAGTTAGTATCCCAATTCATATCATCGAATTGTATGGTTTTAATCCCAAGATTATAACCCATACTTCCTACGGTCACTATACGCCCTTTTGATGCCTCAATTCGTGGGTAAAGTAATCCCTGAAGTAAAAAATTACCGTAATGGTTAACACCTAATTGACTTTCAAAACCATCAACAGTAAAGGTTTGTTTTGGCACTTGTGCAATAGCCGCATTACAAATTAGGCCGTCAATTTGAGGAACAGTATTGAGCACCTCTTCAGCTGCTTTTTTTACTGAAGCCAGTTCAGCCAAATCCATTCGAATATTTGTTATGTTAATATTAGCACCAAGTTCTTGTTTTAAAGCGGTAATGGTGTTTGCCGATTTTTCCGGGTTACGATTGAGCATAACAACTTTTGCCCCTTTTGACAGTAATATTCTTGTGGCCTCAAAGCCTGTACCACTTGTAGTACCAGTAATAACAAAAGCCTTTTCATTTAAATCACTAATTCTTTCAGGCGTCCATCCTTTTTTACCAAATTGAGTTGTCTTCATTAGTTCTTATTTTATGTTTCAAAGAATAAGACAAAGGTAGATTTGTTGAGGTCTATAGATGATATACAAATTTTCGAATATGTGATACTTTTTAGTTTGTCCTAGCTCAAGACTTTAAGCATTCTTAATTGCTATTTGCAGTCCTGTGGTATGATGGTTCATAACGGAACGATTTGAATTATTTGAAATTGAAAGTTCTTTAATTTCCAGTGCTGATGATACTTATATATTATTCAGTAAGTAAAAATTGCCAAGACACACCAAATTTATCTTGACACCATCCAAATTTTTCACCAAAACCATAGTCTCCTTCACCTTTGTAGTTTTCTAGTGGCATCATTACTTGCCCATCATTTGAAGAAATTTTATCATAAAGTGATTGAATCAAATCGTTAGCATTGTCGCTTATTAAAATTGAAACAGCGGGTGTAAAGGACCATGCATGATTATAATTACTCTCAGATACCATATATTCACTTCCGTTTAAGGAAAACACGCCATATTTAATCAATTCGGGGGTACCTCCAGGTTCGCCATCTGCGTATTTAGTAATGCTTTTTATTTCTGAATTTGGAAAGATGGTGGTATAGAAGTTTATGGCTTCTTCAGCCTTACCACATTGGTTGCCTACAAAGGTCAAAAATGTTGTTGTTATCATAATACTTATTCTAATAGTTTGACGTTTCTATAAGCTCCTTTCGAATTGAAGCCAGACCAAAGTCCAATTTTGTCTGAAACTTGTTTTTCCAATCTGTTCACATGTAATAATTCCGTATTTGTTTTTTTGTCATATACATAAACATGGTCTTCGGTAATTTTTATGATAATGCTAAACCAATCATCAGGTGACGGAGCATTTGCATATTCTGCTTCGTAAATTCCCTCGTGGTTAGTTCTTAAATATCTCCATGTATTTTTTGGATGACTTATGTATTGAAGGGAATGTTCTCTTCTAATTAATTCGTCAGATTTAAAATTAAAAGGTCTAAAATATATGGCTTCATAGGTAGAGTCATTTTGAATATTAAAGGCCACTCCAACAAAGCTTTTCCCCGGATTATTCTCTCCTTTAATATCTAAGTCTATAGCACCTGTTACAAAGCTTTCATTTTTAAGAATAGCCATTCCGTCACCCATTTTATTAGTTAAGGTAAGTGTACTTTTTATGTTCTCCTCCGATGCTCCAATATCTCTATTTACGACCATCAAATTATCGGTACTTAGGTCAAGATTGTTTTGAGCTTTTGAAGTAAATAGTGATACGAATACAGTCGCCGTAGCAATTAAAGTTTTGTTTTTCATGTTGCTGTTTTTTGATGAATTTGAATAAATGATCCCTACTTTTTAAGCTGTGATTTAGCAGCTTCTTTTTAAAGTTAGCAAAAAGAGCTCAAGTTTGGTTTCTATTGTGATTTCTTTATCACCGCACAAATCGCTCTGCTACAAATTATTGCAAAGATTGTTAAGAGCTTTTTTATTTCAATATTTTCACAATACGGTCAATAGAAATCTTAGATAAGTTCCAATCATATGCCTCAAAATCAGTTATATTGATAAATTGAACGACAACTTCAGCTATCCCTTTACCAAAATCCATAGGACAAATTACAAGGAGCCTATTGATGCACCAATAAATAATATTCTAAGTGGTTGTTTGATTTTCTTTTTACTCTTATGAAACTTATCAATTAAATCGTTTCAGTAGGTTATTTTTCTCCATAGATTTCAATGATACCCATAGTGTCACCTGTCTGTAGGTCTTGAAAATTAAAATTAGAGAAATCAGGATTCATAACATTTTCGGTACCGACATGCCCTAATCCTAAAACATGGCCAATCTCATGTAAAGCAAAAATGTAAAATGAATTACAATCGTTGATTCCTAAATCTGATTGAATAATTACGTTTCCAGAAAGATTACCACATAAATTGTCAGGATAGTTAGGGTAACCTATCCCACCTTGAATAATGTCTGCAGTATAAAAACGAATATCGGCAATACTATTCTCAGGTAGTTCTTCAAATTCAATAGCAGCAATTTTGGCCCAAGATCCAAGAGCATTTCGTATTTCTGTTTTTGCACACGATAAAATGTCATTAAAAGAGTTACTTGGCAAATCTATTTGACGATGGGTATTAATAAGGCCATTTTCTTCTTGAAAACTATAAGTTACCACTCCGCCACTCGAGGCAGGTCCTTGGGCGTCATATCCTGATTGCGAAAAAGAACCGTCTGCTCCCCATTTAAATCCGAATAGGCAGTAATTTCCATTCCCGTTAATACATGCGCTTAATTGTGAATTACAGAGGGCAAAATCACCGGAAAGATTTATTGGGCTTGGGTCTTCATTTTCTTGTTCTTTTTTGCATGAAAAAAATAATATCAAAGCAAACAAAAAATAAATTCTCATAGATGATATTTCTATTTCTTTTCAACTCGTAAAATCTTTTCCATTTTACGACCTTTTGCGAGTTCATCAATTAGCTTTTCCATACGCCTACATTCTTTGTAAACTTGAAATTCATCTTCTATTTCTTCAATTCTATAACCACATACAACCCCTTTAATCATGTGAGCATTCGGATGAATTTTTGCCTGTTCAAAAAACGTTCTAAATGTTACTTTTTCCTTAATAAGTGCTTGTATTTTGGCCTCATCAAAACCAGTGAACCATTTTAATACTTGATGAAACTCTTCTCTTGTTCTGCCTTTTTTTTCCAATTTATTCCAGTAGAGGGGATAAATAGATGCAAAAATCATATTGGCAACTTTTTCATTTTTTTCAGCTGTAACCTTCATTTTTTGTCGATTTAAAATTAGAGCTAATGGTCTGGTATATGACTGATGAGATAAGTATCAAAAGACTTTTCATCCCAAGCACAAACCTTTTTATAAAGTTATGAAATTTCACTGCAATTTTTTACGACAACCCTTGTACACTAAAGTGAATTCAAATTCTAGCTTCTTAAAACTTAATCTACCATCAATGAGTTTTTGTATTTTCAGCAACCCTATCATAATATTCTTGTGTTACAACTTCGGTCCATGTTGTTGGTTGTCCACCGCCGTATAACGCCAAATAGGTTACATCATTAAACTTGGTCGAGGAGTGCCAATGTTCAATATCTTTTTCGCATTTAATGACATCGCCTGTTTTGAGAATAACGGGTTCTTTTCCTTTTTCTTGATAATAAGCTTCTCCATCAACAATGATTAAGACTTGTGCAGAACTATGTTTATGCCAATCTAATGTCGAGTTCGCTTTAAACGTTGCTTTAATTATGTTATAACCTAATTCAGTATCATCATGTAAAATGGCATTTAACCAAGCCTCTCCAATATAATGGGTATTTGGCGCCTTGTTACCAGCCGTAAAATATGATGAAACTTTATATTCAGAATTTTGCGCAAACACGGATAATGAGCTTACTATAAACAGTGTTAAAACGGAGTATTTCATTATATAATACTTTAAGAGGTTATTCTTTATGTTTTTACTAATGATGGAATTTTTTATGAGCTTAAATAGCTAAAGGTTATACTTGAAACCCGCGTTGATACTAGTCATTTTTCAAAAATAATTTTACCTTCTTTTATGGTTTTTAATACTTCAATATCTTTAATGTTTTCTGGCTCAACTTTTAATGGGTTTTTATTTAAAATAACTAAGTCGGCTAATTTTCCATTTGCTAGACTTCCTTTTTTATCTTCCTCATAATGTTGGTAAGCAGACCATATGGTTATCGCTTGTAATGCTTCATAAGGTGTTAATCTTTCTTCAGGACCAATCACTTTACCCGAACGAGAAGTTCGCTCCACAGCGGTCCATAAAACACGCATAAGATTAGGTAAAGCAACTGGTGCATCTGTATGAATAGTAATATCCATACCTTTATTTAGAGCAGATTTCACAGGGCTTATATTTTGAACTAACGAATCACCTATTAACTGCGTATGCCAATCTCCCCAATAAAAGGTGTGTAATGGAAATAGAGATGCAATCATTTTCATTTCTTTAGCTTCATCTAGTTGGTCGTCACGGATATATTGCCCATGAATAATTACGTCACGCCTATCATCGTTGCCATACTTTTCTTTTAAAGGTTTCATAGTTCTTATAAGTTGGTCAACTGCCGCATCACCATTGGTATGGGATAAAATTTGCCAATTATTTTTGAACCCCTTTTCAAATATTGATGTTAGAACGCTATCATTCGGAATGGCGGGATACCCACTGTAATCGTGAGGCATTCCCTCTGGCGGAATCAAATAAGGTTCTGTTCTCCAGGCAGTTCTGCCTTGTGGCGAACCATCCAAGGTAACTTTCATACCACCTATTCTATATTTATTCGTGTAATTTTTACTATTCCATTTACCGTCCATATAGTCATCGACGAACATATAATCTATGTAGCTAACTACATCTATTTTAAATTTATTATTTTCTGCCATAGCAGCGAGCATTTCATGATTTTGCATAGCCCTTCCTTCTTGTGCAGTGGTATAGCCGTATGATAAAGCCATTTCTTGACCGGCTTCGAAAAACTTGGTTATAGCTTCTTGTGATTTAGGCGCTAAAGCTTGCATCATATATGGTATGGCAGCTAATTCTTCTAAAACCCCATTTGGTTCCGTAGAGTTTTTTTCACGTCTAATAATACCGCCTTTGGGATCTGGGCTTTTATCATCTATACCTAATAGCTCTAATCCTTTTGAATTGACCACAACAAAATGGCCAGAAATGTGCATTATCATTACCGGAAATTCTGTACTTACTTTATCTAAATCATGTTTAGTGGGAAATCGTTTTTCTTTCAAGACCGAATCATCAAAACCGGTACCAAATATCCAACCCGTAAGAGCTCTATTCTCAGGAGTGTTCCATTCTTCTAAAACGGAGATTAGCATATCAATGTCGTCAACATTGGCATCAGGTGAGGCCAATAAAAGTGCACCAATAGCCTGCGCTCCATAATTTGCAAAATGACAATGACCATCTATAAAACCAGGCACCAGCGTTTTTCCTTCTAGGTTTATCATTTGGTGATCTTTACCTGCGATTGTCATTGCTTCATCACTCGAACCCGTAAAGATAATTTTCCCTTCTTTTTCGACAATTGCTTCAACGTAATTTGGGCTTTCGCCAACCATGGTAATAATATCACCATTGTAATACACTGTTGCCTGACTCATTTTTTCAGGCTCCGCGCAAGAAGTTAAAAAGGTTATTATAAATATTAAAGGCAATATTTTTTTTAACATTAGTATAAGTTTTTTAATCAGCGATATAGTATAAGCTCCTGATTCAAGTTTTGAAATCGATACATGTTAAAAATAGGAATTATTCTTTTTGTTAAGTAACTAAGGTTAAATTGTAGGTTTTTTTATTGATTTTGGACAAAGCCATAAATAGTGGTTTGCATACCCGCAATTTTCCATTCTCCATCAACTTTCTCCATGAGTCTAGTCTCGCGTTTTAAGCCACGCAATGAATCTTGTTGTTCATAAGTAACCCAAGCTCCATTACCATAGAGACGAACATTAATTTCGTTTAATAGTTCTGGCATTGGTTCAGGTTCAGGATGTTCTTCAATAAAGGTTTTTACGAATTGGCTTATTTCGTTCCAGCCAATTGATTCGGTAAAAGTATTTTCAGGAAAATCGATATAAGTTTTCGTTATGCTAGGGTCATGAACCCAATTTTTAGTCCAAGCTTGATAATCCCGCTGAAAAGCCGCCGTAGTTTCATTATTTAATGTTTCCAAAATGGCTTCTTTCTCTTGCTCAATATTTATTCCTTCATTTACGATTTTTTCAGCTCCATTATTTTTGTCTTTTTTACAACCTGCTGCAAATAGAAGACCTAAAAATGTGAAACTTATTAAATTTTTAATTGTCATAATAAATTTTTTCAGCTTTTTGCTAACGATTAAGCTATGATTTCCAGCTGTAGCAAATCCAGCCGTTAATTATATCTAGGTTTGAAGCTAACGAATTGTAGCCATAAATTATATCCATTGTTGTACACCGTTATTTTTCAATAATTTCTTAATCAATGTATGATTTCCGTTCACAAAATACTGCAGGTATTCCAAGGATTTGTCTAGTCCCGATATGGCACCAAAATGCCATACATTAGCCTCGCGTTGAGCGTAGCCTAATTGCACTAGAGCAAATAGCATTAAAAGAAGTAACTTTTTCATGAGTATTACCTCCTCTAATATATATTTTTTTGAATAATTAATTGTTAACTGAGAGATTGTCTTAGTTAGCTTGCAATATTGATCTGTTAAGTGCAGTCGTTAGAGCCAATTATAATGTAAAATAGGTTCTTAAACCTAGTACAGAAGCATCTGGTAAGTTGGATAAACTTGCTCCGCCAGGATTAATAATTTGTTGCAGACTTACTTGCAATTGCCACCATTCTTTAAGTGTTACCAAGTAGGTGAGTTCTAAAAACTGCTCAGTTTTAAGAGATTGTTGCGCCCCAGGTTGAGCTCCTTCGCCCAAATGAGGGTAAAAATAGCCCAAACCCAATTCCCCATTTTGTTTTTTTACAAAGTGACGCCAACTAATGCCACCTCGTAAATCATAATCAAATTGCGCATAGCTCCAATTGGTTGCAGTACTGGCAGAGGCAAAAAGAAACATTCCTTTTTCTGTGGCATTTGGATTTTTAAACAATTTGGTGTCTAATGAAAAATATAAGGAAGTAAGACCGTTTTTCTCTTCTCCAGTATTAGAGAAATAGGAGTTGGTATCATGCATGACCCCAAATCTTAAAAAATGGTTGTTTTTTGCATAATTACCTTCTGCAATAAATAGATGACCGGTAGGCGTAAGACTAAAGTCTAGTCCTGTAGAATTAATAATTTCATCAATTATTTCAGGTCCTGCTTGATAAATTCCTGTTCTTACTTTCCATAAACCGTTTAGTTGATAAGAGGCAAAGACAGACATTGCGGCTACGGGCCATTGCGGATAATTATTACTTAAGGTAAAGGGATAAGCTGCCACACCATGAACAAATAGATTGCTAATATCAGTGGTCAAAAACTCATCATCTATTGCTTGCTTTCCAAACCTTAGAACCAATTTTTCGTTTTTAGATTGATGTTGTAAATAAAGATTTTGCATCCTAAAACCAGAGAGCGCCTCAATATTTGAGGATAATAAATCGTCGCCAATTAAATCGGAAATACTTTTGCCATGTACATGTATGGTATTAAAAAAGATTGAAGTTCTTTTAAACCCGACCAACTTGTCCAAATCAAATTCTCCAGAGAAATCAAGGTAACCTTTGTAGTTTGTGCCTGTTTGAGCCCCGCCTTTTAGGTTAGAAAAAGATTCTGAAAAATAAGATAGCCCAAGCTCAATGGTTTTTGCTTTATTCTTTTCGGTTTCTTGGGACCTTAAAGGTGAATAGAAAAGCAAAAAGGCCAATAATAATATTCCGAAAGGGTTCATTACTTGTAAATGTACTATTTGCAGATAAAACTAAAATGAATTTAACCACAAGATAATTTTAAAAGTTAAAAACTAATATTTAGACAAATCTAAATATTAGTTTTTGTAAATAAAAATGTATTTTTGAAAAAACTTTTTAATTGACAAGGGCAGAAGAAAATTACATAAAGGCTATATATCATTTAGGCGGGAAAGAATCTTTTTCCATTTCTACCAATGCCATTTCCAAAGAAATGAAAACAAAGCCATCTTCTGTTACAGATATGGCAAAAAAACTGGCGGAAAAAGGGCTGGTAAACTATATAAAGTATAAAGGGGTATGCTTAACAAAAAAGGGCATAAAAACTGCTCTTACAATAATTAGAAAACATCGTTTATGGGAAGTTTTTCTTTTTAAAAAACTGGATTTTAGTTGGGATGAGGTTCATGAAGTAGCAGAACAACTAGAGCATATTAAAAGTGAAAAATTGATTGATAAAATTGACGAATTACTCGATTTTCCTAAATACGATCCTCACGGTGACCCCATTCCTAGTAAGAATGGACATTTTCAAGAAAGAGCTAAGCAGCTTTTAAGCGAGTTACCTATACCTTCTAAAGGAATTTGTGTTGGTGTAAAGAATACATCTTCAGCATTTCTGAGGTTTTTGGATAAAAACCAGATTGCTTTAGGAGATGCCATTGAAGTTTTGGAAAAGGAAGCTTTTGACGATTCACTTTATATTAATATCAATGGTCAAAAACTTCATGTATCAAATCAGATAGCAACAAATTTATTTATCAAAAAAGAATAATTAATGGAACAAGTAATTACATATTTTGAATCTATTGACCCTATTTTAGCGGCTTTTTACGCCACACTTTTTACCTGGGGATTAACAGCTGCTGGGGCAGGATTGGTGTTTTTCTTTAAAAACCCGAATAGAGCGGTTATGGATGCTATGCTCGGTTTTACTGGTGGAGTAATGGTAGCAGCAAGTTTTTGGAGTCTTTTAGCTCCGGGTATTGAGATGAGCCCTGGTGAAGGTTTTGTAAAAGTGATTCCGGCAGCAGTAGGCTTTTTATTGGGAGCCTTCTTTCTTTTTGGACTCGATAAGGTGCTCCCGCATTTACACCTTAATTTTAAAGAGAGTGAAGCTGAAGGCGTCAAAACCCCATGGCATAAAACCACCCTATTAACTTTAGCAATTACCTTACATAACATTCCGGAAGGTCTGGCAGTAGGTGTTCTTTTTGGTGGTGTTGCTGCTGGTTTTGATGGTGCAACTATTGGTGGAGCGGTAGCTTTGGCTTTGGGAATTGGTTTGCAAAATTTTCCTGAAGGTTTTGCGGTTTCTATGCCTTTGCGTAGACAAGGACTTAGCAGAAGAAAGAGTTTTATGTATGGTCAAGCTTCTGCCTTAGTAGAACCTATTGCTGCTGTTATTGGTGCTTGGGCGGTAATTACTTTTCAGCCTATTTTACCCTATGCGCTGGCTTTTGCAGCAGGAGCAATGATTTTTGTGGTAGTGGAAGAGGTGATACCTGAAACGCAGCAAGACAAGCATTCTGACGTAGCCGTAATGGGCTTTATTGGGGGTTTTATTGTGATGATGACTTTAGATGTTGGTTTAGGTTAAGCTAGCTCAAGAACCCTAAAATTATTTAGTATGATTCGATTTTTAACTCTTTGTCTTTTTTTATTTTCAATAGACGGTTTTGCCCAAAAGGATACTGCAGCTCTTCAAGAAGAAATTAATCAAGAAGTTTGGAAGGCCTTTCAAAATGCATTTCAAACTTTAGATGGTGAGGCTTTAAATGCGACTTATGCAGAAACGGTTTTACGCGTGACTCCTAGCGGTATTGATACCCAAAATAGTTTTAAAGCAAAAAATTTAGAGCGTTTTATGGGGTATGAGAAAGAGGGAGTATTAATCACTTTGGATTTCTGGTTTGATAGCAGACATACCAATACTACAGCATCTTACGAAGTTGGGTTTTACCGAATTGGGTTTATAAAGAACAATGAAACTTCATATAGTTATGGGCAATTTCATATTGTAATTCAAAAACTAAATGGACAATGGAAAATAACCCAAGATTGGGATACCGATACCATTAATGGTGAAAAGATTGGTGCCCAGGATTTTGGTAAACGAGCACCTTTAAAGTTCTAACTCATCTAAAAGTAAGCCGTAATCATACTGCAAATCTTCATGAAGCAGTCCTATTTTTTTTTGAATGTAATCTAACTGACGTTGATAAAGGTTCATTAGCGTTGTATTTCTTTTTATAGAAGGTTTAAAATCACGCAGTTTTTCACAGAAATACAGTAAAAGAGCGACTTCGGTTTCTTTATTACCAGAATATCTAGCGTATTTTTTAATTGTTCTAAGAATCTTACGTACACTTTTTTTAATGTAGAAATAACTGTTGGTATTGATAGCTTCAAACTGCTCATCAACTTCAGCTTTAACGGTTTCAATATAGCCAGATTCACTATCAGATTCAAACAAGAGATAGGTGAGTAGTTCTTTGTTTTCTTTTTTAAACCGAGCCAGTCGAAGGCATAATTGCAGCAACTCATCTGGATTTCTATGTTGTAATTCTTTTTTGAGTTGGGATACCGTAGCTGCTTTCATGGGCTAAAATTAGCAAAATTAAAGTACCTTATTGTTATCCTAGGCCCAGTCGAAGGAAAGACAAGGTTTCTATACTTTTTGGATGTAAGGAATTGTATTTATTTGAGTTTTTTAACCGGATTCTGAATTGTTTCTTTTGGGAAGATTTTATCGCTCTTTTTCTTCGACTGCGCTTAGCATGACGAAGAAAAACTCTAGCTCCTTAAATAACTTGCCCCATTCACATCTATGATTGTACCGGAAGAATAGGCGGCCTTATCTGAAGCCAAAAACAAAATTGCATGTGCAACTTCTTCTGGCTGGGCCATTCGTTTAAAAGGTGATTCTCGAAGTAATTTTTCACGTTCAGCAGGTGTTAGGGTAACTGCTGCCATTTCAGTTTCTGTAAACCCTGGTGCAACAACACCAACATATATTTTATAAGGGGCTAATTTCTTTGCGAGGGACTGGCTCATTGCATTCAAAGCCGCTTTACTAGATCCATAGGCCGGTTTTGTAGGTTCGCCTCTAAAGGCACCTCTGGAAGAGACATTTACGATATGTCCTCCTCCGGATTTCATCATGGCTTGTGCTGCCCAATAACTAGTATTAGCCGCCGCAAATAGATTGGTTTTATATGTGTTTTCCCAAGCCAGTGTCCAATAGTCAAAATCTACCTCATCAATATCATGAAAAATGGAAATCCCGGCATTGTTGACTAAAACATCAATGCTTCCATATTGAGCCACAAAATCTTCAACAAGCACTTTGGTTTCTTCTTTTTTAGATACATCGTATTGAAACAAATGATGCCCTTTGCCAGATAATTCTGCTAAAGTTTTTTTTGCTTCTTTAGTATTGTTTCGGTAATTGATACCCACTTTAGCACCTTTTTTTGCAAAGGCCATGGCTGTTGCTTTGCCGATTCCTCTTGAGGAACCAGTTATAAGTACTTTTTTGTTTTTGAAATCCATATTATGGGTTTAGATAATTCGCAATCTTTTCTTTTAAGAAAATTGTTTTTTCTAAAGATGTTTCTTTTAAATGCGCTCCAGCATAGCGGAATGACCCCCGATGTTTTATCATATTAATGTACACTTGATCTTTTAAGAGCGATTCATAATCTATGGGTATAACATCGTAATTAGGATCTTTTAATCCTCTAGACTTCACATCTACCACTCGGAAGTATTTGTGGAAAAGCGGTAATGAAGCAGAGGGCCAAAATTGATTCTCCAACCTAACGGTTAATGCAATGAGAACACCATATTCTGCATCAAATAGGTCAATCATCAGTTTTCTAATTTCGCTATCAGAGATTATTTGAAATCCCTGTGATTTAATTGCTTCAAATGCAGTGTTGGAAATAACAATGTCCGAGGCAAAGTCAGCTCTTCCAAAATGATAGTTCATACTATCAACATGAGCGAGTTTATTTTCTAAGACTTCAACTACAAAATCTATCGAACGCGCGGTTTCATATTCTTCAGTGATACTATTTTCTAGTCTTTCAGCATTAATACTTAGATTTTCTAGTAGCTCTGATAATAACTCTTTTTCTATTTTAGAATCTATTTTGTCTTGATTCCAATTATTTATCTGTAGTGCTATCAAAATACCAAAGACTACTAAGATGATTTCACCAATAGCATACAAAAAGTATTTAGAGAACTTGTTCTCAGAGAGTAGTTGTTGTCGAATACGACGGAAGAATTTAATCATAGCATTAATTTAAGTATTTTTAAAGACCTACAATTGCAGCTTCTGTACAGCGTTCCCCATCCATTGCAGCAGAAATTATTCCACCGGCATAACCACCACCTTCACCACAGGGGAATAGGCCTTTAATTTCTGGGTGTTCTAATTGTTCCGTTCTGGGGATAGTAATTGGTGATGAGGTTCTAGATTCTACACCAACAATATTGGCTTCTTCAGTATAATAACCCTTCATTTTTTTACCAAATTGCTCAAAGCCTTTTCGTAAGCGACCTCCAATCAATTTTGGAAATAAAGAATGCAAAGGCGATGAATTAAGTCCTGGTTGATAAGATGTTGGGTTAAGGTCTTGAGAGATTTTACCTTCCACAAAATCAGTTAACCGTTGTGCCGGAGCAGTTTGTGTTCTTCCGCCAGCCGTAAAAGCCAAACGTTCTAAATTTTTTTGATATTCTAGACCTTTTAGAACTCCATATTTCTCATAAGTTGGTAAATCTTTATCCACATTAATTTCGACAACAATACCAGAATTGGCAAACTTGTTATTCCGTTTTGAGGGTGACATACCATTAACAACAACCTCACCTTCCGCTGTTGCTGCCGGTACTATAAACCCACCAGGGCACATACAAAACGAATACACGCCTCGGTTTTTTACCTGCTGCACAAGACTGTAGGCCGCCGCGGGCAGTAATTCACTGCGTTCTCCACGACAGTGGTATTGAATAGAATCAATAATATGCTGTGGGTGTTCTACCCGAACCCCCATGGCAAAAGACTTGGCTTTAAGGGCAATGTTTTTGTTATATAACAGCTCAAAAATATCACGAGCAGAATGGCCAGTAGCTAAGATTACGCGTTGAACTTTTAATTCTTTTTCGCCATTGAGAACAATAGCTCTTATGCGATTATCTTTTAATTTAATGTCCGTGACTTTAGTGTCAAAATGGACTTCGCCACCAAACTTGATAATGGTTTCCCGAATATTTTGAACAATTTTAGGGAGCTTATTGGTGCCTATATGTGGGTGTGCATCCACCAAAATTTCTTCGGTTGCTCCATGAAAAACAAGGCTTTCAAAAACACGACGTACATCGCCTCTTTTTAAACTACGGGTATACAATTTACCATCGGAATAAGTACCTGCACCGCCTTCACCAAAACAATAATTAGAATCTTTATTTACAATATGATCTTGATTAATGGCTTTTAGGTCTCGACGTCTATCTTTTACGTTTTTACCGCGTTCTAAAACTATAGGCTTATACCCTAATTCTAAACAGCGAAGAGCTGCCCACATACCAGCTGGGCCAAAACCAATAATATGAATGGACTTGGCAGTAGAGACATCTTTATATTCGAAATGATAGGTATTGTCTTTTGGGGTAGGTTCGTTAATATAGACTTCAAGCTTATAATTGAAGTAGATAGTGGGCTTACGAGCATCTATTGATTTTCGTTGCACTTTAATTTCAAAATCATCTTCTGAAACCCCGAGGTATTTGGCTGTTCTAGCTTTCAGTCCATCTGGTTGGCCTTCCTCTTTTAAACTTATCCGTATTTGGATGTTTCTTATCATTAAAAATTATTTGGAAGGTTTACAAAGAAATTAATCATTCGGGTCAGGTTCTGTAAGTCGAACAATGTCATTAATCATAGCAATGACTCCTTCTTCAACTACAGTAGTCAAATTATTGTCTAAATCTCCAGCTCTCTTATTCAAAAAATTTCTATTGTTTTTACTAAACAAGGCTTTAGTGTTTTCTGGATCGTTATCGCTGTCTGGGTCAAAATTTGTTCTTACCCATGGGCCATATTCGTAAAACAAAAAGTTGACAGCAAACTCCTCTTCTTCTAAGTAATCTCCGAGAACATCTTTCCATGAAATTAGATTCCGTCTTAAAGTATCGTTTTTGATTAGGTCAAATGAAGACGAGTTTAAAAGCGCCTCAACGGCCCCATTTTTTGGATTGAATGATTTATTTCTCCAAACCAAGTTATTGTAATATCCAATGCTATCAGCGAAATGGGCATTTGATTTATTTCGTTGTGGATTATTATGATCAAAAAAACTCATGATTTCTAATAATCGTGTTGCAGCATGTAGATTAGTTTTATTGAAAATAATGATAGAGTCTAATTGCGCTTTATTGGATTTGAAGTCTAAGTTAATCTCTCTTAAAAATGCTTGTTCTTTTTCATGTTCCTTTTTTTCTTCATTCCAATTATTAATCTGAAGTGCTATTAGAATACCAATGACCACTAAGATGATTTCACCAATGGCATATTTTAAGTATTTGCCCGTTTCACCTTTTGAAAGTAATTCTTGGCGTGTTTTTCTGAAGAACTTTAGCATTACTTCACTTTATTAGGTTGACTATTAGTGCTAGTAACTTTCCACATTTCGTCTTCGTAAATAGAGGTGTAAATCACTTCAATTTCAAATGGGCCATCATCATCAGGGCCAATATTTAAATAACTAAGAACACTATCTAATTTTGAGGCAGGCAGATTATATGTGTAAATAGACCGCTCTTCTTCAGGAGTTAAAGTGGTACCACGACCTAGAGTAGCATGCTGGGATAGATAGCCATAATCCAATAATTTTGGAAGCTGACTACTTAGTAATTTTTCGCTATCCAAAGAAAATATCTTATCGTTATATTTAAAGTAGATTGAATCAATAATGGCAGGCCCTAGTCCCTTATTTTCTATAACCTGTTGAAAAATAATAATCGAATCATTACCACCTTGGTTTGTAGTAAAATCTAGTCTTGGTTTTACAGAGAGCTTACTTTGAACACGCATAATATCAGTTTGATAAATAAATATGGCAAGCGTAAGCACACTTATAGCCATAGCCGATATGCCTAGAATGCGGTCGGAATTAATCTTTCTTGATTTCATAACTATTTCAGGAATGGTTATTGCTTTAAAGATAATAGTTATTCATTTACATTGTGCGGAAGTAAAAGAACAAAGGTTTGATTACTTTTAAAAGTATATTTAGCATTGGAATAGTACTATCATGAAAAAGAAAAACTGGTTTTGGAATCTTGTTATTTTACTCACCGTTGTTGGCTGTATTTTCGCTTTTGCGTTGCATTATAAAAATTGGTCTAAGTTCGAAGAAGGAAACTTTCAAGTAGCATCGGGTATTTATAAACAAAGAATTCCAATTATTGAAATTGATAAAGTCACATGGCTTAATAAATTGCCAGCTATGCAACGAATGAATGGGTTTTCGTGGTTAGCTAAAGAGAAGGGTGTGTTTGTTGATTCATTAACTCAAACCAAGGTTTATGTATTTGTTGATGACTTAAGACAGCCAAAGCTTCGGATTACTCATCAAGATAGCTTGCTCTTGTATTTGAATTTAGCAGATAGTATAGAAACTCAAGAAATCTACGAGAAATTAACTTTGGCTTTAGAACAAAAAGATTAAGGTATTTTATCTTTGAATACAGCTAATTTAAAACTCTTAAGAGTCTTTTACGTAATCGAAAATTTCATTTAATGAAAATTATTTTCAGCAGTTTTTTATTAATTTCTAGTATTTGCTTTGCCCAGCATAAGATAACAGTACATGTAGAACAAGTGCCTTCTTCAAAAGGTAAAGTGAGCGTGGCGGTTTACGAAAGTCATGAAACATTTTTAGAATTTGATAAGGTTTTTGCCTCTGGTAGTGCCAAAGCTAAGGAAGGTAGAACAACCGTTGAGGTTGATGAGATACCTAATGGTGAATATGCAATTGCTTTATTTTATGACGAAAACGGCAATGACGAATTAGACACCAATTGGTTTGGAATACCTAAGGAAAAAGTTGCCTTTTCACATGCCAAGATGAGGGCATTTGGCCCTCCAAAATTCAAAGACTGCGCCTTTGAAGTAGCTAAAGATGTTCAAGTTACTATTTCGCTCTAATACTTATCTACTATAAACACGCACCCAGTCTACTTGCATTTGCGAAGTATCCACAAATGTTGATGAAGATTGATTTGGAAAAAAGAATCCGCCAACAGCAGTATTTAAAACAATTTGTTGTTTTTGACCAAAGAGTGACGAAATAAAGTTTAGCCCATTAGCATTGTATTTATGTAGGCTTTCGTCATCAAAAATAATTTCTAAACTATTGGACGTCCAAATGAGTTCATAGGTATGAAAATCGGCCGTGATGTCGACTTCTAATTCATGTTCCACAACTGTATTGTCATTGTTGGTAATAGGAATACCCTCTTCAACACCGTAAAAGATATTAGAAGAAAACTCCATTGGCAGATTACCTCTGGCTTCTATAATATCTATTTCGCCTTTTGTTGGCCATGGGTCACCATAAGACCAAAATGCAGGCCACATTCCATTGCCAGAAGGGAATTTGATACTGGCCATAAATCGGTATTCGGTTTCACCTGTTGCACTTGATGGTCCGTATGTTGTTTTGGTTTCTATTCTGCCGGAAACGTATTCAAACTCTTTGTCCGTACTATCAAATGGATTGTTAGGACCAATAATTCGTTCACGCTGCACATTAATACTTAAAATGCCGTTTTCTAATACTAATTGCTCCGGACGGTAAAACTGTATTTCATTATTAAAAGCACCGCTTTCCCATATATTCCATTCTGATAAATCAGACTCAAATTCTTCTTCCCAAACTAAATTCCAAGGTCTGTTGGGGTCAATTGGTTCTGGGTCATTTGCTTCTTCTTCCTCTTGAATAATTGGGTCAGGACCATCTCCATCAGAATCGGAACAGCCTGAAAAAGAACAGAATAACAATAAGGTAAATAAAGAAGTTAAAAGTCGAAGTTGAAAAGGTTTTCTCATTGCGTAGGATTACTGTTTTTTATTCTTTTAAGGTGGTGAGTTTGATAACTCCGTTGGCACCACGACTGCCGTAAAAAGAAGCATCAGAAGCTGATAAAACTTCTATTTTCTTGACCATAAAATTAGTAACCAGATCATTAACGGCACTAAATGAATTGCCTACTATTAAATCATCCAGAACATATAGAGGCTCGCTCGTACCAAATGGCGAAATGGAATTTGCCGTTTTTTGAAGAACAGGGACTCCATTTTTAAGAACAATGCCAGGTTTTTGTCTTATTTGTGTCAGTAAAGAAACATTTGCTCTATTTTTTTTATCTAAACTTTCTTTAAGATTAGATTTATTGGTTTCATTGCTTTTTGTTGCAGAACAGCTAACAATAAATAAGCAAAGTACTATTGAAAGTAAAGAAAGAATTTTTTTCATGGCACGTTTTTTAGCTGCTTTAAAATACGACAAATTCTTGTAATGTTTGAGTTTGATTAAAGAACATAAAAAAAGGCGCATATCATGCGCCCCAAAATATTTGTCTTAGTACCAAATTTATTTTCTCAAATACATGTTACCATTAATGGTATTGAGACTAAGCTTATTTTTAAAACTACCTCCATCACTTTCTACTTTTTGGCCAACATGCCTGTCATGAGCAACAATACTTAGGTTTTCATCAGCATAAATATCACCGTGAATAGTTTCAGCTACGAATTTGGTATTAGAAACTTTTAAATCAATTTCTCCATTTATAGTGGTTAATTTTAATTCGCCAGCATAGGCGCCAATATCGATATTACCATTAATGAGATCTGCAGTAAAGTCGCCTTCAATCAATTCAGATTTCATACTTCCATTAATACTACTTACTTTAAACTTGGCATTTTTTGGCACATACAGCACATAATCAAAGTCGTATTTTCTATTCGAATAGTAATTATGCTTATTCTCTTTTTGCCATTCGTTTTTAAATGCGTCAAAAAGCTTTTCAGTATCAGATGCTATGATAATCGAATTACTATTCTCTTTAATATCTAACTTATAAAGCTCAATATGTTTATCATCTTTGGTGCTGATATTAGCTTTGAAATAAACACTTTGCTTGTCCCAAGTTTTTACTTCAATATCTGAAGCGAAAGGCACTTTCATTTCAATATATTGGTTGTTATAGTCAAGGTTTTTTTCAATGATTTTCTGCCCAGTTACTATCGTTGTGATAAAACACAAGAGTAGCCCTAATTTTAAATTTTTCATGATTGTTCGTTTTTTGTGCCAAGCCAGTTTCTGTAATTCATAGTATCAAGCTCAACTTATTTTTGTTAGTTTATTTTTTTCTTAAATAAATAGTTCCGTTGGTGGATTTTAATTTAATAGCTACACCTCCGCCATTAATGGCTCCTTTTATGTTCTTGCCAGATACTGATTTGAGCCCCTCTTTGTCAGGTCTCTGCAAATCAAAATTGGTATAAATATCACCATTCCAAGAGCTTAGTTCCATATCGGCCGAAGTGTTTTCTGGTAGCGTAACATCAATTTCTCCATTAGTTGTTCTAATTACAATTGGAGCGTCTTGACTGATTTTATCAAAAGACACTTCAATACCTTGATTCAATGAATAGGCAGTAACAGGACCAGAAAGGTTCTCCATTTTAAGTCCGCCATTTAGATTTGCATTAGCTTCAACTTCACCTGAAAAACCTGCTATGTATATGTCTCCATTCCATGAATTGGTTACTGAAACATTTTGAGTTTTTGGCAGAAATATTTCCGCTTTTTCAGACCTTCTCAAATTCTTAACTAACATAGTGCCTCCATCTTGCACTACATAAAAACCTACATCAGTATTATCAGTGCCACCTGCACCAACTAATTTTAGTCCTTTGGCTTTTTCAGATTTCTTTTTTCTTGAAGATACTTTGATTAAAAGCTCATTTTTGTCGTGTGTTTTTAATTCAATTCCTGATTTTGATTCGATCTTAACCCAATCAACCCCACTTAAAGATTTAGTGTAATCCGTTTGCGCTGTTGCACTCCAAACAAATGCGCAGATAAATAAAATACTTGATACTAATTTCATGATTTTCGTTTTTTGATGTTTATATAATTTCTGATAATACTTGATTAATTTCATCCTTAACAAATGGCTGAGTGTCTTCTTGTTCTAATAATTTTTTCATTGGTTCTAGGGCTTTCTTTTCTTGTGTTTTCACAAGATTTCGAATAAGTGAAATTTGTACACTCGGGTCTTTTTCTGTTTCTAAAGCTTTGATAAAAGCAATTTTGACCAATTCAGCACTTGAAAAATTTGACAATGCCTCTACCGCTGTTAACCTCACATTAATGTTTTCATCATGAAGCATTCTATCAGTTAAGGCAGTGATAATGGCCTCATCAGGATTTTTAAAGTCTTGAATAAATTGAACACCTTGAATTCGTTTACTAGCAGATTGATTCTCCATAAGTGAAATCATAGCCGTCTGTTTTAATTGTTGACTTTCATTTTCTATTGAAGCAATAGTTAGGTTTGCTTTTTCAGATTGAAAATAACGCCCAGAGGCAAAAGCAATAGCTAGAATGGCTATACTCGCCGCAATTTTCATAATACTTTTGAGCCAGTTATTATTATTTTTAGAGGTAGATTGGTTGATGGCAACTACCTTAACTGAATTGTTCTTTTCTTCTTCTAAAAGCGCAAGAAAACCTTCTTTTAATTTTGACGAAGGCGCTTCAACTTTTTCTCGTTCGATAGCGTTAAAAAGAAGTTGGTATTCTTCTACTTCGGTTGCAAAAGATTTGGATTTTTTAATATGTGTCTCGACAATAATCCTTTGGTCATTATTGAGCTTACTATCTAAATAATCTGGAATCAAGTCTGTTATATTTTCTTCGTTCATCATCAGATATTTTGTAGGTAAATTGTTTTTAATTTTTTTAAGGCTCTACTCACTTTAGTCTTCACCGCTCCTGGTGTTGAGTTTAAAATTTCAGCTAATTCGACATATTTAATTTCATGAAATTTATGTAAAACAATTGCCTCTCTGTCAGAAGCTTCTAACCGGTTCAATGCTTTTTGTAAATGCGAATAGTCTTCTTTG
This sequence comes from Croceitalea sp. P059, assembly GCF_031846365.1. Classification (NCBI taxonomy): domain Bacteria; kingdom Pseudomonadati; phylum Bacteroidota; class Flavobacteriia; order Flavobacteriales; family Flavobacteriaceae; genus Croceitalea; species Croceitalea sp. P059. The sequence goes on from NZ_JAVRHW010000001.1 coordinate 857,589, forward strand.
TTTTCTATTTGTTCAGCTGCTAGTTGATATGAAACAGCATCAATATCATTATGTACTTCTTTATTTCTCGTAAAATGTGTTTTCAGACTATTTCTAGCAATGGTAAATAACCAAGAGACGAACTTTCCGTTTTTATAAGATGACCTATACTTAATCACCTTGTAAAATACATCTTGAGTTAAATCTTCACTCAACATTCTGTCACCACACATTTTATATAAAAAATTAAAAATGTGAATATGGTGTCGTTCAAAAAGTACTTTTAAAACATCTAAGTTTCCTAAAGCTACTTCCCCCATTAATTTTTCGTCTGTTTGCTCTTTTAATAGCATGTTCTTGGTTGGTATTCGTAACTATATAGTCAGAAAAGTACAAAAGGTTACAAAGCGGCCTTAAATTTTTAAAAAGAAATAATAGAATAGGAGTGAATAAGTAGGCTAGCGATTAGAAATAAATTTTAAGAACAACCACAGTCATTATTTGAACAGCCCTTAGAATTTGAATTTTTCTTAAACCTTAAGCTTTTCGGAAAAACATATTTTAAAAGCAGATATCCTACGGAGAGTGCTAAAAAAAAGTATACTAATATGTGTTGAAAAACTTCCATTTATTTTAAAACTTGGTACGCTACCAAAGCTACAAGGTAGGCAAAACCGCTCATAAATACTAGTTGATATAAAGGCCATTTCCAAGAATTGGTCTCGCGTTTTACAACAGCTAGTGTACTCATACACTGCATGGCAAAAGCATAAAAAAGCATTAAGGATATACCTGACGCTAAATTAAATAGGGGTTTATTACCTGAATTGTCTAACTCAGCGGCCATTCTATTTTTTATAGTTTCCTCTTCGTCATTACCAACACTATAAATGGTAGCTAGAGTACCTACGAATACTTCCCGGGCGGCGAACGAAGTTAAAACGGCGATACCAATTTTCCAATCATAACCCAATGGTTTTACAATAGGTTCTATTGCCTTACCAGCATAACCTATATAAGAATGTTCTAATTTGAAGCTCGTAATTTCTTGAGCAATAGCTTTCTCGGTCAATCTTAGTTTGACAATATCTAAGGAATCTTTAGCAGACTGAATTAATTCAGGATCTGGAGATTTCTCAAAAGCAATTAAGCTGTTTTTTATATAATTTTTGCTGTAATTATTTAAACCGTTTTTTTCAATTCTTTGAGTAACAATTTCTTCTGCATTTTTAAATTCCTCTGAAAAACCATTAGAACCCAAAAACCAAAGAATGATTGAGATTGCTAAAATGATTTTACCTGCTCCAAAAACAAAACTTTTTGTTTTTTCAAGCACTGTGTAAAAAACATTTTTAAAAAGTGGAAGCCTATAGGTTGGCATTTCGATCATGAACAACGATTTGTTTTGAATTTTCAAATACTTGTTCAATAACATTGCCGAAAGAATGGCCATTCCAAATCCTAAAAGATAAAGAAGCATTAAGGTTAAGGCCTGATAACTTAAGCCTAGAAAACTACCTTTTGGGATAACCAGTGCAATTAAAATTAAATACACCGGTAATCGCGCAGAACATGTAGTAAAAGGCACAACTAAAATGGTAATTAATCGTTCTTTCCAATTTTCAATGGTACGTGTTGCCATCACAGCTGGTATGGCACATGCAGTACCAGAAATTAAGGGTACAACACTTTTTCCACTAAGTCCAAAGGGTCGCATTAGTTTATCCATTAAGAACACCACGCGACTCATATACCCTGATTCTTCTAATAATGAAATGAATAAAAACAAGAATGCAATTTGTGGTATAAAAACGGCGATACCTTTAATACCTGCAATAATACCCTCGGCCAATAGGTTGGTAAATACCCCTGAAGGTAAGGTGTCTTTGACCCATTCGCCAGCCATAGAAAATTGTATATCAATCCAATCAGAGGGGTATGAGCTCCATTCGAAAATGGCCTGAAAAATGGTCAATAAAATGATACAGAAAATAAGATATCCAAAAACTTTGTGAGTCAAGACCTTATCAAGACTAGCTCTTAATCCTTTGGCAGATTGCAAATCGACCTTATAAGCTTCCTTTAAAATTCCGTTGATGAATTGATACCGAATTACAGTCTCTTTGTGTTGTAATTTTTTTAATTCATTTTTTGATTTAGTTGAGAATGAAGTTGCATCTTGAATACGTTTCTTCTCAATGGGCATGAAATTGACATCTTGTGTAATTACCAACCACAATTTGTACAAATCTTCTTGAGGAAAGGTTTTTTGTAAACGCGCAAAATACTCAGGTGAAATTCTAGAGGTATTCGTATTAGGTTTTGAAGAAAGACTTTTGTAATTGGCAATGAGTTCTTTAACTCGTTCAATGCCCTGACCCTTTCTAGTGCTCACTAAAGCGATTTTAGTGTCTAGTTTTTTCTCGAGTAATTCAATATCTATTGAAATTCCTTTTCTGGTCATTCTATCAGCCATATTGATTACTAGTACGGCAGGAATTTGAAGGTCTTTTATTTGAGTAAAAAGTAAAAGATTTCGTTTTAGGTTTTCTATATCGCTAATGACTACCGCTACATCTGGATAATCTTTATCATTTTTATTGAGCAATAACTCTACAACAACACTTTCGTCTAAGGAAGTCGTATTAAGACTGTAGGTGCCTGGTAAATCTAAAACATGAGCTTTTACCCCTCGTGGTAGTTTACAAATCCCTTCTTTTTTCTCAACTGTAATACCTGGATAGTTACCTACTTTTTGATTAAGCCCAGTAAGTTGATTAAAAACTGAAGTTTTACCAGTATTTGGATTTCCAATTAAAGCAACATTGATGTTTTTACTCATGAATTAGAATCTTCAATAATGTCTAGTTCAATTAATGAGGCCATGGATTTACGAATAGCAATATGAGATCCGTTCACATTAATATATACCGGGTCGCTAAGAGGTGCAATCTGTACTAATTCAACTTGATTACCTGGTAAACAGCCTAATTCTAAAAGTTTAATGGGCAGTAAAGATTCAGAAAACTCTTTAATTATACCCTTTTGACCATACTTCAGTTCCGCTACCGTAATCACTTATTTTTATTTAGATTGATTATAAGTAGTCAAAAATAGGACAAAATCGCGAATCTATCTCTGAAACCTATGAAAATGATTTCTTATTTTTTGAAAAGGTCATTTGAGTTAACTCTTTTGATAAGATGCCTTTAGAATACTGAGGTCCTCCAATAGCTCCTTAATTTCTTCTTCATTAGTGCCATCATAAAAACCACGAATACGTCTCTCTTTATCAACCAAAATGAAGTTTTCGGTGTGTATCATATCAAAGGGTCCACCATCTCCATCATTTTTAACTGCTAAATATGACTTTCGAGCGAGTTCATAAATTTGTTTTTTATCACCGGTAACCAAATTCCACTTAGCATCAATAACTCCTTTTTCAATAGCATATTTCTTGAGCTGTTCCACAGAATCTATTTTAGGGGTTACAGAATGAGAAAGCAACATTACTTCATCATCATTTAAAATTTGTTCCTGAATGTTAGCCATATTCTTGGTCATTATTGGACATATGCTGGGGCATGTGGTAAAGAAAAAGTCAGCGATATAAATACTATTTTCATATGACTGTTCAGTTATAGTTTCACCATTTTGATTGGTCAGCATAAAATCTGCTATGGTATGATACTTTTTAGTATCATGTAACGTACTATCTACCAATTCAGGATTTACCATATTCGGTTGGTAAATAGGTAATCGTTTTTGAGGTTTTAATGCATTATAAATAAAGTATATGATTATTATTGAAATGATACCCAGTACGATACCAAAAAATTTGAACTGACTAAAAAACCTTCTCATAGACTGCAAAAATAGCTTAGGAAGCGACATTTATCAAGAAAATGGAAGATTTAGATACTAAATCTTTCTTAAAATGAAATATGCTTTAAAGGGCTGTTTTTTTTAGCGAGTCTAAAAACTTACTTTTGTGGGCTTCAAGCAAAATAATACATGAGTCCCATCATTATACAGATTATTCAATTCTTTTTGAGTTTGTCCCTTTTAATAGTTCTACACGAATTAGGACATTTTATACCCGCAAAATTATTTAAAACTCGAGTGGAAAAATTCTATTTGTTTTTTGATATCAAATATTCTTTGTTCAAAAAGAAGATTGGTGAAACAGTCTATGGTATTGGTTGGTTGCCTTTAGGCGGTTATGTGAAGATTTCAGGTATGATTGATGAAAGCATGGACACGGAGGCCATGAAAGAAGAACCTAAACCTTGGGAGTTTCGCAGTAAACCAGCTTGGCAAAGGCTAATTATTATGCTTGGTGGTGTTACTGTGAATTTTGTTCTTGCTGTAATCATTTATATTGGAATGGCATACCAATATGGTGATAAGTATGTGCCGATGGATAGCTTAAAAGATGGTGTTTGGGTAATGGAAGAAGTGATAGGCAATAAAGCCGGAATTCAAACTGGGGATAAAATTATTGCTGTTGATGGGCAGAAACTAAAATCTTTTAGTAGCGTATACTTAGAATTAGTCAATGGCAACACACTTACTATTGAACGCGATGGGCAGCGTATAGAAAAAGAAATGCCTGTTGATTTTATTGAAACACTGCTTGAGGATGAAGATAAAGTACGATTTTTATACCCAAGGATACCTTTTATTGTTGGTGAAATACCTAAAGATTCTCATAACGCTGCCTCAGGTTTGAAGCTCGAAGACGTCATCAATAAAATTGGAGACGAAGAAATTACTTATTACGATGAGTTCAATGGTATTATTCAAAAATATAAAGGGCAGAATGTGCCTTTTACAGTAACAAATAAAGAAGGGTCAACCAGAATGGTACAAATGGTAGTCAATGACTCTGCTAAAATAGGCGTCCGTTTAGGATTTCCTGGTCTTTTTGATTTAGCCGATAGAGAAATTTTAAAAGTAGAAACTACTAGCTATTCTTTTGCAGAAGCAATTCCTGCCGGCATTAATGAAGGAGTTGAAACGCTAAGCAATTACGTAAAGCAACTGAAGAAAATTTTTAACCCCTCTACAGGAGCTTACAAAGGCGTTGGTGGTTTTGCGGCGATTGGTAAAATGTTTCCTGATACTTGGAACTGGCCCGCATTTTGGTCGACAACGGCCTTGATATCAATTATTTTGGCTTTTATGAACATATTACCAATACCAGCTTTAGATGGGGGTCATGTCATGTTCTTATTATATGAAATGGTGTCTGGTAGAAAACCAAGCGATAAATTTATGGAGTATGCGCAAATGGTAGGTTTCTTTTTATTAATCGCATTATTGTTGTTTGCAAATGGTAATGATGTCTACAAATGGCTTTTTAAATAAAAATGATTAATTTTTTCTTTGTAGTGTTCTAAAGAAAAAATTATATTTGCACCCGCTTAAGGTAAAACATTCCTCCTTAGCTCAGTTGGTTAGAGCATCTGACTGTTAATCAGAGGGTCCTTGGTTCGAGCCCAAGAGGAGGAGCAAAAGCAGCTATATAACATAGCTGCTTTTTTGTTTTCTATACTTTCCACATCACTTTTTATGTCTTTTTAAAAAAAAATGCATCAAAAAATTCTCTAAATGCTTGTAACTAAGGGTGCAAATTATGATGTTGATAAAATTGTTGAGAACCAAATTTTGTAATGTAAAATCTGAGTAAAGAAATGATGAATTTTATAATCTGGTTTTAAGGAACAATTCCGAACAAATTCAATTTTTTTATGGAGATTATCAAGATTACTAAGAGAGATTTTAGCACCAAAACTTTTGAGCTTTATAAAATCACTAACGCGATTTTAAAGGCAATGACAGCTGTTGAAAATGGTCAAATGGAAGATGCTCAGCGCATTGCAGACCAAGTTTACACATCGCTTTTAGTAAGACAAGGTAATGATGCGGAGTACACTCCAACCGTAGAAGAGGTTCAAGACGTGGTGGAACAAAAACTCATGCAAAGTGAGTTTCAGGATGTTGCTAAAGCTTATATCATTTACCGTAACGAGCAAGCAAGAATTAGAAAATCAAATATTTTTGAAAAACGTATCAATTTAAAACCATACGAATACCCACAACTTTACGAATATGTGCCTGCCATACGTCATTCGTATTGGATTCATACAGAATTTAATTTTACAAGTGATATTCAAGATTTTAAATCTCGATTGAATAGTGTTGAGCAGAATGCTATCAAAAATACAATGTTAGCGATATCCCAGATTGAAGTGGCAGTTAAGTCATTTTGGGGTGACATATACCAAAGAATGCCTAAGCCAGAAATAGGTTCAGTTGGGGCAACTTTTGCAGAAAGTGAAGTTCGTCATCATGACGCGTATTCTCACTTACTTGAAGTATTAGGTTTGAATGAAGAGTTCAAAAACCTCAAGAAGAAACCGGCTATAATGAAGCGAGTGCAATATTTAGAAACTGCACTTAAGAATTCAAGAAGTGATAGTGACAAGGAGTATGCTGAAGCAATTTTATTGTTCTCATTATTTATTGAGCATGTTTCTTTATTTTCTCAGTTCTTGATTATTATGGCCTTCAATAAGCATAAAAATATGCTTAAAGGTATTTCAAATGTTGTGGAGGCAACTTCAAAAGAAGAACAAATCCATGGTGATTTTGGTATTGACATCATAAATATTTTAAAAGAAGAACATCCTGAATGGTTTAATGATGAATATCATGCTATTATCCAAGACATGTGCAAGAAGGCCTTTGAAGCGGAGAGTAGTATAGTCGATTGGATTTTTGAAGATGGAGAGCTAGATTTCTTGCCAAAAACAGTAGTGAATGAATTTTTAAAGAACAGATTCAATAGCTCACTAGAGAGTATCGGAATTAATTCCGTTTTTGAAGTTGACCAGAAGTTGCTTTTAGAAACAGAATGGTTTGATGATGAAATAATTGGGACAAAACATGGAGATTTCTTCGTAAAACGTTCCATCAACTATAGTAAAAGAACACAAAGTATAACCAGCGACGATTTGTTTTAAGATATGCAGAACCAACTAGACAAAAACCTAAAAGAAACCACCACCAACCCAGCTAAAACTTTAGTGAATGCTAGAAAAGAAGCACTATCCAATGTTATAACTGAGAATGCTACTTCTGAAGAATTTGCGTGGTTAAATGATAACAGCAGGAAATTTTTAGCTGCGGGTTATTTAACTAAAGATGCCACTCCGGAAGGCAGAATTCGTGAAATAGCAAATAGAGCAGAACAAATTTTACAAATACCAGGTTACGCAGATAAGTTTTACAACTATATGTCTGAAGGTTTTTTCTCTTTGGCCTCGCCAGTGTGGTCAAATTTTGGTAAAGAAAGAGGTTTGCCAATAAGTTGCTTTGGTTCTCATGTCGATGATGATATGGGTAATATTTTATATACCCAATCGGAAGTTGGAATGATGTCTAAATTAGGTGGTGGAACTTCTGGATATTTTGGAAAAATTCGTCATAGAGGAGCGCCAGTTAAGAATAATGGAGAAGCTTCAGGGGCTGTACATATCATGCAGCTTTTTGAATCTATGGTTGATGTGGTAAGCCAAGGTTCAGTGCGTAGAGGTCGTTTTTCACCATACTTACCTATTAGCCACCCTGATATCATGGAGTTTTTAGAAATAGGTACTGAAGGTAACCCTATTCAACAACTTACTCATGGAGTAACGGTTACCAACGATTGGATGCAAGAAATGATTGACGGTGATGTTGAAAAACGAACTGTTTGGGCTAAAGTATTGCAACGTCGAGGTGAAATGGGTTATCCATATGTTTTCTTTTCTGATAATGCTAATAATGGTGCTGCTGATGTTTATCAAGAGAAGAACCATCAAATATATGCTAGCAATTTATGTACGGAGATTATGCTGCCGTCTAATGACAATTGGTCATTTGTTTGTGTATTATCCAGTATTAATGTTTTGCATTATGACAAATGGAAGAATACCGATGCAGTAGAGACCATGGTACATTTTCTAGATGCTGTAATTACAGAATTTTTAGAAAAATTAGAAGTCTATCGTGACTCTGATAATCGTGAAGATAGACAGACCTTCTTATTTATGGAACGTGCATATAATTTTTCTAAAGCGAACCGTTCTTTAGGCTTAGGTGCCCTAGGATGGCACTCTTTATTGCAGTCTAAGATGATGGCTTTTGATAGTCAAGAAGCATTTAATTTAAACAATGAAATCTTTAAAGAAATTAAAGAACGTTCTTATAAAGCATCCGAACAATTGGCCGAACGTTTTGGAGAGCCTGAAGTACTAAAAGGTTATGGTCGTAGAAATGCTACTTTAAATGCAGTTGCGCCAACAACTTCTTCAGCATTTATTTTAGGTCAGGTTTCTCAAGGTATTGAGCCAATTTGGTCTAATGTTTATGTAAAAGATATTGCCAAGCTTAAAACAACCATCAAGAATCCATTTTTGGCTGATTTGCTAGAAGAAAAAGGCATGGATACTCCAGAAATTTGGAAGAGCATACGTGATCGCGATGGTTCTGTACAGCATCTTGAGTTTTTGACGGAAGAGGAGAAAGCTGTTTTCAAGACCTATTCCGAATTGGATCAATTAGATATTATTTATCAAGCTGCGGCAAGACAACATCATATTGATCAAGGTCAATCAGTGAATATTTTGGTGCACCCTGATACTCCTACTAAAGAAATCAATAAAATTCATGTAACTGCTTGGAAATTAGGACTTAAATCTTTGTACTATCAGCATAGTATGAATGCAGCTCAAAAATTTAAACAGAAAAAAGAATGCGCAAGTTGCGAGGCGTAATTCTTAAAAAACATAGAAGTAGAAAAAGGCATTTCAATCATTTGAAATGCCTTTTTTAATATGTTCTATTGAACAAATTCAGTTTCAAGCTGTTCTAGCGATTTTCCTTTGGTCTCAGGCAATACTTTTAGCAGTATAAAGAAACCTACGACACCAATTAATCCAAAAATTAAAAAAGTCATTGCGTTACCTAAGTTTGATAATTCCCAAGGGAATATTTGTTGAATTAACCAACTACTGATGGAGTTAACAAAGCCAATAACCCCGATAGCCAATCCTCTATACTTCGTCGGGAAAATTTCAGATAGCATCACCCACATAACGGGACCGAGTGAAAAGGCGAAGCAGGCTACGAACCCTAAAATACCAATAAGTACTAATATGGAATTCATTTCAATCGCAGCTTCCAAGATTGCTCCATCATTTTTGGCGTATACCTTAGTGCCTAGAGCTTCTTGCATTTCTCTTTTGAACTGCACATCATTATCATAAGCTTTATTCAGAAAAGGAGTTAGCTTTTCATTTATAGAAGTGTCTAAAATGTTTATCTTTTCTTCGGTTAATTTATAAGTAGCATTACTGAAGCTATAAGTACAACACAAAAGACTAATGGCAATACCTGCAATACCAACCAAAAGCAAAGGTCTGCGACCCACCTTATCGATAATTACCATAGAAATGATGGTGAAAATCACAGCGATTGTACTTAAAAGCACCCCAGAAGCGAAAGCAGCATTAGTACCAATACCTGTTTGTTTAAAGATTGAGGTTGCATAAAAGTAGATGGCGTTGATACCTGTTATTTGTTGGAGTATACCCAAAGTCAACCCTACCAAGAAAATAAACCGTAGTGCGGGCTTTAAAAGTTCTTTTAATTCAACCTTTTCTTTATTTTGATTATTCTCTATACTAGTTGCTATTGCTTTAGCTTCTTCCTCAGCTTTAGAATTACCATGCAGTTTGACTAGAATATTTTTAGCAGCGTCAACTTTGCCTTTTAAAAATAACCATCTTGGGCTATTGGGTACAAAGAACATCAATACAAAGTAGAGCAGTGCAGGTATCAACTCGAGTCCAAGCATCCAGCGCCAAACAGTTTCATCAGATAAAAAACTCTCTCCTGAAGTATTTAATTCGTTCAGGTAATAATTACATAGAAAGGCGGCAAAAAAGCCTAAAACGATATTTAGTTGTTGCATGGAAACCAATTTGCCCCGGTTTTCAGCACTTGAAATTTCAGCGATATAGGTAGGTGCTAAAATTAAGGCGGCACCAAAGGCAATTCCACCTAACATTCTTGCAATCCAAAGCATATCATAGCCCACGGCGTACGCCGATAACAACGCTGAAAGGGCATATAAAAAAGCAACCACAATTAATATTTTTTTTCTTCCAATAAAATCACTCAATCTACCAGAGATAAGCATAGCAATCATAGCGGAGAATGAAGGGGAGCTAACGACCCAACCCGTTTGAACATCATTTAAATCAAATTGCGGGCCAGCATAAGACATCACCCCTGAAATAATACCGGCATCAAATCCAAATAAAAATCCGCCTAAAGAGACGACAAAAGCTATAAACCAAGTTCTTTTTGTTGTAGTATTCATATGTTGTTTTTCATCCAGTAAAATAAATAAGTATCATTACCACTATCAAAACAAGAACAATGGAAAGAATGATATCTAAAAGTGTTAAACTGTCTTTGTTAAATTGTTTGTCTTTAGCTGTTAAAGTACCATAAGATAACCCATTAATTTTGGAATAGTCTGGTGGGTTAGTTGCAAGGCTAACCGAAATACAAATCATAACAGATAGAAGGAACATAAAAATGGCCATATGCGCAAAATTGATTGTAGCAAAAGACAAAAATATACCAGATAATTGTTCTTGATAAATTTCTGCAGTAATACGCAATGCAGCTATTACTAGACCAGAAAATAGGGTGATAATTGCGGCTTGTGAATTAACTCTTTTCCAAAGAATACCAAGTAAGAAAACAGCGGTTATTGGTGGAGCAATATATGATTGCACGCTTTGTAAGTATTGGTAAAGCACTCCGCCTCCTATTTTTTCCATAATTGGAATCCAAATTATACCAAGAACAACTACCATAGCTGTCGCTATTTTACCTACTCTTAAAAGTTTTTTTTCTTCAGTTAACGGTCGAAGTTTTTTATAAATATCAATAGTGAAAATGGTCGAGCAAGAATTAAAAACAGAGGCTAATGAACTCATTAGGGCTGCCATTAGGCCACCAGCAACTAAGCCTTTTAAACCAACTGGTAAAAGTGTTTTAACTAGAACAGGAAATACCTCATCACTTTTTTCATACGTTAAAACCCCTTGTTGCGAAAGCGCAAAAGCAATTATTCCAGGAATTAGAAAAATAAAAATAGGTAACAGCTTTAGGTACGCTCCAAAAATAGCCCCTCGGCGGCCTATTTTTATATTATTGGCAGCCAGTGTTCTTTGCACAATATATTGATCAGTACACCAATACCAAATACCTACTATGGTGCCACCAATGAGCATTCCTGTCCAAGGGAAATCAGGGTCAGTTATAGGTCTCCACATATTAAAATGTTCACTGCCGGCTACTTTTTTTAATTCTTGCCAGCCACCAACTTCCTGTAATCCCAAATAAGTTATTATTATGGAACCTGCAATTAAAATTATAGTTTGGAGGGTTTCAGTATAAATAACCGCTTTCATTCCTCCAATGATGGTATAAGCCCCTGTAAATACTACAATCCCAATAGCACCATACCAAAAGGGGATGCCTAAAAGTTCAGATACCACAATACCACCAGCGTAAATAGTAACAGATACTTTGGTAATTACATAACCTACCAATGAGAAGACAGATAAGAACCATCTAGATCGACTATCAAATCGCTTTTCAAGAAATTCCGGCATGGTAAAGGCATTGCTTCTAAAATAAAAAGGAAGAAATAACCAACCCAACAATAAGACAATCCAAGCATGTAATTCATAGTGTGCCATAGGCATGCCCGATTCTGCTCCTGTTCCTGCAAGGCCTACCACATGTTCTGAACCAATATTTGAGGCAAATATAGAAGCACCTATGACAAACCAGCCAACGTTCCTTCCTGCTAAAAAATAGTCCTCAGTATTTTTATTTTTTTGAAGTACAACCCATATGGCTACCGCTATTAAAGCTGCTAAATATGCACCTAGAACCCACCAATCTAAGCGTTCTAATATTGATTCCATTTGTTTAGCCTAGATATGTTGATTAAGAATCATTTCATACAATTCTTGTTTTCCGCTAATTTGTTCTGGCTCGCCATGAGAAGTAGCGTATGCATGTAAATCGCTGAGTGCTAGTTTCCCGTCTACAAAATCAGCGCCCTTACCAGTACTAAAGGAGCTATAACGATTATTTAGCAATTGCTCATATTTTGAATTTTTAAGAATATTGTTTGCGGCAATGAGTGCTCTTGCAAACGTATCTGCTCCGCCAATATGCGCAATAAAAATATCCTCTAAGTCAGTACTGTTACGTCTTGTTTTAGCATCAAAGTTGATACCTCCTCCTTGAAGTCCGCCTGACTTTAAAAAGACCAACATGGCCTCTGTAGTTTCCATGACATTATTAGGAAATTGGTCTGTATCCCAGCCATTTTGATAATCACCTCGATTAGCATCTATACTACCTAACATATTAGCGTTTGCAGCGACTTGTAATTCGTGCTGAAAAGTATGTTGAGCTAAGGTTGCATGATTAACCTCAATATTTAATTTAAAATCTTTTTCAAGGCCGTACTCATTTATGGTATTGATTGATGTTGCACAATCAAAATCATATTGATGTTTGGTTGGCTCCATGGGTTTTGGCTCAATAAAGAAGGTGCCTTTAAATCCCTGACTTCTAGCATAGTCCTTCGCCATATTCAAGAATCTACCAATATTATCTTGCTCCAGTTTCATATCCGTATTTAATAAAGACATGTAGCCTTCTCTACCTCCCCAGAAAACATAATTTTCGCCTCCTAATGCCATTGTGGCGTCCAAGGCAATTTTAACCTGTGCCCCAGCTCTTGCCAAAACATCAAAGTTTGGATTAGAGGCAGCTCCGTTCATATATCTCGGATTTGAAAAACAGTTTGATGTACCCCACAATAGTTTAACCCCGGAAGCTTTTTGTTTTTCTTTTAAATAGTCAACAGTTTTTAATATGCGATTTTCAGATTCGGCAAGGGAATCCGCTTCATCAACCAAGTCAAAATCATGAAAACAATAGTAATCAAACCCCATTTTTGTGATAAATTCAAAAGCAGCATCAGCTTTGTCCTTAGCTGCTTGTAAAGGGTCATTTGAAGTAGCCCAAGGAAACGACTTTGTTCCCGGTCCAAAAGGGTCGCCTCCAGTACCGCATAAGGTGTGCCAATAAGCCATGGCAAACTTAAAATGTTCACGCATGGTTTTACCAGCTATAATTTGTTCAGGATTGTAAAATTTAAATGCCATAGGATTATCGGAATCTTTACCTTCATATTTAATTCTCCCAATTCCCTTAAAGTATTCTTTTTCTCCAAGTAGTGCCATTGCTAAATATTATTTATTTAAAATTAGTTCTAGTTCTTTTTTCCAATTTTGGTAAGCCTTCTTGAACGGTTTCATATCTTGAAAAGGCATATAAGTCATGACATGGTCATTCTTCATGAAAGACGAGAATTTTTCATAACCGTCTAATGAAATCGTACATGCTCTTGCCGCACCGATTGCGCCTGTGGTATTGTAAATTTCAATCTCTTGTTGAATTAACGTTGCAATAGAATTTGCAAAAATTTTAGACCTAAATAGATTGTCATTCCCTGCTCTAATTACTTTAGCTTCAATGCCATCTGATTTCATTATTTCTATACCATAAACAAAAGAGAATGCAATCCCTTCTAAAGCCGCTCTACAAATATGTGATTTGGAATGTCGATTTAAGTTGAGGTTCAGAATTCTAGTACCGATATCTTGATTCAATAGCATACGCTCAGATCCGTTACCGAAAGGAATAACGCAAACACCATCAGATCCTATTTCTACTTCATTGGCTAATTTATTCATCTCTTCATATGAAGAGACTGAAAGATTATTGAGCAACCATCGGTATTGAATTCCTGCGCCATTAATACAAAGTAATTTGCCTATGTTTTTGAGTCTATTTTTTTTGTAATTAACATGGGCGAAATTATTTACTCGCGAACTTTCTTTAACTGAAAGATTGTTGGTTATGGCATAAACTACGCCTGAAGTTCCACCAGTAGCTGCTACTTCACCAGGTTGAAAAACATTCAACGACAAAGCATTATTAGGTTGGTCACCGGCTCTATACAATATTGGCGTCCCTTCTTTTAGACCACTAGCCAAAGCCCCTTTTTTGGATATTTCACTTTGTTTAGAGAATGTATCAACGAGATTAGGGAAAAGTTCTTTAGAAAATTGGAAGTAGTCAAGTAGCTGTTCTGAAACGGAATCTTGTTTAAAGTTCCAAAAAATTCCTTCTGATAAACCAGTAATAGTGCTATTTATAGTATCTGATAATTTAAAAGCGATATAGTCACCAGGTAACATGAACTTATAAATCTTTTCATAGTTTTCTGGTTCATGGATCTGCACCCACTTAAGTTTCGAGGCTGTAAAATTTCCAGGTGAATTAAGAAATTCATTGTCACAAATAGCAGTCCCTATTTCAGAATAAGCCTTATTGCCAATTGTAACCGCTCGGCTATCACACCAAATAATTGAATTGCGAATTGGGTTACCTAAATCATCTATTAAAACTAAACCATGCATTTGATAGGCAATACCAATACCTTTGATTTCATCTTTAGTAACCTTAAATTTCTTTTTAATTTGATGAACTCCATTACAGACATACTTCCACCAGTCCTCAGGATCTTGTTCTGCCCAGCCTTTTTTAGGAGCATGAATATCCATTTCTTTTTCAGGTTCTTGGATAACTCCTAAACATTTACCAGTTTCAATTTCAACTAGGGCAAGCTTTATTGATGAACTTCCTAAATCAATACCTAAATAATACATCGGTTGGTTTTAAAAAACATTCTTTCAAACGCCCTTTAAATTTAAGGTTATTATTATTTTAAAAAAATCATTAATATTTAATCCAACTTTTGTAGTTGGAGAAATTCCTTTTTCCTGAAAAAATTACAGATACAAGAAGTCCCTTTTTTATACATCATCAAGAAACAAAAAGTATTTAATTCTTTTTTGTTTAAACTTTAACAAAAAAGAATAAACAAAATATTTACATTTGATTACTTTAATTTAAAATCATCAAGAGGTAACAAAGCATAAAAATGGAAATAAACAATACACTGGTTAATGGAGTTTTAAAGTCAAATGATATTATTCAAGCATTGACCATAGATGAAATAGGTGATGATCATTTATATACGGGCATTGAAACACCTTTAAAAGAAGATGCCTTCAAACTTTCTAATGAGGAAAAGAAAGAACAAATAGCCAATCTCTTTGCTCAAATTATGGACGTAATGGGCTTAGACCTAACAGATGATTCTTTAAAAGGAACTCCAAAACGGGTCGCTAAAATGTATATCGATGAAATTTATTCAGGACTTAATCCTGCCAATAAACCCAAAGTGGCTCTTTTTGACAATAAATATCAATACAATCAAATGTTGGTTGAAAAGGACATCACTTTTTATTCTAATTGTGAACATCATTTTGTCCCAATCATAGGTAAAGCTCATGTCGCTTATATTTCTTCTGGTAAAGTAATTGGGTTATCCAAATTAAATCGAATGGTGCAATACTTTGCCAAAAGGCCCCAAGTCCAAGAACGACTCACAAACCAAATAGGGGTCGAATTACAAAAAGTGCTAGGCACAGAAAACGTTGCCGTCATTATCGATGCTAAACACCTTTGTGTATCTTCAAGAGGAATTAAAGATAATACCTCGGCTACTGTCACTTCTTTTTATGGAGGTGACTTCAATAATCAGGCGAAGATTCAAGAATTGTATAATTATATTAATAACTAGAATTTATTTTGAAACTTTTAGATAAGCTAAGTAATAAGGCCTTTAACAAATCCGAAGAATCAGTCGATAAATTTAAAATTTATGATGTTGATATTCTTAAATTAGATAGGACTCCTTTAGAAATAAAGAACTTAAAAGGAAAATACCTTCTTTTTGTTAATGTGGCCAGTAAATGTGGATTCACTGGTCAATACAAAGAATTAGAAAAACTATTTCGGGACAACAAGGATAACCTTATGGTAATTGGTCTACCCTGTAACCAATTTGGTGCACAAGAACCTGGAAACGAAGAGCAGATAAGTGATTTTTGCCAAAAAAACTATGGTGTTAGCTTTATAATGACCGAAAAAATTGATGTTAAAGGAATGAAAAAACATCCTTTATATCAATGGCTAACGGATAAAAAGTTGAATGGTAAAAAGAGTAGTTCTGTTAAATGGAATTTTCAAAAATATCTTGTTTCTCCCGAGGGAAGCTTAATAGATTATTACTATTCAACTACGTCTCCTCTTAGCACCAAACTAACTAAACATTTTAGATAGTACTGCGTCTTATTTGGTATAGGCCTATTATAGTTTTAAACGCACCTCCCGCTCCAATTAACTTTTTAACCTAACTGAATATTTAGTTTTCAATTTTGAGGTTTGCGAACTATTTTAAGTTAGTGTTTCAAGATTGAGATAATTTTATTGATTTGAATATTCTAGACTTGTACTATGTGAATAACCCTACGGAAAACCAAGTATACATTTTGCTAGAAGTCTTTTTAGATGAGGAATTTATAAAATCAGCACTATAAATTTTTTAAAGGTTTCTCACGAAACTCATATTTAATTAAAGTTTAAATATCTTGTAGACAATAAACATAATCTTATGAAACTCTCCTTTGTTCTAAACAATAATCCTACCACAGTAGAATTGGAAGATGAAATGACTCCTTTATTATGGGTTGTTCGGGATATCTTGAATTTGAAAGGCACAAAATTTGGATGTGGAAAAGCGGCATGTGGTGCTTGTACTTTACATCTTGGTGGAGAAGCAGTTCGTTCTTGTTCATATCCTGCAAAATTTGTGGAAGGAAAGAATGTCACTACTATTGAAGGTTTAGGTACAAAAGAAAATCCACACCCGGTACAACAAGCTTGGGTTGATGAAATTGTACCACAATGCGGGTATTGTCAATCGGGCTTTATGATGGCGACCGCAGCATTATTGAATAAAAACCCCACTCCATCTGACAAAGAAATCGACCAAAGTATTACCAATATCTGTCGCTGTGCAACCTATTATCGAATGAGAAAGGCAATTCATAAGGCTTCGGCATTAATGCCTAAAGAAGAATCAACAACGGAAAATTTGTAAGTCATGGCGAAGAAAAAAATATCAAGACGAAAGTTTTTAGTACGTGGCGGATTAGGTACAGTCGGTGTTGTTGCCGTTGGTACTTACTTGTTTAGAAACCCGATAAGAAGAAAAATATTAGAACAGGTTGATGGTGGTGAATCGCCCTATTTAGGAGCTGGAATGGAACCAATGTTATGGTTTGAGATTACATCAAATAATAAGGTCATACTTCATTCTCCTAAGGTGGAAATGGGCCAGGGCACTTTCACTGGTTTGGCTCAAATGGCTGCCGATGAACTTGAAATTCATATGGAACAGATTTCTGTTGTTCATGCAGTTTCGCTCACTGGTAATATGGACAATTTTGCAACTGGTGGTAGTAATTCTATTTCTGGTCTTTGGCTGCCATTAAGGGAGCTAGCGGCCACCATGCGAGAAATGCTCAAAACCGAAGCTTCAAAAAAATTGGGTTGGGTAAATGAAGATATGAAGGTTGAAGGAGGCGTTATTTCAGTTGGTGATAAAAAAATGACTTTTGCTGAAATTGCCAATGGAGTAACGGATTGGGAAATACCGGAAACGCCTAATTTAAAAGAATTTAAAGATTATCGGTTTATAGGTAAACCCTTACCACGTGTAGATTTAGAAGCCAAAGTTTTTGGTGATCCAATATTTGGAATGGATGCTGAAATGCCAGATATGCTATATGGCGCTGTTGTGCGACCTGATAAAATTGGGGCTGTTTTTAAAAGTGCAGATATATCAAAGGCGGAAAGTATGCCCGGTGTTATCAAAATTATTCAAGAAGATGATTTTGTGGGTGTTGTGGCAACTTCTTTTACTGCAGCTGAAAAGGCTAAAGAAGCTATTGAGGTCAATTGGGAAGTTGGCCAATCATGGCAGACCAATGATATTCGCGAAATGACCAAAGTGGGTAAGGGCGATGCTTTTTTATTGCAAAAAGAAGGAAGTGAACTCGGTGAAGAAGATGGTATTATTTCTAGAGAGTATACCAGTCCGATCGGGGCGCATGCACAACTAGAACCCAATGGTGTTTTAGCTTTTGTAGAAGATAGTAAGGCTACTTTAAAAATTTCTACTCAAGTAGTTGCTTTAACAAGAAAAGAAGTTGCCAAACGCTTAGATATTAATGAAGATGATGTTAATGTTATTCCAACATTTTTGGGTGGCGGCTTTGGTCGTAGATTACATACACCACATGCTGTTCAAGCAGCAGTGATGTCCAAAGCTGTGGGCAAACCAGTAAAATATTTCTTTTCAAGAAAAGAAGAATTTCAGCATGATTTGTTTAGACCACCTACCCATCATCAACTAAAGGCAAAACTTGATAACTCTGGCAATATTGAATATCTACAACATGACTTTTCAAGTGGTGATGTGGCCATAAATTCTGCAATGCTTCCTGGTTTTATTAGTACGG
Source organism: Croceitalea sp. P059 (assembly GCF_031846365.1). Lineage (NCBI taxonomy): Bacteria > Pseudomonadati > Bacteroidota > Flavobacteriia > Flavobacteriales > Flavobacteriaceae > Croceitalea > Croceitalea sp. P059. The sequence goes on from NZ_JAVRHW010000001.1 coordinate 876,218, forward strand.
TTGTTGGTACGGATGTAGGTGCTATTCGAGGTGGTTTTTGTCACTATGGAAGTATTCCAAACCTTAGAACAGTTTCTTGGCATGTTGATTTGCCCTTTGCAACTAGTTGGTGGCGGAGTTTAGGTTTGCTTGCAAACACTTTTGCATGGGAAAGCTTTATGGATGAATTAGCCATTAAAGCAGGTAAGAACCCTATTGATTTTCGTTTGGCTCATATTCAAGATGACGATAAAGGAAAACGGTTAAAAGCCGTTATCATCGCAGCAGCTAAAAAAGCAAATTATCAAGATAAAGCATTTAACGGTAGAGCAATGGGTTTTGCTGCTTCCACTGATGCCGGTACGCCCTGTGCTCAAGTGGCAGAAGTATCTATTGAAAATGATGAGATTAAAGTTCATAAGGTCACTTGTGCTATGGACCCTGGTATTGCCGTTAATCCCGATCAAGTTCGTGCCCAATGCGAAGGAGCAATTATTATGGGAATGAGCGCTTCATTGTTTGAGAAAATGGAGGTGATTAATGGCGAATTGACACCAACTATTTATGGTCCTTACCAGATGGCTCAATTGAAACATGCGCCAAAAGAAATTGATGTTGTATTATTACAGGGTATTGAAAGGCCAGGTGCAGTTGGTGAACCACCTTTAGGCCCTATTGGGGCGGCCATTGCCAATGCTGTTTTTCGTTTGACTAATAAAAGATGCGCTAATTTACCTTTGAGTTTAACCTAAATCTTTGTAATGAAATGATGGATAAACTAATTGAAAATTTTTCAACTGTTTTTGAAAGAATACTTATTGATGAAATTGCTGAGGTTGGTACTTTAATGACCATAAAAGAAGGAGAGAAAATAATTGAAATTGGTCAATATATTAAGGGGATGCCACTTTTACTATCTGGTGCAATCAAAATTTTACGAGAAGATGAAGATGGGGATGAGTTACTTTTGTATTATTTAGAAAGAGGTGAAACCTGCAGTATGACTATGGCGTGTTGCTTGGGTGCCACTCAAAGTGAAATAAGAGCCATTGCAGAAACCGATGTAGAATTAATTATGATTCCAATTCGTAAAATGGAAGAATGGACCGCTAAATACAAAACATGGCGAAATTTTATTTTTGATAGTTACCACAATAGATTGAACGAATTGTTAGCAACAGTCGATAGTATCGCCTTCAAGAATATGGACGAACGCCTGATTGCTTTTCTAAAAGAAAAATCGAGAATAGCTAACACCAATTATATAGTGAACACACATCAAGAAATTGCGTATGATCTACATAGTTCAAGAGTAGTGATTTCGAGATTATTAAAAAAATTGGAACATTTAGGTAAAATAAAATTACATCGCAATCAAATTGAATTGCTTGATTTGTAGCTCTTGTAACAATGGATACAAAGCATCCCATAAATCAATAGTACCTTTGCTATAATGTTGAAACGGTATTTTCCAATTTTTGAGTGGTTACCCAAATACAAGAAAAAGTATTTGGCGGGTGATTTTTCGGCTGGAATTACAGTTGGAATTATGTTGATTCCTCAAGGTATGGCATATGCTTTAATTGCAGGTCTACCTCCTATTTACGGTTTATATGCTGCACTAATACCAAATCTAATTTATGTATTTACAGGTTCAAGCAGAAAATTGGCGGTTGGTCCTGTCGCCTTAGACTCATTAATTGTCGCTTCAAGTTTAGCCGCGATGAAATTGGCTAATGTTGACGAATATATTAGCATGGCCATCTTCTTGGCCCTTTTTGTTGGAGTTATTCAATTGGTCATGGGGTTTATGCGCCTAGGCTTTCTTTCTAATTTTTTATCTAGGCCAGTAGTCAGTGGATTTACAGTGGCTGCTGCTTTCGTAATAGGTATTAGCCAGTTGAAACACTTTTTTGGTTTAGAAATTAGTACAAATAAGACACTACCAACACTACAAGCTATCTTCAATAAATTAGGGCAAACAAATTTTTATGACTTAACTATAGGTATTGCCGCTATTTTAGTCATTATTGGGCTGAAGCGGGTACATAAAAAACTACCGGCTGCAATGGTTGTAGTCATACTTGGTATTATAGGTATTTATTTTTTTATGGTGAATGATACCGATGTTCATATTATAGGTCAAATACCAAAAGGACTACCAGGATTTTTACTTCCTGAATTTAATACAGAGTTATTGATAAAAGCATTTCCAACTGCAATGGCTTTAGCATTTATTGCTTTTGCAGAGGCCATGACAATAGCAAAAGCTGTTGAGGATAAAAGTCAAGAGTATCACACAAACCCTAATCAAGAATTACGGGCGCTTGGTGCATCTAATATCATAGGCTCTTTGTTTCAATCTTTTCCTTCTAATGCTGGTTTATCAAGAACTGCAGTTAATGTAGATGAGGGTGCAAAAACGGGTATAGCTTCACTAATTAGTGTAGTTGTGGTTGGTGTAACATTGCTTTATTTAACACCTTTCTTTTATTATCTACCTAAATCGGTCCTTGGTGCAATCATATTGGTAGCGGTTTATGGTCTTATTGATTTAAAGTATCCCAAACAACTATGGAACCAACGCAGAGATGAATTCTATTTATTCTTGGTTACCTTTTTAACTACGCTACTTATTGGTATTTCTCAAGGGATAATTTTCGGAGTGTTATTTTCCTTACTACTATTAGTCTATCGAATTTCAAGGCCGCATATAGCCGTATTAGGAAAAATAAAGGGAATGGAATATTTCAAAAACCTGAAGCGATTTCCAGAAGATGTTGAAATTCATGATGAGATTTTAATGATTCGTTTTGATGCGCAACTATTTTTTGCCAATGTTCATTATTTTAAAAGTCAATTAATGAAAGAAATCGGGTTAAAAAATGATCGCTTGAAATATGTGATTTTGAATGCAGAGCCAGTAAATTATATAGATAATACTGCATTAAATCAATTAGAGAAAGTAGTAGAAAGTTTGAAAGAAACAGGTATTGTATTCAAATTGGCAGGTGCTATTGGGCCTATCCGCGATATTTTACAGAGTAGTGGTTTTGTGAACGTCATAGGTAAAGATAATATGTATGTGCGCACTGCTGAAGCCTATGCTGACTGTTTAGAAAAAATGGAGCGAACAGCTTTACAAGAAAAAGTGTCTTTACAACATAGATAGTGTAACTAAAGTTGCAAGAAATTAAATCAACAATCAATAAATTTGATTTAAAATTAATGAAGATGAATATTGAACAAATATATACCGGATGCTTAGCACAAGGTGCTTACTATATAGAGAGTGAAGGTGAAGTGGCTATTATTGATCCTTTAAGAGAAGTAAAACCATATTTAGAACGAGCCGAAAGAGATAATGCCAAAATCAAGTATATTTTTGAAACCCATTTTCATGCTGATTTTGTTAGTGGTCATGTAACACTTGCCAAAAAAACTGGGGCAACCATAGTATACGGACCTAATGCAAATCCTTCTTATAAAGTTTTAGTAGCTGAAGACGAACAAGAATTTCAATTGGGTAAATTGTCTTTTAAAGTACTCCATACTCCTGGTCATACCATGGAAAGCACTACGTATTTATTGAAAGATGAATATGGTAAAGACCACGCTATTTTTAGTGGCGACACCTTGTTTTTAGGAGACGTTGGGCGACCGGATTTAGCTCAAAAAGCCGCAACGATGACTCAAGAAGATTTAGCCGGTTTGCTTTATGATAGTTTACGGACTAAAATAATGCCCTTGGCTGACGATGTTATTGTTTATCCTGCGCACGGTGCCGGTTCGGCATGTGGTAAGAATATGATGAAGGAAACCGTTGATACCCTAGGCAATCAAAAACAAATGAATTATGCCTTACGTGCAAATATGACGAAAGCTGAATTTGTTGAAGAGGTTACTGACGGACTTTTACCACCACCACAATATTTCCCGCTTAATGTAAAAATGAACAAAGAAGGATATGATGATATTCATGATGTGATTGAACGTGGTGATACCGCACTTTCGCCCAATGCTTTTGAAGCTGCAGCTAATGAAACAGGAGCAGTAATTTTAGATGTACGTCATCAAGATGATTTTGCTAAAGCACATATTCCTAGGTCAATTTTTATAGGATTAAAAGGAAGTTTTGCTCCTTGGGTTGGAGCATTGATTGCCGACGTAAAACAACCAATTTTATTAGTAGCTGAAAAGGGTAAAGAAGAAGAAGCTATTACCCGATTAAGTCGTGTTGGTTTTGATGGAACACTTGGCTTTCTTGAGGGTGGAGTTGAAGCTTGGTCGGCTACTGGTAAAGAAACAGATACCGTCAAGAGTATTTCAGCTGAGGTTTTTAAAGATACTTTAAAAAAGGAAATTCCTGTTTTTGATGTTAGAAAAGATTCAGAGTTTAGTGCTGAGCATATTGAAAATGCGAACTTGACACCTCTTGATTTTTTAAACGATCATTTAGCAGAATTCCCTGAAAAAGAAACTTTTTATGTTCATTGTGCAGGAGGGTATCGAAGTATGATAGCAGCTTCAATTTTAAAGAGTCGTGGAATTCATAATTTAGTTGATATTGCAGGTGGATTTGCAGCTATAAAAAAAGCAGGAATTCCTGTTACAGATTTTGTTTGTCCAACCACTTTAAAATAAACTTCTAAATGAAATCCTTTATTAAATTTTCATTCTTTTTTATTGTTTTCAGTTTTACATTAAGTTGCCAAACAAATTCGGAGGCCGCTGTTACCAAAGTGAACAAATCAGATATGAAAACCGATGTTATCGGAAAAAATGTTCAGTTGGTTGATGTTAGAACTAGCGAAGAATACGAAGCTGGGCATATAGATGATGCACTTAATTTTAATATTATCGATAGTAAGACTTTCGTACAGCAAATTGAAAATTTAAGTAAAGATGAACCTGTTTATTTGTACTGCAAAATGGGTGGTAGAAGCAGCAGAGCTGCGGACTTACTAAAAGAAAAAGGCTTTACTACAATCTTTGATTATTCTGGTGGCTACAATGATTGGGTAAGCGAATAATTAGTTATAAAGCTTTACTTCTTGGTGAATCCATGTAGCAATTGTCCCCAAAAACCTTGGGGCATATTTTCATCCCCATGATATCCCAGAATTATTTTTCCACTGTCTTCTGGTATATGATTTGTTTTAAAAATATAATCCCAAACACTCAGGCTTATTCCAAAATTCACTCCAAATTTACCTTTTGGCAGTAGAAATGAGTGATGGTATAAATGCATTACGGGGTTATTAAAAATATACTTTAAGGGTCCATAGGTCAGCTTAATGTTAGCATGATTTAAATGCCCAATAGCTATAGCAATAAAGTGAACGATGTAGGCTTGTTCTGGTTCAAACCCGCCTAGTAGCATTACGCCAAAAGTCTTTAGGGGTTTGTAGAGTATATTTTCCATCCAATGATAGCGCAGGTGAGCAGCAAAACCCATTTCTTTTACACTATGGTGCACTTGATGAAAACGCCACAAAAAAGAAAATTTATGCAAAGCCATATGAGTTAGCCACTGCACAAAATCTAGCAACACAAAGAAAACTACTAGTTGAGACCACAATGGCCAATCTTGAATATTAAAAAAGGCGATACTCTGTATCGTTATACCTAATTGACCAAAACTCACTTCAAGCATGTTATAGACACCTTGTATAATGATAGCGAAAACAAAGAAGTTGAAGAACATATAAAAAGCGTCTAACCAAAAATCTTTACGAAAGACAGACTGGTCTTTTCTCCAAGGGAACAGAATCTCTAAAAGCCAAACCATAAGTGAAATGGCAATGAGTCCCCAAAAATAATTGTTATACCAATTCACTTCAAAACATATTGATTTCCAGGTATAATTTAATGTACCGTTAAACCCTTTTAAAAATGCATCTAAATAAATTTCCATATCACTTTAATTCATACCATTCAGCAACTTCTATATGGGCTCTTCGGCCCTGATGTTCTGGAGCGTAATTTTTGGCTAAATAGCTTACTATTTTAGCTTCATTTTGTCCTAAATCCCATAAATTTTGCGTCTCTTGCATCCATTTAATAGTTGCTTTCCAACCTTCCTTACTCATACGGTTTTGCGTAACGAGTTTCGCCGAATGACAGCTCGTGCAATTTTGAATAACTACTTGTAAATGTTCATCATCAACAAAGCCCGTTGCAACATGAATACCATCCGTAATTAGGTCGTTATTTTCTTCAGAAATTTCAACTAAACCTTCATTTGCTTGATTTCTTAATGCTTCAGGGTTTTGCTTTAAATAAAGCAATCCACCAAAAAGGATTGCAATCAAAGCTATGAATACTCCCAAAAGAACACTCAATGATTTTATTGATCTGTCAAAGTTTTTGTTCATAAATTAAACTACTTTAACTGCAATTCGGTGGCAAGCATTGTTCAAATATCCTTTTGGATTCCAACCTGGCAGAACCATTGGCTGACTATTGTCATTTGTATCAGTGGCTTTTGCCCAAACTTCATAGTATCCTTTCTTTGGAAATGAAATTGAGGCATTAAAATGTTGCCATGCTAATCTATTGCTTGGTTGGTCAAGGGTACATAACTGCCAAGTACTGCCAAAGTCTATGGAATATTCTATTTGCTGAACTTGAAGTTCACCAGCCCAAGCATGTCCGTTTATTTTAAGTGTTTTGGAGTTCAATAAAGCCCCAGTTTTAGGGTAGGTTATCAATGATTTAACTGGCATAGACTCAATGATGCACATTGCATCGTCTTCAACTTTGCTTCCAGGGGCCACAGTTTCGCAAGGTACTCGGTACGAACTACCTCCCATTTTTGCCCCATCATGAATTTTATTACGAATACTAATCTTTTTTAACCATTTTCCTGATGCCGATGCAGGCCAGCCACCGCATACCAATCGTAAAGGAAAACCATGTGCTATAGGTATTGGTTTACCATTCATTTCAAAAGCCAATAAAGTCTCATCTTGAAGCGCTTTTGAAAGTGGCACTCCTCTTGAAATAGGTTCTTTATTGGGGTCACCACTTAAATGAGTGTCAGCAGCATGATAGCCAATATAAACCGCATCAGAATTTATACCTGTATCTTCTAAAACGTCTCGTAAGCGGACACCTGTCCAATTCGCGCAAGAAACCGCACCAATTATCCATTGATTTCCTTTTGCAGGCGGATTAAATTCGCTTCTGCCATTACCACCACATTCTAAGGTTAATTGATAGGTATAAGTTTTAAATTTTGATTTTAACTCATCAAGTGAGTAACTTTTCGCAGTTAATGCTGCTTCACCGTCTATGGTCAGTTGCCAATTGGCCTCATTAATATTCTCAGGTATTTTACCATTGTTTCTAATAAACATGAACTTGTTGGGGGTAACCTTATCATTCAAAAGATGGGCTTTCGCTTCCATATTCCAAGGCTTATCATTGAGTAATACCATTTCACTATCCTTTTGAAATAGTTTAAAAGGGTCTGGGTCTTGCAAACCTAAAGGAATATAATGTTGAGGCATTTGATGACCAAAAACAATATCTGCTCCTAAAATTCCAGAAATTGTGGCCAAAGTTAGTTTAGAAGCAAATTTTCTTCGATTCATAAATTTTAGATGAAACTTAAAATTAAGATAAAAATTACTATAGCTATGTAACTAAGGTTACAACAATTTTCTTTGAAGAACTTTAGATTTGAATATGAAATTAAAAAAGTGGCATAAACTTGTTTTGGTGTGTATTGTATGTGCGGGCCTAGTAACAGTAGTTGTGCTATTAATTGATGTTTTAAAAATTTAATTATGAAAAAAAATATGGGCGGTGTAGACCGTATTGTTCGTTTTATTGTGGCATTAGTGGTAATTACATTGTTTTATTTTAAAGTTATTGAGGGAACTTTAGCATATGTTTTACTTGCCTTGTCAGGTATTTTTGTTTTGACAAGTCTAGTCAGTTTTTGTCCTTTGTACACTATTTTCGGATTGAATACCTGTAAGGTTAAAAACTAAAAAACAAATAACATAATTCACATGAAGCGACTTACATTTGGCTTTATTTTGTAAAAATTTTAAGTATGGATAGTATTTTACAACCATGGCCATGGTATGTTTCTGGGCCATTGATTGCTCTAACAATGGCGATACTAATTTTGTTAGGCAAACGTTTTGGTATGTCTTCCAATTTAAGAACGTTATGCACAATTGCGGGTGGTGCGAAAGCAGCTGATTTTTTTAAGTTTGATTGGAAAGCCCAACGCTGGAACCTCATTGTAATGATTGGGGTTTTAATAGGGGGGTACATTGCCGCTAATTTTCTCACGATTGATGATACTGTTGCTATTAGTTCCAATACGGTAAACAAACTGAATGCACTTGGTTTCCATAGTGCCGGTAATGCCTATATGCCAACAGAGTTTTTTGCAAATGAAGCTTTTTCAAACCCAAAGACATTATTCGTTTTAATCTTGGGTGGTTTTTTAGTTGGTTTTGGTGCACGCTACGCTGGTGGTTGCACTTCTGGCCATGCTATTTCTGGTCTGAGTAATTTGCAGTTGCCATCTTTGATTGCAGTTATTGGGTTTTTTGCAGGCGGCCTTGCCATGGTTCATTTTATCTTTCCTTTAATTTTCTAGAGATATGAAGAGTTTTATTTATTTAATAGTGGGTATATTTTTTGGCATAGTCATGTTTAAATCTGAAGCCGCTTCTTGGTTCAGAATTTATGAGATGTTTCAATTTGACGCTTTTCATATGTATGGTATTATTGGTTCGGCACTCGCATTAGGCGTTCTATTTACCCAGTGGGTTAAAAGAGGAAATAAAAAATCATTCTTTGGAGAAGAAATAAAGATATCAGACAAAGAAAAATCATTTAAACGCTATGCATTTGGTGGAACCTTATTTGGTTTAGGTTGGGCTTTGGCTGGGGCATGTCCAGGACCTATGTATACCTTATTAGGTGCTGGTTTTCTTCCAATTATAGTAGTGATTATTGGTGCATTACTAGGTACTTTTGTTTACGGAGTTCTTAAGAATAAGCTCCCTCACTAGGTAATCCATCCAATATTTTAGGGGATTTTAACGTTATGCAGAGGCTTTTGACCGTAAAACGACAATTTTTGTTACGCTAATCAGAAGCTTATATTTTTGAAGTAAAGGGCTAATACCACTCAATTAGCCAAGCCAAAAAGCCTATGCAAACCACCACTTGGATAATTGATGATGACATGGTATCTCAATTTGCTACAAGGTATTGCCTACAGCAGTTTGAAACTGAACTTGCTATTGAGACTTTTTCTAATGCTGAAGATGCTCTTGACACGGCATCCTTATTGGTAAAGAATAAAGAAGCCTTACCAAGTCTTATTTTTCTTGATCTTGTTATGGATGAGATGAATGGTTGGCAATTTATAGAAGGTTTAAAAAAGATAGCTAGGTCGATTGATATTCCAGAGATATATGTGCTATCTGCTTTTGCCAATTCAAAAGATCGTGCAATTGCCAAAGAACATAAAAATGTAGCGGGTTATTTTGATAAACCGTTAAGTCGAATAAGTCTTCAAAAGGTTTTTGGGGAGAAAGCTAAGGTTTAGTTGATTCTAACACGAATTAATCAACTTAGAAATTAATTCTTGACTTTAATTTGATTAAACCCATCATTCCTTAAGGTCTGTATCCCTAGACAAAACTCTTTAAACCCTATGTGTTAAGTAAGTTTTTTCTTAATTTCATATGGATTATAAAAGGCAATGCAAAAAAGTAAAAAATATAAGAGAACTTATGGCTTTTTGGTATTTTTCTTGTTTTGCGCTTTTTTTTTCACAAATTTTCTTCTTAGTCAAAAAGGACCAATTGCAAATGATGCTTTCACCAAAATAAGTATTCAAAAAAGTCCAGAATATGTTGATTTTCTTTACAAACGAACTAGGCAGTTTGTTCGTAGTAATGCAGATAGCGCAATTCATTTAGGTAATAGAATACTAAAAATTAGCAACGAAATTGGTTATGAAATCGGCATCGCTAAAGCAAAAGAAACAATTGCCAGAACATCAATGCATAAAGCTGCTGATAGCTTGAGTTTTGCACTTGCTATAGATGCTTTCAATTATTCTAAAGAAGTTGGTGCAGATTCAGTTTTTCTTGAAACCATAAATGTTTTAGGATTTGGCAATTATAGGAACAAAAGAATTGATAAAGTTTTTGAATACAATAGCATGGGGCGCAGGTATGCTACAAAGTTTGGTAATTGGGAAAAATCATATTTGTTTACAACAAATGCTGCTTCTATCATGGCCGATTTAAATGAGTATGAGAGAGCTGTTTCTTTTTACAAATTGAGCCTTTCATTACTCAAAGAGAAACCAGATATTTTCAAATCTGCTGAGCTTAATATTGAGATAGCAAAAATGTACTATGGTAAGAATGAACTCGATAAAACAATTGAATTTCTTGAATATGCTCAAAAACAAATCAATCATATTAAAGATAAGTTTCTTCAGAATAGCGTATGGATTATTAAATCGAACGTTTTTCTTAAAAAGAACAATATTGAAGGGGCTAAAGAATTATTAGAAAAAGCTGATAATATATCTAAAGGTTCAAACGATTATCAACAATTGGTAGAGTTGAATCTGGCAGAAGCAAACCTTGAATTTAATTTAGAAAACTATGAAAATGCCTATATAATTGTAACAAATACGATACCAATAGCAGAAAGACTACATTTTTTGCGAGCACAAGAGGCCTTAATAAAATTGTCATATGACATCAAACAAAAAATGGGAGAGTTTGAGCTTGCCAATGATCTTTTAGAAACTTATCACCAATTAAGGGATTCAATTAAATATGAGAAAAATCAAAATACAACTAGAATTGCACTTGCAGAAAATAACTATCGACAACAGCAGCAGTTATTAAATCTTAAATTAGAAAAAGGGAGTGCTGTTCAGAAAGCAATTTTAATAATTGCCTTAATCGTCGTTTTATCATTACTATCAATTTTATTCTTGGTTAAGAAAAATGAAAGTAAATTGAAGCTTCTGAATCATGAATTGACAGAGACCCAAGTTCAACTTCAAAATAAAACAGAACGGTTAGATGATGCTAACACAACAAAAGTTAAACTATTTTCAATAATTGGGCATGATTTTAAAGGCCCTATTGGCGGTATAAAAAGCTTATTGGATTTATTAGTTGAGAAAGGCATCACAAAAGAGGAATTTGATAATTATTTACCATTAATGAAGACCAGAGTTGACAACGTACTTTTTTCTTTGAATAATTTATTTCTTTGGGGCGAAGCACAATTAAATGGGCGTCAAACAAAACCCATTAATTTTGATTTAATTACCAAGATTGATAATTCCATAGCCTTATTGGCATCAAGAATTGATAATAAAAAGATACAAGTCAAAAACCAAGTTGAAATAAATACCAAGGTTTGGGCTGATGAAGACCATATTGAAATTGTTCTGAGGAACCTTTTAAGCAATGCCTTAAAATTTACACCTCAAAAAGGAACTATTATTTTTGGAGCTGAAAAGACTGAGTCGAATTGGAAAATTTGGATAAAAGACAGTGGAATAGGAATGTCTAACGAAATAAAGAATAAAGTTTTTCATAGTAATGAAAGAGTAACTAATTATGGAACTGATAATGAAAAAGGCACAGGATTGGGGGTTTCTATTTGTATTGAAATGATAAAAGAAAACCAAGGGAGGATTTGGGTAGATAGTGAATTAAACAAAGGCACTACCATATATTTTACTCTGCCTCAATGTAAAGAAATATAATTTAGCTATAGGAAATTTCTTTGCTATCTTTTAAAATTCTGGACCAATTGTTAAAGCTGTTATTTTAGTATTTTTAGCGGACTAGAGAAGAAGGATGTTTTATTTCTTCATTATCTTAGTTTAAAAGAGCTATTCATGGACAAGAAAATTAAAAATGTATTTGTTGAAGGAGCCATAAGCCCCGAATTTATTGCTAATTCAATCGCTAAGCACCAATCTAAAACAACAATAGGTGCACATAATATTTTTTTGGGGCAAGTTCGTGCTGATGTCATTGATGGTAATGCAGTTGGTGCAATTGAATACACCGCTTATGAGGCTATGGCAAATCAAAAATTTCATGAAATAAGAGAAGCTACTTTTGACAAATTTGATTTAACCTGTATGCATATTTATCACAGTTTAGGGAAAGTTGCCATTGGAGAAATTTGTTTGTTTGTTTTTGTTTCCTCTCCTCATAGGAAAGAAGTTTTTGATGCTTTACACCACGTTGTAGAAGAGATTAAAAAAGAAGTCCCCGTGTTTGGTAAAGAGCTATTTGAAGATGAATCATATCAATGGAAAGTTAACTCTTAGTATATGGTAGATATCACACAAAAAAGCAACACCCATAGAACTGCCATAGCGCAGGCAATAGTTAAAGTAGGTTCGCATGAAACTATTAAGGCAATTCAAGAAAAAACCGTTCCAAAAGGGGATGTTTTTGCTATGAGCAAAGCAGCTGGTTTTTTAGGCTTAAAAAAAACTCCTGAACTTTTACCTGATTGTCATCCGCTGCCCATTGAGTATGCGGGAATTCAATATGAAATTGACGGTTTACATATTATTATCACAGTTGAAGTAAAAACATTTTATAAAACAGGGGTAGAGGTAGAGGCCATGCATGGAGCTAGTGTAGTTGCTTTAAACATGTATGATATGCTTAAACCAATTGATAAGGCTATTGAAATTCTTCAAATTAAATTGCTTAAAAAAACTGGTGGTAAGTCAGATATTGGAACTAGTTCATAAGATTTTTCAACATCTCCTTTGTAGTTTTTTCTAAATCAAATTCAGGTTTCCAATTCCAGTCTAATTTGGCTTGATTATCATCAATACTACTCGGCCAAGAATCAGCAATAGCTTGCCTAAAATCTGGGTCGTAACTCATTTCAAACTCCGGAAGATGGGCTTTGATATTAGAGGCAATTTCTTCGGGACCAAAAGTCATAGCTCCTAAATTATAAGACGAACGAATACTAAGTTCTTCTGGATTGGCCTCCATAAGAGATACCGTTGCTCTAATAGCGTCATCCATAAACATCATGGGCAGTATAGTGCCTTCAGCTAAAAAACAAGTATATTTTTTATCCTCCAACGCTTTGTGAAAGATTTCTACTGCATAATCCGTTGTTCCGCCACCAGGCAGTGTTTTCCAACTAATTAAGCCAGGATATCGTACACTACGCACATCAACATCAAATTTTTTAAAATAATACTCACACCATCTTTCTCCTGATTGTTTACTAATGCCATAGACCGTACTGGGTTCCATCAAGGTGTGTTGAGGTGTTTCTGTTTTTGGAGTATTGGGTCCAAATACTGCAATACTTGAGGGCCAAAATATTTTGTCTATCTTTTTGTCTTTAGCCAAATTGAGAACATTGAATAAAGAGTTCATATTAAGATTCCAGGCCCGCATTGGAAACTTTTCTGCTGTTGCGCTTAGCATAGCAGCCATTAAATACACCTCTTCAATTTCGTAATACATGACCACATTTTCTATGGCTTCATAGTCTGTGGCGTCTAATAATTCAAAAGGCCCCGATGCCATGAGGGCATCACTGCCTTCTCTAATATCACTAGCAATTACAGCTTCATTGCCATATTTTTCTCTAAGTGCAATGGTTAATTCGGTACCAATTTGTCCGCATGCTCCAATAATTAAAATAGACTTTTGCATTTAAAAAGAAGTTAATTTAATTGAGCCATAAAGATAGCTTATCCTAAATTGTGTAATTTCGTTTCATGCAGAAATTGTTACTTATTGGTGCTTGTTTTTTGATGCTTTATGGGTGTAAAAAGAAGGAAGGAGAACAAGATGACAATGAAGATGAACTGGTCTTTTTCTCTTTTCAAGATATGCCGAAAGAACAAGAAGTTGATCCGGACGCCAATGAAATTTTATTAAATTGGAAAGAATATCAAGATTTTCAAAGTAGCCTTAATGTCATGTATAGAGCCGCTAATAATGAAGATTTAGCCTTGGCAGTTGAAGATCTGGTAGAGAAAGAACAGGCCTTACAATCAGGAGGATATCCTGAAGTATTTCATAAGCCTCAAATAAAAAGTAGGCAACGCGTATTTAAAACTTACCTCTTAAAATTAAAAGCTAGTATTGAAGATCGTACTGATGTGAATGAACCTATGAGGCAGTTGTTAACTGCTAATAATGCCTGGAGAAATCAGTTTAATGTCATTATCAGTAATAAACTTGACACCAAATTAATATTAGATGAAAATTAGAGTAGCTTTAGTAGTCCTTATTTTTACTTCGGTTTTTGGAATGGGTCAAAAATCTGAAAAAATAAAAGTTAATGAGGTAATTGATGCATGGCATAAAGCTGCTTCCGAAGCAAATTTTGATGCTTATTTTGGATTGATGACTAAAAATGGTGCTTTTATTGGTACTGATGCTACAGAGAATTGGCAGACTCAAGAATTTAAAGACTTTTCAAAGCCCTATTTTGATAAAGGAAGTGCTTGGAGTTTTACATCCTTAGAACGAAATGTTTATCTGAATGAAAATGCAAGCTTTGCCTGGTTTGATGAGCTTTTAGATACTCAGATGAAACTATGTCGTGGTTCTGGAGTGCTTGAAAAAGTAGATGGTAATTGGAAAATTGCTCATTACGTTTTATCTATAGCAGTACCCAATAAAAATGTAAAAGAACTCATTGAAATTAAGAAAGTTTCCGATAGTCTTCTGATTGAAAAAATGAGTACAAATTAAACTGATAATATTCAGCTTTTCCAAATAAAAAAGAGGCCGTTAAGCCTCTCTTTTTTATTTTCTAAATAGTCTTCAACTTAATTTTTTGTAGCTTCTGGACTATTCTTTTTTGTTTCCAATGCTTGCTTGCTTAAACTGGCAAGATTAAAACTAGGATCTATTTTTAAAGCTTCATCCATTAATCCGATAGCTTCATCAATATTGGCTTTGTCATTATTATACACCAATAATCCTTTTAAGTGGTAAAAACCAGCTTTTAAAGATGCTTCATAAGGTTGTTGACGCTCATAAAAAGCATGTTTCATGTCCTCTTTAGCATTAGCTAGACCATATTCAATATTAGTTCCTGCACCTGTTGGGTCACCAGTTAAAATTTTAAGATCTGCTAGTTCATACGCCAAATAAGGATTTGGATTTCGTTTGAACAAAATTTCAAATTGCTCGATTGCTCTTTTTGGTTGGTTCAGGTTTTTAAGGGAAACCGCTTTTACCTGAACAGCAATATCAGAACTATTTGTATCTGTTTCGATACCAATGGTATTAAGGGCCTGCATATGTTGGCCACTATTTAAATAAACATAGGCAAGTGTATCTCTTCTTTCTTGAGAAGGTTCAATTACATTTAAATGAGTTAAAGCATTAATCACTCCATTAATATCACCTTGTAAACGCATTTCATTATAGAATGCCTTGTAATGGGTTAACATGTCACTTTTTGACTGAGCAAATAAAGAAGGTGCCGCCACCAAAATTGCTAGTAAAACTAATTTTTTCATTTTCTATTTTATTTAGAAGTGGCGCAAAACTATAAAAATTTAGCGTATCATATTGTTAAAGAAAATACTACAATACGCTAAAAAAGGTGCAAGAAGCACCTTTTTAAAGTTAAATTGTAAATGTTCGTTTAATACACTGCCACACTATGCGTACCCCTATTCGTATAATCTTGAATTAATTTTGCATAAAACGCTAAACTTTTAGTATCCGTTTCAATACAAGACTTTAAAAAATCATAGAGATTTTTAAAGAAAAGATTCATCGGTAATGTGCTTAAATTAATATTTGCTGTTCTAGGATTATAAGATGTATCATCTAAAACAATATTCATTTTTACACGATGTCTGTGATAATCAATTTTGACATCTGAAGCATTGTAATGTTTTTTAATGATAGACTCATGAAAATCTTGTGTTTTCTTAGTCATATCACCTTTAAAACTATTTCTTGAAATAATTTTTTCTATTTCCATCAAGATTCTAGTTTTTAACCTTGAATTTTCCATAACCAAACTTTTAATAGTTAGTCAAAATTATGTATTATATCGATAAGGCCTTTATTTACAGGCATTTAATTAACATAAAACTCTCTTAATTGTTGTGAAGAAACACTTTATTGTGGTGTGTTAAGAAACAATTGTTGTAAGTAATTGGTGACTTTTAACATAAAAAAGATGGCTTTTAATCGTTTTTTTGAAGATTGTCTGTTCCGTCTTAATAAATTGGGGAGCATCGAGTCCTCTTTTTTCGGCTTCCCGGGTATAATAGTCTTTTTTAGTAGGATGATAAGGATAGACGCCATTAAAAATTGAACCCCAATACGCTTCATTAAGTATAGTCTCTATCATTAAAATGCAATCATCAAGATGTATTAAATTGATAAGTTCACAACCATTTGTTAATCCAGTTCTGCCGGCCAGATGATTTATAGGATGTCTATTCGGACCAATTAAACCTCCAAAACGTATGATAGTAGTGTCAAAACGTTTGTTGGCAAGTAAAAGTTTTTCAATCTGCGCTAACTGTTTGCCTGAATTTGTAATTGGGTTTGGGTTGGTCTCTTCTGTAATGTCACCTTCTACTGCTCCATATACCGAAGTGCTGCTTACAAAAAGTACGTTATCAATCTTAGAATCTTCAACATGCCTTAAAAGCATTTCAATGCGTTTTATAAAACTCCCGTTTCCAGTTTTTCGTAACCCTGGCGGAATATTGACAATAAGCACCTCTAATTCCTGTAAAAAACTTGTGATGTTGCCTTCAACTTTTTCTTCTGTTAGTTTAATTTGATAAGGTGAGATGCCTAAATTTTCAAGCACTTTAAACTTATCCGTTGAGGTAGTTGACCCCTTTACTTGATGACCTTTTAAAACTAAACTTTGAGCCAAGGGTTGACCTAACCAACCACAACCTAAAACTCCAATTGTTTTACTCAAAAGCTATTTTTTTAATTATTAATGTTGCATCATTTAAGACAAAAGGCATCGGAATACTGCTTTTTGGACGCTGAGGTACTGAAAACTGACTATTATCCAATAAATCATTGGAAGCTTCATATAAAGTAAGTTCTAAAGCTTGGTCTTTCTGAAATTCAAGTTCGAGCTCAGTATAGTCATTATTACTGACATAATGTGTGATTAACTTACCATATCTTCGGTTTTCCAAATAAAATTCTGAAAGCTCAATACCATTAACCGATGCTTTTTCTAATTCAATGTCATTGGTAAATACTTCTAAACGATTAATGGGTCTTTTTGGAGTAATACACAACGAAATAATTCGCTTATCACCTTGAATAGTATCTGTTGTGATGATAGTTTCTGGCAGGGCCAAAGCTTTGGTTGGAGCTACGGAAGTATATGTAAAGCCGGTGCTGTATTTACTACTAATAGTTTTATTTAAAGTTTTCTCAGCTAAAGGCTCTTCATTATTTTCTAAATACTGTGAGTTCCAATCAATCAACACGTTATCGTAGGTAGCCCATTTCGCTTTATTAGTATCCGCATCATAAACATATAACAAACTACTTGGTTTTGGTCTTTCTTCATTAAATCCTGAATTGATATGAGCCCCAATACTAACCATGGCAAATAGCAAAAATGATACTACTGCAAAACGCAGTTTATGTTTGGTCAGCCCTAATAAAGGCAATAGAAAAAAGTACAAAAGGGTAACAAAAATAGTCGCTGCTACCATCATTCCTAATCCTAAACCAACCGGAAACATTTTGATAAACGGTGCAAAAATAAAAAGAGCAGGGAGGGCTAAGAACAATAATAAGAATGGATTTGGTTTCTCTTGGTTAATAGTCACCATAAATGCTGCTAAAAGACCAAATAAAGGGACAATAAAAAAGCTTGCACCTTGAATATAGACAGCTACGAGTCCACAAATTACTATCCACAATGTTATAGGAGCAACGAGCAGGTTAGGGGTGGAAGTTTTTCTAAATCTATTATAAACAAAAAAACAAACTCCAAGCGCAAATAGAGAGAAAGCTAGAATATAAGAGTGTCCATTATATGTGAATCCGTGGAGCATATCTTTAAAACCTGGATACCACCATTTTAATGCGGTCCAACTGAAATAACCAAAAGCTCCGTTAAAAGCAACCGACAAAAGCATTGGAACAAACCCTTTAAGCATAAGGTTTATTTTAAGAGATCTTTTCTTAATTCCCACTACAATTAGAGTTAGGAACAGAATAATTGTTAGGGCAAACATTGGCCATATCCAATCATATGGATAAGATACTAATTTGAAGTAAGGAAGATTGAAATACACATCATCATTCAAACTTTTCAAAGCTGTTAAATCACTTTCACTAAAATGGTTTAACAACGGAATTAAATAGCTTCCTTGATGCGCCAATGTATTACGATCAAGTCTTTCATAAGTATCAAGAGCTGTGTGGTAATCAAAATGGTCATCAATAAAAGCAAAATTAAACCCTTCAATATCGGCATCTTCTCTAAAAACAGTTAGATCCGTATCATTAGGCAGCATTTTGTAAATACTATAGGCTAAAGAATTCGCTACGGGGTAATCGGGCTTGGCCTTAGAAAATTCTTTAATTAAAGTACTATTGCCTCTATTGGTTTCAATGAGCATATAGCTCGGCCCGCCACTACCGCGAGCTTCAAAGTTTAAAACCAATCCTACATTTTTAGTCCAAGGATGTTCTTTAACGAAGAGGTCTGCACCATTCAGCCCTAACTCTTCAGAGTCAGTTATTAAAATTATTATATCATTTTTTGGAATTTTGTTCTCTGCCATAAAGGCTCTTATGCCTTCAAGAATAGTCGCTACACCACTACCAGCATCACTGGCACCAAATGACGAATGCGGACTACTATCATAATGTGATAATAAGACCAATGCTTTACCTGCTTCAGTACCCTTTATTTTAGCGATGATATTTGTCGCTTTACTTAAATTACCCCAATCTCCGGCCGTATACCCTTCTTGAGTGGTGGTTTTAAGGCCCATTTTGCTGAGCTCTCCAATGATGTAGGCTGCTGCTCTTTCATGACCTGGAAATCCAACGCCGTGTGGTTCCAGTGACAAATTTTTCACATGACTAAGTGCACGGTCCACAGAGAAGGAAGTACGTTCAATTTCTTCGCCAGCTGAATAAGTTGGCATGAGTGACTTAAAGCTCCAATACACAGCAATTATGGCAAGGAAAAGACAAACGGTTCTAGATAAGTTCATTTTTTTTGAGTTGGTACATAAATGTATAAAAATATAAGGAGTTCGCAGGTTATAGGCTCTAAAATTAAATTATTCGTAAAAATTCACTATATTAGGTAATCAACCTTCAATTTAAATACTATGGGAATCAAGAGTTTTCAAGGGGCCAGAGCAAAGGTCGATTCAAAAAAAGATTACGATGCGCCAATTTTGGTTTCTGACTATATGACTAGAAAATTGGTAAAGTTTGCACCTGACCAATCAATCCTAGAAGTTATGGAGGCCTTTGCCAAATATAAAATTTCTGGAGGACCCGTAATGGATTCCAATGGTTTTTTAGTTGGTATTATTTCTGAAGCAGATTGTATGAAGCAGATTTCCGAAAGCCGTTATTTTAATCAACCAATACTTGATAAAAGTGTGGAACGATTTATGACTAAAAACGTTGAGACCATTCCTCATGATATGAGCATATTCGATGCTGCGGGTGTTTTTGACAGACATAATCGAAGACGTTTACCCGTTATGAAAGATGATATTTTAGTTGGCCAAATAAGTAGAAAAGATATTGTCGTTGCTGCCTTAAAATTGAGTGGGCAGAATTGGAAGTAACTTATTCCCTTTTTACAATCATATAATAATCATTATCTAAAGGAAGATATCCTAAGTCATAGACAAAAAAATAGGTGCTTCCTTTTTTTGTGGTGTAGAGGTTGGTAATATATTCAAAGTCAAAACCTTTATCCATTAAACGGGTTTTGGTAGTTCTGGTTTTTCCTTCTTTGAGTTCAAAACTATCTAGAATTCTATAATTCTTACGCAGCCTATTGTTCACATTTCGAACGAGACCTTTACTGTCTTTATTCAGTTTGTTATTATGCGCGTTGCGACAATAATCTGAACAGAATTTTTTATCAGCACGTCCTTTAATTTCAGTATCACACTCCAGACATAATTTCATGGTGCTACCGTTTTTTATAATTAAAAACTACTTCATTACTAGTGCCGTCTTCATTGCCGATTAGGCCATAAATATTTATTTCGTTGGCACTTACATTTTCAAAAGTAAAGCCATCAAAATAGACTCGATTACCTTCTGCTTTAATGAATTTGAATTGCTGAACCTCATCCTTTTCTTCCCAACCATGTAAGTCCGTATCAAAATGCTTTAGCTCAAAAATTAAGCTGTTTTCTAGCTCTCTTATATGTCCTACTTCGTAAAAAGTAACTTTACCTTCAACTAAATGACGAAAAACGAACATCATGGAACCTCCAACCGCAGGACTCCAAATTTCTTCAGTTACTCCTCCGAAAGCAGTTCCATACCAGTGACCTTCCATAAAAGAAACCAAAGCAATTTTGGCTTCTGGAGATTGCTTACCATTTAATTGAAGCGTATTTTGACTTTGAGCAATAAAAAAATTAAAGAGTAAAATTGAATATAAGAGTCGCATAACTTATCCTTGGTTTAGTTCTAGACAATTACAATATCGTATTTTTTCAATAAACCAATTAATTCTTCTTTACTGAATTTGGTCTTTTTTAAAGAGTTTATTTCAGGGTTAATATTAAAATTAAAGGCATTTGAAAGATCGGCTTTATCAAGAATACTGTTTTCGAATAAGGTATTATCTAAGTTGCAATCTGTAAAATTTGATGAGGTCAAATCTGTTGAAGTAAAGTCTGCTTGACTCAAATTACAACCTGAAAAATCAGTTTTTTGTAAACTCAACTCATAGAAAATCGCTAGGGTCAAGTTACATTGCGAAAATGCTATGGTCAGAAAGGTTGTCTCAGATTTATCGAAAGATACACCAACCAATTTACAAGATTCAAACTGAACATTATTCCAAATCGTATTCGCAACATTAGTATTACTTAAGTCGCAATCTTTAAAAGTACAATCAACAAAGTTTTGATTATCTAAATAGCCATTTTGGAATTGACACCCTTCAAAAACACATTCTTCATAATCGGCTTTAGCTAATGGGTTTTGATGGAATTTTTCATTTTTAAAATGGGTGTCGGCCACAAATGGCTTATTCATTATTCTTCATTTAAAATTAAAGCTGGCAAATCTAACGATTTGAACAATTGATTATAGTCGTTCATCTCTTTGCCAACAATGGCATTTTTCTCATTCTTATAAGTTAACCAATCGGCTAATAAATCTTTAAGACGCTCTTTAGCTCCTTTGGTCACTTTCGGTTCAGCTACATCAACAAAACCTTTTAAATGTAATAAATCTGCATTCAATTGATTATTGAAATTGATGACATCCTGAAAGGTTTTTTGGTTGGGTTGGATTAGGTTCTCTTCCCACGCAGTGATTCGCTTTTCAAGCTCCTTACCTTTCTTTAGTAACTCGTCGGCGCCGTCGTTGTCATTGAGTAATTTTTGATAGTTTTTCAGTTGCATTTTTGCGGAACGCATTTGGTTAACTGCATCATGTATTTCTTTAACTGTGTTGTCAATAGTGCTTAATACCTGCTGCTGTTCTGCATAATCATCATTTGAAGCTTTGATAGATGGATTAGCCAAAACTGTTGCCGTAGTTTCAACCATCTCATCACCTAAAGTCATTCTTATGGTGTAATCACCTGGGCCGACACGTCGTCCTGCTGAATTTCCAAAAACAAAGACTTTTTCTATACTTGGTAAGGCTTCAGTTCTAAAATTCCAGGTAAATCGATTGTATCCTTTTTTGGAAGGTAACACAGATGGTTTTGAAGGTCCTCCAGGCCAAGATTTAAAACCTTTTGGTTTTTGATTGGTATAACTACGAATAACCTCTCCGTTTTGTAAAACTTCTAATTTAAGTTCTATTGAATCTAACTTTTTAGGAAGGTAGTAATCAACAGTTACACCTGATTTTGGATTTTGTCCTAAACCAGGAACGGGTTTATCTTGGCTGCCACCAAAAATTCGATAACTCGCTTTAGGTTGTACAATTTTAAGTTTTTCTGAGATATCAAAACTATTTTGAATAGCTCCTAAATCATCTAAAATCCAGAAAGAACGACCGGCAGTAGCAACCACTAAATCATTATCTTGAATAGTCAAATCATTAATAGGAACAAGAGGTAAGTTAGACTGAAATTTCTGCCAATTCTGTCCATCATTCATGGAGATATAAAGTCCAGTTTCTGTTCCAGCATATAATAAACCTTTCTTCTTTTTGTCTTCACGAACTGAACGAACAAAGGTGTGTTTGTCCGTTATGCCATTAGTTATTTTCGTCCAGGTTTCACCATAATCAGTTGTTTTAAAAACATATGGTTTTAAATCCATCGATTTATAGCGCATCACAGCAATATATGCTGTTGCTGCATCGTGTGGAGAAACTTCAATACTATTCACAATACCATTTCCAATATTTGGTGGAGTAATGTTTTGCCAATTGGCACCACCATCTTTAGTTACATGTACTAAGCCATCATCACTACCCGCATAAAGTACACCTTGCTCATGCTGAGATTCTACCAAATACATTAAAGTGTTGTAGTTTTCACCTCCGGCGGCTTCATTAGTATACGGTCCTCCGCCAGGGCCTTGTTTGTCCTTTTCATTTCTAGTCAAATCTGGACTTACAACTTCCCAGCTTTGACCACCATCTGTAGTTTTGAAAACGACATTGCCGGCATGGTATATCGTATTTCTGTCATGTGGAGAACTAATGATTGGTGCATTCCAATTATAGCGGTATTTAAAATCTTTAGGAACTTTTCCAAGTCCTAATTCAGGGTATTCCTTAATAGGCTTTCCTTCTCGTGAAGCCTTCACCCATTTTTCAATAATACCTTGATAACAACCTCCATAAACAACTGCAGGATTGTCAGGGTCAAAAGCTAAATAAGCGCTTTCGCAACCTGCAACGGAATACCAATCTTTCCAGTCAATACCGCCGTCATTAGTTCTACTCGCAATCGCAATTGCAGAATTATCTTGCTGCCCACCATACACATTATACGGAACCAGATTGTCGGTAATTACTCTGTAAAATTGAGAAGTAGCTTGGTTTTGTTGTGTACTCCAGCTTCTACC
This sequence comes from Croceitalea sp. P059, assembly GCF_031846365.1. NCBI lineage: Bacteria > Pseudomonadati > Bacteroidota > Flavobacteriia > Flavobacteriales > Flavobacteriaceae > Croceitalea > Croceitalea sp. P059. Next base: position 899,484 of record NZ_JAVRHW010000001.1, read on the forward strand.
ACCATTATTCGAAACATTTGCACCACCATCATTTGAATTAATCATTTTTGAATTGTCCTTGGGGTTGATCCACAAGTGATGATTGTCACCATGCGGAGTGGGTAAGGGCTTAAAAGACTTTCCTCCATCGATAGATTTAGTTACGGGGGCATTAAGTACATAAACTACATTCTCATCTTGAGGGTCGGCAAAGATTTCCATATAGTACCATGAACGTGCGATATTTATACGGTCTTTATTGACCTGCGTCCATTTTTTGCCGGCATCCATACTTTTGTATACTCCGCCTTTATCCCCTTCTGCTTCAATAACAGAAAAAACTATATTAGAATTGGCTCGAGAAACTGAAATTCCTGCCTTCCCGAATTCTTTTGGTAGTCCTTCTTTCAATTGCTTCCATGTTGTTCCTCCATCGGTCGATTTATAAATTCCCGAAGAAGCTCCTCCAGATTCCATGGTCCATGGATAACGGCGATGTTGCCACATGGCCGCATATAAAATTAATGGATTATTCATATCCATTGATAAAGAAGAAACTCCTGTAGTATCATTAACAAAAAGAACACGCTCCCAAGTAGCACCACCATTCAAAGAGCGGTAAACCCCACGTTCTTGTGAAGGACCATATTGGGCTCCTTGCGCCGAAATAAAAATGATATCGGGATTAGTAGGATGGATAATTACATCAGAAATATGTCTCGATTCGTCAAGACCTATGTGTTTCCAAGTTTTACCCGCATCTGTCGATTTGTAAACGCCATCACCCATGGAGGTCATTACACCACGAGCAGCATGTTCGCCCATACCTACAACAACAATATTCGGATTGCTTTCTGCAACGGCGATAGCACCTACAGTACCTGTATTTAGTTGTCCGTCTGAGACGTTGTTCCATGTAATGCCGTCATCCGTAGTTTTATAAATTCCACCACCAACGCTGCCCATGTAGTAGGTCATAGGTTGCCCAACTACCCCAGTAGAAGTAACGCTACGCCCGCCCCTAAAAGGGCCAATATTTCGCCATTTGAGTCCTGAATACAAAGAATCATTTAATACAATATTGGGTGTAGTGTTTTGTTTCTTTTTGCGTTGAGCAGTAGTGCTCAAAGGAATTAAAAATAAAAGCAGTAATACGAGTCGTAAAGTTTTCATGTGGTTGGAATTAGTACTTTGAAAGATACGAAAGCTGGCGGATATGATTAAAAGAATGTTAAAACTAAATTTTTATTTGGAACAATCATTCTGTTATTATTATGTTTGTATTGGAATGAACGTTCTGAAATAGAAAACTAAAAAATATAAATTTAGAATTATGAGAAGATTAGAAAACAAAGTTGCCATAATTACTGGAGCAACAAGTGGAATGGGTTTACAAACTGCTAAGCGTTATTTAAAGGAAGGTGCAAAAGTAGTTTTGACCGGTAGAAGTCAAGAAAAATTAGATGCATTAAAAGGTGAGATACAAGGTGATTATCTTTTAGTAAAGGCTGAAGCAAGCAGTGTTACCGATAGTGAAGAATTGATAAAAACTACAATTAATACTTTTGGAAAAATTGATATCCTCTTTTTAAATGCAGGGATTTTTCGAGTAGAAACTATTGACGGATTGACCGAAGAATTATTTGATGAGGTGTATAACATCAATGTTCGGGGACCTTTGTTCACCGTAAAAGCCGCATATAATGAATTAAATGAAGGTGCTAGCATTATTTTTAACACTTCGGTAACTAATGTAAAAGGTTTCGGAGGTATGTCTGCTTACGCTTCAAGTAAGGCAGCTTTACGTTCGTTGACTAGAACTTTAGCCGCAGAATTTGGCCCTAAAGGTATTCGAGTTAATGCTATTTCTCCAGGTCCAATTGATACGCCAATTTATGGTAAACATAATGTACCTCAAGAGAATATAGATGCTATGGCAGCAAGTTTTCCATCTTTAGTTAGTTTGGGTCGTTTTGGTAATGCAGATGAAGTTGCTAGTACCGCATTGTTCTTAGCATCATCAGATAGCAGTTATATTACGGGTACAGAGATTCCAGTCGATGGAGGATTTGCGCAGGTATAATTTTTACATAAATTTGGAACAAGTATTCCAGTATGCCACGTACCAAACAATTTGATGAGAAAGAAGTATTGAATAAAGCAATGGAACTCTTTTGGGAAAAAGGGTTCCATGCTACTTCAATGCAAGATTTAGTTACACAATTAGGTATTAATAGGGCGAGCCTGTATGATACATTTGGTGATAAAGAAGCTTTGTTTGAAGCTGCTTTTCAATTATACAGACAGACTAATGGTGGTGTCATTCAGGGCCTTTTTGAGACGGAGCCTTCTGTTAAAGAAGGATTTCAAAAACTATTTCAAATGGCCATTGATGAATCGGTACAGGATGGAAACAGAAAGGGTTGTTTTGTAGTGAATACCATTACGGAATTAATACCGGGGGATGAAAAAATACAAAGCCTTCTATTAGAGAATACAATAAATTACGAGAAACTATTTACGGCTTTTGTTCAAAAAGGTATTCAGAATGGAGAAATAAATGCAATTAAAAACCCAAATGAAATAGGGCTGATGCTATATGCTTTATTCAATGGTATTCGTGTATTGGCTAAGGTGGACCCAAATCCTGAAAAATTAAAAAGCATTATGAAATCAGGTCTTTCCGTGTTGGATTGAGCTAATCCATAATTTTGAATTTTACATTTACGGTACTCTCTACACGTATTTTTTCAAAACCGATATCTAAAGGTTCAGGTGAACCAGCATCTTCCATTGCCATCGCTTTCATTCGTATATTAGGTTGATTATAACGCTGGTAATAAGGTTGCGAATTATCTATAATATGAATAGCCATTCCTATTTTTTGTCCTAAAGGTTTGGTCAAGGCATCAGCTTTTAATTTTGCTTTTTTAACCGCTCTGGTTTTTAACTCTAGTTCCAATTCATTCATTTTGGAATACTCCGTTTTTTCCAAATAGGTATTTGCAATATCTAAATCTTCTAATGAGGCCATTACTTTTCCGGCAGTTAATCCATCATAAACCAACAAAGAATATTGTTTACTCTTTAGCACTTCTTTAGAACGTAAAAAGTATTTTTTATAATTGCTTGCCAGATCTTTAATCGTCAATTGTTTGTCGATATCAATTCCTAAACTCTTCAGGCTTTGCGCCATTTTGTTTTCTTGTTCTTCAACAGATTTTCTTCCTTTAGAATCTTTTTCTTGAATGGTGATGCTCAAGTATATTTTATCAGGACTAATAAGGGTATCTACTTTTGCAGATGTTTCTAAATACGGGACGTCTAAAAAGTTTTTGGATTGTGCCATAAGAGCTGAGGTAAAAACCAAGCATATAAAGATGCTATATAATTTTTTCATGGTGTTATTTTATTATCCTTTAAAATCAATTTTATTATGAGTGCCATCGCAATAGGGTTTATTTTCTGAAGCGCCACAGCGGCAAAATGCTGTTGACCGTTTTTTGTTTTCAGAGGTGCCATCGGCAAGCGTGACTTTTAGAAGTCCACTCACTAAAAGCGGACCGTTTTCGACTACGGTACATTCTGTTCCAGCTTTTTCTTCAATACTTTCTTCACCTACCATACTATATGTAAGTGCTGCTGAAGGGCATTTTTCTATTTGTGCCTTTAAGGCCTCAACAGAAGCATTTTCTGCCTTTATCCAGGGTTTGGCGTTTGGGTCATAAACTTCAGGTAATGTTTTTACACAAATTTCAGAATGGATGCATTTTTTTGGCTTCCAGATGACGGTGAGGTCACCGTTCTTGTATTCTTTTACGATTTCTTTTTCCATATTAGGCGATATTTATTCCTTTTAAGACCAATGACTTCCATTCCGGGTGCCGTTTGATGTACATGGCCACAAACGGGCACATGGGAACCAAGGTCAACTCCTTTAGTTTGATGTCTTCCAAAACTAGCTTCACCAGCTTTGAGCCGATGCCTTTTCCTTCTAATTCAATAGGGACTTCAGTATGGGTCAAATAAATTTTGTCCTGAGCTTTGATATATTCAATTCTTGGTATAAGTGAATCAATGTGCAGTTCATACTGTTTATTTGCTTGATTATCAAAAAGTGGGTGTTCCATAGACCATAATAGACTTGCCTAAAGTTAGTTTATTTTTTAAATCAATCTTTATGGTTTGAGGTGTTATCAAAGCTCCCATTGTTAATAATGGTAATTAGGTATTCAGCCATTTTTTAAAATCACTTGTTTTAGGTCTACTGACAATAAATTCTTGGTCTCGAGGATTTAAAATAGAAAGCTTGACCCGATGGTTAAAATAGGGATTTATTTTTTGAATGGCCTTTTTTGAAATTAATTGGCTGCGACTAATTTTAAAGAACTGTCTAGGATCCAATGTGCCAAATAAATGATCTAAAGATTCATCAATAATATATCTTTTGGAAGTGGTTACTCCAAAAGTGATACTCTCTTGTGAATAAAAGTATAAAAAGTCTATAATCTTAATTTGAACAAAACCATTTCCTTCTCTTACAAGTAGTCCTTCTCTTTCGGCTGACTCTTGTATACTACCGAGCAGTCGTTTCAATATGGCTGGCTCTATAGTAGTTTGTTTTTTTGACTTGTTGAACTTATATAATGCAGTTTTTAAATCGTCTTTCTGTATGGGTTTTAATAAGTAATCAACACTGTTAACCTTAAATGCCTGTATGGCATATTGGTCAAAGGCGGTAGTAAAAATAATAGGGGCATCAATATCTATTTTGTGAAAGATTTCAAAACTCAATCCATCCGCTAATTGAATATCCATAAAAATAAGTTCTGGCACTTCATATTTTTTAAACCATTCAATAGCATCTTCAACCGTGTCAATAATATGTAGTAAGGTATAGTCAAAACTACACGCCTTAAGCATGTTTTGCAATTGACTGGCTGCGCGAGGTTCATCTTCAATTATAAGTACGTTCATCATAGTTTTTTAAAACAGAAGATCTTAGTAATGGGATAGAAATACTAAAGTGGTTGTCATCATTTTTTATTTTTATCGATTTCCCGGAAATAAGATGGTACCGTTTCTCAATATTCTTTAAACCCACCTTTGTTGATGGAATCTTTGTAGATTTTGGTTGTTTCTTATTGGTTACGATTAAACGGGAGTCTTCCACTTTAACATAGATGGTTAATGGTTTTGCTTTGGAAATAACATTATGTTTTATGGCATTTTCCAATAGAAGTTGTAGACTCATAGGTACTATCATGTTGTCTAAATTGGTATCAGGAATACTCCATTCCATTTTAAGATTTTTTCCAAATCTCTCTCTTTGTATATGAATATATGATTTGGCAAATTTCAATTCTTGTGCTAATGATATAAGATTTGCGTTGCCAGATTCTAAAATAAAGCGATACACGTTTGATAGTTTGTCAACAAATTCTACAGCATCTTCCTTTGAATTTTGTTCTATTATATCACGTAAGGTATTTAAGGTATTGAACAAAAAATGGGGTTGAGCTTGATTTTTTAAAGCGTCAAGCTCGGCCTGCACAATAGCTTGCTTAGCCTGCTCTTCTTCTATAATGGTTTTTTTAAGTCGAATGTAATAGTAAATGGCCTCATAAATAGCCATTGTCATGGTGCTTATGATAATAACTGGCAAACGTACCCTATAAAAGCTCTGAGAACCGTAGTCTCTATTAAAAATGAATGATAAAATTTTATTTCCAGTAAAATCAACGAGTATTACTGTGGCAACAATAGCAAGGAATAGAAGAATAAGTCGTTTTCCTACATCTTTAAAGTGAGTGAATTGCTTTCTTAATAGAATAATCACATTTCTTATAATTAACCAATTACATATGGTGAAAAATAAAGAGATACTCCAATAGACTATTGCTTCTCCAAACGGAAAGCGTAAAAAGGACCTGTTGAAAAGATAATCGGTAATGAAACTGAGAAATATGATACCGACTACCGTAAACCAGAAATCATTAAAGCCTAAATATGTAATTCGTTTTTCCCTGTTAACGAACATTTAATTTGATTATAGTTTTAATAAAGCTATACCAATTTTTGCTTGATAGAAAGTAAATCCAATCCATCCTGCATAAATCAAACCAAAAATAGTAACGGCAATGAGTTCTTTTCGGCGGTTCAAATTCCATTTTTTTGAAACCCAAAAAGCGAATAACGGAATTATTTGTATTGCATGTATGCCAAAAAAATGTGCGATTCTCAAATCACCGCCAATAGTACTCCAATTTAACAGAGGTAAGCCGGCTCCTCCATCCGCGACACCAACATTATGAGACATTTGACTAATCATTTGACCGCCGACCCAACTACCAAATACAATGATAAGCCACCCTAATAAAATACCCCATTGAACGGTCTTGGATGTATTTAATTTTAATCGTACCGTATCGAAGATAAACAATACCATAATCAAGACATTGATTCCAATTAAAATTCCCATAGCTGAAAAAAGCATTCCATCAAATACAGAGGTAACATTATAATGGGATTGAACGCCTCGAGCAGCTTGGTAAATGATGATAGCATCCTCTAACAGAAGTGTTAGGGCGACTGTAATGGTGATGATATTTCTTTTTCGATTTGAATAGGGGTAAAGCGTGCTAAGAAAGCCTAATGTCAATATATAGATTCCACCGGATATGGAGAATTTCAAGGGTTTTATCCAGACATTAACACCCATAAGGGTTCTTTCATCAATCGCGAGGCCCAATAGACAGCCTAGCATAAATATAAAATGTAGTATTACGACCCAATAGAGTATTGGACTCGATCCTTTTACCGTTTTTAATAATTGACTTAAAGTGTTCATTTTTGATTTTGTTTGATGGTTTTGATTAGCATAAAGGCCAAAAAGCCTACTGGACCTAACATGAAAGTTCCGAATAGGCAAGGAGCCATTAATAACTGATGAATTTTTAGTTCTTTGTTTTGGTCTAACATCCACATACCAACCAATAAATCAAAAGCTAGGTAGTGTACCCATCCGGCCAATACAGCACGTTCTTCTGTAAAAAGGCCCATAACAGAAGCTAGGCTTCCAAAATCCATTCCCCCACCTATCTGCATGGCTTGAATAATATAAATGGCATATACAATTGCGAGTGCTAGCGGAATTAATTTATAATCAATTAAGAACCGTGTGACTTTCCAATTAGGAAGTAAAATCATGAGCAGCCACATGGGCATGGCGGTCATATTTGCTATCGAAAAGACTTCTGCTGTAGACATAGAGTGTTTTTTAGTGCGTTGATTAGCTGTGGTTTATTTCTATGCTCACAAATATGTGGTTGTTAAAAGGAAGATAAAACTACTTTGATCCGAACCGTCGTTAAAATGGGTTGAATTGTCTATAGTTCCCTTATACAGTTCAATCTTAATCGAACAAAAACGACTACAAACGTTTACAAACGAAAATAAATAGTTCCTAACCGAATCTTTTTTGAAGCTCGAATTAAGTTTGCCTCGTCGAATTATAGTAGTTCGGTAGTATTAACTGTTAATCCATAAAATTTAGAAAGATGAACGCATTAAAAAACAAAGTACAGTTGATTGGTAACTTAGGACAAGATCCTGAAATTGTATCCATGGAGAATGGAAACAAATTGGCAAAATTTTCAATTGCTACAAGTGAAAGTTATAAAAATGCCCAAGGTGAAAAAGTAGAGGATGTACAATGGCATAATGTAGTTGCCTGGGGTAAGACCGCTGATATTGTAGAGAATTACCTATCTAAAGGCAAGCAAGTGGCCGTCGAAGGTAAATTAACGCATCGTTCTTATGAAACCAAAGATGGGGAGAAGCGATATATTACAGAAGTTCGTTGTAATGAACTTTTAATGTTTGGTAAATAAACATTGTGTTATAGGAATAGAAAAAGAGGCTTTAAGCCTCTTTTTTTATTTCTTCTGACATATTAACAATAACTTAATATGAAAAGCGTAGCATTTAGCAACTTAATTCGTCACTTATTACGTAATTATTACAATGATGAAATATTCTTTGCATATATGTTATTTACTTGTGCTAATTCCCTTTGTAGGAACGGCACAGATAGATGATAGCCATACTACAAAACATTTTTACTCCGATTTAGCACATCGCGATGCATTGAATGAACAGCAGTTAATTTTGGTTACTGCTGATGATCATAAAGATTTTTGGAGGGATCAAAATGAATTTGAAGCTCTTTTAGCAGAAACTGACGCTGAAGGATATTTAATTTATTTGAATGCTAAAGGTTATGCTTATAGACTTCATCAAAGAGATTGTAGTTTGGCTTGTTCGCATTCTGAATATTATTTAAACAAGGCCGCTTTTTATGCCATTAATGGACAAGACGATGTAGATATGGCACTGACGGTAAAAACAAAAAAACCTCAAGTTAAAAACTGAGGCTCTGGTTAAGCAACTTTCTTTAATAAATCATAACAAGGACAACGTTTGCAGCGCTTGTTTTCTCCTTTTTTAAATTTCTTACAGCATTTAGATTTGCTTCCTTTGGGTACAAGCTCTTTAAGCTTGGCTACTTTCTTTTTTTGAATACCCTTTTTGTTTTTGCCCATTGTGAACTTTCAATGGTGCAAAAATATATTATATTTAATTAATCTAAATAAACTTAATTGTTAAAATTACTCACCCATCGTATCAGATGCGGCGCTTTCAACTGTTAACTGTTGGATGTCTCTATCAAAAAGATAAAGTCCACCTTTATCATCTCCAATCAGATTTATTTTGTCTAAAACAGTTCGAGCTAATGCCTCTTCTTCTAATTGCTCAGCAACATACCATTGTAAAAAGTTATGCGTGGCATAATCTTTTTCTTCTAAGGTTACATGAACTAACTCATTAATACTTTGCGAGACAAAAACTTCATGATCATAAAGCTTTTGAAGCATTTTTTTTAAGCTTCCAAATTCTAATGGGGGTGCATTTAGTTCTGATACTTGGGCATGTCCACCACGTTCATTAACATACTTGACTAATTTAAGCATGTGCATTCGTTCTTCATCGGAATGACCATACATAAAACCAGCCACGCCTTCTAACCCTTGAACTTCAGCCCAACAGGCCATTGATAGATAAACTTGTGATGATTCCGCCTCAATTCGAATTTGCTCATTAAGCGCTTTTTCAAGTTTTTTAGATAACATAGGTCTGGTTTTTTAACGAAGTTACAAAATCTAATAATCGCCTTTATTGGAGTTAGGCTAGGAAGTCAAATTTGGAAGTAGTTTAAATAAGTATAAGATTACTCTTAAAAGAAAATTTGTTGTGCTAAACGAAAAGTGTTGGCATGGGCTTCGACGATGGTTTTGATATCTGGAGAATACCCACCACCCATACTGCACTGCACTGGTATGTTTAAATCTTTACAGGTCTGTAAAACAAATCTATCTCGTTCAAAACAACCTTCGATAGTCATCCCTAATGTACCTAGTTTATCAGTTGCTAGAACATCTACGCCGCATAAATAGAAAATAAAATCGGGCGCTACTTTGTCCATTAACTTTGGTAAGGTTTCTTTTAGAATTTTAAGATAAGTTTCGTCATTAGTACCTTTTTCTAAAGGAATATCTAAATCAGAATTTTCTTTTTTAAAAGGATAGTTTGAAGCCCCATGCATTGAAAAAGTAAAAACTGAGGAATCATTTTGGAAAATTTCAGCGGTTCCATTGCCCTGATGTACATCTAAATCTACAATGAGAATTTTCTTAGAACGTTTTTGATTCAGTAAATATCTAGCTCCAATAGCTTGGTCGTTAAGCATGCAAAATGCCTCACCTCGGTTGGAGTAGGCATGGTGTGTTCCCCCTGCAATATTCATTGCAATTTTATTCTTTAAAGCAAATTCGCACCCTTTAATAGTGCCGTCTGCGATGATATGTTCGCGATTTACTAGCTCTTTTGAGAGTGGAAACCCAATCTTTCTTGCTGCACTGGGTTTAATTTTTAGTGCGTTAAGTTCTTCAAAATAGGAGCTATCGTGAACGGCTAGAATATGCTGTTTATTAGGAAAATCAGGTTCAAAAAAATTATCGCTTTCACAAGTGCCTTCATATATAAGCTGCTGTGGTAATAAATCATATTTAATCATCGGAAACCGATGTCCGTCAGGTAAGGGGTGTTTGTAAATGGGGTGATATGCTATTTTTAGCATGTACTTTTAGGGTAAAGTTACACCCTATTACTCGTTTAAAAAATTTTGAAAAGTACTACCCCAGTTAAAATTGTTGGTGTTATTGGGATCACCATCATCTGTTAGTAAGGCGTTTTGGTCATTAGTGTTTTTATTCCATAACCAAGCTAAAGCCCCAATATTTGTATTGTTGCAAGCGGTTAAAAAGTTTTGAGCGTAACTAAGTGGTGCCCCTTCCGTTATAACACCGACTTCACCAAAAATAATAGGTAATTGAGCGTCTTTTAAATTTTGTAAACGATTTTGTATTGAGGTAACCGTGGCGTTTTCGTGCCATTTTCCATAGGCATGTAAATCAAATAAAATAGTATCATCAAAAGCTAGAAGTTCTAGACCTTTTTCTAATAATACTTCTTCTCCTTGTCCTTGTTCATTGCCTGCTATTAAAATAATATTATCAAATTCATCAACTTGCCTCAGATTTTCAACCATGTCTTTATGGTCATTTAACCATAATTCATGTGAATAATTATTGGAATTATTAAAACTGTAAGGTTCGTTCCAAACTTGAATCCAAACATCTTCTTGTCCTTTAAAAAACTCCGCAATGAGCTGCATTTTTTCTTTATAATCATTATAAAACAATTGCTCTGAAGGATTTAAGCCTGTAAATAATTGACGTTCGCCTTGCTCGTTTACCCATCCAAAGGGGCACAGAATTACGATTCTATTTTCCAGCCTATGTTGTGCTACAATTGCTTCAAGGGAATGCAAAAAGATTCCTCGACTATCTTCAACTGCAAAGCCCGAAATGGGTTGTTCTCTTAAATTCCCAATAAATTCACGGACGATTTCAACATTCCAAGATTGCATTAAGCCACTATCGTCTACGCCAAAAGAATTAAGTGCGTTTACGCCCTTAGGCACAAAAAGAACATCGTTCTTTTTTAATAGTCCATTTTCTATTATGAAAGTTTTGGCCTGAACTATTTCTTGAGTTTCTTGATTGGTCGTTTCTTTTGAGCAAGAACTAATAATAAATAGCGTCAAAAAAATTAGCGATAAAGAGCGAAAAGTAGCTGTCATAAAAGGGGGCTATTCCCTAAATAACGAAATTTTTTTTTTAAAATTTTAATTGCGGCAGGTATTCTGAAAGTACCTTTTGAAAAGTTTGTCTTTTTATAGGTTTTGTCATTATCTCATTACAACCGGATGATAAAATATTTTCAATTTCTGATTGCATTACAAAAGCTGATTGCGCAATTATTGGTATGTTTTTGTTTTTTTTACGAATTTCTTTGGTGGCCTCAACTCCATTCATATAAGGCATTTTTATATCCATCAATACCAAATCTACTTTTTCTTTTTCAAGCAATTCTAACACTTGACTTCCGTTATAAGCATGTAACAAATTGCAGTATTCACTAAGCCACATTTCTAGTAAATAGTAATTTACTTCTTCATCCTCAGCAACGAGAATTGTAGGTTTTTCTTTAGCTTCAGAATGATGTTCACCTGGTAAATGCGGTATGTTAAAATAGAAGGTGGCACCCTCATTTAATTGAGATTCCACCCACATTTTGCCTCCAAAGAGTTTTACAAATCCATTGGCAATAGGGATGCCTAAACCAGTCCCGGTATTTATTTTATTTTTTTTGTTAGCAACTTGGCCAAATCGCTCAAAAATCAACTGCTGATCTTTTTCTGCAATTCCTCGACCGTTGTCAGTAACAAAAAACTCAATAAAATCTCCTTTTAATTCATATCCAAATGAAATTTCACCTTTATCTGTATATTTAAAAGCATTCTCTAATAAATTCGAAATAATTTGTTCTAGACGGGCAGCATCTGTCTTAATGCAACTCTCTGTGTTATCTAAAGTTTTAACGCTGGTTAACTTGATGTTCGAATCTTTTTTAATGATATCAAATTGAGCTTTCAGTGCATCAATTATTTGATTCAAACAATTGTGGCTATAGTTTAATTGTTGTTGACCAGATTCGAATTTAGAAATATCTAATATGTCTGAAATTATAGTAAGTAATCGATCACCAGAGTTTTTAATGTGTTGTAAACATTTTTGTTGATTAGATTCTGTTAAATCTTTTTCCTCAAGTAGTTCAGAACATCCTAAAATAGCATTAAGAGGGGTTCTAATTTCATGAGACATATTGGCTAAAAAGGCAGATTTTAACTGCTCACTTTTTTCCACTTTTTGATAGGCCTCTTCCAATTTAATTCTAGCCTTTTCCTTTTCCGTAATATCTCTAACAATCCAAATGAATTCGTCCTTTCTTGGAGAAAAGGAGGAGATGTCAAAAATCTTACCTGTTATTGGACAATGGTCAATAAAATTTTCAGGAACTCCAGTTACCCCAGTTCTACAAAATAGTTTTAATTTTTCACGGTCCATTTGAGGAAATGCCTCCAACATAGTTTTTCCACAAATATATTCTTTGTCAATACCCGTTTGTTCGGAATAAGCTTCGTTAATGGACAAAATTTTAAAATCACAAGGCTTGTTTTGGTCATCATAAATTATTCGACAATGCTTAAAACCATCCTGTAAGTTTTCTAATAAATCATCATTAAGCTTCGTACTTTTAGTAACCATTTCATAAGCCTTTTCCAACTCTACTTGTTGTGTGATGTCTTTGAAGAGCATCATAAACTCACCAATGGTATTAGAGTACGCGGTGGATGTATAATACCTTTTAGTTTGCTTATTATACCCAGTGGTTGTTTCGGGCTTTAAAGTTGTGGCAACTTTTCCATAAAATTCAATCCATGATTTTTCAGCATCAGGCATAATTTCCAGAATAGTTTTTCCAACGCACATTTCGGGTGTAACACCAGTATGTTTTTCAAAAGAAGGGTTAACACTCAAAAAACGATAGTCTATTGGTACACCATGATCATCATAGACAACTTGACAATGTGCCAAACCTTCCGACATCATATCGGTTAATAATTTAAAATGTTGCTGCTGACTATTTTCGGTATCTACTGCGAAATTTTCTAATTGAAATAAAGAATTCATGGGAGCCTAATTGCAATACTATTTAGTCATTCAAGGTAAGAAAAATATTTAGTTAATTTACTGTCAGAAGACTACAACTTAACATTCTAAAGTTGTATTTGATTAGTTCATCTTGCTTTTGTGTAGCTTCAATTGAATTCGTTTTCTCTTAGTGTCGATTTCAAGGACTTTGACTATCAATTGTTGATGTAAGTTGACATGGGCATTTACATCACTGACAAACCCATCTGCTAAATTAGATATGTGAATAAGACCACTTTCTTTAATTCCTAAATCAACGAAGCAACCGAAGTTGGTAATATTATTGACAATACCTGGTAAAAGTTGACCAGGTTTTAAATCTTCGATAGTGCGAATATTTTGATCAAAAGTGAACATTTTAGCTTTTTCTCGACGGTCTAGACCTGGTTTTTTAAGCTCTTCAATGATGTCATGTAAGGTTGGAAGACCAATTGTAGTATCAATATATTTTTCCAAGTTTATTTTTTGCAAAACTTCTTGATTGCCTAGTAAATCACTTGAAGAAAGTTTATGGTCTTTTGCAATTTTTTGGACAATAGAATAGCGTTCAGGGTGAACTGCTGAGTCATCAAGGGCATTATCACCATCTTTTATTCGCAAGAATCCAGCGCCTTGTTCAAAAGCTTTTCCACCTAAACGAGGTACTTTTTTTATGTTTTGTCTACTTCTAAATGCACCGTTTTCATTTCGATAAGTGACTAAATTTTCTGCTAGTTTTGGACCAATGCCTGAAACATAGCTTAGTAACGAAATACTGGCAGTATTGATATTAACTCCGACAGAATTTACACAACTTTCTACAACGGTATCTAGAGCTGTTTTTAATTGAACCTGGTCTACATCATGCTGGTATTGCCCGACACCAATAGACTTAGCATCAATTTTTACTAGTTCTGCCAATGGGTCGGCTAAACGACGCCCTATTGAAACTGCACCACGAACAGTAACATCATAGTTCGGAAATTCTTCACGCGCAATTTTTGACGCAGAATAAATTGAAGCTCCAGCCTCGCTTACCACATAAACTTCGGGTGGTTGTTTAAAGCTGATTCTTTTTATGAGACGTTCAGTTTCTCTAGATGCCGTACCATTACCAATGGCAATTGCTTCAATTTTATAAGCATCAACTAAAGAACTAATTTTTTTGATGGCACCTTTGCTATCATTTTGTGGCGCATGCGGATATATGGTTTCATTATGTTTTAAATACCCTTGAGCATCTAAACAGACTACTTTACAACCTGTTCTAAATCCAGGGTCAATTGCTAAAATTCTTTTCTCACCTAATGGAGCACCTAGCAGTAATTGCCTTAGGTTTTTAGCAAAGACCTCAATTGCGGCATTATCTGCTTTTAGCTTCGCATTTTTAAGTATTTCATTAGAAATAGAAGGGAATAAGAGTCTTTTATAAGCGTCTGCGATTGCTTGCTCAAGGTAAGGAGTTGAAGCATTATTTGATTTGATAATACGCCTTTCAATATTTTGAATTGCTCTTGCATCATCATTCTCTAATTTAACACGAATAAATCCTTCTTTTTCGCCACGTTGAATTGCCAAAAACCGATGTGATGGACAACGATTTAAGGGCTCACTAAAATCAAAATAGTCACGAAATTTTTGAGCTTTTTCATTTGCAACTTGTGGATTAGAATCTTTTTTTGATTTAATCGCCTTGGTAGCAATTAGTGCATGCCTCTCTAATTGCTTTCGAAGTTGATTTCTAATATCAGTACGTTCATTGATCCATTCCGCAATAATATGTAAGGCTCCTTCAATAGCATCTTCTTCATTTTCAACAGTGGCATTTAAATATTTTGAGGCTATAAATTCAATTTCTTCAGAACGTTGGGCCATGATGATCTTGGCGAATGGTTCTAATCCATTTTTTCGAGCAGTTTCTGCTTTTGTTTTTTTACTTTTTTTGAAGGGCAGATACAAATCTTCTAGACTTACAATATCAGAACAGTTTTCAAATTTGCTTTTAAGCTCTGTAGTTAAAACCCCTTGTTCATCAACTGCTTTTAGTATAGCTTTTTTACGTTTTTCTAGAGCCTCAAATTGTGTTTTATATTGGACTATGGCGCCTACTTGAACTTCATCTAAATTACCAGTTGCCTCCTTCCGATACCTTGAAATAAAAGGGATGGTGCAATCTTGATTTAAAAGTACAACTGTATTTTCAACGCTTTTTTGTGGGAGTTGGGTTTTTCGGTAAATAAAAGAAATCAGGTCCATATAGCTAAAATTTAAAGACCTTTAAATTTTAATAAGACATACTCTTTGGATTTTTTGTCGAGCATTCCAAAAATGAAGTAATCATCATATCTGAAAATATCTGCTGCTGAATATCTTTTAATCTCCTGCTCTTTTAGATAATCTTGAATTGTATAAAATATATTTTCTTTTTCTTTAATTGAGGTAATTTCAAAATTACTATCCAAACCGTTGTTAATATAAACAGCTTTCGTTTTAGAAGCCTTATAAAATGCAAGTGCAGCTGGATTAGCGAATAAAGTGAGAGCACCAAAACTAGCTACCACAGTAAATGGGTTTAAAAAAGCTACAGCTGCGACTACACCATCTTCTATTTCGGCAACACTACCTATTCTTACATGATAATCATCACCTTCTTTTTCGACATAAATACCTAGGTTCCCATTACCAACTTTCCTTAAAAACTGAGAAGTCTTCTCAAGTTCACGATAACTTTTAAAACGACCTCCACGTTGTCTAATAGTACCATTCGTTAAAAAAAATTCATCATCTTTCTTAACAACATACTTTTTTAATATTGATTGATTTTTGATATCAGATATTTGATAGTGTAATTCCTTCGCACTTACTTTGATTTGAAATAGTTTATCCTCATATAAAAAGGAGTTATTAAGATAATTTGGAGAACTGATAGGCTGGTTTATTTGGAATACATCAGTCTTTTCTTCTATAAAACTGTGTTTTATAATTTGTGAAAAGTCCTTATTAATATCTGATACGAGATAAAATGAATCATCATCTAGATATAATTTAATCAATGAAACCATTGAGTCTAATGAATAAGGAATCTCTTTTTTTACCAGTAAGGGCTCAGTAATTGGGTTGTTATGCATATCTAATGCCAGAGTAGACTTTAGTCTCGTCTTAAACCCTGAATTGCCATAAAAATCAGCCCCTGTTAAGTCTAAATTTTTCTTAACATATTCGCCATTGCTATTGAACTTATATAAATAAAGATAGTTTTCGCGGTAAGATGCCGAAACTAGATAAAAAGTATTATTATGAGTGAAAGAAATTATAAAAATCTCCTTTTTAAGTTTTAGGTCGATTTCAAATGAATGTTTTAGTCCTGATTCAAAATCAAATGTGATTCCTGCAAATCTACTTTTGCTATCATTCGAGAAGAAAAGGGAATATTGTTTTTGTTTAATCGTTCCTCCTAAAGGTAAACGATATTTGGTCGGAAATTTATCGTGATATAACCGACTATGGAATTCAAAGTTTTTTAAAAAAAAATATGCTGATACCTTACTATTTTTTGTAAGAAAAACTGTGAAATTTCCTGATGTATCATCGACCAATGAGAAAGAATTTTCCATAGGATATGGAGCATCTCCATAGTAGGTAGGAAATCTTACTAGCTCTTGTTGAGCATGGGAAAGAGATACTATAAAAATGACAAAAACTAGAAATACGTTGATTTTCATATTTCAACTTATTTTCTCGCCATTACTCACTGAGGTTTCATCCGGATTTACAAACACCAATTTTCCTTCGGCATTTTCAGTCATTAAAATCATACCCTCACTATCAACACCTCGCAGAGCTCTTGGCGCTAAATTGACTAAAACAGTAACCTTTTTACCAACAATTTCTTCAGGGCTAAAGCTTTCAGCAATACCTGATACAATAGTTCTAGTATCTAAACCAGTATCAACTTTTAAGACTAAAAGTTTTTTAGCTTTAGTCATTTTTTCAGCTTCTACAATTGTGCCAACACGCATATCAAGTTTTGAAAAATCATCAAATGTGATGGTGTCTTTTTGGGGTGCTACTTCCTTATTCATTTGTTCATTAGCTTTTTTGGTTGCTTCTAGTTTTGCCAGTTGCGCATCAATTTCTTTGTCTTCCACTTTACGAAATAAGAGTTCGCTTTTGTTGATTTTATGGCCTGAAGGAATCAGAATTTCTTTTTCAGAAACATTATCCCATGACATCTCGACTCCGCTCGATGTGACGGCAAGTATTAATTTTAATTTATCAGAAGTAAATGGTAAAAATGGTTCACTTAAAACTGCCAAAGCAGTGGCAATTTGAAGAGCAACATACATTACTGTTTTTGTACGGTCTTCATCAGTTTTAATAGTTTTCCAAGGTTCTTCATCGGCCAAATATTTGTTTCCTAGGCGTGCAAGATTCAACAATTCTTGGCTAGCTTCTCTAAAACGATACCGCTCTAAAGAATTCGTCAAAGTTTGAGGAAAAGCACGCATTGCCTCTAAAGTCTTCAAATCAATCTCCGAAAAATCGCTTGCAGAAGGTACCTGTCCGTCGTAATATTTATGGGTTAATACAGTGACTCGATTGATGAAGTTTCCGAAAATAGCAACGAGTTCATTATTATTTCGAGCTTGAAAATCTTTCCAGGTAAAATCGTTATCCTTAGTTTCAGGCGCATTCGCTGTTAGGGTATAACGCAATACATCTTGCATATCAGGAAAGTCTAGCAAATACTCATGTAGCCATACCGCCCAATTTTTAGAAGTGGATAATTTGTTCCCTTCTAAATTCAAAAATTCGTTAGCCGGTACATTTTCTGGTAGAATAAAATCACCATGCGCTTTTAGCATGCTTGGAAAAATAATGCAGTGAAAAACAATATTATCTTTACCAATAAAGTGAAGCATTTTGGTGCTTTCGTCTTTCCAATATGGTTCCCATTCTTTTCCTTCCCTTTTTGCCCATTCTTTGGTTGAAGATATATAACCGATGGGGGCATCAAACCAAACATAAAGTACTTTGCCTTCGCCACCTTCAACTGGAACAGGAATACCCCAATCTAAATCTCTAGTTACTGCACGCGGTTTTAAACCGTCATCAATCCATGACTTACATTGTCCATAAACATTAGGTTTCCAATCTTTTGCATGTCCTTTTATAATCCATTCTTTTAGAAAGTCTTCATACCGGTCTAATGGTAAAAACCAATGTTTGGTACTTTTTAGCGTGGGTACTGCACCTGATATAGTTGATTTTGGATTAATCAAATCTGTTGCATTAAGTGAAGAACCGCAATTTTCACATTGGTCGCCGTAGGCAGCTTCAAAACCACAATTAGGACAAGTTCCTGTTACAAAACGATCTGCTAAAAACTGATCGGCTTCAGCATCATATAATTGTTCAGTTACTTCTTCAATAAAATCATCTTGGCCATATAATTTTTTAAAAAACTCTGAAGCTGTTTCGTGATGAATTTTTGCTGATGTTCTCGAGTAATTATCAAATGAAATTCCAAAATCTTGAAAGGACTGTTTGATAATACCATGATATTTATCAATGATATCTTGAGGAGACACGCCTTCTTTTTTGGCCTTCATCGGTATGGCAAACCCGTGTTCATCGCTACCGCAAATAAAGGCAACATCTTGGCCTAATAATCTTTGATAACGAGCATAAATATCTGCAGGTACATAAACTCCGGCTAAATGTCCAATGTGAATAGGGCCATTAGTGTAGGGCAATGCAGCAGTAATAGTATATCTTGAAGGAGATACTTGAGACATGAAATCAAATTTAAGAAGCAAAAATACTGAAATACTTCAAGGCTGTGAATGTATTACGAGTATTGACACCAAATAAAGTTTAGACTATTTTAGAGAATATGGATTGTGGAAGATGGTTTAAAAAGGAAACCTCCGAATCATGCAGCCCAAATTGGGGTGGGGGGTCGCACTATCGGAGGTTCTGGAAAATAAATGTACTTTTTACATGATCATTACTGATTTACTCATTTTTTGGTCACCTACCTGTATACGGTAAATGTATTTACCTGTTGAAAGACTGCCTCTAACACGTTCTCGTATATTAATTTCGGCAGAGCCTTCTAACATCATCTCATTGAAAACAGTACCAACATTTTGTCCAAGTATATTGAACAATTGAATATCTACGTGTGCACTAAAAGGCATTTCTAAATAGATATGTGGTGCTCTTTCTGTAGGATAATAGGGTTTGTGGACCACTTCAAATGTCATTTCTTCACTGGCTACTTCACCTTCTTCTTCGCTTGGAGGAGTATCTGGTAAAGTTGGTGGCTCATCGTCGTAAGCAATATCTTCAAAATCAACACCGCTACAATTAAAGCCTAAATCTACAGGAGTATAAGGAGCACTTGAATCAAAATACAAGTGGTCTACAACCTTATCAATAGGTACACATAACCATTCGCCTAGAACGGTCGCATATAGGTTTCTAAAGTCCATGGTATACTCTAAATTACCACGACCATTTGGTGCATCAAGTGAAGGGTGATCCCCAACAAAGGCACTACCATTTAAACCTGAACCAAAGAAAAGGGTGGGGGCGGCCTTTCCATGGTCGGTTCCGTTAGAACCATTTTCAAAAATTCTTCGACCAAACTCTGAAAAGGTCATACTTAAAACCTTATCATCTTGCTCAGTAAAAGCAATATCTTCATAGAAATTATTAATAGCGATAGATAATGTTGACATCAAGCGTTCATGAGCTTGAGGTTGATTACCGTGGGTGTCAAAACCACCCATAGATATCATATACACTTTCGTTCCTAAATTTCCTTTAATCAATCGTGCTAATAAAGCCAATTGTCTAGCAAAGCCATTGTCTTGATACTCTACTTGGTTTTGACCTCGCTCATAGGCTTCATTGATTTTGCCTGCATATTCATAAGTAGTATTAGCGACACCTCTTAAAAATCTAAGTTGATCACCGTACATACAATTATCAAATGGAGCATTGGCGATATCATAAAATTGGCCTGTCTCTGCTATTTCTTCTAACTGATCAATATTATTAGTTACAAAGGCATAATTGGTTTCATCACCTTGAAAAACCAAATTTGAAATGTTACCAATTTGAACTGCAGCTGGAGCTTCCGGTGGATTAATAAGATAATCTGGATATAGGTCCTCAAAGTGTCTACCCATCCAACCAGTATTAAGGCCGGTGAATCCAGTTGAGGTTAAATCAGTATTTGCATATATATCAGAACCTGTAAAGTGGGACAAACTTTGGTTCTGATATCCCACGCCGTGAGCTGCTTTAAACTGCCCTTCACCCCAAAGAGGTTCAAGTGCATCCATATAAGTAGGGATTCCGAAGTCATCAGTCAACTTTAGAATTTTACTTTCAGGAATGTAAATATTTGGTCTTTGATTAGCATAACTGTCATACTGTTGAATAGGAATAACAGTGCTTAAACCGTCATTACCACCATTTAGACGAATCAATATCAAAATATTGTCGGTTTCGGCAGCAGCAATAGCCGAAGTTAATGGAGATGGCCCTGATGCAGATAGCATATTACTACCTAAAAACATTGATCCAGAACCAGCAATACCCAATGCTTGCAAGAAGGATCTTCTGCTCCATTGTTTGTGTTCTTGATCGTGACCTTTGTGTTCTATGCCCTTGTGAGGGTCTTTATCGTGTGTATGATGGGTGTCGCACATAGTAGTAGGTTATTTGAGTTGAAATTCTGGTTCTCTAACAAGATGTAACAATAAAAGGTAGACTTGAGATGGGGTGTCATCTAACATCATATTCCAACTACCAGTTTCATAAATATTGTTGTCTTCGTAAGGCTCTCTAAAAACAGTGATTGCCCTATCGTAATCAGGTTCAGTTAATAAACCTTTTGGCAAGAACTTATCAATAATAGCTCTTGCTACAACGTTCGGGTCGCTCTCGGAAGCTCCGGTAGCACCTGTTGCTGTAATACCAAGTTGTCTAAACTGCTCTGTATTCGCAGTAAAAAAGCGTTCTACAAAAACCTCCATAGTCAACCAACGACCAATAATATAATTGGTGTTAATCCACATTCTATCACGTTGCCATCCGGCAACATCTATCGGCGAGAATAAAGTTTGACCTATCATACCAGAGGCATCAATTGAATTGATGACTGTTCCATCGTCATAGGTGAAATTACTCTCTTTAAGAAAATTTAGATATAAGTCAAAAGGACTTTTAATAATCACTCCAATTGCCGTATCATCAAAAAAATGTTCACTTTTAAACAATTGAGCTAAGACTGGAGCTAGTTCAAAATCATTGGCAACAAATGTTGTCGCTAATCCATTTATTATAGGTTGTGCTTCATCTGCCGAAGCATCAGGATGCACAAAAAAGAAGTAGAGTTTTTGGCATATATAAAATGCAATTTCATCAGCGCGCTGTTCAAAAAGGATGTCTATTACATCATCATAACCCCAATTACCAGTTTGACCCATAATTGTTTTTGCATCAACATCATGTCGTTCTGGATCAAAAGTAATTTTAGTACAACCAACATCACCTCGATTGACATAGCCTGTAAGTGCACGGGCGGTTTCAATAATATCCTCCTCTGTATAACCATTCCCTTCTCCGAGGCTAAAAAGCTCATAAAGTTCTCGAGCATAGTTTTCGTTAGGTCGATTTCTATTGTTAAATGCACCGTCTAAATAACGTAACATTGCACTAGTTAAACCTATTTCACTAACGAAAGTTTTAAAATTACCAATTGCATTGCGCTGCAAACAATTCGCATATTCAAATAAAAAGGAATTACAATCATAAACACCATACTCCGTGACAAAATGATTGCTCCAAAAGAAGCTCATGCGGTCTCTAAGATTGTTATTTAACAAAGAGTTGCCATAAGCTGTACTTAGCTCTTCTCGTTGCGCACGACTTAATTGGCGCGCTAAATCATCATCGTCAGGGTAATTGGCATTCGTCCATTCTGACCACTCAGGTGCAGGGATAACAGGTTCGGCTATAGCTTGTGCGATTAAAGTATCAACAAGAGCGGTTGCAGATTGACCAGTAGCTTGATTAACAGTTTCTACGGAGGCACTGAAACCAAGTCTCCTATATAGATGTTCAGCTTTCGCTACATCCAAAGGAATGGTATACGGAGCCAACGTGCCCGTGTTACAATTAACAAATAATTCCATAGCAAATTTGGGATTTGAAAAGTATCATAGTTTTAAAGTTCACTATGTGCTTTTGGTAGGTGTGGTTCATTTGAGGTCGTAAATTACAATCTAAACGCGATTTAGACGGTGAACTACCAAATTTTTCGATGAAATGCATATAAATTTTTATATTTTTCATAATTAATGGGAAAACACAACGAATTTGGAAAGCTTGGCGAGCAAAAAGCAGCAGAATTTCTTACAGGCAAGGGTTATGAGATTAAGTATAAAAACTATAGATACTTAAAAGGTGAAATTGATATTATTGCCCAGAAAAAAGAAATCCTTGCTATTGTCGAAGTAAAATCTAGGAGCTCTAATTTTTTAGAAAACATTGCTGAGACTGTCAATCAAAAAAAAATCAACCTTTTGGTGGCCACGGCAGATCAATATGTAACGACTAATGACTTAAATGTGGAGGTTCGTTTTGATATCATTACAATCCTTAAAAAAAAGGGCCTATTTGAGATAGAACATTTGAAAGATGCGTTCTATTATTTTTAACTATTTGTTTTATTTATAACAATTAGTTATTTTTGTCGCAAAATAGATTAAAATGAAGACCATCTCATCTGTTGTTGAGAATTATATTAAAAAGAAGCCTTTTCTTCAAAGCGCTTTAGCTCAAGGCATTATAAATTTGACTTCACTATCTCGTATCGTTAAGCCAGAAATAGAGGAAGAATTAGGTAAAGATATCCGTAACGGAGCTATTGTGATGGCACTAAAGCGACTTTCAGATGACTTGGAGTTTCGCGCTACTCATAAAATAGTAAAGGTTCTCAAAAATATTGGTGAGATTACTGTTCGCTCTAACTTATCAGATTATACTTTTCTGTCTTCTGAAACGATTTTAGCTAATCAAGCAAAATTGCTAGAAGAGGTCAATAAAAATCAAGATATTTTCTATACTTCCAGCCGTGGGGTTAATGAAATCAATATTGTTGTAAGTAACAGTTTAGACCAAACTGTCGAAAATCTATTCGTAGGTGAGCGTTGTACTCAAAAGGCGGAGAACTTGTCTTCCGTTACAGTAAAACTTCCATCTGAGAATGTTTCAGTACCGGGTATCTATTATTTCATCTTTCAGCGTTTAGCTTGGGAGGGTATCGTATTGTACGAGGTAATTTCAACTACCAATGAGTTTACAATTTTGGTAAATGATGATCAAGTTGATGTAGCTTTTAAGACTATAAAAGATTTGAAAACACTTTAATTAAGGTTTTTTCAAACTAAAGCATCACTTTTATCGTTATTTTGATGAATGGTGCTAACATGAGGAGAAAAAAAATTCTTTTTACAGTTTTAGGTATTCTAGTCTTATACCTTTTTTACCTACTCTATATTTTTGTGCTTTCCCCAAAGACTAATTTGCAATCAATTTACTTAATTCCTGAAGACGCTGTTTTTATCATTGAATCTGAAAAGCCAGTAGAAAGTTGGAACCAGATTAGCCAAAGTGAAGCATGGAGTCATTTGCAGAACAATGGCTACTTCGCTGAGCTAACTGAAAATATTCAAAAAGTCGATACCATATTTAATGACAGACGAAAGCTTTTTGAATTTTTTGATGGACGTTCTTTATTCATATCTATTCACATGATTTCACAAAAAGATTATGGAATCTTTTATGTGCTCGATTTAAAAAGAATAGCAAAACTACGTTTGTTAAAAACCTATTTGAATACACTTTTAAACGAGGGGTATGTTTTAAGTAAACGCAACTATCACAACCAAGAAATTGTTGAGGTGTATGACCGAAGCAGTAAAGAAACCATGTATTTGGCCTTTATTAAAAACCAATTGATAGCGTCTTATACACATTCCTTGGTAGAATCTTCGATAGATCAGTATCAAGAACCTGCCTTAGGGCGAGATTTAAGTTTTCTAGAAGTCAATCAAAAAGTGGGATATGAAGATTTATTTCGCTTGTACCTGCAGTACGATTTTTTAGATGATTATTACAATCGATTTTCAAACGAACCCACAGATTGGATTAAGAATGTTAGCGAGAACTTTTTGTTTTCTGGATTTAGTTTTGATTTAGATGGTAATAGCACAATTACAGCGAATGGGTATACTAATATCAGTTTTGAAAATGAAAATTATCTTGAAGCACTTCAGAAGTCAGGTGCCTCGAAAAGAACGATTCCTCAAATAGCCCCTAAACGAACCGCGCTTTACCTTAGTTATGGTTTTGACAGTTTTGAAGAATTTTACAACAATTTTGAGGCAGTTCAAAAAGCAAATAGTTCTGAAGAGTTTGAGAGTTATCAAACGGGTATTGAAAAAGTAGAAAAATTCTTAAAAATTGATATCAAAGAAAACTTTGTAAGTTGGATAGCTGATGAGATCGCCTTACTCCAAATACAATCTGAAATTTCAAAAGGAAAAAACGACTTGGCTTTGGTTTTAAAAGCAAATGAGATTGTTGAAGCGAAGACCAATCTAGATTTTATACTGAAACAAATTAAAAAGAAAACTCCTGTCAAATTTAAAGCTGTTACCTATAAAGAACATGAGATAAATTTTTTATCCATAAAAGGTTTCTTTAAAATTTTGTTGGGTCAGCGATTCAAAGAATTTGATAAGCCTTATTTTACCATGATTGATGATTTTGTCATATTCAGCGATAATCCTAATACTTTAAAGAGTATTATCGATAGTTTCACGGATAAAGAAACCTTATCTTCTTCTGATGATTTTTTAGCCTTTGATAAAAAGTTCGAAGCAGAGAGTAGCTTATTTGCATACAGCAATATTCCTGTTCTCTATGATAATCTGTATGCGTTAGCCGATAGTAATACAAAAGGTCAATTGCGCAAAAACAAGGACTTTATTATTTGCTTTCCGCAAGTTGGGTTTCAATTAACTCCAGAAGATAATTTATTTGAAAGCACCTTAATTGTGAATTATCAAGATATAACTAAGGTAAAGGCTAATGAGCAATTTAAAGCATCAAAATCACAACCTTTAAAAACTATAGCAATTACCGATGCTATTTTTAACTTATCACCCATTTATCCTTCAGATTTAAATGCCAAGTCTTTTTCTAAATCTTATAGTTCGGGTGCATTGCGCTTTGAAGTAGAACTTAAAGATGGATTGAAACACGGACGTTATACTTCATTTTATTCCACTGGAGAAAAGAAAATCACGGGTCGTTTTCGTAAAGATAAACAAGTAGGTACCTGGCGTTACTATAATAATGAAGGTGATATGCTCTTTAAAAAACGATTTTAGATTCCTCAATTCTGTCTTTATTGGTCATCCGAAATTTAGTAGATTATCTTCTGAACCCCTAACGTTACTATAATGCCGCCTAAATGTCGGGTCAAAACCAAGCAAAATTCTTGTGCTTGTTTTATCTTGAACGTAACATTGCTTCAGAATTTAAAACTTATAAGCCATGCAACAACCACAATTAGGATTAAAGATTTCAGAATTAAGAAAACAAAAAGGGCTTACACAAGAAGAGCTTGTTGATCAATGCAATATTAATGTAAGAACACTACAGCGAATTGAAAATGGTGAGGTTTCACCTAGAAGTTATACTGTTAAGACAATTTTATCTGCCTTAGATTATGACTATGAAAGCTTACAAGAACAAAGAGAAAATAATTTAAGCCAGCTTGCCTCTATACCAGCACCTGAGGCAAAATCTATATTTACTCTTCTTACTATAGGCTGGGTGGGTGGTATTTTATTTTTTATAACTGCTATTTTTGAAGGTTTTACTGACTTTGGCCGCATTGATGATAATTTGTTCATATTTGGCCAATGGGGTCACGTAGTTATAAAGGCATTGGTAATTGTTTTTAATGGACTTGTGCTTTATGGTTTTTTAATTGCAGGTAATGTTCTAAAAAATCACTTGATGAAAATTTCTTCGATGTTAATGTTTTTAGTATTGCTAGGGTATTACGCTTTTGATATTGCATCAGTTTTTAATACCAATTTGAATATTGATATTATTTTGTTAGCGGGGGCTATTGGTTTTGGTGTTACAGGCATCATTTTTGGTATTTCTCTTTTACAATCAAGAAAGCAAGTTGGAGGTTTAGCAACTGCTTTAGGAATTCTTGAAATTATTATGGCCGGCTGTTTATTGTTAGTAATTTTAGCGCCTTTGGCCTATTTTCTTTTGATGCCGGTAATTGTCTTGGAGGTTTTGGTTTTGTATAAGATTGCCTCGCTTGTAAAAAGTCAGTTTTGATTTTTGATTTTTTCAACTTCAAAATTAAGTTCATATTTATTATGAATAGCTAAAATCGCTAAACCAAATAGTACAGCAAATACTATCAAAATTGTATTTACCAGGCCATCTACTGAAAAAGAAAGCCGTATTAGAATGGTTGAAATTACAAAACCAGAATTACGAATGACTTTATGATACTTATCTGTATAGAAAAAGGAAACCAACAAAAGCAATACATCAACTATGATTAGAACAGAGAAAAATCCGTCAAAAAAAATGTTGTTGATATTAACTAGTTCTTTTAAACTGTGACTAGTATCAGTTAATTCTAGGTAGCCCCAATTTCCAAAACTGAACAATACCATACTAAGTAATAGAGGAACCAAAATTACTGCGATAGTCTTTTTGAATTGGACAAAACGTCCAAGATGGATGTCTTTTATGTAATTGTTGGTGTTAAGTGACTTTCTGTTTCGGTTAAGTCGGTAAAACCAAAATAGTAGATAAAATAAAATCAGAGAGGCCAAAATATCATATGTAAATTGTAGGTCGCCCTTAATACTGAACCAATCACTACTCAACTTTAAGTTTGCCAAATCTTTGAACAATCGCCTAATTATTATTAAGCTTATTATTTCATACTGCTTACTAACGTATGTGGTGATAGATCTTGGTAAGTAATACACCAAAAGGTAGACTTCATATACCAAAATAAAAGAGAATGGAGTATAAACTGCGGCAATAGGACTTCCTAAAAGTGGGCTATCATGATTTAAGAATGGTACTAATTCTGCAAAAAAGATAAAAAGCAAATGCACAATAAAACTTGCAATCGCAAGAATTAAAATAATTTGCTCAATCTTTTGCTTTGCTTTTTTTGATAGAAATAATAAGTTGAGCTTTTCGAGTGTTTTTTGAAAAGTGGACATTGTTAAAGTTAGCTAATATTTGTAAGAATGCTTTATGAAGTTGATACTTTAGACAACTAAAATTTAATTAATTGAAGATGACTAAGGCTTTTACTTTTGATGAAATTATGGAACTACCGAATAGATATCGGGCCAATTTAATCAACAAAGTTTCGGGCTTTAAACCTGCAAATTTAATTGGCACGCAATCGAAAAGTGGACAGACGAATTTGGCTATTTTTAATAGTGTCATGCATATAGGTGCCAACCCGCCCTACTTGGGTTTTATTCTGCGCCCAACTACTGTTGAGCGTCATACCTATGAAAATATAAAAGAAACTGGGGTTTATACCATAAATCAAATAACTACCACTATCCACGAGAAAGCCCATCAAACCTCGGCAAAATATGAACGTGGTGTGTCGGAGTTTGATGCGGTGGGGCTAGGTGAATTTTACAATGAAGGTTTTCATGCGCCATTCGTAGCGGAAAGTCACATCAAAATCGGTCTCTCATTTCAAGAAGAACAGCTCATCAAATGCAATGATACTCGACTAATTATAGGTAAAATTGAACATTTAGTTTTACCAGAATCTGCTATTTTGGACGACGGTGATGTACAACTAGAGGATTTGGATACGGCCGCGGTTGCTGGATTATATAATTACTATAAAACTGAGCATATTGGTAAGTATGGGTATATAAAACCAAATCAATCCTAATTAATAAGTAACAAAAACCCCAAATTAGCGTCTCTTATAAAACATTACGGGTATTATGAGAATTTGTATTAGGATAGCACTTTTATTGATTACAAGCTCAACACTATTTTCTCAAGATGGAATTCAGCAAACTTTGCAGCTTTTAGATAATGATTTAGAAAAAATAAGCGAAGTAGGATTGATAAAAGGTTATGGTGTTGCTATTGTTTCTAAAGACAGTACACTCTTCGCAAAAGGATATGGTCTTTCTGATGTTGAAAGTGGTACTCCTTATACTATAAATACGCTTCAGAATATAGGTTCGGTTTCCAAAACTTTGATAGGTGTAGCGTTGCTAAAAGCCCAAGAAATGGGAAAACTTAATCTTAATGATCCTATCAATAAACACCTAGATTTTGAAGTTATAAATCCCTCTTATAAAAATGACCCAATCCTTATTTGGCACTTGGCAACTCATACGGGTACGATTAATGATACAGGTCTTTATGATAAAAAAGCGTATTACCTAATAAACAAAAATGATCTTTCTTCAGAAGCGATAAAAGGACAATCAGAAGAATTTCAAACGCTAGATAATAAAGTAACCATGAAAGAATATCTTGAAAATTTTCTTTCAACGGATGGCATCTGGTACGGTAAAAAGAATTTTGTAAAAAAGAAACCAGGCACTAAATATGAATATAGTAATGTTGGAGCTACACTCGCCGCTCAAGTATTGGAAGAAGCAACAGAAATGCCTTATGATGAGTTCACCCAACAATATATTTTAACTCCCTTACGAATGAAAAGTAGTGGCTGGTCTTTTGATACTAGAGATAAAAACCAACACTCAAAATTATATAATGACAGGAATCAAGAATTGCCAAACTATAGTCTTGTTACATACCCTGATGGAGGTTTGATAACTAATTTAATGGATTTTTCTGCCTATTTAACTGAGCTTATGAAAGGTTATTATGGCGAAGGAACCTTATTAAAAAAAGAAAGTTACACCACTATTTTTGATGAACGCTTGCCTAAAAAAACATCACCCAAAAAAGCCAATAGTTATGATGATGAGTTTAATTCCGGAATTTTTATGGGTTATACGCCAAAAGGATATCTAGGACATACAGGTTCTGATCCAGGGATGTCATCTTTTATGTTTTTTGACCCGGAACTACAAATTGGTCATATTGTAATGCTGAATACTTCATTATACGGTGATGCTGTAAATCAACAGTTGATACCTATTTTAAAAGCAGTTAGAAATTGTTTGTACTCTAAGAAATAATAGGTTCCAAAACTCCCAAAGCTTTTTCAACATTCGTAATTCCATCAAAAACCAATAACAATCGCAGTCCGTTTCTAGTTTGTTTTTCTTTTAATTGGCATTGTTTTGGGTGGCTCTGAACATACTGCAATACTTTGGTAAAAGCCGTGGTTTGATAAAAAGGAGATTGCTGGTCTGCAATGAAGTAGCCAATAAACTTATTTTTCTTTAGGATTACTTTTTCAAGACCAATACCATTGGCGGCCCATTTAATACGTACAGAGTTGAACAGATCAACAGCTTGGGTAGGAAGCTCCCCAAAACGATCTACTAGCTCTTTTTCAAATTTCTGAAGACCTTCTTCGTTTTCTACAGCATTTAGTTGGGTGTACAAGTTGAGTCTTTCTGTGATATTGTTGATATAATCATCAGGGAAAAGAAGTTCAAAATCAGTATCGAGTTGCGTTTCTTTGACAAAGATTTTTGGTTTTTCACCTTCTACTTCTTCGTAGAGTTCTTTGAACTCATTTTCTTTAAGTTCTTCAATTGCCTCTGCCAAAATCTTTTGGTAGGTTTCAAAACCAATTTCGTTGATAAATCCGCTTTGTTCACCACCCAATAAATCTCCGGCACCACGAATTTCTAGGTCTTTCATTGCGATATTAAATCCGCTACCCAGTTCGGTAAATTGTTCTAAAGCTTCAATACGTTTGCGAGCATCAGAAGTCATAACCTCGTGGGGCGGTGTAATAAAATAACAAAAGGCTTTTTTATTACTTCGACCTACACGACCACGCATTTGGTGTAAATCACTTAGGCCAAAATTATTAGCATTATGTATAAAAATAGTATTAGCATTAGTAACATCTAATCCGCTTTCTACAATGGTGGTAGAAACTAAAACGTCAAACTCTCCATTCATAAATGCGAGCATTAGGGTTTCTAGTTTTTTACCATCCATTTGGCCGTGACCAATTCCAATTTTGGCATCAGGCACCAAACGTTGAATCATACCAGCAACTTCTTTAATATTCTCTATCCTATTGTGAATAAAGAATACCTGTCCTCCCCGCTGAATCTCATATGAAACGGCATCTCGAATAGTTTCTTCATTAAAACGAATTACACGGCTTTCAATAGGATATCGGTTGGGTGGTGGTGTTGTGATGACCGATAAATCCCGTGCTGCCATCAAACTAAATTGAAGTGTTCTTGGTATAGGGGTTGCAGTTAACGTGAGCACATCAACATTCTCTTTAATAGACTTTAATTTATCTTTTACGGCTACACCAAACTTCTGTTCTTCATCAACAATGAGTAGACCTAAATCTTTAAATTTTACATTTTTATTGACCAACTGATGTGTGCCAATAATGATGTCGACCTTACCTTCGGAAAGTCTTTCTAAAGTCTCTCTTTTTTCCTTTGCAGTTCTAAAACGGTTGAGGTAATCCACTTCAACTGGCATTTCTTTTAATCGTTCTTTAAAAGTACGCGCGTGTTGAAAGGCCAATATTGTAGTAGGTACAAGTATAGCAACTTGTTTTCCATTATCAACGGCCTTAAAAGCAGCTCTTATGGCTACCTCAGTTTTTCCAAAACCTACATCACCACAAATTAACCGATCCATGGGGCGTTCACTCTCCATGTCTTTCTTTACATCAGCCGTAGATTTTTCTTGGTCTGGAGTATCTTCATAAATAAATGAAGCTTCTAATTCGTGTTGTAAGTAGCTATCCGGAGCATATTGAAAGCCTTTTTCAAGCCTTCGTTTTGCATAAATTTTGATGAGGTCAAAAGCGATTTTTTTGACTCTGCTCTTGGTTTTGTCTTTTATCTTTTTCCAAGCTCCAGATCCTAATTTGTATATTTTAGGTGGTGCTCCATCTTTACCATTAAACTTAGAAATTTTATGTAATGAATGAATACTCACATAGAGAATATCTCGTTCGCCATACATGAGTTTAATGGCTTCTTGTTTTTTGCCTTCAACATCAATTTTTTGTAATCCCCCAAACTTTCCTATACCATGGTCAATATGAGTTACATAATCTCCAATCTCAAGTTTATTGAGCTCTTTGAGTGTAATTGCTTGCTTTTTGGCATAACCATTTTTCAATTGGAATTTATGATACCGCTCAAAAATTTGGTGGTCAGTATAACAGGTTATTTTTAAATCATGGTCTAGAAAACCTTGGTATAAAGGAAATACTATGGTTTTATAGTGAACCGTAGTTTCTACTTCATCAAAAATATCATGAAAACGTTGAGCTTGTTGGTCTGTAGAACAGAAAATATAATTGGTAAAACCCGCTTTATGATTGTCATTAAGATTCTCAATAAGCAAATCAAATTTCTTATTAAAAGAAGGTTGAGGTTTTGTGTTGAAATTGAAGTTTTGAGTTGCTGTGGCATTAAATTCAATTAGAACAAATTCCTTTAATTGTTGTTTTAGTAATTCAGAATTTAAAAACAGTTCCTCTGGTTTGGCACGCTTCACCGTTTCACTTAAACTTTCGAAATTCTCATGTGCTTTTTTAAAATTGACATCTAATCGGTCATAAACCAAATCTAAATTCTTTGAAAAGATTACGGTATTAGGTGCTATATATTTTAAGAAGCTCTCGCGATTTTCGTGAATGGCTTTGTTAGCCACGTTTGGAATAACGGTTATCTTTTTTACTTTTTCTGTAGATAATTGTGTTTCAACATCAAAAGTTCGAATACTATCTACTTCATCACCAAAAAACTCAATACGGTAGGGTTCATCATGTGAAAAAGAAAAAACATCAACAATGCCACCACGCACAGAAAACTCGCCAGGCTCGGTAACAAAATCAACACGTTTAAATTGGTACTCAAAAAGCACCTCATTTAAAAAATCTAAGGATAAGGTGTCGTCTAATTTAATTTTTAGCGTGTTCTTGTCTAATTCTTTTCGAGTCACTACTTTTTCAAATAGTGCATCTGGATAAGTGACAATTACAGCTGGTTTTTTTCTTGAATTGATACGGTTTAAAACCTCTGCTCTTAATAGCACATTAGCATTATCCGTTTCCTCAATTTGGTATGGTCTACGATAACTTCCTGGGTAAAACAATACATCAGTTTCTCCTATCAGTTGCTCCAAATCATTAAGATAATAAGCAGCCTCCTCTTTGTCATTTAGTATGATTAAAAAGGGATTTTCACTAGCTTTAAATACATGAGAAACTGCAAAAGACAATGCTGACCCCGTTAATCCTTTTAAAGAGATTTTTTGGTTTGAAGACTTCTCGACTTCGCTCGAAGTGGTAGTGTTGGATATAGCATCCCGCAGTTTCCGTAGTTGTGGAGACTGTTCAAAAAGTTCTAAAATGCCGGTTTTTGTCAACCTAAAAACTTTGCTGCAAATATAAGGGCACTAAGGTTAGAGGACAACCACTTTTTTAACTTTCTGAACTTCTTTCTAATAGTTTTTGGAGTGGGTTAGTTTTTCTGTTCTTAAAAGCATGAATACATACATTGATTATGAGTATAATACTTCCAATCATAGCAGTATTGGCAATAGTTGCATAAGCGGGTTTTTGTTTAAAATAGATTGCAATTAATGCCCAAATACCAACTAATGCGAACTCCCTCATATTTCTCTTCCAAATCATAAGAAGATTGAGAATGGTTGCAGTTATAAGCATGATTATTGTCCAAGTTTCTGGAGTTAAAAAACTACCATTCCATCCAATTTTAGTTAGGTAAATAGCGACATTGGCTATTGTTGCAACTGCAATCCAACCACTATAAATACAAATGGGCCACCAAACAAAAGCTATAATTGCAATTGGTGCATCCCAGCGCTCCATATTGGTGTTCAGTATAATTTTTATTAGAGCGAATAATATTCCTAACATTAAAAGAACCGAAAGTCCTATGTAATTGTAAGAAAAAGCTACAACCCATGAAGCATTAAGAACATTAGCAAGTAAAAACCAATATCCCGTTTTTGCAATAAAATCGCTCGATTTCGCACTAAAAAAAGCCCTTCTAATTTGAAAGATTGCGTAGCATAAAAGCCCTAGATATATTAAACCCCAAATTGAGAAAGCATAGCCGGCAGGTGTAAAGAGGCTATTATATTGACCACTAACTTCACCGATTGTAGTATCATTCAATCTAAGAACCTGGGCGATGTAATTAATACCAATAACAAGAATAATTGATATTAGATTTAATAGCGCTAAACTTTTTTTCATAAAGGTGATTTTTAATGGTACTGCTATAAGTTAGTATATCCTTTGGATTTCCACGAAACTAAAATTTAATTGGCCATGAAGGCCTAATAGCTTTATCTCAAGTTAGTTGGTTAAAATAGTTATTTAAAAGCTTCAAAATATTTTTTTAGAATAAAATCCATTTAGACTATACTTTTATAATCTCATCTTCTACGATGGCATAAACTTCATCTTCTTTGGAAGGTTCCAATACATAAGTGCCCGTAAATTCACCAAAAGCTGGTAGTATTAATTGCTTTTTCTTTTTAAAAAAACAAGACAATTTTAAACGTTGTCTGCCAAAACCACGAAGTCGTACCGCAGGGTGTATGTGACCACAAAAATTGAAAAAATCATCACGTTCAGTAGGATGATGGGTTAGTAGAAATTCATCAATCTCTAATTCTTCAAAAATTTTGATTCCTATTTTTTGAAATTTTTCTGGAGCAATGATATCATGATTTCCGGCAATTAAGATGATTTCTGATGGAGTTTTCTCCACCCAATTCTCGAAAAAATGCCACTCTTTGTTTAGCGAAGAATGAAATAAATCGCCTAAAAAACAAACTTGAAAAGGTTTAAAAGCATTAATTAACTCATCAAGTAAAATAAAGTTTTTGTGTATTGCTTTTTGGGGAACAGCGGCTCCAAATTTTCTAAAATGGGCAATTTTACCAAGATGTACATCACTAATTAAAAGCATCGATTTTTCCACCCACAAAATTCCGCCTATAGGGTGCAGTATAAATTCTTGATTTCGTATTGAAATGGATTGGGTCATTTAGATGAATTAATCAGCATGATTTTCTACAACAAAATCGCCCCATTCAGCTATAGATTGTAGTAACGGAATTAAAGTTTTACCAAAATCGGTTAAGGAGTATTCGACCTTTAGTGGTGGTTTGGTTGTGTAGACTTTTCTTCTAATAACACCATCTTCTTCTAAGCTTTTCAATTGCAAACTTAGGGTGCGTTCGGTAACTGCTTTAATTTCTTTTTTAAGTTCATTATAACGTAAAGGCCCATTAATAAGATGGAATAAAATTACGGTCTTCCATTTTCCGCCAATAATACCCATTGTTATGCTAGTGCAACAGGGGTATTCTTTTCCTCTTATAACATACATAATACTTATTTTTAAACTATAGTTTATTAGGTCACTATAAAAACTATAGTGTAAAAATATATGTTTTTTGAATCTAAGACGATACTACTTGGTTAATATTTTTGTCATCCTTTTAATGCGATCTGCTAGTTTTTCGTTAGATAGTTTTTCGCGAAGCCTATCAGTAATTATTGGAAAGGAAAATGGTGTGGGATTTGTGCATTGTCGCCAAATTGTTTCTTGTTCGGCAATACGTTCTAATGCCATTCGTAAACGTCCTTCCTCTAACTGATGTTCAAAGGTTTCTGTAAATGCTTGCTGGTAGAGTAGGTTATCAGCTTCAAAATCTTTAAAAACATCAAACAGTAATTGAGAGCTACTTTGCAAATGCTTCATTTTAATGCCCTTATCAGGGTAGCCGGTAAACACCATGCCGCTAATAACCGCAATATCTCGGAATTTGCGCCGTGCCATTTCATTGCTATTCAAGCTTTTTTGTAAATCTGTAAGCATGTCTTGGGAGGTAAATAGGTTATTATCTAGTACTTCTTGAATATCAATGGGTTTATCTGATAATAGCTCAAAACCATAATCGTTATATGCCAAAGAACACGTAATAGGTGAAAGTAAACTAATGCGGTAGGCCAAAAGACTACTCATGGCCTCATGTACTCCTCGACCCTCAAAAGGATAAAAAATATGGTGATAGCCGTCTCTAGTTTTAAAAGTTTCTATCAAGAATTCATTAGGTTTTGGAACAATACTATCTTCCCGTTGTTTGGTGAACATGGGGAGTAATGATTGAATCTCTTTTGATTGTTTTGAAAATTCTAACTCCGCAGTGTAAAGTTCTTGTCTTAATAGTTCTGACATCTGAGCAGAAAAACTCAATCTTCCTCCCATCCAACTTGGTACTTTATTTGTTCGTTTGCTGGAATTCCGAACATGCGCCTGCATGCCTTTTATTCTAATAAATTCTAAATTTCTACCGGCGAATGTGAACACATCGCCGGGTGATAGCTTCGAAATGAAATACTCCTCAATTGAACCAATATATCCTCCTTTTTGATAGCGAACGGAAATGGTAGCATCACCTACGATTGTTCCTATTTGAAAACGGTGTCGCATCGCAATACCACGATTATTTACCTTAAAAAGACCATCGTCTTCCACTTCAACTTTTTGATATTCATCATAAGTTTTTAAACTTTGGCTGCCCATCACCAAAAAGTTCAATAACCATTGCCATTGTTCTCTAGAAATGCCTTGATAACAAAATGTGCTTTTGATTTCTTCATAGATTTCTTCAGAATAAAATCCATCAGAAACTGCTAAAGTGGTTAAGTATTGCAGTAGAACATCGAAACTATTGAGATAAGGAATTCTATCTTCGACAGCGGAATTTTTGACTGCTTTTTGCATTGCTGAAGCTTCAATAAGTTCCATAGCATGTGTGGGTAAAAAATGAATTACACTTTCTTTCCCTGGTTGATGACCACTGCGACCAGCGCGCTGAAGAAAACGAGCAACTCCTTTTGGCCCTCCAATTTGAATTACGGTTTCGACAGGGGCAAAATCAACTCCCAAATCTAAACTTGAAGTACAAACAACAGCTTTAAGACTTTCATTGCGAATCGCCTGTTCTACCCAGAGCCTTGTTTCTTTATTTACACTACCGTGGTGCATGGCAAACTCACCAGCATATTCTGGATGCTTTTCTAATATTTTCTGGAACCAAATTTCACATTGACTTCTGGTGTTCGTAAAAAGTAGTGTTGTCTTACTTTTATTAATGATTGGTATGACGTCTTCTAAAAGCTTTAATCCCAAATGTCCTCGCCAAGGAAAGGTTTCCATCTCTTTCGGAATAATACTCTTAACCGTGATTTTTTTGTGGAGCTTTGCTTTTATTAGTACGGAGTTTTTGTAGGCTTCTGTTTCTGGACCAAGTAATACTTGTCTTGCTTGCTCTAAATTGCCAATTGTAGCAGATATTCCCCAAATACGTAAATCTGGAGAGATAGTTTTTAGTCTTGATAAGCCAAGTTCCATTTGAACTCCACGTTTTGTTCCTAGCAGTTCATGCCATTCATCTACAACAATAGCGGAACACTCTTGAAAGACTTTATCATATCCTTTTGAGGATAATAATAATTGTAAACTTTCAGGAGTTGTAATTAATAAATCAGGCATTTTAGTTTTCTGCCTGGCTCTTTCCTTTATTGAGGTATCTCCAGTTCTAATACCCACGGTCATTTGAGTACCTAAGTCTTGAGTAATTCTCTCGGCCGATTGC
The DNA here is from genome assembly GCF_031846365.1 of Croceitalea sp. P059. NCBI lineage: Bacteria > Pseudomonadati > Bacteroidota > Flavobacteriia > Flavobacteriales > Flavobacteriaceae > Croceitalea > Croceitalea sp. P059. The sequence continues at coordinate 936,641 of NZ_JAVRHW010000001.1, forward strand.
TTTATTTCTTGAGACAAAGCTCGTAATGGAGTTATCCAAATAGCTTTTAATCCTTTTTTATGTTTAGTTCTATAATCAGGATTATTTTTAATGTAATTCAAAACAATAGGAAACCAAAGTGCGTAAGTTTTTCCGCTTCCGGTTGGCGCATTTAGCAAACCATGTTTGCCTTGCAAAAAAGCCGTCCAACTTTCTTTTTGAAAAGTAAAGGGTTTCCAGTCTTGTTCTAGGAACCAATTTTGGGCGATATGGAATAGCTCTTTTTTATTCACTACTTTTTATTGAGCAATCATTGCTAGAAGATCATTTAGAGTATTGGCTTCATCAATTTTTTTATCCCTTCGCCATCTCAAAATACGCGGAAAACGAGTTGCCACACCACTTTTGTGTCTTTTTGAAAGGGCGATACCTTCGAAAGCAATTTCAAAAACATGATAAGGAGTGACACTACGAACCGGACCAAAACGCTCCAATGTATTTTTCTTTATCCATGCATCAACTTCTTTAAATTCATTATCTGTTAATCCAGAATAGGCCTTTGCGAAGGTGACTAGTTCTTTTAAACCTTGTTCATTCTCTTTCCACAGGGCAAAAGTGTAATCTGTAAATAAGTTACTTCTTCGACCATGACCTCGCATGGCATATGTAAGTACAGCATCTATTGTTAAGGGTTCCACTTTCCATTTCCACCAATCTCCTTTTTTACGCCCTACTTGATATGCAGAATCTTTATGTTTTATCATCAGACCTTCACTTCGCATTTCACGAGCTTTGTTTCTTTCTTTAGCCACTTCATCCCAAGAATTGAAGTCTAACCTTGGTGATAGTAGTAATGGTATGCCATCAAAACCTTTTTTCTCGACATTATTGGAAAAGATAATTTCTGAAGCAAGCAGTTTTTCCAAAACTACTCTTCTTTGAACAAATGAATTTTGACGTATATCTTGCCCTTCCCATTCTAACAAATCATAAGCTTTTAATATCACTGGTGTTTTAGCTAGCAGTGCTTTAGATATTGTTTTGCGACCGATTCTTGTTTGGAGGTCATTAAAAGTACCTATTTGCCCATTAGAGTAGGGCAATAATTCACCATCCAATACAGTTTCGTTTGGGATAATTCCTATGAACTTTTGAAACTCTGGATATTTATCCGTCACTAATTCTTCCCCACGACTCCAAACAAAAAGCTCGTTGTTTCTTATAATAACTTGACAGCGAATACCATCCCATTTGTGCTCAACCGACCAATTTTCTATTGGACCTAAATCTTCTGGTTCTCCTTCAATAGCGTATGCTAAATAAAATGGATAAGGTTTTGATAAGTAATCACTTTCTTTTTCATTCAGTACTAAATCTTGAAATGATATTTTATCAGGATTCCAGTTACCCATCAACTTGTATGCTAATACATCTTCATCAATTTCAGTTGCTTTTGATAAAGCTCGGGTCATTAATTTTTGACTTACGCCTATTCTAAATCCACCAGTTATGAGTTTAGTAAAAACAAAACGTTCATAATAATTCAGTTGACTCCAATTTTCAAAGAGATAAGCCTTTTTTTCTATTTCAGTTTTTGGTTTTAGGGCAATCATTTCTTTTAGAAAATCTGTTAAGCTTTTTTTTGTTGACTGATTGCCAGCAGGGACAACCAAAGCAATGGTTTCAGCTAGATCACCCACTATGTGATAGCTTTCTTCAAACAACCATAGTGGAATTTTGGCTAATTCTGCTGCCCATTCTCTAAGAAAAGTAGTGTTTACAGGTCTTGGGGGTCTTCGGTGTGAAAGAATTGCAATGGTCCATACTTTATCTTGCTCATTTGATTTTGTAAAATAATCAGCTAAGGCCTTTACTTTAGTGTTGGTTTTATTCGTGCTATCTAAGGCCTTAATTAGTCGAGCAAAGTCTTTCATTCGGCTTCAATATTTGAAGATTCTGAAGTATTCATTTCAGCCAACTCACCTTCATATTGCGTTTGTTCAGTTCGTGCATCATAGCCTAATTCGCGTAGATATTTTGAAAATATTTCTGTGTAGCCATGTGTGCAGATTATTTTTTCGGCACCAGTATCTTTAATAGCTGTTAGCAAATCTGGCCAATCACAATGGTCACTCAATACAAATCCTTTATCTATTGCTCGCCTTCTACGGGCACCTCTAAAAGCCATCCAACCGCTAGCTGAAGCCGTAACAAAGGGTGTCATTTTTCGTATCCAAGTACTTCCATGGGCTGAAGGAGGTGCGATAACCATATTACCTTTGATAGCCTCTTTTTTAGTGTCTCTAGTGATCAGTTCTGTTTTAGGAAAATGAACATATTCGCGTAAAACTTCGGTCATGTTTTCAACAGCGCCGTGAGTGTAGATTTTGCCAATTGAAGGATCTAAATGTTTCAATAATCTTTGGGCCTTACCTAATGAATATCCAAAGAGAACCGAGGTTTGGCTATTTGCTCTATTTTCCGCCCACCATTCATTAATTTCATTAAATACTTCCTTTTGTGGTGTCCAAAGAAAGGCTGGTAGACCAAAAGTACATTCCGTAATAAACGTATGGCATTTAATATTTTCATACGGTGTTGAGACACTATCGTCTTCCAATTTATAGTCTCCAGTAAAAACCCAAACTTCACCTTTGTGCTCAACTCTTATTTGAGATGAGCCAATAATGTGTCCGGCAGGGTGCAGACTAAAAGTGACATTATTAATGGTAAAAGTTTCTCCCCATTCTTTACCAATAACATTGAGCTCACCAAGACGATGTTTTACAATAGGTAGGTTTCGATGATGGGTAATATACTGTTTGTGACCCCAACGACTATGGTCAGCATGACCATGAGATATAATTGCTTTATCGACCGGTTTCCAAGGGTCTAAATAAACATCTGCAGCAGCGCAATAAATGCCTTTATTCGTAAATTGAAGTAAGGGTATCTTCATAGCGAAGTGAATTTACAAATTTCTTTTGGCGATAAATGCTAAATGTTTTCTACTTAAAAATTATATTTGCGCAACAAAAGTTATCATATGCCTATTATCGATTTATACGAACACAGTGAACAACGACATAACCTTGCTCATTTTGCTACTTTGGCAAGTTTAGCAGCTGTTGATGGTGAAATTAGCCCGGAAGAGAAAGCAATTCTAGATAAGTTCGCTTTTAAATTAAATATCACTGACGAAGAGTATAAAGAGGTTATGAAAAAGGAGAATAAATATCCTATTGAAACTCCTCATAGCGGTGAGAAAAGATTAAAGAGATTGTTTGAATTTTTTCAAATGGCTTTTGCAGATCAATCTCTTGATGATGATCAAAATCGAATGATAGAGCGTTATGCTATTGGATTGGGTTATGCCCCTGAAACGGCGGAAACTCTTATCCAAAAAACTCACGATATTTTCAGAGGTAAAATTGCCTTTGAAGATTACCAGTACTTGATGGAAAAGTAATTAGTGGTACTTCTTTAAAAATTCTTGTAATTTATTCACCATATTTCTACTACCACAGAAGAAAGGAACTCTTTGGTGTAGTTCTGTGGGTTCAATATCCATAATTCTGTTTTTTCCTCCAATTGCTATGCCATTGGCTTGTTCAGCAATAAAAGCCATGGGGTTGCATTCGTAAAGTAATCGTAGTTTACCATTTTGAGCTATACTACTTTTAGGGTACATGTAAATTCCACCCTTAATCATGTTCCTATGAAAATCAGATACCAGTGAGCCAATATATCTTGACGTATATGGTCTATCACCTTCTTCTTTTTGACAATATTTTATATAGTCTTTAACACCCTGCAAAAAATGAGTGTAATTACCTTCATTAACGGAGTATATTTTACCATCTTCTGGAAATTGCATATTTGGGTGTGATAAATAAAACGTGCCAAGTGCAGGATTTAGGGTGAAGCCATTTACACCATCACCTGTAGTATACACTAACATGGTTGACGTTCCATAAACAACATACCCGGCAGCTACCTGCTGATTACCTGGTTGTAAAAAATCTTCAAGTTGCACGGGAGTACCGACCGGAGTAACACGCCTGTAGATTGAGAAGATAGTACCGACTGAGACGTTAACATCAATATTTGATGACCCATCTAATGGATCAATTAAAACAACATATTTGTTTTGATGTTTTTCATCATTACTATTGATACTAATAAAACTATCTTCTTCTTCAGAAGCTATTCCACAAACTATTTCTCTATTAGTAAGTGTTTGAATAAACTTTTCATTAGCAAAAACATCTAACTTTTGTTGGTCTTCGCCTTGAACATTAGTGTCACCAGCGGCACCAAGTACATCAACCAACCCCGCCTTATTTACTTCATGATTAACTACTTTCGCAGCTAATCTAATTGCATTGATAAGTTTGGAAAGTTCACCTGAAGAATATTGAAACGAAGATTGATTTTCAATAATAAATTCGCCAAGTGTTTGATTTCTTTTGGTCATTACAAGGGTAGTTTTATGTTGCAAATATCGTTATTAATTGAAGTACTACAACGTTTTCGTCGCCGTATTGTTGTAATAGATGTTGAAGTTATTGATTCTCAAAAAACGTTCTGTAGAAATCAATAATTCGTTAATGAACTTGGGCTAATAATGTGGTTTTAGCACCTCAATTGATGTTAAGTAACCACACAAAAATTCAATTTTTCGTTTAAAAACAAAAAAACGTATTGAAAATATATAACTAATTGTTTTATTTGTAACAGTTATGAAATATACTATTAGAGATGCCGCTAAAGGCGATATGATTAAAGTGTTCGATTTAATCAATGAATTGGCTTCATTTGAAAAAGAAAATGATGCTGTTCAAATTACTTTGGAAGAGCTGATAGCTTCCGGTTTTGGGTCGAATCCACTTTATCATTGTTTTGTTGCAGAGATTAATAAGGACATTGTTGGTATGGCTTTAGTTTATGCCCGATATTCAACATGGCAGGGCCCTGTTATTCACTTAGAAGATTTAATTGTTACCGAAAAAATGAGAGGTACCGGTTTGGGTACGGCATTATTAAAGGCCGTAGTTCAGTATGGAAGTGAAAAAGGCGTCAAGAGAATTAGTTGGGAGGTTTTAGATTGGAATGAACCAGCTATTAAATTTTACGAAAGTAAAGGGGCCAATGTTATGCGCGATTGGGATGTTGTGCAATTGAAGGAGGAAGGAATGAAAAGATTTTTAGAAACTCATGAGGATATTTAAGTTTGGAGGAGCATCAGTAAAAGATGCAAACGGAGTAAAAAATTTGGTTAAGGTTTTAAAAGAAGTTGGACATAAAGATACTCTTTTGGTAGTCTCCGCAATGGGTAAAACCACTAACGCAATGGAGAATATTGTTGATGCTTATTTTAAGGATAAACAAAATTTAGATGATGCAATTCAGGTGGTTATTGACAATCATAAAGCTATTATCAATGATTTATTTGAAGCAAGAAATCATGATATTCATAATAAGGTAAATGTTCTTATTGAAGAATTCAGAGGATTTTTAATGTGGAATAAGTCACCTAAATATGCCTTTGTATATGACCAAGTTGTTGGTTATGGTGAACTATTATCAACAACAATAGTAAGTACTTATTTGAATGAGATTGGTTTAAGTAATCATTGGCTCGATGTTCGAGAGCTTATCAAAACAGATAATAGTTATAGAGATGCTCAGGTAAATTGGGAAACTACAGCGACCAATGTTAAGCGTCATATCAACATTGGCGAACTAAATATCACTCAAGGTTTTTTAGGCAGTGACGAGAATAATTTTAGCACCACTTTAGGACGAGAGGGTTCAGATTATACAGCAGCAATATTGGCCTATTGTTTAAATGCAGATTCGGTAACAATATGGAAAGATGTTCCAGGTGTTTTAAATGCTGATCCACGCCATTTTAAAGAAACTCAATTATTACATCAAATATCATATCGCGAAGCAATAGAACTCGCTTTTTACGGTGCTTCAGTTATTCACCCTAAAACTTTACAACCATTGCAAGGGAAAGAAATTCCATTGCATGTGAAGTCATTTATTAATCCATCAGAAGATGGAACAACCGTTGGTCGCGGAACAAAAATATCTCCAGAGATTCCATGTTTTATTGTTAAGAAGGATCAGGTATTGTTAAAATTATCTTCATTGGATTTCTCTTTTATTGTTGAGGAGAATATGAGTGAAATTTTTAAACTATTTCATGATTTTCGTTTAAAAGTAGATCTGATTCAGAATTCGGCAATTAGTTTTTCCGTTTGTTTAGATAATAAGTTTGGAGGACTAAATGAACTGCTCCAAAAACTGGAACAAAAGTTTAAGGTTACATGCCATAATAATGTTTCTTTATATACTATCCGTCATTTTGATGAAAATTCAGTGGAGAAAGTATTGAATGGGTATACCGTTTTGGTGGAGCAAAGAGGAAAAGAAACAGTTCAATTGGTCGTAAAATGAAAAATTAGGTAGGTTACACTCCTTCTATTTTTCTATATTTACCCTTACCTAATAGTGTAAATATGGGGTTGGTATCGGCGAAAGAGGTTGCAAAGGTCCTAAAAGTAGAGAGGTATGGTTTTATAGGTACTTTTCTTGGATGGTTGTTGCTTAAGATTACACGTATTTCAAGCGTAAATTCTTTTTACGATTCCATCGCTCATTTACCTCCTTTAGAATATACAAATGCCATTTTAGAGCACTATGCTATCGATTTTGAGATATCTGATGAAGATTTAAAAAGATTGCCTAAAAAAGGCGCTTACGTTACCATTAGTAACCATCCGCTTGGAGCAATCGATGGTGTTATTTTGATAAAACTAATGTTAGAGAATAGGCCAGATTTTAAGATAATGGCTAATTTTCTCTTACAAAGAATGGTACCTATTGAGCCCTATATTCTACCAGTCAACCCTTTTGAAAGCCATAAAAATGTACGAAGTAGTATAGCTGCATTTAAAAAGACGTTGGCCCATTTGGCTGATGGACATCCACTAAGTGTTTTTCCGGCTGGAGAAGTTTCTACGCATAAAGAAGGAAACCTAATCGTTGATAAGCCGTGGGAAGAGGCGGCCTTAAAATTAATTCGTAAGGCTGAAGTGCCAGTAGTTCCGATTTATTTTCATGCTAAGAATAGTAGGTTGTTTTATAGATTGTCTAGATGGAACGATGTTTTTAGAACAGCTAAATTACCTTCAGAAGTTTCTACCCAAAGGCGAAGACCTATAAAAGTTAGAATAGGTCAGCCGATAAGCGTAAGCACGCAAAAAGAAGAGGAAACGTTGGTCAGCTATGGTGAACTTTTACGAAGAAAAACATACCTATTAGCAAATGCCTTCGAAAAAGAACGCTTGATTGATAAGGTACCTACCACTTTAAAAATTCCTAAACAGCCTAAGAAAATTGTCACAGCGGTTAGAACCGAAGTTATTGAAGGTGAAATTGAAAAACTTAGAGAAAAAGAGTGCCGTTTACTCCAGAGCAAAAATTATGAGGTGTTCTTAGCACAAGAAAAGGATATGCCATTTATTTTAAAAGAGATTGGGCGTCAGCGAGAAATTACCTTTAGAGCTATTGGAGAAGGAACAAATAAGTCAATCGATTTAGATGCCTTTGATTCGTATTATCATCATCTTTTTCTTTGGGATGACAAAGACAAAAAAGTAGTTGGGGCTTATCGCATGGGTCTTGGGGCTCAAATATTCAAAGACTTTGGTATTGATGGGTTTTATTTACAAGATTTATTCCGTTTTGAACCTGAACTCTATGGAATGATGTCTAGATCCATTGAAATGGGTCGTGCCTATATTACTGCAGAGTACCAACAAAAACCAATGCCTTTGTTTTTACTTTGGAAGGGTATAGTTCATACAACACTTCGTTTTCCTGAGCATAAATATTTAATAGGAGGGGTAAGTATTAGTAACCAGTTTTCAAATTTTTCTAAATCTTTGATGATTGAGTTTATGAAATCTAATTATTGGGATCCTTATGTTGCCCAGTATGTGCATCCTAAAAAAGAATTTAAGGTAAAATTGAAAGATGCTGACAAAGAGTTCATTTTTGATGAAACTCAGGCTGATTTAAATAAGTTTGATAAACTTATTGATGAAGTAGAACCTGGTAGTCTGCGATTACCTGTTTTGATAAAAAAGTACATCAAACAGAACGCTAGAATGGTAGCATTTAATGTTGACCCTCTGTTTAATAATTCGGTCGATGGTTTAATGTATATTAAAATTGCCGATTTACCGGAAAGCACTGTTAAACCTGTCATGGAAGAATTTCAAGCTGAACTAGAGCGTAAATTAGCAGAGAATACCAACAATCCGGTTTAAGACTTCAAGGCAGAAAATACGTACTTTAATTCTGTTGCAATTTGTAGGCTACGCTCCAAATATTTTTCGTCTTGTAAAGGAGTATTGTCAAACTTTTTAGGGTCTTCATAGGTAATTGGAAATCTTTCTTCGGCACCAATAACCATTGGACAAGCTTCATTTGCAGAATCACAGGTCATTATAGCTCCAAATCCATTACTTGGATTAAATGCAGCATCATATGTTTTCGAAAAACAGATTATTGGGTGGCTATTTTTGTCAAATTTAACTGCGTAAACAGGATTATCTTCTTTTGATAATTTTGTAATCTTGAAACCTTGTTTTTGGAGTGTCTCACTAACTTTAGCAAACATAGCGGTAGCTTCTGTTCCACCTGAGTAGCAGGCTACTTGGTTCACTTGATAATGTGAGGCAAGAGTTTGAGCCCAAATTTGTGATAAATGACTTCTTCTTGAGTTATGGGTGCAAATAAAATTGAGCTGAATTGCTTCTTTCTTATCTATTTTGCTTTGTAGATAGTTAATTAAAGATTGCAATAATGCTTTACGATCTATTGAAATTTTTTCAATTTGTAATGTGGTGATGGTATTTTGTATTTCTGAATACATTGTTCTATGTTGTAAAATTTTATATTAAAGCCCCACTTTTGTGCTTCTTTTTTCAAATAATAAATTGTCTTTCCAAACGCCATGTTGAGTTTTACCAACCCGTTCTCGTTTACCAATAAAACGAAAACCGACTTTTTCATGTAGTTTTATACTAGCAAGATTTTCTGGAAAAATTCCAGATTGTAAGGTCCAATACCCAGCTGCTTCGCTTTGTTCAATAAGCTGCAACATTAAAGCTTTTCCAACACCTTTGCCACGACTACCTTCTCCAATATATACACTTACTTCAGCTACTCCTCCATAAACACATCTGCTTGAAACAGGAGATAGTGCAGCCCAACCTACTACTTTATTTAGTTCTTCGGCAACAATTCTACAAGAAGCAAGATGTGATTTGTCCCAATCGCCATAATCAGGAATAGTGCTTTCAAAAGTACCAAATCCGGTGGCAATACCCTCCGCATATATCTTCGATACGGATGGCCAATCTGAAGCAAGCATAGCTCTAAATATCATTCAGGTATTAACAACAGGTTATTCTATTTCGGTAACTATCCCAAATATTTTGAGTATTCTGAAATAACAAGAAAACATGTAAAAATGCTAAAATAACGGCTCCAGGAATTGCATTTTCTGCCACAATTGTAAGTATGTTTGACGCCAAACTAGTGCTTATAGGTGCCGTAATATAATAGATAGAATTACCTTCGATACTTAATTTAATACCTATGGTCAGGGCGATAATGGCATAATGAAATCCGTTGGCGAAAAGATGAATTATATATTCCCATCTAGGTAACCCCCCCATAAAATCACGACTATCTTTTTCGGAATAGGCATCAAAGCCTAAAACAATTAAATCAACAAAGGTCAAAACCATACCAATAACAAAAAATTCTAAAGAGTTTTCTATCAATAAGGACCAAACAATTATTGGAAAGAGAATCGCTCTAACAGTATGCGTTTTATGCTCAAAATTACTTTCATTATGTTGGTAAAGTTTGTACTTCCAAAGATGGAGATAGAAACCGTCGTAAGTCGCTAGCACCATAAATAGTACTAAGAAAATACTAGTAAGAATATAAAGAATGTCCATGATAACAATTTTAAATTAACAGCATCCGCTTCCTGGTGCACATGAATTTTCTGAGTTTATTTCTGCTTCTACTGGAACACCACAGGTTTCTTTGGCCTTACAATCAGTTTTTTCAATAGCTAGTTTAAAAATTATCTTTTTGTCATTCCAAATGACATCATCAACAAAAAGCTGTGCTGTATGAAACGAAGAGTTACTATATTCCATCTTAACTTCAGCATCTCTTACCATAGGTTTAATACTATCAACTTTATTCAAAATACCTAAAGCTTTATAAGCGGTCATAAAATCGGTTTTGCCTTTCTCAGAAGGGCTTTCCCAAAGTTGAATAATAGTTTCTTTCCAAAAATCAGTATTAGCTCCACAATCAACGGCGTCAATGGTAATGTTCTTAATTTCTGTGATATGATAATTTGCAGGTACGATATGACCCGGAGCATATTCAAAAAGAAGTTCTTTGTTATTATGCTGGTTAAGTAATTCTAAAAATTCATTTGTTTTCATGTGACTATTATTTAACAACAATTACTTTTAGTTGTATTAAAAAAAATGTTCAATGTATTTTGTATGGTAGCCCAAGTTTTGAGATTAATACAGTAGCAAACCTTTTTACCTTCTATTTCACCTTTGATTAAATCAATACTCTTGAGTTCTTTTAAATGTTGTGAAATAGTGGGCTGGGCTAAACCAATTTCATCAACGATATCATTACAAATACAAGATTCTTGCTTACTGATATATTGTAAGATGGCAATGCGCGCCGGATTGGCAAGTACTTTAAAAATACTCGCCATTTGATTTTGACTATGATTAAATATTTGTGTTTTAGTAATACCCATACATATTTATATATTGCAATATTACGATGATAAAATGAAATAAAAAAGGCCAGTGATTAATTTCTGACCTTTTATTTTTTAGAACCAAGGTTTTTTGCCTACTTGGTACGTATTGTAAAACTCTTCATCTGACTTAGTTAAGTATATAATACCTTCTATTACACCTACAATCCAAGGCAGTCCAATGAACAATAATCCAATTCCAACACAAGATAAAACATAAGCCGCAATGGTCACCCCTAAAAGAATAAAGCCTTCTTTTTGATACCCTAAAATAAACTTATGTACACCAAGTGAGCCCAAAATAATAGCTAAAATACCTGCTAAAATCTTTTTATTTTCACTACCGCCTACAGCTTTGTTTAGCCCATCACTGAACTCATTTGCTGTTTTTTTAGCCTCATCAGCAAAATCACTAGCTGCTTCCTTGGCATCACCAGCTGCATCTTTGGCAGCATCTTTTGCTTTGTCAAATGCTTCTTCAGCTTTATCTCCTAAATCTTTGTTTTCTTCTGACATGATTATAATTTGTTGGTTAAATGAGCATTAAATGTAATAAATAATTCCGTTGTTACAGAAAAGCTTTATCAACAGGTTCCCAAAGCTCTAATTTGTTGCCTTCGGGATCTAAAATCCAACCAAATTTTCCATACTCATATTCTTCAACCTCACCTACAATAGTTACCCCTTCTTTTTCAAGTTCAACCAGAAGCTCTTTTAAATTTTCAACACGAAAATTCATCATAAACTGTTTTTGACTAGGCTGAAAATAGGTGGTGTCCTCATTCATTGGGCTCCATTGCGTTGAGCAATCATTTCCTTCTTTATCTTTCCACCAAAAGGTACATCCATATTGATCAGTGTTAAGGCCCAAACGTTCTTTGTACCATTGTTTAATTTGATCAGGATTTTTGGTTTTAAAGAAAAAACCACCTAAACCAGTTACTCTTTTTTTCATTTTTTAATATTTTGTTCATAGAGATTAATCCAATCAGTAGTTGTCATTTTTTGACAGAGTTCAGCAATGAGCTCATAGGGGATGTTTTCAACCTTTTTAAACCGAATACAACTTTTACCCATATCTAGTTTTGTTTTGACATACTTTGGATACTCATTAACAAACCAATCATACAGCTTTTGGTCTGCGTAAATTCCAGAATGATAAAGGGCAACAAAGTTTTTTTGAGAGGCAATATTAATAAAAGGTAAGGGCAATTTGGGGTCGCAATGGTAACCCCCAGGGTAAATAGAATGAGGTACAACGTACCCAATCATTTTATAATTAATACATTCTTTAAAGCCTTTTGGCAAATTCTTATGAACAGTTTCTCTTAATCGGGTAACTGCGAGTTTTCTTTCTTCAGGAAGTTTAGAAAGATACTCCTCAACGGAGTTAGCATCTATGGTCATAATTGCTGCTTATAGGTTACCCTATAAAGTTAGCAAAATTCAGCTTTGATTTTATCTACTATGGTTTGCGCTAGTTTTTCATGACTTTCAACAGTCCATCCCGCAACATGTGGGGTTAATAAAACGTTTTCAGCTTTCCTTAAATATTTGAATGGTTTGGGTTTGTTGATGAAAAAATCACCAAAATCAAAAGACTTTTTTTCATATTCCAACACGTCTAGCCCGGCACCCAATATTTTTTCTGATTTTAACCCCGCAACTAAATCTTTGGTGACAATACATGTGCCTCTGGCCGTATTTAATAACCAAAAAGGTTTTTGAAAAGCATCAATAAATTCAGAATTAACCATTCCAATAGTTAGTTCTGTTTGTGGAACATGCAAGCTAATGATGTCAGATTTTTGTTGTAATTCAAGAATGCCGACTTGTCTTGCATTATCATCACCGACTCCTCCAACAATGTCGTAGCAAATGATTTCAACATCAAAACCTTTTAGTTTTTGTGCAAAAGCTTTACCCATATTTCCGTAACCTATGATACCGACAGTTTTACCATCCAATTCCAAACCGCGGTTACCTTCTCTATCCCATTTACCTTTGCGAATTTCTTTATGAGCCTTATTTAAATTGTTCATTAAACTTAACAGCATTCCTAAGCTATGCTCTGCTACCGCATTTCTATTACCTTCTGGTGCTGATGCGAGAAATATATTTTTATTTCTGGCGTAGGCTAAATCTATATTTTCAAGGCCAGCCCCTACACGACCAATAAATTTTAGGTTGGTAGCCTTATCCAAGAAAGATTTATCGATAGTAAATCTGCTACGAATTATAAGTCCATCATATAAATGAATTTTGCTCTCAATATCCTCTTTTGAGGAATCAAAATCTTCATGATTTTCAAAACCAAGTTCCGTAAACTGATTTTGTAATAATTCATGATTAGGGTCAACGTGCAGTACTTTCATAAATTCAAAGATACAACACGACTATATTTTTGGATAGTGATTTTGGGTCATTTCATGTTTAACAGCACCTGTATGCGCGGTATTTTGTTTTTCAAAGAGCAAGAGATGCACTTCTTCGCCATCTTTTGTTGATGGGCAATGTTCAACACCTTTAGGAACGACGATAATTTCACCTTCTTTTACTATTTCTGTTCTATCGCGAAATTGCATATGCAAGGTGCCTTTTAAAACTTGAAAAAGCTCGTCTTCATTATCATGAGCATGCCAAACAAATTCGCCTTGGATTTTGGCTAAGATTACCTGCATATCATCTACAAGAGCTATTTGATGTGGATGCCATTGTTTTGAAAAAAGTTGGTGTTTTTCTTTAAGGTTTATCGGTTTCATACTTTTTGCTTATATCCCTAAAATCATTTTTGCAATCCAAAAGTAAATCAGAATTCCAAAAATATCATTGCTTGTTGTGATGAATGGCCCGGTCGCAATCGCTGGGTCAATACCTCTTTTATGCAGAAAGAGTGGGGTAAAGGTTCCTATAAATCCCGCAACAATGATAACCGCTATTAAAGAAACAGAAATGGCAAGGGCAGTTGTAAAACTTCCTTTCCAAATCCAAGTAAAAAGTAATAATAAGGCCGCCAAAATCACCCCGTTTAACAGTGCAAGAAGCATTTCTTTAATGAGTCGATTTCCAATACTACCTTTAATATCATCATTGGCTAAACCTTGAACAATTATAGCGCTTGATTGTACTCCAACATTACCAGCCATGGCAGCTATCAGTGGAGTAAATAAAAATAGTACAGTGTATGTACTGAACATATCTTCAAAGCCGCTCATGATAACAGCTGCAGCACCACCACCAAAAAGACCGAGAATTAACCATGGTAATCGTGCTCGAGTTAGTTCCCAAATGCTATCATCTGCTTCAACATCTTGAGAAATACCCGCGGCAAGCTGATAATCTTTATCTGCTTCTTCCTTTATAACATCAACAATATCATCAATCGTGATTCGACCAACTAAACGTCCAATTTGATCAACAACGGGTATAGCTTCTAAATCATATTTAGACATGATTTTGGCTACCTCTTCTGGTTTTTCATTCACATTTACCGAATCTACTTTAGGGATGTAAATGTCTTTTATTGGTGCTTTGGCAGAAGTAGTTAATAAGTCTTTTAAAGAAAGTCTTCCTTTTAATTTATCTTCAGTATCAACCACATAAATAGAGTGTACTCTTGTTACATTCTCCGCCTGTATCCGCATTTCTTTTACACAGGTTGTGACCGTCCAGTTCTCTTGTACTTTCACTAATTCTTTTGCCATTAATCCTCCCGCTGAATCTTCATCATATCTTAAAAGGTCAACAATATCTTTGGCGTGATCCCTATCTTCTATTTCAGAAATGACTTCTTGAACTAATTCTGTAGGAAGCTCACCAACAATATCAGCTGCATCATCAGTATCTAACTCTTCAATTTCACTAGCAATTTCTTTTGGCGAAAGATTATTAAGAATAGCTTCCCTTACATCTTCATCAAGCTCTGTAAGTATGTCAGACGTTTTTTCACTGTCGAGAAGTTTAATGAGGTAAGTAGCTTCAAGTTCATCTAACTCATTCGCAATTTCAGCAACATCGGCATAATGAAACTCTTTCATTAACAAACGCAGTTGAGCATCATTCTGATTTTCAATCAGAATTTGAATTTCACCTACAAGTTCGTTTGTGAGTTTAAACGGAGTCATTTGCAATCGTCTTAGTAATCGCTATAAAGTCATTTACAGCCATTTGTTCTGGGCGACGGTCAAATATACTGTCTTCTTTGATATTATCAGATAAATTAAAACTCTTAAGACTATTGCGAAGAGTTTTTCTTCTTTGATTGAAAGCAGTTTTTACAACTCTAGCAAATAACTTTTCATCACAATCAATTTTAAAGTCTTTTTTTCTAGTTAAGCGTAAAACTCCTGATTGTACCTTGGGAGGTGGGTCAAACACCTGCGGGTGCACTGTAAACAAATATTCCGCATTATAGAATGCTTGTACAAGTACTGATAAAATACCATAAGCCTTGCTACCTTCTTTTTCACAAATACGCTGAGCTACTTCTTTCTGAAACATGCCAGAAAACTCAGGCACTTGCTCTTTAAACTCTAACATTTTAAATACAATCTGACTTGATATATTGTAAGGAAAATTACCCGTTATGGCAAATTGTTCATTTCCATAAAGTTGTTGTAAGTCATATTTTAGAAAATCAGCTTCTAATACTTTAAACTTGTTATTTTTCTCTAAAATCTTGGGGTGTTCTAAAGGAAAGCTGTGATTTAAATAAACAATAGATTCTTCGTCGAGATCCATTGCTACCAAATCTAAATCTCGCATCAAGAGATATTTAGTTAAGACCCCTGTACCAGGACCTATTTCTATAACATTGGAATACCCATTAAGTGAAAGCGTATCAGCAATGTCTTGTGCAACTTTTTCATCTTTTAGAAAGTGTTGACCTAAGTGTTTTTTTGCTTTCACAGGAGACTCATCATGCCTTTTATTAGTTCCCTTTTGATTACGAAAATCCTTTTTGTATTTCCCTTTTTTAGGCATGAGGGTATTTTAAATTAAAGTTAATAAGATCAATCGAAGTTAGGAATGTAAACCCAGGCTTTTACTCCGGAGTTTAATACCACGGCTATTCTTGAATAGGCTAAAGATTCATAAATATCAATCTTATACAATTCTAAGTTAGAAACTTGATATAAGGTACCTTTTACAATATCATTTAGAGTGCTCGATTTCTTAATAATTGGGTATTTGCCTATGAGTTTTTTATCATATTTTTTATAGCCCTGAAGAGTATCTGAAACCCCCTTGAGTTGCCGTTCAATAATTGATAACTGAACTTCTTTTTCTTGCAAAGAACCGTATGAAAATAATTGCTGAGTTGTTTTCAAGATGTCTGTTCACTTATAATTTCTAATTCTGTTCTAAAAGCTACAAATTTATTCGGGAAACGTTGATTTCCCTTTGAACGCATCTGATTTGCGTATTCTGCGTAATAAGAATTTAAAGTTGCTTTACTGTCCGTTTGATACTGCACAGAATAGGTAGAGCCGCCCATTTCTTCTTCAATCATGACCTTGCACATTTTTGCAGTTAAAAACTTTTTGGTAGCTAACATCTCTGGGATATGCTCATTTTTCATCCAGTTTAACCAGTCATCATGTACCGAATCGTCAATATTGATGGTCACATTATATATAATCATGGGCAAAAATTCTAAACAAAACAAAGTGATTATGGGGGAGAGATAAATACCTTCAATAATACTACTTAATTTATTAAATCTCCTCGGAGTTTTCTAAAATTTTTACGCGCTTGTGGGTAAAAATAGCTGTCTTGATAATTATAAATAATTTTCTCGTAGTTTAATTGAGCTTTATCAGGCTCGTTAAAAACATTCTCATATAACTTTGCCAAGGCAAAATAAGCATCATCGGCAAGAATGTCGGTGCTATAAAATTCAATTATTTTTTGATAATTGAAACGTGCTTTTTCAAAATCGTTTTGTTCTTCAAGTAATTTTGCTTGTTTTAAGAGCGCTTCATCTTCAATTTTTTCACCTTTATGATTGCTTAAAATATCTTCTAAAGAACTAATAGCAGCTGTCGTTTTCTTTTGATATGCCAATAAATCGGCCCGGGCATATTTTTTTAACGCAGTTTGAGTAGAATCTTCTAAAGAATTATCAGAAATCAGCAGGCTTAATTGCATAGCATCATTAGCGATTAGCTGTGATGTTGAGCCTCTTAAAACTTTTAACTGGGTTAAAGCCCAATCGAAATCACCTTTATAGAAACTCGTTTGTGCAACCTTAAAACGAGCATCTTGACCTAAAACATCATTTTTAAGTTTTTTCTGAATTTGTGAAAAATAAATAAGGGCTTCATTAAAGCGCTGATCAAAAACCAAAATGTCACCTAGAGCTAATTTTATGTATGCTTCTCCAAACCGACCCAAAGGCTCTTTCAAACTTTTCTTGAGCATTTGAATAGCCGGCTCTGGGTTTTCTTTCCTAAAAGTTAAAAAGTTAGCGTAAGCAATTTGCAGTTGTAAAGTTCTGTTTTGATAGCCATACTCATCAAGTAGTTTAACAAACTGTTTTTCAATGGCAATTAATTTTTTTGGATTGGGGTTAATAAGCTCAATATCTATAAGATTTAATTGAGCGTTGAGTTTAGTTCCTGGGTTGGTCGCATTTGAAACCATAAACTCAAAAGCATCAATAGCGGTGTCAAGGTCTTTATTTTCTAATGCGATTTCACCTAAGCTTTGTAAACGATCCAAAGAGCCGTTGTTATTTCTTTTGAAAATGGCTTTTTCTTGGGCTAGAGCACTATTGAATTGATTTTGCTGCACAAATAGCCAACTCAAGAGCTCATTCCATAGTACATCAGGGTTTTTTTGTGCATTCTGAAGAAGAATTCTTCTAAGCTTAATATTGTTTTCATTGGTGGATTCTTCAGTTAAAAAGTCATCAATATTTCTAAGCACATTAGAACGAGCGGTTTTGCCCTCATAAATTAATCTGAGGTAAGACTCATACATTTTGTCAATATTACCCTGTTCGCCATAAATACGAGCTAATTGAAAATCATAATTTAATTCAGGCTTAAGGGCCATAGCTTTGGTATACGCAGCAATGGCTTCATCAAGCAAAGCATATTTTTGAAAACGATATCCTAGACCATAACCGAAATTGGGATTTTCATCAATTTTTTGAATGGCTTTTTGATAGTATTCTTGGGCTTTTTCAGGTTGTTTTTGAAGGGTGTAATTGTATCCTAGTTCAATAAAGAATGTCGGAAAAGTATAGCTTTCAGAAATTTTCTCTAGCAGAAAAATTTCAGCATCTTGATATCTTTCTAATTGCTGATAACAAGCAATTAGGCCTTCTGAATAATCGGTTCTACGGGGGTTTTTATCTACTAATTTTTCGTAATAAACAACTGCTTTTTCAAACTCACCATCGTTAAAGTATTGTTTGGCTAAAAAATCTTCTTGAGCAAAACAAGCTGTTTGTAATATGAAGTAAAAAATTAGTACTATTCGATAGCGCATTACTCAAATATAACGCAGAAAAAGGCATAAATATGTTAAGTGAATCTGAAAAAGAATTAACCAATACTATCAAACCCACAATAAGGGATCAATACTTCCGGAATTTGAATTCCTTCTTTAGTTTGATAATTCTCTAAAATTCCTGCAAGAACGCGGGGTAGTGCCAAAGAACTTCCATTTAAAGTATGTGCTAATTGGTTCTTACCATTTTCATCTTTAAATCGCAATTTTAAGCGATTGGCTTGATAAGTTTCAAAATTTGAAACTGAGCTAATTTCTAACCAACGATCTTGAGCTGTTGAGAACACTTCAAAATCATAAGTAATTGCTGCTGTGAACCCTAAATCACCGCCACATAAACGAAGAATACGATAGGGTAGTTTTAATTCTTTTAAAATAGTTTTTACATGTTCTACCATGCCATTTAGTGCTTCATATGAGTTTTTAGGGTGCTCTACACGGACAATTTCTACCTTATCAAATTGATGTAATCGATTGAGTCCACGAACATGGGCACCATAACTTCCTGCTTCACGACGAAAACAAGGCGTGTAACCAGTATACGTGATTGGAAAATCTTCCTTTTTTACAATTTCATCACGAAAAATATTGGTAACGGGCACTTCAGCTGTTGGAATAAGGTATAAATCATCTGCTTGTATATGGTACATTTGCCCTTCTTTATCGGGTAACTGCCCAGTGCCATAACCTGATGCTTCGTTGACTAAATGTGGAACTTGAATTTCTGTATAGCCGGCTTCAGTATTTTTATCTAGAAAATAGGCAATTAAAGCTCTTTGTAATCGTGCACCTTTACCCTTGTATATAGGAAAACCAGCACCTGTTACTTTAACACCCAGTTCAAAATCGATAATATCATATTTCTTCGCAAGTTCCCAGTGGGGCAGGGCACCTTCTATTAATTCTGGAATTTGACCTTCGCGGAAAACTTCTTCATTATCTTCATCAGTAGTACCAGAAGGCACAGATTCGTGCGGAATATTTGGAATTTGATAGAGCTGCTGTTGTAGTTTTTCGGCCACTTCATTAAGGTCGTCACCTAATCTTTTAGAAGCTTCTTTTAAATCCCCAGTTTTTACCTTTAATTCATTTGCTTCGGTAGCTTTACCAGATTTAAAGAGCATACCTATCTCTTTAGAAAGCTTATTTGATTCTGCAAGGGTATTGTCTAATTCGGTTTGAGTAGCTCTTCTTTTTTCATCTAAAGCAATAATCTCATCAAATAATGGCTTCGCATCAATATTTCTTTTTTTCAAAGCATTGATATAAGCATCTTTTTCTTCTCGAATCTTTTGTAACTGAAGCATAATTTCGTTTTGCTTTGGCAAATTTAATTTTTTGAAGATTAAGCAACTAAGATTTATGCTTTATTCTTGAAGTAAAATCCAATCGTTGTGCGAAAAATGTTTCCATTCGGCAGTTGCCAAGTCAACTTCTGGATCAATTAAGGGCTGTAGTTTACCTTTATTAACCTGTACTTTTGATCTTACAAAAATGCTAATGTCTTCTCCCTTTTGTTGATACTCTGTTTTTAGACGTTGAGCAAACTGCCAAGTAAAATCAGGATAACAACCGACTTTTCTTTGTTGTTTTTTTGTTAAGTAGTCTTTTAATTTAATTCTTATGGTGTCATTAGTCGTTTTATTAATAACCTGAAAGTGACTTGTCCCAGACCTACTTCTTAACATCATACGCCAACTTAGTCGATGCCCCTCTTCAGTCCAAAGAACATCACCTTTAAAAGCGTAATGCCTTAAGGGTAATAGGATTTGAATAATAAAATAGACTCCTAGAAGTATAGTTATTAGTTGTTGATGCTTTGGTGTAGTATTTTCTTCAACAGTAATTGTTGTCTTGGTTCTTAGAAAAATATTTCGAATTGTTTTTGGTTCAAAAAAGAACACGCAAAAGGCTAGAGATAAGTAAGGGAAGATTCCTATTTGGAATACAAAACTATTAAACAGATGAAAAAAGATGGATAATACAAAAGCCACTTTTCGGGTAGGTTTCCAGAGTAATGCCGGAACTACCAATAGGTCGAAGAGAATACCAAAGAAACCTACAATTTTATGAACCCATTTTTCTTGAAGTAATTCACCAATTAAAAAATAGTCTTTCTTACTTCTCATCAAAATATCGATAATGCTAAAGTCTAACCAATCACCATATAGTTTTGCAATAGATGCGTAGGTATAGACGATAAAAAGTTGAGCGATAATTATCCATCTAAAATAATTATACATGGAATTTCTTTTTAATTCCGGTTTCAAATACGCATCAACAGATAAGCTTTTATTGGCAGGAAAAAGCCCCATGATAAAAGCCAAAAGCATTAAAAGGTAGTAGTGGTTGTTGTATGAAGTCTTCTGCATGAGGTAAACACCTGACCACATGAATGCAAAAGCAAATGCACTAAAACGATATTTATAACCAATAGTAATTAGAACACCTAAAACCCCCATGACTAGAAAATAAATGTACATTCCATTACCCGGTAAGGGTTGCAGCCATTCAAAACCAATAAAATTAAAAGTGAATTTAGGTTCAACTAAAGTTCGTCTTACCCAACCTGTTGCTACAGCTCCAAAGCATTCTGCACAAACTAGGATGCCATAAAAAACTCGAAACACCAGTAACTGTGAATTATCAATTTTTTTAAATAAAAATTGTTTCATCATAGCTGCGATATGAAATCTAGTGAGGTTATTTTATCCTTTTCTAATTGCGCACTTAAGTACTCAATAGATTCAAATTTGTGTTCATCCCTTATTTTTTTGAGTAAAAAGACTTGTACTTTTTTATAGTACAAATCTTCATTTAAATCAAAAAAATGGATTTCTATACTCTTTTCTTTACCTGAAACGGTGGGGTTAAAACCAATATTCATCATCCCATAAACTGTCTTATGGTCCATAAAACTTTTAACGATATAAACCCCATTATCAGGTATTAGCTTATAGGTTTCATCTATATCTAAATTCGCAGTCGGAAAGCCAATTTGTTTTCCTAAACCTTTGCCTTTTTTAATAGCCCCTGTAAGCATATACTCATATCCTAAATAGGCATTGGCGGACTCAATATCACCTGCTAAAAGTGCTTTTCTAATCTTAGTAGAGCTTACAGAAACTTCATCAATCTCTTGAACAGGTATTTGCTCAACTTCAAAGTCAAAAGTATTACCGTAACTAATCAAATCATTGATATTGGCATTTCTGTTTCTGCCAAAACGATGGTCATACCCTATGATTACTTTTTTTACCTTGAGTTGATTCACAAGAATATCGCGTACAAATTCTAAGGCCGACAAACGAGAGAAGCTTGTTGTAAATGGATGTACTATCAAATAATCTAAGCCAATATGCTCTAATATTTGCTTTTTTTCCTCAAGGGTATTTAACAATTTGATGTCTGCATCTTTTTGTAAAACCATTCTCGGATGCGGAAAAAAGGTAAGTACCGCCGAATTCAAATCTGATTGTTTGGCATTATTTATGAGACGTTCTAATATCTTGTTATGACCAATATGAACACCATCAAAAGTGCCAATGGTGATTATGGTAGGTTTTGATGATTTGAATTCAGAAATTCCTTGGATTGTTTCCACTATGCAAAAAAATAAAAAAGGCGTACTTTTGAAAATAGGCACCCCCATTTTTGGATGAAAGCTAAATTACATCTTGTTTTATCAATAACCATATTTTTTAGCTGGTTTTACGGATTCTCGCAAAACGAATATTGGAAGCCTGTTATTTCTTCTACTCAGGCCACCGTTTCAGATACAATTAATAAAAATTTAGAATTTGAATTAAATAACACCCTTTTTAATAAAGCTCTTTTTGCGGATGCTCAAACAGTCTATTTTCCAAATATGAAAGGGAATTTAGAGTCTTTCAAGATTCAAGAAAAAGCTATTTTTCACCCTGACCTTTCCGCTAAATATCCGCATATTAAATCTTTCGTAGGGTGGAATAAGGCGCGAGATAGAAAAGTTGTATTTAGTATTTCACATCATGGCTTACAAGTCATGTTTGTCGATCATGCTAAAGGTGAATCAGTTTTTATTGAGAAAGTTTCCAAAGGAAAAAAGCCCTACAAGGTCTTTAAAAACTCCCTTCATAAATCTTCTTTTGAATGTAAAACCGAAGATTTAAGACGTGCTCAAAATAAAACTAAAAAAGGGATTTTAATTGACGATCAAACTTTAAGAACATTTAGGATTGCGGTATCAGCAACAGGTGAGTATACCGCGTATCATGGGGGCGCAACTTCAGATGCTTTAGCTGCTATTAATGCTACTTTAACAAGAATTAATGAGGTCTTTGAAACTGATTTAGGAGTACGATTAGAATTAATTGCTAATAACGATCGGGTGATTTACACCGACCCATCTACAGATCCATATACCAATAGCCTTAATGCTCAGGTTCAAAATGTTTTGACTACAAGAATCGGTGAAAATAATTATGATGTAGGTCATCTATTTCATAAAGATAATGACAATGGAAATGCCGGGTTTATTGGCTCTGTATGCGCTAATAATAGAAAAGGAAGTGCTTTTTCATCGGCCTTAGTGCCTGAAGGAGATGCTTTTGATTTAGATTATGTGGCGCATGAACTTGGGCACCAATTTGGAGCTAACCATACTTGGTCTTTTGAGTCGGAAAATACCGGGGTACAAGCTGAACCTGCTAGTGGTACAACTATTATGGGTTATGCGGGGATTGTGGATGGAAACAATGTTGCTGGCAATGGAGATGATTATTTTCATCACAACAGTATTGTACAAATAGCTAGTTTTTTGCAGACAACCTCCTGCGCAGTTACCACCTCGTTAAGCAACGAGCCACCCATAATTACACCAATTGGTAATTTTAAAATACCCAAAGGAACGCCTTTTGTACTTTCTGGTAATGCGAGTGATGCAGATAGTAATGATGTATTAACTTTTACTTGGGAGCAAGTAGATGATGGAGTTGTCACCACAACGACTTTTGGTCCTGATAATGTGGTTGGTGCAAACTTTAGATCATTACCACCATCAACAAGTTCTGATAGGTATTTTCCTCGGCTATCTCGGGTGGTCAATAACCAATTAGAGCAGTCAAATCCGGATATAAATGATGCCTGGGAAACCATATCAAATATTGAGCGCGATTTAAACTTCGCGCTTACAGTAAGAGACAATTCTTCAGAAGTTGGTCAAACAAGTTCTGACATGGTAACCGTTAGTGTTGTTAATGATGCTGGCCCTTTTGTGGTTACTTCACAAAATGCAAGTGAGGTTTATGATGCTGGTAGTATTCAAGAGGTTACATGGGAAGTAGCAAATACTAATGGTACCGAAATCAATACCACTTTGGTTGATATTTATGTATCTATAGATGGTGGATTTAATTTTCCATTCTTGGTCGCAGATGATATACCTAATAATGGTTCGGCACAAATTCAAATTCCGGGTGAAGCGACGAACAGTGCACGAATAATGGTGAAAGCTAGTGACAACGTTTTTTTTGCACTCAATACTGTTGATTTTACGATTTCTTCGTCTGCCGTAGTTTTGAATTTTGATAACTTGGTTTTTGAGGTCTGTACACCAGATAATTTACAAATTCCCTTCACCTTTGAGACTTTTAATGGCTTTGCCGAAACAGTTAGTTTTAGTGCCAATGTACCAGATGGGCTAACTTCGATTTTTTCGCCAATTCAAGCTTCAGCAAATGCCACTCCGGTAACCTTAGACATCACAAATATTGCGTCGTTAGATTCAGGCGCATACCCAATTGAAATCATTGCTACTGCACCAAGTTTTAGCAGCAGTACGAGCATTACCCTAAGTGTTTTTGAAAATAATTTTGAAACAGTGACTTTAACCTCACCCTTAAATGAAGCCACTGCAACTTTTGTAAATCCAGACTTTTCATGGATTGAAGATGAAAATGCCAAGCAATACGAAATTCAAATAGCATCTGATGATTTGTTCACAACAATTGTGGAAACTGCGGTAGTGACTTTTGCTACTTTTGAAAGTTCTAATCTAGCATCGGAAACAACTTATTTTTGGCGTGTTCGACCCATAAATGACTGTGGACAAGGAGTTTTTAGCCCGGCCTTTACTTTCACAACATCTGTTATTGATTGTAAAGCTTTTGATACTGATGAACAACCAGTTGAAATAGTAGTTGAGACTCCTTCGACCATAACTTCAAAAATTAGTTTTGTTGAAGATTTAAGGGTTTCAGACATCAATGTAAACCTTGAAGTTTCTCATACCTATTTAGAAGACCTTATCATTAGTTTAACCTCGCCATTAGGCAGTACTGTCGTATTAACTTCCAAGTCATGCGGAAGCTTAAATAATATGAATGTCATTTTTGATGATGATGGGGTACCGATTAATTGTAGCGGTAATCCTGCTTTAGAAGGGACAATAAGACCCTTGGGTTCTTTATCATCTTTTAATGGAGAGTCACTTTTAGGTGATTGGATATTAACCATTGAAGATACCGCTGCTTCTGATGGTGGTGCTCTAGAATCATTTTCACTTGATGTTTGTGTAGAAGGTTTGTTTAGACCTGATGAGGATGAAGATGGGGTATTTGATGATGGTGATGATTTATGTTTAGGTACACCAAAAGGCATAAAAGTGGACACCTCTGGTTGTCCTTTAAATGATTTCGCGCAGAACAATTTTAATATTGCGATACAGAGTGAATCATGTATTACAAATAATGATGGTAGTATTCAAATTGAAGTAGTTGACACGGCCATAAATTATACCGCAAGTTTATCAGGTAATGGGGTAGATTTAATTGTTGATTTTACAAACAATCATTCTTTTCAAGGCCTTTCTTCTGGTATTTATACCCTTTGTGTAGATGGTAGCGACGAGGCTATCACCTATAGAGCACAATGTTTTGAAGTAGTCATAGTAGAGCCTCAAATATTGGAGGTATTAACTGAAATATTACCTGATTCACAAAGTCTTCAGATTGATTTATCTGGGTCTGAGTTTTATACTGTTGAAGTCAATGGGGTAGCCGTACAGACTATTGAAAACACTATAACGGTCGATTTAATTAACGGGAATAACACCTTGAAGGTTTTTACTTCCTTGCCTTGTCAAGGCGTTTATGAAGAACAAATAATCGTTGCTGAGAAACCGATACTTTTTCCTAATCCGGTTGATGAATATGTCACCATTCAGGGTAATGGTAATGACCAAAAGGCATTCTTTGAGGTTTTTGCCCTAAACGGACAATTAATTTTTAGCAAAACTTATGAGCAAAAAGGCAAAGAATTAAACGTTAATCTCTCTTATTTGCCAAATGGACTGTATTATGCCGTATTAACTTCAAATAATGTGCGTTATACGTATAAGGTTATAAAGCGATGAAAAAGTTTTTATACTTATGGGTTTTTGTAATGGCAGTTGGCTGTAGCAATGATGACGGTCCACCTCCGCCACCAGAAGGGGCTACGCTTTTGTTTCCTTTAGAAAGTTCAGAGTGCACGACTGGAGTGAGTATAAATGAAGATTTAAGCCAGGTAACTTTTGAATGGATGCCAGCCAAAAATGTTGATTTATTTACCCTAACGGTAATTAACCTAAACACAAATACCCCACAGGCAATAACATCTGCTTCTACTTCGGTTGCCCTTTCAATTGAAAAAGGAGCTCCTTTTTCTTGGTCTGTAACCTCGTCCAATAATAAATCTGATATTTCTGCAACAAGCGATAATTGGTTGTTTTATAATGCGGGCTCGCAAACCACATATGCTCCTTTTCCAGCACAGGTGATAACGCCTAAACCTGGTTCTACCGTTTTAATGAACTCGACTAATGAAGTTGTTTTAAAATGGCTAGGAGGAGATGTTGAAGATAATATCGTACAGTATGAGGTCTTCTTTTCAGAGCAAAACCCACCAACAGAATCTTTAACCTTAACTAACGAAATAGAAGAAAGAACAGTAAGCGTTATTTCTGAGACAACGTATTATTGGAAAATTATCACGACAGATAATGAAGGCAATACCTCAGATTCTGGAGTCTTTGATTTCAAAGTATTGTAGCCCTACGTGCCATTAAATTGGTTCATGGTATTCTTAACTCCAGCAAAAATAAAGGAAAGTATAAGCGCTGTCGCTTTTTTGAGTCGCTCCGGCATTTGCTGCATTTCATCATCATTCCACTCACCTAAAACAAAATCTACCTGTCTTCCTTTTCCAAAATCTGCACCAACACCAAACCTGAAACGATTGTATGTAGCAGTTTGTAGGGTGTTTTGAATGTCTTTGAGTCCATTATGACCACCATCACTACCCTTAGTCTTTAGTCTAATTGTTCCAAAGCTGAGGTTAATATCATCGGTGATAATCAACACGTTCTCTAAAGGAATATTTTCTTTTTCCATCCAATACCGCACCGCCTTGCCACTTAAATTCATGTAGGTAGCTGGTTTTAAACATAAGATACTTTTGCCTTTATATTTAAAGCTGGCAATTGCTCCCAATTTTGCGTCTTCAAAAGTGAACTCTTGGCTTTTAGAAAGCTCATCTAACACTTTAAAGCCAATATTATGGCGTGTGTTTTCATACTTCGCTCCAATATTACCTAATCCGACGACTAAAAACTTTTTCATGATATCTGTTTCGCTCAGAATTTCACTTTTCGATTTAAAAATGGATGAGAGCCATTTTAACATGGAAGTTGAATTTCTTCAAAAATACAAAAGCATTCAAAATCAAGTCTTTCAACTTGATCATGAATGCTTCTTTTTTCAGTAAACTAAATTTATTCAGCTCCTTCTGCAGCCGGTGCTTCTGCTGGCGCATCACCACCTTCAGCTCCTTCTTCTCCTTCTTCATCTTCTTCATCTTCAATTGCATTACGAGATGCTTTAACTTGAACAACAGCTGTACTGTCTGGGTGAAGAATTGTAAAATCATCGTTTAACAAGGTTTCAACTGCAATCGTTTGACCGATTTTAAGTGTTGAAATATCAATCGTGATAAAATCAGGTAAAAGGTCTGGTAAGGCTTTAATAGAAAGTTTTCTTTTTCTAAATAATAAGCGACCACCGTTTCTTACTCCTGGTGAATTTCCTTCTAAACGAACAGGAATGTTCATTGTAACCGCTTTATCTGCAAATAATTGATAAAAATCAATATGCAAAATTTTATCAGTTACTGGGTGAAATTGAATGTCTTGTAATACAGCTTTCAATGTTTCACCACCGTCTAACTCAATTACAGCAGTATATGCGTTAGGGGTGTACACTAATTTTTTGAACGCTAGTTCATCAGCTGAAAAGTGTAATGGTTTTTCCCCTCCGTATATCACGCAAGGGACCTTTCCAGCATTACGTAGAGCTTTGGTAGAAACCTTGCCCACGCTTTCTCTTTGGGATCCTTTGATAGTAATTGACTTCATTATATAAATTAAATATTAATAATTCTTTATTTACCCGTTATTGGCGCCCCTAAATGTTAAGGGATGGGTCTGCCTTTACATTAAAAATTTTGATGATATTGAAGTATTGTGGTGCACTCGATTCATTACATCTGAAAACAAATCTGCACAGCTCAAAACTTTAACTTTATCACTCTTTACTTCACTTGGTATGGAATCGGTTATGATTAATTCTTTTAAAAGTGAGTTTTCAATTCTTTCATAAGCATTGCCAGATAACAAACCATGTGTGGTAATTGCTCTAACACTTAAAGCGCCTCTTTCCATCATTAAATCAGCCGCTCTGGTTAAGGTACCTGCGGTATCCACCATATCATCTACAAGAACTACATTTTTGCCCGTCACATCACCAATAAGCTCCATATGTGATATCACATTGGCTTTAGCACGTTGTTTGTAACAAATAACCACATCACATTCTAAGGCTTTTGAATAGGCATAGGCTCTTTTTGAACCACCCATATCAGGCGAAGCAACACATAAGTTATCTAGGCCTAATTCTTTTAAGTACGGCAAAAATAATGTGGAAGCGAATAAATGATCTACTGGTTTTTCAAAAAACCCTTGAATTTGATCTGCATGCAGATCCATGGTAATGATTCTTGTAGCCCCGGCAGCTTCTAGCATTTTTGCCACCAATTTCGCAGCAATAGGTACTCTTGGTTTATCTTTTCGGTCTTGTCTAGCCCAACCAAAGTAGGGCATAACCGCTGTTATGTGCCTTGCTGAAGCTCTTTTAGCAGCATCAATCATGAGCAACATTTCCATTAAATTTTCAGAACTCGGGTTGGTAGAACCAATAATGAAAATACGCGCACCACGAATAGACTCTTCAAATGATGGTTGAAATTCGCCATCACTATATCTTGAAAATTTTACTTTACCAAGCTCTGCACCATAAGAAGCCGCAATTTTTTCGCCCAAAGCGGTACTCTGGGTACAAGCAAAAATTTTAGGTTCTGGAACTTGATACGGCATGCTAAACTTTTATTTTTAAGCCTTTTAACTTCTTTTTGTTAAAAGAGGTGCAAATTTAAAAATTAATCTCGGTTGCTAAAGGATAATTGTATGAATTTTAGTTTTTGAAATGAAATTATTTTTTAGCTTTGCAACCCGTTCAAAATTTTTCATGCTCGAGTGGCGGAACTGGTAGACGCGCTGGATTCAAAATCCAGTTCCTTTGGAGTGTGGGTTCGATTCCCACCTCGAGTACTTTACAAATCCTCAACTATTTAAAAATAAGATAGTTGGGGATTTTTTTGGTAAAAATCTTTCCGAACTATTTAAAAATCTACAATTTTCCTTCGGGTTAAACATAAACCCAACTCGCCTAAGCTGATACCAATTAATTTAGAGCAATAGACTTGTAAGAAATAGCAAATTATTATAATAAGTGTAATTTAACCTCCCAATAAGATTACAATGAGAAAAACATTATTTATCATCGGGTTGATAATAGCCTTGATAACCATAATTTATAGTTTTTTTGGAATGGGGGACACAGGTGATTTTTTTGGTATTGAATTAAATATTTGGATATATCGCTTAATTTGGCTTGTGTTATTTGGTGTAATTCTAAAAGGATATTTGAAAGAATCTGGAAAATTGAAATAAAGGATGAAAATCAAATTTATAACATTGACCGCCATACTGGCTTTTGCATTTGGCCTGAGCGCTCAGGAAAGATTCAATAATAGCTGGACCTCAGTTTCTCAAGTTGTCAATATTGATGCCTATCTAGGTATGGAGTTTAAGTTGTCTGGTCTTCTAAAAAAGAACCCCGGTAATGAATCCGGCTTATCATCAATATGGGCAAGGGTAGATACCAAAGATGGTTCAGGTGGTTTCTTTTCGAACCCGTATAATGAATTTGAAGTGGGAAATTCTTGGAAGCATTTCAAAATTAATGGTAAAATAGACGAAACTGCCAAACATTTAGTAGTGGGAGTTTTTTGCATGAACAACGGTCTTTTTTATTTTGACGACATTCTACTAAGAATAAAAACTAAAGAAAACAAATGGAAAGAAATCCCCTTGGTAAATCCGAGTTTTGAGGAAGAAACTGATACTGGACAGGATATCTGGGGGGACTACTATAGCTCTTTGGTAAACCAGTTTTCGATTAATATCGAGAATGATAAAGAGAACCAAGAAAATAAAGTTCTTAAAATTGTCGGGACAGGCGTACCAGGTGCAAATAAAGAAATGGGCAACTATGCTGAAGTAAATGGTGTCAATATATACTATGAGATTTATGGAAAGGGAGATCCTCTTCTTCTTCTACACGGAGCGGGTCAGTCGATAGGGGATTATATCAATCAAATCGATGAATTTGCTCAAAACTTTAAGGTAATAGCAATTGATAGTAGGGGAAGGGGAAACTCATCAGACAATAAGGATACTTTAACTTATGTCAACCAAGCCAAAGATGTCAAAGGGTTGATGGATGTTTTAAAGTTGGACTCAGTAGATATAGTAGGCTGGAGTGATGGGGGAATCATCGGTATTATTCTGGCAAAAGACTATCCTGAAAGAGTTAAAAAATTGGTTGCTATGGGAGCCAATATCTTTCCTGATGGATTGCTTGATGAACGATTGGAAAGTCACAGGCAAAAACTTAAAGAAATGAAATCTAAGGGCACGGATTCCCAAAGCATCAATTATAAACTTTACAACTTGTTGTCAAACTATCCTCAAATAGATTTTCCTGATTTGAAACAAATTAAAGCACCTACTCTTGTAGTGGCGGGTGATCATGATGTTATAAAAGACGAACATACTGTCAAGATTTTCCAATCTATCCCCAATGCACATCTAGCTATACTTCCAGGGACCACACATTGGTTTCCCCAGGAAGACCCAAAATTATTTAATAAATTGGTATTGGATTTTTTGAATAAAGAATTCAGTAAACCAGACAGATATTAGTTGTCAAAAAAAGATTACATCTAAGTCTTGAAAGGCATCTTTAAATAGCTATTTTTCATTAGGCGGTATTGTTATAATATTTCTTGAATTTAACCATTATTTTAATTGGTTCTGTGAATCGATGATTCAATATTTAGTAAATTTATATTGTTATACCTAACAGTAATTCTACTGTAATCCATTCCCCCTATTTTTGACGTTATCGCGAAAATTTATCGCGCTTAATTTTATTATTAATTGAAACCTAAATTCTTATAATTATGGCAACTAACAATTTTACAAAAACGACTGCCTCAATTGCAGCATGGAATCTAGCAACATTCAACCCTCTTTCTGAGGAACGAATACAACTACAGGCAAAGGGTCTAAAATTACTTGACGCTGAGTTAATTACCCTAGTGGAAATCAAAAATGAAAATCATTTAAAAAGTCTAGCAAACCATTTGTCTGATGGCCAAGTGCATTATGATTATGTTTTTAAGGAACAAAGCCCTACCGGAGGAAACGCTAATCATGGTTCTATGCATATTGGAGTTTTATTTAAAAAAGGTGTCGAAATTAGCAATGTAGCACTATTGCAGGGCTCAGACTTAGCTAACCCAGGGTATCGGAAGGCCTTTCTTTGTGATGTAGTACTAGGTAAATTTAGCACGAAATTAATAGGAGTTCATTTAAAGTCAGGAAGAACTTTAGAGAATCAAAAAGTTAGAGATGAGCAATGTAAGGTGATAGGGGAATATATCAAAAATTTAAGGGGCGGTCCCGACCGAAATCCCGACGTTTTGTTGATGGGAGATTTCAACATGATACCTGGTCAAGACATTAGTAATTTTCATTTGCTCGGAGGAGATGATATCATGGATTTTGTTTCATCGTGGGATCTTCAAGAACGCTATTCGCATATCTTACCATCTGGTCGAGAAAACTTACTTGACGGTTTTGCAATTAGTAAAAGATATAGTACTGAATATATCAAAGGAAGTCTTCGTTTATTTCCAATGCATTGGACTATGGGAATGGGACAAGCTAAATATCGGGATGAAGTTTCTGACCACCTGCCATTTGTCGCATCATTTGATATTTCAAAAAGTAGAGACTAAAGGCTTTGGCACTATGGCTTTATTTCCGTCTTTTTGAATAGCTTCTGGCTTGTAATGAAATTTTAATCATTGACTAAAAGGTCACATCAACGATTCCATTTATGTTTTAGAATAATGATTTTTACAAGAAGTTTTGGAAGGCTTTGAACGACGGACTCCCTTTAATATTGGTTTATATTCTTGTTCCAGCATTAGTTATTATAGTATTGTATTACTTGATAAAATAAAAAATAGATAATTGGAAGAAATCAGATGAGGTTAATACCTTCTCTAAATCGATTAAATTCATCTTCTTCAACTTGATTAGCTTCTTTACAATCTACAAAATCAAAACAATAGTAGTAAGAACCGTGTTCTGCATAAACCATTTTTGTCTGTACTCTTAGTGCTTTTGATAATTCTTCATGAAGCAAGGTGTATTCCAAATCATATTCTATAATAGATACATTACCATTTGTTGACACATATTTTTTATTAATTAAATCGGAGTCTTTAATATAATTCATTCTTGCAGATGCCATTGTATCTGAATATTGTTCTAAACCCTCGAAGTTATATTCTTCATAATCCGATTTCGGTTCAGCCCAAACAGCAATACTTGGTGAATATTTGCCTATATTTTGCGGGTTATTTTGGTCATATTTAGCAATTATACATATTGGTTCGCCCGTATTTTCCCAAACATATTGCTCGATATCTTTCCATTCATCTGCTAATGATAGTTTCTTTTTTAATTCAACTAAATCTGAAACCTTAACATAGTGCCAGTTATTAGGTTTGTAAAATGCGAGACCCAAAGCACGATTAACATAGAAGTTATTATTTGTGGTTACTGCTCTTAAAGGGTCAATGGTTAATCCTGCTAAGGCTATTGATGTAACTTTTAAAAAGTTTCTTCGTCCTTGCTTCATTTAGTTTTAAAAATTTTAGTTGGTCAATTTTATTGGTTTATATCAAATTAAGCCTATTTATTATGCTGTCTTAATTTCATTAAAAAATTAGCAACTCTGCTTAGGTTGGATAGTAATAGGTAGCCTATAATTAAATTTATTCCGGCAACAAACCATCTGAAATAATCCCAATAACCAGTTAAACCAGTTGATTCTAGTGGGCTTAATCCTGTAGCAGAAACTTCTTTCTTAAAACCTAAATAACAGTAATGTAAAAACTCTGGTAAATGGTCTAACAACAAAAAACCACCAATAAAAATCAATGCTACTTTCACAATCTCTTCACTGCTCAGATTACCAAATTCTATTCTTTCGTCGTCGAAGGCTTTATCAAGTTTCAAAACATCAATAACAGTGTCTGTTTTTTTAAGTAAGAATAAAAATAACATGATCATAAAAAGAGCTGAGCCAATAATAATTAGAATGGGCCATACCGATGGTTCAAAAAATAAGTAACTGACATTGGTTGGAATAAAATTAAAAATAGTGAGAAGTAATAAGTAGAGAGAAAACAATCTAATTATAACTCTAAAAAAGTCTCTTTTTGTCATTTATATTTTATTAATAATTACTAATGAAAGTAAACTTAATTTCAATCCTAGGACTGGTGGAAGCATTGTCCTTCAAATTAAGATAATTGGTTTGTTAATCCAGGCTATTTCTTTTTACTATAAATTCTTGACAAATGGTTATTTTTCAAGTTCGTATAATTCTTTTTCGGTAAATGTTCTAAACGCAAACTTATATCCTTCATAAGCGGCAATTCCATAAAACAATAAATCCATTCCACTAAAAGTCTCAGTCATTATAGGAATTAATTGGTTGTAGTCAAACAAGGTTAAAGTTTCCAAATAACCTAAACCTTCTGAATTAGCTATAAATCCAATAATACTGAAGAAATTTCCTAAAAGACAGCTCACTAATGCAATTATACCACCTGAAATACCAAAAATTTGGTCAATTCCTTTTCCAGTAATCCTCATTGAAATGCCAACACCAGCTCCAATAGCTACTGCCATAAATCCAATTTGAAATTCAGTGATAACTGTAATAGTTCCCCATAAAAGTGCTCCAATTATTCCAACTATTATTCCGGTTATTATGGCTTTCGGAAACTCTTGTTCAGATCTAAATTTCTCTAAATTTTTATCAGATAATTTATACATTAAGTCATTATGTTCAACAGCTTCAGTATCGTCAATTTTCTCTATTACAGTTTCATCTAATTTGAAAGATTTACATTCATTTTCAAAATCGGCCATTTGTCCTGTTAAATTACATAAAAGTCCGACCTTCATATCAAGTCTTCTGTTTGTACATTTTTTGCAGAATTTTAAATGTTGCTCTCTTGTCATTTTGGTTTTTTGTTTTTAAGGTTATGCAATGGTCTCTGTTATTAATTGTTTGCATTGGTTAGCTATTAACAATACAAGTACACTTTAACTGAATATCCGCAAAGATTTTCATAAGCAGACAAGAACAAGCAATTACTAATAGCCAGTATTGTAGGTGATTTTTAAAAATTCATTGCTAATCCAATACCGTTTCCGTTAGCTATAACTTTAAATTCAGGTTTAAATTCATAGAAGGTGGTTGAATTCAGTGATGAATTATATAATTCAACAGCTTGTTTTGTTTTTTTATTTACACTTGACTGAATTGGAATTCCAATTGCTACAAGTCCGGCACCAATTCCTGCTAATGTCCAGTTTGCATCTCCACCACCAATAGCAGTTCCAATGGGCCAACCAATTAGTCCACCACCAGCAAAGCCAATAATTGAAGCTAGAGTATTGTTCGATTGTGCTTTTTTTATTAAGTCAAACGCTTGTTGATCAGATTCCATTGTTTTGACTAAACCTTTCATGGTCATCAAATTTCCATCTTGAGTGTATTTGTATCCGCCAAATACTTTTTCCATTTCAATTTTTTGGGCATTACAAAAGGTCATTGTTGCTATAGCCAAAATCAAGGTCACAATTGTTTTGTTCATTTTTTTATGGTTTAGTTGAATTAAATTAATCTACCTGCTTTATTATTTTTGTACTATCCATTAAGAACATTGCTTCGGGTATATTTTCTTGCTTAATTTCAGTGGCATAAGAAACCGACTTAAAAAGACCCTCATATTCGTGCTCATTTCTAATACATATGGACTGTGATAAATCAACAAATTGATTCCAAAAACCACTAGTATGGTTTTTATACTTTTCAGGGTTGAGTTTATATTTTGGATTAAAAAAATGCTTGCCTCGAACAACCTTGAAAAATGAGTTGGGGTCATTATTTTCGTAGTCTATAGAAACATAGTCACACATTTCACCTAAAACCTCTTTCTTTTCATTAGTAACCTTTTTTAATATTAAGAGCTTATTTTTTTCGAGGTTTAGAGGAGATTTATAAATGGTATCGGAGTTTTCATAGATTACATATGAGAAGCCCTCATCCAATCTGATGATTGTTTTCATAGCGCCAAGCTCGCCTGTTCCATTATGGACCATAATGTACTTATCTTCTTTGACGAAGGCATTAAAAGAATCTCCCATTTGGGTCTCTAGGTAGCCATCTGGTATGTTTTTATTGATTGTTTCATATTCAATAGTATAATGTATTTTTCCCTCAAAATACTCTTGCGAATAACTTAGAAATGACAATATGAAAAACGCAAGAACTAAATATTTTGTACTACTCATGAATTAAATTTTAATCTTTTATTTGAACTTATTCAACGTGTTTTTGTTTGATTAGTTGCGTGGCGCGGCCATTGGATTAGTAAAAATTTTCGCAAATAGGCGAGAACAAGCAATTACTTAAAGCCATTGTTGTAGTAAGTTTTTAGCGATCAATTTTATACTGTTTTATTTTCTTCCATGTATTTTTATTTCTTTCAAATAGTATATAAACTTTATCGAAAACATAATCTGTCGGCAATTCTTTTTCATATATGGAATAATGTACCAAAGCATAATTTTTACTAGCATTAAGGTATATGGAGAATACTAATTCAGGCCATTCGTTTGCAGTATTTATTTCTCCTATATCTTCGCCTCGTGCTTTCCGAGCTAATAATTTAAGGGATTGAAAAAATTCTTTAGAGTGTGGCTTAATATTTTCATTATCTATTTTAGAAAAATTGATTTTAATATTCTTTCTTTTTTGTCTGTAATTGTTTTGAAGAATAAGCTTAAGAATGTCATTGCCATTTTCATTAAAAATTGAATTCTCTTTAAGAAAGTAATTCGTTCCTTCTCCAGGATAAAAACCACAACAACCGAATTGATAAAAACTGTAGGTTTTTTTATCTATCGACTTCAGAAATTCATTTGCTACTTGATGGTAAAGTTCCGTATCATCAGATTGTGCATTATGAACATTGGAACATAAAACTAACAGAAAAATAGTAAGAGTATATTTATTCACAATCTGTATTAAAAATTACTAACGGTTTAATAAGAAAAGTAGCGGATTTTTAAGCACTAATTTTTCGGATTATAACTGACCATTATTTTATTATTTATCTTTTATTTAAGCCACTAAACCGCTATTTTTTATATACGTTATTAGCTACAGTACTTTTTAAACAACAGATATTTTTCAAAATTATCTTTATTGACTTTAATCGAATCATCATCCTTTAGAACTTTAATCCAGTTTTCATTGAGAGTCCTATAATGACTTACTGCCTGAGGTATGCTATCTAAAGAGCTCGAGATAATATTATCTAATATAAATTCATCCATAAAAGTATCAAAGTAGGAATGGGCATTTTCGACTAGAATATCCAAATTTCTGGTGTTTTTACCATCGTGAACTATATTGTTTCTAGTTCTATATAATCTTTTAATATGCCATTTTATTCTTTGATTATGTTTCTCTAAGAATGAAAGAATTTTTTTTGTTGAATTAAGGTTTTTATTTAAATCGTCAATTCTAAATCTTAGTAATGGAAATTCGTTTAGCTTGCTGTAAAGGGATTTTCTTTCATTCTCATAATCGCTTGAAACACAAAATGAGCAAATGGCGTTGGTGTCTGAACTCTCACCTGTAAGTTCTTTAATTTGTTCAAATTCATCTTTATTCCAGGTATAGATTGATTTAGATAATTCATTAAAAATCCTTTCAAAATATTTTAAAGAAGTGATATGTCCTAATGAATTTATAATATGTACGACAGTTGTAGTCTTTCCAGTCCCATAAAGTGTCTCATAAGTAATCCATAAATTCAGTAATCTATTTTCATTCGAGTCAGATTGAATAGCTAAACTATGTAGATTTACAGCACGATTAAATTTTAATCTTGATGCAGTTTCAACTCCGAATTTTTTAAGAAAAGATTCCAACATTTCTGCAGCAGCTTTATGTGACATGTCTTCTCCTTTTGCCATTGGTGAAGTGGTTGGTTCAATTAAGAAGTGTTTGTTATCGAAAAATATTACTGCTGTTCTATCTATAGTTGGTGGATTTTTATGATGAAAATATGAGAAGAAACTCGCTAGTACATTTAGTAATTTGATAGCCTTTAACCTTGCTGATTGAGAATCAAAAGCTATAATTTCCGTACATTTTGCAAATACTTCATTCTCATTTTTAGAAGAGATAAACTCAATAGTTTTTTGGTTACAATTTTCTAGTTCTAATTCATTTAGTATTTCAAGCTTATATTTTGAACATATTTCCTTTATTTCATTGAAGCTGTCTGATACTTTAACGTAAACAGTAAAATCCTTTTTTTCAGGTTTAAAATATTTAAAAAAATGAGTTAATCCTCTGTTCTTTTGTAAGCGACCTCCGAAAAAATAGAAATTTACTTGGTGATATATATAACTTTGATGAAAGCCAACATTTATTAATGCCGTTACAAATTGACTTGCTAAAATGTTTAAGTTGATTTTTGAACCAGAGTCGAATTCTTTTTCTATTAGTCTAAAAAGCTCAGGGATAATTTGATTCAGGGAAAGTTTGTTAGATAAAATCTCTAAATCAATCTTAAATTTAGATTTATTATTCTCAATTTTTAAAGGAAAATAGATTTGATATTTCGGTCCTAAAATGCTTTTAGTGACAATATCGGTTCTGGCTTTTAGGTTAATTTCTTCAACTATTTCTTTTAGGTTAATATCTTCGGTCAAGTCATTTTTAATCTTATTAATTCGTCTAAGTGCTTCGAATAAAAGTAAGTTAATGTTTAAAGCGTAATATTTATATGAATCTAGAGTATAATCGAATAATAATTCATTTAGTCTTTGAGCAAAAAATAATTCTAGCTCTTCTGAGCCATCGGTTTTCCAATTTTTTAAATTCCCTTTCTTCATTAAGTATTTTTAGTTCGGTATTGTAGCTAACAATGGGATATAGTTACTTGCTACTACATTGCTGCTTTTGGTGTTATTTGCCAAAACGGCAACAAATAGGTACTATTAATGCTAATTAGCAGTATACTATGCGAATACTACATGGTTGCTAGTCATTGTTTATTGTTGCTTTTTCAAGGTTTTGGCCATACCTGTTTACTTGGTTAGTTATTAAGTGCCACCAAACTGAAAAACCGCGAGGGTTTTCAGAAGTAGACGAGCACAAGCCATCGGTTCGCATGTGCTAGTTAAAAAGAATAAAGGGTTAAGGCTTACAGAAAAGCGTAATGCTAGTTAGCTAAGTTTTCTTATGTGCTACAAGAACATGAGTATACCAAAGGCCACACTTATTGAAATGGTTATTCGCCGCCGGCGAGGCTCGTTCGCTTCTAGTTTGTTTTGCTCGTTCACCAGCTTATCTCTTTTGCGTAAAAATTGCCTTAAATTGATTAACCTAACCCCACTTGGTTCATCAATATTATCAGAGGCGATTGCATCTTCTTCAACAATGGAAGCTTCTGGCCTTATATATTCTTGATAGGGCCTAGGTTTAAAATCAATTAACCAACTAATAAGC
Source organism: Croceitalea sp. P059 (assembly GCF_031846365.1). NCBI lineage: Bacteria > Pseudomonadati > Bacteroidota > Flavobacteriia > Flavobacteriales > Flavobacteriaceae > Croceitalea > Croceitalea sp. P059. Next base: position 975,404 of record NZ_JAVRHW010000001.1, read on the forward strand.
TCTATATTTTTTACATGTGTTTTTTTAACACCGCCTTTTAAAAAATTGACTACCGGTTTGAATTTGTCACCGTCAAATTTTTGAATTTCGTTAAACCTATTTTCTTCATTTTCAAATTGAAAAAAACGATGAAGAATTCGTTGGTCGTGTTTTGATTTTCTTTTTTCTAAAAGGCTTAAACAAGCTTCTCTAATTTGGCTGGGTGTTGGTTGCGCCAAATAAAAACTCATTTCTCCTCCTTGTTCGTTTTTGTACTGTTTTAAAACAGCCTCTTGATAACTTTTACTTGTCTTTAGTTCCATGGTATGGTTAGAATTTTTGGAATTGGTATGGAATTCTTAGGAACTATTAGAATTCTTGGAATCATCAAAAAAATAACAATTTACCCCGCATAAGTTTGTTCCTAAGATTGATTCACTATGCTTGGCTAACATAGTTTTTCTAGAAAAATCATTTTTACGGAAATCTGTAATGTGGCTAAATTTTGGCCAATTGGAAAGTAGCTTAAACTACCACATACGATTTTCACTTTCCAAAAAACGGAGTGCTCTAAACTCAAATTAGGATTGGTAAAAATTGAATCTGAGAGAACCTCAGACGGCCACTCCCTTGTCAAATTTTTAATAGAAAATAATATGAAAAGAATAGTTATAGCCGTAATGGCACTGGTTTTGAATACTATGTTATTCTCGTGTGATACTGATTCGGTAGCTGAATCTGATAGTCTTTATGATACTGTTGCAACGGAAGGGGATGATGGAAATACGCCTCCGCCTCCGCCACCACAAGCAGGTAGTAATTAATTGCAAAATAATTACTTACTTTAAGCTGTGCCTTTTAATGGAGGCACAGCTTTTAAACCTAACCATTGCAGAAAACTATTTTTTTCATTTTTATAGTATTTATGGTCTCTTGTAGTAATACGCAAGAGAAAGCAGTGAATGGTAATTACATTGATGATCGTTTACAACAACTGTTCGTAGCATCACAAAACTTAAAAATTACTGAAGAAGAAAGGCTTGCTGCTATAAATAAGGTCTTCTACTCTAATAAATTATCGCTTGACGAAGCCTTTTACGGCCAGGTTTTATATCAGAAAAATTGGCTTCATTTAGCCCTTGGACAATATGATAGTTTAAAACTGTGGCATCAGCACTTTATTACCAAAGTCAGCGGAAATGAAAATGACTATTATCTGGCTGAGCAATATTATTTAATGGCTTATTATTTTGATAGTTATACCAGTTATCCAGATAGTGCTTTTATAAATTATAATTTATCAAAAGGGTATTTTGAAAAATTAAGAGATAGTAATTGGATAGGTAAAAATTTACTTAATATGGCTACCATTCAAAAGGATCAAAACGATTTTTTTGGGAGTAAAGAAACCTTAACTGATGCATTGCCTTTTTTAGAAGGAACCAAAGATAGTACAGCACTTGCCGGAGCCTTTAATACTTTAGGAACCAACCATAGAAAATTATTAAATTTTAGTGATGGCATTAAGTATTATAACCAAGCCATAACAACGACTCAAAGCAAAGCGTTCAAATTAATTTATAAAAATAATCTGGGAGCGCTATATATTGATCAGCAAGAATATGACAAAGCCATTTCAATTTTAACCAGTTTAATTAAAGATTCTATTTCATTTGCAAACCAGAAAGAATACGCTCGTGTATTAGATAACTTAGCTTACGCAAAGTGGCTCAATAATAATCCTGTAAGGGTCAAAGATTTTTTAGAACCACTGCGTATTCGACAACAAAACAACTATAAACGTGGTCAAATAGCTAGCTATACACATCTAGGAGAATTTTACAGTAAAACGAATTCTAAAAAAGCGATTACTTATTTTGATTCGGTGATTCAACTTTCTAAAACTTTAAAAATACCTAGAGCCGAAAAAGATGCTTTAAAGTTTCTCATGGCTTTGCAATCTAAGAAGGTAGACCATTATGTTCGGTATCTGTTTTTACAAGATAGTTTGTATCAAAATGGTTTAAAAGTGAAGACCCAGTTTGCTAAATATAAATATGATGATAAGGTAAGTCAAGAAGAAAATTTACGTTTAGAAAAAAAGAATGCTGAAAAAGAATTGGAAGTGGTAAAACAGCGTAATCAGAAACTTGCGTTCTCAGCTATTGGTAGTTTATTGCTACTTACTATCGGATTTTTGAGTCACTACTTTGCACAACGAACAAAACGTTTAAAAGAACAAAATAAAACTGCCAAATTAGAGGCTATTTATGAAACGGAAGCTGAGCTATCTAGAAAACTTCATGACGATTTTGGGGGTAAACTAAACCACGCGATGATGTTATTGCAGAACGGTACTGATAGCGCTGATGTTCTTAATGTTGTTGATGATCTTTATAATCAAAGTAGAGATATTTCAAGAGAAATTAATGATGTTGATACTGGTCCTGCTTATAAGGATACCTTGATGGCCATGATTGGTAATTATTGCAAAAACACAAAATTAATAGCTACAGGTAGTACTGATGTTGATTGGGCTGAAATATCGCCAATAACAAAGAAAACGCTTTACAAAGTGCTTCAAGAATTAATGATTAATATGCAAAAACATAGCGAAGCTAGCTTGGTATCTTTAGCTTTTTTGCCATCTAAAAAAGTATTGAAAATCAGTTATTTAGATAATGGAATTGGAGCGTCAAAAAAGCAACTACTTTTAAAAAATGGTTTAGGCAATACAGAAAAGCGTATTCAAGCCATTGGAGGAACTATTATTTTTGATTCGAGTAGTGATAAGGGCTTTGAAGCCCTAGTAGAAATTCCGAATTAAAAGGCCTATTATGTTCAACAAAATATTGATTTCCGAAGATTTTCAAGACACTAATAAAGGCATTGTTGAAGCTTTGGAGCGCAGATTTGAGCCGGCAATTATACAAGATGAACTTTATTGTGACAAAGCTTATAACAGGTTTAAAGTCGCCTTTGAAAAAGGCGAGCCGTATTCCCTACTAATTACCGATTTAACTTTTAAAGAAAGTTATGTACCTAGAAGACTTACCTCAGGGAAAGAATTAATACAGGCTATAAGAACCATAGACCCAGAGATTAAGGTGATTGTAAATTCTATGATTGATAATCCGATAGAGATTAATTCTTTATTCTCTGAACAAAAAATAAATGGATATGTCTGTAAAGGCCGTAATAGTATTAATGATTTAATGAACGCCATACAAGAAGTTCATCAAAATAGAACCTTCGTGTCTCCGCAATTAAATTTAAATACGAATGGGAATATTTTTGAGATGGATAAATATGATATGATGATTTTAAAAGACCTTGCCGAAGGTTCGACCAAAAAAGAAATTTCTGAAAAGCTTAAAAAACAGAATATCTCGCCAAATAGTGAAAGTACCATTGATAAAAAGGTAAGTAAGCTGTTTGATGAATTTGGAGCAAAAAATACACATCACCTAATTGCAAAACTTGTGAAACAGGGTAAAATTTAAACGTTAGCATTGGTTATTTTGCCTGGCTTCTGAAATATATAAGGTATTCAACTAAAGAATATTTAAAACCAAAAAAGCTCCCAATTTCTTGAGAGCTTTTGCGGTCTGGACGGGACTCGAACCCGCGACCCCCTGCGTGACAGGCAGGTATTCTAACCAACTGAACTACCAGACCAATGATTTTATCTTAAAAGACGCTAACAACAGTCAGCTTCAAATCTTGTTCAAATTGCTTTTTGCAAAGCGAGTGCAAATATACACTCCTTTTTGGTTTCGACAAACAATTTTTTTTAATTCAAATAAATTTTTGTCGCTCGGTCATAAAAGTATTTAGTACGTTCGAAAAATTGGAACGTACATCTACTTCAACATACTTTATTTTGTATTGTGAGCATTTCAACTTTAAATCGCTTAGGTAGCTCTTCAACTTCTTTTGGTAGGCTTCTTTGATACTATCAGCATATAGGTCAATGTGCTTGCCTGTTTCCACATCAACAAATCGTTTTGGAGTATTATCATAGTCAAAAGCTAATTCATGTTTTGCATCTGTTAGATGAAAAAGAACTACCTCATGTTTGTTGTATTTTAAATGCCGTAAAGATTCAAAAAGCTCTTTTTCTTCAACTTCAGTTTGAAACATATCTGAAAACAGAAATATGAGACTTCTACGATGAATTTTTTCAGCTATCTGATGTAAATAATGATAGGTTCTAGTTTCAGTAGATGAGCTTGACGATGTCGTTACAGCATTCAATTTGCTCAATAACATTTGAAAATGGCGTTCACTACTTTTTTCATTTACGTAAAAGTCATAAGTGTCTGAGTAAATGCTTAAACCTACCGCATCGCGCTGCTTTTTAAGTAAATTCATAATAGCGCCAATGGCAAGAACGGCAAACCCTATTTTGTTCAAATTGTCTATTGCTAAATTTTTGATTTGAGGATAATACATAGACGCCGAATTATCAAGAATCATATGACAACGAAGATTGGTTTCTTCTTCGTAGCGTTTGGTGTATAATTTATCTGTACGAGCAAAAAGTTTCCAGTCTATATGTTTAGTGCTTTCACCACTATTATAAATTTTATGTTCTGCAAATTCTGAAGAAAAACCATGAAAAGGACTTTTGTGAATACCGCTAATAAAGCCTTCAACTACTTGTTTTGAAAGCAATTCAAGATCCTGAAAAAGTTGGCCCTTATTTAACTCTGATTTTATTTCCATTGCGAACCTAAGATAAAAGAAAAAGGTCTGGTTTTCACCAGACCTTTTCTAATTTTTAACTAAAATAATGATGCGCTACAATAAAGCGTCAATAGCATCAGTATAAACTTTCTTTGGCGAAACGCCAACTTGTCTATTTACGATTTCACCATTTTTGAATACTAAAACCGTAGGAATATTTCTTACGCCATATTTAGCTGCAAATTCTTGATTAGCATCTACATCAACTTTGCCGACCACAGCTTTACCATCATAGTCTGAACTTACTTCATCAATGATAGGGCCAACCATACGACAAGGACCGCACCAAGCTGCCCAAAAATCTACTACTACTGGTTTATCACTTTTTAAAACAACTTCGTCAAAAGTTGCATCTGTTATTTCTAGTGCCATGTTTATTTATATTTACTGTTATACAAAGTTAGTCAAATATCTAGCTGTTTCCTTACCATCTCAACATTCGTTTTGATTATCAGGGCATTACTAAAAACTATTATTCAAGCCTTCTTTCGGTTGCTATGGCAACTGAATTTGGTCTTTTAATTTAATTTATAATGAACCTCTTGCTCTTCAAGGGTATGCAATAACTCACTTGTAATTTGTACTTTTTGCTTTCTGCTAGATAAGTTCAATTTAATTTCTTCTTCCATTTCATAAACTATAAAATTCAATGGATGATTACCTTGATAAGACCTTAAGGTGTCTTTTAAAGTGTGTATGCGCTTTTCTTGTAAGGCTGCAATATCTAACTTGATAGTCAATTTTTTAGCATAGGCTTCCATCACTTCTTGTAGTAGCATAAAGCTATTAAACTGCATTCTAGGGTCACCTTTTTTGCCCGTTTCTCTATTAGTCCACCCTTCCTTAATGAAAATCTTTACATAAGCGAATGAATTGATCATTAAAAAATGCCTGAACTTTAAGTATTCTTCTCCAAATATTCTGAATTCAAAAGAATCGGTATAATCTTCCATGGTAAAGGCAGCCCAACCCTTTCCGTTTTTAGAAATTCGGTGCTGAACATCAGTAATAACACCGGCCACAGATAGTTCGCGATTTATGTAATTTTCTATCTCGTTTAAATGTGAAATACCAGCATTGCAAAAGGCTTTAATTTCAGTTTTAAAGTCATCCAACGGATGCCCAGAAATGTAAATACCAACAACTTCTTTTTCACGTCTGAGTTTTTCCATGGTGCCCCATTCTTCGCAGGGTGGTACGATGGGTTCAGGAATTTGTGCCTCACTAATACCACCAAACATGTCCATTTGTGACGAGTTTTTATTCTCTTGATATTTTGCGGCAGATTTAATTACTTTTTCTAAAAAAGTAACATTATCACCTTCGGTATGAAAATATTGCGCTCTATGGGTTGTTCCAAAGGAATCGAACCCTCCAGCAACGGCTAAATTTTCAAAAGCTTTTTTGTTGGCTGCCCTTAAATCTATGCGTTTGGCTAAATCAAAAACAGAATTAAAGTTGCCTTCTTCTTTTCTGTTCGCAACAATAGTCTCAACAGCTGAACGGCCTACACCTTTTATAGCACCCATACCGAAACGAACAGCACCTTCTTTATTAACGGCAAATTTGTAATATGATTCGTTGACATCTGGACCAAGAACCTCAAGTCCCATTCGTTTACATTCTTCCATAAAGAAGGTCACCTGTTTGATGTCGTTCATATTATTAGAAAGCACAGCTGCCATGTACTCCGCCGGGTAATGCGCCTTTAAATAGGCAGTTTGATACGCTATGTAAGCATAACAAGTAGAGTGACTCTTATTGAAGGCGTAAGCTGCAAAGGCTTCCCAGTCTTTCCATATTTTTTCAAGAATTTCTTCTGGATGTCCGTTGGCCATTCCACCCTCCAAAAATTGGGGTTTCATTTTTTGCAGTACGGCAAATATCTTTTTACCCATAGCCTTACGCAAGACATCAGCATCACCTTTGGAGAACCCGGCCAGTTTTTGTGATAGTAACATTACCTGCTCTTGATAAACCGTAATTCCATAGGTCTCTTTCAAATATTCTTCCATCGCTGGAAGGTCATATTTGATTTCTGCCATCCCATTTTTCCGCTGAATAAAATCGGGAATATACTCCATAGGTCCAGGCCTGTATAAGGCATTCATGGCTATAAGGTCATCAAAAACTGAAGGTTTTAAATCCTTCATGTGTTTCTGCATTCCTGGTGATTCGTATTGAAATATACCAACGGTATCTCCTCTTTGAAAAAGCTCATAGGTTTTTTCATCATCAAGCGGAAAATCATCGGGCACCAATTCAATACCATGTTTTGCCTTCACGATTTTGACAGTATCCTTTATTAGGGTTAAGGTTTTTAATCCTAAAAAATCCATCTTTAACAGGCCAGCACTCTCAACAACAGAGTTGTCAAATTGTGTGACATATAAATCGGAATCTTTCGCTGTCGCAACGGGAACAAAATTGGTGATATCATCAGGGGTGATAATTACCCCACAAGCGTGAATACCTGTATTGCGAACCGACCCTTCTAGAGTTCGGGCCATTTTTAAGGTTTGTCCTTCAAGGTCATCACCCTCAGCTATGTTTAATAACTGGTGCACTTTTTCTAAATCATCCGCACGAAATTTCTTCTTTAACTCAGCATCTGACTTTCCAAAGATTTTGCCTAGTTTAGACATGGTGGGTATCAGCTTGGCTATGCGGTCGGCATCACCCAATGGCAAATCTAGTACACGTGCGGTATCTCTAATAGATGACTTGGCTGCCATGGTGCCATAAGTGATGATTTGAGCAACTTGATTAGCACCATACTTATTGATAACATAATCCATTACACGACCACGACCTTCATCATCAAAGTCAATATCTATATCAGGCATGGAAACCCTATCAGGATTCAGAAATCGCTCAAAAAGTAAATCATATTTGAGAGGGTCAATATTCGTAATTGTTAAACAATAGGCAACTACTGATCCCGCAGCTGAACCACGACCTGGCCCCACCGAAACATCCATATTACGAGCTTCTCTGATAAAATCTTCGGTGATTAAAAAGTATCCAGGATATCCGGAATTTTTAATCGTTTCTAATTCGAAGTCAATTCTTTCTTCAATCTCTGGCGTAATCTCTTGATATCTTTTTTTGGCGCCTTCGTAGGTAATATGTCGTAGAAAGGCATTCTCTCCTCGGTTTCCTCCATCAACAGCATCTTCGGCCACTTTAAAGTCTTCAGGAATATCGAATTTTGGAAGTAGTACATCTCTTGCTAATTCAAAAGGCTCCACTTTTTTAATGAGTTCTTCAATATTTAAAATTGCTTCTGGAGCATCTTTAAATAAGGCTCTCATCTCATCTTGAGATTTGAAATAATACTCTTGATTGGGTAAACCATAACGATACCCACGTCCTCTACCTATAGGTGTGGTTTGTTTTTCACCATCCTTAACACAAAGTAAAATATCGTGAGCGTCAGCATCCTCCTTGGCACAGTAATACGTGTTATTACTGGCTATGATTTTTACTTTATGTTTTTTAGAAAATTCTAAAAGCACTTTATTTACGCGATCCTCATCTTCTTGACCATGGCGCATCAGTTCGATATATAAATCGTCACCAAACTGTTGTTTCCACCAAAGAAGTGCATCTTCGGCCTGATTCTCACCAACATTTAAAATTTTACCTGGTACTTCACCGTATAGGTTACCAGTTAGTACTATGATATCTTCTTTGTATTGTTCAATTACTTTTTTATCGATTCGCGGCACATAATAAAAACCGTCGGTATAGGCGATAGATGACATTTTAGCCAAATTGTGATAGCCGTTTTTGTTTTTGGCCAAGAGCACAATCTGATAACCGTAGTCTTTGACATTTTTATTAGTGTGGTCTTCACAAACAAAAAATTCACAACCTATAATGGGCTTTATCTCTTGCGCATTCGCTTCTTCACCTTTTTCTTTTGCTTCTTCATTTTGTGTTTGAACGGCTTTATTATGGGCTTTTACTTCTTTTACAAAGTGGAAAGCACCCATCATATTTGCATGATCGGTCAGGGCTACTGCAGGCATTTTATTTTCTGCAGCGGCTTGAACTAAAGCTTTTATATTGATAGTAGATTGTAATACCGAAAACTGAGAATGGTTGTGAAGATGTGCAAAGGGTGCGTCTTCTAGATGAGCAATATTTTCATTCAGTTCTTCTTCTGATACGCCAACTGTAGCTGTTTCCCAAAGCGCATCAGCTATTTTCTTTGAAGCTTTTTTTAGGTTGATGTGTTTTAACCCTATTAATTCAATTTCTTGAGGATTTGCTTCAGAGAAATTTTTGAAGTAATCAGGCTGAACATCAAGTTGTTCTTGGGTGTATTGTCGTTTGCGAATGAGTTCAAGAAAACAACGTGTTGTTGCCTCTACATCCGCAGTGGCATTATGTGCTTCGGCAAATGGTTTTTTAAAAAGAAACTCATGAAGCTCTGTTAGTGTAGGTAGTTTAAATTTACCCCCTCTACCACCTGGTATTTGACAAAGCTGAGCCGTGTGCTCGGTACATGTATCTATAACTGGTAACTCTTGAAGCGGATTTTCGACACCAAGCCTATAAAACTCAGCTCCCATAATATTAACGTCAAACCCCACATTCTGACCAACGGCAAATTTTGTTCGGCTCATGGCCTTATTGAATTTGTCTAAAACTTCGGCAAGTGGAATACCATTTTGTTCGGCTAAAGCGGTCGAAATACCATGAATTTGTTCGGCTTCATATGGAATATTAAATCCGTCAGGTTTTACCAAGTAATCTTGATGGTCTAACAGGTTGCCCATATCGTCATGCAATTGCCAAGCAATTTGAATACAACGTGGCCAGTTGTCTGTATCACTAATTGGTGCATTCCAACGCTTTGGAAGTCCAGTAGTTTCAGTATCAAAGATTAGGTACATATATTAAATTCTGTCAATTTGGGCTTTTACCTTGAGCAGTGTCCAAGGGCGTAAACCAATTAAAAAGTAAAGAATAAAAATACCTAAAAGAGCTATTTTGATAAAAACTAATTGTAAGTAGTTATTAACCAATAAAAAGTGCGAAATATTTATTGTAAAACTGCTATTTTAATGTATCTTTGCACCCGCTTAATAGTTAAAGCGAAAAAAAGAATTAATAACAAGGGTCGGGCACCCTACAAATTAATGTGATATGCCAGTTAAAATTAGATTACAAAGACACGGTAAAAAAGGAAAACCATTTTATTGGATTGTTGCGGCTGACGCACGTTCAAAAAGAGATGGTAAATTCTTAGAGAAATTAGGAATCTACAACCCTAATACCAACCCTGCAACGATCGAATTGAATATTGACGGTTCTGTACAATGGTTAAACAATGGTGCACAACCTACAGATACTGCGAGAGCTATACTTTCTTATAAAGGTGTTTTGTTAAAACATCATTTATTAGGTGGTGTTAGAAAAGGAGCTTTAACTGAAGAGCAAGCTGAAGAAAAATTTAACGCTTGGGTTTCTGAAAAAGAAGCTGCTGTTCAAGCCAAAAAAGATGGTTTAAGCAATGAAGAAGCTGCTGCTAAAGCTAAGGCACTAGAGGCTGAGAAAGAATTTAGTGATAAACGTGCCGCTGCTGCTTTACCAGAGGTTGAAGAGGCAGAGGAAGTTGTTGAAGAAAGCGCACCTGTAGTAGAGGAAGCTGCGGCTGAAACAACAGAAGCTGTTGAAGAGGTAAAAGAAGAAGTTGCTGAGGTTGTTGAAGAAGTTAAAGAAGAAGCACCTGCTGCTGAAGCGAAGACTGAAGAAGCTGCACCAGAGGCAACCGAAGAAGAAGCTCCAAAAGAGTAATTTTTTAAACTATGCGCAAGGAAGATTGTTTCTACCTAGGCAAAGTTGTTTCAAAATATAGTTTTAAAGGGGAGGTGTTAGCAAAAATTGATGCCGATGAACCTGATTTATACGAAAATATGGAATCAGTATTTGTTTCAATAGGAAACAATCTGGTTCCATTTTTTATTGATAGATGTCGACTTCATAAATCAGCATTACTACGTATTGATTTTGAAGAAATCAAAGACGAGGCTACTGCTAATAGAATCATAGGAGCAGAACTGTACCTTCCTCTAAGTTTACTGCCGCCGTTAACGGGTGATAAATTTTATTATCATGAAGTTATTGGTTTCACTTTACTCGATGCTGTACATGGTGATATAGGCATAATTGAAGCTATTAACGATTCTTCTTCTCAAGTGCTTTTTGAAGCAAAAAAAGGAGATAAAGAGTTGCTCATTCCCGTTACTGATGAAATTGTAACCAAGCTAGATAGAGCATCTAAAACCGTTCATGTGTCTACTCCCGAAGGTTTAGTAGATTTGTATTTATTCTAGAAATTAAAGTTTAAATACTACATTTAGGGGCAACCTTGGCCTTGATAAATGTACCGGAGTATTTTTCTTCTTGTATTTACTTTGTTGATTTCTTGCCAAAAGAGAATCAACAAAATACCGAAATCAGATAGCTTACCTAATATTGTTTTGATTTTTACTGATGACCAAGGATACCAAGATGTTGGTGTTTTCGGTTCACCAAATATTAGAACTCCACATTTAAATAAAATGGCTTCTGAGGGGCTTAAATTAACTAACTTTTATGCCGCCCAGGCAGTTTGTTCAGCCTCAAGAGCAGCAATTTTAACGGGTTGTTACCCTAATAGAATAAGTATTCATGGTGCATTGATGCCAAATGCAAAAATTGGGCTTGCCCATCAAGAAGTTACTATCGCAGAAATGCTCCAACAAAAAGGGTATGCCACCGGTATTTTTGGAAAATGGCATTTAGGCGACCATCCTGATTATATGCCTTTGAATCATGGTTTTGATGAATTTTTCGGTATTCCATATTCTAATGATATGTGGCCTAATCACCCCCAGCAGGGACCTATTTTTGATTTTGACCCGTTGCCATTATATGAAAATGAAGTCGTTATAGATACTTTGACGGATCAAAGCAATCTAACCACCCAAATAACTCAAAAGAGCGTTGAATTTATAAAGCGTAATAAGGACAAGCCATTTTTTCTGTATGTTCCGCATCCACAGCCACATGTACCCTTATTTGTTTCAGATAAATTTAAAGGTAGATCAGAACGCGGCCTTTACGGCGATGTTATAATGGAAATTGATTGGTCAGTCGGTCAAATTATGAAGACGTTAAAAGATGCTCATATCGACGATAATACCTTGGTTATTTTCACATCTGATAATGGTCCTTGGTTGGCTTATGGCAATCATTCAGGAAGTGCTAAACCATTGCGCGAAGGTAAAGGTACTGCTTGGGAAGGAGGGCAAAGAGAGCCTTTCATTGCTCATTTTCCTGGAAAAATTCCCAGCGGCACTACGCTAAAGACACCACTAATGGCTATTGATATTCTACCAACACTTGCAGAAATGGTAGGGGCTGATCTTCCGATAAACGAAATTGATGGCAAAAGTGCCTGGAGATTGTTTAAGGGTGAAACCGAAAAAAGCCCTCAAGACGTTTATTTTTTCTATTATAAAAAGAATGAACTACATGGGGTACGTTATGGAAAATGGAAACTATATTTTCCGCATAGCTATCGTACCATGAGGGGACAAGAACCGGGAAAGGACGGTCTGCCAGGGGAATATAAAATAATTGGAATAAAGGAAATTGAATTGTACGATTTAGAAAATGATATTAGTGAGACCAAAAATCTTGCATTAGAAAAACCCGAAGTAGTTGCCAAAATAAAATTATTAGCAAATGATATGCGCTCACAGCTAGGGGATGCATTATTAGAACTGGAAGGTTCAGAAACGCGGCTAGCGGGCCAGCTAAAAGAATGAAATAGTTTTAATTTAGTAACCTCAATCTGATGCGAGATTAACCTGACCATATGGTTCTAGAGACTTCGCTCTATGTAACAGTATATAAAAATTGAACAAGCCTTTTAAATTCAAACAATTTACAATCAATCAAGATAAATGTGCCATGAAAGTGGGAACCGATGGGGTCTTGCTAGGTGCTTGGGTTTCATTGGATAAGGAGCCTAACTCTATTTTAGACATAGGAGCGGGTTCTGGCCTAATTGCTTTGCAGCTTGCCCAACGTGCAATTGCGGAGACTATAGATGCGATTGAATTGGATGAAGATTCATATGAGCAATGTGTTGAAAATTTTGAAGCCTCAGCATGGGGTGACCGATTATTTTGTTACCATGCCAGTTTACACGAATTTGTTGAAGAAATGGAAGACGAATACGACTTGATTGTTTCTAATCCACCATTTTATTCAGAGGTCGTAACTAGTGGTGACATGGCAAGAGATATTGCCAGGCAAGAACTTTCATTACCATTTGATGAATTGATTAACGGGGTTTCAAAGCTGCTTTCAAAAGAAGGTGAATTTGCAACCATAATTCCTTATAAAGAAGAAGACAGATTCATAAGTTTGGCGCTAGAAATAGGTTTATTTGTCAGCCAAATAACCCGAGTAAAAGGAACGGCTACCTCGGTTATTAAAAGAAGTCTTATTCAATTTTCATTTACTCAAACCATTCCACAAGAAAAGGAATTGGTGATTGAAATAAACCGTCATGAATACACGTTGGACTATCAAGAACTTACGAAGGACTTCTACTTAAAAATGTAACATTATGCGTGTGAAATGTTACATTTGCTTAGTACCTTTGATTAAAATTATTTTGCATGAAGCCTGATTTATTTGAAGCTCCTGACTATTACAATTTAGATGATTTACTTTCTGAAGAACACTTATTGGTTCGTGATGCTGCGCGTCAATGGGTGAAGAGAGATGTTTCTCCAATTATTGAAGATTACGCCCAGCGTGCAGAATTTCCGAATCAAATTATTGGTGGCTTGGCAGAAATAGGTGCTTTCGGACCTTATATTCCCGAAGCCTATGGTGGTGCCGGTTTGGATCAAATAAGTTATGGTCTTATTATGCAAGAAATTGAACGTGGCGATAGTGGTGTTCGTTCAACAGCTTCCGTTCAGTCTTCTTTGGTGATGTATCCAATTTTCACCTATGGAACTGAAGAGCAACGAAAAAAATACTTACCCAAATTAGCATCTGGAGAATGGATGGGATGTTTTGGTTTGACGGAGCCTAACCATGGCTCTAACCCTGGTGGCATGGAAACCAAGTATAAAGATATGGGTGACCATTATTTGTTGAACGGGGCTAAGCTATGGATATCAAATTCTCCTTTTGCAGATGTTGCTGTGGTTTGGGCTAAAAATGAAGAAGGTAGAATCCATGGTCTCATTGTAGAAAGAGGAATGGAAGGTTTTTCTACTCCAGAAACACATAACAAATGGTCCTTAAGAGCTTCGGCCACAGGAGAGCTAATTTTTTCTGATGTCAAAGTTCCAAAGGAGAATTTATTACCGAACAAATCTGGTTTAGGGGCTCCATTGGGTTGTTTAGATTCTGCTCGATATGGGATTGCGTGGGGCGCAATAGGTGCTGCTATGGATTGCTATGATACTGCTTTGCGTTATGCAAAAGAGCGCATCCAATTCGGTAAGCCGATTGCGGCATTTCAATTGCAACAAAAAAAGTTAGCTGAAATGATAACCGAAATAACAAAAGCACAATTATTAGCCTTTCGTTTAGGTCAATTAAAAAATGAAGGGCGAGCAACTACTGCTCAAATTTCTATGGCAAAACGTAATAATGTTGATATGGCTATAAAAATTGCTCGTGAGGCTAGACAAATGCTTGGCGGAATGGGTATAACAGGGGAATATAGTATCATGCGCCATATGATGAATTTAGAAAGTGTTATTACCTATGAAGGAACACATGACATTCACCTCTTGATAACAGGTGCTGATATTACCGGACATCAGGCTTTTAAATAATCAATTCTTCAATTCCTCTTTTCTAATGTATTTTTATAAGGATTCAAATCCTGAAAAACCTATCGAAAATGAGTAATGATTCAAGAAGAAAGTTCTTAACCCGTTTAGGTCAAGGAAGTTTAGGTGCTATTGCCTTACCAGTCTTTGGGAGTAATTTAACTGCAGATTGGAACTCCACAGGATTAGATGCATTTGCCAACAATGAAGACTATTGGCATTTGGTTAAATCTCAATTTCAACTTCTTGAAGGATTGCATTATTTTAATAATGCTTCACTTGGAGCATCATCCACTCATATTCAACAAGCAACAAACCAGTTTAGAAATTTGCTAGATGGTTTTCCTTCGAAATATATGTGGGGCGGTTGGAGAGAAGAGAAAGAAGAAGTAAGACAAAAGGTCGCCAATCTATTTTCAGTCACTACCGAAGAGATTGCATTGATTCATAATACCACGGAAGGTATGAACCTTATTGCACGTAGTTTTGATTTACAACCCGGGGATGAAGTTATTCTAGCGAATCACGAACATTCTAGCGGTCGTATTCCGTGGGAGGTTTGGCAAGAAACTAAAGGAATTAAGATAGTACGACCAGAGTTGCCAATACTTCCTGAAAGTGTTGCCGATTTAGTTGATGTCTATGAAAAAGCTATAACATCAAAAACTAAAGTAATTTCAATGTGCCATATTGTAAATACAAATGGTATGCTACTACCTGTAAAAGAAGTTTCTAAAATGGCGCATGAAAAAGATATTTTGGTAGCTGTTGATGGAGCACAAACAGCAGGAATGTTTACCATTGATTTAAATGATTTAGGTTGTGATTATTATACGGCAAGTGCTCATAAATGGTTATTCTCACCAAAGGGTATTGGGGTGTTTTATGCAAAAAAGGATAGTCAAAAGTATTTGAAGCCTTTGATGGTAGCCAGGGGGCATACTGATAAAAGCATTCGGCGTTTAGAAAATTACAATACTAGGAACTTACCTGAAGTACTGGGGTTGGGTGCCGCTGTAGATTTTCACAATACCATTGGATCAAAGCAAATACACCAACGTACGTTTGAATTGAAACAGTACTTTCGCTCTAAAATTGAGAACGACTCAAGATTTGCAATAAAGAGTCCTGGTTTAGATGAACTTTCAGCTGCGATTCAGGTGGTTGAGATACGAGGAAAGAGTGTAAATACTGCAAAACAAGAACTTTGGGATGATTACGGTATTGACTGTAGACCTATGAGTAGCCATGGTTTAAACGCTTTAAGGCTTTCTTTCGCTATTTATATTACAAAGAGTGATATTGATTATTTAGTTAATGCACTACGTAAAATAGCCGTTTAGTTTTACTTTGATTACATAGTTCTCTTACTTCACTACATTTTAGTTGTGTTACACATCATTTCTTTTAATTGCTATTGAAGTCCTTATACATTTATCATGTAATAATTCAGAAAGTAAATTTTTTCATTTTCATATAGTGTTCTCGTAAAAGAGCCTCAGTCCTAAAAGACGAGGCTCTTTTTAGTTAAACTCATTAGGTTAAATTGTTTTTTGGATGAGATTATTTTTTGACTTTAATCTTGCAGGTAAAAGGATAGAGAGCCATTAGAATTTATGAGTGTAGTGCTTATATCATTAAAAAAACGCGCTTTACCACAAAAGCACCTTGGTTCACAACAATAATTTACAAGGCATGGGCCCTACACCTACATTTACATCATAATAATTAGCTAAATAAATTTTTTCATTTTCATATAGTGTTCTCGTAAAAGAGCTTCGGTCGAAAGACGAAGCTCTTTTTAGTTGGTAGCTATTGAACTCTTTTATACCTATTCATTTTTCTAACTTAGCTAGTTAGTGAAGGGAAGATTTGTTTAGCTTATGAATTACCTTGAATGGGAGAATCTTTTCTCGATGCTCTTGGCTTCATCAATTTTTTACTGGTTTTCATATCGGCATATCTGGGGTCTGGCACATATTTTTGTTTTTGCATTTTGATTACTTCAATACTAAGAAAACCAAATTCACTAACCACTTTGCCGTAAAATCGATAAATACCTCTTCCGTGAAAAGGATATTTAGCTGCTATTGGCGGAAAGAGTACAGTATCAAATACTTCTCCGTTTTGGTCTAAAAGTGTCGCAAAATACATGCGTTTTCCAGTATGTGTGCTTGTGTTTTTTACGGTAACTAAATACCCATAGATATCTATTTTTCTATTGAGGTATTTTGCTAGGTCTTTTTGACCATTTGTTGTTTTTGGACTTTCTTCAAGTAAATTAAAAGGACTACACAGCGGAAAACCTAAAAGTTCCCATTGTTCAAAAGCAGTCTCTAAATATGTGGTATTTAATTCAGGAATCTGGAAATTACGATGCTTAGGTGGAAATAGTTTTGGATGATCTACTCGTTTGGTTTTTGTAAGTATTAAATGTGCTTTCCAAAGTAATTTATGTTTATTAATACCTGTAAAACGAAATGCATCAATACGTATTAAAATACTTATCTGTTCTATTGAAATTAGAACGCGATCTAAAAAATCTTCTAGCGACTTAAATGTTCCGTTTTGCTTTCTTTCGTTCAAAAAACGTTCCATTACACGGTGTTCTAAATCTCGTAAATATAGCATCCCTAAATAAATGGTTGTTCCATAAATAACATTTGAAATTTGACTTTGATTAATACATGGAGGATGAATAGTTGCTCCCATCATTCGAGCGTCATGTATATAAAATTCAGGACGATAAAATCCGCCTCCATTATTAAGTACTGCAACTATATACTCTAACGGAAAATAGGCTCTGAGAAAGAGGCTTTGATAGCTTTCTACTGCATATGAAGCCGAGTGTCCTTTAGCGAAGGCATACCCAGCAAAGCTTGCTACTTGATTCCAAATTTCATCAATTAATTGTGCTGAGTATCCTTTTGTTACGCAATTACTTCTAAACTTATCTTTCACTTTTTCGAACTCGGCACGCGAACGAAATTTACCACTCATTCCACGCCGTAAAACATCTGCCTCTCCCAAATCTAATCCTGCGAAATGGTGCGCTACTTTAATTACATCTTCTTGATAGACCATGACACCATAAGTCTCAGGCATGATACTTAGCATTACTGGATGTGCTTTTTCTTCTGTTCTGCCTGGGGTTCTATGTCTAAGAATATACTCGCGCATCATACCACTTTTTGAAACACCTGGTCTAATAATAGAACTAGCAGCTACTAGGCCTAAATAATTGTCTACTTCTAATTTTTTTAGAAGCATACGCATGGCAGGTGATTCAACATAAAAACAACCCATGCATTGCGCTGTTTTAATCAGGTTATTAATTACAGGGTTTTTATAAAATTCGGAGACATTATGAATGTCAAAGTTTGCTTTTTCAGGTTGGTTTTGTTTTACAATGGCTACGGTATCTTTAATTTTTCCTAGGCCGCGTTGTGCAAGAATATCGAATTTAAAAAGCCCAACATCTTCTGCAATGACCATGTCAAAATGAACGGTAGCAAAACCTTTGGGAGGCATGAATGTTGCTGAAAAAGATTGTAAAGGCTTCTCGCTAATAAGTATTCCACTAGCATGAACGCTAACATAGTTGGGCATACCTTCAATAAGACTTCCATATTTTAGAACAAGCCTAGCCATACTATCTGCTTTTGCCGATGGAATACCTCCATCGCTCAATATATCTATCTCGTCTTTTGGTAGCCCGAACACCTTACCTAATTCACGAATAACCCCCTTTCGTTTAAAAGTTACATAAGTACCTACTAATGCCACATGATCAAATCGATTAAAAATATACTGAGTCATGTGTTCTCTATCACGCCATGAAAAATCAATATCAAAATCTGGTGGGTTGGCTCTATAAAGGTTAATAAACCGTTCAAAATATAAATCAAGATTAATCGGATCTACATCCGTTATATAAAGTATATAAGCAACAATACTATTAGCGCCACTACCTCTACCCACATAGTAGAAATCATTCTTTTTTGCATAAGAAGTAATATCCCAATTGATTAAAAAATAAGAGATAAAGCCCATTTGCTTTATAAGTGTTAGCTCCTTTTCTAGACGGTTTTTAATGACTTTTGTGATTTTTGTGTAGCGTTTAATCAAACCTTCTTTGCATAGTTTTTCAAGAAGTTTTTGATCATCTTCTTTGCTTGTAGTGTAATTTTTTAAATTTTGAGGTTTACGATTGGTTGAAAAATCAAAATGGATATTGCATTGATGAAGTAATCGTTCGGTATTTTCTAAAATGAAGGAGTATTCAGAAAAGACTTCTACAAGATTTTCAATAGGATACATTTGCTCACTTTCACTCGCTACTTCTTTTTCTTCTAGCTTGCTCAAGAGTACATTGTTATCAATTGCTCGTAGTAATCTATGGGCATTAAAATCTCGTTTATTTCTAAAAGTTACTGGTTGTTGAACAACCAGTTTATCACTGTATGTTTTTAATCTTGAAAAGGGGAGTCTACGTAAATCTTTTATAGAAATACCAATAAATTCATTGTCTAAAAATTTGTCCTTTTCATTTAAAAGGACCTTTTCAAAGGGGTATACGGTAAAAGTATTTTCAATAGTTGGTGCCTCTTGAGGTATTTTAATACCTGTATGTAGATGATGTGATAAAAATTTATTCAGCTCTTGGTATCCATCATTGTTTTTAGCAATACTTACAAAACACTGGTCAACACCATTTCTAAAATCGATACCCAAGATAGGCTTGATATTATATTTAGAGGCCTCGCGTACAAAGTTTAAACAAGCTGAGGTGTTATTTATATCGGTTAGCACCAATTGCTTTACTTGGTTTTTTTGTCCTAATTGTAATAATTCTTCTTCAGAAAATGTTCCAAAACGTAGACTGTAATATGTATGACAGTTTAGATACATATTATTGTTTTCTATGCGCCAATACTATGGGTGGTTGTCCATTAAATGGGTTCTGCATTCTGCCAATAGTTTTTGCACCAATAGCCGAAGCTCTAATAACGGCACGGTCACCAAAGCGATTACGTACTTTGTCCATAGCCATATAAAGATTAAGAGCTTCTTCAGTATCATCAAAAAGATTGATTTGATAATTGCCCGATACCAGATGGCTAAACCGAATTCCGACTAGTCGCACCAACATTCGTTTATTATAAAGTGAATCAAACAAACCCATGATTTTTGGAATTAAAATATGGTCAGCGCTTGTATAGGGAATACGCATTTGTTTTGAATAAGTATTGAAATCTGAATATCTAATTTTTACTGCAATACAGGCTGTCAATTTTTCTCCACGCCGTAACTGATACGCTAAATTTTCAGTCATTGCTATGATAATCCCTTTTAGTTTTACAACATCAATAGTATCGCGATCAAACGTACGTTCATTAGAAATAGACTTACGTTCATGAAAAGGTATTACGGGTGTATTATCTACTCCGTTTGCTCGTTTCCAAATAACCTTGCCATTAGCTCCCAGTACACGTTGCATAACATCCATCGGCATTTCTTGTATGGTTTTTACTTGACGAATACCCAGATTGCGCAAGGTTTGGTAGGTTTTATCACCTACCATAGGTATTTTTTTTACCGATAATGGTGCTAGAAAAGTCTTTTCAAAACCAAAATCTATTTTTAACTGGTTGTTGGGTTTGGCCTCATTTGTAGCCACTTTTGAAACCACCTTATTTGTTGAAAGTCCAAAAGAGATTGGAAGTCCTGTTTCTTTAGTGATTTTATGTCGAAGCTCAGAGGCGTATTTGTAGCTACCAAAAAAGCGATCCATACCTGAAAGGTCTGCGTAGAATTCATCAATACTTGATTTTTCAAAAAGAGGTACCGCTTCTTTAATGATTTCTGTAACATTATCTGAAAATTTACTGTAGGTGCCTGCGTTACCTTTAATTACTTTAGCTTCAGGGCATAGTTCTCTTGCCATTTTCATAGGCATTCCGGAATGAACACCGTACCCTCTCGTTTCGTAACTGCAAGCAGCTACAACGCCTCTGTCAGTAGTGCCACCTACCAATAACGGTACGCCTTGTAGTTCAGAGTTAATTTGTCGCTCTACGGATACAAAAAATGTATCAAGATCTAAATGTAAAATGGTCTTATTCATAGTTATCCGGATGAAACCCTGATACCTTATTCAGGGGTAGTTCAATCAACCATTTTGCCTTCAATAGGGTGTCAAAATTGGGTTTTACTAAAAAGGGATAACTAAATTATGGAATATATCCTAATAATTGGAATATATCCAATATTAGATATCAACAAAATCAAATAGTAATAGTAATAGAACTGTTTCTATTCTCTAATAACACATCGGAATCCGGTATGTTCTAGACCAGTATCAGGTGTTGAACTCATTCTAGCAGAAAGTCGATAGCCAGTACAGTAACTTTCAGCACAAAGAAAAGAACCACCACGTACTACTTTTTCTTGGCTTTTATTGAAGTATTTTTTAAAATAACCGTCTTCTCGTTTATCGCGAATTGTATAGGCGTTAGGGTAGTAAGTGTCTAGACACCATTCCCATACATTACCCGCCATATCATATAAACCATAACCGTTTTTGTGAAAAGACTTTACAGCAGCCGTTTTAGTGAAGCCATCTTCTTTACTGTTTATACTTGGAAATTCACCTTGAAAAAAATTAGCGTGTTGAATTGCTTTTGAAAATGAATTACCCCAAAAATACTTCGTGTTTTGAGTGTTACCTTTAGCCGCATATTCCCACTCGACCTCAGTAGGTAAGCTTTTTCCAGACCAATGTGCGTAAGCCATAGCGTCATACCATGAAACTTGAACGACGGGGTGGTTATCTTTACCTTTCAAAGAGCTATTTTTTCCGTATGGATTTTTCCAGTTAGCACCGAGTTCAAACTTCCACCACATAGAGGGGTTGGTTTCGTCAAATATTAGCGCCCCAGGATCATAGGTCACATCATCAATGTTAATAGGTCGTTCAGCAGTGGTAACATAACCTGTGGCATCAATAAATTCTTTAAACTCCTTATTCGTTACTTCATGAATATCCATCCAATAAACAGAAACAATTTCTTCATGAGAAGGTAACTCATCTTCACGAGCTTGATTCGTAATTCCGCCCATACTGAATTTACCACCTCTAATTTTTACCATCTGAATAGTGTCTTTTAATGGATTTTCTTTTACTGGCAGCTTTGAAATTTCTAACAAATAAGATTCATGATAGCTTAGTTTTTTTAATGGCTTAATACTATCATCGCTTTTTTCTTTTATATTACAAGAAGCTAGTAAGATGAGCATAATGCTACTATAAAATATGGTTTTTGTCATACTCAGCAGTCTAAGAATATTTAAAGAAACATAAAAGATAACTGAACATGATTATTTTTTTGCTTTTAGTTAGTGTTGCATTCATCATATTATTTACCGTAAAGTGGAAAATACATCCATTTTTAGCTTTATTGGTTGCGGCTTTGTTCTATGCTTTAGCGGCCAATATGCCCTTTGAAATGATTTTAACTTCCATTGAAGAAGGATTTGGTGGCACCTTAGGAAAAATTGGTTTAGTTATTTTACTTGGTGTAATTATAGGGGCTTTTTTAGAGAACTCGGGTGGTGCTTATAAAATGGCTGAAGTAGTACTTAAAATTATTGGTAGAAAAAGAATTCATGCCGCCATGGCGATTATTGGATACATTGTTTCAATTCCTGTTTTTTCTGATAGCGGATTTATCATCTTAAATCCATTAAATAAATCTTTATCTAAAAAGGCCGGACTTTCAATTGCTGGAACCTCAGTGGCTTTAGCCTTGGGTTTATTATTAACTCATGTTATGGTACCTCCGACACCTGGTCCAATCGCTGCTGCAGCTATATTAGAAGCTGATATTGGTTTGGTAATGTTAATAGGTATTAGCGTAAGTGCTTTGTCACTGATTATCGCAATTATTTACTCTAAAAGAATAGCAGGCAAGACATATATTGACCCTAATCCTGAATTATCTGAAGAGCAGATTACAGCAAAAATGATAGAAGCGCCTAGTGCCTTTAAATCTTTTTTACCCATTCTAATTCCTATTTTATTAATAGTGGGTAAGTCATTGTCAACTTTTTTATTGGATGATACTTACGCAGATACGTCTTGGTTCAAATTTATAGGTTTTATAGGCTCTCCTATTATTGCTTTGATTATTGGTGTACTTCTGTCATTCTTGTTGCCAAAAAAATTCGACGTTCAGTTATTATCTGATTCAGGATGGGTAGGAAAAGCGCTTTTAAGCGCCTCATCAATCATATTAATAACTGGAGCGGGAGGAATTTTCGGAAAGATCCTTCAAAACTCAGGTATTGGAGATCATCTAGCAGAAATGTTGTCCGGGGTTAGTTTGGGTATTTGGTTGCCCTTTATTCTAACTGCTGCAATTAAAACTGCACAAGGCTCTTCTACGGTAGCATTGATAACCGCTGCCTCAATAATGGCACCATTAATGGTTTCCATGGGGTTTGATACTGAAATACAAAGGGCAATGGTGGTCATTGCAATTGGTGCAGGCGCTTTGGTCGTACCTCATGCTAATGATAGCGGATTTTGGGTGGTAACACAATTAACGGGTATGGATATTAAAACAGGCTATAAACTATATACTTTAGGAGCATTAATAACAGGTCTTTTTGCAGCACTCATGGTTTTTTTAATCACTTTATTCGTTTAGAACCTGTTGAAAAATTCTCATTTTTAAGAAATGATTACTAAAAGTTTTCTTTGACAAAAACGAGCTATCTTTAAATACATAATTCTTTGTGTATGGACTTGGTAGTTGGAATCGATATTGGAGGTACCAAAACAAAAATTGGTTTGGTGGATAAACAGGGCAAGACCTATGGTAACACTTTTTTTAGAACGAAAGAGTTTCCAAATCTTGAAGCCTATTTAAGCCAAACAAAAGAAACAGTTGATGAGCTCGTTGCATCACTTGATTTTGAATCAACTATTATAGGATGTGGAATTGGTGCTCCAAATGCTTCCAGTAAAAGAGGTACTATTGAGAATGCGGCTAATCTTCTTTGGAAAGGTCAGGTTCCAATTCTTGAAAAATTTAAAGAAATAATGCCGATGCCAATGCGGATTATGAACGATGCAAGTGCAGCGGCTTTAGGAGAAATGTTATTTGGCAGTGGTCGTAATATGACAGATTTTATAGCCATAACATTGGGCACAGGTTTCGGCGCAGGCATTGTTGCGAATGGACAATTAATTGATGGTTTTGATGGATTTGCTGGAGAATTAGGTCATGTTGACATGACTATTGGTGATGGACGTTTAACAGGTTTGGGAGTACGTGGAGGTTTAGAAGCCTATGTTTCAGCAACAGGTTTAAAACGCACCATTATGTATATGTTGAGTAAGTATATGGATGATAGTCGTTTTAGAACAATAGCCTTTCGTGATTTACATGGTGAAGAAATTACTCAGGCAGCAGAAGAAGGAGATGTTATTGCCATAAGAGCATTTGATTATACTGCTAAAATGATGGCGCAAGCTTTAGCAAATTTTACTGCATTTACGCAACCAGAAGCATTTGTTTTAATGGGAGGATTGACCAATAGTGGTAAATGGATTTTAGATCCTCTGAACAAATATTTCAATGAGTTTTTATTAGACGTTTATAAAGGCAAAGTGAAAATTATAGGATCGGGAATGCCTGGAAAAACTGCTGCTATTTGTGGAGCAGCTGCATTGATTTGGGAAAAACACAAATAGCTAAATTTCTTTTATATCTTTGTATTGTTGTGTTGGGTTTCAACATTGTTGAAACCAGGTGATGCACAAATTGTGCAAACCAATGAAAGGCTTTCCTTATGGGAGGCTTTTTTTGTTTATGCAAATTCCGAATGAAGAACCTTGTGAATTAAGGATGCGGCGAGTTTTGCAGTATTATTATCAATATCATATTTCGGATTCATTTCAGCAATATCAATACTTATGAGCTTACCAGAAGCTATAATAGTTTCCAAAGATTCTAAAACAATATCAGGAGAGAAACCCATTGGAGAAGGAGCACTCACTCCAGGTGCAAATGCTGATGAAAATCCATCTAAATCAATGGTTACATATAAATAGTCCACCTTTTCCATGAAAGCGCGAATCCAGGTATTAATTTCTTTAGCGAATTGAATACGAAAGGTATTTCTATCTACATACGTAACATCTAATTCTTGTGCAGTTTCAAATAAGATTTTGTCATTAGCATCTTTGCGAATACCTAAACATAAATAGTGAAAAGGGTCATTCTCATTTGCTATTTGAAAAAATGGAGTGCCTGAATTAGCTCCTGAACTATCTTCTCTTAAGTCAAAATGAGCATCAAAATTTATGATGCCTATGTTAGGACGTTTATTTTGATTTAATAAATGTTGTTTGATACCATTAAAATGTCCGTAGGCAATATCATGCCCACCACCTATTAAAATCGGCAATACATTTTTATCTAATAATTGATTTACTGTTTTAGAGAGTTGTGATTGGGCTACCTCTAATTGGTCATCGATACAATAAATATCTCCGACATCAAATAATTTTGTTTCAATTGCCAAATGATTAGGCATTTTTGCCAAGGCTTGTCTAATTACTTTTGGACCTTCTTTAGCACCAACTCTTCCTTTATTACGATGAACGCCTTGATCACACGAATACCCAAGAATCGCAAAAGATTTTGACGAAGCAACAAATGCTGATATTGATTTGCATTCAATTTTTTCATGCAAATACAACTGGTCCTTAGATTTTCTACCAGTCCAATTTTCTTTCGATGGGGGATTATAAAGTTGCATGATTATATCAAGTTATTCAAAATATCTTCATTAACTAAATTTGGTATGGTAATTTTTAAACCAGGAGAACGTTCCATCTCTCTTTCAATGGCAAAAATGGCTTCCTCATTTCTTGCCCAACTACGTCTTGCGATACCATTATTTACGTCATAAAAAAGCATGTTCCGTAAACGTTTGTTCGCTTCGTCTGAACCATCCAGAAGTAGGCCAAAACCACCGTTGATGACTTCACCCCATCCAACACCACCGCCATTATGAATAGATACCCAAGTAGCACCTCTAAAACTATCACCAATTACATTGTGAATTGCCATATCTGCTGTGAATTTACTACCATCATATATATTACTGGTTTCTCGATATGGAGAATCCGTCCCACTAACATCATGGTGATCACGTCCAAGGACTATCGGAGCGGAAATTTCTCTACTCTGAATGGCTTTGTTAAAAGCTTCAGCAATTTTCATTCTACCTTCTGCATCAGCGTATAAAATTCGTGCTTGTGAACCTACAACTAGCTTATTGTCTTCGGCTTCTTCTATCCAAGTGATATTATCTTGCATTTGCTGTTGAATCTCTTCAGGTGAATTCTGTTTGATTTCTTTTAAAACTTTTGCTGCAATTTTATCTGATATACTGAGGTCTTCTGGTTTTCCGGATGTACAAACCCATCTAAATGGTCCAAAACCATAATCAAAACACATTGGTCCTAAAATATCTTGTACATAAGATGGATATTTAAAATCAATATTATTTTCTGCCATGACGGAGGCACCAGCTCTTGAAGCCTCAAGTAAAAATGCATTTCCGTAATCAAAGAAATATGTTCCCCTAGCTGTATGTTTATTAATTGCATTTATTTGTCTTCGAAGAGATTCTTGAACTTTTGCCTTAAATGTATCAGGTGCTATAACCATTAACTTGTTAGCCTCTTCAAATGATAAACCAACGGGGTAATATCCGCCAGCCCAAGGATTATGCAAAGAGGTTTGGTCAGAACCCAAATGAATAAAAATTTGGTTTTTATTAAACTGTTCCCATATTTCAACTACGTTGCCTATAAAGGCTATTGATACTACTTCCTTATTGGCAATGGCTTCCTTAGTTCTTTTAACCAGAATGTCTATTTGGTCAATGAGTTCGTCAACCCAACCTTGTTCGTGCCTTTTTTTTGCGGCAACCGGATTTATTTCAGCACAAATGGTGATACATTTTGCAATATTTCCTGCTTTGGGTTGTGCTCCACTCATACCGCCAAGGCCAGCGGTTAGGAAGATTTTGCCAGCGGGTGTTTCCTCTTTTTGAAGTACTTTTCTAAAAGCATTCATTACGGTGATTGTCGTCCCATGAACAATGCCTTGCGGACCAATGTACATATAAGAACCTGCCGTCATTTGGCCGTATTGTGTTACTCCTAAGGCATTAAATTTCTCCCAATCATCCGGTTTTGAATAATTAGGAATCATCATGCCATTAGTTACTACGACTCTTGGCGCTTCTTTTGAGGAAGGGAATAATCCCATGGGGTGACCTGAATAAATGTGCAGTGTTTGTTCTTCTGTCATTTCAGACAGGTATTGCATAGTTAAAAGGTACTGTGCCCAATTTTGAAATACTGCGCCATTACCACCATAAGTTATTAGCTCTTCAGGATGTTGCGCAACAGCTGGGTCTAGATTATTTTGAATCATTAACATAATACCAGCAGCCTGTTGAGATTTGGCAGGATATTCATGAATAGGTCGCGCAAACATCTGATAGTCCGGTTTAAACCGATGCATATAAATTCTACCATATGTTTTTAATTCTTTTGCAAATTCTTTCGCCAGTTCAAGATGCCATGATTTAGGAAAATAGCGCAAGGCATTTTTGATGGCTAGTTTTTTTTCTTCTGGACTTAAGATATCCTTTCTTTTTGGCGCTGGGTTCCCCCCTTTAGGGTAATCTTTACTAGTTGGTAATTCAGAAGGAATACCTTTTTTTATAAGCTCTTTAAAAGAGTTTTCTATTATTGTTTTCATTACTTTTTTAAAGTTTAACTAGGATTCACTCGAGTTCCATTCTTCCATACGCCATTTGGTTTTAATTGCCCTTGCTGATATGTGATTTCTTGATAGTTATTAGTTGGATAGCTAATAAAATCAGCTTTGTGACCTATTTCAAGTATTCCACGATCTTTTAGTTTTAAAGCTGCTGCCGCTCTAAATGTTATACCTGCTAAGACTTCAGCATTTGAAAGTTTTTGAAAGGCACCTAGGATGCAAGCTGGTGTTAGTAAATCTCCCATTGGGGCTGAACCTGGATTGTGGTCACTTGCGATAGCTACAATTGCCCCAGCATCTAATAATTTTCTAACAGGAGTAAAATCGCAACCAAGACCAATTGAAGCTCCTGGTAATGCTACTGCAATTGTTTCGCTTTGAGCAAGTAAGTCAATCTCTTTCTGAGAACTCACCTCTAAGTGGTCAGCACTAATTGCTTTGTAGTGTACAGCAATTTCACTTCCGCCAGGTGTAAATTGGTCAGCATGTACTGTGATATCAAAACCTTGTTTTTTTGCTGCTTTAAAATAAGGGGCAATTTCTAAACCTGAAAAAGCACTATCTTCAATAAAGGCATCAATTCTTTGTGTAAGATCCTCAGCTTTAAGCGCAGGAAATAGAGACTCACTGATTTCTAGAAGATATGCTTCTGCTGAATTGTTCCAATCTTTAGGCACCATATGTGCTGCCAAACAAGTGCTTATTAAATCTTGTTTTACCTGAGAATTTGCCTCTTTGATGGCACGTAGCATTTTTAACTCTTGATCTACCGATAAACCATAACCACTTTTGACTTCGAGGGTAGTTACTCCATTTTTTAAGTGACGGTTACTGCGGTGAATAATACCATCAATCAATTGTTTTTTACTAGCCATTCTTGTTTGAGTGACCGTATCCCAAATTCCACCTCCGGCTTTTGCTATTTGTAAATATGACTTTCCTGAATTGCGCATAGCATAATCATTAGCTCTAGTACCGCCGAAACAAATATGGGTATGTGCATCTATTAATCCAGGGATACATACTTGACTTTCGTTAATTACTTCTAGTTCATGATCACCTTTTTTTAATTCTTCATAAGCGCCAATAGCTATAATTTTTCCACCTGAAACAACGATTCCACCATGATTAATTACTTCAAGTTGCTCATCTTTTAGCGCTCCTCTCAAGGGTAGTTTATTAAGAGGAAGAATTTGTGTAAAAGGACCTATAAGTATCGCTTTTTTCATATTAAAAGGTTTCAAATTCTACACGATGTAGGGTTTCCCAGGTTAGGTTATTAGCATACATGGTTTTCGTTATAAGATCCGTTATCTCTCCCGATTGCAAAATTTCAATTGCTAATGCAATATCATCGGCGAAAACACGATCCTTTTCAGCAAAAGAAACCTTTGTTCGCACATGTTTGTGAATTTCATCTAATAAAACACCTGATTTTAAAGGTTTTCTGTATTCAAAGGCTTGTGCCGCTGTAAGCAGCTCAATCGCTAGAATTTTTTCAACATTGTTCAGCACTTGAAGCGCTTTACGTCCGCTAATAGATCCCATACTAACATGGTCTTCTTGACCTAAAGATGTTGGTATGCTGTCGGCGCTTGCAGGAAAGCACAGCCCTTTATTTTCGCTAGCTAAAGCCGCTGTGGTATACTGTAAAATCATGTATCCGCTATTGATGCCAGTATCATCCATTAACAATTTGGGAACGCCCTCGCTATTCCCTTCAAGAGCAAGATATATTCGTCGGTCAGATATATTGCCCAACTCAGAGGCTGCTAATGTTGCATAGTCCAATGCCATGGCTAATGGTTGACCATGAAAACTTCCACCACTAATGGTTAACTCTTCATCAATAATGACAGGATTATCCGTTACAGAATTCAATTCAATTTCTAGTAACTCTTTTAAATGTAACCAAGCATTTCGTGAAGCACCATGAACTTGCGGCATACATCTTAAAGAATATGGATCTTGAACACGCTCACAATCAATATGATCTTCTAATATTTCAGAACCTTGAAGCAATGTTCTAATTCTGCCGGCTACGTGCTGGTTTCCTTTAAAAGGTCTTAACTCATGTAATGCTGCAAAAAAGGGTTTAATAGACCCTTGTAGGCCTTCAATCATCATTGCGCCAATAATATCAGCATGTGAAAGCGCTTGTTTCAATTTTTCAACCACTTTTACAGCGTGAGCAGCAATGAATTGTGTGCCATTTATTAAGGCTAATCCTTCTTTTGGCCCTAGGGTTAATGGGGCTACATTCAATTGTTTTGATAAGTTTTTCATAGAGCATTCTTTTCCATCATACTCAACTTTTCCAAGACCAATTAATGGAAGAAATAAATGTGATAATGGCGCTAAGTCTCCCGAAGCACCGACTGAACCCTGTGAAGGAACAATAGGAATGATATCATTTTCAATATGCCATAACATACGTTCTAAGGTACTCAATGCGATGCCTGAAAAACCTTTTGCTAACGCATGTATTTTTAGAATGAGCATAAGTATTGCGACTTCTTTTTCAATAGGCTCACCCACGCCAACACTATGACTTTTCAAAATGTTAGTTTGTAAAATTTTAGTGTCTTCTCTTGAAATTTTAGTGTTGCAAAGTGGCCCAAACCCAGTATTTATTCCGTAAACGATATTGCCCTTGTCAACAATAGAGGCTACTCTTTGAGCCGATTCAAGAATCTTTAATTTAGCTTTTTTTGATATTTCACCTTTTATCTGCCCTCTAGCTAAACCTAACGCGATACTACTTGTCAGATGCTCTTCTCCATATAAAAAAGTTGTTTTAAGCTGCTCCATCTTGATGATTTGTTTAATCGATTATCGAGATTAAATATTTCGACACCCGCGTCGAATTTTTGGTTAATGTTTTTTAATATCTCCTAGGCTTAATTCAAATTGATATTCTATCAAAATTAAAACGTATTTTTAATAATTACCAATACCTATTTTATCAAGAAATAATAACCATGAGTTATCAATTAGAATTACGTCATTATAGATATTTTATGGCTGTCGCAGAGGCATTGCACTACCGAAAAGCCGCTGAAAGACTATTTATTTCTCAACCAGGTCTAAGCCGCCAAATCAAACAGATGGAAGAAATTTTAGAAACACAACTTTTTATTAGAGACAAAAAAAAGGTGCAATTAACACCCGCAGGGGATTATTTGAAAAAGGAGTTGGAAGCTGCTTTGTCGCATTTAGAGCAAACTACTAAACAAGTTAAGCTAATTGGTAAAGGTCAATTGGGTGAGATTAGAATTGGTTTTTTGGGTTCGGCAATGCAAGAAGTTATTCCCAGTATGCTTTTGCAATTGAAGGAAACATATCCTGAAATTCATACAAGTTTAGAAGAGCTATCAAATAAGGCTCAAGTGAGTGCTATTTTAAAAAATCAATTAGATATTGGTTTTGTTCGTTTATCAAGAATTCCAAGTGGATTAAGAATTAAACCAGTTTTTGAGGATACTTTTTCTTTGGTTTTACCAAAAAATCATGCTTTGAATCCATCAAATTTTAAAGGAATTGAACAGTTGTCCGAAGCTGATTTTATTCTTTTTTCTCAAGACTATAGCCCACTTTACTATGATACTGTAATCAGTATTTGTGAAGATGCTGGTTTTAAACCTCAAATATCACACAAATCAGTTCATGCTCAAACTATATTTAAATTAGTTGAAAATGGTTTAGGTATCTCTATAGTGCCAACAGCATTACAACACGGGTTTCAATTAAATGTCAAGTTTATTGAATTAGCAAAAATTAAACAAAGAGCTGTCTTATCCGTATTATGGAAAGATGACCATCATAATCTTGCCCTAAAACATTGTTTAGACTTGCTCTTTGATAGCTAATAATTTGATAATTTTGACGTCATAATCTAATGCTATGATAATTGATATAATAAAGAAAAGACGTTCTGTATTTCCAGTTCAATATAACGATAAACCTATTTCAAAAGAAATTATAGAGGCCATTCTAGAGGCGGGAAATTGGGCTCCTAATCACAAGAAAACTGAACCCTGGCGATTTAAAGTGTTGCAAGGTAATTCTAAGGACGCATTAGGTACTTTTTTAGCAAATAAATACCAAGAGGTTGTACCAAATCCTAAGAACATAAAGATTAAAAAATTACTCGATAATCCATCAAAAGCAAGTGCAATAGTGGCTATTTGTATGCAGCGTGACCCAAATGAGAGTCTCCCAGAATGGGAAGAAATAGCAGCAGTAGCTATGGCGGTTCAGAACATGTGGCTTTTGTCTACCGAATTAGGCATAGGTAGTTATTGGAGTTCTCCTGGTCTCATTAAGTACATGGATGAGTTTTTTGACTTTAAGGAGGGCGAAAAATGTTTAGGCTTCTTTTATATGGGGTATTCTAATGAAGATTTATCGGAAGGTACTCGAACTCCTATTGCAGATAAAGTGGAATGGATGGAGTAGGAGTTAATTTCAAAAATACCTTAGCTCCTAGCTTTATTTCCAAAAGAGCGACTTATTGGAATGTAAACAATGCTCCACCATGCTCAATAGCTTTCCAGATAAAAAGCCCTGCGTAAATTATTGTAATTAAGAACTTCATAAAAGTTCCAGTTAAAAAACCTAAAAAAGAACCAAAAGCAGCTTTTAGAGCTACTTTCTGATCGGTATTTTTTGACATTTCTCCAACAAAAGCACCCACAAAAGCGCCTATAATTATACCGCCCGGAATGGGTAGAAAAAGTCCTATTAATAATCCGATAATACTGCCGTACATTCCAGCTTTACTACCACCGAATTTTTTTGTTCCCATGGCAGGTATCACATAGTCCATAATAGTGATGAGTAAGGCAAAGAAAAGTGTGATTCCTAAAAACCACCAGTTTTCAGGTACAGCCTCAGTCAGATGTAATAACAATAAACCAATCCAACTAATAGGTGGGCCTGGTAATACCGGTAAAAAGCTGCCAAGTATTCCGATTAGAATGCATAAAAATCCAATAACAAGAAGTGCAATGTCCATAATTAAGTTTGACTAGATTGTTAAGATTTGATTGATGATTTTTTTTGATAGCTCAATTGAGTTCTAGTTAGTTTACTATTAGACAAATTTAGGGCGGATTTGTTACAAGGCCATATAATTTTACAACTAAAAAATTAGTTTAAACTAAAAATTTAGTTATATTTGAATCATAAAACTAAAAACTTAGTTCAATGAAACAGCTTACAAAGGCAGAAGAAGAAGTAATGCAATTACTATGGCAACTTAAAAAAGCTAATGTAGCAGCACTGATTGAAGAGCTTCCAGAACCAAAGCCAGCCTATAACACGGTTTCTACCATAATTCGTATTCTAGAGGATAAGGGTTTTGTCGGTCATGAAAAAGTTGGAAAAGGACATATTTATCACCCGATAGTACCAAAATCGGAGTATAGTAATCAGAGCATTAACAAATTAGTTGATGGTTATTTTCAAGGTTCTTTTCAAAGTATGGTATCCTTTTTTATGAAGAAAAATGATATCAATATGTCTGAGTTAGAGGCTATCATGAAACATATTAAAGAAGACGAAAAATGATAACGTATCTCCTAGAAATTTTAATTTTTCAGTTGGCCTTTCTTTTGGTTTATGACCTTTTTTTGAAAGGAGAGACTTTTTTTCAATGGAATAGGGCTTACTTACTAGTAACCTTTATCATTTCTTTGGTACTACCTTGGATCAAAATAGAAGCCCTTAAAACTACAGTGTCTTCGGAATTAGTCGCCTATCCGCAAGCCTTTTTTCAATTAGATGCTGTTACGGTAGGCCTAGGAGTTGAAAAAGCTTCTTTTTGGTCGCAATGGTTGTGGTATGAATGGATTTTTTTCGCGGGAATTGCATTGACCACCATACTTTTTGTAGTGAAATTGTATCACATAGAAGTCTTAAGACTGAAAGGCCAAAAAAAATATTACCCTCGTTTTACTAAAGTAGTAGTCACCAAGAGTAGTGTTGCCTTTTCATTTTTTAAACATGTGTTTTTAGGTGATGGAATACCTAGAGAAAAAGAACCTAATATTTTAGCACATGAACTGGTTCATATCAAACAATGGCATTCGTTGGATTTGTTGTTTTTTGAACTGTTGCGGATTGTGTTTTGGTTCAACCCCTTGGTCTATATCTATCAATCTCGAATGTCAGAACTTCACGAGTTTATTGCTGATGCTCATGTGGCCAAAACCAATAAAAAAGAACAATATCAATTATTATTAGCCGAGGTTTTTCAAACCCAGCATATCAGTTTTGTCAATCAATTTTTTAAATCATCATTAATCAAAAAACGAATTGTCATGTTAAGTAAATCAAAATCAAAAAAAGTAGTTCAGTTAAAGTACTTGTTATTGCTGCCCGCAATTATGGCAATGTTGTTGTATACTTCTTGTGAAGTGGGTGACTCCAAAGAGATTGAAGAAAATAAAATTGAAATATCCGAAGATGAATATGATGACTTTTTGAAATGGAAAAATAGTAAATCTACTAGTCATGATGCGAATCTAAATCAACGTGTAATCAGGTATAATGAATTAGTGGGAATTCGGAATAAGTTACTTAAAGATATCAATGAAAACGGCCCAGTTATCGAAAAATTAGATAAAGAGCTTGAAGCTTTGAAATTGGGAATGAGGGAATCTCTAAATTCTGCTGTGACAAATATATCAGGTATTCTTTTCTCAGAAGTTGACGAAGTGCCCATATTTCCAGGATGTGAAAATGCCACTGATAAAAGGGCATGTTTTCAAGAAAGTATGCAAAACCATATTAGAAAACACTTTAATTACCCAAAAGAAGCCCAAGAATTAGATATTCAAGGTAGGGTTAGTATTGTTTTTAAAATTACCGAGAATGGGGATGTTGATGATATCAGAATGCGGGGACCTGATAAGGTTTTAGAGGCTGAAGCTCTTCGAATCATTCAGCGATTACCTAAAATGAAGCCTGGCAAGCAAAATGGAAAAGCAGTAAGTGTGCCATTCTCTATACCCATTACTTTTAAGTTAGATAATGGACAGGATATAAATGAAAAAAAGGCCATAGCGATGGCATTGCGGACTATATTAGTAAACTCTGATGTTGACATACTTTTACCAACTCAAATTGGTCTAAATGATAATATAGAAAAGAGCATAGGTCATTATAATAAGTTGGTTAAAGAACGTGGTCGATTACTAGAATCTACCAACGAATCTAATCCAATAATTAAAAATCTTGATGAACAATTAATAGTATTAAAAATAAAAATGCAAGAACAATTAATCGGAGCTATTCAAAACTAATGAAGCACTATTTAGCCTGTTTTTTTCTACTATTTATCTTAAAAGCCGAAGCTCAGACCCCACCTGCCAACAACGTAGGTTCTGCTTCTGCTGCTGATAGTTTATACCTAATCGGCAATTATACCAAGGCTATTAATGCTTATGCAGCATTAGGCGATGAAAATTCAAGTTTGCAGATAGCTCGTTCTTATGCTGCAATGGGTAATACCCAAAAAGCCATAATGCAGTATGAAGGCTTATTGCAGAAATACCCAACTAATACCTTGGCTAAATTTGAATTGGGTAAGCTATTTGACAAGACCAAAAATTATACTGCTGCTCAAAGCGTATTTGTAGCATTAACTCAAAGTAATAGTGATAATCCTGAATTTTATTATTACTTGGGTAAATCATTACAATCAACCTCAGATTATAAGACAGGAAACAAAGCTTTAAAGAAGGCTGTACAATTAGATAGTACTCATTTAAGAAGTATTTATTTGCTGGGCAAATACTATGTTGGTGTTGAAGAACCTGCAAATGCAACACGGATTATCGAATTAGGTTTAAAAACAGCTCCGAATGACGTGGCTTTAATCAATTTAAAAGCCTTAACTAAGTTTGATATCGGTGAATATGAAAGTGCTGCTTCACTTTTTGAACGCCTGGTTGAACTTGGCGAAAAAAAGCCTTTTGTTTATAAAAAATTGGGTTACGCTCAGAGCAATATCAGAGCTTATGAAAAGGCTAAAAGTACCTATAGAAAGTTAGAAGAAATACCTAATTATGAACCTGAAGCTTATATGGGTTTGGGTCAGGTCTTTTTAATGGAACAACAATTAGATAGCGCTGAGACTTATGTTTTAAAATCAATAGAAGCCAAACAATATGTTTTTGATAATGAATATCAAAGCTTAGGGCGTATAGCTCATCTAAAGGGCGAGCTTAAAAAATCACTAGAGTACTATACCAAGGCTTGGGAAGAAAATAAGAGTAATATGTTACATTATTGGCAAGTCTCTATTATTGCGGATGAATATTACAAAGACCCCAATGTTAAAATAGGATATTATGAAAATTTAATTTCGCAATACAAAAATCTACCTCCTTTTTTAAAAGAGCGTGCTGAAAAGCGCATTCGAGAACTGAAGGAAGAAATCCATTTTGCAAAAGATTAAATTACCTCAAATGTTGTAATTTCAGCCAAATTCTTAAGGATACAATGCAAAAGTTTTTGTTCTTATTAATGGTTGTTTTTTTAACTTCTTGTGAACTTTTTCAATCGAAGGCAGTTCGTACGGAAAATAAGGTGCAAGAAGATCTTTTAGCCATAGACTGGAATGATGTAGATTCTTATCCGCTCTTTGATACTTGCGATGAGAATGCACCTAAGAGTGCTCAAAGAAGTTGCTTTCAAGAAAATATGTTTAATTATTTTTCTTCAGCTTTTAGTGATGCGCAATTTGAAGTAGATACAGATATTAACGAGACCCTTCACGTTGATTTTAAAATTGATGAGCATGGTTTTATTACCATTCTTGAGATTGAAGAAAATGTAAAAATCAATGAATTACTACCAGGGTTTAATGCAGAGATTTCAAGTCGTTTGAATGATTTAACGACTGTTGCTCCAGCATTAAAACAAGGAAACCCTGTAAGTATGAAGTTTAGACTTCCACTGGTTTTAAATACCACAAACTAAATTGGCAAACGAGAAAATCATATTAGGTATTGATCCTGGAACTACTATTATGGGTTTCGGAATAATAAAAGTGGTGAATAAAAAAATGCAGTTTGTTCAAATGAATGAATTGTTATTAAAAAAATACAATGATCCCTACACCAAATTAAAACTGATTTTTGAACGTACAATTGAACTTATAGATACCTATCATCCAGATGAAATAGCTATTGAAGCTCCTTTCTTTGGAAAGAATGTACAATCAATGCTGAAATTAGGTCGTGCTCAAGGCGTTGCTATGGCGGCTGGTTTATCAAGACAAATTCCAATAACAGAATACCTGCCTAAGAAAATTAAAATGGCTATTACTGGTAATGGAAATGCCAGTAAAGAACAAGTGGCTAAGATGCTTCAGGGTATGTTGGGATTAAAGGAATTACCAAAGAACTTGGATAGTACAGATGGTTTAGCCGCTGCCGTGTGTCATTTTTATAATGAAGGTCGGGTAGAGGTTGGTAAATCTTATTCAGGTTGGGGTGCCTTTGTAAAACAGAATCCCAAGAAGATTGGATAATGGCTGGTATTTACATTCATATTCCATTTTGCAAGCAAGCTTGCCATTATTGTGATTTTCATTTTTCAACCAATATGAAAAAGAAGTCTCAAATGGTCGAGGCGCTTTGTAATGAGATTTTCTTGCGTAAGAACGAGTTCAAAGGTGAAAATATTCGCACTATTTATTTTGGTGGTGGTACGCCCTCGGTTTTAAGTGTTTCAGAAATAGAACAATTGGTAAATTCCGTTTATGAAAATTATAGGGTTATTTCTGACCCTGAAATTACATTGGAAGCAAACCCCGATGATTTAAATAATATCGCAATATCAGAATTGAATAAAAGCCCAATTAATAGGCTAAGTATAGGAGTTCAATCTTTTTTTGAAGAAGATTTAAAACTAATGAATAGGGCTCATAACGCCCAAGAAGCTCAGAATTGTATTCTTACAGCAAGATCATATTTTGATAATATCTCTATTGATTTGATTTATGGAATTCCTGGTATGTCAGATGAACGTTGGAAAAGTAATATTGAAAAAGCCCTGTCTTTTGATGTTCCTCATATTTCAAGTTATGCGCTCACAGTAGAACCAAAAACTGCATTAAAGAAGTTTATAGAAAAAGGTATCGTTGAAGATGTCGACGATGAAGTAGCACAAAGACACTTTCAAATTTTAAATGAGACTTTAACCAATGCGGGATATTCATGTTATGAAATTTCAAATTTTGGTAAACCTGGATATTTCTCAAAAAATAATACGGCCTATTGGCAACAAAAAAGGTATATAGGTATTGGTCCATCAGCTCATTCCTATAATGGAGAACAACGTGGTTGGAATATCAATAATAATTCAAAGTATATCGAGTCTATTGAAAAAAATAAGGTTCCGATTGAGGTGGAGACCCTTTCTACTACAGACAAGTATAATGAATATGTAATGACTGGTCTTCGCACTATATGGGGAGTGTCGTTACTTAGAATAAAAGAAGATTTCGGGGTTAATTACAGGGATTACCTTATTAGCCAAGCTCAAAAGTATATAGATGAGCACTTGTTGTTTGTAGATGACGATAAACTAATGACGACCAATAAAGGGAAATTTTTAGCTGATGGAATTGCAAGTCATCTCTTTATGCTTAATTTGTCATGATGATTGCAACTATCAAATATAATTCAAGGAATTATAAAATTGATTTATCTAAACCTTTAGATATTTCAATTGCTTTGCGTGGTGATGAAACCAATGTAAATGCTTGGTATTTGGGTCACCCTAAAATAAGGCCCCATGAAGAAGATGGATTTATTGGTAAAGTTTCAGAAGGTTCGTCGGTTAACTTTAATAACATATGGTTTAACCCTCATTCACATGTGACCCATACGGAGTGTGCGGGTCATATTACTGAAGAGTTTCATTCCATAAATCAAAACTTAAAGAACTTTTTCTTTTTGGCTGAGGTCGTAACGGTAGCACCCGAAAAA
This sequence comes from Croceitalea sp. P059, assembly GCF_031846365.1. Classification (NCBI taxonomy): domain Bacteria; kingdom Pseudomonadati; phylum Bacteroidota; class Flavobacteriia; order Flavobacteriales; family Flavobacteriaceae; genus Croceitalea; species Croceitalea sp. P059. The sequence continues at coordinate 1,013,870 of NZ_JAVRHW010000001.1, forward strand.
AAGGATGAAGATTTAGTTATTTCAAAAAAGCAATTACAATATGCTTTAGGGAACAAAAAAAGGAAAGCTCTTGTTATAAGAACGTTGCCAAACTTGCCAAACAAAAATAGTATGCAGTATTCAAATACGAATCCGCCTTATCTTTTAGAAGATGCGATACTATTTTTAAAGACCAAAGGGATAGAACATTTGTTAATTGATTTACCTTCTGTAGATAAAGAAAGAGATGAAGGAGTACTTATTTGTCATCATACCTTTTGGAATACCAAGGGTAAAATAAGAAGTAATGCTACTATAACGGAATTTATATATGTTAATAATACTATTGAAGATGGGACTTATTTTTTAGACCTTCAGTTAGCTCCAATTGAAAACGATGCGAGCCCAAGTAGACCAGTACTTTATAAAATAATGGATTAGTTTTTACAAAATGGATAGTTTAATAGAAGCTTTTTTAGGACTCATTTTAGGAGCAATATTGATGTATTGGGTATATTCAATGTTTACTAAAAAGAAGAAGAGAGAGCTTACTGAACATCAATCTACCGTAATACTAGATAAAATCAAAAGTGTCTGCAAGTTGGTTTCAGTCGAAGGAGATTTTGCTGAAATTTATCGGTATGAAAACATCAAAGATGGTTTCATGAGCATATTAAGTAGTAAAAAGAAAGCATTAGTGGTCATTAATGCAAAAGCTCAAATAGGGTATGATTTAAAAAAGTTGCGACTAGAAGCAGATAATAATTCTAAACGAATAATATTAAAAGATTTTCCGGAACCCGAAATACTCTCAATTGAACCTGATATTCAATTTTACGATATTAAAAACGGATTGTTTAATTCTTTTTCACCTGATGATTTAACTCAACTAAATCAAAATGCAAAAGAACATATTCGAGAGAAGATTCCAGAAAGCGGATTGATAGATACGGCAAAAAAAGAAGCTCTTGAAGCGGTTTTGCTTATCGAAAAGATTGTAGAAACAATAGGCTGGAAACTTGACTATTCAGCTTTGGAAATTAGTAACAGAGAAAAACAACTCTTAGAAGAATAAATAATGAATAAATTAATTTGTACACTATTGTTTATTGGTTTGTTTTCAAACATAATTGCACAAGAAAATAAGGATATGAATAATTTTGATTCGAGCTTTGCTCATACCGTTTATTTTTGGTTTAAAGATAATACCAATGACAATGACAAAGACCACTTTGAAAAGTCTTTGAAAAAGTTTTTGTCAAATTCTGAATATGCTAAAACCAAATTTATAGGAACAGCGCCAAAAGCATCAAGAGATGTAGTTGACGGCTCATTTACATATTCATTAATTGTAACCTTTGAATCAGCAGAGGCCCAAGAAGCATATCAAAATGAGGCTGCTCATTTAGTGTTTATAGAAGAGTGCAGTCACCTCTGGGATAAAGTAATAGTTTACGATTCTAATGGTATTAACTAAATGAATGTAGAAGAGTTTCGGGACTACTGCATTGTTAAAAATGGAGTGACCGAAGAGTTCCCTTTTGATAAACATACCTTGGTATTTAAAGTTATGGGTAAAATGTTCGCACTAGTTCCTTTAGAGCGTTTGCCATCACAAGCAAATCTTAAATGTGATCCTGAAAAGTCGATTGAACTAAGAGAATCATTTGAAGGTGTCAGGCCAGGTTATCATATGAGTAAAGTACATTGGAATACACTCTATTTAGAAAGCTTAAATCCGAGCCTTATTAAAGAGTTGATAGACCACTCTTATGAATTGGTGATTTCTAAATTAACCAAAAAAGATAGGCTGCTATTGAAAAATAATCAAGAAAATAAAAACTAACCTCAATTGTAAGAATATTTTTACTAATTTCATCTATAGTTTTTTGCTATTCATCGACAGTAAATTACTTTTCATCCCCCAATACTGGTTTATTCTTACAATTTAAACCAATTTTGCAATCCTTAAAATGTGAATTTGTGAATGTACTTTTTATAGAAGATGATATGATTGAAACCATGAAAATGCAACGAGCTGTTGCTAAAATGGAATCAAAGCATGTTATTGTTGAAGCAAAAAACGGAGAAGAAGCTTTAGGCATCTTAAATGAGGGGAGTTTACCTGATATTATTCTTCTAGATTTAAATATGCCAAGGATGAGTGGCATTGAATTTTTGAATATCTTAAAAGCAGATGCACGTTTAAAATATCTACCTACAATTATTTTGACCACATCTGAAAATAGAGTTGATTTGTTAAAATGCTTTGAAATAGGGATAGCCGGTTACATCATAAAGCCCTTAAAATATGAAGATTACGAGCTTAAACTTAAGCGTGTTTTTGATTATTGGGAAATAAGTGAGTTAATCAAAGCCTAACAAAAATTGTAAATTCACAACAATATTTTTACCTGCAGTAGTCCAATTCTTACCTTTATTTTATAATGCTAGATTATTATAATTATGAAGGGAATTGTATTTACTGAATTCTTAGAAATGGTGGAATCAACTTTTGGTTTAGAAGTTGTTGATGCTATTATTGAAAGTTCGGACCTTAAATCTGAAGGTGCTTATACATCTGTTGGTACTTACGACTTTAATGAAATGGTGCAGCTATTAACTAATCTTAGTTCCATAGCTAACACATCAGCAAACGACTTGTTATTTTCATTTGGTCATTATTTATTCGGCGGTTTAATAAAAACGCATCCAGAAGTTGTAAGCAGTTATAAAAACCCAATTGGTCTTTTAAATTCTATAGAAGATCACATCCATATTCATGTAAAAAAATTATACCCCGATGCAGAATTACCTTCTTTTAAAGTTTTAGAAAGAACGGATAATTCTTTGGTTATGGTTTATAATTCTTCACGAGGATTGTATGCATTAGCACATGGATTGATGGACAAAACCTTTGAACATTTTAACAAGCAGGTACAGATTGATTTTGAATTATTAAATGAAGAAGGGACAGAAGTCAAATTTGTCATTGAACAAAATGGATAATACCGATGTTTCCATTTTACATCGCGCTTTAATTCGAGAGAAAAAAGCCCGACAAGCCGCAGAGCGACTTTTGGAAGAAAAATCAAAAGAGCTTTACGATGCTTCATTGCACCTAAAAGAGGCCAATGGTAAGCTAGAGGCAATGTTGGATAATCAAGGTTCGCGAATCGATGGAGCTTTTGTAAACATCATAGATCCTTATGTTGTAATGGACATGACTACCAAAGTCTTGAACATGAATACAAGTGCCAAGGAATTTTTAGGATATGATAATACTAAAGAAAACGTCGTTTTAGGTGATTTGGTTCATAAAGACTACTTGGAATATACTGCCGAATCTTTTAAATCTTTGTTGCATGTTGGCGTACTTAAAAATTATAATGCTAAAATAATAACTAAGAATAAAGGTGAAAAATATGTCAATATTAATGCGAGCTTAATTTACAACGAAAAAGGACAACCAATTGCTGCTCAAGGTGTAATAAGAGATATAACAAAACAAGAGGAGATTAAACAATTACTTGAAGATCAAAAAAAACAACAAGATATTATCGTTGAAAACTCTTCTTTGGGTATAGTGCTAATTGTAGACGATAAAATTGTAAAAGCGAATAAGACATTTGTTGAATTACTAGGGTATTCCACTAATGAGCTAAAAAAATTAAGTATTGATAAAATCTCCACTATTGAAGATGTGAGCCTTTATAAAGATTTACTTGAAAATACTGAACGTGGTGCATCTGATAAATTTTCAATAGTTAGAATCTTTCACAAGAAAAATGGAGAAACTATTTATGGTAAAACCTCTGTTAGCGCTGTTAGGAACGAGAATGGAGAAATCATCTATAAGGTAGCACTAATCGAAGATATTACTAATGATAAAATATCCGAAGAAAAGTTAAGAGCGTCTGAAGAGCGTTTGACTACTTTAATCAGTAACCTTCAAACTGGAATATTATTAGAAGATGAAAATCGCAAAATGGTATTGACCAATCAAATGTTTTGTAATCTTTTTAAAATACCCTTAGCACCTGAGAAACTCAAAGGTATCAACTGTGAAAAGTCATTACAGAAGTACAAACACCTTTTTGTAGATCCTGAACATACTGTAAAAAGAATAAACCATGTTTTAGAAAAGAAAGAACTAGTACTTTCTGACGAACTAGAGTTGGTAGATGGTAGAACCTTTGAACGTGATTATATTCCTTTATTTATTGATGACGTTTATAAAGGCCATTTATGGAGTTATAATGACATAACCTTCAGAAAAAACTACAGAAGAAATCTAGAAATTCAGAAAGAAAAATATGGTAGTATAATAGCTAATATGAATTTAGGATTGGTTGAGATTGATGCCGACAGTAAAATTTTATTAGTCAATAACAGGTATTCTGAGATGATTGGAATAGACATAGACCATCTAATAGGTAAAAATGTACTTGATATTATGGGCTTAGACGAACTCAATATGTCAAAGATGAAATCTCAGTTTAAAAAACGAACAAAAAATGAATCTGATTCTTATGAAGTAGAGGTAACGCTTGCAGATAATACTAAAAGGCATTGGTTGATAAGTGGTGCACCACGTTATGACGAGAATGGACAAATTTTAGGTTCAATAGGTGTTCATTTAGATATCACAAAACAAAAATTACTTGAAAATCAGAAACAAGAATTAGTAAACGAATTGGAGGCTAGTAATAAGGGCTTACAAGAATATGCGCATATTGTTTCACACGATTTAAAATCTCCTCTACGTAGTGTTAGTGCATTAGCAACATGGCTTTATGATGATTATAAAGATAAGCTTGATGAAAGTGGTAGGTATAACCTAAAAATGATGCAAGAGAAAGTAGAAGGAATGGACAATTTAATCACTGGAATTTTAAATTATTCTACGGTAAATAATGAGGCTTTAGATAATACAGAGGTTGATATTAATGAGATTATTCAAAGTATTGAAGAAATTATTTTTATACCAGATAATGTAAAAATTAAGGTTACTAATAAATTACCCATAATTCTTGCAGATAAAACCAAGATTCATCAGTTATTCCAGAACTTTTTAAGTAACGCAGTTGTCAATATTGAAAAAGAAAAGGGACTTGTTGAAATTGGTTGTAAAGAGACACCAACGCATTGGGAATTTAGCGTGAAAGATAATGGAGTTGGTATACCAAAAGAATATCACGAAAAGATTTTTCAAATATTCCAATCTATTGGAAATAATGAGCGTTCTACCGGAATTGGTCTTTCTATTGTGAAAAAGATAATCGATAGATATGAAGGTCGAGTCTGGTTAGAAAGCGAAATAGGGAAAGGAACAACATTTTACTTCACTTTAAAAAAATAAAAAGATGAAAATTAGTCAAGGAAAAAGAACAAAGAATGGAGAGTGGGTTTTAAATGATGAGATTAAACTTATAAAACCTTTAGTACTGGTTTTTGCAGACCGGTTTATTTTGGAATCGGATAAAATATATGATGAAGTTAGAGGAATATTCCCTGATGGAGAATTAGTTTTTGGTTCTACATCTGGTGAAATAATGGAAACTAGTGTTTATGAAGAGACTATAACTTTTACAGCAATTGAGTTTGAGAAAACTTCTTTTAAAATTGTAAGTGAAAATGTTTCTGATTATGTTGATATTCAGAAAATGGGTAGCGCAATTTCTGATAAGTTTGACAAAAAAGATTTAAATCATATGTTCATTGTTTCTGACGGAAGTTTTGTTAATGGAAGTGGTCTTATTGAAGGTTTAGAGTCTGACGAAAATTTTAAGGCATCTATTACAGGCGGTTTATGTGGTGATGGAGCACGATTTGAAAAAACACTCACTTCGTATAACGAGAGTCCAAAACAAGGCGAGGTAGTAGCTATTGGTTTTTATGGAGAAGCTTTAGAAGTTTCTTATGCGAATTATGGAGGTTGGACACCATTTGGACCTGAAAGAACAATTACGAAATCCGTAGGCAATGTATTATACGAGATTGACGGACAACCTGCACTTGACCTATACAAAAAATACCTAGGAGAAAAAGCCAAAGATTTACCGCAAGCAGCATTACTATATCCATTAACAGTGCAGCAAAGTGAGGATGCTGAGCCTTTAGTACGTACCATACTAAATATTGATGAAGAAGCAAATTCAATGATTTTAGCTGGTGATGTGCCTGTAAATTCCAAAGTACAATTGATGATGTCAACCATGGATGATATCGCTAATGGTGCTTCTAATGCCGCTGAACTGGCTATGAACAACCGAACTAATGAGCCAGAACTTGCTATATTAGTTAGTTGTGTTGGTAGAAAACTTGTGTTGGCACAACGTACCGAAGAAGAAATAGAAGAGGTGAAAGATGTAATTGGAAACCAAGCTATGATTACTGGCTTCTATTCATATGGTGAAATGGCTCCATTCGCAGGAAAAAACGAATGTCAGCTTCATAATCAGACGATGACCTTAACTTTAATGAGCGAATAATGCACTCACTGCTGAAACGTCAAATAAAAAAGTTTTTACCAGACGATTTAAAGAATCATCCTGGTATCGATTCATTCTTTGAATCGATTGAAAAGTCGTATTCAGATTATGACGATAAACTTAGTATGATTCAGCGCGCAACATCGTTGAGCTCAACGGAGCTTTATGAGGCCAATAAAAGATTGAATCGAGAGACGGAAAGTCAAAGAAAGGTGTTAGAGGCTTTGAGTAAGGCTGTTGCCTTTATGGAAAGTAGAACCAATGAAAGTGAAAATGGTGAATTAGGTTTTGATCCTCAAAAGTTACTAGAGAATATAGAAAATCAAACGAATAAGATTGTTGAAATGACGGCAGAAAAAGACAGCCTGCTTCGAAATCTAGAACAACAAAATGAGTCATTGAATAATTATGCTCATATGGTTTCACATGATTTAAAATCTCCAATCCGTAATATTCATTCACTAGTTAGCTGGGTTTTAGAAGATGTTGAGAAAGAACTTAAAACAGAAAATGAAGAGAGTTTTAATCTAATATTTCAAAACCTTCATAAAATGGATAGTTTAATTGATGGTATTTTAAGACACGCCACAATTGATTCTCTAGAAGAAAAGATTAAAAATGTTGATCTCAATAACTTAATACAAGAAATTGAAAGAACAATATATGTTCCGCAGAACATAAAAATTGTAATTAAAGATAAACTACCGGTATTGCAGACTGGTAAATATAGAATTGAACAGTTGTTCAAAAATCTACTAACAAATGCTGTAAATGCACTTGAATTTGAAGAAGAAGGTTTCATAGTCATTGCTGCAGAAGAAAATGAAGATAAGTGGCTTTTTAGCATTAAAGACAATGGCAAAGGAATACCAGCCCATTTACAAGCTGGAATATTTAATATGTTCAAGAAATTGGAAAATGATGCAAATGCTACCGGAATTGGATTGGCATTGGTAAAGAAAATAATCAATTATTATAAAGGAGACATTTGGCTTTCATCTGAAGAAGGCGTAGGAACAACCTTTTATTTTACTATTAAAACAAAAATATAATGGGTGAAGTACCTAATTTAAATTATATCAAAGAAATTGCCGGGGGTAATGAAGAGTTTGAAAAAAAATTCTTAGCGATAATACAGGCAGAGTTTCCTAAAGAAAAAGAAGATTATTTAAAATATCTTGCTGATAATGAGTTAGAAGAATCAGCAAAAGTTGTGCATAAGATTAAACATAAATTAGGTATTTTAGGGCTGAATAATGCATATAAACTCGCCATTAAGCATGAAGAGGGCTTAAAATATGGTGATGAAAAGTTGAATAGCGACTTTGAAGAGGTATTGAATAAGGTTGAAGAGTTTATATTAAAAATCTCATAAAGTGAATTGTATTATAATTGATGATGAATTAACTTCAAGAGCTATCGTATCAAACTTATGCGAAAATTCTACTGATTTAAATGTCCTAGCCGAATTTCCTAATGCAGTGGAAGCTTTAAAGTATTTGAATCAAAACGAAGTTGATGTGATTTTTTTGGATATTCATATGCCTTTTTTGACTGGTATTGATTTCATTCAAACCTTAAAGAATCCACCAAGAGTTGTATTTACCACATCTGATACTGATTTCGCTATTGAAGCGTACTCTTATGAGTTTATAGTTGATTATTTAGTCAAACCAATTACCGTAGATCGTTTTCAAAAGACAATTTCGAAATTAAAGAATTCCATTCCAGTAGCACCTTCCAACGATTCTGAAAATGCCGCGTCTGGAGCGTCAACCAATAATGGAGAATTATATATCAATATTGATAGACGTTTAATCAAATTAAAGTTTCAAGATATTTTAATAATTGAAGCCAAAGGTGATTATATAGAGATCAAAACAACTGATTCTTTTCATAGAGTTCATTCTACCCTTAAAAAAATTAAAGAAAAACTACCAGAATCATTGTTTATGCAAATTCATAGGTCTTACATAATCAATTTCACTAAAATAATTGATATTCAAGATAATAGCGTGTTAATTGAACGTAATGTTATTCCGATCAGTAGATCAAACAGACCAAATTTGATGAAACGCCTCAATTTATTATAATAAAAAAGTAAGATTAAGACTACAATAAAAGTAATTATATACGTTATTATTTAAGTGCTTTGCTATGGTGTAAAGCAATAAAAATTCATGACGTATGGCTTTAGAAATAAAAGAAAATAGAGGTCTTTTTGAAATTTTAGGTAGAGTAACTTCACAAAACACCAATGCCTTAAAAATATATTTTGATACGATATTAGAATCCACGGAGATTATAGTAATAAGTATTGAGAATATCACGGAGATGGACTCATCTGCAGCTCTATTTTTTGAACAACTCTATAAGGATGCAGGTAAAAATAATAAAGTAGTTTCCATAGTTGGAAAGCAAAACAATGCCATCGCAAAAGTAATGGAGATTACAAATACAGATTACATTCTAAGTTCGGATAGGACTTAAATAGTTCAGACTTTTACTAGGATATTTAATTATTGAATAATTATTTTATGAAGCTCTTGAAAGTTTTGCGCTTTTAATCTAATGATATACAAACCAGATGATAATTCTTCTACATTGAGATTGTTACCCATTGTATATTCATTCTGATAAATTATTCGCCCTTGTAAAGAAATCATTTCTAGTTGTACCTTTTCTTGTTTCTTATTAATAATCTGAAAAGAAGTTTTTACTGGGTTAGGATAAAACAGACTCGTTTCAGAAGGGGAATTATCAATTAAATTAGGTAAAACCGCACTGAGGAAATTACCGCTTGTTTGTTGAAATTCAAAAGCGCCAATATCATGACTATGACCTGAAGGCCTTGGTTGAGTAGAAATATCAAAAGTGATTCCCCAAGATGATATATCGGTACCTGAGTTCACTAGATTAGAATTTAAAGTGGCCGGACTGAAATTGTTATTTGTAACATCAACCAGTCCAAGTGTATCCATAACCCGCGTCAGTAAGTTGGTATAAATGTTAATAGCCATACTATCTCTTGTTGATTTATCATTGAAGTCAACATAGCTTTCTTGGTTTTGTTTCCAGGTATTTCCTCCTTCAAAATCGTACCCCGGGTTTACAATTAGATTATTTACAAAAAAATTGGGTACCTCGTCTTGCTTTCTGTACTTATCTTGAGGGTTAATAGGATGTATAATTTTTGAATTGTAATGTATTCCTGCATGTTCTGGTTCAATGATTGTATTATTGACTATATAATATCCTTCCATTAGGTCATCAAAATCATGTCGTTGATGAAGAAAGATGCCATGTTTTTTTGGGCCAACAAAAACATTGTTAAAGATTTTTGTGCCGCTTTGACCACTAATCAGCTGCATGCCCCAACCTTTTTCTAAATTATTGTTTTCTAAGTAATTGTTATGGACTGAGTAAATGCCTCCACCTAAACTTAAAGCAAATGATTGACCCCACCGACCATCAGTACCATAATCTTTTACGGTATTATTTCTAATTATACCATTTGCTCTTACCAGATTTAGTTGTATGGCATCCCAATCGATATCTTCAAAAATATTATTATAAACATCTACATTTTCTAACCAATGCCCATAAATAGGATCGCCACTGCAGGATCGGTTAGAGTTTAATTTATAACCGCCAGTAAAGCCTATATATAAACCTTCACCTCCTGTATTATGAACGTAATTATCATGAATATTCAAATTTTTCATTATAAAACCATTACGACGCCAAGTTTCAGGGCGACTGCATTGTGGATCTGTTTTAGCCATGATACCGGCAAAACCAGCATGTGAGACTTCAATATGATCCACTTCTATATCAGTACTTAAGTTTTGAAGATTTACACCAACGGAACCACCACCAGTATCTACAACATCAAAACCGTATTGATAAATGGAATCTCCAGTACCTGTCAAATGAATGAATTTGCTACGTTGAAAATCAATACCTGAATAATGAGATTCATCGATTATGACTTGACCACCACAGTTAATTATGGTTAGAGGAGCTGCTTCGGTTCCTTCAAAATCATAAAATCGAATACCACGGTAAGTACCACTTGGTATGCAAATTGTGTTACCAGGGGAATAAGATGTCTGGCTGGCCCAGATAATATTTAGAGAGGTTGATGATAATCCATTAAGCGTTATATCGCAATTACAGTTTTGGCTATAACTTAAATAAAATGTAATTAAAAAAATGGTGAGTAGTAGTTCCCGTTTCATAGATATGTATTTAAAACAAATGTTTAGGGAACTATGCGAATATATTAAAAAGAAAGAAAAAGACTACAATTAAAAGTATTTAATCGTATTTATTTATTTCTTAATTAGTATAAATTATTTTTTTGCTTGCTTTAATTGAGTTTATTCGTCTACAGCTTTTATCCGTTAAACTATGGTTGTTGTTATTTAAACTCTGCTTCAAAATAGTGATTTAATAAGTGTAGTTTCTTCGTTCTTTGAAATGGAAGATGAAATTGCTTTTAAATTAATACGAGTTAGAATTCTTTTAAAAGTGATTTCGTTTTTAGTCTTATATACAGGTCCAACATACGTATTCAATAAGCTTACCACGGATACTCGTGGTTTTACAACATTGAATTTATAAAAAGTAATATAAGTACTACATTTCGTTATAATAAGTACAAAAAATCTTACAAAATGAAAATCTTAGTAGTTGATGATAAACAGTCTTTAAGCGAGTTGGTAGCGCAATTTTTGGGACAATCTTACCAGGTTGATACAATGGATAACGGACTTGCAGCCATAACTTGGTTACAAGAAGGAAATATGCCTGATTTGATTATTACAGATCTAGAGATGCCAGAAATGGATGGGTTTGAATTAATTAAAAGAGTTAAAGAAACAGGGCTTTTTTCAGATATTCCAATTATCGTGCTGAGTTGCAGAGATAGTTCTGCCGATAGGGTGGAATGCTTGCGATTGGGAGCTGATGATTATATGGTAAAACCTTTTAACCCGGAAGAACTTTTAATTAGGGTTGATAAACTTTTAATTCGAAGTTAGAATGGAAGTTATAACCCAACAAAAAACACAAATACTATATATAGGTACGAATCAACGCTTAGTTGAGGAGTTTCATCGTGATTCAGATTTAGTAGAGGTATATAATGCTGAGACAGTTTCTCATGCTTTGAAATGGCTTCATAATCAAGGAGAATATCATCACGGTAAATGGCACGGTACTTCAGAAAATATAGACGCGATTTTATGCGAATTTAGTTTATCGGAAGCTGATTTACTTGAATTTAAAAGCTATGTCAATAAAACGTTTGACCCTTCTAATAAAATTCCATTCTTATTATTAGGAAATCAAATGAGTAAACAAGAAAAGCAATTGGCCATGGACAGAGGTTTTGATGACTTCTTCGTTCATCCAGTAGATTTTTCTCGTCTTCTTGAACGAGTAAATTTTCTTAAAGAGCTTAAAACGAACTTAAGAAAACAAAAAATACAAACTCATACAGAGAAAACCCAAAAATATAAAATTGGCTTTTTTAAAAGAGCCTTCGATGTATTATTAGCAGGTTCTGTTTTATTAGTAGCCGCACCATTTCTCATTTTGGTTGTTCTTGCAATTCGATTAGAATCTAAGGGTAAGGTTTATTATATCTCAAAACGTGTAGGTACGGGCTATAAAATATTCAACTTTCTCAAGCTGCGTTCAATGTACCCTGATGCTGATAAGCGTTTAAAAGAGTTTGAACATCTTAATCAATATGGTCACGAAGAGGAAACCGATGAAGTCTCGGAGACTACTTCGGCAAAAGAAGTTACGAATACAACTAATACAATGCTTATAGGTGATGATACGGAAGTTGATGAGGTATTACACAATCAAAAAAGAAAAGAAAGTGCTAAAAGTGCTTTTGTAAAATTTGATAACGATCCAAGAATCACTAAAGTAGGTCAAATTATTAGAAAGCTAAGTATTGATGAACTACCGCAGTTAATTAATGTCTTAAAAGGTGATATGTCAATTGTTGGTAATAGACCGTTACCTCTTTACGAAGCCGAAATGTTGACCACAGATGAGTGGACAGAGCGTTTTAATGGGCCTGCAGGTATTACTGGTTTATGGCAAGTTGAGGCACGTGGAAGAAGTTCAAAAATGTCAACTGAAGAAAGAAAACAACTTGATGTGAAATATGTGGAATATGCCAACAGCAAATATGCCTTCATGATAGATATGTGGATCATCTTGAGAACTTTCAAAGCTGTATTTCAAAAGGAGAATGTATAGTAATGATAAAGAAAGGAATACTAGTTTTAGCGCTTATTTTTATCGCGTTTTCTTCTCATGCCCAAACCATAAATGATTTTGTAAATCGTGGTCTTGAAGAAAATGATATATCTCAGCGACTTCCTCAGTTAGATACTTTAATAACAATTGCAAAACACAATTCTCCTAGGCTGAAATTTTTCGATTCAGATTATGAATATTGGGATGGTCAAATAGATCTAGCGAAGAAGGCTTGGTTAAATAATATTAACCTCGATGCAGGTTACAACTACGGAATTTTTGACAATCTTAGTAATGAACAAATAGCTGGTGACCCCGGTAGTCAGACGCTTTTTTCAACCGAACAAAGTAGATATGTTGTTGGTGCCTCTATCAAATTACCACTTTCTGCAGTATTTAATAGAGGGAGAGAAATTAAGAATGCCAAAGCTGAGGCTGATAAATCTAAATATCAAAAAGAATTTGCTGAATGGGAATTAGAACAACTTATTGTCCGACAGTATAATGATTTGATAAAAGCGCACCGTTTGTTCTTTATTTCAAATTCAATTGTTGAATCATACAAAGTACAATCTGTTAGAGCGGATAAAGACTTCGCAAATGGAGTGATAAATGTTACAGAATATACAAGGTTGCAGCAGATGTTGAATCAGTCCATCAGTTCTTTTGAGGCCCAACGTTCAGAATTTTTAATAGCCCTGAAATCTTTAGAAGGAACAGTGGGTATCAAAATAGAGTTTTAAGTATGAAGTTCAATCTTCTATTTTTTGTTCGATTACTATTAAGGCATATTGCCCTATTAATTTTGGTGCCAATTATTTTGGCATCATTAGTGTTTTTTCTTACCCAAGATCAGCCCAAAGTTTTCAATTCAAAGGCTCGAGTTTATACTGGTATTGCTTCTGGGTCAACAATTGAATTAGATAACACAAAACTAGACTTTAGAGCTACAAATACTGCTTACGATAACCTATTAAATCTTATTAAGGCTCGAACTACAATTGAAACGGTTGGCCTAAAATTGTTTGCACAACACATGTCATTAGATAGTGTGAACACAAAAGTAATCTCAAGAGAAAAATATGATGCCTTAATGGAAATTGTTCCGGATGAGGTTAAAAAATTAGCTGTTAAAGGTGATGTTGGTAAAACCTTCGAAAATTTTGAAAAACTAAAGAATTCTAATCATACCAATTTTATTTACGAGCTTATAAATCTGAAGCATCCAGATTATAGTATAGAAAAAATTATTGGACGTATTAGTGTTCGTAGAATATTGAGTAGTGATTTTGTGGATATTGAATTTGAATCAGAAGATCCTGCTATTTGTCAAAATACATTATTGATTTTGGCTGAAGTTTTTGTCAAATTAAATGCAGAGATAAAAGTTAACCAATCTGATGCCGTTGTAAAGTATTTTCAAGGGCAATTGAATACCTCTACCAAGCATTTACGTTCTGCTGAAGATGAGCTTCTTGATTTCAATAGAACTCATAATATCATCAACTACTATGAACAGACAAAGCATATAGCTTCAGAAAAGGAGCACTTTGAACTAGAATATCAAAAAGTTCATATCAAGCATTATGGAGCCAAAGCTGTATTAAACACTTTAGAATCTAAACTTGAGTCTCATGAAAAAAAGAGACTTTCAAGTGAGGAGATTATGACATTGAGAAATGAATTGGCCGATGTGAATTTCGAAATATCAATGAAATCTCTAGGTATTGAAACAGATTCGGTAAAGAGACTACAAAATGCTAAGGATGTCGTTGCCCTTGAAAAAAGAGGGTTAGTACTAAAGGAAAGTTTAGGAACCAGGGTGAATGATTTATACTCAACAGATTATGATGAAAAAACCTTAGCCTCAACTGATATTTTAACTGATTGGTTAGAAAACACCATACTTTTTGAAAGTACCAAAGCGCAATTAAAAGTAATGGATCAAAAGCGCCTAGAATTTGAAAAATTATATCAGGTTTTCTCCCCTTTAGGTGCTACAATGAAAAGACTTGAAAGAAAGATTGATATTGCAGAGCGCGAATATTTAAGCCTTTTACATAGTCTTGGTTTAGCCAAACTAAGACAACAAAATGTTGAATTAAAATCAAATTTAAAATTAATAGAAGTTCCTTTCTTCCCTATAAATCCAAAACCTAGTAAACGCATGATTTTGGTCATCGTAGCTGGCATGGCCGGTTTTATTCTTGTGACTTTTACTGTGCTGATTCTTGAATTTTTAGATGGTAATTTAAATACAGCTGCAAGGGCAGAAGACAAGATTGATTTGAAAGTCTCCTCCATATTTCCTGTTATCAATGAGAATAGCAAAAAAATTGATTTTGATTATTTAACCAACAAGGCAGTTAATGCGATTTCTCGAAACATTATTTTAAATCAGTTTAAGAAAGAAAAAGGCAAAATGCCTGTTGTGAACATGTTCTTTTCTACTCAAGATGAAGAGGGAAAAACATTTATATGCAAACATTTGATTACAAAACTTTGTGAGTTAGATTATAAAACACTGCATGTTACTTACGATTCTTTTGACTTAGAGTTACAAGAACCCTGTTATCAAAAACTTCAGTATCAGGTAAGTGACCAACTTTATAAAATATCTAAGGTTGAAGAGTTTGATGAAACGGGTTCTATAAAAGACTTCAGTTTTTATGACTTTATCATTCTAGAATTACCAAGTATCATTAAAAACCCGTTCCCAGTAAAATTAGCGGCAACGATGGACTTTACCTTTTTAGTTACAAGAGCAAATAGGGCGTGGGGTGAAGCAGATAAAAACGCCTTGACTTTATTTAACGAAGCGACCACTGGACCAGAACCCTCAATTATTTTGAATGGAGTTAAGGTACTCGAAATGGAAACAGTTGTGGGAGATATACCTAAGAAGCGATCAATTATTAGACGATGGATTAAGAAGGTAGTGCAATTTAGGTTCTTCACTAAAAAATCTGTTGCCTAATGATTCAAAAACTTAAAAATATTGGGAAAGAAAAGAATATCTCGTCATTATTAACGAACGTAGTTATTGCTTTTTTAGGTCTTTTGAGCTTCATGTTGTTAACTCGCCAATTGAGTAAAGAACTATTTGGAGATTGGGTTCTTTTTATAACCCTTGCAACGTTTGTTGATTTATTAAGGTTTGGTCTGACGAGAACATCAGTAGTCCGATTATTAGCAGGGGCGGATAAGAATCGTTTTAAAAACTTATTAGGATCTTCCTATAGAATAAATCTCATCCTCTTAGGATTAATTGGTTTGTTTTGTTGGACAGTTCTTGGTGTTTTGAACTTTAGTAATGTGAGCATAAACCAAGGATACCAACTATTTCTAACTTGGTATCCGGTATTAGCGTTATGCAATTTGGGCTGGAATACGGCTTCTGCTCTTTTTCAAGCGCAGCAAAATTTCAATCGTATGATGCATGTAAGGTTTGCGAACATTGGTCTTTTTGTCGTGTTTTTAATAGGTAATGGACTTTGGTTTAATCTTGGGCTTTTAGAAATTGTTTTGGTCAACCTTGCCGTTAATTTAATTTCTAGCCTTTGGTGTACTATAAAAAAGTGGGATGGTTTAGTCTTTCTAAAACATGCTGATAAAAACATAGAAAAAGAACTTATCAATTTTGGTAAATACTCTATGGGAACCTTAATAGGGTCAAGTCTTCTTAAAAGTGCCGATACGTTAATAATAGGATTAAGCCCTATTTTGGGTTCTGCCGGAATCGCAATGTACGCTATCCCTTTAAAATTAACCGATTTGTTAGGCATCCCGCTTAGAAGCTTTACAATGACTGCCTATCCCCGAATGTCTAAAAAAGCCATTGCTGGAGATTTGGATGGAGTTCGTAAAATCTTTTACGCCTATTCTGGAGCAATAACCTTATTGTTTATACCGGTGGCTATTTTTTGTTTTGTCTTTGCAGAATACTTGATATTAATTTTAGGTGGCGATGCTTATGCAGATTCTTTGCCTTTATTAACCCTCGTTTTTAGGGTGTTCACAGTATATACGTTATTACTACCTATTGACCGTTTCACGGGTGTTTTGTTGGATAGTATTAATAGGCCAAAACTGAACTTATATAAGGTCATTTTTATGACTATCGCCAATGTCTTGATAGATGTTTTAGCGGTATTTGTCTTTGAAAGCCTCGTTATGGTTGCTTTAGGTACTGTTCTTTTTACCCTTTTAGGAATTTTCTTAGGTTTTTATTTTCTACGAAAAGAGATTCAAATACAATCGAAACAAATTTTACCTGAGGGTATTTTCTTTTTCAAAAACTTAAATACTTATATCGGTCGATGAATCCATTTCATAAAACATATGGCACGGATTATTTAAAGGAACCATTGCCAATTGCAATTCTTCTTTCATTGACAATTGCCTGTGCGCATTTAACAGCAACAAAAGGATTGATTGTAGGTTTAGCTATTATCATTTTACCTATTGCTATTGTCTATTTGGGCGTATTGTTTGCAAAGCCGAAAATTGGAATAATGACCATTTTTGTACTCAATTTCACAATTTTAGGTCTTGGACGATATGTACCTATGACCTGGGGATTGCTGATTGATGGTCTTCTGTTTCTAATGTATTTAGCGCTTTTCTTTAAGGCTTTTAAAATAAAAATACCTTGGAGTAGAGCAAAATCACAACTTAGTCTTCTTGTAACTATTTGGTTTGGTTACGCTTTGTTTCAGGCTGTCAATCCGGAAGCTGCAAGTTTTGCAGCTTGGTTTTACGCTATGCGTGGCTTAGCCCTTTACCAATGGATGATTGTTCCTTTACTATTTATCATTTTTAATAAACCTAAAGACCTAAAGTTCTTTCTGATTATTTGGGGATTAATGTCCTTTTTTGGAACCTTAAAAGGTTGTCAACAGTTGTTTTTTGGTGTAGACCCTTTTGAACAAAAATGGTTGGACAATGGTGGGGCATTAACACATGTGCTTTTTGGAAAACTCCGCATATTTTCTTTTTATTCTGATGCGGGACAGTTTGGAGCCTCACAAGGTCATGCAGGAGTTGTATTCGGTGTATTGGCACTTTTTGCAAAAAGTAAGAAGTTTCGAATTTTCTGCATTGTTGTTTCGTTAGCAGGATTATATGGTATGTTAATTTCTGGAACACGAGGTGCCATTGCGGTTCCTGCTGCGGGTGGTATTATGTTTTTGATTTTAAGAAAAAACATTCCAATTCTGGTTGCCGGCGCGATTATGGGTATAGGAGTATATGTGTTTTTTGCACATACCACTATAATGAATAATAATGCACAAGTTAGAAGAATGAGAACGGCATTTGATCCTAATGATGCCTCATTACAAGTTCGTTTAGCAAATCAAAGAAAATTATCAACCTATTTAGCTTCTAGACCTTTTGGTGGTGGAATAGGCTCAACCGGTAACTGGGGACAAAGATTTACACCAAATACATTTTTAGCAAATACGGCTACTGATAGTTGGTTTGTTGCTATTTGGGCGGATACGGGTATTGTTGGTCTCTATTTACATCTCTTTATTTTATTCTTCGTATTGATAACCGGGGCTTATAATGTGATGTTTAAAATAAAGGACCCTTGGCTAAAAGGGCAAATAGCCGCATTGGTTTGCGGCATGTTCGGTATTATGGGTGCATCATATGGTAATGGTGTTTTTGGACAATTTCCTACTTGTATTTTAATGTACACAGGTATGGTATTCATGTTCATTGCTCCAAAAATGGATAAAAAAATCATTGCTGAAAAAGCTAAAAAGGTAACCGAAAGAGAATTAAAACAAATTAGAAACCTAAGTCCGGCTTAAAAACAGAATTATGAAAACAAATAACCCATTGGTTTCTATAATAACCATTAATTATAATGAGTCTAGTGTCACTTTAGATATGCTCGATTCATTAAGGAATTTGTCGTATGATAATATTGAAATTATTGTTGTTGATAATGCTTCCCCTAATGATAATCCGGATATTATAAAAGAACAGTACCCTGAGGTCAACTTAATTAAAAGTGAAGAAAATTTAGGGTTTGCAGGTGGTAATAACTTGGGAGTAAAAGTAGCTCAAGGTGAATACTTGCTTTTTATTAACAATGATACTATTGTACCAGAAAATTTCATTCAACCATTGGTTCAAACCTTGGCAAGTGATGCAACTATTGGTATGGTTAGCCCTAAAATTAAATTCCATTGGGATCCATCATTAATACAATATGCTGGCTATACTCCAATGAACCACTGGACTATCAGAAATAACAGTATTGGCTATCATCAAAAAGATAATGGTGATTACGATGAACCTACAGAGACTGAATCAATTCATGGTGCTGCAATGATGGTTCCTCGTCATGTTTTAGAAAAGGTAGGCATGATGACTGAAGTTTATTTTCTCTATTACGAAGAGCATGATTGGGCCCAAGCCATAAAACGCAAAGGTTACAAAGTATACTATCAACCAAAATCATATATTTTACATAAAGAGTCCCTTTCAACAGGAAAGTCTAGCCCTTTAAAAACGTATTACATTGCTCGTAATCGAATCGTTTATGCTAGACGTAATTTTCAGCCTGCCCATTTGTTTGTGAGTTTGTTATTTCAAACAATTATCTCCATTCCTAAGAATACAATAACCTTCATTGTAAAAAGACAGTTTAAGCATTTGAAGGCTTTTTGGCGAGCAATTTTATGGAATATAACTCATCACAAAATAGTTCATTCTTAACCACAGTCCCCATGAAAAATCAACATTTTTTTAAATTAATTTTAATATCTCTTTTCTTTTTTTCTTGTGTAAGTGAGAAAGATTTAGATCAACCTATAGTTGATGATGAGATGGTAATTACAGATGATGATGAAATTATTGATGACCCGTTATCAGTTTTAAACGTTTCAACGTCATTTGAGTATCCAACTAGTAAAAACATAAACTTGGTGTTAGATGCTCCTGAATTTTTAAAAGGAGCCACTTTTTCTATTTACTCAAAAGTTGGAACTCAAGATAGCCTATCTATTGGCAGCGGAACATTTAATGACCAAGGTCATTTTGAAAAGCAATTAACAGTGTCTTCAAGATTAGATAGTCTTTTGATATTCACAAATTATATTGGTCTTATTGATGATGTTCGTTTAAAGGTGGATTCAGAGGAAGTTGTTTTTGATTACAATCAGTTTTATGAGCGTAGTGGTACTGCCGGAAAGGGTGTTGAAAGACCGCTGCGAACTTATATTTCACAACAAGGAAAGGCCGATTATACTTTTATTGATACTTTTAATGCGCAAGGTGTACCAGATAACTTAGCATTTGCCGATGTAATTCAACAAAATTTATTAGACGATATAAATGCTTCTCTACCCGAAAATGTTCCTGGTGGAATTCCATCTTCAAATCCTGAATTTTTAGCAGGTAAAGAAACAAGTTTAATTATAACCGAAGAGGCCGATGTATGGGTAACTTTTGTTTCTGAAGGGGCAGGTTATCGCAATGTATTGGGGTATTATTCATATACTTTGGGTAATGAACCAGCAACGGTCAATGACATCGTTGAGCATCGTGTGATTTTTCCAAACGTTTCATTTTCTGGCTCAGGAGGAGGTTTGATTTCTGGTGATAGAGTTTATCTAGGAAGGTTTCCTGAAAATACGGTTATTTCATGGTTTTTAGCAGCAAATGGTTGGTTTGGTAGTGGTGTCAATGATGGTAATGGAGTTTATTACTCTAACCCAGATTTTAATCCTGAATCAACTGAAGCTACCCGTAATCATATGGTACTGCTTTATGATGAGGCACGAGAATTGACATTACTTGGATTCGAAGATTTAAGAAGAGATGTCGCAACAGATGATGATTTTAATGATGCGGTATTTTATGCTAGAGCAAATCCACCAGATGCAATTCAGGTTGGCGACTTTGCCGAAATAGAGGTAGCCAATGATGCTGATGGAGATGGCATAAACGATGAATTAGATGATTTTCCATTTGATCCAAATAAAGCATTTAATAATTTTTTACCGTCTGTGAATTCTACCGGTAAATTAGTTTATGAGGATTTATGGCCTAGTCAAGGCGATTATGATTTTAATGATTTAGCTGTCGAATATTCTTTTAATCTTATAGCTAATAGCAATAATTTGGTAACATCAATTGATGCTTCATTTACCATAGAGAATATTGGAGGGGCATTACACAATGGTTTTGCTTTCACTTTTCCAATTAACCCGAGTAATATTAGTGGTATTGAAGGTCAGGTCATTAATGGTAATTATGAAACCATTGCGGCGAATGGAACCGAGACCGGAACTAACTCTGACGAAACTGTCATAATTGTGGCAGGTGATTGTTTTGACTTATTAGGAGATACTATTAATCTCACGATAGACTTTTCAACGCCTGTAGATGCTGAAATTCTTGGTGAGGTACCTTTCAATGCTTTTTTAATTGCAAATCAAGATAGAGCTAAAGAAATACATTTACCAGATTTACCACCTACAAGTAAAGCAGATTACTTAGGGACACAAGATGATTTCAGTGACGCATCAATAGGCCGTTATTATAAGACGAGTACAAATCTGCCATGGGCTTTAAATATTTACGAAGGTTTTCAAACTCCACCAGAAAGTGTTCCTATTATTTTACAATACCCGCGGTTTGTAAACTGGGCTAATTCAGGTGGTACTCAAGATCTAGATTGGTATGCCCAATAACTCTAATTACGTATTTACAACGTTTAAATTACGTTTCACAACATAATTTTTTAATCTAGTTAATGTAAGATAATATTTACAAATAAATAACGAAAAAACTTAATAAATGAATATTGCAGTAATTGGTACAGGGTATGTTGGTTTGGTAACCGGCACTTGTTTTGCAGAAACGGGAATAAACGTTACCTGCGTTGATATTGATAAAAAGAAAGTAGATATGCTTCGTAATGGAGAAGTTCCTATTTATGAACCAGGCCTTGATGCGCTTTTAGAACGTAACATTGATAAAGGTAGAATTTCTTTCACAACAAGTTTGCAAAAGGCAATTAAAGATTGTGATGCTGTGTTTATTGCAGTTGGTACTCCTCCTGATGAAGATGGTAGTGCTGATTTAAAGTATGTACTTGGTGTTGCTCGTGAAATAGGTCAACATATGGAAGATTACAAAGTAATTATTACTAAGAGTACAGTGCCAGTTGGAACCTCTTTTAAGGTAAAAGCTGCTGTTGAAGAAGAGTTAGTAAGTAGAGGTGTACGTATACCATTTGATGTTGCATCAAATCCAGAATTTTTAAAAGAAGGAAGTGCTGTTGATGATTTCTTGAAACCAGATCGTATTGTGGTAGGTATTGAAAGTAAGCGTGCTGAGAAAGTAATGAATAGACTCTATAAGCCTTTCTTGATGAACGGTCACCCACTATTATTTATGGACATTTTCTCTTCTGAGATGACCAAATATGCAGCTAACTCTATGTTGGCTACTAAGATTAGTTTTATGAATGATATTGCCAATTTATGTGAATTAGTTGGCGCTAACGTAGACTTAGTTCGTAAGGGTATTGGTTCAGATACTAGAATTGGGAATAAGTTTATTTACCCTGGTACCGGGTATGGAGGTAGTTGTTTCCCAAAAGATGTACAAGCATTAGTTAGAACTGCAGATGAATATGGACATTCTTTAGAAGTTCTTAAAGCAGTTGAAGCTGTTAATTACAGACAAAAAACAACTTTAGTTGAAAAAATCAAAAAGCATTTTGGTGAAAATCTAAAAGGAAAACAATTTGGAATGTGGGGCTTAGCATTTAAGCCAAAAACAGATGATATGAGAGAGGCTCCTTCTTTAGTAATCATAGAACAGTTAAAAGCAATGGGCGCAAATATTCGTGCTTATGATCCTGTAGCTATGGAAGAAGCAGAACGAATATTGGGTAATTCAATTGAATATGCTAAAGATGAATATGACGTGGCTATTGACGCAGATGCACTAATTGTTGTTACGGAATGGTCTGAATTTAGAATGCCGAATTTTAGAATACTACAGAAGTTGATGAATGAGCAGACAATTTTTGATGGAAGAAACGTATACGATCCGGAAGAAATGGAAGAAATAGGTTTCAATTACTATAGCATAGGACGTGCTGCAATTAAAGCAGAAGAATCAGTAGAGGTTTAATCAATTTTTGAAAGTAAAAAGATGAAAAGAATTTTAGTTACAGGA
This sequence comes from Croceitalea sp. P059, assembly GCF_031846365.1. Classification (NCBI taxonomy): domain Bacteria; kingdom Pseudomonadati; phylum Bacteroidota; class Flavobacteriia; order Flavobacteriales; family Flavobacteriaceae; genus Croceitalea; species Croceitalea sp. P059. The sequence goes on from NZ_JAVRHW010000001.1 coordinate 1,036,834, forward strand.
GGTGCAGGCTTTGTTGGTTCACATTTATGTGAACGTCTTCTAAAAGAAGGAAATGAAGTTGTTTGTATGGATAATTATTTTACTGGGCGTAAGAGCAAGATTGTCCATTTAATGGATAACCCCTACTTTGAACTGATTAGGCATGATGTCACTTTGCCATATTTTATTGAAGTTGACGAGATTTATAATCTAGCTTGTCCGGCTTCACCGGTTCACTATCAACATAACCCAATAAAAACTATTAAAACTTCCGTTTTAGGTGCAATTAATATGTTAGGCCTCGCTAAACGTATTAACGCCAAGATTTTACAAGCTTCAACTAGTGAGGTTTATGGTGATCCAGAAGTACATCCACAACCAGAAAATTATTGGGGTCATGTTAATCCAATTGGTATTCGTTCTTGTTACGATGAAGGGAAAAGATGTGCCGAATCGCTCTTTGTAAATTATAATCAGTCAAATGATGTATTAGTAAAAATCATTAGAATTTTTAATACATATGGTCCAAGAATGGAGCCGGATGACGGTAGAGTAGTTTCAAATTTTATCATGCAAGCCTTACAAGGGCAAGATATTACCGTCTTTGGTGATGGTACTCAAACTAGAAGCTTTCAATATGTAAGCGATTTAGTTGATGGAATGATTAAAATGATGGATACAGAAGATGATTTCATTGGGCCAATTAATATTGGAAATCCGGGTGAATTCACTATGCTGGAATTGGCTGAAAATATTATTGATTTGACGGGTTCAAAATCAAAAATCATTCATCTGCCTTTACCTTCTGATGACCCTATGCAACGCAAGCCAGATATTACACTAGCAAAAGAAAAGCTAAGTGAATGGACGCCAAGTGTTGATTTAAGAACAGGTTTAGAAAAAACCATTAAGTACTTCGATAGTACACTTCAAGATAAATCAATTCAACAATTGGTGAACTCTTAATTTAATTTTAATCGAGTTAGAATGGATGCATTTAAGGTCATAATCAATACAATTGAAATAGTACTCATAGGTTATTTCGGATTTGCATCCATTTATATTTTTCTATTTGCTTTTGCCGGTATATTCAAGGCAAAAAAGAAAAAAGTAATTATTAATAAACAGCGAAAATTTGCTGTATTGATTCCTGGTTATAAGGAAGATAATGTTATCGTTGAGGTGGCAAGAAGAGCTTTAGAACAAAGTTATGCCGAAGAACTTTTTGATGTTGTCATTATAGCAGATTCATTTCAAGAGAACACCTTAAATAAGCTTCGTAAACTTCCCATAGAATTGGTTGAGGTATCCTTTGAAAAAAGCACTAAATCCAAGGCCTTAAATAAAGCGATGGATATAATTGGTGATCAGTACCATGTTGCTCTTGTTCTTGACGCGGATAATATTATGGAGTTTGATTTTATTGAGCGAATTAATGATGCTTTTAATAAAGGTTATAAGGTAGTTCAAGGCCACCGTATGGCGAAAAATACGAATACTGCATTCGCAATACTTGACGCTATAAGTGAAGAGGTAAATAATCATATTTTTAGAAAAGGACACAGAGTATTAGGCCTTTCATCGGCTTTAATAGGTTCAGGAATGGCTTTTGACTATCATTTTTTTAAGTCTACAATGGCTAATGTAAATGCTGTAGGAGGTTTTGATAAAGAACTGGAATTGAAACTATTAAGAGATAAAACTAAGATTGAATACTTGCATAAGGCTTTAGTTTTAGATGAAAAAGTTCAAAAATCTGAAGTGTTTTCTAACCAGCGTAAAAGATGGCTTTCAGCACAGTTTATATATTTTAGAAGATATGTACTTTCAGGTATTAAAGAGTTAATCTTTAAGGGCAATGTTGATTTTGCTGATAAAGTTTATCAAATGATTTCTCCGCCAAGAATTTTGTTATTAGGTCTTGTGTTTGTACTAACAAGTATTTACGCTTTAATAGATATCTTTTTTGAAAATGTTACAAGTTTTATTTCTTCTGAATACTGGTATATCACATTTGCAATTACTGTTTTGGCGTTCGCATTGTCGATACCAAGAAAGTTCTACAGTTTATCAACCTTGAAAGCGGTTTTGACACTACCTAAAGCATTTGTTTTGATGTTTTTATCCTTATTCAAGTTAAAAGGAGCTAATAAAAAATTCATTCATACCCAGCACGGTACCCTTAGTGGCCAGTAAAATTTATAATATGAAAATAGGAATTGAAGGACAACGGCTCTTTAGAAAAAAGAAGCACGGTATGGATATGGTAGCCTTAGAGCTCATCAAAAATCTACAAAATATTGACCAAACCAATGAATATGTCATTTTTGTAAAACCTGATGAAGACAATACTTGTATTCCGGATGCTCCAAATTTCAAGATAGTAGAATTAACTTCAAAGTTTGGTTATCCAGGTTGGGAGCAATGGGAACTTCCAAAAGCAGCATTTCGCGAAGGCTGTGATGTGTTGCATTGCACTAGTAATACAGGTCCAATATTTTGCAAAGTTCCTCTTGTAACCACACTACATGATATAATTTACTTAGAAAGCATAAGTATTTTTAAGAAAGATGGTACCTGGTATCAGAAACTTGGGAATATGTATCGTAGGTATTTTGTGCCACCTGTGATTAAAAAAAGCAAAAAAGTTATTACCGTTTCTAACTATGAAAAAAACAGAATCAATAAGTATTTTGGATTTAAAGATGATCGTTTACATGCTATATACAATGGCGTGGGTGAGCATTTTAAAAAAGTTACGGATAGCAGAGTACTTTCTTCAATAACCACCAAGTTTAACCTTCCTGAAAAGTTTTTCTTCTTTTTAGGTAATACCGACCCAAAGAAAAACACGATTGGTGCCTTGAGGGCTTTTGCAGATTTCAATTTGCAGTACCCTAATCAATACCAATTGGTGATGTTAGATTATGATGAAAACGAATTGCAAAGAATATTAGGTTCCATTGGCCATCCTGAATTAAGAAAACAAATTCATCTTTTAGGTTATGTTCCAAATGAGCAATTACCTGCGATTATAAGTCAGTGTACTATTTTCTTGTACCCTTCTTTACGTGAAAGTTTTGGAATTCCAATTTTAGAAGGCATGGCATGTGGTGTGCCAGTAATTACTTCAAATACATCATCAATGCCAGAGGTTGCGGGTGAAGGAACAGCTTTGATTATTGACCCTTTTAAACCTAAAGAAATTTCTAATGCCATGCAGACATTGGTTGAAGATCAAATGTTGGCAAAAGTTTTATCAGAAAAAGGTATTTCACGAGCGAAAGATTTTTCATGGAAGGCAATGGCAGAAAATGTTTTAGCACTTTATGAAGATGTTTATGAAGAACTAAATACGTCAATGGTATGATTAAAGGCAAAGATATTATAGTAATGGGCATTCAAGCTTGGGATATTGAAATTGGCAGTAATTGTAAGAATATTGCTGTTGAGTTTGCTAAGAATAATCGAGTACTTTACGTGAATCCACCGATGGATAGAGTCTCACAATATAGAGAACGACAAACTCAAAAAATAAAAAAACGAGTACAAATAAGAAAAGGCTTAAAAGATGATTTGATTCAATTAAATGAATCAATGTGGAATCTTTATCCAAAAACACTTACCGAGTCAGCTAACTTTTTAAACGCCAGTTGGTTGTTTGATAAATTAAATAAAATCAACGCAAAACGATTTTGTACAGATGTGGCAGATGCCATTGAAAGATTAGGTTTTAAAGACTATATCATTTTTAATGATAGCTCAATGTTTTTAGGGCAACACATTAAAGAATATCTACATCCTTCGTTTTACGTGTATTACATGCGTGATTATTTAACCAAGAATCCATATTGGCGAAAAAATGGCGTTCGTTTAGAGCCTAAGCTCATACAAAAAGCTGATTGTGTAGTTAATAACTCTACTCTCTACACCGAATATGGAAAACAATTCACAGAGCATTCTTATATGGTAGGTCAAGGTTGCGACACCTCTCTGTTTAATGATCAATTGAGGGAGATTGAGATTCCAACAGATTTAAAAGATTTTGAAGGACCAATAATCGGCTACGTAGGTTTTTTAAGTAGTAGAAGATTGAGTATTGAAATAATTGCAGATGTAGCGAAAGCTAGACCAGATTGGAATATTGTTCTTGTAGGTCCTGAAGATGATGCTTTCAACACTTCAGAATTACATGAAATTGATAATATATATTTTTTAGGAAGCAGGGATGCTTCGGAGCTGCCTAACTATATTAAAGGATTTGATATAGCTATTAATCCTCAGTTGATTAATGATGCAACTATCGGAAATTATCCTAGAAAAATAGATGAATATTTAGCCATGGGAAAACCTACAGTGGCTTCAGCAACAAAAGCAATGGAGTATTTTGCCGAGCATACCTATTTAGGTAAAACTTCGGAAGACTATGTGGAATTAATTGAAAGAGCATTAAAAGAAGATTCCTCCGAATTACAAGCTAAAAGGAAGGCTTTTGGTCTTTCGCATAGTTGGGAAAACAATGTCAACGAGATTTACAATTGTATTTTAAAAGTAACTAAACAATCTGCCTAAATTTTTAATTATGGGTATTGTCAATAAAATAAAATCGAACCCTAAGTTGAAGCAATTTGCACTGAAGTTAATTGCTCCAAAAAGAAACCCGAGACCTAGATTATGGGTAAGGTGTTTTTTAAATCCATTGAAACACAAAAAAGGTAAAGGGGCAACCATTAGAAGAAATAGTCGTATCGATGTTTTTCCGTGGAAAAGATTTGAAGTAGGAGAACTAACTACAATCGAGTCTTATTGTACCGTCAATAATGGCTCGGGTGATGTTTTATTAGGTGATAGGGTTAGAGTTGGTATTGGCAGTGTGGTTATAGGTCCTGTAAGTATGGGTCATGGTTCAGGTTTAGGTCAAAATGTTTTTGTATCTGGTTTTAATCATGGTTATGCTGACGGTTCTAAAAACTCAAGTCAACAAGCTTTAGATATTCGACCGACTATTATTGAAGATGAAGCTCATATAGGAGCTAATTCTGTTGTTTTAGCAGGGGTGACTATTGGAAGAAATTGTCAGGTTGGCGCAGGTAGTGTTGTTACAAAAGATATTCCACCATACTCAGTTGCTGTTGGTAACCCTGCTAGGGTCATCAAACAATTTAATCACAACACGGGAATATGGGAAGCTGTTAAGAAAAAAGAAGCCAGTTTGATTTAAATTATAATACTATGGAGTCGTTAAAAATCATTTTTTGGGTAGCCTTATTCATTATTTTTTATTCTTATTTAGGATATGGAATTTTATTGTTTGGTATTATCAAACTTCGACGATTATTTGGTCTAGGCAAACCATTTACTGGTAATGAAGATTATGAACCAGATGTGACACTTTTTGTAGCGGCTTATAATGAAAAAGACTATTTAGAAGAAAAAGTATCCAACTCTAAAAATTTAAACTATCCGCAAGAAAAGGTTACTCAATTATGGGTCACTGATGGTTCAGATGATGGAACTCCTGAGTTATTAAAAAAATACAAGGAGGTCTCTGTTTTGCATGAGTCAGCGCGTAATGGAAAAATTGCAGCGATGAATCGTGGAATGAAGCATGTTAAAACCCCCATTGTGATTTTTTCAGATGGTAATACAAACTTGGGTAAAGATTCTATAAAAGAAATCGTAAAACTTTTTAGGAACCCAAAGGTGGGTTGTGTTTCTGGTGAAAAACGTATTTATTCAAAAGATGCCGACAGTGCTGCTGGTGCTGGGGAAGGAATGTACTGGAAATACGAATCTCAGTTAAAAAAATGGGACGCTGAATTGTATTCCGTAGTTGGTGCGGCCGGAGAACTCTTCGCCATTAGAACTGAGTTATGGCAAGAGGTTGAAAAAGACACCTTATTAGACGATTTCATGATTTCCTTAAGAGTTGCTATGAAAGGGAATACAATTCAATATAATCCTGATGCCTATGCCATCGAAAATGCCTCTGCCAATGTTAAAGAAGAGTTGAAAAGAAAAATTAGAATATCTGCAGGAGGCATTCAATCAGTTGTTAGACTTGCTCCCTTATTGAACTTTTTTAAATATGGTACTTTATCATTTCAATACATCTCGCATCGTGTTTTACGTTGGACATTAACGCCATTATTATTGCTTTTGTTGATTCCAATAAACTTTATTTTAGCGCAAAACGAAGGTCTTTTTGAATTCGGAGTATTTAGTCTTTTGTTCTGGGCTCAAGTACTTTTTTACGCCGCTTCATTACTGGGATGGTTTTTAGAAAACAGACAGATTCGACTTAAAATTCTATTTATACCATACTATTTTTTCATTATGAACCTTTCCGTTTTCTTAGGTTTTGGTAGGTATTTAAAAGGCAATCAATCCGTTAATTGGGAAAGAGCTAAAAGAGGAGGAACTGCTTCAGAAGTGATTGCTTAAACCTCTTCTTGATATAATGGTAGGTTGAAATAGAAAACGCTTCCTTTTCCAACTTCACTCCGGATATTTAGTGAGCCTCCATTTTTTTCAATGAAATTTTGGCAGAGTATTAAACCAAGTCCTGTGCCAGGTTCTTTTTCTGTGCCAAGTTTGCTGAAATGTTCATTAGGGTTTAAAATTTTATTAATATCCTCAGGGGGTATTCCTTGACCGTTATCTTCTATTTCAATAGTTAAGTGCGAATTGTTGAATAAACCATTAACCTTGATAGTACCTTCAATAGGTGTGAATTTAATTGCATTTGAAAGTAAGTTTCTTAGAACGGTTTTAACTGTGTTCATATCAGCAAATACCCAGCTATCTTTCGGAACATTATTAATAAGTTCAATTTTCTTATGTTCACTACCTAGTTTTAACAATCTAAAAGTTTGTTCTACTAAATCTAGGACATCTAATTTTTCAGGAATGATTTGTATTTGGTCACTTTCTGATTTAGCCCAACCCAATAAGTTTTGAAGTAGGTTTAAAGCTTCATCCATTGTTTTTAAAAGTTCGTAAACTGTGCCATCTATAAAATTATCTGCTTTTGGGTCAATGATACCCCGCATTATAAAGTCCATTTTTAGCTTCGCAGCACTCAAAGGAGATCTTAAATCATGTCCGATAATAGAGAACATTCTGTCTTTTAGAATATTTGATTGTCTAAGATTTTCAGCTTGTTTTTCTATTTGGTTTTTAGCCCTAACTAATTCAACATGTGTTTGAATTCTGGCTATAAGCTCTTGCTCATTAAATGGTTTGGTTACATAATCAATACCACCAACTTCAAAACCTTTGACTTTATCTTTTATGTTTACTTTTCCTGTTAAAAAAATAACTGGAATATTACGATATTCTGAATAGGACTTTAGCTTTTGACAAAGTTCAAAACCGTCTATTCTAGGCATGATAACATCGAGTAAAATGAGATCAGGAAGTTTTTCTTCTAACAATGTGAAGAAGTAGTCGTCATCATTGGTGCCTTGATATTCAAAATCGTTACGTTCAAGTATAAACTTTAGTAGTTCAATATTTAACTGTTCGTCATCAACAGCTAGAACATAGGGTTTATCTACAGGTTGGTTGTTCATTTTAAAAGACTATGTCTTAACTAAAGTAAGAAAAACTTTTCAAGCAAAATAGGTATTGTCTTTATATTGTTTTATTCGCGTTTGGGCTTGGATTAAATGCATTAAGAATAGCATTCTACAACCTAAAACCACGCTTTCACAACAATAATTAAATCTAATTTTAAAGTAGGATTATATTTACAATATAAGTAGTAATAAACTTTATATAGTATGACACACGTTTTGGTAACCGGCGGAGCAGGTTTTATTGGTTCTAATTTTGTTCCTTATTTTTTAGAAATGAATAAAGAGGTGCATTTAGTTAATCTTGATGCTTTGACTTATGCGGGTAATTTGGAAAATTTAAAGGAATTAAAAATTGAAGAAAGATATACTTTTATTAAGGGAGATATTTGTGATAGAGGATTATTGGAAGAGCTTTTTAAAAGATTTGATTTTCAGGGAGTAATACACTTTGCAGCTGAATCTCATGTAGATAACTCAATAACCAATCCTGATGCTTTTATGCAGACCAATATCATTGGTACTTTTAACCTTATTGATATGGCAAAAAAACATTGGATGATTGGCCCTGGAATTTACAAAGAAGCCTATAAGAATTCACGTTTTCATCACGTGTCTACTGACGAAGTATATGGCACTTTAGGTGAAGAAGGGTTGTTTATGGAAACAACGCCATATGCACCTAATAGTCCTTATAGTGCTTCAAAAGCATCTTCCGATTTTATTGTCAGAAGTTACTATCATACGTTTGGTATGAATGTAGTAACAACTAACTGTTCCAACAATTATGGACCAAAACAGCATGATGAAAAGTTAATTCCGACAATCATAAGAAAGGCTTTATCTAAAGAATCTATTCCTATTTATGGTGATGGCTCTAATATTCGAGACTGGCTTTATGTGTTAGATCATTGTAAGGGGATCTTGCTAGCTTATGACAAAGGTGTATCAGGTGAAACCTATAATATAGGTGGGCGAAATGAGCGTAATAACCTATATATCGCTCAAAAGGTATGTGATTTGCTGGACCAGAAAAGTCCTCGGGAAGATAAAAAATCATATCACGATTTAATCACTTATGTTAATGATAGAGCAGGTCATGACTTCAGATATGCAATTGATGCCACAAAAATAGAAAATGATTTGGGTTGGAAAGCAGATGAAAATTTTGAAACTGGAATTGAAAAAACGATAGAATGGTATCTTAATAGATATGTTTCTAAACTCGATTCAAAATTTGTATAACAAGAAATTATAAATAAACATTATAGCATGAAAGGAATCATATTAGCAGGAGGTTCAGGAACCAGATTGCATCCTTTAACACTAGCAGTCAGTAAACAATTAATGCCTGTTTACGATAAACCTATGATTTATTATCCACTTTCTACCCTTTTAGAATCTGGAATTTGGGAAATTCTAATTATTTCTACACCACATGATTTACCTCTTTTTAAAAAATTATTAGGTGATGGAAGAAAATACGGTTGCCGTTTTGAATATGCAGTTCAAGAAGAGCCTAATGGTCTTGCTCAGGCCTTTATAATTGGAGAAAAATTTATTGGTGATGATAAAGTTGCATTAATCTTAGGTGATAATATTTTTTATGGTACTGGTTTAGAAAATCTTCTACAATCTAATAATAACCCTGAAGGTGGAATTATTTATGCTTATCATGTGAATGATCCTGAACGATATGGTGTTGTTGAGTTTGACGATAATGGCAAAGCTATTTCCATTGAAGAGAAACCACAAGATCCAAAGTCCAACTATGCAGTACCGGGTATTTATTTTTATGATAATGATGTAGTTGAAATCGCAAAAAATATGAACCCAAGTACACGTGGTGAACTTGAAATTACTGATGTGAATAAAGAGTATCTCAAAAGAGGGAACCTTCAAGTTAGTATAATGGATAGGGGAACAGCTTGGCTAGATACAGGCACCTTTGAATCTTTAATGCAAGCAGGGCAATTTGTCCAAGTAATTGAAGAACGTCAAGGTTTAAAAATTGGTGCTATTGAATCATCTGCTTATAAGATGGGTTACATAACAAAAAATCAATTTAAAAAATTAACTCAACCATTTTTAAAAAGCGGTTATAGTAAGCGTTTATTAGAAGTTATTTAATGAAATTATGAAAGTAACAGAAACTCAAATAGAGGGTTGTTTTATATTAGAACCTCAAGTTTTTGAAGATAAACGCGGGTATTTTTTTGAAAGTTTTAATCAAGAAAAATTTGAAAAAATTACTGGGGCAAAACCTTTTTTTGTTCAGGATAATCAATCATTTTCGGAAAGAGGTGTATTACGCGGTCTTCACTTTCAAAAAGGGCAATATGCACAAGCAAAATTGGTTCGCGTTTTAGAAGGTGAAGTTTTAGATGTTGCCCTAGATATTAGACCGCAATCAAAAACTTTTGGAAAAGTTGTTACAAGTCGACTTTCTGCAGCAAATAAAAAACAAATGTTTGTTCCACGAGGCTGCGCTCATGGTTTTGTAACACTAAGTGAAACAGCTACTTTTTTCTATAAATGTGATAACTTTTACAATAAAGAGTCAGAAGGTGGAGTTTTGTATAACGATCCTGATTTTAAAATTGATTGGATAATTGAAGAATCAGAACTTATTATATCTGATAAAGATAAAATACTACCTACTTTTAATGAAGTAGTTTTAGATTAATATTATAAAATACCAACTCTAAAAAATGAATATTCTTGTAACAGGGGCTTCCGGCCAATTAGGTAATACAATAAAGGCGTTATCCGAAACAACTCATGAAGAGCTTAATTTTGTTTTTAAATCTTCAAAAGAGCTTGATATTACTGATTTGGTGTCTGTGAAACAAGAACTTACTACTAACAATTATGCCTATTGTATTAATTGTGCTGCATTCACTAATGTTGACAAGGCAGAATCTGATACAGATTTAGCACGAAAAGTAAATATTTCAGGTGCCAGAAATTTAGCAATAAGCTGTAATGAAAGTACAACAGTATTAATACATATTTCGACCGACTTTGTATTTGATGGTTATTTAAATGAACCTTATAATGAAGAGGCTATTGCCAGACCAATTGGCTTTTATGGTGATACCAAATATAAAGGAGAGCGTGCTATCATTAATAATTTAAATGAACATTTTATAATAAGAACATCATGGTTGTATTCAGAATTTGGCAACAATTTTATGAAAACTATGATACGATTAGGTAATGAACGTGATGAACTTTCTGTTGTTTATGACCAGGTAGGTACGCCAACCTATGCTAAAGATTTAGCCCAAGTTATTTTGTATATCATCAAAGCCCATAGTATTGATTATGGAGTATATAATTATAGCAATGAGGGGGTTGCTAGTTGGTATGATTTTGCTAAGGCAATTTTTGACGGACAAAACATTCAAATTGAATTAAAACCAATTCGTTCGGAATCATATCCTACTCCGGCTGAAAGGCCGAAATTTAGTGTGCTTGACAAAGAAAAAATTAAGAGTACTTTTAACCTAGCAATTCCGCATTGGAAGGATAGTTTGGCAATCGCCCTTAAAGCATATTCTAAAATAGAAGCCTAGACTATAGGCCTTTTACTTGAGTTTTATGAAAAGAATCTGCTTGAAGTCTAAGTAGTTCTTCGGCTTTCTTCTTTTTATACCGGTATAGTTCTTCTTCAGATTTAATATTCTCATAAATATCTTGATTCATTACCGAATCAGTAGATAGTAATAATTTGCGTTGAGCCACTTTTTGAGTTACCCATGTTGCAACAACACTTTCACCTTCTTCAAATTTATAATCATATTCTCCTTTTGGTGCCAATAACTTAGCAATGATAGGAGCCGTTTCTATAGCTAGAAACAATAAGAAAATAAAAAATGAAGGTAACCATGGTAATTTGTTTAAAGCATTGATTCTAGCCATTAAACCATCAAAACCATCGATTATTGGTTGTGAATTAATCACAGCACCATTGTAATCTTCATTCAAGGCTACAATTTCATTTTCTAAAACGATAATTTTTGCGGCATTTGTTGCTTTTAATTTTTGTAATTCGGCTAAGTATGCATCATGTTTTTGACGCTTTTCTTCATAAACAGGACCTTTACCTAATAATCCAGTTCCAGCAGTGCCTTCTGCTTCTGTAATATAGGTATCGTATAATGCGTTAGTCTCACTTTCTTTTTGAGTAATTTCACTTTTTAAGTTGGCTATTTCTTGATTTAGTGCTTCAATGTTTGGGGTATATTGCAAAGCCAATTGCTCTTTGTTTTCTAGGGTCATTGCATTTTTTTCTTCAAGTAGCACCTGATTGATTTCTTTTTCAAAGATTTTCATTTCCAGGGGCTTAGAGATTACAATAGCAATTATAATCGCTAAAATAATTCTTGGGGCTGCTTGAAATAATTCACTTTTAATATGGTCTCTTTTTTTAATTGTAGACACAATGTACCTATCCAAATTAAAAATGAGAAGACCCCAAATGAATCCGAAAAAAATAGCGGTATATACATTATCAAAAACAGTATAAAGTGCATATCCGCTTGCTATAAAAGCCATAACGGCAGTAAAGAATACCGTTGCGCCTATACCTGCATATTTGTTGCGTTCTCCGTTGGAACAAGTTGAAAGAATATCTGTGTCAGCTCCTGAACAAAAGATAAAGAATCGTTGTAACATAATAGTGCTCGTTTTTGGTTTGATGAATTTGTTCTCAATGTCACCTTGTGGGCAGTCGAAAGGCATGTGGTTCTCGGCTTTGCTTTTAATGACAGTAGTTATTTAACGCAAGTATTTATGATTTGTTACAGAAAAAGCCTTCATTTAGAAGGCTTTAACATCAAATTATAATTTACAATAGTCTATTTGGAGTAAATTTTTACTTCAGGTGTTTTGTTTATCCAAGGTAATGTTTCTACATAATCATATTCTTTGGCAGCAATATAAACTACACCTTCTTCTGCCGAAATATGCTCATCATTATAATAAAATCGCGCTTTTTTATTTCTTAGTTCTTTAGCATAGTTTAATAAATCTTTTTGCTTATTTAAGCTACCAATTTTAATAGCTTCTTTAGAAATTCTTACCTGCGGATTCTTAGAATTACTTTTTGTGGTTGAAATATTTAGGCTTTTGTTTTTCTTTATTAGCTCAATTGCCTTATCAGAAGAAATTTTCTTTCCTTCATAATAGAAAGTAGCTCCTTTTTTAGCCATGTCGATTACAAGGTCTAATGGTGAAGGTGGTATTGGTGGAGATGGAGGAGCTGGAATAGTACTTGCTTGACCATTTATTACTCTTGGGCTTGATGGTGCAGGTGGTTTATTCATAATACTACCTCCAACAACGTCATAAGGGTCTTGCTCTTCAATCATTTCTTTTATTTTATTCGACGCTTCCTCTCTTGCATTTGGTGCATCAGGCGCAGGAGGCGGCTCTGGAAAATCTGGGAAAGGCTCTGTATCCGCCTTTTGTTTGTCAGACATTATGCTATAGATGTATTTTAATTGTTCAACATCTTTAATTAGAATTCGCATATCATTGCGATCCATCTCATTATATTTTTTAGCTAAAGCATTATATTCCTGTAGTTGTTCACGAGAAGCGCCTTTCTGCACATTAATTTTCTCTTCAGGGCCAATAACATCTACCATTGCAACACCGTATTCTTTTAAAATAGTTTCAACTTCAGCAATAATATTTTTTGGAGTATTAACCTCAACTTTGATTGAAGCACGTATCATCTCTTCTCTTTCGGTTTTTGTTAATGAAGAATTATAATCTAATAAGAACTTACCTAATTCTTGGATTGGAACAAGATATTCTTGAACTAGTAATTTCCCTTTACCATTTATGTTAATACGAATTGGATTTGCAATTTTATGAAAACCAGAAATGTTCTTTTCCGTTGAAGTGCCTTCTTTAGGGATATTAATGGTATAACCTTCAGGAAAAACTTTCATTCCTTCATTAGCCTTAGAAAAATGTGTTTTTTGAAATTCGAATTCTACTTTCTCTAAAAATACTACTGAAGTTTCACTAATGGTGGTCTGCGCAATAACGGAAGTATAATCAGTTTCTTCCCAATCTCTTGTCAACTCATCTACTTCTTGAGCAAATACAACTAATTCAACTTCTTTTCCATTTAGAAAAATTTCATCGTTTGCTATTGACAGAATAAATTCTTTGGGACTAAGGTTTTGTTGAACTATGGGAACGGAAATTTCTTTTTCGATAAACTTTGTTTCAGTAAATCCATATAGCATTAAGGCCAAAAGCGGCAGGAGTAATAAACTTCTTAATAAAATTGCTTGTTTTGATGTGTGTGTTTTCATGACTTTAAATCGTTTTTTGATTGATGAATAATTAATGGCATTTACCATATTAACTGACTGATATTTCTCTAAACTATCCTGTGATAAATAGGATAACAGCGTATTTTGATAATTACTGCGAGAAATAGTTTTCTTAATAACTGCACTATCTGCTAGAAATTCGTGATTTAGTTTAATACATTTTTTAAAGAAAAAGATTAATGGGTTGAACCATAAAATCACTTGTAAAAATTCTATAAAAATTACGTCTATACTGTGGCGTTGTTTGGCATGAATTTCTTCGTGCAGCAACACCTCTTTTGGGATAGAATTAGCTTCAAACTTTTCTTTGTTTAAAAAGATATATTTAAAAAAAGTATGCGGAGGTAGCTGCTCTAATACTAAAACTTTAATACTAAAACGTTCTTTAAGTTTGGTGTTTTTTCGAATGCGATTTAATATTTGAAAAAGATTTCTCAAAAATCGAACACCAAAAACTACAACACCTATACTATAAATAGACCAAGCGATTAAAGACCAATTTATAACGTCAATATCTCTTGCCGCAGTTTCAGTGATGATTGGATTTGAAGTTTGTACAAATGTGTTTGTATTGCTGTAAGCAGTTACTGTAGGTTCTACATACTCGATAAATACCAAACCAGGAATTACACAAGATGCAACTAATGCTAATATTAGATAGCATCTTTTGAACGTATGCATGTTTTCTTTCTCTAGAAGAAGTTTATAAAAGAGTAAAAATATGGCCATGCAAGCCGTAGATTTTAAGAGATAAATGAGCATGTTATTTTCTTTTAATTTCTTGGTCTATTAATTTTTTTAAAGCCTCCAATTCCTCCTTACTCAAGTCTGTTGATTGCGTAAAAAAGGATGCAAATTGACTTGGACTATCATTAAAAAAGTTTTTAATGAGTCCGTTTACATGATTGGAGAAATAATCTTTTTTCTTAACCAAAGGATAATATTCTCTAGAGCGTCCAAAACTTTTGTATGCAACAAAACCTTTGTCAGACATACGCTTTAATAATGTTGCCACTGTTGTTGTGGCTGGTTTAGGTTCTTCATACGCTTCTAGTAAATCTTTCATAAAAGCTTTTTTAAGCCTCCATAAAATATTCATAAGTTCTTCCTCGGTTTTAGATAACTGCATTCTCTACAAGATTAGAATTAACTCTACAAACATAGAGCAATAATTTTAATTCTACAAGTGTAGAGTAAATATTTTTCTAAATGGGTTAAGTTTGTATCCATAAAATAAGTCTAAATGGGATTGCTAGAAGACCTAATAAATAGGAGTGGTAGTAACTGTGAGTTATGTGGTGCCACTGCTAATTTTTCAACTTATGAGGTACCACCTGTATCGTCTGGTGGCTTAGATGGTAGTCTGTTGGTTTGTGATACTTGTAAAAATCAAATCGAAAATCCCGGAGCTATGGATGCCAATCATTGGCGCTGTTTAAATGATAGTATGTGGAGTGAACACAATCCAGTAAAAGTTATTGCTTGGCGAATGTTATCACGATTAAAATCAGAGGGGTGGACGCAAGATCTATTGGATATGATGTATCTAGAAGATGAAACATTAAATTGGGCTAAAGCTACCGGTGAGGGTCTTTTAGAAAGCGATAAAATTATTCATAGAGATGTGAATGGGGTGATTTTAGAAAATGGAGATAATGTGGTTTTAATCAAAGACCTCAAAGTGAAGGGTTCAAGTATGATAGCTAAACAGGGTACTCCAGTTCGCCGAATATCTTTAGACAAAGAAAATGCTGAATACATTGAAGGCAAAGTAGGGGCTCAGCAAATTGTTATCATCACTAAGTATGTAAAAAAGACTTAGCTATCGATTAAATGGGGTTTCATTAATCCAGTTAAACCTCCGTGAATAAAGTAATACGCTATCTAGATTTTTTCTTTTTAGAATAATTTCGTGCTTATTAAAGTAGATTTCACCTTTAAGCTTCAATGTTTTATCATCTAAGAAATCAAAAGTAAAATTAGGAGTTTCTTCTTCTTCTCCAGGTCCATAAAGAGCAACTTTTTTACTTATGGAATCTGGTTTAAAAGTATACCGATATGTTTTATCATCCATCATTTTTACAGTTGCCCTGTCCTTTCGGTCAATTATTAAATAACGCCAGCGGTTTTTATCTGTAGTTAATGGAGGTATAGTATCTCCTTCTTTAATGAACTCAGTAGTTTCCCAAATACCATGTAAAAATGGTTTATCTGATGTTTTACCGCGATCATTGCTCCAGCCACGAAGTAAAAAAAGCCCAATGAGGACAATAGTTAAAACCAGTTTTGTCCAAAAAATTACATTGTGATATACCTTATCTTTTATAGGATTGTAATAATCATAAGCTTCGGTTGGTTTGTTCTTAACGAAAACGTTAATGAATCTTTTACTATCTGTAAGAAAAATAAGTAAAGCTATGATTGCAAGATGGACTGAAAATATCTTTACAGGGATGTCGAACATAAAATTCATTACAGCTACATGTATCATAACTCCCATAGTAACAAAAGCTCCTAAAGTGGATGTTCTTCTTGGTATTAGAAGTAAACCGCCCGAAACTTCCATAATTCCCATAAAAAGATTGAAGCCTTTGGAATACCCCAGATAGGTCCATGCTAACCCCATTGGAGAAAAATCTCCTAAAGGTTGCATCATTCTGGTAAGCGATGGATAGGGAAATTGAAGTTGAATAATTTTTACAAAACCATAGGTAAACATGAAGAAAATGAGAAAAATTCTAAGAATTACAATAAACCAATACATAAGTTGATTGTAGCTTTTTCTCTTCCGGTCTAACAATATCCATATTAAAGAAATGAAGATTGCTAAGACTATATTTACAAAAAGCGTTATATAGGCATAAGTGTTGTCGCCACTACCAAAACCACTAACATTATAACTGTAATTAAAACCCAGAATGTTCCCAAACCATCTAAAAGGAGCCTCTAAAAAGCTACTGAAAAACATAAGAAAGATATAGAGGGTAAAGTAGGTGAAGACCAATTTAAAAATTGCTTTTCTACCTATACTCCATTCTTCTTCGTATTCTTGAGTTAGTAGCATTTTATTCTGTTCATTTTATTGGCAATACGTTAGGTTGACAATTCGGTAAAATTCTTGTAGAAATAAGGTATAGTTTCAATGCCTTTTAAGTAATTCCATATACCAAAATGCTCATTTGGTGAATGTATAGCATCACTATCTAAACCAAAGCCCATTAAAATTGTTTTACTTCCTAAAACTTGCTCAAAAAGTGCTACAATAGGAATGCTGCCTCCAGTGCGTTCTGGTATTGGAGTTTTTCCGAAAGTAGTTTCATAAGCTTTTGCTGCTGCTTTGTATCCAAGGCTGTCCATATTAGTGACATATGGTAAACCTCCGTGGTGTGGTGTAACTTTTACTTTTACTCCTTTTGGAGCTATAGATTCAAAATGTTTCGTAAAAAGCTCAGTAATTTCATCTGGGTCTTGGTGCGGTACTAAACGCATAGAAATTTTAGCGTAGGCTTTACTCGCGATAACGGTTTTAGCCCCTTCTCCAGTATACCCTCCCCAAATACCGTTAACATCAAGAGTTGGTCTTATGCTATAGCGTTCTGAAGTGGTAAATCCTTTTTCACCATAAACATCATCAATATCTAAGGCTTTTTTATACTCATCCAAATCAAATGGGGCCTTTGCCATTTCAGCCCGCTCTTCATTTGAAACTTCTTCAACTTTATCATAAAATTCAGCAACGGTAATGCGATTGTCTTCGTCGTGTAATGAAGCAATCATCTTATTCAAAACATTAATCGGGTTTGGTACGGCCCCGCCATAAATTCCTGAATGTAAATCACGATTTGGCCCTGTTACTTCAACTTCAACATAGCTTAAACCTCTTAAACCAGTGGTAATTGAAGGTACATCATTGGCAATCATTCCAGTATCAGAAATTAAAATAATGTCATTGGAAAGCTTTTCTTTATGATTCTCTAAAAAGTCAGCCAAACTATCGCTACCTACTTCCTCTTCACCTTCAATCATGACTTTAACGTTGCAGGGTAATAAGTCATTTGTTATCATAAATTCAATGGCCTTGACATGCATGTACATCTGACCTTTGTCATCACAAGATCCACGAGCAAAAATTGCTCCTTCAGGGTGTAGTTCCGTTTTTTTAATTACAGGTTCAAAAGGTGGTGATGTCCATAAATTCATTGGATCTGGTGGCTGTACATCATAATGGCCGTATACCAATATTGTTGGTAAACTAGAATCTATAATTTTCTCACCGTATACTACTGGATATCCTTTAGTCTTGCAAATTTCGGTAGTATCGCAACCAGCATCTTTTAAGGATTGCTCTACCATTTCGGCAGTTTTCAGCACGTCTTTTGAATAAGCAGGGTCTGCACTGATAGATGGTATTTTAAGTAACTCAATTAATTCATTTAGAAAACGTTCTTTATGAGTTGCGATATAATTTTTAATGGTATCCATACGGTTTTTTAAAGAGGTATAAAATTACGAAACCTCTTCCAGCAAATTCAAATTTTTGATAGGCAAATCGAAATAATCAATTTTGCTATTTCACAATACGAAAATTGAATTATATTTGCAGTCCTTTTGCGGGCGTGGTGGAATTGGTAGACACGCTAGACTTAGGATCTAGTGCCGCGAGGTGTGAGAGTTCGAGTCTCTCCGCCCGCACAAAATAAAAAGCTTCTTGGAAACAAGAAGCTTTTTTATTTAGTGGTATGTTATCCTTAATTAATGAATTTTATCAATTAGTAAATCAAATTTTAAAATTTGATTTACTAATTGATATTTGGGTAAACTTAGTTTAAAGCAATAAAAAAGCCTTTCAATTGAAAGGCTTTTTACTATTATATGCTTTGTTATTTTTATCCTATTAGTCCTATTTTGTTTAATAAGATACAAAGCGGAATTGCAATTAATATGAATATTAAAGCAAAGACCAGTACTCTTAAAAAGCCTTCTAAAAGCTTGTCTCCAAAAGATAGTTGTTCTTCCATAATTGATTAATTTGTTTCAATGTACATAAAACTGATGATAAATACCTTGAAACCTAAGTAGTTATTCGATTAAATACCTGGTTTAAGGCATGTGTGGCTGTTTTGTTTCGATGAGTGGTTGTCATTTTTTACCACTTAGTTTTTTGGCTAAATCTTCTAATGAAATACCTTTTGTTTCGGGCATTACAAACAACACCCATAACAATTGAAGTACCATCATAGCTGAAAAGAAAATAAATATGGGCCATGGATTCTCTTTGAAAATCCCGATTTCAGCATCTAGAAATGTAGGTGTTAATAAGGTGATTAAAGCAGCAAATACCCAGTGAACACCTGTGCCCCATGATTGGCCATATGCACGAACTTTATTTGGGAATATTTCAGAGATAAACACCCAAATTACTGCGCCTTGGCCAACGGCGTGAGATGCAATAAATATTAAGATAAAAATAAGTAACACAATTGAACTAGCCCCGCTATAAAAACACCAGCCAACAACAGCTAAACTAAAAATGTATCCTAATGAACCTATATACATTAACTGTTTTCGGCCTAGTTTATCAATAAGTGAAATACCAACAAATGTGAAGATGAGGTTAATCACACCGATTGAAATAGAGCTGAATAATGATTCTCCTGAACCAAGACCTGCTCGTTCTAAAATTTCAGGTGCGTAATACAGTACAAAATTAATTCCGGACAATTGATTGAATAAGGCTAAAAAGAATGCTAAGAACAAAGGTTTTTTAAATCTATTTGAAAAAAGCTTTTCTTTAGTAGTAGTTGCTGATTTTATCAAAGCATCTTTTATTTCTTTGATTCTATTTGATGCCTCTAGTCTGTCAACACCCAATAAGGATAATGCATTTAATGCTTTTTTGTCTTCGTGCCCTTTCATAAGCAACCATCTAGGGCTATTAGGTATTTTTAATACCATAAAAGTGTATATCAATGCAGGAAGCCCTTCCATGCCTAACATCCACCGCCAAGAAACATCGGCGTTAAAAAATATTCCGATAAGATAGTTTGATATGAAAGCAATTAGAATACCAAAAACAATATTAAATTGATAGGTAGCAGTCAAACGACCTCGATTACCAGCATTTGAAATTTCTGATATATATATTGGTGCAGCAACGGATGAGGCACCTACACCTAATCCTCCAATAAATCTAAATAAAGAAAAACTATAAGCTTCAGGAGCCAAAGCCGAACCTACTGCCGAAATAAAATATAATACTCCAATCCAAAATAAGGTTCTTTTTCTACCTAACTTATCTGTTGGTATACCGCCAAAGAGTGAGCCGAGAACTGTTCCCCAAAGTGCCATAGACATGATGAAGATCCCGTGAAAAGTAAAAATGGTATCGCCTAAAAACCAATTTGTGCCCCATAACTCTTTTATGGGCTGATTGGCACCACTTATGACTACGGTGTCAAAACCAAATAAGAAGCCGGCTAGAGCAGCGGTTAAAGAAATTTTTAAAATACGTTTATCCATGGAGGTTGAAATTTGCTAAAGCTAGCCAAAAATTAAAAAAGTTGAGTTATATAATTTATGACATGTTTAGTTGCTCCAATTTTATTTTTGATGTAGGAGGTATTTATTTGTCCTGTTTTTTGGCAGTATGCGGTGTCGTCAATGAGTTTAGTAATTTGCTCTCTAAATTCAATTTTGTTTGCAATACTGATAACACCTTGGAGTTTTACCAAATCTTCAGCCTCTTTAAATCCATTAAAATTTGGCCCAATGATAACAGGAATTCCAAAGACCGCTGGTTCGAGAGTATTATGAAGCCCTGTCGCAAAACCACCGCCTACATAGGCAATATCAGCATAGCTGTAAATTTTGGTTAATAGTCCAATAATGTCAATAATGATTATTTGAGCTTCTTTCAGACTAGTGGCATCCATTTCAGAATAGAGCACTATATTTTTAGTTATCGACTCTTTTAGTTTACGTATCTGGTTTGGTTTTATGTTATGAGGTGCGATAACAAACTTTATATTCTCGGTATAATTGTTAAAATAGTTAATGAGAACTTGCTCATCTTCTGGCCAAGTACTACCAGCAACGACACAGGTAGATTGACCTTTAAATTCAATCATGAAATCAAGTTGATTTTCATTTTCTGCTATATGCGAGACTCTGTCAAATCGTGTATCACCACTTAGTGTTACGTTATTAAACCCGATAGATTCGAGCAGTTTTATGGAATGGTCATCCTGCACGAAAAAATGCTGAAATTTTTTCAAAGCTTTGCGAACAAAAAAACCATAAGACTTGAAGTAAATCTGTCTATCCGAAAAAATTGCTGAAACTAAAATCGCATTTATTTTTTGATGCTCTAATTGTTTTAAATAGTTTGGCCAGATTTCATATTTAATAAAAATGGCTAGTTCAGGCTTTACTAAAGAAATAAATTTTTTAGCATTTTTTGCTGTATCCATTGGAAGATAAACGACAACATCGGCCGGAGTTTTATCCTTTTTGATTTCATACCCTGATGGAGAAAAGAAAGAAAGCACAATTTTATGGGTAGGGAAATTCTTTTTTAATTCTTCTAATAAAGGAAGTCCCTGTTCATATTCTCCCAGGGACGCAGCGTGCATCCAAATTGTTTTATTGTCTTTATCAATGTGATTTTCTAAAATCTCATAGGTTCTTTGTCTACCTTGAACAAAAAGTTTGATTTTAGGTTTAAAGCTGGCAATTAATTTCAAATGAAACCAAGCAATTTGTGTTAGTATGTTATAGATATGGTACAAAAAAAGTATTTGCGCTAAAATACATTTCTTAGTTGAAACCTGAATCAGCCCTGCTTAATTTGTTAATTTTGTAACTCTAATTTTAAGCTGAGGTATTGTGCTTTAAAGAAGTACAGAATCCAATAAAAATTCAAAATGCATGAAAAAGATTCAAATGGTTGACCTGGTTGGTCAATATGAAGAAATTAAAGGTCAAATTAATGCTTCAATGCAACAGGTTTTAGAGACTGCTGCTTTTATAAATGGACCTGAGGTACATGCTTTTCAAAAAGAGCTTGAGAATTATTTAGGAGTTAAACATGTAATTCCATGCGCTAACGGAACTGATGCCTTACAAATTTGTATGATGGGATTGGGCTTAAAGCCAGGTGACGAGGTGATTACCGCAGATTTCACTTTCGCTGCTACTGTTGAAGTAATTGCTCTTTTACAATTAACCCCTGTTTTGGTTGATGTAGAAGTTGACACTTTTAATATTGATATTAAAGCAATTGAAAAAGCCATTACCCCTAAGACCAAAGCCATAGTTCCTGTGCATTTGTTTGGACAATGTGCAAATATGGATGCAATTATGGAGATAGCTGAAAAACACAACCTATATGTAATTGAAGATAATGCCCAGGGTATTGGTGCAACACATACTTTTAAAGACGGTAAAAAGGCTAAATCTGGCACTATTGGTCATGTGGCATCTACTTCATTCTTTCCGTCAAAAAATTTAGGATGCTACGGTGATGGAGGGGCGATTTTCACCAATGATGATGATTTAGCTCATATTATTCGGGGTATTGTAAATCATGGAATGTATGAGCGCTATCACCATGATGTGGTTGGCGTTAATTCAAGACTAGATTCTTTACAGGCAACAGTATTAAGAGCTAAACTTCCTAGGCTAGATTCTTATAATGCAAAAAGAAGAGCTACGGCAAGAAAATACAATGAAGCTTTTAAAAATCAAAGGGATATAATTCTTCCTAAAACAGTGAATGGTTGTGATGGTATTTGTGAAGTATGTGATTGTCATGTATTTCACCAGTACACCTTGCGTATTTTGAGAGAAAAAAGAGACAGATTGGTACAACATTTAAATGAAAATGCCGTTCCATGTGGAGTGTATTATCCGATTCCTTTGCATTTGCAAAAGGCATATCAAGATAAGCGTTACAATGAAGCTGATTTTGAAGTCACCAATCAATTGGTAAAAGAAGTAATTTCTTTACCAATGCACACTGAACTTGATGATGAACAAATCGACTTTATTGCCAAATTAGTTATTGATTTTGTAAACCGTTAAGCAATGCGAAAAATTTTAGTTACTGGTGGTTTGGGTTTTATCGGCTCTCACACAGTAGTAGAACTTCAAAATGAAGGTTTTGAAGTAATAATTATAGATAATCTTAGTAATTCTTCAGAAAATGTAATGGATGGAATAGTTGCCATTACGGGTAAAAAGCCAATTTTTGAAAAATTTGATTTAAGAGATAAGAACAAAGTCCAAGATTTCTTTTCAAGACATTCTGATATTGAAGGAGTAATACATTTTGCCGCTTCAAAAGCTGTAGGTGAAAGTGTTGAAAATCCGCTTTTATATTATGAGAATAATATTGGAGTTTTAGTTTATATGTTGCAAGAGCTTTCTAAAAAGGGCGATGCTAATTTTATCTTTAGCTCGTCGTGCACCGTTTATGGTCAGGCAGATATTATGCCGATAACTGAAGATGCTCCTGTTAAGCCTGCGGAATCTCCGTATGGTAATACAAAACAAGTTGGAGAAGAAATTATTAAAGATACTTGTAAAGTTAATCCGCAACTAGCGGCTATTGCCTTAAGGTATTTTAACCCAATTGGAGCTCATCCAACAGTAGAAATAGGTGAATTGCCAATAGGTGTTCCTCAAAATTTACTGCCATATATTACTCAAACCGGAATCGGTTTAAGAGAGCAGTTATCCGTTTTCGGAGATGACTACCCTACAGCAGATGGTACTTGTATTAGAGATTATATTCATGTTGTTGATATTGCAAAAGCTCATGTTGCTGCACTACAAAGGCTAATAGAGGGTGAGAATCAAGAAAATTTTGAAGTCTTTAACCTTGGGACTGGAACAGGGAGTTCGGTTTTAGAGGTTATTGAGAGTTTTGAAAGAGTTACAGGTGAAAAACTAAACTATAGGATTTCTCCTCGTAGAGAAGGTGACGTTGTTCAAGCGTTTGCTGATACTACAAAAGCAAATAAAACCCTTGGATGGAAGGCCAAATCTACCTTAGATGATGCCATGAAATCTGCTTGGGACTGGGAAAAGAAGATTCGAAAATCAGAAGAAAAAGTTTCAGTTTAATTTTTTCAGATCAAATAAAATCAAAAAGGAGGGCAGTGATGTCCTCCTTTTTTTATTTATCTTTTGGTGCTTTATAATAATCACCAAATACTATTGAAATGAAAATATTAACATTATTCTCAGCCTTTTTCTTAATTACTGGACTTTTAATGGGGCAAGATACATATCTACATTGCGGAAGTGTAATGGATATAAACACTGGAAAAACAAGTGTTGAAAAAACTATTATTGTATCTGCCAATAAAATAAAGTCTATTCAATCTGGATATATAGAAGGTTCAGAGAATGATTTGATTATTGATTTGAAGAATAAGGTAGTTTTGCCAGGTTTCATTGATATGCATGTACATATGGAAGGTGAGTCTAGCCCAACTCGTTATATAGAACGCTTTACAAAAAATGATGTAGACGTTGCTTTTCAGTCAACTGTTTATGCAAAAAAAACATTGATGGCAGGATTCACTACAGTTCGTGACTTAGGTGGTTCTGGTGTTAATATTGCTTTAAGAAATGCTATAAATCGCGGTATAGTGGTAGGGCCAAGAATTTTTACAGCTGGTAAAGCAATTGGTACTACCGGTGGACATGCTGACCCAACTAATGGAATGCGAAAAGAATTAATGGGTAATCCAGGCCCGAAAGAAGGTGTTGTAAATTCACCAGAAGATGCTAAAAAAGCAGTACGCCAACGATATAAAAATGGTGCAGATGTTATTAAAATTACTGCTACTGGCGGTGTCATGAGCGTAGCAAAAAATGGGCAAAATCCTCAATTTACAGAAGAAGAAATTAAAGCAATAGTAACAACAGCTAATGATTATGGTATGCTAACAGCTGCTCATGCTCATGGTGATGAAGGTATGCAAAGAGCTATAAGAGCGGGTATAAAGACCATTGAACATGGTACCTTAATGGAAGAGCCTACAATGGATTTAATGATAAAATATAATACCTTTTTAGTACCAACTATTTCCGCGGGTAAAGCTGCCGCTGCGATGGCTGATATTCCTGGATTTCTGCCCCCTGTTGTTGCAAAAAAAGCTAAAGAAATAGGTCCGGTTAGTCAAAGAACTTTCAAAAAAGCCTATAAAAAAGGCGTGCCGATTGCCTTTGGTACTGATGCTGGAGTTTCCCCGCATGGAGATAATGGTAAAGAGTTTGGTTACATGCATAAAGCTGGAATGCCAGTGCTGGATGCCTTACAATCAGCAACATTAACCAATTCTGAATTGCTTGGAATGAAAGAAGAGCTAGGGCAGCTAAAAGAAGGTTTTATTGCTGACATTGTAGCTGTTGAGCAAAACCCACTAGATGCTGTTGAGACTTTAGAAAACGTTGTTTTTGTAATGAAGGATGGCAAGGTTTACAAACAATAAAGTTTTGTTTTTAGCGAAGACCTTTTATGATAGATTTTGAAAAAAGCCAAGAAATATTTAGGAAACTTCAAGAATTTTCGTTGCAAGAAAAACTAGTTTTACAAATCAAAAAAGATTTTAAGCGTTCCAATGTGTCTTTAGTAATACCGATTTCTTCATCTAATAAGGACATTCTACAGTTATTACAAGAGAAATTATACGTGTTGTTACTTGAAAAGTTTGATGATTATTTGAATTTATTATATGTAATTGACATATCTGAAAATAGCTTAAAAAAAGTTCAAACTAATGATATCGTTGAGGTTTCAAAAGAAGTGGCCTTTTTAGTTTTTGAAAGAGAATTTCAAAAAGTTTGGTTCAAAAACCAATATCGTTAGAAATAAAAGCGAACAAAAGGTATCCAGGGGTCTGCATAAAGACTTCTAGTTTCATCAAATAAGACATCATAACGGATTCCAATAGTGAAATTTTGCTGGGTATAGCCTATTCCAAAAAATAGCGCAGAATACCAATAATTATCTTCAATGCTAATACTATTAAAATTTTGATCAATATTAATTCGCCATTGTTCAAATTCGCCTGATAGTTGTAGATAGGGCAGAGGATTATAAAAATTGATGAAACTGGGACCATATGCCAATAATTTATCGTCACCAAACTTTGAATAGTTGAAATTGAGGCTCAAACCTGTTGCAAAATCTGAATTAACCTGATAAATACCACTTGGGGAAACTCCCAAATTAAAGCTTTGATTTCCAAAACCCAGACTGATACCGCCACCAAATTGTACATCTTTCCAAAAATCATTATTACCATTTGATTGAGAATTCAAAATAGTAGAACAACAAAAAATGAAAATTGATAAGATTTGTATTAGGAATTTGGAAAATTGTGATTTCATGATAAAGTTTTTCAATTTACCACACAATTTACGGTGGTAAATGCGATTTGTTGTATTTTTGGTTAAATTTTGTTGCACCTTTTGGTAATGCACTACAATGGATAGATATTCCTTTTTAAACGCTGCACATACCGCTTTTTTCGCGGAATTATACGAGAAATACACAAAAAGCCCTGATAGTATTGAGCCCAGTTGGCGTGCTTTTTTTCAAGGTTTTGATTTCGGACTGGAGAGTTCTCTTGAAGAACTAGATATTGATATTTTGGCAGGTGAAGGCAGTATGTTGGCCAATGGGCAACAAATAGCCATTCCCGAGTCACTTCAAAAAGAATTTCAGGTCGTTCGTTTGATTAATGGCTATCGATCAAGAGGTCATTTATTTACTCAAACCAACCCAGTTAGAGAAAGAAGACAGTATAATCCAACTTTGGAGCTGGAGAACTTTGGTTTAGCACAAAGCGATTTAGACACCAAGTTCGATGCTGGAAATATCATTGGGATTGGGCAAAGTTCTTTACGCGATATTATCAATCATTTAGAAAAAATTTATTGTGATGCGATAGGAGTCGAATACATGTATATTCGAACACCTGATCGTATTCAATGGATACAAGATTGGCTGAATAATAATGATAATCACCCGAATTTTTCAGCTGATGAAAAGAAGAATATTCTAAGAAAACTAAATGAAGCCGTTTCATTTGAAAGTTTCTTACATACGAAGTATGTTGGACAAAAAAGGTTCTCCTTAGAAGGGGGAGAATCTTTAATACCTGCCCTTGATGTTATTATT
This sequence comes from Croceitalea sp. P059, assembly GCF_031846365.1. Lineage (NCBI taxonomy): Bacteria > Pseudomonadati > Bacteroidota > Flavobacteriia > Flavobacteriales > Flavobacteriaceae > Croceitalea > Croceitalea sp. P059. The sequence continues at coordinate 1,063,941 of NZ_JAVRHW010000001.1, forward strand.
GAAAAGGCTGCAGACGCAGGGGTTAAGCAATTTGTAATGGGAATGGCTCACCGGGGTCGATTAAGTGTCTTAACTAATATTTTTGGTAAATCACCAAAAGACATTTTTAGTGAGTTCGATGGTAAAGATTACGAAGAAGCAATTTTTGATGGTGATGTAAAATATCATATGGGTTGGACCTCAATGCGCGAAACTGATTCGGGTAAAATGGTTAATATGAATATTGCACCTAATCCATCGCACCTAGAAACTGTTAATGGAATAGTAGAAGGAATTGCTCGTGCAAAACAAGATAATAGCCATCCAGAAAATGAGTCGGAGGTTTTGCCAATTTTAGTTCATGGTGATGCAGCATTTGCTGGCCAGGGCGTTGCTTATGAAATTATTCAAATGGCTAGGTTAGATGGTTATCATACCGGAGGTACCATTCATATTGTAGTGAATAATCAAATAGGTTTTACTACTAACTATCTAGATGCTAGATCGTCTACTTATTGCACTGATGTGGGCAAGGTAACACTTTCACCGGTTTTGCACGTAAATGCTGATGATGCCGAGGCTGTAGTTCATGCTGCAACGTTTGCGTTGGAATATCGGATGCGATTTAAACGTGATGTGTTTTTAGATTTACTGGGTTATCGAAAGTATGGACATAATGAAGGTGATGAGCCAAAATTCACACAACCGTTATTATATAAATCAATCTCAAAGCACTCAAACCCAAGAGATATTTATGCTCAAAAATTAATTGATCAAGGTATTATTGAAAAGGGTTACGTGAAAGAACTTGAAGTGGAATACAAAAAGAATCTGGAAGAAGATTTGATGGATTCTAGAAAAATAGAAAAGACACGTATTACCCCATTTATGAATGATGAATGGGAAGGTTTTCAGCAAAAAACTGAAGACGCGATGTTGAAGCCTATTGACACTAGTTATGATTTAAAAAAATTAGATAAGATTGCTACAGGTATCACTAAACTGCCTGAAGGCAAAAAGTTCTTGCGCAAGCTAGAGCGCTTGGTTAAAGGGCGTCATAAGATGTACTTTGAAGATAACCAATTAGACTGGGCAATGGGAGAACTATTGGCATACGGGTCACTTATTGAAGAAGGATACGATGTGAGAATGACTGGTCAAGATGTTGAACGAGGTACTTTTTCGCATCGACATGCAGTGATAAAGACTGAAATGCATGAAGAAGAAGTAATTCTATTAAATGAACTTGGAGAATTACAAAACGGTAAATTTCATATTTATAATTCCTTATTATCAGAGTACGCTGTAATGGCTTTTGACTACGGCTATGCCATGGCAAGCCCAGGTACGTTAACAATTTGGGAAGCACAATTTGGTGACTTTAGTAATGGAGCTCAAATCGTTATAGATCAGTATTTGTCATCAGCAGAAGATAAATGGAAACTGCAAAACGGTTTGGTATTATTATTACCGCATGGATACGAAGGTCAAGGTGCTGAACATTCTTCGGCAAGAATGGAACGTTATTTACAATTATGTGCTAAGGATAATATGTATGTTGCGGATGTCACCACACCAGCTAATATGTTTCATTTGTTGCGTCGTCAATTAAAAGCGGAATTTAGAAAACCATTAGTGGTTTTTACTCCCAAAAGTCTATTGCGTCACCCAAAAGTGTTATCTACCAAAGAAGAATTAGCAAACGGAAATTTTCAAGAGCTCATAGATGATGAAAATAGCAAGGTTAATAAAGTAAAAACTTTAGTTTTCTGTACTGGAAAATTTTATTACGATTTATTGGCAAAACAAGAAGATTTAGACCGTGATGATATTGCATTGGTAAGGGTGGAGCAGTTATTCCCTTTACCAGCCAAAGCAATGCGAGCTATTATTAAAAAGTATAAACATGCAGAAGAAGTGGTTTGGGCGCAAGAAGAACCGCGAAATATGGGGGCTTGGGGTCACTTATTAATGCATTTTGAAGAAGCCAAAACTTTTAGAGTAGCTTCAAGAAGGTTTTACGGAGCACCAGCTGCTGGTAGTGCAGTGCGTTCTAAAAGAAGACATGAACAAGTAATTGAATATGTCTTTGATAAAACAAAAGATAATTTTAGATAAAATTACAAACTCGAAATAAAGTTAGAAACGATGATTCTAGAAATGAAAGTCCCATCGCCGGGAGAGTCCATTACCGAAGTTGAAATAGCTGAATGGTTGGTGCAAGACGGTGATTATGTGGAGAAAGACCAAGCAATTGCTGAGGTTGATTCTGATAAGGCAACTTTAGAACTTCCTGCTGAAGAAAGTGGAACTATAACTTTAAAAGCTGAAGAAGGCGATGCTGTTGCTGTAGGCGAAGTAGTTTGTTTAATAGATACTAGTGCTAAAAAACCTGAGGGTGATGCTACTCCGGCTCCTAAAGAAGAGGTAAAAGAAGTGCCTAAAAAAGAGGCTGCTCCGAAAGCCACGGAAGTAAAAAAAGAAACGTATGCTTCTGGTACACCTTCACCAGCTGCAAAAAAGATATTAGATGAAAAAGGAATTTCTGCTTCCTCTGTTTCTGGAACAGGTCGCGATGGGCGAATAACGAAAGATGACGCTGTCAAAGCAGTGCCTTCAATGGGTACACCAACAGGGGGAAATAGAGGAGAATCTCGTTCTAAACTTTCTATGCTTCGCAGAAAAGTGGCTGAGCGTTTGGTCGCTGCCAAGAACGAGACAGCAATGTTGACCACCTTTAATGAGGCGGATATGTCAGCAATATTTGCTTTAAGAAAAGAATATAAAGAAATCTTTAAAGAAAAGTTTGGGGTTAGTTTAGGCTTCATGTCCTTCTTTACAAAAGCAGTTGTTCGAGCATTAGAAATGTATCCAGCTGTAAATTCTATGATTGATGGTAAAGAAATGCTTTCTTATGATTTTTGTGATATAAGTATTGCAGTTTCTGGCCCAAAAGGTCTTATGGTTCCAGTTATTAGAAATGCAGAAAATTTAACTTTTAGAGGAATAGAATCTGAAGTCAAACGATTGGCAATTAGAGCCCGTGAAGGTGAAATTACTGTCGATGAAATGACCGGCGGTACCTTCACTATTACTAACGGAGGTGTTTTTGGTTCTATGTTATCAACACCAATTATTAACCCACCCCAAAGCGCTATTCTAGGCATGCATAATATAATTGAACGTCCTATTGTTAAAGACGGTCAAATAGTTGCTGCTCCTATGATGTATTTGGCATTGTCCTATGATCATAGAATTATAGATGGAAAAGAATCTGTAGGTTTCTTGGTTGCAATAAAAGAGGCTTTGGAAAGTCCAATAGAGCTGTTGATGGATGGTGATGTAAAAAAGGCATTGGAGTTATAATATTTTTCAAATGTTACATTAAAAAGACCTTGTATTTGCAGGGTCTTTTTATTTTAAATACAAGTAGTTTTTACCATAATCTATAATGGCTTTTCCTTTTTTGAGGATATCCGCACCTATTATACCGTCAACCGGTAAAGCCTGGTGTGCGGTAAGTGCTTCATTTACATGAACCAAATCAAATAGAACTATTTTTTGTTTCTTCTTTTTCCAATTACCCAGCTGGACTTTATTTTTATTTGATATTAAGGTTTCCATTTCGGTCGCACCAGCACCAGCAGCCTTAATTTCTGAAGCTTCAGATATTAAATTAAAAAACGCAATCTTATCAATACCAATACATGTATTGGAAGCACCAGTATCTAAAATAAATCGTCCAGAAATACCATTGATTTTTGCAGATACTTCAAAATGATTAGTGGCTGTCAATACCAAAGGAATTCGAGTAAATTTTTTTGATTTTAGAAATATTTTTAAAGATTTCATATGTGACTTTAATATTTTTTTGAAGGTGCTGTATAGATGTAAGTTTATAAAGATAAACCTATTTTTGCGGCATGATTATAACAGATACTCATACACACTTATATAGTGAAGCTTTCAACGAGGATAGAAATGAAGTGATTTTAAAAGCAATTGATTTGGGAATTCAACGGTTTTTTATTCCTGCCATTGATTCTACTTACACACAATCAATGTATGATTTAGAAAAAAGTTTTCCAGATAATATCTTTTTGATGATGGGTTTACATCCAACCCATGTTAAAGAAAATTTTTTGGAAGAACTACAGCATGTGGAGGAGCAACTAGATGAAAGAAAATTTTATGCTATTGGAGAAATTGGAATTGATTTGTATTGGGATAAATCATTTTTAAAGCAGCAGCAAGAAGCCTTTTTGCACCAAATAAAACTAGCAAAAAAGTACAAGCTTCCTATTGTCATACATTGTAGAGAGGCATTTGATGAAATTTTTGAAATATTGGAGCAAGAAAAAGGTGATGATTTGTTCGGCATTTTTCATTGTTTCACTGGTACAATTTTACATGCGAATAAAGCTATTTCTTATAACATGAAACTTGGTATTGGTGGAGTAGCTACTTTTAAGAATGGCAAGATTGACCAGTTTTTAAATCAAGTTGATTTAAAACATATTGTTTTAGAGACAGATGCTCCCTATTTGGCACCAGTTCCTTATCGCGGCAAAAGAAATGAAAGTGCATATATTACCGAGGTTTTAAATAAACTAGAATCAATATATAATGTTGATTCTTCTGTTATAGCAGAAATTACCACTGAAAACTCAAAAGAAGTTTTTGGAATATAATCAATAGGTATGCAAAATAAAGCTAGAATTTTACTGATATATACTGGCGGTACCATAGGTATGGTCAAAGATTATGAAACCGGTGCTTTAAAAGCTTTTGATTTTGATGAGCTTATGAGTCATATTCCAGAATTGAGTCAACTTGATTGTATTATTAAAAGTATTTCTTTTGATACTCCCATTGATTCATCTAATATGAATTTAAAGTATTGGGAAGAAATAGCAGTAATTATTGAATCTAACTATACTAGTCAAGACGGATTTGTTGTTCTTCACGGTAGTGACACGATGAGTTATTCTGCATCTGCTTTAAGTTTTATGTTAGAAAATTTATCAAAACCTGTAATCTTTACAGGTTCACAATTGCCAATCGGAGATTTAAGAACTGACGCCAAGGAAAATTTAATAACATCCATACAAATAGCATCGCTTCAAATAAATGGTCGGGCGGTCATTCAAGAAGTTGGTTTATACTTTGAATACAAATTGTATCGTGGTAATAGAACAACTAAAATAAATGCGGAACATTTTGAAGCATTTGATTCTCCTAATCACCCGCCATTAGTAGAATCGGGAGTTAATTTAAAAGTGAATCATCCATATTTATTAAACCCATCAAAGAATAAATCAAAACTTAAGGCTCATAAAAAGCTAGATAATAGGGTAGCAGTATTGAAATTATTTCCTGGAATTGGAGAAAATTTGGTCAACTCCGTATTACAAACAGCTGATTTGAGAGTTTTGATTTTGGAAACTTATGGTGCAGGCAATGCTCCAACTGCCAATTGGTTCATTCAATTGTTAGAAAAAGCAATAAAAAATGGCCTTCATATAATTAATGTAACTCAGTGTTCAGGTGGCAGTGTTATAATGGGTCATTATGAGACTAGTAAAAAGCTATCGCAAATACAATTGATTGATGGTAAAGATATTACAACCGAGGCAGCGGTAACTAAAGCCATGTATCTTTTGGGAAGCACAATTTCAAGTAGCTTATTTAAGACGGTTTTTGAAACTTCATTGCGCGGAGAAATGGATTAAATTAACGTGTTAAATTTTATTAACTAATTATTTTTTTGTTAATTGGGCAGCCTAACTATTTAAAAATAGAGAGGTGGCCGAGTGGTCGAAGGCGCACGCCTGGAAAGTGTGTATACACCAAAAGTGTATCGAGGGTTCGAATCCCTTCCTCTCTGCTGTTTTTTTAAATTTGATAATTGCGAAATTTTTATATCTTTAACATTATTAACTAACTAATTTTAAGTTTGAACACGATGAAAAAAATATCCTTTACTCTGGCTACTGCCGGAATGTTTATTTTAGGTACTACTACAGCTTCAGCAGCGATGATTCAAGATGCAGAAGAGACAAGCAAAGGTTTTACCCAAGTTTTGAAAGAACAATTCATCCAAGGTGGACCAGCGTTCATGGGTATCGTATTGTTATGTTTAATTTTAGGTCTTGCAGTTGCTATCGAACGTATTATATACCTTAATATGGCTAGCACAAATTCTTCAAAATTAAAGCAACAAGTTGAAGATGCATTAGCGTCAGGTGGCGTAGAAGCAGCTAAAGAAGTTTGCAGAAATACAAAAGGTCCTGTTGCTTCAATTTTTTACCAAGGTTTAGATAGAATAGGCGAAGGTCTAGAATCTGCTGAAAAGGCCGTTGTCTCGTACGGTGGTGTTCAGATGGGTCAATTAGAGAAAAATGTGTCTTGGTTATCTTTATTTATTGCAATTGCACCAATGCTTGGTTTCATGGGTACGGTAATAGGTATGATTGCGGCATTCCAAAAAATTGCAGCAGTTGGTAACTTAAGTGCTTCACTTATTGCAGGTGATATTCAAGTAGCATTATTGACTACGGTATTTGGTTTGATAACTGCAATTATTCTTCAAATTTTTTACAACTACATTATTGCAAAAATCGATAGTATCGTAAATGATATGGAAGACTCATCAATCTCTTTGATTGATATGTTGGCTGCCCATAAAAAGTAATTGATAACATTTAAAACTATCGAATCATGAAAATATTAAAGATTGTATTAATTGTTATCGGTGTTATTGCTGCGGCGTTGAGTTTCTTCTTCATGCCATCCGGTGATGATCCAACGGCAATTGATAGTAGTTCAATAGATCTAATGTTTATACTAACATGGATTCTATTGATTGCTGCCACTGCGTTAGCATTGTTTTACGGACTTAAGAAAATGATGACTACACCTGGTGGGTTGAAAAAAGCATTATTTGCCATTGGAGGTTTAGCTGTACTTTTTATTATAGGTTATGCCCTTTCAAGTGGTGATGAAGCTCAGGCCGTTGTTGACGTTTTCGAAGGAAAAGAAATACAACCTGAAGCCAGTACTGTCAAGACAATTGGAATGATGCTTAATGTGTTTTTCGGAATGACTCTTGTAGCAGTTTTACTGATGATTTGGCCAGGTATTAAAAAATTAATTGGTAAATAAAATGAAGAACTATGCCTAGAAGAAAAGGAGCACCAGAGGTTAATGCGGGTTCTATGGCGGATATCGCCTTCTTGCTACTTATCTTTTTCTTGGTAACTACTACCATAGAAACTGATGCAGGGCTAGATAGAATGCTTCCTCCAATTGAACCGCCTGATACTGATGTTGTTATTAAGCAAAAGAATATTTTTACTGTCAACATTAATAAGAATGGACAGTTGTTAGCTGATGAGAATTTAATGGATATTAAAGACTTACGTAAGGCTGCTATGGAATTCTTAGATAATGGTGGAGATGGTTCATGTGATTATTGCAAAGGAAAAAGAGATGGTAGTTCATCTGATAATCCTTCTAAAGCAATTATATCACTTAAGAACGATAGAGAAACAAAGTATGCCACATACATCACAGTTCAGAATGAATTGGTAGGTGCATATAATGATTTGAGAAACCGAGAAGCGAATCGATTATTTAATCGTGATTTCGTAGCAATGGAATCTGAATATTTAAATCCTGAAACTCCGAGCAGTGTTCGTGAAGAGTTGAAAGATAAAGTAAAAAGAATTCAAGATTTGTTTCCTCAAAAATTGTCTGAAGCAGAAACTTCAAGTAACTAATTAAAACGAATTTAATGGGCAAGTTTGCTAAGAAAAAAGATGGTGATTTACCTGCGGTTTCAACTGCTTCTTTACCTGATATTGTTTTCATGTTATTATTCTTTTTTATGACTGTTACAGTTATGAAGGACAGTTCTATTATGGTTGAGAATACGCTACCAAATGCTACTGAAATTAAAAAGCTGGAAAAAAAGGATAGAGTGATTTATGTGTTTGCTGGAAAACCAACTCGCGAATATGAAAGTGTTTACGGTACGGAAACCAGAATTCAATTGAACGATAAGTTTGCTAGTGTTAATGAAGTAGGTTCATATATATTAGCTGAGCGTGCGAAAAAGCCGCAAGAGCTTCAAAATGTATTGACTACCGCATTGAAAGTAGATAAGGAAGCAAATATGGGTTTGATATCTGATATTAAACAAGAACTCAGAAAGGTAAATGCCTTGAAAGTGAATTATACAACATTTGAAGGAGATGCTTTTAATAACCTTCAATAAGTTAAAAACTAAATTTTAGTTAGAAAGCCTTGAATTTTTATTCAAGGCTTTTTTTATAATTATATTTTATTCTTTTGGATTTATTAGCATTCCTATTAGGGACTACATTAATTTGCTTACTCTTTTCTATTGTTAGCTTTTCATTGTTTTATTAGTAATTAATTCTTTTAGACCCAATCCCTCATTGAAGTGGGGTCCTCCCTCATTATTACTTTTTTATTTTTTTAGAAGATTGTTATTTGTGTTGTAAAGCAATAAGATAATACTAGAAAAAAATATTGAATTATGTCAATAAAAAGAGAGATACCCGAGGTGAATGCAGGTTCAATGGCTGACATTGCTTTTTTGCTACTTATTTTTTTCTTAGTCACTACAACATTGAAAACAGATGAAGGGTTCGATAGACTTCTACCTCCAAAGGAACCTGGTCCAGAAATTGAATTGAATGAAAGAAATGTATTAAGAGTAAATATTAATAGTGATAACAAGTTAATGGTTGAAGATAATGTAGTGGATATAACAAGCTTACGAGACTTGACAAAAGCTTTTATAGATAATGGAGGTATGACAATAAATGGAAATGACTATTGTGCTTACTGTAAAGGAAATAGATATAAAAGTTCTTCTGATAATCCGATTAAGGCAATTGTTTTTTTGTCTCATAAAAGAGAGACTACATATGGATTTTATATTATGATACAAAATGAATTGATTGGAGCGTATAATGAATTAAGGAATAGAGAAGCTAAAAGACTTTTCAATCAAGGTTATGTTCAAATGGAAGAAGAATATCATAATCAAAATACTCATTTAGAGAGAAAAGTTATTTTAAAAAAGCAGATAAAAAAAATCCAAGAGCTTTATCCACAAAAGATAATAGAAAACGAAGTGTTTAATAATTAAAAGGAATTATGATAAAGAATAGAAAGAATAAAAAACAACTACCATCAATTTCTACGGCATCTTTACCTGATATTGTTTTCATCTTGCTGTTTTTTTTTATGACAGTTACAACCATGAAAAACACCAACTTACTAGTGGAAAACACCTTGCCGATTGCAAATGAAACAGAAGAAATATTACAGTTAGATGAAGTAATTGAAATTCTAATTGGTAAATCTACTCAAGACGGTTTTTTTGTTGGAACTGAACCTAAAATTCAATTGGGTAGTAAATTCGGTAACATTGAGGATATAAGCGTTTACGTGTTATCAGAAGTCTCGAAAATGCCTGAAGAAATGAAGAAAGTGGCTATGGTTTCTTTGAAGGTTGATAAAACTGTAGAAATGGGCATAGTTACAGATGTTAAAAAAGAACTGCGAAAAGTCAATATGCTTAAAGTAAATTATACAACCATTCAAGGTGATATCTTTAATAATCTTTAATTGAAATTTTAATCAAAAGTATTTTATGCCATAAGCGTATTTTTTGTTTTACTTTGTGGTCTATGGGTAAAAGTTTGTTTTTCCTTATAATCTTTTTCTTCTCTGCTTTGTCAATTTTTGGGCAAGAAGCGAACTTATCCGCTGGTAATAATAGTCGTTATCTCGAAGATCAATTTTACGCAGGAATAGCCTATAATTTTTTAACTGACCTTCCTTCTGACGAAACAATTCAAAGGAATTTATCTTATAATATTCATTTTGGTTTTATTAAAGACATTCCTATAAATAGAAAAAGAAACTTTGGTTTGGGTGTAGGTATCGGTTATGATACTAACTCTTATTATAGCAATATTATCGCTACAGAAATAAATTCAGCCATTAATTATCAACTATCAGTATCAAGTGATAGTCTTAACCGAAGTAAGTTTGAAACACATAGCATCGCTTTTCCTTTAGAGTTAAGGTGGCGTACTTCAAATGCTGAAGATTATAAGTTTTGGCGTATATATGCCGGAGTTAAAGCTGAATATCTTTTTTCAAGATTGTCTGTCGCCAGATTCAATAGTCAAAATGAAAATTTAAAGTTTACTAATAATGATATTTCTCAATGGCAATATGGCCTTACTCTAAATTTTGGTTACAATACTTGGAATATTCATTTGTATTATAGTTTAGCACCTTTATTAAAGGGTTCAGCCTTGCTCGATAATCAAGCCATTAAGTTCAGACCTTTAAGAGTTGGTGTCGTTTTTTACATTTTATAACCAGTACTTCAGCATAAATAATTGCGAGCAGATACCAATTAAAATTCCAATTAATAATTCGGCTCTTGAGTGGGCATTCATAAAAAGTCTTGATGTAGCAACCAATCCTGTACAAATGGTAAAAATTGCGATAGCAAATGTAATATTAGTTTCAAAATGAATGCTTAAACCAAACAAAAATAGCAGGAGACTGCCCATACCCATAAGATGAATACTTGCCTTAATTTTTAAAAAGAGTAGCAGCAATATTGATACTGACGCAATAACGAGCCCTACAAAAAAGAAATACAGCTCATTAATATAGTTTTGAGGTATTACCTTATACAAAATCATTAGATAAAGAATAATACTGATGTACAATGGATATTTACGTTCGGCAAGAGTTGGTGCAAAAATGGAGCCTATTAAACCAAGATTTTTTAGAATAAAGAAAAAGATAATTGGTATAATAACCGTTAGAATGAAAATAGGTAGAATATTCCCGCTCTGTATTTCAAGTGAACTATATTTAGGTGTAACTAAAAAGTAGGCTACTGTGCCACCTATAGGAATAAATAAAGGGTGGAATACATAAGAGAATGATTTTAAAAGAACTTTCATCAGATTTGTTTTCTGAGTCTAGCCACAGGTATGCTTAGCTGTTCTCTATACTTTGCAACTGTTCTACGAGCAATGGGGTAGCCTTTTTCTTTTAAAATTTTTGCTAGCTTATCATCGGTAAGGGGTTTTTTCTTTTCTTCTTCACCGATAACAGTTTCAAGTATTTTTTTTATTTCTCTGGTAGAAACGTCTTCACCTTGTTCATTTTTCATAGACTCAGAAAAGAACTCTTTAATTAATTTGGTACCATAAGGGGTATCCACATATTTGCTATTAGCAACCCTAGATACTGTTGAAACATCCATATTAATTTGGTCTGCAATATCTTTGAGAATCATTGGGCGTAGCTTACGCTCATCGCCCGTTAAAAAGTATTCTTTTTGATATCTCATAATTGAGTTCATCGTAACAAATAAAGTTTGCTGCCTTTGCTTAATTGCGTCAATAAACCATTTAGCTGCATCTAATTTTTGTTTAATAAACATTACCGTGTCCTTTTGTGATTTGGACTTATCCTTTGAGTCCTTATAACCCTGAAGCATGTTGTTATAGTCTTTTGATACGTGCAATTCAGGAGCGTTTCGGCCATTTAGGGTAAGTTCTAATTCACCTTCTAAAATCTTTATAGAAAAATCAGGAACAACATGTTCAATCATTCTAGTATTACCGGAGTAAGAGCCTCCTGGTTTTGGATTTAATTTTTCTATTTCGTTAATGGCGTCCTTAAGTTCATCTTCAGTAATACTATGCTTTAAGATTAATTTCTTGTAATGTTTTTTAGTAAACTGATCAAAAGACTTTTTTAAAATTGATGTTGCTAATTCAACCGATGGACTGGTCTCTTTTCTTTGTAATTGTATGATTAGACATTCATCTAAAGTTCGGGCTGCAACACCAGGTGGATCAAGGGTCTGTACTATTTTTAGAACCTTTTCAATACGGGGTTCCTCAGTATATATATTTTGTGTAAACGCTAAATCGTCCATGATATCAGTCAATGGTCTTCTTATGTAGCCACTTTCGTCTACACTACCAACCAAAAATTCAGCAATAGCCCATTCTTCATCACTTAGATATACTGTATTTAACTGATTTATTAAGTATTGATTAAATGAGATACCTGCTGCATATGGTACACTTTTCTCATCGTCGTCTACACTATAATTATTCACCTGAGTTCGGTAATCAGGCACTTCGTCATCACTTAAATAATCATCTATATTAATATCATCGGTGGATATACTTTCAGTATCACCTAGATCGTCAAAAGTATCTTCATATGGGTCATCTAAAGTCTCATTCTCTTCTTTCCCACTTTCTAAGGCCGGGTTTTCTTCTAATTCTTGTTTTAATCGTTGTTCAAAAGCTTGGGTAGGCAGTTGAATCAACTTCATCAGCTGAATTTGCTGAGGAGACAGTTTTTGAGAAAGTTTAAATTGTAGGTGCTGCTTTAGCATATAGGTTTATTGCTTAACCTTAAAGTTAAAGAAATCAATTTAAAAAGCTGCGTTCTGAGGTGTTCTTGGAAATGGAATGACATCTCTTATATTTCCCATGCCTGTAGCAAATTGGACTAATCGCTCAAACCCAAGGCCAAATCCACTATGAACAGCTGTTCCAAACTTACGAAGATCTAAATACCACCATAGTTCTTCTTCATCAATACCTAAGTCAGCCATTTTCTGTTGTAAAACTTCTAGGCGTTCTTCACGCTGAGAACCGCCTACTATTTCACCAATGCCCGGAAAAAGGACATCCATTGCACGTACAGTTTTACCGTCTTCATTGAGCCTCATGTAAAACGCTTTGATATTTGCTGGATAATCAAAAAGAATAACAGGGCATTTAAAGTGTTTTTCAACTAAATAACGCTCATGCTCACTTTGCAAATCAGCACCCCATTCTTCTATAATATATTCAAATTTTTTCTTTTTGTTGGGTTTGGAGTTTCGTAGAATATCAATCGCCTCAGTATAAGAAACTCTTTTGAAATTGTTATCAGCTACAAACTTCAGTTTTTCAATTAATGGTAATTCACTTCTTTCTGCTTGTGGTTTGGATTTTTCTTCATCAAGTAATCTTTTCTCCAAAAATTGTAGATCATCCCCGCAGTTTTCAAGAATGTACTTTATTACCCATTTGATAAAGTCTTCGGCTAAATCCATGTTATCATTAAGATCATGAAAAGCCATTTCGGGTTCAATCATCCAGAATTCGGCTAAATGCCTCGAAGTATTTGAATTTTCAGCTCTAAAAGTGGGTCCAAAAGTATAAACTTTACCAAGTGCCATAGCGTATGCTTCTGCCTCTAGCTGCCCCGAAACCGTTAAGTTGGTTTCCTTACCAAAAAAATCTTCTTTATAATTTACATCACCATTCTCATTTAATGGAGGATTTTTAGGATCTAAAGCGGTAACTCTAAACATTTCTCCTGCTCCTTCAGCATCAGAACCTGTTATAATAGGAGCGTGAAAATAATAGAATCCATTTTTTTGAAAATAAGTATGAACTGCATAGGATAAGGCAGAACGTAAACGCATTACAGCTGAAAAAGTGTTAGTTCGCACACGCAAATGCGCCTTCTCTCTCAAGAATTCCAAAGAGTGTTTTTTAGGCTGAATAGGGTAGGTATCTGCATCAGCTGTTCCGTGGATTTGAAATTCAGAAACTTGAATTTCAACACTTTGACCGCGCCCTTGACTTTCTACTAAATTCCCTTTAATCTTGATAGCAGCTCCCGTTGAGATTGATTTTATAATAGCTTCATCGAACTTTTCAAAATCAATAACGCATTGAATGTTATTTATGGTAGAACCGTCATTTAAGGCAATAAATCTATTGCTTCTAAAAGTTTTAACCCAACCATTTACTTCAACTTCTTGATGTATTGGTGCTGTGCCCAATAATTTTTTCACGGAAATACGCTCCATTATTGTATCGTCTAAATTAAGTTTCAAAGATAGGTTTTTGTAAAAAAAATTGGGTTATCAAAACCCTATTTCCCATGGGCTTTTTCGTCATCTTTCGGTAAGATATCTATCTGAGGTTTTTTAAGCACCGTTTTGTTGGCGATACTGCGTTCTAAAGACAATAATAATGAGGGTAATAAAATTAGATTTGCAAGCATTGCAAAGAGTAATGTAGCTGAAACTAAACCACCCAACGCTTTCGTGCCACCAAAACTGGAAATGATAAAAACAGAAAAACCAAAGAATAAAACTATTGAAGTGTAGAACATACTTACTCCTGTTTCTCGAAGTGCATTATAAACAGATTTCTTGATTTGCCATTTGTTAGCCATTAATTCTTGACGATATTTAGCAAGAAAATGAATAGTATCGTCAACGGAAATACCAAAAGCAATACTGAATACAAGTATTGTAGATGGTTTTATAGGTACCCCTAAAAACCCCATTAAACCTGCCGTAATAACTAGGGGTAGTAAATTTGGCACCAAGGATATAATGATCATTCTGAACGACCTAAACAAATAAGCCATAAAAATTGAAATTAACCCAATAGCAAATGCCAGGGATAACAAAAGGTTTTTGGTTAGGTATTTTGTTCCCTTTAAAAACAATAGAGCCTTCCCTGTCATGTAAACGTTATAGCGTTCTGCTGGAAAAATCTTATCAATTGACTCAATAAGGTCTTCTTCAATTTCTTCCATTCGCGTTGTTTTCACATCGCGCATGAAGGTGGTCATTCTTGCGGTTTGCCCTGTGCTATCAACAAAACTTTCTAAAAGATTCCCGTTCTCTGAAGACTTACGAGCAACATTCATTATAAAGGTATTCTCTTGCGAAGTTGGTAATTGATAATATTTTGGAATACCATTATAAAAAGCCTGCTTAGAGTATTTTACTAAGTTTACAATCGATACTGGCTTTGATAACTCTGGTGTTTCATCAATTTCATCCGATAATTGATTGATTCTTCTTAGCGTAGCTGGTTTTAGTACACCATTTTTTTGTTTGGTATCGACAACTACCTCAACGGGCATTATGCCATCAAATTCTTCTTCAAAAAAGCGGATATCTTTAAAAAATTTGGCATCCTTGGGTAAATCTTCTATTCGACTACCAGTAATTTGAATTTGATATATTCCTATGATACTGGTAACTAAAACTAATATTGAAGTAATATAAACTGCTATTCTATGATTTCGTACCAAATGCTCCATCCAACTTACAAAACGATCTACCCACTTCTTTCTCAAGTGCTTTAAATGCTTGTCTTTTGGAATAGCCATAAAGCTATAAACAATAGGGATTATTAATAGTGATAAAAGAAAAATACTTAGAATGTTAATAGAAGCAACAATTCCGAATTCTTTTAGAAGGTCGCTATCTAGAATAATAAAAGTTGCAAAACCTAATGCCGTTGTACAATTAGTCATTAAAGTAGCGTTGCCGACTTTTGAAATTACGCGTTGTAAAGACAATGCTTGGTTGCCATGTTTTTTTACCTCTTGTTGATACTTATTAATTAAGAAAATACAATTAGGTATTCCAATTACGATAATCAAAGGGGGAATAAGAGCTGTAAGAATAGTTATTTCGTATTGAAATAACCCTAAAACACCAAATGCCCACATAACACCTATTATAACAACACACATTGAAATTAAGGTAGCTCTAAAACTTCTAAAGAAAAAGAAGAAAATAATTGAGGTAACCGCTAGAGCAGCTAGTATAAATTTTCCAATTTCACTTGTTATAATTTTATTGTTCCAAGTTTTAATATAAGGCATTCCGGAAACTCGAACATCTAAACTAGTTTCTTCTTCAAAGTTTTTTACTAATGTTTCTAGGTCATTTAGAATAAATTCATTCCGAACGGAAGTATTCAATATATCTTTATCAAGATATATTACAGTGCGAACAGTACCACTCTTTTTATTAAAAATTAAATTTTCATAAAAAGGCATGTTTTCAAATAAATGATTTTTGATTTCAGCGACCTTCTCTTTGGTATCAGGGACTGATTTTATTAGAGGTTGTAGAATAAACTCTTGTTTTTCGTTGTCTTTGACAAGTTCTTGAAGATTGTCAGTTGATACAACAAAGTCAATTTCTGGGACAGCTTGAAATTGTTTACTTAGCTTATTCCATCTATTAAAGTTATCAGGTAAAAAGAGTAAACTATCTCTAACCGCTAAGACTATAGCATTGTCTTCTTGACCGAATAAATCAACAAAGGCATTGTATTGCACTGTTTCTGGATGATCATCCGGTAAAACATTGGCTTCGGTATTTGAAAAGCGCATATGTTTCCATTGAAAACCTAGGAAAACTGTTACAGCTACAATTAAAAGGAGTATTAATATTCGGTTTCTAAGTATAATTCGAGCAAGTGCAGCCCAAAAACCTTGAAAAAGCTCTTTTAACATTTTAGTGTTCTTACCAACAAAGGTAGAAAATGATTAGTTGTGTACCTAAACAATAACCGCGTAAAACAAGTTACACTTTCATTATCTCAACTTCTTTAACATCAAAAACGGCATCAACTTTTTTAATGTATTTGTCTGTTAATTCTTGCACATCAACTTCGGCATTAGCTAAAACATCTTCAGAAATCTCTAATTTTTTAAGTTCCTTGTTTGCTTCTTGCCTAGCACTGCGAATACTCACCTTAGCATCTTCAGCTTCTGCTTTCGCTTGTTTTACCAAATCTCGACGACGTTCTTCTGTTAAGGGCGGAACGTTGATGATAATCATTTCTCCATTATTCATTGGATTAAAACCAATATTAGCGTTCATAATGGCACTTTCAATATCTTGAAGAATACTTTTCTCCCAAGGTTGCACAGATATCGTTCTTGCATCTGGCGTATTTACATTTGCAACTTGAGATAATGGAGTAGGGGATCCATAGTATTCCACTTTTACCGTAGATAACATCATCGGACTGGCTTTGCCAGCTCTAATCTTAATGAAAGCTTTTTCTAGATGCGACATCGCACCGTCCATGCCTTCTTTAGTTGTATCAAGTACAAATGTTACTTCTTCATTCATAATTGTAAAATTTCAATTTTAAAATCAACTATTATGCCAATACTAGTTATTGACTATAGTTCCAATGTTCTCTCCAGAGATCAATTTCATCAGATTTCCTCTTGTATTCATATCAAAGACAACGATTGGTAATTCATTCTCTTGACTTAGAGTAAATGCAGTTGTATCCATAACCTTAAGGCCCTTGGTTAATACATCATCAAAAGAAATACTGTCAAATTTGGTTGCGTTTTTATCTTTCTCTGGATCAGCAGAATAAATGCCATCTACTCTAGTTCCTTTTAAAATAACATCAGCTTTAACCTCAATAGCCCTTAAAACCGCCGCCGAATCCGTTGTGAAATACGGATTACCTGTTCCACCTCCAAAAATAACTACTCGCCCTTTTTCTAGATGGCGCATTGCTCTTCTTCTAATAAAAGGTTCTGCAACTTCATTAATTTTTATTGCTGATTGAACTCTAGTTTGTACTCCTGCAATTTCTAAAGCACTTTGTAAGGCCAAACTATTAATAACTGTAGCTAACATTCCCATATGGTCTCCTTGAACCCGGTCCATACCTTCGCTAGCGCCTTTTAGACCTCTAAAAATATTTCCTCCTCCTATAACAATAGCAATTTGAACTCCTTTCTCTACAACTGCTTTAATGTCTTCTGCATATTCCGTAAGCCTTTTGGCATCTATACCGTATTGCTGTTCACCCATTAAGGCTTCACCACTAAGTTTTAAAAGAATTCTTTTGTATTGCATGTGCTTTTTTTGAAGTCCGAACAAAAATAATCAAAATTATTAATGCTGATTTGAGGATTGGAATGTTTGTAAAATAAAAAAGCCTGACCAATTTGGTCAGGCTTTTTTGTGTTGTAATATCTGGTTTTAGCCTAAAGCTACTCTAGAAAAACCAGTTACTTCTAAATCAGAAGCTACAGATTTTACATATTGAGATACACTTTGTTTGCTATCTTTAATAAATGCTTGATTTACTAAAGTATTGTCTTTAAAGAAACGTTTTAATTTACCTTTAGCGATATTTTCCAACATAGCTTCCGGTTTGCCTTCTTGACGTAATTGGTCTTTAGCAATCTCAATTTCTTTATCAATTACGGATTGGTCAACACCTTCTTCATTAAGTGCTACAGGGTTCATTGCAGCAGCTTGCATAGCAACATCTTTTGCAGCAATAGCAGAACCATCAACGGCAGCCGAAAGACCAACCAATGTTGCAATTTTGTTGCCTGCATGAATGTATGACCCTACGAATGGAGCGCTTAATGTTTCAAATCCACCAATTTCAATCTTTTCACCAATAACCCCAGTTTGTTCGGTAAGTTTTTCAGCAACAGTCATTCCGTTAAACGGAGCGGCTAAAAATGCATCTTTACTATCAAAACCAAGTGCGACTTCAGCTAATTCATTAGCTAATGTTACAAAAGTGTCGTTTTTGGCAACAAAATCAGTTTCACAATTAAGGGAAATAATAATTCCATTAGAATTATCAGCGCTTACTTTAGCGATAGCAGCGCCTTCAGACGAATCTCTATCAGCTCTTTTCGCTGCAACTTTCTGACCTTTCTTACGCAGAATTTCGATTGCTTTATCAAAATCACCTTCAGCTTCGACCAAGGCTTTTTTGCAATCCATCATTCCAGCTCCGGTAGCCTTTCTTAATTTATTTACTTCAGCGGCTGTAATATTTGCCATTTGTTCTTGTATTTAAAAATTATGTAAAGTAAAACACAAAACTTGTGTTTTGTTTTATCTCAAGGTTAAATTACTCTTCTGAGTCTTCAATTCCTCCTTTAGTGTTGTCTTGCCATTCTTTTAGCTCATCCCACTTACCATCAGCAGCCATTTGTGCCTGCTTTGGCCATGAAGCTGGCTCAAGATGTGCCAATCTAGGACTAGCATCTGTTAAAATGGTTTTGATGTTGTCAGCTTCAGCTTTTGCCAAATCAACAAAGGTTGCAACGCCTGCCGCAACTAAGGCCTCAGCGGCTTTTGGTCCAATACCTTCTACTTTAGTTAAATCATCAGCCTTAGCTTTTTTAGTTGCTGTTTTCTTTGGTTTGGCTTCAGTTTTCTTTTCAACAACTTGTTCCGTTTTTTCTTTAGCTACTTTTTCAGTTTTCTCAGCTTTAGGCGCCGTTGGTGCAGCTGCCTTTTCTTTAGGTGCTTCTTTATCTGCCTTTCTTTCAGCTAAACCTTCAGCTACCGCTTCTGTTACTGAAGTCAAAATAGCTTCTATTGACTTCCCTGCATCATCATTTGATGGTATTACATAATCAATAGGTCTTGGGTCAGAGTTTGTGTCAACCATTGCAAAAATTGGAATGTTCAATTTTTGTGCTTCTTTAACCGCAATATGCTCACGCATAGTGTCGACAATAAAAATCGCACCTGGCAATCTTGTCATTTCAGAAATAGAACCTAAGTTCTTTTCAAGTTTAGCTCTTAAACGGTCAACCTGCAAACGCTCCTTTTTAGAAAGCGTTTTGAAAGTTCCATCTTTTTTCATTCTATCAATAGAGGCCATTTTCTTTACAGCTTTTCTGATAGTTACAAAGTTTGTAAGCATACCGCCAGGCCATCTTTCAGTAATGAAAGGCATATTAACATTAGCTACTTTTTCAGCAACAATGTCTTTTGCTTGTTTTTTAGTAGCGACAAAAAGAATTTTTCTTCCTGAACCAGCAATTTTTTTCAAAGCTTCATTAGCCTCTTCTAATTTTGCTACCGTTTTGTAAAGGTTGATAACGTGAATTCCGTTACGCTCCATGTAGATATAAGGAGCCATGTTAGGATTCCACTTTCGTGTAAGGTGCCCAAAGTGTACACCTGCATTCAATAAGTTTTTAACTTCAATTTTACTTGCCATCTTTTGTAAATTAGTTTACGTTCCGTTGAGATAGCAATGAGTAGGTGGTCAGTATAAATACTTCGCCCTAACCCATTTAGATGCTAAACTAAATTCCAAAAAGTTAATTGTACCCTTTGGAACAACGACAACTTTTGTTTAAAATTTAATCCTGATTAAAATATTCAATCAGGATTTTCAATGAACCTCATCCCGAATATGAATTCAGGAAAAATATAATAGATGCAATTTCTTGCAAATAATTCTTAACGTTTAGAGAATTGGAATTTCTTACGAGCTTTCTTCTGACCAAACTTTTTACGTTCAACCATTCTTGGGTCTCTAGTAAGAAGGCCTTCAGGCTTCAGTATCGTTCTATTCTCTTCATTAATTTCACACATTACTCTAGCTAAGGCTAGTCTAACTGCTTCTGCTTGGCCCGTGATACCACCGCCATATACATTGACTTTTACATCATAGTTACCATCTGTTTCAGTAAGTGTAAAGGGTTGTTTTACCTTATACTGCAGTGTAGCTGTAGTAAAATAATCTTCTAAAGACTTTTTATTTACTGTAATGTTTCCTTTTCCTTCTGAAACATAAACTCTTGCTACTGCTGTTTTTCTTCTTCCTATTTTATGAACCACTTCCATTATTTGTAGTCATTTAAATTAATAGCTTTTGGCTTTTGAGCTTCTTGCCCGTGGTCTGCACCTGCATAAACTTTAAGGTTTCTGAATAAATCAGCACCTAATCTGTTTTTAGGCAACATGCCTTTCACAGATTTTTCAATAATACGTTCAGGGTGTTTTTCTAATAAGCTGCTAGCCGAAGTAGCTCGCTGTCCACCCGGGTAACCAGTATATCTTAAATAGGTTTTATCTGCCCATTTATTACCACTCATTTGAATTTTCTCTGCATTGATTACAATGACATTATCACCACAATCTACATGGGGAGTGTAATTAGTTTTGTATTTACCTCTTAATATTTTGGCAACCTTTGAAGCCAATCTTCCCAATGTCTGTCCTTCAGCATCAACCAACATCCATTCCTTTGTAATGGTCGCTTTATTAGCTGAAATTGTTTTATAACTTAATGTATCCACCTCTTGAAATATTATCAATTTTCAATTCATTCCCGATAAACGGGGTGCAAATGTACAATTATTAGATTGAATTGCAAATGGTTATTCATTAATATTTTATGGTTTTTTTATTTTGAAAATAAGACCTCCAATGAAGAATGTTAAAAAATCCATAAAGTATTTTAAACCTGTAACGATTTAAAAAATAGCATGTCTTTAATGCACATCAATCAAAAAACGAACACGAATGAGAAGTCCAACCCTTTTTCTATGTGTATTCTTATTTTCTTATTTTATTTGCGCACAGGAAACAAGCACATCAGAAAACCAGGCCCAAGAACAAGATTCCACAGAAATAGTTCCTAAAAAGATATATGTCACTAATGATATAGGTGACGAAGAACCTCCTGCAGTAGATGGACTTTTAAATGATAGCGTTTGGAATAGGGTAGAATGGACAGGTGACTATATTGAAAATCAACCCGATGAGAACACACCGCCTAGTTATCAAACTAAATTTAAAATAGTGTATGATAGTAAGAACTTATATATAGGTGTACGTTGCTATGACGCGGAGCCCGATAAAATAATAAAAAGATTGTCTAGGCGAGATGGTTTTGAGGGAGATTGGGTAGAATTTAATATTGATAGTTATCACGACAAAAGAACAGCGTTTTCTTTTACAGTGACTGCAGCAGGGGTAAAGGGAGATGAGTTTATATCAAATAATGGAAATAACTGGGATGGTAGTTGGAATCCAATATGGTATACCAAATCAAATATTGATGATGAAGGTTGGACAGCTGAGTTACGTATACCTTTAAGTCAGCTAAAATTTAGTAGTTCTGATAACCAGGTTTGGGGATTACAATCAACAAGACGTTTTTTTAGAGCTGAAGAAAGATCTCTTTGGCAGCGCAAACCAATAGACCAGCCAGGTTGGGTGAGTGAGTTTGGAGAACTTCATGGGCTTAAGAATATTGAACCTCAAAAACAGTTAGAAATTCAACCATATACGGTTGCTAGCAGTGAAACTTATGAAGCTGAAGTCGGAAACCCATTTAGAGATGGAAGCGAGACAGATATCGCTTTCGGATTAGATGCAAAAATTGGTATTACGAATGATTTGACTTTAGATTTAACAGTGAATCCTGATTTTGGGCAAGTTGAAGCAGACCCCTCAGCGATTGCTTTAGATGGATTTCAAATATTTTTTAGGGAACAGCGTCCATTTTTTGTAGAAAACAAGAACATTTTTGATTTTAATGTTTCTCGTTCTGAAGCAGGTAATACCTTTGGTTCAGATAATGTTTTCTACTCCCGAAGAATTGGTAGGAGTCCACAAGGCTATCCAAATACAAATGAAGGAGAATTTGTTGAAATTCCAGATAATACTCAAATCATTGGAGCGGCGAAGTTTAGTGGTAAAACTGAAAATGGCTGGGCTATCGGTGTTTTGGAAAGTGTTACTGCAAAAAAATATGCAACAATTGATAATAATGGTGATAGAAGACGTGAAGTGGTTGAGCCACTGACGAATTATTTTGTTGGTCGCGCCCAAAAAGATTTTAATGATCGTAACTCATACGTCGGCGGTGTTTTTACAGCCACTAATCGTGATAATTTAACTGAAGGATTAGATTTTCTTCATAAATCAGCTTACACCGGTGGATTAGATTTTAAACACCAATGGAAAGATAGGGTTTGGTATTTAGGTGGTAATGTTATTTTAAGCCATGTTCAAGGAAGTGAAGAGGCTATTCAAAATACACAACAGTCAATTACTCGCTTATTTCAAAGGGTTGATGCTGAACATGTGGAAGTTGATGAAGATAAAACCTCATTAACTGGATCAGGTGGTAATATTCAATTAGGAAAAATTGGCGATGGCCATTGGCGTTTTGAAACAGGTGGTACTTGGCGCTCCCCAGAATTGGAGCTTAATGATATTGGTTTTCAAAGACAAGCAGATGACATTCGTCACTATACATGGGTAGGTTATCAAACATTAAAACCAGATAGTACTTTTAGACGGGTGGGTATTAATTATAACCATTGGAGCGCATGGGATTTTGCAGGAAATCAAAATGAACTTCGTTTTAATACCAATTCGTGGCAAAACTGGTCTAATAACTGGTTTTCAAATGTTGGTTTTAATTATGCACCAATCAGATATTCAAACTTTGCCTTAAGGGGTGGGCCAAGATTGCGATTAACGCCAGAAGTTTCTTTTTGGAATGGAATAGGAACTGATGGGCGTAAAAAACTAAGATTTAATCTATTTCATAATGGTCGTAAAGCATTAGATAACTCCATGAGGCGATATTATGTAGAATTTGGTTTTCGATATCAACCCATTGATGCCTTGCGCATCTCGATATTTCCTGAGTATAGTATTAATAATGATAAGCTCCAATACATTAGTAATATTGATACAGATGATGGTGTTCGATATTTGAATGGGCAAATAGAACAACGAACTTTAAGTATGTCTGTTAGACTAAATTTCAATATCAACCCGAATTTAACGGTCCAATATTGGGGGCAACCTTTTATTTCAAGAGGTCGTTATTCTAACTTTAAGCATGTTACTAATGCAACGGCTAAGAATTTTGAAGATAGATTTTTGCAATACAATGCGCAACAAGTTTCATTTTTAGATGATACATATTCCGTTGATGAGAATTTAGATGGAAATACTGATTTTAGTTTTGGGAACCCCGATTTTTCTTTTGTTCAATTTCGTTCGAACTTGGTTGTGAGGTGGGAATACATTCCGGGTTCAGAAATATTTTTGGTTTGGTCGCAAGATGTATCCCAATCAGGTAATCCGACAGATGGTTTATTGACTGGTTTGAACGATAATATTTTTGGTCAAACCCCACAGAATATATTTTTACTGAAAGCAACCTACCGTTTTGTCCTGTAAGAAGAATCTGATTCTTACACTAGACAAGTCTTTTTCTCGTTACTAATTCTATATACCTAAAAATATAAGGTTATGAAAATTAGTTTAAGTCTATTAGTTGTAATGTGTTTTTTAGTTTTTTCATGCTCTAACGATAGCGAGGGAGAGACTATGGATGACGACCAAATTGGAATGGAAGATGATGGTATGCTCGATGATGAAATGGATTCTGATGATGACGATACGGACGATGAAATGTCTGACAGTGATGAATTAGTTGGTCTTTGGGTACTAACGGAATTACGAGTTGATGAATCTGTTGATGACGATGATTTAGATTTTGCTGGCGAAATTCTGAATTTTTTAGTGGCTGCTGAATGCGATTTAATAACTTTTAATTTTAAGGATGACGGAACAGTTGATTCAGAAAGTAAGGCAAATTATATTGAAATTGGATTAGGTGCCGGCGGACTTGAAATTCCTTGTCCTGAAGATAGTGATATAGAGTCTACTTTATGGTCTTTGGAAGGTGATCAGTTAACATTTGTTAATGATATGCAGGAAGAAGAGACAATAACTATAGTTTTGGAAGATGAAAATACTTTAATTATAGCAGGTCAAGATATTGATGAGAATAATTACGTTGGAGCTGATGCTGTCTTTATCAGAAGAGCAGAATAGTAATATTCATATTAAAAAAATAAAGCTCGAGTTATACGGGCTTTATTTTTTTTAATGCTTCAATTAGGGCCTTGTTGGCTTCTTGGGTACCTATAGTAATTCTAACTTTTCCAGGTGCTCCAAATTGACTAACAGGCCTAACCATAATACCTTCTTTCATAAGCCTATCGGTAAATTTCATTTCCGTTAATGGGGGGTCAATAATGAAAAAATTACCCTGTGTGGGCCAAAATCGAATTCCTAATGAATTAAAAGATTCAGCTAAAAAGTGTCTACCTTCTTTTACTAATTCTACAGTTTTATTAATAAAAATTTGGTCTTTCAAAGCGCCAATTGCAGCTTCAATTGAAGTGCTAGGTAATAAAAATGGTTTTTGTATTTGTCTGATATAATTTGCAAGAATTGTAGTAGTGTAGCAATATCCAATTCGTTGACCAGCTAATCCATAAGTTTTGGAAAAACTATTAATCGCAATAATATTATGACCTTTTTTCACATAAGGTAATGCTGTAATATAGTCTTTAGCATCTGCAAAATGACGGTACACTTCATCGAAAACGATTATGATATTTTTTGGAATGCGATTTAAAAATTCATCTAAAACAGTTTTTGGAATATAAGTTCCTGTTGGATTATTTGGGCTAGTTAAAAAAATGACTTTGGTTTTATTGGTTATGGCGGCTAGAATTCCTTCTACATCCAAGTCATAATTCGTATTTGTAAGGGGTATGTCAATTTGTTTTGCTCCGTACCATCTAGAGAATACGGAGTAAGGTAAAAAGCAAGGATTAGAATAAATCACCTCATCACCTTCATTAATAAAAGCGCGAAGCAACATGTCAATGATTTCAGAACCGCTGTTACCACAAATAAATTGATTTACCGTTAACTCATTATTGAAATCTTGGACTAAAGCCTCACGCAACCTTATATCCGTTTGGTCCGGGTATATGTCAATAGTTTCTGCGGCTAATTTTAAAGCAGATACGGCTTTTGGTGAAGCTCCTAGAGGGTTTTCATTTGAAGAAAGTTTATATATTTTTTTGCTCGTGGCAGGAAGGTTTTTACCACCCTTATAGACTTCTTTTGGTTCTAAATGAGACTTAAAAATTGACGCAATATTTTCCATTAGTACAAATTTTCGGCAAGCAATAAAATAGCCATAGCTTTTTCAGTTTCTCCTTCTTCTAAAATGCGCTGCGCTAACCAGTGTAACTGGTTTTTATAGGTAGTTTTATCTTCTCCTACTTTTTGACTCATCATTTTGATTTCGTCATCTTGACTTATGTTTTTGATATCTTCTTCTGATGGTAAAGCTTCTAAATTTCCTAATCTTCCTAAATTATTTCCTGTGAGGGTTTTACTTTCACGAATACTTTTTGGTAAGGCATCTACACCAATACCTTTTGTTCGTATCGGTTTTGGAATTTCAAATAAAGAAGCGCCGTTAGAACGAGTATACCAACTACCACCCATTCGCCCGATCAAATCGAGCTTTTTGGTGTCTAATTCATTATCAGTGAAATAATCTTCATTTATATGAATTTGCAACACTTTGCAAAGAATCAGGTTTCCAGCACCGGGCGTATTCGCCAGTTCTATCACTTCTGTAACCTCACATTCAAAAGAAACTGGGGCTTCACCAACTCTAGGCGGCTTTACTACAGAGCTGGACACTTCAGTAAACCCTGCTTTTACAAATTCATTCACTCCTTTGTCATAAGCAGTGCTTGATAATGACATTTGCTCAACCATGTTATAATTCACAATGTTTATAACCACTTCAGCGATTTCTTTAACGTTTTGATGCGAATGTTTTAAACTATTATCGCGCCCACTGCGAGCTGGTGAAAAAACTAATACAGGTGGGTTTGAGCTAAAAACATTAAAATAACTGAATGGGCTAAGATTTACATTGCCATCTTTATCTATGGTGCTGGCAAAACAAATAGGTCTTGGTGCCACAGCGGTTAAAAGAATGTTATGCAGTTCAGGTTGTGGTAATTTTTTAGGGTCTAATGTTCTAATCATTTTGCTGGTAAAATTTTTGCTGAAACTTCTCCAAACCCAACCCTTTTGCCGTCTTTCTCGGCAAAACCCCTCATGGTAACGGTATCACCATCATTGATAAATTTTCGTTCACTACCATCTTTCATTTCTATTGGTTTTGTTCCCATCCATGCTAGTTCTAACATGGACCCGTAAGACTTTTCGTCTTTTCCAGAAATAGTACCTGAACCATATAAATCTCCAATATTAATATTGCAACCATTAATGGTGTGATGTGCTAATTGTTGAGCCATATTCCAGTACATGTATTTGAAATTAGATTGGCAAACGGTTTGTTCTTCACTACCTTCTGGCGTGATACCAACCTCTAAATTAATATCGAAGTTTTTGTCTCCTTCGTATTTTAAGTAAGGAAGAACTTCAGGATCTTGTTTTGGACCAGAAACGGAAAATGGTTCTAACGCTTCTAAGGTTACAATCCATGGTGAAATATGTGATGCGAAATTTTTGGCTAAGAAAGGGCCTAAAGGCACATATTCCCATTTTTGAATGTCACGTGCAGACCAATCGTTAAATAAAACTAACCCGAAAATATAGTCATCAGCATCCTTAGTGACTATTGATTCACCAAGATTTGTGTTTTTGCCCGTGATAAAACCCATTTCTAGTTCAAAATCAACTCTCTGTGAAGCTCCAAATACTGGTTGTTTAGAATCATTGGGTATTGTTTGTCCTTTTGGACGATGTACAGGAACTCCACTCACAACTATGGAACTTGCTCTGCCATGATAGCCAACAGGAATATGTTTCCAGTTCGGCAATAACGCATTTTCTGGGTCACGGAACATTTTTCCGACATTGGTGGCGTGTTCAATGCTTGAATAAAAATCAGTATAATCACCAATATAAACCGGCATATGCATTTGTGCCTCAGATTGTTTTACAAAAAGTTCTGGCTTACCTGCTAAAACAGAATGTTCATCTTCTATCCATAATTGAATATTACGACGAACTTTTTTAGTGATTTGTTTACCTAAAGCAATAAAGTCATTGAGGGTTTCTTTTTCTAAAACGGCAGTATTAAATTCAAAAACATCTAACTCTGCAACAGCCACTAAGTCTAATATGTGATTGCCAATAGCTACCCCGGCTCTGGGGCTTCGCTCTTGTGTTGAAAAAATCCCAAAAGGGATGTTATGTATGGAGAAATCTGAGTTTTCAGGTATATCTATAATCATTTTAAGTTGTATTTGATTATCTTGAATTAACTACTCTACCCAAGATTTGTAATATTTGCCATCATCAATTTTCATGGCATTTTCAGTTAATTGTAACGGCTTGAAAGTGTCAATCATTACTGCTAATTCTTTTGTCTCTTTTTTTCCTATACTCGCTTCGTATGTACCTGGATGAGGACCATGTGGTATACCTGCCGGGTGTAGAGAAATATGCCCAGGACTAATATCAGTTCTACTCATAAAATCACCGTCAACATAATACAACATTTCATCAGAATCAATATTACTATGATTATATGGGGCAGGAATTGATTTTGGATGGTAATCATACATTCTTGGGCAAAAAGAACAAATTACGAAAGCATTGGTTTCAAATGTCTGATGCACTGGCGGTGGTTGATGTACCCGACCGGTAATTGGTTCAAAATTATGAATGGAAAATCCATATGGATAGTTATACCCATCCCATCCTACAACGTCAAATGGATGCGAAGCATAAACTAAATGATGTAGCATACCCTGCTTCTTTATTTTCATTACAAACTCACCTTTTTCATCATGCGTTTGTAAATCTTGAGGCAGTTTATAATCTCGTTCACAAAAAGGCGAATGTTCTAATAATTGACCAAACCAATTACGATAACGTTTAGGTGTATAAATTGGATGGAAAGACTCAGCAAATAATATGCGGTTTTCCTCATTATCAAATTCAATTTGATAAATCATTCCTCTTGGAATGATTAAGTAATCACCATATTCAAAAGGAATATTACCTAAATAGGTCTTAAGCGTTCCAGTACCTTTATGTATGAAAAGCATTTCATCGGCATCTGAATTCTTATAAAAATAAGAAGTCATTGATTTTTTTGGAGCTGCTAAGCCAATATGGACATCGCCATTCACCATCATAGGCTCACGTGATTCTAGAAAATCATCTTTTGGGGCAACATCAAAACCTATTAATTTTCGTGATTTTATGTGCTTTGCTTCTGCAATTTTTGGGCTCATATCAATAGCATCACCAATCTCTTTTATTTGTGTTGGTCTATGAATATGGTATAGCAATGATGACATTCCGTCAAAACCAATGGTTCCAAATAGTTGTTCATAATAAAGAGTTCCATCTGTTTTATTAAACTGTGTATGTCTCTTTTGCGGAAAAGCTCCAAGTTTATGATATATCGGCATCTTCTTAAAGTTATGCGTTATGAGTTACGAGTTCAAAATCAGTTTAGTAATGATGAACTCATAACTTTTAACTTGTTAATGCAATGTTCCTCTTAACTGCTGCTCAAGTTCAATAGCTTCAAAGAGTGCTTTAAAGTTACCTTTTCCAAATGATTGAGCACCTTTTCTTTGAATGATTTCAAAAAACATAGTTGGTCTCGGTTCAATTGGTCTTGTGAAAATCTGAAGTAAATAGCCTTCATCATCGCGGTCAACTAAAATTCCGAGTTCTTTTAATGGTGCAATATCTTCATCAATTTTTCCCACACGATCAGTTACTGCGTCATAATAAGTATCAGGTATGGTCAAAAATTCAATACCTCTACTTTTTAAATCTCGAACGGTAGCAATTATGTCATCGGTGGCAACCGCAATATGCTGAACCCCTTCCCCTTCATAAAAATCTAAATACTCTTCAACTTGAGATTTCTTAGCACCTTCGGCAGGCTCATTTATAGGGAATTTAATTCTCCCGTTACCGTTACTCATTACTTTACTCATCAAGGCTGTATATTCGGTAGAAATATCGTTGTCATCAAAAGATAAAATATTAACAAAACCCATTACCTTTTCATAGAATTCCACCCAATAATTCATACGGTCCCAGCCTACGTTGCCAACCATATGGTCCACGTATTTTAAACCTGTTGGTTTTGGATTATAATCTGGTGTCTCCCAAGCTATGTACCCAGGTAAAAATGTACCATTGTAATTTTTTCGTTCTACAAAAATATGAACGGTTTCTCCGTAAGTGTAAATTCCTGAACGAATTACTTTCCCTTCGTCGTCTTCTTCGATTATAGGCTCCATATAAGATTTAGCACCCTTGGCAACTGCGGTTTCGTATGCATAAGTTGCATCATCTACCCAAAGTGCGACTACTTTAACTCCATCTCCGTGAGCGTCTATATGTTTGCCAATTTCAGTACCACTTTTTAATGGTGAGGTTAATACTAAACGAATTTTGTCTTGTATGACCACATAACTCTCTCGATCTTTTAAGCCTGTTTGTAAGCCTGCATAGGCGTATGATTGAAATCCAAAAGCTGTTTTATAAAAATGTGCAGCTTGTTTAGAATTACCAACATATAGCTCTAAATAATCGGTGCCGTTGATAGGCATAAAATCTTTAGCATCGTTGTGTAATTTTGGTAATGTAGTCGTTTCCATAAGGAGTAATTTTAAATCCTTTTAATTAAAATTGTTGTTGATGCAACAAAAATAACTATTTTTGGAAAACAAAATGGTTTTTACTGATTAATTTTCGCTGATATGCGAAATCATTTTGATAAAAGTGAAGCGAAGCAATAATCTTATTTTGAAGATTTTTAGTTTTCGTTTAAAATAATAACAAGAGTTATGCTTCATCAAATTGACGAAATTTCTGGAATAGGACTGCACTTAGATATGGTCTTAAGAAAAGTGCAAGATGCCTATTTACGTAAGTTTCAAGAACTACAATTAGATCTTACTATTGAACAATGGGTAATTCTTTACCGAATTTTTCAAAGCGGTGATGATGCTTCACAAACGGATATAGTCAAGTCAAACTTTCGTAATCGTGCCACGACATCGCGGGTAATTGGTGGACTCGAACGTAAAGAATGGATAAGGAAAACTCGATTTGAAGGAGATATGAAGCGATTTAAATTAGAGCTTACCTCCAAAGGTCAAAAAGTAATAACTATTGTTGAACCTCATGCACAAAATTTACGAAAACAGGCAGTTAAAGGATTAGATACTCTCGATTTTGAAACTTTTTTAAGGGTTTTAGATCGTATTGGAGATAATTATTCTCAGAATTCAATTTTATAGTATTTCGGATTTTAATTGT
Source organism: Croceitalea sp. P059 (assembly GCF_031846365.1). Taxonomy (NCBI): domain Bacteria; kingdom Pseudomonadati; phylum Bacteroidota; class Flavobacteriia; order Flavobacteriales; family Flavobacteriaceae; genus Croceitalea; species Croceitalea sp. P059. Next base: position 1,094,803 of record NZ_JAVRHW010000001.1, read on the forward strand.
GGTACCTGTTTTCTTTTGCTTCTCATTTAATCAAATTTTAATTAAGGTAAAATAGCATAGAAATTGGAAAAATATGCTGTTTTTAAGCGTCGTTTGTTATTCCAATTTTGCCTCTTAAATAATTAAAGAAAATTTCAATATGAAAAAGTTAAAGCATTACCCTAGTGTTTGGCAAGCAGCACCATTTTCAATGGAAATGTTTGCACATTTTGAAAAAGAGGCAAGATTGAGAAATAAAGAGAATAGTATTGCACGTGAAAAGCGTAAAAAAGAAAACACCAATAAGGTTAAGCTTGCCCTCGGAATGTAGTATAATTCAAATGGAAATCTACAGTTTTTAAATAGTTATATTTCGAGCCATTTTTTACCTTCTTTGATTTTGGTAAACACCTTAAAGTTTAGGTTGTTGTTTAAAGCAACAGTTTCTATAAAATCTACATCGGATCTAGATTTTTTATCAAGATTTACTATGGCAACTTTAAGGTCTTTGGCTTCCTCACCAAATTGTTGACGAATAAAGATAAAAATTGAATGTTTTGGTAGTGGTCCTTTTAATTTAGAAATTACAAGTATTTTTTTTATTCTGGGAATAGAATTGTGCTCATTAATTTCTTGCCAGATCATGGCTGCGGCTTCTTTTTCTAAATCTTTTTCTCGAATTCCAGTTAAATAACAAATGGCAGATTTATGCTTAATTTCTAAATCAATGTAGTACGACATTCTGTAGAACCTGAACGGTGTTTAATGATTTCAATAATAAGCCGTTAAAAATAGTATTTCAATATGTTATAAATTCAGAGGCTGTTTATTGAAAATGTTATAGAACCTATATTCAATGAAATACAAGTAAATTAATTCTTACTTAACATTTTGATTTTTATTATTTTTTAATGAGCCTGTAGCCAATTCTCTCCAATACCAACCTCAACATCTAATGGCACCTTCATTTTAAATGCACTTTCCATTTCAGTCTTAATCAACACTTTCATTTCCTCCAATTCCGGTTTGTAACAATCAAAAACCAACTCATCATGCACCTGTAGTAGCATTTTAGTTTTATAGTTGCCTTCGGTTAGTTTATTCTGAATATTGATCATAGCAATTTTAATGATATCTGCAGCGCTTCCTTGTATTGGAGCATTAACAGCATTTCTTTCAGCAGCACCACGAACAATGGCGTTGCTACCATTAATATCTTTCAAATACCTTCTTCGACCTAATACAGTTTGTACATACCCGTTATCGCGCGCAAAATCTACCTGTTCACTCATATAACTACGTAGTTTAGGATAGGTTTGATAATACGTGTCAATTAGTTCTTTAGCCTCCGCTCTGGTTAAATCAGTTTGATTACTTAAACCAAAAGCAGATACCCCATAAATAATACCGAAATTCACCGTTTTTGCATTGCTACGTTGTTCTCGAGTAACTTCTTCAAGAGGCACATTGAATACTTTTGAAGCTGTTGAGGCATGAATATCCATTCCATTTTTAAAGGCTTCAATCATGGTATCTTCCTCACTTAAAGCTGCAATGATGCGTAGTTCAATTTGAGAGTAATCTGCAGCCAACAAAACATAATTTTCATCTCGGGGAACAAAAGCCTTTCTAACTTGACGACCTCGTTCTGTTCTTATTGGTATATTTTGAAGATTTGGGTTATTGCTACTCAAACGGCCAGTTGCAGCAACGGTTTGCATATAGTCCGTGTGTACTCTCCCTGTTTTTTCTTCAATCTGTTCCGGTAACGCATCTACATAGGTGCTTTTTAATTTTGCTAAACCGCGATAATCTAAAACATTTTGAATGATTTCATGATCTTTGGCTAAATAAGAGAGTACGTCTTCTGCTGTAGAATATTGACCAGTTTTAGTTTTTTTAGGTTTATCTACCAATTTCATCTTATCAAATAATATTTCTCCTAATTGTTTTGGAGAACCAATATTGAATTCAGTTTCTGCGGCTTTATAGATCTTTTGCTCTAAATTTTTGATATCGTTATCTAAATCGTCAGATAGTGAACCTAAAAATTCTTTGTCAAGATTAATGCCTTCATTCTCCATTGTTGCCAAAACTCGGAGCAAAGGCACTTCAATATCTTCAAAAAGTTTTTCAGTGTTTGCTTCTGCTAACTCTGGCCTAAAATGCTGAGCTAATTGCCATGTTATGTCTGCATCTTCAACCGCATATTCTGTTTGTTTTTCTATAGGAACATCTCTCATACTTAGTTGGTTCTTTCCTTTTTTACCAATAAGAGTAGTAATGGAGACCGGTGTGTAATTCAAATAGGTCTCGGCCAGAACGTCCATGTTATGTCTCATGTCTGGATTAATTAGATAATGTGCTAGCATGGTGTCAAATAATTTGCCCTTGACTTCAACACCGTGGTTTTGCATTACTTTGACATCATATTTTAGATTCTGGCCAATTTTTTCAATAGTTTCTGATTCAAAGAAAGGTCGTAATTTTTCAATTAATTTATGGACTTCTTCTTTGTCTTCAGAAAAGGGGATATAAAACCCTTTTCCTTTTTCCCAACTAAACGCAACACCAACTAATGCTGCTTCTAAAGGGTTTAAAGAGGTTGTTTCCGTATCAAAGCATACTGCCTGCTGAGACATTAGTTTATCAATAAAAAGAGTAGTGGCTAAACCAGGCTCAACCAATTGATAAAAGTGATCTATGTCTTCAATTGTATTACGACTATTGGTGTCTTTTATAGTGGATGGGGCTTCGGATGGATTGCCTCCAAAAAGAGAAAATTGCCCACTTCCTGCAGCTTGGTTTTCTTTTTTGAGTGCAGGGCTATTTTCTGTTGGAGAGGAAGTTTCAGTTTCGTCCGAGAATAGTTTTATAAATTGGTCTTTAAGTCTTCTAAATTCAAGTTCCTCAAAAATTTCTTGAACTTTTTCAGCATCTGGCTTACACATTTCATAGTCATCGGCTTTAAAAGTAACATCACAGTCTAGCTTTATCTCAGCTAATTTTCTTGAAAGACGTCCAAGTTCAGCATTAGCTTCAACTTTTTCTTTCATTTTCCCTTTCAATTGGTCGGTATTGGCCAGCAATCCCTCCATGTCTTCAAATTGTTCTAGAAACTTTTTAGCAGTTTTATCGCCAACTCCCGGAAGCCCAGGAATATTATCACTAGCATCGCCCATCATGCCTAAATAATCAATCACCTGCTCTGGTCGTTGTACTCCAAATCGCTTTTGAATTTCTGGAATTCCCCAAATTTCAATGCCATTACCCATACGAGCAGGGCGGTACATAAATATATTTTCTGAGACTAATTGACCAAAATCTTTGTCAGGGGTAACCATAAAAACTTTATAATCTTCTTTCTCTGCTTGTTTGGCTAAAGTACCTATCAAATCATCGGCCTCATAACCCGCTAATTCAACGACTGGTATCTTCATTGCTTTAAGGATGTTTTGTATATAGGGTACGGCTATTTTTATGGCATCCGGTGTTTCATCTCGATTAGCTTTGTATTCTTCAAAAAGTTCTGTTCGTTCAACACTACCTCCCTTATCAAAGGCTACAGCTAAATGATCTGGATTTTCTCGTTTAATTACATCAAATAGTGAATTCATAAAACCCATAATAGCGCTGGTATCCATGCCTTTTGAGTTTATTCTTGGGTTTTTTATTAGGGCATAATACCCACGAAATATAAGGGCATAAGCATCTAGAAGAAAGAGTCTTTTTTGGTCAGACATGATTTTTAGGTGTCAGTTAATAGTTAAAAGGCAGACAGTTTTTAAAAGTAGAAAAAACAGACAAGAAAAAAGAGACAAGAATCAATTCTTTGCACTTTTCAATAAAAACCAAATTGTATTTGTTATGAATAAACTTACAAGAAGAATAATGCAAGAATTTGATAACATAAATGGATTATAGAAAAAGATGGCTAGTATCAATAAAAATATGATATTCCCATATAATAGGCGATAAGTTTTTATCTTAAAATCACTAGAAAATTCAAGGAAAATAGCATTTAAGATACAAGCGGGAACAATAAAAACAGCCTCCATTACCATGACCATTCCCATTAAACTATTATCACCACCGAATAAAAAATTAATATAGATGTACAAGTAGCTTATAATAATACTTAGAATAATGAAAAAAAGAATGCGCATAAAATAAAAATCAGAAATTAAGATCTTAATCTTGAATTTGAGGTCGAGCTAAAGCCAAAGAAAATCCATAAAGCCTACAAATAACTGCGTGAATCCACATTCTCATGTCCTTTTTCGGAAAATACGCGATAACTAAAACCAGGATGAATACAATAACCACCGGTTTCTCCATTTTTATTTATGGCAATATAGCCTACCTGAATGTTCTCATAATCTGGGTCATTTTTTATAATCCGATTTACTGCTTCTTCGCAGGCTTCTTGAGGACTTCGTCCTTGCCGCATTAATTCAACTACTAAAAAACTACCAACCGTTTTTACGATTTCTTCACCCTGCCCCGTGGCTGTTGCCCCACCAATATCATTATCAACAAATAATCCTGAACCTATAATTGGAGAATCACCAACACGCCCGGCCATTTTATAAGCCATCCCGCTAGTGGTACAAGCCCCAGAAATATCTCCTTCTGCATCAATCGCTAACATACCAATAGTGTCATGGTTTTCAATATTAATAACGGGAGCGTATTTTGATTCCTTTTTCCATTCTAACCATTCTGTTTTTGATTTTTCGGTTAAAAGTTTTTCTTTCGGGAAGCCTTGCTCATAAGCAAACTGTTCCGCCCCTTTTCCGGCTAGCATAACATGAGGGGTTTCTTCCATCACTTTTCTGGCTACTGATATTGCGTGGGTGATATTTTGCATATAAACCACAGCACCACAATTTCCTTTTGAATCCATAATACAAGCATCTAAGGTTACATTGCCATCTCGGTCAGGACGACCACCTTTGCCGACAGATTGATTGCTCACATCTGCTTCTTCCATTTGAACACCAATCTCGACAGCATCTAGGCTATTGCCACCTTTTTTTAAAACATTCCATGCTTCAGCGGTTGAATTAGGAACGTTCCAAGTTGCAATCACTATGGGCTTTATGGAAGAGGTAACGGCTACTATGGTGTCTTTTTTTTCTTCTGTTTTACACGATGTGAGAATTGGAGTAGATAGTATTCCTGCAGTAGTAAGGCTTGAGTTTTTTAAGAATTTACGTCGTTTCATGGTTTTTTGCTTTACAGTGAATATCTCGTATTAGTCTATATCTTTGAATATTGCTTTTGTACGGGAATGACATTAAATATAATGATATGCTAGTTGAAGTTTGTTGTAATTCTTTAGAATCTGCCATTAATGCTCAGAGTGCTGGAGCAGATCGCATTGAACTTTGTTCAGAGTTAGGTGTTGGAGGCATAACGCCTTCTTCGGGATTAATTCAACAGGTTCAAAAACATATTAACATTCCAATTCATGTGCTTTTGAGGCCTCGCAGTGGTCATTTTACATACACCGATACCGAATTCGAGGTTATGCATAAAGATATTGAAGTCTGCATAGAACTAGGTGTAGATGGCATCGTGTCGGGTGCACTAAATTCAGATAACACTATTGCAATTGAAAAGACTAAGATTTTAATTTCGAAATCAAAACCTTTACACTTTACATTTCATCGTGCTTTTGATTGGATTGATGACCAAAAGAAGGCTTTGTTGCAATTAGAAGAATTAGGTATTGATACGGTATTAACTTCTGGAAAACTAGGGGCGGCTGAAGACGCAATTAACCAGCTCAAAGAGTTAAAGCGCTTGTCATCTAGAATAACGATTATGCCAGGTGGTGGAGTAAACGCAGCTAATATTAGCGCATTTAAAAAAGCGGAATTTAAAGCAATTCATTTTTCGGGCACATCATTTGTAAATCAGGTGGATACTTCTACAAAAATTACAATGAACTCTAAAAAACATTTTGCCGAGAATGAAGTAGCAGTAACAAATGAAAAAATTGTACATCAAATAGTGCAATTAATTAAATAAAACAAAAGCAAAGTACTAGAGTTTATAATCAAATATCTTCGTAAAAAATAGTCTATGGCTCGATTTCTTACTATTCTCTCAATTCTTTATATCGTCTTGGCGTTCTATGGTTTTCAAGGTTTTAAAACGATATTCAAAAGTTCTTGGATGCAAGTTCTTTATGCAGTGCTCTTCTTTTTTGCATTGATAAATTTAGTTGTTAGAGCTATAAATTATGTACCAGGTGATGGTCTTAGAGGTTCAATTTCTATAGCTGGAGGAATATTTTTCTCTTTCTTTTTATTAGCTCTCTTTTTAGGTTTTTTTTTATTGATAGAAGATATCATAAGATTACTTACTTTAGGTTACAACAAGATAGTTGGACCGTCGGAAGGCAACACTAGTTATTTTCCGTCTAGACGGAAATTTGTTAGTGTTATTGGTCTAGGTATTGCCGCATTGCCATTCGGTGCTTTGTTATATGGTATGTACAAAGGAAAGTATAATTATAAGGTACTGAAATATGAATTGGAGTTTGAGGATCTTCCAGCAGCTTTTAATGGATACCAAATCACACAAATTTCTGATGTACATAGCGGTAGTTTTGATAATCATGAAAAAGTATCTTATGGTATTGATTTAATTAATAAACAAAAAAGTGATGTCATTTTATTTACAGGAGATTTGGTAAATGATAAGGCTACGGAAATGGAGCCTTGGAAAGATTCTTTTGCTAAACTGGAAGCTAAAGACGGTGTATTCTCTGTTTTAGGAAATCATGATTATGGCGATTATACTCAATGGGAAAGTATAGAGGCCAAAGCGCAAAATTTAGTTGATTTAAAAAAGCTTCAGAAAGATATTGGATTCGATTTAATTCTTGATTCTCATCGTTATTTAGAGAGAAATGGTGAAAGAATTGCTTTGGTAGGAGTCGAAAATTGGGGTAGAGGAGGTTTTAAAAAAGCTGGAGACTTGAATAAAGCTAAGGAAGGAATAGCAAAAGATGATTTTAAAATATTAATGAGCCATGACCCTTCACATTGGGAAGACGTTGTCATTAATGATGAATATCATTTTCATTTAACTTTAAGTGGTCATACCCACGGGATGCAATTTGGGGTTGAAATACCTGGTTGGATAAAATGGAGTCCAGTAAAATGGCGTTACAAGTATTGGGCAGGTTTATATCAAGAGTTAGGGCAGTATATTAATGTTAACAGAGGTTTTGGTTTTATAGGATATCCTGGTCGTGTAGGAATTTGGCCTGAAATTTCTGTAATCACCTTAAAAAAGAAAGGTTTAACGTGAATTTAACCCAAATCAATTGTGTAAAGGCTTTGCTGAATGTATTACTTTAACATTTTTTCTTACTTTTGAGTAGTAAAATAACCTATTTGCAATGTCGAAATTTGGCGAGTTAATTGACTTAAACATTCCTGTGCTGTTAGACTTCTATGCCGACTGGAACGAACAATCTACTTCAATGCATGCTGTTCTCAGAGATGTAGCTGCTGCTCTTGGTGATAAGGGTAAAGTGATTAAGATTGATGTTGATAAAAACAAAGAACTCTCACAAGCATTGCGTATCAAAGGTTTGCCAACCCTAATGATTTATAAAAAAGGTGAAATGGTTTGGCGTCAAAGTGGTGAGCAAGATGCGAACACCTTGATCGGTATTTTAAACGAATATCTTTAGACTTAGATGATAAGTTTTAGTCATTTTAGTCCAAGTTAGCTTTCTATAGATTTTACTAGAATTGCATCTAGTTGTCAATCATTACTCCATCTTCAACAACAGGAATAGTATCGAATACGGTACTATCTAATTGCATGGTGTCTTCTATTTCAGGATTGCCATAATTTGGATCACTAAGGTATTCTTGATCCTCTTCTCCAATGAACTGAGAAAACTTGTCTATATATTCATTAAATATCAAAGTTTCTTTTTCAGCAAGCTCCCTATCTTGATTTCGAATTAAAATATCAATATTTCTTCTATAAGCTTCCATATCGGCAAGTATAGTCTCGATTTGCTCATACTGTTGGTCTCTTGAAACCCCAGCGTAATACTCCAAACGTTCTTGGTATACCTTTTTAAGTTTATTAAAAAGCTCATGTGCTTTTTGTTGCTCACCAACTTTGTAATAACCATCAACAAAGGGCTCAACAAAAGTGTAGAAACCATAATGTTCAAAAGGAATATGAGTCATTGCAGTTTCAATGATATCCTTTGCTTTATCAATCTTTTCTTCTTCAATAAGTTGTTCCATCAAACGGGCTAAATTACTTCTGTAAGAAAGGCCTTGCGAACGCGTTTGAGTGTCATGATAAATATCTGAACTAGATGAGTTGCCCCATTCCCATTTTTTAACAATATCATACATGAGTTCGGTATCAATACGGCCCATCTCAAACGGACTAGCATTTTTGGTTTTTATAGGGACCAACTTATACACTAAACCATCTAATTGTAGATAATCTTTCATCCAAATGTATTCCGCTTTATCAAAGCTACCACCTGAGAAATAAATAGGACGTTTCCAATCATTATTAGCGATAACATCTAACATCAAAATCCGGTTTTTAGGTAAGGCACTCTCAGGCAAATCTATATCGATATAATCTAATATTAAATCAGCATCTTCAGGTTTTACCACACCACTTTCTAAGACATTTTGCTTATTAACAGGAATACGAATTTTGTTAGTTGGGTAATATACAATCTCTTGAGTGCTTTTAGGATAGGCACTAATATCGCGACCTTGTTTTTCAAATAAATGTTTGAATTTAGTTTGTGGTTTATCACTACCAATCCAATTCATGAAATCTTTGATATTCCATCTACTTTCAGTTATACCCTGATAATACACCGCATCTCTTGAACCGTAACGGTATTTATCATGTGTTAATTGCGAAGGTATTGGGTCACTATCATACGCTTTTCGTTTCATTTGATCAATATACCAGTCTGTTGCGAAAAGACTGGTGTTGACCACACGCACGTCTGTACGGTGTTCCTCAATATCTTGAGCGTACCATAACGGGAAAGTGTCATTATCACCAATCGTAAAAAGAATAGAACCAGCATCTTCTTTACAAGAATCTAAATATGCTTTAGCGGTCGATTTTGCAGTATAACGCCCTGAACGATCATGATCATCCCAATTTTGAAAGGCCATTAAAAATGGAACCGCTAATAAGCAAACGATAGTTATAACCGGTGCCGCTAATTTAGGTTTGAGTAACTTTTTTACTTCTTCAAATAAACCATATACACCTAGGCCAATCCAAATAGTGAAAATGTAAAACGATCCTACTAATGAGTAATCGCGCTCACGTGGCTGAAATATATAAGGATTAGTGTAAAATTGAATCGCAATACCCGTGAACATGAAAAACACAAAAAGTACCCAAAACTGTTTGGGGTTCTTGGAGATTTGAAACAAAATTCCGATGATACCCAGTATCAGAGGTAAAAAGAAATAGGTATTTCTTGCCTTATTGTTTAATACATCACTTGGTAAGTTGTCTTGACTACCCAAAAAGACTTTGTCAACTGTTTTTATTCCGCTTAGCCAATGGCCATTTTCGTCATACCTACCTTGCATATCATTTTGTCTTCCGACAAAATTCCACATGAAGTAACGCATATACATATACCCAAACTGAAATTCGAATAAGTACTTTATATTCTGCCCAAGGCTTGGCGGTTCAATATTGATATAATCGCTAAAACTTCTTAAAAACTCAATATACTGCTCTGTATCAATTTCTCCCGCTGCGTCCAACTGTTTGAATTGATTTACAGCTTCCCTTAAATCATTGTTAGAGATATACTCCGCTTTTATTTTGAAGTCTAAACGACCGAAATAGCGCATATAATTTTCAGCATGTTGTTCGCTCCAAAGCCTTGGTAAAAAACCAACATGTTTTTTATTTGGCCCCTGCATCGCATCTTCATAGTTGTTTACTATAATATATTTACCGAGCTCCTCGTCTTTTTCATATTTAGGTTTATCATCGATATCATCACCCGGGCCGGCAAACGTATTAGAGAAATAAGCCCCATAAAAAGGACTTTCTACTCCAGGGTATTGTTCACGATTGTAATAGGCTAATAATGAACGAGCATCTTCTGGATTGTTTTCGTTTACTACAGTTTGTGAATTAGCTCGAATAGGTAACATGAGCCAAGATGAAAAACCAAGTATTAAAAACATAAAACATAATACGATTGTATTGGCATTGTAGTATTGATTCTTGCGAGTATATCTTAAGGCAAAGTAAAAGACTGCAATAAATACAAACCCCATGATTAGCGTTCCAGAATTAAACGGTAATCCTAATTGATTGATAAAAAATACTTCACTCCATCCAAAAACTTGTAAAACATAGGTCAGTGAAAATTTATAAACTATCATTAAAACCCCAACGACCAAAGCATTGGCAATTAAAAAGTTTTTGACGGTAGTACTCTTGTATTTTTTGAAATAGTATAATAGACCTATTGAAGGTATTGCCAAAAACCCCATGAATTGAATACCAAAGGTTAAGCCAACCACAAAACATATTAGAATCAGCCATTTATTACCTCTGGGGCTTTCTAAATTATCAGTCCACTTGAGTCCCATCCAAAGTAACAAAGCCATGATTAGGCTTGCCATTGCATACACTTCTGTCTCAACAGCATTAAACCAAAAACTATCTGAAAAAGTAAAAGCCAAAGCACCAACTAAGCCCGAACCAAAAATTGCTATCGCTTTGCTATTGGTTAATGCTAGTCCGTTGGTAATTAATTTTCTTGTCAAATTGGTAATTGTCCAAAAAAGAAAGAGTATTGTGAATGCGCTAGAAACTACTGAAACGGAATTTACCATTCTTGCAATTTGGGTATTATCCAAAGCGAACATTGAGAAAAATGCCCCAATCATTTGTAATAATGGGGCCCCAGGTGGGTGACCTACTTGTAGTTTGGCAGAAGTGGTAATGTATTCTCCAGCATCCCAAAAACTACCTGTGGGTTCAACGGTAATTAAATAAATAATTAGTGCAATAGAAAAAGATGACCAACCCAAAATGGTATCCCATTTTTCAAAGTTTTTTGCAAACATGTAATACGTACTTTACCGATTGGGGCGAAATTACCAAATAAAAAAGAGTTCTATAGGTAATTTTTAAAAACCTTTAACACGAATTAAGCGTACGTTTTTCTCTTAATTGTCATTAAATTTGTTTGCTGAAACAAAAGTTTGTTTTAAATTTGCACCCTCTTAATATCAAACAGTAGTTTGATTGTAGTTGGCACTGGCCCATGGTGTAATTGGCAACACTCCGGTTTTTGGTACCGTCATTCAAGGTTCGAGTCCTTGTGGGCCAACAAGTTTAAGTAAAATCCGATACCATACAAGGTGTCGGATTTTTTTTGAGTATGTTTTTGAAAGTTTGTTTTATTTAAAAGTAAAAAGCAAGCATGATAGGTGTTGAAAAACAAGATGCTATTAATGACTTTGAACAGTAATTATTTTGTTTAACCATGAATTTTGCAAACAAGAGAATTATCGTATATTTGCACCACTGAACGGATATTTGGTATTCATGAGGGGACTTTTAGTCCCCTCTTTTATTACTTAGATTTATGTTTAAGCAAAAAGTAACCGATCTTTTAAATGAAGCGTTAGACAAACGAAAAGATCTTTTTTTGATTGATTTCATGGTTGATTCTGGTAATAAAATCAGAGTTATTTTAGATGGTGACGATGGAATTAACTTAAAAGATTGTATGGAGGTTAGTCGAGCGATTGAACATAATTTAGATCGAGAGGAAGAAGATTTTTCTTTAGAGGTAACTTCTGCAGGTGCGACATCACCTTTGACTTTACCAAGACAGTATTCAAAGAATATTGGAAGAACGCTGGAGGTAAAAACTGAAACTGAAAAGCTTGAAGGAAATCTTACGGCTGCAGGAGATGAAGAGATTACGCTTGAATGGAAAACGAGAGAACCAAAACCAATAGGTAAAGGAAAGCATACGGTTCGGAAAAAACAGAACATTGCATTTTCTGATATAAAAGAGGCAAAAGTTGTATTAAAATTTTAAATGTAGACCACAATGGAAAACATGGCGCTTATTGAATCCTTTTCGGAATTTAAGGATGATAAGTTTATAGACAGAGTAACCTTAATGGCGATTTTAGAAGACGTATTTAGAAATGCGTTGAAGAAAAAATTCGGTTCTGACGAGAATTTCGATATCATTATTAACCCTGATAAGGGTGATTTAGAAATTTGGAGAAACAGAATCGTTGTTGAAGATGGAGAAGTAGAAGAGCCAAATGAAGAAATTTCTTTAACAGAAGCTAGAAAAATTGAACCTGATTTTGAAGTTGGTGAAGATGTTTCGGAAGAAGTGAAGCTAATGGATTTAGGAAGACGCGCAATTTTGGCATTACGTCAAAATTTGATTTCAAAAATCCATGAACATGATAATACCACCATATACAAGCAATTTAAAGACTTAGAAGGTGAGATTTACACTGCAGAGGTGCATCACATTCGTCACAAAGCAATTATTTTGTTAGATGATGAAGGTAATGAAATCATTATGCCTAAAGAGAAGCAGATTCCATCTGATTTCTTTAGAAAAGGAGATAACGTCCGTGGTATTATTGAAAGTGTTGACTTAAAAGGAAATAAACCTTCAATTATAATGTCAAGAACGGCACCTAAGTTTTTAGAGCAGTTGTTCTTTCAAGAAATTCCTGAGGTTTTTGATGGTTTAATTACCATTAAAAAAGCTGTTCGTATTCCAGGTGAAAAAGCTAAAGTTGCTGTTGATTCTTACGATGACCGTATAGATCCAGTTGGCGCTTGTGTAGGTATGAAAGGGTCTCGTATTCATGGTATTGTTCGTGAATTGGGTAACGAAAATATTGATGTTATCAATTGGACAGGTAATCCACAATTGATGGTGACGAGAGCTTTAAGTCCGGCTCGTGTATCTTCAGTTAAATTGAATGATGAAAAAATGACGGCACAGGTTTATTTAAAACCTGAAGAGGTGTCTAAAGCTATTGGTCGTGGAGGTCATAATATTAGATTGGCAGGTCAATTAACTGGTTATGAGATTGATGTATTCCGTGAAGGAGTTGAGGAAGATGTAGAATTAACTGAGTTCTCAGATGAAATTGATGCTTGGATCATCGAAGAGTTTAAAAAGATTGGTTTAGATACAGCTCGTAGTGTTTTAGAACAAGATGTTGCTGATTTAATAAAACGTACAGATTTAGAAGAAGAAACTGTTAAAGAAGTGGTTCGTATCCTCAAAGAAGAATTTGAAGATTAAACTATATATTAGCACATAAAATTAAAGGGATAGCAAAGTTTTTATGGCAGGAAACCCAACAATAAGATTAAATAAAGTTCTAAGAGAATTGAATATCTCTCTTGATAGAGCTGTAGACCACCTTGTGTCTCAAGGGCACGATATTGAGGCGAGGCCTACAACTAAAATCACTGATGAGGTATATCAAGTGCTGTTGGATGAATTTCAGACAGATAAAAGCAAGAAAGTTGCCTCTAAAGAAGTTGCTGAAGAAAAGCTAAAGGAGAAGGAAGAACTTAGACTTCAATTGGAGCGTGAACAAGAAGAGCGTAGATTGGCTCGTGAACGAAGACAAGCCGCTTCAGAAGTTATTAAGGGCAAGGTTGAACTTACCGGACCAAAAACGGTAGGTAAGATTGATTTAGATAAGAAGAAGCCTGTTGCTAAAGTTGAAGAAGTAAAAGAAGAAGTTCAAAAACCAGTAGAAGAGGTTAAAGTAGAGGTTCAGAAAATAGAAGAGCCCAAGGTTGAGCCCGTCAAAGAGGTGGTAGCTAAAGAAGAAGCTCCCGTAGAAAAAGAAGAGGCTAAAAAAGAAGAGACTAAGGCAGAAGAGGTGAAACCTAAAGTTGAGACTGTCGAAGAAACTACCGCTGAACCAGGTGCTATTGAGACCAAATATCAAAAGCTTTCTGGTCCAAAAATTACAGGTGATAAAATTGATTTAACCAAATTCAATAAGCCTAAAAAGAAGAAGGAGGAACCTAAAAAAGCTGATGCTTCTGCAGATCGTAAAAAACGAAGAAGAAGAATTGTTAGCGGTCCTAAACCAGGAGGTGGAAATAGACCAAGAGGTACTGGTCCGGCTGCAGGTAATAGGCGAGGTGGTAACCCAAGATCAAATGCACCTAAGGTAGAGCCTACCGAAGAGGAGGTACAAAAACAAGTACGAGAAACTCTTGAAAAACTTCAAGGTAAGAGTAACAAGGGTAAAGGTGCTAAATATCGAAGAGATAAAAGAGATCAACACCGTCAACAAACGGAAAAAGATCTTGAACAACAAGAGCTTGAAAGCAAATTATTAAAAGTAACAGAATTTGTTACGGCTAATGAGATGGCTACGATGATGAGTGTTTCCACAACTGATATTATTTCAGCTTGTATGTCTTTAGGTATGATGGTAACGATGAACCAACGTTTAGATGCCGAAACCTTAACTATTGTTGCGGAAGAATTTGGTTATGAAGTTGAGTTTGTAACTGCTGAAATTGAAGAATCAATTGAGATAGATGAGGATAGTCCTGAAGATTTAAAAGCTAGAGCACCTATTGTAACAGTAATGGGTCATGTTGATCACGGTAAAACTTCATTGTTAGATTATATTCGAGAGGAGAACGTAATAGCCGGAGAAAGCGGTGGAATTACACAGCATATTGGTGCCTATGGAGTGACACTTGAAAGTGGTCAAAAAATGACATTTTTAGATACTCCTGGTCACGAAGCTTTTACAGCGATGAGGGCTAGAGGGGCGCAAGTAACTGATATTGCTATTATAGTAATTGCTGCGGATGATGATATTATGCCGCAAACTAAAGAGGCAATAAGCCATGCTCAAGCAGCAGGTGTGCCAATTGTTTTTGCAATTAATAAAATAGATAGACCTACTGCAAATCCTGATAAGATTAAAGAAGGTCTTGCACAAATGAATTTGTTGGTTGAAGATTGGGGTGGTAAAATACAATCTCATGATATATCGGCTAAAACAGGTGATGGTGTAAAAGACCTATTAGAAAAAGTTTTGCTTGAAGCAGAACTGTTAGAGTTAAAAGCAAATCCTGATAAACTGGCAAACGGAACAGTAGTCGAAGCTTTTCTTGATAAAGGTCGAGGGTATGTTAGTACGATATTAGTGCAAGCCGGTACGCTTAAAATTGGAGACTATGTTTTAGCGGGTACCTGCAGTGGCAAAATTAAGGCCATGCAAGATGAACGGGGTAAAAATATTAAAAAGGCTGGTCCAGCTACGCCAATATCAATTCTTGGATTGGATGGAGCTCCACAAGCTGGTGATAAGTTTAATGTTCTTGATGATGAGAGAGAAGCTAAGCAGATTGCAGCAAAACGTTCTCAATTACAACGTGAGCAATCTGTTAGAACGCAAAGACATATTACACTTGATGAAATCGGAAGACGTATTGCTCTAGGTGATTTCCAAGAATTAAATATTATACTTAAAGGTGATGTTGATGGTTCCGTTGAGGCTTTAACAGATTCTTTCCAAAAGCTATCTACTGATGAGATTCAGGTAAACATTATTCATAAAGGCGTTGGCGCCATTACAGAATCTGATGTGTTGTTAGCAAGTGCTTCTGATGCAATTATTATTGGTTTTAATGTAAGACCAATGGGTAATGCCCGTGATATTGCTGATAAAGAAGAAATTGATATCAGAATGTATTCTATCATTTATGATGCTATCAATGATTTGAAGGATGCCATGGAAGGTATGCTTTCACCTGAAATGAAAGAAGAAATTACAGGTACTGCTGAAATACGTGAAACCTTTAAGATTTCTAAAATTGGAACCATTGCGGGTTGTATGGTTCAGAATGGTAAAATCTTTAGAAACTCTAACATTCGATTAATTCGTGATGGTGTAGTCATATTCACTGGTGAGTTATCATCTTTAAAACGTTTCAAAGATGATGTAAAAGAAGTTTCAAAAGGTTATGATTGTGGACTTCAGGTTAAGAACTACAATGATATTAAAATTGATGATGTTGTAGAGGCATTCCAAGAAGTAGCAGTAAAAAAGAAGCTATAAAATAATTATATTTTAAAAACAAAGAAACCCGCTATTGCGGGTTTCTTTGTTTTTGGTAACAATTTGTAAATTATTTTGCGCTATTCTCTGGTTTAAGTAACATTGCATTTGGATATTTTTTTCTTACCTCGATAAACTTTCTTTCAGCCTCTAATTTATCTCTGAATTTGCCTAAGCGCACTCTATAAGTTGGTTCTTGAAATTTTATGGTAGAATACCAGGTTGGGAAATCAATTTGAACTTGATCTAAAAGTCGTTGAGCTGACTGGTCATTGGTTTTAAAACCTACTTGAATTTGATAGTAATCAACTTTAGAATTGACGGTTTTATAAACCTTTACTAGTTGATCAATTTTAGGGTCTTGTTGAATGTTTATAGTGCCCTCTTGCGCTCCTGCTATTTGAAAACAAAACAAGGCTGCGATAATGAATACAGGGGTTCTCATAAGTGTCAATGTACTGTGTTTGTGTGAACTATGCAAAAGTAATTTTTTAAGTATTAAACAAAACTAAAATGTATTATTTAGAATTGTTATAAATTAGATATTATCAATCCCTTAACATTTTAAAAAAGCCTGCTGTGTCGTATTTTTGTCCTCAATTTCTAGCATGATATAAGAGGCTCATGTAGTCCAAAACAGAAAATATCGTGCCAAAATTCTGATAGCAAATGCGTTACCATGTTAATGCGCCAGAAATTTAAGATTTGGATAATCATTAATTCGTTTGGCAAATTACATTTGACCGCTTTAAGAAATAACAAGTAACAAATGAAAAAGGTTTTTAGCCGCGTTCAATTTTCAAAAGTATTTGGTCTTAGTTTACTTTTACTCCTAACGTTTTTATCAACATCTGTTATTGCACAAGACGAAGCTGAGCCTGCTGCTGATTTAGGTGGTGACCCAGTTGCAGGAAAACAGTTATTTAATCAAAACTGTGCTGCCTGTCATGCTTTGAATAGAAAAATGACTGGTCCTGCATTGGCAAATGTAGAACAACGTCTTTATGATGATGAAGGTTTAGAAAAAGAATGGTTGTATGCTTGGATTAAGAATAGCCCTGGCATGATTAAATCTGGTGATGCTTATGCTAATAAAATTTACGCTGAGTACAACCAAGCAGCAATGACAGCGTTTCCAACACTTTCTAATGCTGATATTGATAATATTTTAGCCTACACGGCAGCACCAGCGCCAGCTCCTGTTGTTGTGCCTCCAACTGATGGTGGTGGAAATTCTGGTAATGGAGATTCAAATGGAATCTCTAATGAAATTATTTTAGGGGCCCTTGCTTTAGTTTTTGGTTTACTTGTTGTCATGCTTATCTTGGTAAATAATACATTGAGAAGAATAGCCGAGGCCAATGGTGTTGAAGTTGTAAAGGTAAATGCTGAAAAAAGAACTCCAATTTGGAAAGCCTTTATTCAAAATCAATTTTTGGTTTTATGCGCTGTAGTGGTTCTTTTATTGAGTAGTGCATACTTCGCTTACAGCTGGATGTCTCAAATAGGTATTGACCAAGGGTATGCGCCAGTGCAACCTATTCACTATTCTCATAAAATACATGCTGGTGACAATAAAATAGAGTGTAAGTATTGTCACTCATCTGCAAGAGTTTCAAAACATTCAGGTATTCCTTCTCTAAATGTTTGTATGAATTGTCACAAATCTATTTACGATTACAAGGGTAATCCTGAAGGGCCAACTGCTGATGATTTAGCTAATGGGTATACCAATGAGTTTTATACAAAAGAAATCAAGAAACTGTATAAGGCTGTAGGTTGGGATGAAGAAAATCAAAAATACACAGGAGAGTCACAACCTGTTGAATGGGTTAGAATTCACAATTTACCTGATTTCGCGTATTTCAATCACTCACAACATGTTGAAGTAGGTAAAATTGAATGTCAGACCTGTCATGGACCGGTGGAAGAAATGGAGATTATGTATCAGTATTCACCGTTAACCATGGGTTGGTGTATTAACTGTCACAGAGAAACTGAGGTTCAGGTTTCAGATAATGGATATTATGAAAAAATTCATAATGAGCTTTCAAAGAAGTATGGTGTTGATAAGTTGACTGCGGCTCAAATGGGTGGATTGGAATGTGGTAAATGCCACTATTAATAAAAAAGAAGATATTTCACAATAAAAGTATGGCATCAAACAAAAAATATTGGAAAAGTGAAGCGGAGTTAAATCCGAACGATTCCATTGTTGAGACGCTAAGGCAGAATGAATTTACAGAGTCTATTCCTGTAGATGAGTTCTTGGGCGATAAAGAAAATTTGTCTGCTTCTTCTACTAATAGAAGAGATTTCTTAAAGTATGTGGGCTTTAGTACTGCAGCTGCATCTTTGGCAGCCTGTGAAGGTCCGGTCAAAAAGTCTATTCCTTACGTAATACAGCCAGAAAGTATTATACCTGGTGTTGCCAATTACTATGCAACGACTATTGCAGATGGTTTTGATTTTGCTAGTATTTTAGTAAAAACCCGTGAAGGACGACCTATCAAGATTGAGAACAATGATAGGGCAAAGGTAAATGGTGGTGCTAATGCTAGAGTTAACGCATCGGTTTTGTCTTTATATGATAGCACGAGACTTCAGGGTCCAACTTTTGAAGGTAATCCTATTTCTTGGGAGGATTTTGATAATAGAGTTAAAGGTGGATTAAAAGCAGCTAGTAATTCGGGTAAGCAAATTGCTTTATTAACCCAGACATATGCTAGTCCATCTACAAAAAAATTAATTGAAGCATTTTCTGAAACATACACAAATGTAAATCATGTGGTTTACGATGCTATTTCTGAAGATGCTGCATTGAACGCCTTTGAAGCGGCCTATGGTGAAAGAGCTTTGGCTGATTACGATTTTGAAAAATCAGATTTAATAGTATCGTTTGCTGCAGATTTTCTTGCCGATTGGCAAGGTGGTGGTTACGATTCTGGTTATGCTAAAGGAAGAGTGCCCGAGCATGGTAAAATGGCTAGGCATATTCAGTTTGAGGCTAATATGTCATTAACCGGAGCAAATGCCGATACAAGAGTACCCATGAAGCCATCTCAGTTAAAAGTTGCTTTGGCAAAATTATATGGTAAACTAAATGGCAGTGCTGTTGGTGGAGGTAGTTCAGAAGTTGACGCTTATGTTGATGGCGTTGCTAAAGAAATTAGAAAGGCTGGAAGTAAAGCTGTTGTTGTATGTGGTCTAAATGACCAAAACGCTCAGGCGGTTGTTTTGGCAATCAATACTTTGCTGCAGAGCGAAGCTTTTGATGCTGAAAAACCAAAATATATTAGACAAGGAAATGCTTCAAAGGTAGCTAAGTTAGTTGCTGATATGAATGCTGGTAAAGTAGGTGCTGTGTTGATTGATGGTGTTAACCCTGTTTATACCTTACCTAATTCAACTGAATTTGTGGAAGGTTTAGCTAAGGTAGGTCTTACGGTAAATTGTTCCTTCAATAATGATGAAACAGCAGAAGAATCAAAATATGTTGCTGCATCTTCTCACTATTTAGAATCATGGAATGATCTTGAGTTGAAAAAAGGTCATTTTAGTTTGATGCAACCAACCATACGTGAATTGTTTGATACAAGACAATTTCAATCCTGTTTACTATCATGGATGGGAAGTGATCAAAGTTATTACGAATTCGTAAAAGAGAATTGGTCTGCATCTGTTTTAAACGGTAGTAGCTGGGGTAAAGCATTGCAAGATGGTGTTTTTGCAGCACCAGCAATGGTAGTAAATGATGAAACTAGCGATGTTGAAACAGAAAATGAAGAAGACGAAGAACAAAATAGGGTGCCATTGGCGTCGGCTTTACGTTCTTTATCGAATTCGACAACTACAGGAATGGAGTTAACGTTATACTCCAAAGTAGGTATGGGCGATGGTCAGCAGGCAAGTAATCCTTGGTTGCAGGAATTCCCTGATCCAATTACTCGAGTATCATGGGATAACTATGTTACCGTCTCTAAAGAAGACGCGCAAGAACTTGAGTTGGTAAATGAAAATGTTGCTAATGGAGGTCTTGATGGAAGTTACGCGAATTTGACTGTTGATGGAATTTCGCTAAATAATGTTCCAGTAATCATTCAGCCTGGTCAAGCAAAAGGCACACTAGGTTTGTCTTTTGGATATGGTAAAAAAGCTGGAATGAAAGAAGAAATGCAAACAGGTGTTAATGCATTTCAATTATATAAAAATTTCAATAACGTTCAATCAGTTTCTGTTTCGAAAGCTGATGGTATGCATGAATTTGCTTGTGTGCAATTACATAATACTTTAATGGGACGTGGAGATATTATTAAAGAAACCACTCTTGAGATTTTTAATACTAAAAATCATCATGAATGGAATCCTATTCCTGAGGTTTCTTTAAATCATCAAGAAGTTCCCGTTACAGCACCGGAAGTTGATTTATGGCAAGAATTTGACCGTTCAATTGGTCATCATTTTAATATGTCAATTGATTTGAATGCATGTACCGGTTGTGGTGCTTGTGTTATTGCTTGTCATTCAGAGAACAACGTTCCTGTTGTAGGTAAAGAAGAGGTTCGTAAGTCACGTGACATGCACTGGTTGAGAATTGATAGATATTATTCTTCTGAAGAAACTTTTGAAAGTGATAATGAGAAAAAAGAGAACATGGATGGCCTTTGGGGTGATAATGGATCTCTAGGTGGTTTTGGTGAAATGGAGAGTCCTTCGGCTAACCCACAAGTTGCATTTCAACCTGTAATGTGTCAGCACTGTAATCACGCTCCGTGTGAAACAGTTTGTCCAGTGGCAGCTACAGCGCATAGCCGTCAAGGTCAAAACCATATGGCTTATAACCGTTGTGTAGGTACAAGATATTGTGCGAACAACTGTCCTTATAAGGTAAGAAGGTTCAACTGGTTCTTATATAATGGTAACGACGAGTTTGACTATAATATGAACAATGATTTGGGTAGAATGGTATTAAACCCAGATGTTAATGTTCGTTCAAGAGGTGTAATGGAAAAATGTTCAATGTGTATTCAAATGACACAAAAGACCATTTTAGATGCTAAGCGAGATGGCCGTCCTATTACAGATGGTGAATTCCAAACAGCTTGTTCATCTGCTTGTAGCAATGGAGCAATAATTTTTGGAGATATCAATGATGAAGAAAGTAAAGTAGCTGAGTTAAAAGAAGATGATAGAATGTATCACTTATTAGAGCATGTTGGCACAAAGCCAAATGTGTTCTATCATGTAAAGGTGAGAAACAACAACGAAGCATAACCAACTAATAAGCAAGAAACTAGAATATAGATTATGGCGCATTACGAAGCACCTATACGAAAACCCCTAGTACTTGGAGACAAAGGCTACCACGATGTTTCTGTGGATATTGCCCGCCCAGTAGAAGGAAAAGCCAATAAACATTGGTGGATTGTTTTTTCCATAGCATTAATTGCATTTCTTTGGGGTCTAGGTTGTATTATTTATACGGTCTCAACTGGTATCGGAGTTTGGGGATTGAATAAAACAGTTAACTGGGCTTGGGATATCACCAATTTTGTTTGGTGGGTAGGTATTGGTCACGCGGGTACTTTGATTTCTGCGGTACTTTTATTATTCCGTCAAAAATGGAGAATGGCAATTAACCGTTCTGCTGAGGCAATGACCATTTTTTCTGTAATTCAGGCTGGTCTTTTCCCAATAATTCATATGGGTAGACCTTGGTTAGCTTATTGGGTTTTGCCAATTCCTAATCAATTTGGTTCGCTTTGGGTAAACTTCAATTCTCCTCTTCTTTGGGATGTATTTGCAATTTCAACTTACTTATCAGTTTCATTAGTGTTCTGGTGGACAGGTTTATTACCTGATTTTGCAATGATTCGAGATAGAGCTGTAAAGCCATTTCAGAAAAAGATATATAGTTTACTAAGTTTCGGTTGGACAGGTCGTGCTAAAGACTGGCAACGATTTGAAGAGGTTTCACTAGTATTAGCTGGTCTGGCTACACCATTAGTACTTTCAGTTCATACGATTGTATCTTTTGACTTTGCTACCTCGGTAATACCAGGATGGCATACCACTATTTTTCCACCATACTTTGTTGCTGGAGCGATTTTCTCAGGATTTGCAATGGTAAATACGCTGTTGATTATAATGAGAAAAGTATGTAGTCTTGAAGATTATATCACTGTGCAGCATATTGAGTTAATGAACATTGTAATTATGATTACAGGCTCTATAGTTGGTTGTGCCTATATAACGGAACTCTTTGTCGCTTGGTACTCCGGTGTGGAATATGAGCAATATGCATTTTTAAATAGAGCAACTGGACCCTATTGGTGGGCATACTGGTCGATGATGACTTGTAATGTGTTCTCTCCACAGTTTATGTGGTCAAAAAAATTACGTACAAGTATCATGTTCTCATTCTTTATTTCAATTGTAGTGAACATAGGAATGTGGTTTGAACGTTTTGTAATTATAGTTACCTCTTTACATAGAGATTACTTACCATCATCATGGACAATGTTCTCACCAACTTTTGTTGATATTGGTATTTTCATTGGTACAATTGGGTTTTTCTTTGTGCTTTTTTTACTATACTCCAGAACTTTTCCAGTGATTGCTCAAGCAGAAGTAAAGTCTATACTCAAAGCATCAGGTTCTAAGTACAAGAAGTTAAGAGATGCTGGCAAACCCTTATATGAAATGCCTAAAGGTGCTGTAAAAGCAGCAACTGCTCAAAAAAGTGGTAACAAAGATGAAAAGGTTTCAGCTTTAATGGAAAAGCTTGGTTCTTTTAATGCGGATACTGACACTGCTGATGAATTACAACAAATAAAAGGAGTCGGACCTCAAATGGAGCAAGTTTTAAATCAAATTGGAATTTTCACTTTTGCTCAAGTAAGTAAAATGACTGCTCAAGAATATAATTTATTAGATTCTATAACTGAGAAATTTCCAGGTAGAGCACAGCGTGATGATTGGGCTGGTCAAGCGAAAAAATTAAACAAGAAAAACTAATTATGGCATCAAAAGTTATACATGCGGTTTACAACGACGATGACATATTGATGAATGCTGTCAAAAAAGTTCGTTCTGAGCATCACCATATCGAAGAGGTGTATACGCCTTTCCCGGTACACGGTCTTGATAAGGCAATGGGTCTTGAGGATACGAGAATAGCAATTACATCTTTTATGTACGGCTGTTTAGGCTTAACGGTGGCCATTGTAATGATGAATTTTATCATGATTGAAGATTGGCCACAAGATATTGGTGGTAAGCCAAGCTTTAGTTATTTAGAGAACATGCCTGCATTTGTTCCTATTATGTTTGAGTTAACTGTATTTTTTGCTGCTCACTTAATGGTAATAACATTTTATTTAAGAAGTAGAATGTGGCCATTTAAGAATGCTGAAAATCCAGATAAAAGAACTACGGATGATATGTTTTTAATGGAAATTGGCATTCATGATAATGAGGAAGAATTAAAGAGTTTGTTGATTGATACAGGTGCAATCGAAGTAAAAGTTACAGAAAAGGATGAATAGCATGAAGCAATTCGCGAAAATAGTTCTTGGTCTTGTTTTGTTAATAGGAGTAGCCTCTTGTTCTAACAAAAACGAACCTAATTACCAATATATGCCGAACATGTACGAACCAGTTGGGTATGAAACCTATCAAGGTGTTGATAATGGCTTGTTTCCTCAAGGAACAGAAGCTATGTTGCCAGCCGAAGGTTCTATTTCAAGAGAATGGATGCCTTATGAATATGACAATAGCCCTGAAGGTAAAGAAATGGCGCGTATACAACCGAGCCCTTTAGATTCTTTAAGCATGGAAGTAAACCTTGCAAAAGGTAAAGAATTGTATGATGTGTATTGTGCAATTTGTCACGGACCAAAAGGCAAAGGACAAGGTACTTTGGTTAAACGAGAAAAAATTCTTGGCGTTCCAAGCTATGACGACGCCGCTAGAAATATATCAGTAGGTAGTACCTATCATACTATGTATTACGGATTAAACTCCATGGGTTCATATGCTTCTCAAATGAGCAGTGAAGAAGAGCTTTGGCAAGTTGCGGAGTACGTTATGAAATTAAAAGCAGACCTAACAAAATAAGAAGACATTAAGTATGTACACGTTTTCAAATAGACTTAAAATAACATCTTACATCTTGATGGCTGTCGGATTCATCTTTCTTGCATCTGGTTTCTGGAGTGCTCCGAGCACTGTTGAGGAGGCCAAGGCAATAGTGGCAGCTTCACATGGTGATGATCACGGAGGTGACCATGCTGTTGATGCGGCTCATGGTGAAGAACATGCAACAGTAGCTGAAAGTCATGCCAATGACCATAACGAAACTGCTGAAAGTGGTCATTCGTCAAGTCATGATGAGCATTTGTTACATCAACTTCAAAACAGACCTTGGTCTGCACTTTATGTGGCAGCATTCTTTTTCTTTATGATATCTCTCGGGGTTCTTGCTTTTTATGCAATTCAAAGAGCTGCTCAAGCTGGATGGTCTCCTTTGCTCTTTAGAGTTATGGAAGGGATAACATCATACATAGTACCTGGTGGTATTATTGTCTTTGTTATTTTGGTGTTATCTACCTTACACTTTAATCATTTGTTCACATGGATGGATGCTGATGTAGTGGCTCATGATAAATTATTACAAGGAAAGCAAGGCTATTTAGACCCAACATTTTTCTTAATAAGAGCGGCAATTTTCTTAGGTGGATGGATTTTTTACCGTCAGTATTCAAGAAAGTTGTCATTAGCTCAAGACAAATCTGATGACAATTCTAATTTTAAAAAGAATTTCAGATGGTCTGCTGGGTTTTTAGTTTTTTATCTGATTTCAGAATCTATGATGTCTTGGGATTGGATAATGAGTTTAGACCCTCATTGGTTTAGTACATTATTTGGTTGGTATGTATTTGCTAGTATGTTTGTTTCGGGTATTACCGTAATTGCTTTGGTTACTATATACTTAAAATCAAAAGGTTTATTACCAGAGGTAAATGATAGTCACATTCATGATTTAGCTAAATTCATGTTTGGTATTAGTATTTTCTGGACTTATTTATGGTTTAGTCAGTTCATGTTGATTTGGTATGCTAATATTCCTGAAGAAGTAACTTATTTCGTTACACGTATTGAGGATTATAAACTTCCATTCTTTGGTATGTTAGCATTGAACTTTTTATTCCCTTTATTGGTTTTAATGAATAGTGATTATAAAAGAGTCAATTGGTTTGTTGTAATGGCGGGCTTAGTTATATTGTTTGGTCATTACATGGATGTATTTAACATGGTAATGCCAGCAACTGTCGGTGATCAGTGGTATTTAGGAGTACCTGAGATAGGTGGTATTTTGTTTTTTGCGGGACTCTTTATCTTTTGGGTCTTCACAGCATTGACTAAAGAGGAATTAACTCCGAAACGTAATCCGTTTATAGAGGAGAGTAAGCATTTCCATTACTAATAGTGATAAGAGAAAGTAGTTAAAGAATGACAACATTATTAATTTTCACAGTTCTAGTTTTAGTGGCAATTGCAGTTTGGCAAATGACCAAAATATTTGAACTTTCACAACTTAAAGCAGATTCAGCGAATTCTCAAATTGCTAATGATGCTGATAATAGAACCAATGGGTATTTGCTATTTGGTTTTCTAATTTTCATTTATGGTATCACCATATTTAGTTTTGCCAAATATTCCAAAGTGTTATTACCTGAAGCTGCTTCAGCTCATGGTGGCGAATATGATACACTCATGTGGATTTCGTTTGCCATTATCTTTTTTGTGCAAACAATAACTCAGGCATTACTGCATTATTTTGGATATAAATACCGAGGTGAAGAAGGAAAAAAAGCACTTTTCTATGCTGACAATGATAGGTTAGAGTTTATTTGGACTATCATACCTGTGATTGTATTAGCTGGTTTAATTATTTGGGGTCTATATTCATGGACCAATATTATGGACGTCAACGATGAAGATGACCCATTAATTGTTGAGTTATACGCACAACAGTTTAATTGGCAGGCGAGATATGGAGGTGAAGATAATGTTCTAGGAGATGCTAGCGTTAGATTAATTGATATTGATCGCGCAAACGTATTAGGTCTTGATGAATCGGACCCTAACGCAACGGATGATGTCATTGTAAAAGAATTACATTTACCAGTAGGGCGTAAAGTTAATTTTTACATGCGTTCTCAAGATGTATTGCATTCAGCTTATATGCCACATTTTAGAGCACAAATGAATTGTGTTCCTGGTATGATTACTGAATTTTCATTTACCCCAACGATAACAACCGAAGAAATGAGATTAAACCCTGATGTCGTTGATAAGGTTAAACGTACCAATGCGATTAGAGCAGAACAGGCTGCACAAGGTGTTCCAAACAAAGATCCTTGGGAGTTTGATTATGTGCTACTTTGTAATAAGATTTGTGGAAAATCTCACTACAACATGCAAATGAAGATTATTGTAGAGACAGAAGAGGAATATAATAAGTGGATTGCAGAGCAGGGTACCTTCGGAGCATTAATGGCTTCAATGGAATAAAAATTAGGCTAGAAAAAGAAATAAAAATAAAAATTACGGATTATGTCAGCGATTGCACACGAACACGGAGATGGTCATGGACACGATGATCATGGACATCATCATAAAGAAACTTTTGTAACTAAATACATATTTAGTCAAGATCATAAGATGATTGCTAAGCAATATCTCATTACTGGTGTATTGGTTATGGGCTTCATAGGTATTGCAATGTCATTACTTTTTAGAATGCAATTGGCGTGGCCTGGAGAATCATTTTCTGTTTTCCAAGCTTTCCTTGGTAAGTGGGCTCCTGATGGGGTAATGGATGCTGATGTGTATTTAGCATTGATTACAATGCACGGAACAATCATGGTGTTCTTTGTATTAACCGCTGGACTGAGTGGTACCTTTAGTAACTTATTAATTCCATTACAAATAGGTGCTAGAGATATGGCATCGGGCTTTTTGAACATGCTTTCTTTTTGGATGTTCTTTGTGTCAACAGTTATAATGGTTATTTCATTATTTGTTGAAGCCGGACCAGCTGCTGCTGGTTGGACGATTTATCCGCCTTTAAGTGCACTCCCGATGGCCCAACCAGGTTCTGGTATGGGGATGACTTTATGGCTAGTTTCCATGGCGATATTTATAGCATCATCATTATTGGGGTCATTAAATTATATTGTGACTGTTCTTAATCTTAGAACAAAAGGTATGTCAATGACGAGATTACCTTTAACTATTTGGGCATTTTTTGTAACCGCAGTTATTGGTGTAATTTCTTTCCCTGTGCTGCTATCAGCGGCATTATTATTGATTATGGACAGAAGCTTTGGTACTTCATTCTTCCTTTCTGATATTTTTATTCAGGGCGAAGTTTTGCACTATCAGGGTGGATCCCCAGTTTTGTATGAACACTTATTTTGGTTTTTAGGGCACCCAGAAGTTTATATCGTATTATTACCTGCATTGGGTATTACGTCTGAGGTAATGTCAACAAATGCCAGAAAGCCAATTTTTGGTTATCGTGCAATGGTTGCTTCTATACTAGCAATTGCATTTTTATCAACGATTGTTTGGGGTCACCATATGTTTATTTCAGGTATGAATCCTTTCTTGGGTTCTGTATTTACATTTACAACCTTGTTGATAGCTATTCCGTCTGCAGTGAAAGCGTTCAATTATATAACAACATTATGGAAGGGTAATTTACAGCTTAATCCAGCAATGCTCTTTTCAATTGGTCTGGTTTCAACTTTTATTACTGGAGGTTTAACTGGAATAATTTTGGGGGATAGTACCCTTGATATTAATGTTCATGACACGTATTTTGTAGTGGCTCACTTCCACTTAGTAATGGGTATCTCTGCGTTATACGGTTTATTTGCTGGAGTATACCATTGGTTCCCTAAAATGTTCCAAGGGCGCATGATGAATAAGAATTTAGGCTACATTCATTTTTGGGTAACTGCAATTTGTGCTTACGGCGTTTTCTTTCCAATGCATTTTGTAGGTATGGCAGGTGTTCCAAGAAGATATTACGAGAATACGGCTTTTCCAATGTTTGATGAATTAACAAACGTTCAAATATTAATGACTGTATTTGCTCTTATTGCAGGTGCGGCACAATTGATATTTGTATATAATTTTATCAGTAGTATTTTTTATGGTAAGAGAGGTCCTCAAAACCCATGGAAGTCAAATACACTAGAATGGACTGCTGAAATGAAACACATACATGGAAATTGGGATGGACCTATTCCTGAAGTACATCGTTGGGCATATGATTATAGTAAGACGTATGAAAATGGTGAGTATATAATTGAGGGACAAGATTATGTTCCACAGCATATTCCATTACAAGAAAACGAAGAAGAAATGCACCATTAATTTGGTGATACAGCTAAATAAAAAAGCCATCCTTTTTAAGGATGGCTTTTTTATTTGATTAATTTGGCATGGAAATTTCATGATACAGATACTATTGGATGACTTTTTTGATGAAATGGTGTCTAATCCAATGTATCATTTAAAGCCTGTAATAATGAAGAAATATGTTTTAATACTAATAGCTTGTTTACCGATAATGAGCATGTCTCAGCGCAAACCAAAAATAAAAGGGAATAGATCAGTGATAGAAGTAAGGGAAGAATTACCTCCTTTCAATGCGATTGAACTAAATGATAATCTCGATATTGAATTAAAAAAGTCTTTCGGTGAAGGCTATGAAATTATTGCTGATGATAATCTTATCGATATTTTAAAATTTCAAGTCGTTGATAGTACTTTAGTAATATCTTCTTTCTATGATGTAACAGCCAAGAAAAAGCTTGAAATCATTGTTAATTACAAGGAATTAAAAGCTATAACTCAGCGTGATGGAAAAATAGAATGTGAAGATATCATTAAGGCTGACGAATTATATATCAACGTTTTTGGACCTTCCAAGTTAAAGCTTAAAGCCGATGCGTTTGTTGCATATCTGAATTTAGAAGATAATAGTAATTCTGATTTTAGTCTTGATGTGGATTCTTTAGATATTAAAATGAAACATAGATCCGATGCAAAAATTTACGCGGTAACCGGAGCAAAACATGTTGAATTATTGAATAACGCTGCCCTTTCAATAGATGGTTCTACAGATACTTTGCAATTAAAGGCCATTAATAATACTAAGTTCAAAGGCGAAAAAATGCAATCAGGAGGCGCAAATATTGTTCTTGAGCAATCTTCGGTTGCACGTGTATTTGCTACACGTGATCTAGAGCTACAATCAAGAGGTGCTTCAAAAACCTATCTATATGGGGATCCAAGAATCAGTATTCTGGAATTTTTAGATACCTCTCAATTGATTAAAAAGAAAAATTAGAACACCGGTATTATTAAGTTAACCTTACTTTTTAATTAGCTATTGGAGCGGTCATTGAATGTTCGGGTATTCCAAAACCATCGACCAAAGTATTTATATGAGGTCTCAACTCTGTACTTAAACGTTCAACTCTTTGCCGGATCGCCTTTGATTTTGCGCCGCTTAAATACCCATGTTCCAAAAACCAGGTCGCATCCTTTCTTATTACTGATAAACCATGAAGTGCTCCAATTTGATAAAGTAAATCTTTATATGGTCCATCATCGAGTTTTGAAGTAAATTCATAAAACCATTTCATAGCTAATACCTCGCTATAGGCTTTGCCAAGAGCTAAAAGATGTGTTTGGGTTTTTAAGAATGCTTGATAGCTAGGAATCCCTTTTTTAATATAACCACGTATACGCATAGCAGCAGAATCGGTTAATCTTCTTAGTCTGAAATCAAGAGCGTGCAAATGAAATTTCGGGTTATATAAATGAGCTTTATCAACTTTATTTGAATAGGCTGGATTTATGGTTGCCAGTTTATCAGTAAACCGACCTCCTATCAATTTTAAAACACTAACAAATCCACCAGCGTTCAATTCTGATTTGAAATCAGAGAGAACTCCTTTAGCAGCAAGTTGTAATAAAACAGTATTGTCACCTTCAAAAGTTGTAAAAATATCAGTGTCGTTTTTTAAATCAGCTATTCTATTTTCTAATAAATAACCTTTGCCACCACAGGCTTCACGGCACTCTTGGATAGTTCCTGTGGCGAACCAAGTTATGATGGCTTTAAGCCCAGCTACTTGTGTTTCAATTCTGCGTTTATCTTCCGTACTATTCGCATATTCATGCATGGCTCTTTGTAAAACAGTATGATAGACATAGCTTGAGGCAACTTTTGGGATTAATCGTAGTTGATGTGATGGATAATCCATCAGTAAATCTTCTTGAACTTTAATTGAGTCATTAAATTGTCGACGTTGAAGAGCATGTTTTATAGCAATAGTTAAAGACATTTTGGCTCCTGCCAAAGCTCCTTTTGCAACGCATATTCGACCTCCAACCAAAGTCCCTAACATAGTAAAAAAACGTTTGTTAGGGTTTTTGATTTTAGATTGGTAATCACCTTGGTCATCAATTTGGCCATATTTATCTAAAAGGTTTACAACCGGCACCATGACCTGATTGAACCAAATTTTTCCATTATCAACTCCATTTAGGCCTAATTTATAACCATTATCTTCAATTCTAATACCTGGTAAAAGTTCGTGTTTTTCATTTCTTAAAGGGACCAAAATTGCGTGAACGCCCTTGTTTTTGCCACCAACTATGAGTTGGGCAAAAACTGAAGCCATCTTAGAATCTAAAGCATTCCCTATGTATTCCTTGTTGTCATTTTTTCCGGGGGTATGAATAATTAGACTTTGAGTTTCATGAACATATGTTGCAGTAGTTTTTATACCTCGAACATTACTCCCATGACCAGTCTCCGTCATTGCAAAACAACCAAGTAATTTAGTTTCGCCTGTTTCTTTTAAATAATTGTCATGATGATACTTTCTACCTAAATTTTGAATGCTACCGCCAAATAAGCCGAATTGCACTCCAAACTTTATAGCTAGACTACCATCTACAAAAATGAGTTGTTCAAAAATTGATGCGTAGCTTTCAATATTATTTTTACCACCGTATGCCTTTGGGTAAGCCAAAGCTCCCCATCCTCCCGCAGCTAATGTTTGCACCTGTTTTAAAACTATTTTTCTGGCTTTGCTTTTATCGCGAACAACATCCCATTTAAAAACTGGATTTTTAAGAAATTCTTTAAACGTATTAATTTCTTGTAAATATGGTGCATTGACTATAGCATCTATATCGCTACCAGAAAAACGGTCCGAAAAAGCTTGATGAACTACCTCTACATTAAAAAGATGATTATAATGATTTGGTTGAATACCTAGGTGAAGCTCAATATTTTGTAAGCTTTCATTTGCAGTGCAGTTTTTGCAATAAAAACTAGCAACTTTTTGCGAAAATGATTCTAAAGGATAAACTTCACTTTCAATTAATTTGGCATTGCTGTTTGTAATGAGTTGTTGCCAACTTTTGACAAGCTCATTTTTAGGTGGGCTATCTCTTTTTAACCAACTTTTTAGCTTTTGCTTATCAGAATTGGATAAGGAGTTGTCTTCTTCAATAGCAGTTTTTACTACATCTATTTCCGATGTAGATAGTAAATCATCAGACCAAATCACGTAAAAAAATGGGATGTAAGGTAAAATGGAATTACTGTAGTTTGATATATCCATGCGTTGAATTTACAATAAATTCAATGAATTTTTCAAACTCCTTTATTTGAAAATCTTATAGCGGAATTACTTTATCTTTGTTAGGTATGAATGATAATCTTGATCCCACAAACAGTAGTTTCTCTCAGGAAGAGATGGATATTGAAAGGGCTTTACGGCCTATCAGCTTTGATGATTTTACCGGGCAAGAACAAGTATTAGAAAATCTTAAGGTTTTTGTACAAGCTGCTAATCAAAGGGATGAGGCTTTAGATCATACATTATTTCATGGCCCTCCCGGATTAGGAAAGACAACTCTTGCGCATATATTAGCAAATGAGTTAGGTGTTGGTATTAAAATTACATCTGGGCCTGTCTTGGATAAACCTGGGGACCTAGCAGGTCTTTTGACAAATCTTGAAGAAAGAGACGTCTTGTTTATTGATGAAATACATCGACTTAGCCCTATAGTGGAGGAATATCTTTACTCTGCTATGGAAGACTACAAGATTGATATTATGATTGAGACTGGCCCTAATGCTAGAACGGTTCAGATTAATCTTAGTCCATTTACATTAATTGGAGCAACTACTAGGTCAGGTTTATTAACCGCACCTATGCGCGCTAGATTCGGAATACAGAGTCGGTTACAATATTATGGTACGGAATTGCTTTCAACAATAGTTGAGCGTAGCGCCGATATTTTAAAAGTGCCTATTACTAATGAGGCTGCCATTGAGATTGCTGGTCGTAGCCGAGGTACACCTCGAATTTGTAATGCTTTATTAAGACGAGTTCGTGATTTTGCTCAAATAAAGGGGAATGGAAACATTGATATGGAGATTTCAAAGTTCAGTCTAAAAGCACTGAATGTAGACGCTCATGGATTAGATGAAATGGATAATAAAATATTAACTACTATCATCGATAAGTTTAAAGGTGGACCTGTTGGTATTACTACTCTTGCAACGGCCGTATCTGAAAGTGCAGAAACAATTGAAGAAGTGTATGAGCCATTTTTAATACAACAAGGTTTTATTATGCGAACACCTAGAGGGCGTGAGGTTACTGAATTAGCTTACAAACATTTGGGTAGAATAAAAGGTGATATACAAGGGGGATTATTTTAAATGAAAAATTTACCACAGGTTTCTGTTTTTAAGGTTTTAAGAAATAGTGCTCAAATTTTAAAAAACCCACTTCCATTTCATCATAAAAATTTTGAAAAACTAGGAGATACTTTTGAGATTACTACACTAGGAGACGGAAAATTAATTTTTTCTAGAAACCCTGAAGTTGTAAAGCAGGTACTTCAAAAAAAACAAAAATCATTTTCAAAATCTAAACTTCAAACCAAGGACTTAGCCAAATATATTGGTCATGGATTGTTGACATCAGAGGGTGAACATTGGCGAACGCATCGCAGAATGATTCAACCAAAGTTTCATTTAAAAAATCTAAAGTCTCTTTTAGGGATAATCCATCAAGCTATCGAAGACGAGTTAGATGTGGTCGAACCAAATCAAGAACAAGATATTTTTGGATTAATGGGCGATGTAGCTTTTAAGGTAGTTGCAAAATCACTTTTCAATGCGCTTGATATTGATGAGCCTATGGCAAAACTTAAGGCTATCGCAGAAGAAAATCAACTGATGCTTATTAAAGAAATGCGGCAACCTTATCTAAAATGGTGGTTTAAAGTTTCTGGAAAAATTGGGGCTGCTTTAAATAAGTCAGAAATGGCAAGAGAGATTTTAAATGAACTCATAGAACAGCGAATTGCAAGTCAACAGAAGAGTACAGATTTATTGGATATGCTTTTAGAGGCAACTTATGAAGATGGAAGTAAAATGCCTCGAAACCAGTTGATTGATGAGTTGTTTATTTTGTTTACCGCTGGTTATGAAACTACTGCCAATGCATTATCGTTTACTTTATATTTTGTAGCAAAGGATAAGAACTTACAAAACCAGCTTTTTGATGAAGTTTCAAAATTAGATAGCGAAACTATAAAAATGGAAGATTTACAACGACTTTCATTAACGCAATCATCAATTAATGAGGCGATGAGATTATATCCACCAGCTTATTTTATAGATCGTGTAGCCGTGGAAGAAGTTGAAATTGCAGGGTTTCAATTTAAAAAGAATTCATTGGTATTACTGTCTTTATATGAACTGCATCGTTATAAAAATTTCTGGAATAAACCAGCAAGTTATTCGGGTTCACGTTTTAAAGATTTTGAGGATAAAAAGCATAGTGATTACTACTACCCTTTTGGTGCTGGGCCTAGAATGTGCATTGGTAATGCATTCGCGACCTATGAAATGATTATGGTAGTTGCCACGCTTATTAAAAAATATCACATTTCCACTGAAATGGAATCGGTTGAAATTAATCCGATGATTACATTAAAGCCAAAAGAAGTAAAACTTCGATTTAAAAAAAGAAAAAGCCCAAGCATTTCTGCTTAGGCCTTATCTTAAATGATTTGAATTCCCTAGCTCAAAATTGCATTTTCATCAGAGAATTTTCTATAGCTAAAATAGATAGCAGTAACAGCAAAGGCTAATAATGATAGCAACATTGCTGCATACATACCAATATTTATGGTTCCAGCCATTATTTCTTTCACACCTAATCCAATATTAAGTACAGGTATAAAAACTGTTGCCCAAGTAAATTCTATTCCAGGCATTAAGGCCATTACTAAAGGAATTATGATTAGAATAATTATTGGTGAAGCCTTACTTTGTGCTTCTTTAAATGTTGAAGCTCCAGCTACCAGTGAAATGATTAATCCAGCTAGAAAAAGTGAAAAAGGAATTAGTAGCAACAAAATCATAATGATAGATTGAGGATTCAACATCTCGGTTAGCGCCACTTTGAAAGTGTCTGGAATATCATCAATAAAATTTAAGCCAATTATCAATCCTGTTAAGTTCAATAAGGCTGGGATAAACCCTAAAAGAGACGCCACTATGGCCTTGCCCATTAGAACCGAGAATTTTGAAATTGGTAAAGAAAGTGTTGTTTCTATTGTTTTTCTTTCCTTTTCTCCAGTTACCAAATCAATTGCTGCTAATAGACAGCCCCCCCACATAGTTAAAATAAAAATGTAAGGTATAAAACCTCCAATTCTTTTACCAATGAGTTCCTTTTGTTCACCGACTTCGACGAAGTTCTGAACTAGAGGAACCATTTTCTCAGTTGGTATTTGCAAGATAGCAATACGTTGTTCTTTCAACTTTGCGCTATAATTTTCAATTAATTTAGATACTCGTCCATTAATATTGTCTTTTGTGCCATTTCTAAAAACTTGCACATTAGCAGTTGATAAACTATCCATTTGAGTTTGCCAATTTTCAGGAAAGACTAAGGCTGAGCCAATAGTTCCGTCATCTATCAATGTTTTAAAATCTTCGGTTTTTGTATAGTTTGTTATTTGATTTAAAGTGTCTTTCTCAACCAATTTCACAAAATCTGCAGGGGCATTAACAAGACCAATCTTAACTTTTTTCTGTTGGTTGCTTTCTTGAATCATTTGACTCACCTTAATCCCTCCAAACATTAAAATTGGAATTAATAGGGTAGGAAGAACAATTGAATTGATAATTGTTTTTTTATCTCTTAGAAGCTCGGTTAGCTCTTTTTTTACGATTATAAATAAATCTCTCATCTTATGCTTCGTTTACTCGGTTAATGAATTCTTGTGTTAGGTTGTCAGCTTTCATTTCCTTTTTGAAGTTGTCAAAGGAATCATTATAAATAATAGAACCTTTACTAATAATGGCAAGGTCATCACATAATAAATCAACCTCACTCATTATATGAGATGAGAAAATAACAGTTTTATTATTCTCTTTGGATTCTCTAATCAAATCAATAATACTATCTGCAGTAATAACATCTAGACCTGAAGTAGGCTCATCAAAAATCAATACCTCTGGATCATGAATAAGTGTTCTGGCTATGGAAACTTTTTGTTTCATACCCGTACTCATTTGTCCTAGTTTCTTTTTTCGAAACTCATTAATACCTAATTTTTCAAAAAGATATTCTTTACGTTCAGAGTAAGATGGTTCTGGTAATCGGTATAACTTTCCAAAGAAATCTAAAGTTTCATCAGGATTTAGTCTTTCATAAAGCCCCGTAGAACCGGTTAAAAAACCTATTCGCTTTTTAACTTCATCATTACCTTGAGATATATCAACATTGTCAACTACTGCATTACCAGAAGTTGGGTTAATTATACCAGCAATCATTCTTAGTGTAGTTGTTTTACCAGCCCCATTTGGCCCTAAAAGCGAAAAAATTCTTCCTGGTTTACATTCAAATGAAACATTGTTGACCGCGTTGACGGTAACGGTTTCTTTTTTAAAACCTTTCCCTGTTTTCGAGGTAAAAGATTTGGTAAGATTATCTATTCGTATCATGTCGTTGGTTTAATAGAATACGTTAGTTAGTATCTAAAAACAAAAAATGTTACATTTTTTGTTCTACTTGGTTTTATATTTTTTTCCTCTGAACTCTAAATTAACGAAGTTTTTCTTTTTTGATGTGTATTTTAGCTAATAGCTGTTTAATGCCAAAATGAGTTCTAAAGAGACCTATTCAAAATTGATTAAAGACGAGGCCAAACGGCTTGGTTTTTTGTCTTGCGGTTTTTCAAAAGCTGAGTTTTTAGAAGAAGAAGCTCCACGTTTAGAAAGCTGGTTAAATCAAAATATGCATGGTGAAATGTCGTACATGACTAATCATTTTGATAAACGACTAGACCCAACCAAGTTAGTTGAAGGTTCAAAATCAGTTATTTCATTATTATTGAATTACTACCCTCAAGATGAGCAAATAGAGGATACCTATAAGATTTCAAAGTATGCCTATGGTCATGATTATCATCATGTCATCAAATCTAAATTAAAAATTCTCCAAGAGTTTATCTCTGAAGAAATTGGAGAAGTCAATGGCCGAGCATTTGTTGATTCAGCCCCAGTTTTGGATAAAGCTTGGGCAGCCAAAAGCGGTTTAGGGTGGATTGGAAAGCACAGTAATTTATTAACGCAACAAGTAGGTTCTTTCTATTTTATTGCTGAGTTAATAGTGGATTTAGATTTGGAATATGATACTCCGGTAACTGACCATTGTGGCACTTGCACTGCATGTATTGATGCCTGTCCGACTCAAGCTATTGTAGAACCATATAAAGTAGATGGTAGTAAATGTATTTCTTATTTCACTATTGAACTAAAGAATGAAATTCCGAATGAATTTCAAGGTAAGTTTGATGAGTGGATGTTTGGTTGTGATGTTTGTCAAGATGTTTGTCCTTGGAATAAATTTTCTAAACCACATAGAGAACCCTTATTTAATCCCAATGCTGATTTACTTTCAATGACCAAAAAAGATTGGGAAGAAATTACTGAAGATGTTTTTAAAAAGATTTTTCAGAAGTCTGCCGTAAAAAGAACAAAGTTTTCAGGACTCCAAAGGAATGTGAAGTTTTTATCTAGCTAAAGTCGATTCTCTTACGATAAGTTCTGTAGGCATAATAACAGTTTCAAACTCGACAGGTATATTATTTTTTCGATTTTTAATCTCAGATAAAAGTAGTTTAAAAATGAGCTGCCCCATACTAAAGCTAGGTTGAGAAATTGTTGTGAGTGAGGGTGTGGTTATCGAAGATAAAAACCAATTACTAAAGCCGATAACCGAAATTTCTTCGGGTACTTTAATTCCCATTTTCTTAAGCTGAGTAATTAAACCTACTGCTACCAAATCGGTATTGACAAAAACACCATCAATACCGTTGTTCTTTTCAATCATTTTTTTTCCATTTTCTTGACCTTCTTCAAAACTCATTTTTAAACAACTATATACGTTGCTTTCTTTGAAAACAATATTATGTTCAGCTAAGGCTTTTTTGTACCCAAGAAAACGGTCGATTGAGTTTTGCGACATCATTGGCCCTCTAAAATGTGCAATATTTTTACATCCTGTATCTATAAGATGTTTTGTTGCCATGTAGCCAGCCTTTTTGTCGTCTATAATGACTTTAGAACATTCAACTAATTTTGCAATCTTGTCAAACATTACTAAGGGTAGATCTAATGATTTTACTTCATATAGATGATCATAACTAATAGTCTCATCAGCTAAGGCTAATAATATACCGTCAACCTGTTTTTCAATTAAAAATTCAATTCTTTTTTTCTCAATTTGCATTTTCTGATCTGTCTGAAGAATAATGACGACATATCCATGTTTTTCTGCTTCTTCAATAACACCTTTGACTACGCTAGAGAAAAATTGATGAACAATTTCAGGTATTACAAGCCCAATTGTTTTTGATTCTTGTGTTCTTAGATTTACAGCAAAGGCATTGGGTTTATAATTTAATCGCTTAGCCTCTTCTTTTACTCTGGCAATCGTCTCTTTGCTTACATCAGGATAAGATCTTAAAGCCTTAGAAACTGTTGTTACAGAAATATCTAAACTAATAGCAATTTGCTGTAGTGTTGTTCTGCTCATATTCTTTCAAGATAGAGAAAAAATGTCAGTACGACGGAACAAAAACGTTTTCGTTAAATATCTAAACAGAATCCAAAATCTTATAACTAATTTGTGACTTAACTTTAAGATGTTTTTTTTTTAAAATTAAAATTATAATGTTGTCCAAGTCTAAATTTTAACTTTCATGAAGAACCAAGTTCAATTAATAACCTATGTAGATAGAATTGGTTGTAATTCAATATCTGAATTAGAATACATGTTGCAAAGTAAATTAAATGGGCTTTTTGGTGGAGTTCATTTGCTGCCATTTTATTATCCAATTGATGGTAAAGATGCCGGTTTTGATCCAATAGATCATATGCAAATTGATTCTAGATTGGGAGATTGGAATGATTTAAAGAGTTTGGCTAAAACATCAGAAGTAATGGCAGACTTGATTGTGAATCATATCTCTGCAGAATCTTCGCAGTTTAAAGATTTTTTAGAGAAAGGCAGTAAATCTGAGTTTTTCGATTTAGTACTCACAAGGGATAAGGTTTTTTCCGAAGATATTAGTGAAGAAGAAATTTTAAAAATTTATAGACCAAGACCTGGTTCACCCTTTACGAAGTTTCAATTAAAAGATGGTAAAGAGCTGGCTGTATGGACCACTTTTACATCAAACCAAATTGATATTGATGTTAACTCTAACATTGGTCTTGCTTATTTAGAAAATATATTAACCGTTTTTCAGAAAGCGGGCGTTAGTATGATTCGTTTAGATGCGGCCGGTTATGCCATCAAAAAAGCTGGTACTTCTTGTTTTATGATAAAAGAGACTTTTGATTTTATTGATGACTTAACTCAAAAAGCAAAGTCAAAGGGGATAGAGGTATTGGTAGAGATTCACTCGTTTTACCAAACTCAAATTGAAATAGCAAAGAAAGTAGATTATGTTTACGATTTTGCTCTACCAGTTTTAGTACTTGATACTATTTTCAATGCAAATTCAAGCAACTTAAAAAATTGGTTGAAGATTGCCCCCAAAAATGTGATAACCGTTTTAGATACTCATGATGGAATAGGCGTAGTTGATGTAGCATCAGAAGGTAACCGCGCTGGACTAATACCTGATATAACCTTAGAAAAAATTGTAGAACAAATTCACATAAATAGTAAAGATTCAAGCAAAAAAGCTACTGGTGCTGCTGCGAGTAATTTAGACTTATACCAAGTTAATTGTACTTATTTTGAGGCTTTAGGCAAAGATGAAAATGCTTACTTAATAGCTAGAGCTATTCAGTTTTTTGTACCCGGAATTCCGCAAGTATACTACGTGGGATTATTTGCAGGTGATAATGACATGGAATTATTATCAAATACGAATGTAGGCAGAGATATCAATAGACATTATTATAGTCAGGAAGAAATAGATGCTGTGTTGAAATCAAGGTTTTTTAATGATTTTAAGAAATTGATTCTTTTTAGAAATGAGCACTCTGCATTTAATGGCCAATTTGAGGTTTTAGATACTTTAAATAATGAATTACAACTGAAATGGAAGAATGAAGATACTTGGGCCGTTCTAGCTATTAATTTATCAGAAATGAAACTAAATATTACTTTTTCTGATGAAATAGAAAAAGAAAAGGCCCTTTTTTAAAAAGTTCCTAATTTTCATAAAAGATTTTTACAATAATTTCTTTAGATTACAGGAATGTTTTCAATAAAGTTGAAATTTTTGAAACGTTATTGTGCAACTTAATACCAACAAACTTCTGAAGATATGAGCTTGATTAAAAAACCTAGTTTAAGTTTTTGGCAAATTTTTAATATGAATGTTGGATTCTTAGGAATTCAATATAGTTTCGGTTTACAACAAACCGCTATTAATCCAATATTTCTTTATCTAGGTGCTCCAGAAGAAATGTTACCCATTTTAAATATCGCAGGTCCAGTCACTGGTTTAGTAATTCAGCCTATAATTGGCGCAATGTCAGATAAAACGTGGTCACCCAAATGGGGCAGGCGTAAACCTTATTTTCTGATTGGAGCAATAATAGGAAGCATATGTTTGTTTGCTTTCCCAAGTAGTCCAGTTCTATGGTTTGCTGTAGGATTACTATGGATTCTTGATGTTGGTAACAATATGGCTATGGAACCTTATAGAGCTTTCGTAGGTGATAAACTTCCGGAGAAACAATTGAGCCTAGGGTATCAAATGCAAAGTCTTTTTGTTGGGGCCGGTATATTATTGGCTAACGGTTCCATCGTTTTGTTTCAGTACTTATTCGGCGGAGAATCCGTTGAGGTCGCTGGTGAAATTCCGCAATGGCTTTATTATTCATTCTATATCGGTGGAATGCTTTCAATAGCAACAATTCTATGGTCGGTATTTAAAACGCCCGAAATCCCTCCTTCAGATGAGGAATTGGAGAAAATAAATCATGACAAAGGACAACCTTTTGGCGTTCGTGTTGCTAAACCTTTTAAAGAAATTAGTTCTGCGATTAAGCAGATGCCTTCTTTTATGTGGAAGATTGGAGCGGTGTACCTTTTTCAATGGTATGCTTTATTTATTTATTGGCAATATATTACACCCTTGTTCAAATTGACAATGGGCTATTCAACATCTGAGGCGGCCTCGCAATCAGCACAGATGAGTTTAACTTATAATATTGTTACAATGGTTGTAGCCTTAGCTTTGGTGCCCTTAACTCTAAAATATGGAGGTAAAAAGGTTTACGCTTATAGTTTAGTTGGTACAGCATTGGCGCTTTTTGTTATTCCTTTCATCGATGATTCTTTATTAGTGTTAATACCTATGGTTTTATTCGGAATTGGTTGGGCAGCAATGATGGGTATCCCTTACACGATGGTTTCTAAAGTTGTACCTCAAGAAAGAAGAGGGGTTTACATGGGTATTCTTAATATGATGATTGTAATTCCTATGGGTATAGAGACTTTAACATTCGGTCCAATTTATAAATACTTGTTAGGCGGTAATGCTGTAAATGCTATATTGTTCGCCGGAGTATTCTTTTTGATTTCAGCAATACTTGCCACAAGACTGAATATTAGTAAATCAACTTCTGAAATTGAAGCCAAATAATAATTGATTAACAATAACATATTTAGTTTAATACACCAACTTGTGTTCCATTGAATACCCTTAAATTTACGCACTCCAATCCGAAGGTATGAGTAAAGAGAAACAACGCAGAGAGGCATTAATATATCACGCCAAACCGCAACCCGGTAAGATTAAAGTAGTTCCTACAAAGCCATATGCAACTCAAAGAGACTTGGCACTTGCCTATTCTCCTGGTGTTGCAGAACCTTGTTTGGAAATTGAAAAAAATAAGGATGATGTTTACAAGTATACAGCAAAGGGTAATGTTGTCGCCGTTATATCTAACGGAACAGCTGTTTTAGGTTTAGGTAATATTGGCCCTGAAGCTTCTAAACCTGTAATGGAAGGTAAAAGTTTACTCTTTAAAATCTTTGCGGATATAGATGGTATTGACATTGAATTGGATACTGAAGATGTAGATAAATTTGTTGAAACTGTAAAAATAATTGCACCTACTTTTGGTGGTATCAATCTCGAAGACATTAAAGCACCTGAGGCCTTCGAAATTGAACGGAGGTTAAAAGAAGAATTGGACATTCCTGTAATGCACGATGATCAACATGGTACAGCAATTATTTCAGCTGCAGCATTGTTGAATGCCTTAGAATTAATCAAAAAGAAAATTGAAGATGTAAAAATAGTAGTTAGTGGCGCTGGTGCTGCTGCTATTTCTTGCACTAGGCTTTACAAGGCTTTTGGTGCCAAAGGAGATAATATTGTAATGCTTGATAGCAAAGGTGTTATAAGAAAAGACCGAGATAATTTATCTTCTCAAAAAGCTGAATTTGCAACGAACAGAGATATTGCAACTTTAGATGATGCTATGAAAGATGCGGATGTCTTTATAGGTCTTTCTATGGCAGATATTGTTTCGCCAGCCATGCTAACATCTATGGCAAAAAACCCTATAGTTTTTGCAATGGCAAACCCAAATCCGGAAATTGAATATGATTTGGCTTGTAAAACGCGTAAAGACATAATTATGGCAACTGGTCGTTCAGACCATCCCAATCAAGTGAACAATGTTTTAGGCTTTCCTTTCATCTTTAGAGGTGCACTAGATGTTAGAGCAACTAAGATTAACGAGGCCATGAAAATGGCTGCAGTAAGAGCTTTAGCTGATTTAACAAAGGAACCTGTTCCTGAACAAGTAAATATTACTTACGATACAACGCGATTAACATTTGGTGAAGAATATATAATTCCTAAACCTTTTGATCCTCGATTGATTTCAACTATTCCTCCGGCTGTTGCAAAAGCGGCAATGGAGAGTGGAGTTGCAAAAGCACCTATTCAAGATTGGGGTAAATACGAGGAAGAACTTCTGTTGCGATCAGGTAATGACAATAAAGTGGTTCGAATGCTCCATAATAGGGCAAAGGTAAATCCAAAACGAATTGTTTTTGCCGAAGCTGAGCTTTTAGATGTGCTTAAAGCTGCTCAAATAGTTTATGATGAAGGCATTGCAATTCCAATCTTGCTCGGAAATAAAGAAACCATAACTACACTTAAAAAGGAATTAGATTTCAATGCTGATGTAGAGATTATAGATCCAAGGTCTGACGAATCCAATACCGTGCGCACAATGTATGCTGATAAGTTATGGCAAATGCGAAAGCGTAAAGGCGAAACT
Source organism: Croceitalea sp. P059 (assembly GCF_031846365.1). Taxonomy (NCBI): domain Bacteria; kingdom Pseudomonadati; phylum Bacteroidota; class Flavobacteriia; order Flavobacteriales; family Flavobacteriaceae; genus Croceitalea; species Croceitalea sp. P059. The sequence continues at coordinate 1,137,901 of NZ_JAVRHW010000001.1, forward strand.
CGTTACAGTGCTCGGGTAAATATGGGTAAGCGCAATTATTTTGGATCAATGATGTTAGTTGAAGGTGATGCTGATGGAATGATCTCTGGTTATTCTAGAGCTTATCCAAAAGTGCTTAAACCAGTATTTGAAGTAATCGGAAGAGCACAAGGTGTTGGTAATGCATCAACTGTGAATATTATGATAACTGAAAGAGGGCCATTATTTCTCGCTGATACCTCCATAAATATTAGCCCTGACGCAGAAGAATTAGCAGAGATTGCCCAGATGACTGCAAATGTGGCTACTACTTTCGGCTTTAATCCCGTTATGGCTATGTTATCATATACTAATTTTGGATCTTCAAGTCATAAAGAAGCATCGAAGGTAAGGGAGGCTGTTCGTATTTTGCATAAAGAGAATCCTGATTTAGTAGTGGACGGTGAAATTCAAACTGACTTTGCTTTGAATCAAGAGTTATGTCATAATAACTTTCCTTTTTCGAAGTTGGCAGGTAAAAAAGTGAACACCTTTATATTCCCAAATTTGGATGCAGCGAATATTACCTATAAGTTGCTTAAAGGCTTGAATAAAGCAAGTTCAATTGGACCAATCATGGTCGGTCTTAGAAAATCTGTCCATATATTACAATTGGGAGCTAGTGTTGATGAAATGGTTAATATGGCAGCGGTTGCAGTAATTGATGCACAAGAAAGAGAAAAGCGAAAGAAGGCTAAGACTGGAAAATAAAATATAAAATTTATAAATGATTCATCATCTTAAAGGAAAGTTAGTTGAGAAGAACCCCACTTATGTTGTAATTGAATGCAATGGAGTAGGATACTTTCTAAATATTTCACTTCATACATTTTCTCAGCTAAAAGATGATGAGAATATTCAACTATTTACCCATCTTCAGGTCAAAGAAGATTCTCACACCTTATTTGGTTTTGCTCAAAAGGCGGAAAGAGAAATTTTTAGATTATTGTTATCTGTTTCCGGTATTGGTGCAAGTACAGCCAGAACAATGTTGTCATCATTAGACCCTACCCAAATTAAGGAGGCTATTGCCGGGGGCGATGTACCTAAAATACAGTCAATCAAGGGTATTGGTGCAAAAACTGCCCAAAGAGTAATTTTAGATTTAAAAGATAAGATTCTTAAAGTCTACGATATGGACGAAGTTTCCCTTCAATCAAACAATACTACAAAAGAAGAAGCGTTATCTGCTTTAGAGGTTCTTGGTTTCGTAAGAAGACAATCTGAAAAGGTTGTAGATCGGGTTCTTTCGCAAGATTCCTCGCTGAGCGTCGAGAACATTATAAAATTGGCGCTGAAAAATTTGTAACTAGTTTGAAAAGAGGGGTAAAAGCATCTCTTAAGCCTTATTGGTTTAAGGGTTTTTTCTTATTAATATTTTTTTTAGGTATTGCATCTTTGCAAGCCCAAGAAACCAATCAGCAACCTGTTGATTCGGTTAAGACAGGTTTTACTCTTGGTAAAATCTTGTTAGACAATCCAGATAGCATTGTTTCAAAATACAATTACGATTCTAAAATTGATCGCTATGTTTATACCGAAAGTGTTGGTGATTTTAATGTGAACTATCCTTTATTTCTTACTCCTGACCAATATTATGAATTGGTTAGAAAAGAGAGCATGAAATCTTACTTCAAAGAAAAGATTGATGCTTTTTCTGGTAGAAAGGAAGGAAGTGAAGAAGCGAGGAAAAATCTACTTCCAAATTTTTATGTCAACAGCAACTTTTTTGAATCTGTCTTTGGTGGTAATACTATTGAAGTAATACCTCAAGGTTCTGTCGCGATGGACTTAGGAATTATTTGGCAGAAAAATGATAATCCTGCGTTGTCTCCAAGGAATCGAACAAATTTATCTTTTGATTTTGATCAACGTATAAGTTTGAGTATGCTGGGTAAGGTTGGCGAACGATTACAAGTAACAGCTAACTATGATACTGAGGCCACTTTTGATTTTCAAAATCTAGTCAAGTTAGATTATACGCCAACCGAGGATGATATTTTACGCTCAATAGAAGTTGGTAATGTCAATATGCCGCTCAATAGTTCATTGATTACCGGCGCTCAAAGTCTATTTGGTGTAAAAACACAATTGCAATTTGGAAAAACTACAGTGACAGCAGTTTTTTCTGAACAGCGCTCACAGAATAATACGGTTGTAGCTCAGGGTGGAGGCACCTTGAATGAATTTGCGTTAACAGCCTTAGACTATGATGAAGATAAACACTTTTTTCTCGCCCAATACTTTAGAGATAATTATGATGCTGCTCTTACTAATTACCCATTTATCCAAAGTCAAGTTCAAATCACCCGATTAGAAGTATGGGTGACAAATAGAAATCAACAGACGTTAAATGTTCGAAATATAGTAGCCCTCCAAGATTTAGGTGAAGCACAATTGGGACCTGATGGGCAAGAGAAGACTAGAGTAGGTCGTGAAGGTCAAGTTCCGGCCGGTTTCTTTAATATTTTTGATATAGGTGCTTTACCTCGAAATGGAGCAAATGATTATGACCCTGCTTTAATTGATGCAGGTGGAGTGCTCAATAGCGCTATCCGAGATATTGCTACTGTTGATAATGGTTTTAATTTTTCAAATGGATATACCCCAAATCAAGGGTTCGATTATGCGATATTAGAAAATGCTAGAAAATTAGAATTAGGTAGAGATTATCAGTTTGATACTCAATTAGGATATATTTCATTAAATCAAAGATTAAGTAATGATGAGGTTTTAGGGGTTGCTTTTCAATATACTTTTAACGGTGATGTATTTCAAGTAGGTGAGTTTGCTAATGGAGGCATTGACGCTACAACCGTTTCTGGTGGTGCAAATCCTATTATAGAAAACAATACATTGATTCTAAAATTATTGAAAAGTAATATCACAAATGTCAGTGATCCTATTTGGGATTTGATGATGAAAAATATTTATTCGACAGGTGCTTTTCAATTGAGTCAAGAAGATTTTAAGTTGAATATTTTATATTCAGATCCAACCCCTAGAAACTACATTACACCTGTTAACCCAGATGTGGGTTGGCCTGAAGGTTTTGAAGACCGAATACTATTAAATATTTTTAATCTTGACCGCTTAAATGTCTATAATGATGTGCAGCCAGGCGGTGACGGATTTTTTGATTACGTCCCTGGAATCACAGTTGATACGCAAAGTGGGCGTATTATTTTTACAAAAGTTGAACCGTTTGGTAAATATTTATTTAACGAACTCGGTGGTGGTACTTATGAAGTTGAGAACGATCAAGGTTATAATGAAAATCAACAGCGTTATGTTTTTAGAAACATGTATGCTAAGACAAAAGCAGCCTCTTTACAAGATGCTGAAAAGAACCGGTTTCAATTAAAAGGTCGTTATAAATCTCAAGGAAATAATGGTATTCCTATCGGAGCATTTAATGTTCCTCGAGGTTCTGTTAGAGTTACTGCGGGTGGTAGACAATTACAAGAGGGTATTGATTATACTGTAAATTACCAAGCTGGTACTGTTCAGTTACTAGATCCTAGTTTAGAAGCCTCCAATACACCAATTAATATTTCAGTAGAAAATAATGCAGTTTTCGGACAGCAAACCAGAAGATTTACCGGAGTAAATGTTGAACATAAGATTAGCGAAAACTTTGTTATCGGAGGTACGCTTTTAAACTTAAATGAAAGACCTCTAACTCAAAAATCAAATTTTGGTGTGGAACCAGTTAATAATACTATTTATGGTTTCAATGGTAATTTTAGTACTGAGGTTCCATTTTTAACAAGGTTAGCCAATAAGTTACCAAATATTGACACCGATGTTCCTTCCAATATTTCAATACGAGGTGAAATAGCAGCTTTAACGCCTAATTCACCTAAAAACGCTGATTTTCAGGGTGAAACAACTACGTATCTAGATGATTTTGAAGGGGCTCAGGCTTTAATAGATATTCGTTCTTCTTTAGGTTGGTCTTTAGCTAGTCCACCAGTTGGTGTGCCAAATGATGAGGATGGTTTAGCAGCTGGATTTGAAAGAGCTAAATTAGCCTGGTATACTATTGATCCAATATTTTACACCAACCAACGACCAGATGGTGTTACGGATGGCGATATATCTTTAAACTCAACGCGAAGGGTTTTTATTGATGAGGTATTTCCGCAAGTTGATATTGCACAAGGACAAACTACGGTTCAAGGAACTTTAGATTTAGCGTATTATCCAACCCAAAAAGGACCTTATAATGCTAGTGATGGTTTCGGAGCCGTTCCTCAAGATAACTGGGCCGGTATAATGAGATCCTTAAGTAGTACAAATTTTGAACAGTCAAATGTTGAATTCGTTCAATTTTGGGTTTTAGACCCTTATGTTGATGGAGAGACCACTGGTGCTAATATTGGTGAATTAGTACTTAATTTAGGTAATATTTCCGAAGACATTTTACCTGATGGAAGAAAACAGTACGAAAACGGATTACCGAGTACAACCTCAACAGAAACACCAAGACCAACTATTTGGGGGCAAGTACCTTCAACACAATCTTTGGTATATGCTTTTGATGCGGATGAAAACAATAGAACACAACAAGATATTGGTTTTGATGGCTTGTCAAGCGACGAAGAACTCACTAGGAGAATAGACCCAGATGATGAGACTTCCCCATTAATTTATGCGAATAATATAGTTGAATCACCAAATGACCCTGCACTTGATGATTACCAATACTATCTGAATCGCGAAGGTGGAGTTTTAGAAAGATATTTAGATTTTAATAATCCTGAAGGTAATTCTCCAGTAGAAGTTACAAATACCAATAGGGGGTCTACAACGCTTCCTGATGTGGAAGATGTAGATCGCGATTTGACCATGAATACGGTTGATAGTTATTATGAATATCGTATTCAAATCAAACCAAATACTACCATAGATGACCAATACGTTACTGATATCCGTGAAGGACAAACCCCGACGCTACCTAACAATACCCAATTAAATCGCAGGTGGATTCAATATAAGATTCCTTTAAGCGATTTTACAGGTGCTATTGGAGGTATTACCGATTTTAGATCTGTCAGTTTCATGAGAATGTACATGACTGGGTTTACAGATGATGTTGTGCTTCGTTTTGCAACTCTTGATCTGGTCCGTGGAGATTGGAGAACTTATACGAACACATTGCAAGATCTGGATATTGATAACAATCCAGCAGATGATGGAACGGTTACTGATGTAAACACCGTAAATATTGAGGAAAATAGTGGAAGAATACCAATCCCATATGTTTTACCTCCAGGGGTTATTCGAGAACAACTCAATAATAATAACACGATTATTCGCCAAAATGAACAATCACTTTCTTTTGTGGTTGAAAATTTGGAATCTGAAGATTCCCGAGGAGTATTTAAGAATGTGAATATTGATGTTCGTCAGTATGAAAAGATTAAAATGTTCATGCATGCCGAAAAAATATTAAATACCGATTATTCAGATGATGATACTCCTTTAGTAGGTTTTTTAAGAATTGGAACAGATTTTTCGGAAAATTTTTATCAGTTAGAATTACCATTACAATTTACACCTTTTGGGTCTTCATCGGCAGAAGAAATTTGGCCTGAAGTAAATGAACTAGAGATTGTACTAGCCGATTTAAATAAAGTCAAATCGTTGGGTATAGCCAACCAAAGTTTAAACGATATCAATTATTATGAAGTTCAAGGTGGCGAAGTTGTGGCAGTTGACGAATTCTCACCTAGAACACTTGGCCAAGTAAGAATAGGTATTCGTGGTAATCCATCTTTAGGTAGTATTAGAAGTATGATGGTTGGTATTAAAAACATTGATGACCTGCCAGCTCAAGGTGAAGTTTGGTTTAATGAATTACGTTTAGCTGGTTTAGATAATAATGGCGGTTGGGCTGCTATCGCAGCACTAGACGCTAATATGGCTGATTTTGCAAATGTAACGGCAACAGGTAGCACGAGTACATCTGGTTTTGGGTCTATTGACCAGATGCCAAATGAAAGGGCTAGAGAAGATGCTATTTCTTATGATGTTGTTACGAATGTTAATGTAGGGCAGTTGTTACCAAAAAAGTGGGGAATCCAAATTCCCTTTAATTATGGAATTTCTGAAACGGTTATAACACCTGAGTTTGACCCTGTTTATGATGATTTAAAATTAGATGATAGAATTGCTGCTGCTGATACGGAACAAGAAGCTGAAACTATACTTGAGCAAGCTGAAGATTATACCAAAAGAAGAAGTATAAATTTAATTGGAGTGCGAAAAAATAGGGGAGATGAAGCTGATGCGAATTTTTATGATATTGAAAATTTCACTTTCAATTACTCTTATAATGAGACAAATCATAGAGATTTTGAAGTAGCAAATTTGAGAGATCAGAATGTGACTACTGGTTTTGTTTACAATCATAATTTTAAACCTGCACCTGTTGCTCCATTCGCCAAAAAAGATTCCTTGTTCACCAGTGAATATTGGAAGTGGTTGAAAGACTTAAACTTCAATCTTTTGCCAACCAGTGTTTCGGTTAATGCTAATTACAATCGTTCCTTTAATCAGCAACGTTTTCGTGATGTTCTAGAGCCCGGTATTGAGGCATTGGATTTGCCTTTGTTGCAACAGCGTAATTATTTGTTCAATTGGCAATATGCCTTAAACTATAGTTTGAGTAAATCGCTACGAATTAATCTTACTACTTCAAATAACAATATTGTACGTAATTATTTTAGCAATGATGTTGATAATGAAGGAAGACCTTTAATTGAAGATTCTCTTAATCTTTGGGATGGTTTCTTCGATATTGGTGAGCCTAACCGTCATGCGCAACAAATGCAATTGAATTATGAATTGCCTTTTAGTAAATTTCCATTCTTAAATTTTATTAACGCACAGTATACTTATACCAGTAATTTTGATTGGCAACGCGGCGGTGATGCATTGTTGGAGGTTGCGGGAGAAGATATTAATACCGTTCAGAACGCGAGCACTCATAATTTGACAGCAAATTTAACCATGCAGAGCTTTTATGATTATCTGGGTCTTAAAAAAAGGACTGGAAAAGAAGCTGCAGCAGCTGTACGAGCAAGACGAGATAAAGCGGGTAACACCGCTGATGGCGAAGATGAAAAACCTAAGAAGAAAACAAGTAAAGGCTTGAATACTGCTATTGATATATTGACCATGGTCAAACGTGTTAATATTAATTATAGTGAAAATCGTGGAAAAGTATTACCTGGTTATACTCAATCTATAGGCTTTTTAGGTACGGCTCGGCCTACTTTAGGTTTTGTTTTTGGTAGTCAACGTGATGTGCGTTTTGAAGCAGCTAAAAGAGGATGGTTAACTCAGTTTGATGGTTTCAATTCACAATTTTTACAGAATAATTCAAAACAACTGAGCATTACAGCTACCGCTCAACCTACTCAAGATTTAACCATTGATTTAACCGCTGACAGACAAATTTCTAATAGCCTTCAAGAAACCTTTGAGGTAATACCGGATGATATAAATGGAGGATTGCAATACAATCAATTACTGGCCAATAATTTTGGAAATTTCAGTATCTCAACAATGATGATTGGAACGGCTTTTAGAAAAAGCGATGAATTTGATTCTGCGACTTTTGAAGAATTCAAAGCCAACCGAATTACAATTGCGAATAGAATAGTGTCTGATCGTAATGCGAATGTTACTGGGGTTGATGAAGATGGTTTTCCTATTGGTTATGGAAAAACGAGTCAAGATGTTTTATTGCCTGCATTTTTTGCTGCTATAACTGGACAAGATGTAGACCGCGTTAACCTAGATGCCTTTCGTGAAATTCCGATACCTAACTGGAATATTAAGTATACCGGTTTAATGAAGAACAAGTGGTTTAAGAAAAAATTTAAACGTTTTTCTATTCAACATGGTTATCGTTCTGCATATAGTATTAATTCTTTTCAAACCAATTTAGAACGTAATCAGCTCATTAAAGACGGTTTCGCTCCTGTAAATTCTGAAACAGGAAATATTTTATCAGAAAATATCATTAATAATGTTGTCTTGAATGATGAGTTCAATCCACTAATTCGAATGGATTTTGAAATGAAAAATTCAATGAGTGTCCTGGCTGAAGTCAGAACGGATAGAACATTTTCTTTAAGTTTTGACAATAACCTACTAACTGAAATTAATGGTAAGGAATATACTGTCGGACTTGGGTATCGATTTAAAGACGTAAAATTTGTTGCAAATATTGGTGGTGAGAAAACTCGTTTAAAGGGCGATTTGAACTTAAAAGCAGATTTATCGTTACGTGATAATATCACCTTGATTCGTAATCTTGATATAGATAACAATCAAATTACAGCGGGTCAAGAATTATGGTCTATAAAGTTTACTGCGGATTATGCTTTAAGTAAAAGCTTAAATGCTTTGTTCTTTTACGACCACTCATTTTCTCAATTTAAAGTATCAACTGCCTTTCCACAAACTACGGTCAATGCAGGTTTCACTCTAAGGTATAATTTTGGTAATTAATGTTTTCTTTATTTAAAGAAAGCGCAGAGCAACTTAAAGGTCTTTTATTTAGTTGCAGATTTAATTAAAATCTCGTCCTCAATTTTTTGAAAACCTTTATTATAACGTTTACATTTGTTACTAGACAAAATAGAACAAGATGAATCTACCATCAGAATTAAAATATACAAAAGACCACGAGTGGGTAAAGATAGACGGTGATGTTGCGACCGTTGGCATAACTGATTTTGCTCAAGGTGAACTTGGTGATATTGTTTATGTAGAAGTAGAAACTATTGACGAAACTTTAGACAAAGAAGAGGTATTTGGTACCGTTGAAGCTGTAAAAACTGTTTCTGATTTGTTTCTTCCTTTAACTGGTGAACTGATTGAGTTTAACGAAGCTTTAGAAGATGAACCAGAAAAAGTAAACTCAGACCCTTATGGAGAAGGATGGATGGTGAAAATAAGATTTAGCAATCCAGCGGAAATAGAAGAATTAATGAGTGACGCTGAATACAAAGAATTGATAGGTGCTTAAAAAGCATTTATTTACAATAAGTTTTGTAAGCTGGCTGGTTTTAATAACACTTGCCAGCTTATTTTCTTTTTCAGAAGACGTGTCAAGCGGAATCAATATTCCTTATTTTGATAAAATAGTCCATTTTATTTTTCATTGTGTACTTGTCATTTTTGGTGTGTTTTCTTTTAAAGAAAATCAAAATGATGTGTTTAATTTAAAAAAGACGCTCAGTAAGTTGGTTCTTTTTTCTATTATTTATGGCATATTAATTGAGGTTTTGCAATTTGTAATGCCTTTTGATCGCGCTGCAGAAATTTGGGATGTACTTGCGAATACAATAGGTGCCTTAGCAGGTGTTTTACTCATTAAAAAGTACCTTTCACTCACTGCAAAGTAAAAATGACGCATTTTAGGTTTTTATATATCGAATTAATAATTAAATTAGCGAACATTAAAATTTAAACAAATGGAACCAAAGAAGAATCCGAAAGCTGATGTAGGCAGAAATAGTGCTCTTTACTTTGTAATTGGCCTTGCAGCAGTTATGTTGCTTGTTTATGTAGGTTTAGAGTGGAAAAAATATGATAAGGGTAATGATTATGATATTGCCTTAAATATTGAAGATCAGTTGGACGAAGAGGTTCCAATGACGGAGCAAATTAAAACTCCACCACCTCCACCGCCACCTGCTGCTCCAGAAGTTATTGAAGTCGTGGAAGACGAAGAAGAGGTTGAAGAAACTGTTATTGAATCAACTGAGACTAGCCAAGAAGAAGAGGTTATGGAAGTTGAAGATGTAGAGGTTGAAGAGATTGACGAAGATATCTCAGTTCCGTTTGCTGTAATTGAAGATGTGCCTGTTTTTCCAGGTTGTGAAGGCGCAAGTAATAAGAAGCAATGTTTTCAAGAACAAATGCAAAAACATATTCGTAAGAACTTCCGTTATCCTGAAATTGCTCAAGAAATGGGTGTGCAAGGTCGTGTAAGTGTAGTTTTTGTTATTCAGAAAGATGGAAGTATCGGAAACATTAGAATGCGTGGACCAGATAAAAACTTAGAAGCTGAGGCTTTAAGAATTATCAACAAATTACCTAAAATGACTCCAGGGAAACAACGTGGAAGAGCGGTAAAAGTTCCTTTTAGTATTCCAATTACATTTAAGTTGCAGTAAACTTTATATATAATTTTTTAAAACCCTTACCACTTTTTGGTAAGGGTTTTTTGTTTGGTTGAAGCCCTATACCTAAATAAGATAAACATATTCAATTCGTTGCAAATGAAATCATGCGACCTTATCTTTGCAAGCCATTATGAAAACAGCTGCAGGAACGATAAAACAAGCAACATGGTCAATGACCATGTCTGATTTTAAAGAACTTACTAAAGTTCGCTTAGCCGTTAGTGTCGTTTTTTCTTCTATAGCTGGTTATTTTTTAGGAGCTTATCAAGTTGATTTTGTCTCAATTCTTCTTTTAGCGTTTGGCGGATATTGCATGGTGGGCGCATCTAACGCCTACAATCAAATAATAGAAAAAGATTTAGATGCGTTGATGCAACGTACTAAGAATAGACCTCTACCAGCTGGCAGAGTGACTAGAAAGAATGCTTTGCTCATCGCTATCGTTTTAACCATCCTCGGAGTAGTCTCACTTTACTTTTTAAACCCTAAGACTGCTCTTTTTGGAGCAATTTCAATTTTTTTATACACTAGTCTGTATACCCCACTAAAAACAAAAACTCCTTTATCAGTATTTGTTGGTGCAATTCCTGGCGCCATTCCGTTTATGTTAGGTTGGGTTGCCGCAACTAATGATTTTGGAATTGAACCAGGCACCTTATTTATGATTCAATTTTTTTGGCAGTTTCCTCATTTTTGGGCACTGGGTTGGATGTTGGATGAAGATTATAAAAATGGAGGTTTTAAAATGCTTCCTACTGGTAAGAAAGATACAGGAACCGCTTTACAAATTATATTGTATACAATTTGGATGATTGTTATCTCTATAATGCCTGCATTTGGCTTTACCGGTAGATTAGAACTTTCAGTGATTGCCGCAATCATCATTTTCTTGATGGGAGTAGCAATGTTAATTTTTGCTTTTAAGTTATATGAAAAAAGAGATAATATATCTGCCAGAAAACTGATGCTGGCAAGTGTATCATATATCACTTTAATGCAGATTGTATTTGTTATAGATAAGTTTATTTGATTAATGATATGGATTTAACCCAAGGAACACCACAAGAGAAGAATAATAGAGCAAAGAAAATGATGCTATGGTTTGGTATCATTAGTTTGATTATGGGTTTTGCTGGATGGACTAGTGCTTATATTGTAAGTAGTAAGAGAAAAGATTGGCTTGATAACATTGATTTACCTCAAGCTTTCTTTGTCAGTACGCTTTTAATAATTATAAGTAGTTTGACTTACTATTTTGCCAAGAAAAGCGTCAAGGATGGTGACCAGAAAAAGGCAACATTACTTTTATGGACAACACTTGGCTTAGGAGTTGCTTTCATCGTTTTACAGTTTATTGGTTTTTCTCAAATGTTAGAAAGCGGCTATTATTTCACTGGGCCAACAAGTAATATTAAAATGTCGTACATTTTTCTAATAGCTTTTGTTCATATTTTACACGTGGTGGCGGGCTTGATTTCACTTTTGGTTGTTATTGTTCAACAGGTTAGAGGTAAGTATACTTCTGAAAATATGTTGGGCTTAGAATTAGGGGCAACATTTTGGCATTTTTTAGATTTTTTATGGGTTTATTTAATCCTATTCATGTTTTTTGTAAAATAAATACTAGAAAGATTGGTTTTCTAGAAAGAATGACTTTTTCAATACAGCAAAAGATGTATTTTTGCTAAAGTTTTATTAAAACGATTGTTTTTATGGATACAACGGTAACTACCGGTAATGAAGAAAACGTTTGGGATGGTGGCAATAGACCACTAGGAGCGAGCTACGGAAAATTAATGATGTGGTTTTTTATAGTTTCTGATGCCTTGACTTTTTCAGGCTTTCTTGCCTCTTATGGATTTTCACGATTTAAGTTTATTGAAACTTGGCCAATAGCCGATGAGGTTTTTACGCACGTGCCCTTCTTCCATGGTAACTATCCTATGATTTATGTGGCATTTATGACTTTTGTTTTGATTATGTCCTCTGTAACCATGGTTTTAGCTGTGGACGCAGGTCATAAAATGAAACAGAACGCCGTGATATGGTATATGTTTTTAACTATTATTGGTGGAGCTATTTTCGTTGGTTCTCAAGCTTGGGAATGGGCAACATTCATTAAAGGTGATTACGGAGCTTTAGAAACCAAAGGTGGTCGTGTCTTACAATTTGTAAAGGCTGATACTGGAGAAAGAGCTGCCATTACTTCGTTTGCTACAACAATTCAAGAAGATAGAGTACAAGACACACCTGATAAAGGAGTTTGGTACACATCGGAAGCTTCGTTACCAACGGTATCTTTAAATGAAGTTATAGCTGGTTTTAAGGCGAACCCTAACATTCTGATAAGAACAGAGACTATAAATGAAGAGGGAGAAAAGACTTTATTAAACAGAGAAGAATCTCTAGGTCGATTAACCGATGCAGTGAGAGTTGTTGAAGGTGCAAATCTTATTCGAAACGAATATGGGAGTAGACTTTTTGCAGACTTCTTCTTCTTTATAACAGGTTTTCACGGTTTTCACGTATTCTCAGGAGTTGTGATTAACGTAATTATATTTTTTAATGTCATACTTGGTACTTATGAAAAAAGAGGGCATTATGAAATGGTTGAAAAAGTTGGATTATACTGGCACTTTGTAGATTTAGTGTGGGTATTTGTATTTACATTCTTTTATTTGGTATAACAATAAGTTGTCTTCCCGATAACATGGGAATCTTTATAATAACGCACATACATGGCACACGAGCATAAATTAGAAATTTTCAGAGGCTTATTAAAGTTTAAGTCAAACACTCAAAAGATTTGGGGTGTTCTAATCTTTTTGACTATTGTTACCGCTGTTGAGGTAGGTTTGGGTATTGTTAAACCTGAATTTTTGATTAAAACGTCTTTTTTAGGAATGAAATTATTGAATTGGATATTCATTATTCTAACCTTAGTAAAGGCGTATTACATAGCATGGGATTTTATGCATCTTAGAGATGAAAAGAGTTCTCTGAGAAGAGCTATTGTTTGGACACCAATCTTTCTGGTTTCTTATTTGGTTTTTATATTGCTTCTAGAAGCTACATATATATATGAGGTATTTACAAATGGGTTTTTTGCCTGGAATTTTTAGATAGCCCATTGGTATTATTGATAGTATTTAAGACGGTTTTATAACCGTCTTTTTTTATTTTTACAATTGAAATAATCTTTGTTTTAAGTTAGCTCCATGAAAAAAACATTAGTCTTAGTGGTATTGTTTATTTTTCCTTTGGTGGCGTACTTATTTTTTGCCTCTGGTGTCAATAATTTTGGAAAATTGCCTGTCTTAACTCCACAAGTTGATAATGTTGTCCATTTAGACAAGTCTGTGACTTTACAAAATAAGATTACTATTTTAGGATTTTTAGGTTCAAATGTTGAAAAGCGCAAGGGTAATGCATTTAACCTAAATCAAAAAATCTACAAAAGGTTTCATGAGTTTAATGATTTTCAATTGGTTATGGTTGTACCGATTGGACAAGAGGAGGATGTAAAAAAATTAAAAACCGAGTTGGGTCAATTATCGCCAGTCGATAAATGGAACTTTGTCTTCGCAAGTCCGGATGAAATCCAATCTCTTTTTGATAGTTTAAAAACCAATACAAGTTTAGATGCTCAATTAGGAACACCTCAGGTATTTATTATTGATAAAGATAGAAACTTAAGGGGGCGTGATGATGATGAAGATTTGGGCACTAAATATGGCTTTAATACAACATCTGTAGCAGATTTGAATAATAAGATGGAAGATGATATGAAAATCATTCTTGCTGAGTACCGCTTAGCGCTAAAAAAGAACAATGCCGACAGGAGCAAATAAAAAACAGAAATACACCTACGTTTGGGTTTCAGCAATCATATTAATTTTTGGTGTCTTTGCCGTATATGAAATTACAAAGCGTTTAAAACAAGGCACGGTTGTAGAAAATGATAGACTTGGCAGTACAGTTGTTGTTTCACCTTTATCTTATATTGTTAGTAATGGGCAAAAAAGAAAAGTGCCTGATTTTTCATTTTTGAATCAAGACAGTGTTCTGGTTTCAAATAAGGATTATTTAGGTAAAGTCTATGTCGTTGATTTCTTCTTCACTACATGCCCTACTATTTGCCCGGTAATGACCTCCAATTTGGTTGAGTTGCAAAACACTTTTTCTGATACGGAATTGGGCTTTGCATCTTTTACCATTAATCCTCGATATGATACGCCTTTAGTTTTAAAGAGGTATTCAAAACGGTATGGTATTACTAATGAAAACTGGAATTTAATGACAGGTGATCAGCAAGAAATTTATAATCTAGCTCGCGAAGGGTTTTATATATTGGCTAATGAGGTAGATGACGCTCCTGGTGGTTTCGAGCACTCAGGCATGTTTGCCTTAGTAGATAAGCAGGGCTACATTCGTTCACGAACTGACAGGTTTGGTAATCCATTAATATATTATCGAGGAACAATTAAGGAACAACAGGGTGTAAACAATGAGGGTGAAGCACAACAAATAACAATTTTAAAAGAGGATATTCAAAAATTATTAGCAGAATAGATGGAAGCAGTTGCAAAGAATGAAAAGAAGATTAAAATTTGGATTACCATTTTATCAGTAGCTATACCTTTGGTAGTAGCAATTTTATTTGGTTATAAAATACCAAATGTAGAGCCTTTAACTTTTTTACCTCCAATTTACGCAGGTATAAATGGACTTACAGCTATACTGTTAATTATTGCAGTACTTGCTATTAAAAATGGTAAACAAAAATTACATCAAAATGTGATGACTACTTGTATAGTATTATCGGTACTATTTTTGGTGATGTATGTGGCCTATCATATGACTTCAGAATCGACCCCTTTTGGTGGTGAGGGTTTTATAAGATATGTTTACTTTTTTATATTATTTTCTCATATAACACTGTCTATAGCTATAATTCCTTTGGTGTTAATAACCTACAGCAAAACTTACCTTGGAGATTTTGAAGCTCATAAAAGATGGTCAAAATATACGTTTCCAATTTGGTTATATGTAGCTGTAACTGGCGTTGTAGTTTATCTAATGATTTCACCTTATTATAGCTAATGAACAAGAGCGTCACTATATTTTTGGTTTTTGCTAGTTTTTTTCTCATTGCAAATGATGTTGAAGCGCAATGTGCCATGTGCAGAGCGGCACTTGAAAGTGAATCCGATAATAGTCAAGCAGAAGGCATAAATAATGGTATCGTTTACCTTATGGCTATACCTTATGTTTTGGTTGGAGGCTTGTTTTACTTCATTTACAGAAAGCTTCGTAATAGCTAATTCAATTTTTTTTAATTTTTTTTCAAAAAACTGTAACATTTCGGGTTCCCGTTAGTCTTAATAATGTACGCTAGCGTATTTCATCAATCAATTAAATCCAACCCAATGTTTGACATCGAAAGATGGCAAGAGATATTTGATACTATTCGTAAGAATAAGTTACGCACCTTTCTAACAGGTGTATCTGTTGCCTCCGGTATTTTCATCTTAGTTATTTTATTAGGTTTTGGTCAAGGTATGCAAAATGGTATTGAGGCCGAGTTTAAAGGCGATGCTGCGACAAGTATTTGGGTTTGGCCTGGGAGAACAACAATTGAATATAAAGGTTTGAATCCCGGTCGAAGAATACAACTAAGGAATGAAAATTACGATGTCATAGCCAATCAAATGGGTGAAGGATACGAAAAAGCTTCGGTGCTTTACTTTCCGCAAAATGTCAAGGTAGTATACGATAATAATCTTCTAGTTTATAATGTGGCTGGTACAACACCAGATTTACAAACTATTGAAAACGAATACCTTTCTGAAGGTCGCTATATTAATGAAGCTGATGTTCATAACAATCGTAAAGTCGCTGTAATTAGCAATAAAATAAAGCGAGAGGTTTTTGCAGATCTGGATTCTCCATTGGGAGAGTATATCACCATCTCTGGAGCAGGTTTCAAGATTATTGGAGTTTTTGGAGAATATGGAGATGATGAAGGTGAAGAAGAAAGAATATTTATTCCCCTTTCAACTGCGCAGCTGACCTTTAATGGAGGTGATAAAATTAATAATCTTAATTATATGTTGCCTGACCAAGGGTCTATTGGCGAAACAGTAGCTAACTCTGAAAAATTTGTGACAGAAATGAAGAGTTACCTCAATGAAGTTCATGGGGTTTCACCTGAAGATGAGAGAGCTATAAGAGTTTGGAACCCTATTGAAGAGGCCAAGCGTTATTATGCCCTTACTGGGAATATCAAATTTTTCTTTTGGTTTGTTGGCGTTTGTACCATCATAGCTGGGGTTGTTGGCGTGAGTAATATTATGATGATTGTTGTGAAAGAAAGAACACGTGAAATTGGTATTAGAAAAGCCTTGGGAGCAAAACCTCTGGGTATCATAGCGATGATTTTACATGAGTCGATTTTCGTAACAGCAATTTCCGGATTTTCAGGTTTAATTTTGAGTATGGCCCTTTTAGAAATTGTTGGACCTAATATTGAAATTGACTATGTATTAAATCCATCTGTTAATTTTCAAGTAGCATTTGCAACTGTTATTGTCTTAGTGGTAGCCGGTGCTATAGCCGGTTTTTTTCCGGCATGGAGAGCAGTTAGAGTTCATACTATTGATGCCTTAAGAGATGAATAACCAAAAGAGAACTAAAGATGTTTAATAGAGATCGTTGGAAAGAAATATTAGAAGTACTAACAGCAAATTGGTTCAGAACTTTATTAACGGCTTTTGGTGTATTCTGGGGTATCTTAATTTTAATAATTCTACTATCTGCTGGTAAAGGATTAGAAAACGGAATTAAACAAGACTTTAGTGGAGTGGCTACTAACACCATGTTTATGTGGACCCAAAGTACAACTATGCCTTATGAAGGATTGCCAGAAGGAAGAAATTTTAATTTCAAGCTTAGTGATGTACAATTGATTAAGGACAATGTTCCCGATTTGAGAATAGTCTCTCCACGAAATGGGTTAAGAACAACAACAGGAGTTGATAATGTTTTTTACGGAACTGAAAGCGGTACTTACAGAGTTTTTGGTGATTATCCGGAGATAATTTATCAAAATTCTATGTATACTGCTAAAGGCAGGTTTTTGAATTATAATGATATTGTTCAAAAAAGAAAAGTAGTTGTTATAGGTGATGGTATTAGGCAAGATTTGTACGAAGAAGATGAAGACGTTTTAGGAACATACCTTAAAATTCAAGGCGTCAATTTTATGGTCGTAGGTACCTACAAAGAAAAATCAAGTAATGGTGGTGGACAGAATAGTGAGCGACAAATTTATGTGCCTTTTACAGCTTTTTCTCAAGCCTTTAATAGAGCAGATAATGTAGGATGGATGGCAATAACTGCTAAGGATGGTAAGTCAATTTCTGATTTATTGCCTGATGTGGTGAGCACTGTAAAACAAAGTAGAAAAGTACACCCAGATGATGAACGTGCTATTGGTTATTTTGATTTATATAGAGAGTTTAATAGAGTTGAAAGTTTGTTTGCAGCTATGAGGTGGATAGCAATAATCGTTGGAACTCTGGTTTTAATTTCAGGTGTTATTGGTGTCAGTAATATCATGTTAATTGTAGTAAAAGAAAGAACAAAGGAAATTGGTATTCGTAGAGCACTTGGTGAGAACCCATGGTCTATTAAGAAACAAATATTAATGGAGTCTATTTTTTTGACAATAATTTCCGGAATGACAGGAATCATATTTGGCTCGTTATTTATTTTCGGAATCAATACCTTATTAGATAGTGTAGGTCCTGTGGATATGTTTTTGAATCCTAGTGTGGGTATTGGAGTCGTAACAGCAGCGTTGACAATACTAATTATTTCAGGTCTATTAGCAGGGTTCATACCCGCTCAGAGTGCAATTAAAGTAAAACCTATTGATGCTTTAAGAACAGAATAAAATCAATCAATCAAATTATATTTTAAAACATGAAAAAGTCCGTAACCATTATTATTTTATTAATAATCATTATTGCCTTTGGAGGCTCAATGTATTACTTATATCAAAAAAATTCTGAAGATCCAGTGATCTATGAAACTGAAGAATTAGCCACTAAAACTATTGTAAAGAAAACGGTTGCAACAGGAAGTATTCTACCACTAGAAGAAGTGTTAATTAAACCAAATATTTCAGGTGTTATAGATGAGGTTTATGTCGAAGGAGGAGATTATGTAAAATCAGGTGATCTTTTGGCAAAGATAAAAGTTGTTCCAAATTTAAATGCTCTGAATGATGCGCGAAACGCCATTGATGATGCTAGAATAAATCTTGATGATCAAAAACGAAATTATGAAAGACAGCTTTCTATTTTTAATAAAGGAGTTATTTCTCAGGCAGATTTAGATCGAGCACAAGTAACCTATGATCAAGCAAAACAGGCTTATCGTGCAGCCAATAAACGCTTTGATATTGTAAATACGGGCACAACTAGCGGATTTAAAAACGCAGCTAATACTTTAATCAGGGCTACAGTAAGCGGTATGGTACTTGACGTACCTGTTGAGGTCGGTAATCAGGTAATTGAAAGTAATAACTTTAATGAAGGAACAACTATTGCGGCTATTGCTGACGTTGAGAAAATGATTTTTGAAGGAAAGGTTGATGAATCCGAAGTGGGTAAAATCGCTGAAAATTTACCTTTAGAAATAACAGTTGGTGCTATTGAAGATAAAGTATTTGATGCAGTATTAGATTATATAGCTCCAAAAGGGAAAGAAGAAAATGGCGCTATTCAATTTGAAATTAAAGGTACTTTAAAAAAGAAGGACACTACCTTTATTAGAGCTGGTTTAAGTGCAAACGCTTCCATTATACTTGCCAAAGTGGATAGTGTTTTGGCTATTAAAGAGGCATTAGTTCAATTTGATGATGATACCAAAAAACCATATGTAGAAATACAAACTGGAGAACAACAATTTGAAAGAAAGGATATTGAATTGGGTGTTAGTGATGGCATTTTTGTAGAGGTAAAATCAGGCCTCGTGAAAAGTGATAAAATAAAAATTTGGAATGGAACAAGCCCTGAAGAAGAGGGTTAGTAATCATTTAACAAAACTTTTAAATAATTCTTGTAACAAATTAACAACTTGCTAGTCCTATTAGGGATTACATTCAGATAGCTAATAAACCAATCATGATCGAAATCAAAGACCTTCATAAATCTTATAAAATGGGAAGTAATTCTCTTCACGTTTTAAAAGGAATCAATTTTTCTTGCGAATCTGGCGAATTAGTAGCCATAATGGGTTCTTCGGGATCCGGTAAATCAACATTACTGAATATTTTAGGGATGTTAGATGAAGCCGATTCTGGTGCATATACTCTTGATAATGTACCAATAAAAAACCTAACTGAGACCAAAGCTGCTCAATACAGAAACAAGTTCTTAGGCTTTGTTTTTCAGTCATTTAATTTGATTAATTACAAAAGTGCAATGGAAAATGTTGCTTTGCCTTTGTATTATCAAAAAGTGGCTCGAAAAGAAAGACAAGAAAAAGCTATTGAGTATCTAGATCGAGTAGGACTTAAAGAATGGGCAACACACTTGCCAAGTGAGTTGTCTGGTGGTCAAAAACAGCGTGTTGCTATTGCAAGAGCAATGGCAGCTGAACCTAAAGTATTATTGGCAGATGAACCTACGGGTGCACTAGACAGCACAACTTCATATGAGGTAATGGATTTAATTCAAAAAATTAATGACGAGGGTAACACTATTTTGGTAGTTACTCACGAACCAGATATTGCTGAAATGTGTAAAAGGGTCATACATTTAAAAGATGGAGTCATTGTTGAAGATAAAAAAGTAAAACAAGTAAGAGCCGCTCAGTATGTTCAGTAGAGATACTTGGAAAGAAATTTTTGAAACTATTCAAAAAAATAAGTTGAGAACCTTCTTGACAGGTTTTACGGTAGCTTTGGGTATTTTCATATTTGTGACCTTATTCGGTATGGGTAATGGGTTGAACAATACTTTTGCTAAATTTTTTGGTGATGATGCCACTAATGTGTTTTTTGTTTTTCCAGGCAGAACCACTATTCCTTTTAAAGGTTACAAGGCCAATAGAAGAATTGAATTTGAAAATCAAGATTTAGAAGACATAGAAGAGAATTTCGCTATGTTGATGGAATATATTACTCCGCGTATTCAACGAAACGCATTAGTAACATATAAAGAAGAGTCAGATAATTATAATACAAGAGCCGTTGGTCCAGCACATTTATTCGCTGAGAAGACTATTATTATGAAGGGTCGTTACATCAATAATTTGGATGTAAAAAATAGAACTAAATATGCAGTTATCGGGCGATTGGTAGAGCGTGATTTATTCTTAGGGGAAGATGCTATTGGTAAATTCATAGATGTTGGAGGCAGTGTTTTTAAAGTGATAGGTGTTTTTCAAGATGATGGTGGTGACAATGAAGAAAGAAACATTTACATTCCGTATACCACAAGACAGTTAATTGAAAAAAACACCGATAAAATTGACCAAATTATTTTGGCATTTAGACCAGAAATTGGATATGCAGGAGCTATGGCTTTTGAAAAAAAGTTAGACGCTTTTCTTAGGGATAAAAAATATATCAGTCCGGCTGATCCTAATGGTATTTTCATAAGAAATGTTGCGGATAATCTTAAACAGAATCAACAATTTGCAGGGGTACTTCAAATAATTATATCTGCTATTGCATTTGCGGTTATCATATCTGGTATTATTGGAATTAGTAATATCATGGTTTTTGTGGTAAAAGAAAGAACGAAAGAAATTGGAATCCGAAAAGCGCTAGGGGCGACACCAAGAAAAGTTACAAATTCAATTTTGTTTGAATCTATTTTTATTACAACAATTTCAGGTTTTGTAGGTATGTTGATTGGGGTTTTTGTTCTTGCTCAAATTGGAGGAAAAACCTTGGAAGACGACTACTTTATTACCAACCCATATATAGCAACTGGGACTGCAATATTTGCAACGATATTATTAATCATTTGTGGAACTATAGCGGGGTATATACCGGCGCGTAGAGCTGCTAAGATAAAACCAATTGTAGCACTAAGAGACGAATAATATGAGACAGTTATTTGACGGAAATACATGGCAAGAAATTTTTCAATCCATCTCAAAAAATAAATTGAGAACGTTTTTAACAATGATTGGAGTATTTGTAGGAATCTACATTTATATAGGACTTTCTGGCGCATCAAAAGGTTTGGATAATGGTTTTGAGCGCCAGTTTGAAACCATTGCTAAGAATAGTCTTTTTGCATGGGGTCAGTCAACGAGTATGCCGTACGCAGGTTTCAAAACAGGCCGTCAAATACAATTGAAGTTGGGTGATGTCGATGTTTTGTACAACAGAGTTCCTGAAATTGAAACAATAGCACCACGTAATGTAAAAGGTATTTTTGGTTCTAGTCCCGGTATTATAACTAGAGGATTAAAATCTGGAAATTATTCTGTTTATGGAGATTTTCCGGCATTTGCTGAAATAGCAACTAAGAAAATTTATGAAGGAGGTCGTTTTATTAATGATGCTGATATTCAACAGGCAAGAAAGGTTTGTGTGATAGGTGAAAGAACACAAAGAGAGCTTTTTGACGAAGATGAAAATCCTATTGGTGGATATATTAAGATTGATAATATCAATTTTCAAGTTGTAGGGGTTCATAAATTCACGCCAGGTGGTGGCTTTGAAAGTGATAGCGACATTTTTATCCCATTTGCCACATTTAAAAAATTGTATAATACAGGTGATAACGTTTCTTGGTTTACGATTGCAGCTTATGATGATGCTGATGTTATAAAAGTTGAAGAGGACATTAAATCCGTGCTAAAGGGAATACATAGTGTTGACCCAAAAGATGAGAGAGCTTTTGGTTCGTTTAATCTAGGTGAAATCTTCAATAAAATAATGGGCTTTTCAAACGGAATGACTTTTCTCTCCTTAATAGTAGGTATTGCTACTATTTTGGCAGGTGTCATTGGTATTGGGAATATACTATTGATTTCTGTTAAAGAAAGAACCAAAGAGCTGGGTGTACGCCGTGCATTAGGTGCCACACCTGCTGAAGTAAGAAATCAAATTATCATTGAATCCTTATTTCTAACCTTATTGGCTGGAATTATTGGAATCATTGCAGGTGCATTTACCTTAAAAATTATAGATATGTTTACTCAAGGTGCAGATTTTCCATATGCCAATCCAACAGTGCCAATTCCCTACGTTATTGGGTCATTATTACTGATGGTAATATTGGGGGTGCTTATAGGTTTAATCCCTGCACAAAGAGCGGTTAGTATCAAACCTATTGATGCATTAAGAGAAGAATAATTAGAACAAAAAACCATTTTTACATAACTAAACAATCACTAAAATGAAGAAAATTTTAAAATGGGTCGGTCTTGGAGTATTGATATTAGGAGCACTCTGGGCTGCAGTATTTTTTATGAAATCAAATAGCAAGTCTGCTATTGAATATGATACTCACAAACCATTTACCGCAAGTATAGAAAAGAAAACAGTAGCTACAGGTAAAGTAATTCCTGAAGATGAAATTGAGATTAAGCCTCAAATTTCTGGTATCATTCAAAAAATATACCTTGAAGAAGGTGTGAAAGTAAATGCTGGAGATTTAATCGCAGTTATTAAAGTGGTGCCTAATGAGCAGACTTTGAACCAAGCTCAAGGTAGAGTTCGTAATGCTGAATTGGCTTTGAATAACTCCAAAATCGAATATGATAGGAATAAAGTTTTGTATGATAAAGGTGTTGTATCCAATCAAGATTTTATTGCCTTAAAACTAGCTTATGAGCAAGCCGAGCAAGAGTTAACGAATTCTCGAAATGATTATCAAATCATTAGAAAAGGATCTTTTGGTGGCTCTTCTAGCGCTAATACAAATATTAGAGCTACTGTGAACGGTACTATTCTAGAAATTCCTGTTGAAGAAGGTGATCAAGTTATTCAAAGTAACAACTTTAATGATGGTACTACTATTGCATCTATTGCTGATTTAGGTAACATGATTTTTGAAGGTCAAGTTGATGAAGGCGAAGTTGGTAAACTTGCAGTTGGAATGCCCCTTGAAATTAGTTTAGGTGCTATTGAAGATAAAACTTTTGAAGCTAAACTGAAGTTTATAGCCCCTAAAGGAGTTGAAGAAGCTGGTGCTGTTCAATTTAAAATTGAAGGTGATGTTGTGGTTGAAGATGACTTTTTAATTCGTGCGGGTTATAGTGCCAATGCTTCGTTAATCTTGGAAAAGAAAGATAGTATTATGGTAATTTCAGAGTCATTACTTCAATTTGATAAAACAACCAATAAACCATACGTGGAGGTCGCAACAGGTGAACAACAGTTTGAGCGGAGAGATATTGAAATTGGAATTTCCGATGGTGTCAATGTTGAAATTGTATCAGGTCTTGAAGAGAATGATGAGGTCAAGCAATGGAATAAAACTGAACCAATTAAGAAGGGTGTTGAAGACGAAGAGGAAGGTGAAGAATCAGAAGAATAATCAATCAATAACGAAAATCAAAAAACGGATGAAATTAAAAATCACCATATTATTAGTGGTTTGTGCTACGTTCATCACAAATGCACAAATGAAACAGTGGACACTCGAAGAATGTGTCTTATACGCAGTAGAAAATAACTTATCTGTAAAGCAATCTGAGCTTGATTTAGAAAATGCTAAGATTGATAAATCTGATGCAATTGGTAATATTTTACCAAATTTTAATGCACAGATTAGTGGTTCTGGTAATACTGGATTATCATTTGATCCAACAAATAATCAGCCTACAACGACAACAATTTTAACATCTTCAGGAAATGCAACCGCTGCGGTGAATTTATTTGATGGTTTACGAAATTATAATCGTCTTAATCGAGCAAAAATGAATGCCTTAGCAAGTCAGTACCGACTTGAAGATCTCAAAGATGATATACGTTTGAATGTAGCTAATGCTTATTTATCTGTATTGTCTAATAAGGAAGCTCTAAAGGTTTCTAAAGCACAGTATATAGTAACAGAGCAAGATTTAAATAGAACAAAGGAATTGGTAGAATCTGGTGTTTTACCGCGAGGTGATTTGTTAGAAATAGAAGCAACTGCGGCTACCCAAGAACAACAAATAGTAAATAATGAGGCATTAGTACTTATTTCTAGAGTAAGCTTAGCGCAATTGTTGCAAATTACTGATTATGAAAATTTTGATATAGCTAATGAAACTTTTGATGTACCTCCATCTGATATTTTAGATAATTCTGCAAAAGTTATTTTTGATAAAGCATTAACCTTTAGAAATGATATTAAGTTTTCTGAAATGAGTGTGGAATTAGCTAAAAAAGATGTTGAAATTAATAAAGGTGGTTATTATCCTACTTTAAGCGCATTTTTTAATTATAATACAAGATATTCGGATCAATTTTTAGACCCTATAACTGGTGACTTAATTGGTTTTAAAGATCAGTTATGGATTAATGATGGTATTTCCTATGGTGCCCAATTAAACATTCCAATTTTTAATGGATGGAGCACAAGAAATAGCGTGAAAAGGTCTCAAATTTCATTGAAGCAAGCTGAGTTACAACTTGAACAAGATAAGTTGAACTTAGAAGCAGACATACAACAGGCTTACGTAAATGTAAATACTTTTGGTAAATCTTATGAAGCTGCGGGTAAAACTTTGGAGTCAAGTCGCTTAGCCTATGAATATTCGAAAGAACGTTATGATGCTGGATTATTGAACGCATTTGATTTTGGACAAGCTCAGGCACGTGTTGATAATGCCGAGGCTACTTTAATCAGATCCAAATACGATTATATTTTTAGAATTAAGATACTTGAATTCTTTTACGGTATTCCACTTTCTTTAGATTAATAATTACATTAAATAAATTTTGACCTGTTAAGTTTTTATACTTAACAGGTCTTTCTATATTCGCTTCAATCATGGGGACTATCTTAAATATAGAAACAGCAACAACAAACTGCTCGGTAAGTATAGGCGTAAATGGAGAATGTATTTCATTATTAGAAGAAAATACACCTAATTATTCTCATTCTGAACAACTACATGTTTTTATTAAAGAGGTTTTAAAAAAAGCTACACTAAGTTTTTCTGATTTAGATGCTATTGCGGTAAGTAAAGGACCAGGGTCGTATACAGGGCTTAGAATAGGTGTTTCCGCTGCTAAAGGGCTATGTTTTTCTCTCGATTTACCATTGATTTCAATACCAACTCTTGAAAGCATGGCGCAACAAATAGTAGTAGTAGATGATGCCGTGATAATACCCTTATTAGACGCTCGAAGAATGGAGGTTTATTCTTGCATTTTTGATCATAATTTAAAAGAGATTCGCAATACACAAGCGCAGATTATTGATGAAAGTAGTTTTTCTGATTATTTAGAAAATAAAGAGGTTCATTTAGTTGGTAATGGCTCAGAAAAGTGTAAAACCATTTTAGAATCCCCTAATATGATATTTCATACTAATAATATTCCTTCCGCTAAAGAAATGGTAAGATTATCGTATAAAAAATTCAAGGTAAACGACTTTGAGGATGTCGCTTACTTTGAACCTTATTATTTAAAAGATTTTGTTTTGCAAACCAAAAAGGCATAGTCTTATTCAGAACTATGCATAACGCGTTGGGGAAAAGGGATCTCTATCCCAGCTCCGTCAAAACGAATTTTCGATTGCTCAATAACATTAAAACGAGCTGGCCAAAATACTTCATTTGGGGCCCAAAAGCGTAAAGTCAGATTTACTGAGCTATCTCCTAGTTCGCCTACATAAACTTCTGGAGCTGGATCACTTAATATGCGTTCATCTTCTTCACAAATTTTCAGTAAAATGTCTTTGGCAGTTTTTATATTAGAACTATAACCAATACCAACGATATAATTTTCTCTGCGGATTGACTCGGCATTATAATTGATTACATTCCCATTTGAAAGCTGCCCATTAGGAATGATGGCGACTTGATTGCCAAATGTGTTTAGCTTAGTGCTAAAAATCGTTATTTCTTTTACCGCCCCATCAACACCTTGTGCAGAAATCCAATCCCCTACTTTAAAAGGCTTGAATAATAAAATCAATACTCCACCTGCAAAATTAGCTAATGACCCTTGTAAGGCTAGTCCAATAGCCAAACCTGCTGCACCAATCATTGCAACAAGAGAAGAAGTCTTGACGCCAAGTTGTGTAACAACTAAAACAAACAGTACTACTTTTAGAGCAATGCTTATAAAACTTTGTAAGAAACCTTCAAGCGTTGGGTCATAGTCTTTATGATCAAAAAACTTTTTGACCATGCGGTTTAAAAACCGAACTATCCATAAACCAACAACCAATAAAACAAGAGCAAGAATAATATTTGGCATTAGTTTCCAAAGCCAATCGATAGCATTTTCAATGTGTTGTTCTAAATTGGTAAATTCCTCTAGCATATTTTTATTAGTTTACTGACAACATAGAGCTTAAGATATTTAAAGTCAAATTGAACATCTTAAGGTTAGGTTAAAGTTCAATTAATTTAAAGTTGATTTATGGCTTGACTAGCTGAAGTTACCGGTAGTTTGCAGGTACCTTCAATACAAACATAAACCAATGTTTCACCTTCGTTATATCTACTTTTAAGAAGATCAATATCTCCTTCTTTTTGAGACCCAACAAGAATACTATTTGGAATATAATGAGATAGAATTTCTTTACCGATATTCTTGTAATCATCGCCAACTACAGCTATTTCATAAAAATTTAAATTTTCAAATAAAGCCAAGTGCATCCAATTTGAAAAGCTCTGTCCATTCTCAGTAAAATTTACCTGAATATTTTTCAGCATTTGATGAGCACGTTTTCCATAACCTTCATTTGAAAACACCTTGTGTAATTTTAAAAGATTATTAGCCATAATTGAATTGGAACCTGAAACAACATTATCATTGGTTTCAAGGGTTCGTCTGATTAATGATTCATCTTTATCAGATGTGAAGAATAGCATACCACTAATATCATCATTGAAATGCGTTAATGCGTAATCAGTTAATTCCTTAGCATGATTTAACCATTTCATATCAAAAGTGACTTCATATAGCCCAATAAATGCTTCTATGGTCGAAGCATAATCCTCTAAAAAACCATTAATATTGCTTTGGCCATTTTTATGATTTCGGTATAGACCACCTGAACTTCGAATCATTTCTTGTTCTATGAAAGAAGCATTATTTAATGCCAGTTTAAGGTAATTATCATTTTGTAAATAGCGATAGGCATCAACAAGACCTTTGAGCATTAAACCATTCCAAGAGGTTAAAATTTTATCGTCTAGTCTTGGTTTTGTTCTGTCTTGACGTGTTTCTTTTAAAATGCTCAGACTGTTTGTAATCTTTTCATTTAATTCATCAATAGAGACTTCATGTTTTTCTGCAATTTCAAAATCTGACTTATCGCGAATTAGCACATAATTTTCTTCCCATTCCCCATAAGAGTTGATATTGAAATAGTCTTTAAAGATTTCAAAATCTGATTTCAATAATCGTATAAGCTCTTCTTTAGACCAAACATAATACGCACCTTCTTGGAGCTCACCAGCCTCATTTAAACTATCGGCGTCAAGTGAAGAATAATATCCACCGCTTTTATCAGAAAGTTCTTCTTGGGCAAAAGCAATGGTCTTTTCTGTAATTGCTTTGTAAAGTGGATTCTTTGTCGCAGCATAGGCCTTAGAATAAAGACTAATCAATTGGCCATTATCATAGAGCATTTTTTCAAAGTGAGGAACATGCCACTTAGTATCAACCGAGTAACGTGAAAAACCTCCACCTACTTGATCAAATACACCACCATAAGCCATACGTGTTAGCGTGGTATTTACATATTCAAGAACTTCTTTATCATCTTGACTGGTAGCATAGTGCAGCAAAAAATCAAGATTATTAGGCATCATAAATTTTGGTGCACTTTTGTACCCACCTAAATAGGTATCAAAATAAGAACTCCAATTTTCAACTGAATGATTTATTTCTTCAAGAGTATATTGCGAAGCATCAGTTTTATTTTCTACAAGATTAATAGACTGAATGCCGCGCTCTAAATCACTCGCATATTCAATAATCTTATCAGGATTTTCTTTAAATAGTTTCGTTAGTTGATTTAATGATTTTAACCAATCTTCTTTTGGTAAATAGGTGGCACCCCAAAATGGACGCCCATCAGGTAAAGCAATAATATTTAATGGCCAACCTCCATTACCAGTCATCATTTGAAGAGCATCCATGTAGATTTGGTCAACATCAGGTCTTTCTTCGCGATCTATTTTGATGTTGATGAAGTTTTCATTCATTAATTTGGCTACTTCATCATCTTCAAAACATTCATCTTCCATTACATGACACCAATGGCATGCAGCATAACCAATACTGATAAGAATTGGCTTATTTTCATCTTTTGCCCTTGCTAAAACCTCAGGGTGCCAAGCTTCCCAATTTACTGGGTTATGGGCATGTTGTAATAAATACGGGCTAGTTTCATCAATTAAAGCATTGGTATACTTATGTGTCATTTCTTCCTTTTTAGGTGCGCAGCTATTCAAAAGAATTATTGAAATCAAAAAAATGGTAATGCTTCGTGTCATATGATATAAAGCCTTAGAAATAAAAAAAGCGCCTATAAAGGCGCTATAAATTTCTTTTGAGGATTATTATTTTACTTCAAATGTTATTTTAACATTTACTCGATAATCTGTAATTTCTCCATCCTTAACAGTAGCGCTTTGCTCATTAAGATAAACTGAGCGAATATTTTTTACTGATTTAGATGCTTGGGCAACTGCATTCGCTGCAGCATCTTCCCAACCTTTACTAGAATTTGCCAATACTTCGATAACTTTTAAAACTGCCATAGTTAGTGTTTTTTATGTTCTTCAATTTAAGAAATTCTATACAATACCTACTTAAAGAAATATAAAAATTATCCGTTGAGCGCTATTACCTCTTGTACTTTATCACCAAGCATATTTTTTAGCATGGTTTCAATGCCATTTTTAAGGGTAAATGTTGATGATGGGCAACCACTACAGGCGCCTTGTAAAATAACATTAACGGTTTTACTTTCTTCTTCATAAGATTGAAAAAGAATATTACCACCATCGCTTGCAACGGCTGGTTTAACATATTCTTCGAGAATATCTATGATTTGTTTTGAAGTGTCATCATAATCAGTTTCAGAATTTTCATTGTCGGTTGAGTTTGATTTTTTTTGTTGCAAACTTTCAGAAACAACTTCTTTACCATCAGCTAAAAAATCACGAATAGCTTCTCTCAATTCCATTGTTACCTCGTCCCATTCTGCTACATCATACTTGGTGACCGATACATAGTTGTGATCAAAAAATATTTCTTTAACAAAGGGAAAATGAAATAACTGTTTTGCTAATTCCGAGTCTTTTGCTTCGTCTATATTTTTAAATTCAAATATGGATGGTACAATTGGTTTATTGGCAACGAACTTCATAACCCCCGGATTTGGAGTTACTTCAGCGTATACAGTTACAGCAACTTTTTTACTGGTTTCCTCTTCAATCACTATAGGTTCACCATCATTTAAATAGTCTACTAATTGTTGTGCTACTTCATCCTTAACATCATTCCATTGCACAATGTCAAAACGCTCCAAGGCTATAAAATTACCTGATATATATACTGTTTTTATAAAAGGCAGATAAAATAGTTGTTGTGCTAAAGGCGAATTTTTTGCATCGTCTATATTTTTAAATTCATAGTTTTCTTTTACCAAAAAATGATTGGCCTCAAACTTTAATATAGCGGGGTTATTTGTTTCTTGTAGTGTTAAATGATATTCTTTCATGTCGATTAAGTCTTTTCTATCAAGATTTCTAGGGTGCCATTAAGCTTTTTCGCAATAAACAAAATAAAATAACGTCTACAACTTGGAACCTATTTTTTGGTAAAAATACAAAGGATATATGGGGATTAAAAGATATAATAATGTTACATTTAAATCGTTATACTAGTTGTTTGTACAACGCAGTAACTAACACTTAGCCCCAGAATCTTGATGAAAAAACTGCAGACACTATTGATTTTAAGCCTTTTTTTCGCAACTAATATGCGTGCACAAGAGGGTATTCCTGTTTATTTTGATTATTTAGCGGACAACTATTATTTAGTTTATCCATCAATGGCTGGCATCGGTCAAGGAGGTAAATTGAGATTAACCGCCAGAAAACAATGGTTTAATGTTGATGAGGCCCCAAGCCTTCAAACATTTAATGCCCATTTCAGAGTTGGAGAAAAGAGTGGAGTTGGAGGAATCTTGTTTAATGATAGCAATGGTTATCATTCTCAAACAGGCTTTAAAGGAACTTATGCTCATCATCTACAATTGAGTTCTGATTTTAGAAATTTAAATCAATTGTCTTTTGGTATGAGTGTTGGTGTCATCTTAAGTAGCTTAGATGAAACAGAATTTCGTTCGGTTATACCCGATCCGGTTATAACTGGAATAAAGAATACAAGTAGTTATTTTAATCTTGATTTAGGGGTGTCTTATAATTATCTTGAATTTTATGCACATGGTGCTATTCTTAATATACTAGGAACCGGTCGCGATTTATACACCGTCGCTGAATTTGATAATTTGAGAAGGTATTTATTATCGGCAGGCTATATATTCGGGAAAAGTGATTTTCGAGTAGAACCTTCAATTCTATTTCAACTCACAGATTTTACTCAAGAGAAAACAATTGATATGAATGCTAAGGTCTACAAGGACGTTGGTAATGCTACAGTATGGGGAGGACTTTCTTATAGAAGAAGTTTTGATGGTGCACAATTTCAACAAAACGGAACTTTTGGAGAACAGCGATTACAGCTATTTACTCCTATAGTTGGTGTAAATATTAATCGATTTATGTTTTCTTACAATTATTCGTACCAATCTGGAGATATTCGTTTTGATAATGGTGGTTTTCATCAAATTACTTTAGGTATTGATTTGGGCGAAAAACAAGAAAATAGATACGATTGTTACTGTCCTGCTGCAAATTATTAAAAAAGCCCATCGGTTAAGATGAGCTCTTCTTTAAGAGTCATAAAAATTTAGTCCCATTTATAGTTTTTTCTAGATGCTTGATTTTTTATAGCACGAATCATAGCATTTTCTAATTCTCCTTTTTCCTCAGTTTGATTTTTAGCTATATAAGCTTTTCTTTTAGTATTTAGGTCTTGAATCTCTTTTTGAATTTGTGTGCGCTCTGATTTTTTCTTTAAGATATAGTCTTTAATTTCTTTTTCAGATTTATCTTTTAATTCCTTAGGTAGTTCTTCCCTTTTTAGTTTTGAAACTTCAAATTCTTTATCATCTGAAGCATCAACTAAATCCCATTGAGAATTTTTATATAAACGAGAGCTTTTACTAATGGCCCTTTTAACCGCAACTTCTTCATTGACATCGTAGGCCATATTGTCTTGTTTTGCCTGAGTCTGTACTTTTGAAGCACCCAAAGCCCCATAAGAAACGTAGGTTTGATTGAGTTTAGAATTTAGTTTGATAATAATATCATCATACGGAGTTTCAATATGAACTACTTGACGATTATGATCAATAGCCATATACTCACCACCGGTGGTTATAGCACCGTCTTTCCATTTACTACCAACGCCTTGTTCATAGTTGCCACAGAAAATAGTATTGACAACGACATCTTTTTCTTTAGCTTGTGAGGCTGCATCACGATAGTTTAGTTTTCCTTGTGTGAAAGGCTCATTACCAGCAATGAAAATCATTTTAAGGTCATCAGCATTTTTACCCCATTCTAATTGTTCTAATGAAGTATTAATAACTTCTCCACAATATTCTTCACCACCATCAGTAGTTAAAGAAAATAATTTTTCTGAAATTTCATCCAAATCATCGCTGAATCCGATTACTTGGCGAATATATCCTTCCCTTGAAGAAAGCTTGTCATTACCATATTCATATAAGGCAATTTTTAAATCTGGTCGATTGTTATTACCACATTTAGCATAAGTAAATTCATTGACAATATCCCAAAGTTGAGATTTTGCTTGATTAATTAACCCATCCATACTATTACTAGTATCAAGTAACAAGGCAATTTTGACATATTGTTTTGCGGGTTGATCAACCTCTGGGGCGATGGCGGTTACAATTAATTTTGTCTTATCATCTTTTTTTGGTTTGATATCACATCCGTATATGGTGCCAATTCCGAGGACCATTAAACTCAGTCCAATAATATTCTTTAGATTTTTCATAAATTTTATTTTAATTACTGATGTAAACTTAGCCACGGGGTCACAGAATAAAAATCGAAAATGAGTGAATAGGTCACTTTAATGCGTTAAGAGTATAAAACTTTTAGTAAAGAGGGTAAAACGCTTTGTTTAATACCTGTTTTGAGCTAATAGTAATTTTTAAAACCGCTTTTAAACCGTTAAGTTTACTTTGATTTAAATGGACAATGCACAAAAAAAATTACATATTACTAATAGCATTTTTCTTTAGTTTAATCGCATTTCCTCAGGATATGAATGAGGGTGATAAGGTTAGAATAAAAGGTTCTGTTAAGGGTAAAGAAAATTATGAACCTATTTCTAATGTAGAAGTTTCTACCAATAGGGGAGTTTTTACAATTACCGATGGTTTAGGAGATTTTGTAATTGATACATATATAGGTGATATATTAATTTTTCAAAGCCCAGATTTTGATACTGTACGCTATCGGATTAATTCAGATGAAGATATTGTCCTACAGGTTGAGAATTACACTTCTTCGAATTATAAGGAAAGAAAGATTATCGGTAATTCTTCACCATATAAAATCGGATTAGATTCTGCTCAGTATTATAAAAAGATAAGTATTGAAAAAAGTATTGATTTTGTAGCTCAATCAATTGCCTCAATTGGGCCACGCGGTAATAAAAAAGAGCTAGCCAAGGCATTAACAATTCTAGGTCAAATATATATTTACCACAAACAATATGATTTGGCTATTACAAATATACAGGATGCATTAGTTGCTAATAAGACAAGCCCTACAACTATTCTGCTAGGTCAAGCCTTTTTGTTGAATAAGAACTATAAGGAGGCAGAAGAAACTTTTAGACCATTATTAGATGTAAAGAAGATGATACCCTTCCAAAAAATAGAACTATATGAAGGCTTAGGAGATGTTTATAAGGCGCAAGGTAACCTGGAAAAATCGCTAAGTTTTTATAGAGAGGGTTTAAAGGTTGCGGAAAAGAATCAGGTCTCACCGAAGGTTATCGATTTAAATTCAAAAGTTGCAGCTGCTTTTGCAGCTTCAGACCGTAATATTGAGGCTCAAGATTACTACGATAATTCACTTTCGCTTTCAAAAAAGCAAACACCTCAAAGGGCTATACAAGAAGGGGATAAAGTTGCTGACTTCTATAATCAAGCCAGTCGATTTAATGATGAAATAGAATTGAGAAAACAAACGTTAAAAGAATTAGAGCAGTTACCTTCAAAGGTAGTTGGTAAGCCAAAAAGTATTTTAGGTGCCGATTCCATTACATCGCAGCGTATTAATTATAAGATCGCAAAAGCTTATATATCACAGGATAAACTTACAGAAGCTATACCTTTTTTAGAGCGCAGTATTATAGAGGCCGATAAGGAAGATGATTTAGTAGTACAGAAGGACGCTACCCGAAAACTTTCAGAAGTATATCGTTATAAAGGCGATTTCGAAAAAGCTTTCGAGAACTACCAAAAGTATGGTACTATAGTTGATACTTTTTATTTTAGAAAAGAACAAGAAATATCCCGTTTAGCTAGGCTGAATAGAGATATTGCCGCAAAACAAAATCGTATTTCAAGTTTAGAACAAGAGCGACAATTATCCCAAAGTAAATACAGTTTAGCGGTAACAGAGCAACAATTGTTTGAAGAAAATAATAAGAGGCAAAAATGGCTAATTTATTCTCTTTTGTTTGGAATGTTTTTATTAGGTATAGCAGCATTCTTTTATTATCGTAGTAACAATCAACAAAAATTAGCTAATAATTTACTGGCTTTAAAATCTTTACGGACTCAAATGAATCCACATTTTATATTTAACGCCTTAAACTCGGTTAACAATTACATAGCAAAAAGTGATGAACGCAGTGCAAATAGATTTTTAAGTGAATTTTCTGTATTAATGAGAACTGTACTAGAAAACTCAGAGGAAGATTTTATACCCCTAACTAGGGAGTTGGAACTTTTAGAACTATATATAAAGTTGGAACATTCAAGATTTCCTGACAAGTTTGATTATGAAGTACAAATTGATTCTAATGTAGATGTTGCAGCTTTTGAAATTCCTCCTATGTTATTGCAACCATATATTGAAAATTCAATTTGGCACGGACTGCGCTACAAGGAAGTTAAGGGTTTTTTAAAGATTGAAGTAAGACAGCTCACGCAAAGCCTTCTTCAAATTGAAATTAAAGATAACGGAATTGGTAGAAAAAAATCAGCAGAACTAAAAACCCAAAATCAAAAGAAGCAACGTTCAAAAGGTATGGGTAATATTAAAAAACGTATTGCTATTTTGAATGATATGTATCAGAATAAAGTAGAGGTAGGTATTTCTGATTTATACGAAGATAAAACAGGTACAAAGGTGGTATTAAAATTGAAAAAAGATTAAGCGAAATATACTGACAATGAAATTGAAATCTATTATCGTAGAAGATGAGGCGAACAGCAGAGAGATTCTTCGGAATTATTTAGGTAAATACTGCAGTAATGTTGAGTTACTTGCTGAAGCGGCCACGATAAACGAAGGTTTATCCCTCATTAAAGAACACCAGCCCGATTTAGTTTTTTTAGATGTTGAAATGCCTTTTGGCAACGCTTTCGACTTATTGGACAAAATCCCTGATCGTACTTTTGAAGTTGTTTTTGTTACAGCTTACAATCAGTACGCGATGGAAGCTCTGAATAATCATGCTGCATATTATTTGATGAAACCCATAAATATTGATGAACTTATTAAGGCGGTGAATTATGTGATTGAGATAAAATCTGGTGAGAATGCTTTAGAGGGCAAGGTGTTGCAGGCAAAACTTAAAAAGGCGGAAGGGAAGATAACTCTGCCTCAACAAGATGGTTTTCAAGTTTTAGAAGTTTCCGATATTTATTTTTGCAAGGCAGATGATAATTACACCGAAATCTATTTAGAAGAAAAGAAAATATTGGTGAGTAAGACCTTAAAATATTTTGAAGAAGCCTTAAGTGAATTTCCTTTTTCACGAATACATAAATCATACTTAGTAAACGTCAATGAAATTCAGAAATACAAAAAAGGTAAAGGAGGAAGTGTTATTTTATCCAACGGAAAAGAATTATCTGTCTCAGCATCAAGAAAAGCTCAGCTTTTAGCTTATTTTAAATAGTTTAGTAATTATTAGCAACGTGAGAAATTTATAAAGTTTATGATTATATATCCTGTAAACGGAAAATCACCTCAAATAGGTAAAGACTGCTTTATTGCCGAGAATGCTACTATTGTTGGAGAAGTTGAAATGGGTGATGAATGCAGTGTTTGGTTTAATGCTGTAATTAGAGGTGATGTTCATTTTATTAAAATGGGTAACAAGGTCAATATTCAAGATGGCGCAGTAATCCATTGCACCTATAAAAAGTCGCCAACAACAATTGGAGATAATGTATCTATAGGTCATAATGCCATTGTTCACGGCTGCACAATAAAAAGTAATGTCTTGATTGGTATGGGTGCAATTGTAATGGACGATTGTGTGGTTGAGAGCAATAGTATCATAGCTGCAGGCGCAGTTGTTACAAAAGGAACGCATGTCCCTTCAGGAACAATTTTTGCAGGAATGCCAGCTAAAAAATTAAAAAATATTAGTCCTGAATTAAGCACAGGTGAAATAGACCGAATAGCCAAAAACTACGTGAAGTATAGTAGTTGGTTTAAATAGCTGTATTGAGCTAAGATGACAATAACCTAGTTTGTTGTATCATTAATTTCCTATTTTTGGCGCTCTAAAAAAGAACACTCATGAATGCATATGTTTTTCCCGGTCAAGGCGCCCAATTTGTGGGTATGGGATTAGATTTATATGAAAATTATCCAATGGCTCAAGAGTATTTTGAGCAAGCTAACGAAGTATTGGGTTTTTCAATTACAGATATCATGTTTGAAGGTAACCCTGATGACTTGAAACAGACAAAGGTAACTCAACCAGCAATTTTTTTGCATTCGGTGATTATGAGTAAGGTATTAGGTGATAAATTTGTGCCTGATATGGTTGCAGGTCATTCTTTAGGGGAGTTTTCCGCCTTAGTGGCTAATAATAGTTTGAACTTTGAAGATGGTCTTAAGTTGGTGTCACAGAGAGCTTTGGCTATGCAAAAAGCTTGTGAAATTCAAGACAGCACCATGGCTGCAGTTTTAGGATTAGATGATGACTTAGTTGAAAAAATATGTTCAGAAGTTGAAGGTATCGTTGTTCCCGCAAATTATAATTGTCCAGGGCAATTAGTCATTTCTGGTGAAATTCAAGCAATAAATATAGCATGTGAAAAATTAAAGGAGTCTGGTGCTAGAAGAGCGTTGATTTTACCTGTAGGAGGTGCTTTTCATTCGCCTTTAATGGAACCCGCTAGAGAGGAGTTGGCTGCTGCTATTGAATCTACAACATTTAATAAGCCATCTTGCCCAATATATCAAAATGTGACTACCACTGCAGTTGATGTGTCTAATGAGATAAAAGAGAATTTGATTGCTCAATTGACCTCTCCAGTAAAATGGACTCAAAGTGTTCAAAACATGGTGTCTGATGGCGCAAAAGTATTTATTGAAGTAGGACCAGGAAGAGTGCTTCAAGGTTTAGCTAGAAAAATTGATTCTTCAGTTGAAGCTAGTTCCGCTGTCGTGTAATATCGTTTTCATTTTGTCTAAATGCACTTTAACCCAATAACTTAGATTTAATCGTAAACTTAATTGGTTACTACATTTTTTATTTATCTTGCCCATCGCCCAAATAGTAAATAGGAATAATGAACTTTGCTAAAAATCTTGGTTTACAAATTGAAAGTTTCTCTGAACGAACTTTATTTTTTTGCATTAAAATATCGTTGTTCTTTACTCTAATTGGACAATCTTGTGTTTATGGTCAACAGATATCAATCAACGATCCGATATCGGTTAATGAAGGAAATACTGGTGTAGCAACGATTACTTTTATTGTATCTGTTGATGCTGCCGATTTTACGCCACCTTTTGAAGTTATTACTGCAGATTATGAGGTTTTTGGAGGTCTTGAGAATGGTACAACCGGTACGGTGACCTTTCCAGTTTTTAGTACGGATGATCAAACAATTGATGTTACCACGACCGGAGATTTTATTGTTGAAGCCGATGAAATAGTTACCATTGAATTGTCAAACCCCTCTACTAACGCAATAATTTTAGATAATACAGGAATCAGTTCTTTTCTCAATGACGATACAGCAGGTGTTTCCGTAAATACTACTACCGGCAATACAACAGAAGCAGGTGGTGTTGCAAGCTTCTTGTTTACTTTGACCAGTGAACCTGTGGCCGATGTTACTATACCATTGAGTAATCCAGAACCGGGAGAAGGAACAGTCCAAGCGAGTGTACTTTTAACTTCAACAAATTGGAATACTGGCGTAACCGTTGATGTTACTGGAGAAGACGATTTTATTGCCGACGGAGATATTACCTATATAATATCAACTCAAAATCCAACATCTGCTGATCCAATTTATGATGCTTTGGGTGGGGCTGATGTACCACAACTATCAATAACTAATGAAGATGATGACGTCGTAGAAATTCTTGTAGATACCAATATTGGTATTACCACAGAAGCAGGAGGAACTACAGATTTTGTTTTTACCCTCGGTAGTGAACCTTTGGATGATGTTAGGGTGCCCATAAATCAATATGATGCAACGGAGACAAGTGGTCCTACAGAAGTGATTATAACTCCAGCTAATTGGGAGACTGGAGTTACATTGACCATAACCGGTGAAGATGATTTATTGGTAGATGGTGATATTGATGATATAATTAATACCGGAAATCCCTCATCTACCGGAGATGCTAATTACAATGCTCTAGTTGGTGGAGATGTGTCTCAACTGACCGTTACGAATCAGGATGATGATGTTTTTGATGTTACTATTCTTGCAACCGATGATACTGCAACTGAAGTAGGAACTACTACGGGTGCTTTTACAATAAGTCTTGACCAAGTTAACAACACAGGTAATCCAATTCAGATAAATTACAGTGTATCTGGAACAGCTACCTCAATAACAGATTTTGTTGCTTTAGGAACATCTATAGAAATACCAGATGGAGATCAAACAGCAGTAATTACGGTAACTCCAATAAACGATACGGAAATTGAACCGGTTGAAACGGTTATAATAGATTTGGATACCGGTCCCGATTATACTATTGGAATTGATAATCAAGCTCTAGTAAATATTGAAAGTGAAGATTTAGATGCAATTAGTATTAATAGTGTAACTCAGGCCGAAGGAGACGCCGGCTCGGTAAACTATGTTTTTACCGTTAGTGTTGACGGTGGAGTGCCTGCTTCAAATGATATAACTTTTACTTACGATTCAGCAGATGGCACAGCTACCACGGCAGATTCAGATTATGAGGCCGAACTTGCAGAAAGTGGCGCGATTTTAACTGGGCAAGTAAGTACTTCTTTTAATATTGAAGTTAACGGTGATACGGAGGTAGAGGCTGATGAATTTTTTAGAGTCAATTTGAGCAACCCAATTAATGCAATTATAAATAATGGTCAGGGAATTGGTACTATTGAAAATGATGATCAAGATTTTATAAGTATAGGTGATGTTACTTTAAATGAAGGAGATTCAGGTATAACATCTTTTGATTTTGTCGTTAGTATAGATGGAGGTGGCAACGCAATTAATGAAATTGAATTTACCTACAGTACACAAAATGGTACTGCAGAAATTGTAGATGGAGATTACAATCAAGTGATTACAGGTTCTGGTAAAATTAATGTGGGAGATAATACTACTACCCTATCAATTACAGTAAACGGTGATCTAAAAGTTGAAGGTACGGAATCATTTGAAGTTAACTTAACCGGAGCTGTAGGTGCTGGAATAACAGGTGGTCAAGGTATAGGAACCATTTTAAATGATGATAGTGCTGCTCTTACTATTGCTGATGTATCAGGGGCTGAAAATGATGGGCCAATAACAGTTTCTGTTGTTTTAGATAACCCAGTTTCAAACGGTTTTAATGTTAGTGTTGCTACGGCTGATGATTCTGCAACCTTAGCTGATAATGACTACACTCAAATAACCAATCAGCAATTAATATTTTCTGGCGTAGCGAATGAAGTCGAAACATTCACGGTAACACCAACAGCTGATGTTATTATAGAGCCAGATGAAAATTTAGTGATAGAGCTTTTAAATTTAGCAAGTACTCCTTTTTCAATTGACATATCTGATACTGCTGAAGTTTCAATCATAAATGATGACAGCTGCGCAGCAGGTACAATAGCTCCGGTATTAAATTCTGGAGAACCTACTACATTTTGCGATGATTTTAATCAAGATTTAGACAATTATACTTTAAGTACAGCACCTCTTGATGCTGTCTTAAAATGGAGTTCGTCAAATACTAACTTAGAAGACATAAATACGCATTTAGATAACCCAGTAGTAAGTGTTCCTGGTACTTATTATGGCTTCTTTTTTGATGCTGCAAATAATTGTGTGAGCCCAGAGCTTGTCATTGAAATTTCGGCTAGTGTTACGCCATCACCCGGTACTACCACTAACGCTGCTGCTTGTAATGTTACTGGTAATGGTGGTCCAGTTTCAATTGATTTAGATGCTCAAATTACTGGATCCGACGATGGTGTTTGGACAATAGTAACGGACCCCTCAGGTGGCGCAATTTCTATTAGTGCTAGTAATCAAGTTAATTTCAATGGAAGTACTGCCGGTATATATGAATTTAGGTACACAACAACTGGTGCTAATGCTCCATGTGAAAATCAATCGAGTGATTTAACAATTACGGTGTCTGATTGTTCTATTAATTGTAATGGTGGAGATTTTGCTCCAACACTTGATAGTTCTCAACCAACAAATTTTTGTGATGTTGTCAATACAGATTTGAATGATTATGTGACTGATAGTGCACCTGCAGGAAGTGTTCTTACATGGAGTACTAGTCCTGACCCGTTACAGGTTTCAGCGCATAGAAGTAGTTTTGTGACTTCACCTGGAACATATTTTGGTTTTTTCTTTGATGATGCCGATGGAACCAATAGTATTGATTGCTCTAGTCCAACTATAGAAATTACTTTAGTATTAAACATAACGCCATCAATTGATGCTACCTCCGGGGATGTTCGTTGTGGAGCCGGTACCGTTAATTTAACGGCAGTTGGAAGTACAGGGGCTACTTTAAATTGGTATGATTCTTTGTCTAGTACCACTATTTTAGGAACGGGAAGTGATTTTACGACGCCAATCGTAACAGAAACTACTTCGTTTTTTGTTGAAGCTACCGCTAATGGTTGTTTTTCAGAAAGATTAGAGGTAATTGCTACGGTAAATATTGAACCAAACCCTGGTATGGTCGTTAGCACGACTGGCTGCAATGAAGCCGAAGAAGATGGAACAACCTTAACGGATTTAGATGATGTTTTAACGGATGCTAATCCTGGTATTTGGTCAATTTTTGATGATCCTTCAGGTCTTGTAGTTATAGATGAAGAAAATGTCGTTGATTTTGATGGTTTGCCTTCGGGTAATTACATTTTTACTTACACTACAACTGATGCGGTTGCACCTTGTGAAAATCAAGCTATTAATGTTACAATAATGGTTGTAGATTGTAATCTTGATAATGATAACGATGGATTGAATGATGATATTGAAGAAGATATAGGCACTGATCCTGATAATCCTGATACTGATGGTGATGGCATTCTAGATGGGACTGAGGTTGTTGATGGTACAGATCCTTTAGATGATTGCGACTCGCTGGGTGGAACACCATTACCAGACGGTGATTGTGATGCTGATGGGCTAACGAATGGTGAAGAAGCGGACTTAGGTACTGATCCTTTTGATGCTGATACTGATGGAGATGGTCTAACAGATGGTGAAGAGGTATTAGTTGTAGATGATCCTTCTACCACGGCTATTCCTGAAGAAGCAACAAATCCATTAGATAGTTGTGATCCTTTTTTGACGGATGATTGTAATGCAGATCCTGTTGATTTGCAGGTTCTAAAAACAGTTGATATTGCAGCACCATTAATTAATACCGACATTGTTTTTACTATTACGTTGTCTAATTTGAGTATGAATCGGGCCATTAATATAGAGGTTGATGATTTAATTTCTGACGAGTCAGGTTTTGAGTATGTGTCAAGTACTACTTCGAATGGTTTTTATGACGTATTGACGGGGGTGTGGTCCATTGATGAATTATTACCAGAACAAGAAGTAAGTTTAGAATTAACGGTAACCGTGAGAACTTTTGGTCTACTTTCAAATACTGCGACTCTGATGCGATCTACTCCTTTAGATGATAATATATCAAATAACACTTCTACAGTTCAACTAAATATTAATAGAAGTTCTTGTGTTGACTTAGGTACAATATGTAATTTGTTTACTCCAAATGGCGATGGAATTAATGATTTTTTAGTTCTGGTGGGGCATGAAAACTATCCTAATAATACCCTTTTGATTTATGATAGATATGGTAATAATGTCTATGCTAGTAGAGGTTATAATAGTACATGGGATGGTACTGGTGAGAATGGAAATCTGCCAAAGGGAACTTATTTTTATATACTCGATTTAGTAGGTGATGGAACGGAAGCAACAAAGGGTTGGATTCAAATAATACGATAGCTCAAGCATGTTATTAAAAATAAATTGTAAAATTCTTTTGTTATCAGGTGTTGCATATTTGTTAGCATCAACATTTAGTTGGGCTCAAAAAGAACCACAGTATACCCAATACATGTATAATATCGGAAGCTTTAACCCGGCATATGTTGGATCTGTCGAAACTCCCGAAATTATGGGGCTATATCGAGCACAATGGATTGATATTGAAGGCGCTCCTAGAACATTGCGTTTTGGGGCTAATGTACCATTAGGAAACGATAAAATGGGTTTAGGATTTAATGTGATAAGCGATGAACTTGGCCCTGTTTCACAAACTTATATTGATGTAGCCTATTCATACGAAGTTAATCTTTCAGACAATTCTTGGTTGTCATTTGGTATTGATGCTGGTGGTTCAACTTTGAAGATTGACTATTCGCAAGGAAACTTTCAGAATCCAAATGAACCATTATTATTTGGTCAAGAACAAAACAGCTTTTATCCAACCATAGGTGCAGGTTTGTTTATGTATTCTGATAACTGGTACCTTGGTGCATCTATACCAAATTTTTTAACCAATGGTATTTACAATGATGAAATTGCTACCATTGTTGAAGATAAAATTCAATATAATTTCATTGGAGGTTATATTTTTCAAATTGCCGAAAGATCCAAGTTTAAACCGGCCTTTTTAATTAATTACCTGCAGGGTGCAGGTGCAACAGTTAATCTTTCTGCAAATTTCTTATTTGCTGATGCTGTGACCATAGGGGCTTCTTATCGACTTAATAATGCTGTAAGTGGTTTAGCCGGCTTTCAAATTTCTCAAGGAATGTTTTTAGGTTATTCTTATGATTACAACACTAACAGTCTTGGTGAATTCAATAGCGGTTCACATGAGGTTATCTTGAAATTTTACTTGGGAAGAGGAAGTAATGATTCAGATAAAACAAGAAATAGAGAAAAGAACAAAAAATTGAAAGGAAAACCGAAACAGATTGATTCGCCTAGATTCTTTTAATCCATTTGAAAATGAAAAACACCTTAAGCTTAATTATATTCTTTTTTGTTTTTATTGGTGCGTTAGCTCAAAATAAAAAATCTAAAGCAGATAATTATTTTTTTCAGTATTCTTATTCTGAGGCTATCGAAGCCTATGAAAATGATATCTCGAAGGGTATTCTACTTTCACCAAAGCAAAATTTAAATCTAGCAGATTCATATTTTCAAGAAAGGAATTTTGAAAAGGCCTCAGAGATGTATTTACAATATTTTTCGAATGATACTATTGTAGATAATTTTCGTTTAAATAGACTCTTACGGGCTTTTTCCGAAACTTCTGAGAAAGGTAAAGTAAAAGAATTTCTTACAACTAAAGGTCTTAATCTGAACTCAGAATTACTAGAAAACGCTGAATTTAATAATGATTTGTTAGCAACAGATAGCAATATTTCGGAGTTAGACTTTCAGATATTTAATTTAGAGGCAAATAGTATTCAATCTGATTTTTCACCTAGTTTTTACGAAAATGAATTACTGTTCACAAGTGGAAGGCCAATTGGTAAAAAAACAAAATATGAACCTACAGGTGAGTCCTATTTGGATATTTTTAAAGGAGAAATTATGCCTAATGGTCAAATTGATGCTCCTATGCCATTTGATAAATTAAACAATTCAAAATATCATAAAGCGACTCCATATTTTTCTCAGAAACTTAATAGCATTTTTTATGTTCTTTCAAACACCTTAGACGGCGATTTAGAGTATGATGATAATGGGAGAAATTCTTTAGCAATTGGACTTCAAAAAATCAACGGTGGATTTAATTTTCTATGGAGAGATTTGAGTACGTCTTTTTACTACCCATTTTTTGATGCAAACACTGATAGATTGTATTTTGCAGCGAACTTAAAAGGTGGTTATGGCGGAACAGATATCTATTATGTCAATACTAACAAAGGTAATATTATGTCAGCGCCAGTAAATCTTGGGCCTA
Organism: Croceitalea sp. P059; assembly: GCF_031846365.1. NCBI lineage: Bacteria > Pseudomonadati > Bacteroidota > Flavobacteriia > Flavobacteriales > Flavobacteriaceae > Croceitalea > Croceitalea sp. P059. Next base: position 1,182,153 of record NZ_JAVRHW010000001.1, read on the forward strand.
GAATTAATTCGCCAGGAAATGAAATTGCACCTTTTATTTTTGAAAATAGTTTATACTTTTCTTCTGACGTGTTTTATGGCCTTGGTGGTATGGATATCTACAAAGCAAATATTAGCATTGATGAATTAGGTATTCCACTTAATTTGGGCAGTTCCATAAATTCAGTAGATGATGATTTTGGATTTGTTATAAGGAATTATAATGATGGTTTGCTTGGCTATTTTTCATCAAACAGAAATGGAGGAAAAGGCGGTGATGATGTATATGGGTTTATGGTTGATGAAAAACCAGGTGTAAAAACATTGGTTTTAAAAGGGAGGGTTATTTCGAATAAATCAGGAATTGCCATTTCAAACGCAACTTTGGTTTTAAAGACTAAAAATGGAGACGTTTTAAAGAATATGGTTTCTGCTAATGATGGTACTTACCGCATTGAAGTGCCATGGCAAGATGATGTGTCTCTTGAAGTAACCAAAGAAAAATACTCGTCTTACAAGTACAATTATGATTCATTAAAACTGGAAGAGACTCAGTCCCAAGAATTGAATATAGAATTGGTAGCGTATGAGGATATCGTTGAAGAGAAAGAAGGACAAACAGTTATTAAACTAAACAAGTTCTATTTTCAAAGGGGTCAATATTCGGTTAATTATGAAATTGCAACAGAACTGGACAAAGTAGTTGAGGCTATCCAATTGTTCCCACAGTTACAATTGAGAATTGAAACTCATACTGATAGTAGAGGGGGCGGTGCAACAAATTTTAGACTTACACAAAGAAGATCAGATGCCATTAAAAAGTATCTATTAGAAAAAGGCGTTTCAAATTCGAATATTCTATATTCCGTTGGGTACGGTGAAGATAAAATATTAAATAACTGCACAAATGGGGTTTACTGTATTGAAATGTTACATAAAAGAAACCAAAGATCTCTTGTTGTTGTTTTGAACAATAATATTCTTTTTGACTAATAGCTTAAAAAATAATTATCGAGCAATAGTAAAGCGCAAAAGCGGAAAGAAATAGCATTCCTAAAAAAGATAGTATCTGTAGGCCTTTTGATGGGTGATACTTTTTTAATATATCTTTTCCACTGACTGTTTTTAAGTTCATCCATCCTATCAAAGGAGCCATAACAAACGAAACAAAAGTTGCTAGAGCTACTAGATTAGCCATATTCCCACCAAATGCCGAAATAACAATCCAATTAATTAAAGCTAATAAGATTACGGTTACACCGAAGGAGGATTTTTTCTGGAAAGAACTATTTTTAGGGTATAGTTTGTTTATTACATCTAAACTAACTCTTGCAACTGCATCATGTGCCGTCATGCAGGTGCTAAACATTGTAGCAAAAGCAGCAATCGCAATTAGAAAATAGGCCCAATCACCAACATGAGTCGTAAAAAGACTTACTACTTGGTCAGCGAAAATGACGGCGTTTCCACTTAGTTCAGTTCCCGTTCCATACAATGTCAGCCATCCTATAATAAGGAAAAAAACTGCTAATAAAGCAGTTAGAAAGTAACCCAGATTGAATTCAGCCAATGATTCTTTTAGAGTTGGTTTTCTGTCCATAGATTTTATCTTTTCCATGCTCCACATACTAACCCAGCCCGAAGCTTCTACGGCTGTAGGCATCCATCCTACTAATCCAATTAAAAATAGAACACCAACTTCATTAAAAATATGTAAGGGTTCAAAACCAACAACGCTAGGTACTTGGCCTTTATTAATGACTAAAAATGTAGTTACAATTAGAGCTAAAAAGAGAATTGAAATGACCAGTTTTAACGAGATTTCTAAAAAACGGTAGCGACCAACAATTAATAATAAACTAATAAAGGCGAACAAACCTGCGGCGACCGTGTTAATGTTAATGCTAGTAATTTGAAATAAATTGATAAAAAGCCCTGAGGTTACCACATAGAGTGCGGCCAAAATTGTAAAAACACTAACTAGTGTTATTAAACCATAAAGAACAAGGTATCTTTTTCCTAGATTTAAATACCCTTGAATAAGACTATTTTCTGTAATACTTGTATATCGTACACCAAATTCAAAAAAAGGATACTTTAATAGATTTGCTAATATGATGGGTATTATCATTACCCAGCCATATTGAGCTCCAGCTTTTGTGGATAGTACTAGATGCGATGTACCAATTGCCATACTCGCAAATAACAATCCGGGCCCAAGTGTTTTTAAAAATGTTCTAAGACGTTCCATATCAAATGAGGTCCTGAATTTACTACAATTTGATTCATATGAAAAATTGTATTTTTGCACCGCTATGAAAAAAATTAACTTTTACTACCTATTTTGCTTTTTATTCTTGGTCTCATGTTCCACAGATTCTATTGATTCGGAATCCATAGATGAAGAAACTAACGAAGAGATACTTCAGCAGGCTACAACGGCGATTGCGGATGCAGCTTTTGAGCAAGCTCTCATTGATTTAAACTTTGATGAAGAACTGGATGGTCAAGTCTTGAATAGTAGAATTCAAATCATACAAAACTTAATTTTGGATGAAAATGAAATTTCAGACTTAACAGGAATTGCAGGTTTTAGAGATTTAGAGAATTTGAGTGTTAGAAATAATAATCTAACCACCATCGATGTATCTTTAAATAAAAAATTAAAGTTTTTATGGTGTGAAGACAATGCTGTTAGCGAAATAGACCTTGAGGGACTAACAATTTTAGAAAAAGTTGGTGCTGATAGAAATGCACTCAGTACAATTACAGTTACTGATAACACAGCATTGCAATTACTTACTTTATCTGATAATGATTTAAGTAGTATAGATGTTTCCACTAATAATGCTTTGACAGATTTTAGTATCACTATGAACCCTTTAGATTGTATTCGAGTTAATCAAAATCAATTAGACAATATCCCAACTGATTGGAGTAAAGATGAGATGGATACTTATGCATTAGATTGTCAATAAATTGAATACATGAAGTTGATTTTTAGAATTTTTAAAGCAGTTCTAATTGCTATTGGTTTATTAGTGGTGGTTTATATGTTGGGACCTAAGGTAAATGCGCCTGATATGGACGAAACTTTGCCAGTTGTTACTTCCGATTTAACTACTTTAGAAATGGAAATTAACTCGCGAGAACTGGCTATTTCTAATATAAGGCCAGATAATCAAGCGAGAATTATTTGGTTTGATAGTATTCCCAAAAAGACGGAGTTTAGTATAGTTTACCTCCACGGCTGGTCTGCTAGTCAAGAAGAAGGTGATCCAATTCATCTTCAAACAGCAAAACGTTTTGGATGCAATCTATATTTACCAAGATTGACCGGCCATGGTTTGAGTGAAGAAGAACCAATGCTTAATTTAACCGCTGATCAACTAATTAATTCCGCAAAAGAAGCAATTGCCATTGGAAAACGATTAGGAGAAAAAGTTATTTTAATGGCTACTTCAACTGGAGGTACATTAGCATTGCATCTCGCTGGTGGAGATGAAGATATTATTGCTTTACTTCTCTATTCTCCTAATATTGAAATTTATGATCCAAGTGCCAAATTATTAACAAAGCCATGGGGTTTAGAGTTAGCTAAACTCGTAAAGGGAGCTGATTATCATGAATTTGACACTGATGTTGAGCTTAAAAACCAGTATTGGACAACAAGATATAGATTGGAAGCATTAACCCAATTACAGGTAATGATGGATTATACCATGACAGCAGAGACTTTTAATGAGGTAACCCAACCAGTGTTTTTGGGATACTTCTTTAAAAATGAAACCGTTCAAGACAATGTGGTTTCTGTGCCGGCTATGCTTAAAATGTTTGATGAATTGGGTACTGCAATGGCCCAAAAGAAGAAAGTGGCTTTTCCAGATGTTGGCGATCATGTAATGACTTCTTATGTGTCTTCAAAGGACTTAGAATCCGTTCAAAGAGAAACCAATTTATTTATGGAACAAGTACTTGGTTTGAAACCGAGCTTTTAGATAAGTCTAATCCATGTACATTTCCTCAATTTCTTTTTGAAACTTTTTTCTGATAACTCTGCGTTTTAACTTTTGAGTCGGAGTCAATTCAGCTTCAGAACCATCTTCATGAATTGGTAACCACTGTGAACTTACTAGTTTAAACTTTTTAACCTGCTCAATATGACTAAATTGAGGATTGATACTTTGAATCACCTTCTCATATTTTGCTAGTACTTCGTTAAGTTCTATCATTTCTGTCAATGTCGTCCATGATAATCCCTTATGTAAACACCAGTTTTTTAGGGCTTCTTCAGCCGGAACAATCAAGGCAGTTACAAACTTTTGTTTATCACCAACAACCATCATTTGCTCAATTAAAAAGTCCTCTTTCATTTTATTTTCTATCGGAGCTGGCGCTACATACTTACCACCGGATGTTTTGAGTAATTCTTTTTTTCTATCTGTGATTTTTAAAAATTCCCTACCTGATGAACCCTTAACCAATTTACCAACATCACCAGTACAGAACCATTTTTTACCATCTATTTCTTTAAAGACCTGGGCATTAATCTCAGGCTTTTTATAATAACCCTGCATCACGTTAGGCCCATGTGCCAGGATTTCACCTTCCTCTTCAGCATAATTACCATCAGAGTCATCAATTTTTAGAGCTACACCAGGTATAATACTTCCAACACTTCCTATTAAAGTTCCTCCTGGTTCTAAACTGTTAACCGTTAGAGTAGGAGAAGTTTCTGTAAGCCCGTAAGCTTCTCGTACATTAATACCTGCTGCGCAGAATACGCGCATTATTTTTGAAGGACAAGGTGCTGCACCAGTCACAATCATTCGAATATTTCCTCCAAGGGCGTCACGCCATTTACTAAAAATTAGCTTATCCGCGATATTCCATTTTATCTTTTTGCCAAAAGACAGTTTTTGATCTAGTTCAAAATCATTGGTCAATCCAAGTGCCCAGAAGAAAAGTTTTCGTTTTATTCCTTCTAAAGCTAAACCTTTGTTATAGATGGCTTCGTATACTTTTTCTAATAACCTTGGGACAGTTGTAAATACTACAGGTTTTACTGAAGCTAAATCTCCTTCTGGGCCGCTAAGATTATCTGTTCCACAATAATGAACCGAGCCACCCTTATAACAATATGCAAAAGAAACTGCTCTTTCGTAAATATGACAAAGCGGAAGAAAACTAATAACATTCTCTCCTTTTTTTAGCGGTAGAAATTTAGCTGTTTCTATTATTACATGCATGATATTGCCATGGGTCAACATCACTCCTTTTGGATTTCCTGTGGTACCGGAAGTATATATGATAGTCGCTAAGTCTTGTTCGGTAACATCATTTTTTATTTTTTCTATTTCATCTTTTTGTGAAGTATCAAAAATACTTGTCCAAAGAACTCCCTTAGAACCCTCATCAAAAACATAAATATTTTTTAAAGATTTGCTATTTTTTTGTGCTTCTGAAAGCTTATCAAATAGATCTAATCCACCACAAAATGCTGCTTTAACCTCTGCTTCGTTTAATATATATTCATATTCACCAGAACTTATGGTGGGGTATAGTGGAATACTGATGAGGCCAGCCATTTGAATAGCAAAATCCATAATGACCCATTCGGGCCTATTCTTATAAGAAACTATAGCAACTTTGTCACCTGATTTTAATCCGAGTTTTATAAGGCCGGAAGCAGCTTGTTCTGCCATTGATAGAACATCTTCTGAACTGTAAGATTTCCATTCACCAGTTTCTAGTCTTGTATTTAAAGATTTTTCAATAGGGTAGTTCGCTGCTTGATTATAAAGCAAATCAAATAGTCTGGTCATCGTAAGAATAGTATGTTTGGTTATCCTTTGAAGTTACGAAATATTCTATTGAAAGAATAGCCATAACTATTCGAACATGAGACTAAGGAATTCGGCGACGCAAGCCGGTTTGTCTTTTCCTTTAATTTCAACAGTACAATTCCAAGTAATTTTTAAACCATTATCTCCATACGACTCCATGTGTGATATTATACAATGTAATCGAATAGCACTATCTACAAGTAAGGGGTTCGGAAATCGGACTTTATTTAGACCATAGTTAACTCCCATTGTAGTTGACTCCACCTTTATTAAATCCATTAATAACTTTGATAATAATGAGACAGACATGAAACCATGAGCAATTGGTTTTTTAAAAGGAGAGTATTTTTTAATTTTTTCTAAATCAACATGTAACCATTGAAAATCTTGTGTTGCTTTGGCAAAATCGTTTATCATTTCTTGTGTCACCTTGAGCCAAGCTCCAGGTTCTAATTCTTTGCCGGTTAGCGTTTTAAATTCTTTAAAATCTTTAATCTCTATTTGTGACATAGCTTTTATCTTGCGGTTCCGCCATCTATTGTTAAACATATACCTGAAACAAATCGTGCTTCATCTGAAGCTAGGTATAAGTAACCATAGGCAATATCAATAGGTTGAGCCGCTGTTTTTAATGGTATACTGGCCTTAATAGCTTCTAAATGTGCTTCGGGAATTTCCGCGACCATATCAGTTAAAGTAAAACCCGGTGCTACTGCATTAGCAGTAATTCCATACTTACCCAATTCCATTGTCCAAGTTTTAGACATTGCAATTACCCCTGCTTTTGTAGCAGCATAATTAGTTTGGCCAAAGTTTCCACGTAAACCAACATTAGATGCGGCGCTTACAATACGTCCATATTTATTAGCTTTCATATATGGAGCTGCCGTCTGGGTACAAATAAAAACACCTTTTAAATTAACTTCAATAACGGCATCCCATTCTTCTATACTCATTTTTTCGAGTGTGCGATCTCGCGTAATTCCTGCGTTATTAATTAGAATATCGATACTACCATGTTTTTTATGAATGGAAGCAAAACAGTTTTCGACAGCTGTTTTATCTGTGACAGATATTTTATGGTATTCTGCAATACCATTACCTTTATTAATGTTATCGGCAACTTCGATTCCTTGATCTAGAAGGTCAATTATCATAACTTTTGCTCCTTCTTTTGCAAATAGTTTGGCAATGGCCTCACCAATTCCACGGGCACCTCCAGTTATGATAGCAACTTTATCTTTAAGTCTCATGTTTAGTTTATTTTAATAACAAGTTTTCCTTTTACTTTTCGATTCATCATAGCTTCCAGGGCCCTGGGGGCTTCCTGAAGTTCATATATTTTATCAATATGTGGCTTTAATTTTTCTTCAGCATGCCATTGCATCAGGGTCATGGTATTTTGCATATTTTCTTTTGGTTGTCCCATTGCAAATCCGCCCCAAAACACTCCGACTATAGAAGCTCCCTTTAATAGTGGTAGATTTAAAGGCAGTTTCGGAATTTGACCAGCTGCAAAACCAATAACCAAATGTCGTCCGTTCCAAGCCATTGCTCTAAAAGCAGCTTCTGAAAAGTTGCCGCCTACAGGATCGTAAATGACATCTACACCTTTCTTATTGGTTAAATCTTTGATAGAAGCTTTTAGGTCATCAGTTGTATAGTTGATTAGATGGTCAGCACCATATGCTGCGCAGAGTTTTAATTTATCGTCGGAAGAAGCAGCTGCAATTACTTGAGCCCCCATTAATTTGCCAAGTTCAACTGCAGCAAGGCCTACGCCACCCGAGGCACCTAATACTAATAAAGTTTCTCCTTTTTGCAATTTAGCTCTGTCTTTGAGGGCATGAAAGGACGTTCCATAAGCCATCATGAAAGAAGCAGCCGTAGGGAAATCCATCTGAGGTGGTTTTAGAAAGCAGGCTTTAGATGGAACAAGCACTTCTTCTGCCATTGCTCCATATGCTACAAAACCAAAAACTTCATCACCGACTTTTAAATGGGTGACACCATTACCTACGGCTTTAACTATACCAGCCAAGTCACTGCCTGGTGTAAAAGGCAACTCTGGTTTAAATTGATAAAGGCCTTGAATTATTAAGGTGTCTGTAAAATTAATACCACATGCTTTTACTTCTACTAATACTTCTTTTTCATTTGGTTTTAAAGCATCTATATCTTCAAGTATTAAAGTTGATGGTAGACCATATTTATTGCATCGAATGGCTTTCATTAGTCTTCAATTACTTTTAAAACAAGCTTGCCCATTTTATCTCCAGAGAACAAACGCTGAAAAGTTTCTGGAAAATTTTGAATACCCTCATAGATGTCTTCTCGAGTTTTTAATTTTCCCTGCGCCATCCATTGCCCTAATTGCATTGCACCTTCTTTATATCTGTTTGCATAATCAAAAACGACCATACCTTGCATAGTTGCTCTACTTACAAGAAGTGCCAAATAATTACTAGGGCCTTTAATAGCAGTTTTGTTGTTGTATTGTGATATTGCACCACATATAACAATCCGGGCATGCATTTTAAGTCTGCTTAAAGCGATATCTAATATTTCTCCTCCCACATTATCAAAATAAACATCTATTCCCTTAGGGCATTCTTCTTTAAAACGTGAGGCCACATTTTCATTCTTATAATCTATGCAGGCGTCAAAACCCAATTCATCCACTACATATGTACATTTTTCAGGACCACCTGCTATACCGACTACTTTACAACCTTTAATCTTAGCTACTTGGCCAACGACACTTCCAACGGCACCAGCGGCACCGGAAACAAGAACGGTATCGCCTTCTTTAATTTTACCAACTTCTGTAATTCCAAAATAGGCTGTCATTCCTGGCATACCCAGGGTTCCAATGTATGTTGGTAACGGCGCCATTTTAGGGTCAACAGGATAATATCCTTTACCGTCCGTAGACGTATATTGTTGTACGCCGCCAGTACCCGCAAGATACTCACCTACTTTAAATTTCGGATTTTTTGAGGCAATCACTTCGCCAACAGAACCTGCTCTCATTACCGATCCAATAGCCATTGGTTCAATATAAGATTTTGAATTGTTCATCCAGCCTCGCATTGCGGGGTCCAAGGAAATATAATGCTGTTTGATGAGGAGTTGCCCATCTTCAATTTTTGGAATAGGATTCGTTTCTAAAGTCCAAGTTGAAGCGTCCACTTCGCCGACAGGTCTTTTTACAAATAATAATTGTTTGTTCATCTAAATAGTATTTTTATTCATTCTTGTGAAGACGGTATCTGTTTTAATCATTTCTTTTTGTTTGTAAAGCTTTCTACATAAGCTTTCATTTTTGCTCTTATTTCTGGTTTCCACCATAACTCTGAAGCCTCTTTTAAAGAGTTTCCTGGTTTTAAATCCAATTTCTCCAATAAATGTTTACGTAACTTTTGTTTCGTATTGACTAAAATTTCTTGATCTGCTTTAAGATATTTTCTCATTTGCTTTTCAGCGCGTTCCAACACTTGTTCAAAGGGCACTAAATCGTCGACTAAACCTGCTTTTAATGCTTCATTTCCGTTTAATAATTTTCCTTCAAGAATATAGCGGCTTGCTAATCCATCGCCCATCCAAAAGGCATAGATTTCAGTAAGGTTTTGACTTATTTGAATGTTCACTGCAACCTCATTTAAACCAATGACGTATTTCTCTCCTTCGGCCATGTATCTATTATCACTAGTAACTGCTAAAACACATCCTCCAGCTGGGGAATGGCCTGTGATAGCAGAAATGAAAGGTTTTTTAAACTGTACTAGTTCTAGATATAAACTTCCAAAATCATTAAAGAATGCTGTGATTTGCTCTTTATTGTATTGAAATAATTCTATCAAATCTAATCCTGCAGAAAAATAGTGTGGTTGTCCAGTTAAAATGACGCCTTGTACGGTATTATTTTTTTCCAAAGAAGTAAATACCTCTCGCAATTCATTAACCATTTTATGGTTAATAGCATTAACTTTCCCACGATTCATTTGAACAATGGCATAGCCTTCTTTTTGTGTAATAATAAGATTATTCATAGTTGGATTATAATGAGGTTCCACCATCTAAGGTTATGGTTTGGCCAGTGATAAATTTTGAATTTTCCGATGCTAACCAACAAATTGCTTCCGCAATTTCATCAGCTTCACCAAATCTACCCATGGGTATAAATCGTTTTAACTTTTCATCCATGTTTGGTGCTGAGGCTAATAATTGATTCAACAATACAGAATGTGTAAATCCTGGGCAAACCGCATTGATTCGAATATTTTTTCTAGCATATTCTAATGCAGCCGATTTAGTCATCCCAACTACAGCAAATTTACTGGCGCTGTATGATAAATTATTTCCAGAAGCCTTTAAACCCGCCAATGACGCAACATTAACAATACTTCCATGACCTTGTTTTGACATTTGTTGTAATGCGGTTTTCATACAATAGAATACACCTGTTTGGTTTACGGCAATTACATTGTGCCAATCTTCATGAGTATGATCTGCGGTTTTTAATTGTTGTTTTCCGCCAATACCAGCATTATTGACCATGACATCTAATTTTCCATGTGTTTGAACAGTTGAACGAATCAATTTTTCAACTTCATCATATTGCGTTACATCAACTTTTGAAGCTGTTGCGGTTCCACCTTGTTTTACTATTTCGGAAACGGTTTTTTTAGCATTATCTAAGTTAATGTCAGCCACGATTGTAATTGCTTCATGTGCTGAAAAGAGCTTCGCAGTGGCAGCGCCAATACCGCTTCCAGAGCCTGTTACGATTACAATTTTGTTTTCTAAGTTCATTTAGTCGCTTGTATTTATGGTTTGCAATGAATCAATCTCGAGTCTATTAAGGCTTGTTTTCTTAAATGTGAAGGATAGCCTTTAGCTTGAACCATCATCAAAAACCCATTTAGTGTATTGTATTTTATAAGCAGTACTTTATCCCATAGTTCAGTGTCTAATGGACCAATTAACATGTGTTTAGGTTCTCCATAAAATAGGACTTCAGCATTTGCTTCTTTAAAAAATGGCATTGCAGCTTTCATGTATCTCTGATATGCTTCTTCGCCAGAAATTTCGGATTCAAACACTACTTTTTTAAACCTTAAAAAGTTCAACATTACCACCGGTTCTTGAGGCTCCAATTTTGAAAATGCTTTAAATTGATTTTGATTGATATCTATATATGCTGAGGTCCCCATTGTTTTTAAAATAAGTTATCAATCTGTTTTTTTTGAATTGCTTGCCAAGCTGTGTTACAACATAATACTGAAGCTTTATTCAGATGAGCGAATTTTGGGTCCGAGGTATGTCCATTCTTGAACCTATAATAAATCTGTTGGGCGATAACCGCAATTTTAAATAGTCCGTAGGCATAATAAAAGACAAGGTTATCAACGTTTCGACCACTTTTTAAAGCATACTGATGCACGATTTCTGATCGCGACGGATTGCCTTGCATTACGGTTGGAGATTGTAAGCCTTGTTTCATAAAGTCTGGGTCTGAAGCTGTCGTCCAGTACCCTAATGAAGTTCCTAAATCCATTAAAGGATCACCAAGCGTACACATTTCCCAATCTAGTATTGCTATGATTTGTTCCCAACTATCATCTTTGAAAACTACATTATCATATTTGAAATCGTTATGAATCAAAGTATGGTCATATTGCAATGGTTGATGTTCATGCATCCAAAGCATCACTTTCTCAGCAGAAGGCACATCATCTGTGGCAGCTGCTAGATATTGTTTTCCCCAATTGTTAACCTGTCGCTCTACATAGCCATTGGGTTTACCTAAATCTTCTAACCCTGCTTTTTTGTAGTCTATTTGATGAAATTCAACAAAAGTATCTAACCAAGTATTGGAAATTGTTTGAAAAGCACTTGGTTTAATTTGTTGTGTTTTGGCTTCTTTAGCGGTTAAAATAGGACCATCTAATTTACTCATTATATAAAAAGGAGCTCCAATGATATCAGTATTATCTGTGTATGCAAATGCGGTAGGTGTCTTATCAAAGATTGAGTTCAAATGATGTAAGACCTTAAATTCTCGCCCCATATCATGACCTCTTTTTGGAGCTGCAAAAGGTGGACGACGTAAAACATAGGCCTTATTTTCAAACTCCAATAGATAGGTCAGATTAGAAAAACCATTTGAAAATTGTTTAATGATTAGCTCACTATTAAGATTAGCAATCAGTTCATTCTCCAGTAAAAACTGCCTTAACTTTGCCTCGTTAAGTTCTTCTCCCTTTCGAACCGATTTGGTATAATTGGTTATGCTCATATTTTAATTTAGGAGTATTTTTTTATTACACTTTTACCCAACTGACTCATATGTACTTCATCTGGGCCATCTGCCAATCTAAGAATACGTGCCCCAGCATAAAAATGGGCAAGTGGAGTGTCAGCACTAACGCCTAAACCTCCTAAAACTTGAATAGCTCTATCAATCACTTTAAGAGCCATATTCGGAGCGATAATTTTTATCATGGCTATGATATCTTTGGCTTCTTTGTTACCTACTTTGTCCATTTTGTCCGCGGCGGAAAGCACTAATAATCTGGTTTGTTCTATTTCACAAGCTGATGCAGCGATATCTTGTCTGATACTGCTATAGGTGTCTAAGTTTCGGCCAAAGGGTTTTCTTTCTGTCACCCTTCTAGACATGATTTCTAAAGACCGCTGAGCCATGCCAATAAGACGCATGCAATGATGAATTCTACCAGGGCCTAAACGACCTTGTGCTATTTCAAATCCTTTTCCCTCACTTACCAATAAATTTCCTTTAGGTACTCTAACTTTGTTTAATACGATTTCAGCATGACCTTCGGGGGAATCGTTATAACCAAAAACACTTAGAGGTCTGACCACTTCAAGCCCTGGTGTATTCATGGGAACAATTATCATACTTTGTTGTAAGTGTCTTGGGGCATCAAAATCTGTCTTCCCCATAACTATAGCAATTTTGCAATTGGGGTCCATAGCACCTGATGACCACCATTTTCGTCCAGTAATTACATATTCATCCCCATCAGCAACTATAGCTGTTTCAATATTAGTAGCATCTGATGAGGCAACATCAGGTTCCGTCATTAAAAATGCAGAGCGAATTTCACCATTCATTAGGGGAGTTAACCATTTTTCTTTTTGGGCCTTCGTTCCGTATTTTGCCAATACCTCCATATTGCCAGTATCGGGAGGGCTACAATTAAAGACTTCAGATGACCAGGTCATTCGTCCCATAATTTCTGCTAAAGGGGCATATTCCAAATTCGTTAGTCCTCCGCTCAATTCACCATAAGCTTTAGGTAGAAACAAATTCCAAAGACCTTCTTTTTTTGCTTTTTCCTTTAAACCTTCCAATCCTTGCCATTTTTTCCAGGCATTCTCCGGATCGTGATTAAAAGCTTCTACTTCTTTTTCAATAGGGGAGATATGAGTATCAAAAAATACCTTTAGTTTCTTTTGTAGTGTAATAGATTTTTCGCTGTAGTCAAAATTCATAAGCTTAGTTTATCCTGAAATTAAGTATCCGCCATCTGCCACATAAACTCCACCGGTCATATAAGAGCTAGCGTCGGAGGCTAATAACATTACTAAACCAGCCATTTCTTCTGGTTCGGCCATTCGTTTTAAAGGTACCATTTGTTCATACCCAGCAATGAGTTTTTCATTAGACCAGAGGCTCTCACTAAACTTTGTTTTGATAAGACCCGGGCAAACCACGTTAGAACGAATACCATAACGACCCCATTCTTTAGCCTGGTTTTTAGTCATCATAATCATTGCTGATTTTGTCATGCTGTAAAGCCCTAATCTAAAACCAGGGTGTACTCCTTCTACCGAAGAAATGTTAATGATACTTCCACCACCTTGCTCTTTCATATGACTTTGAGCTAAGTTGGAAAGTAGCCACGGTGCTTTTACATTAACGTTCATGATTTTATCAAAAACAGCTTCATCTGAACCTTCTAATGGTCCATAATAAGGATTGATGGCTGCATTGTTCACCAGAATATCAATTCGACCATAATGTGCAATGGTTTTAGAGATTAAATCTTTACGCTGGTCTTCATCTCCAATATGGCAGGCTATTCCGATAGCCTCAAGTCCCATACTTTTAAAATTTTCGGCAACTTCATCAACAGCATTTTGCTTTCTGCTACTTACAACAACTTTTGCTCCATTTTCAGCCAAACCTTGAGCTATAGCTTTACCAATTCCTTTACTTGAACCCGTAATTACGGCCACTTTTCCAGTAAGATCAAATTTCTTTTTTATGCTCATATTTTTTGTTATTCGCTTTACTCTTCAAGCTGTGCGTATTTTTTACTTCGATTTATTTAAAATTTAATTTTACCATCAACCATTTACTGAAACACCTTATTATCAGAACCAATAGTCAATGATTCTTTATCCATTAAAATTTCGGCAAGTCCGCTTGTTTTAGGAAGTTCATATTTGAAAAAGAATCTCATAGAATGTAATTTGCTTTCGTAGAAAGCTGAACTGTATTCTTGATTTCCATCATTCAAAGCTTCTTGAGCTTCTTTTCCCATATCTAACCAAAGCCAGCCCAAAAGAATAGTACTGAAAAATTCCATAAATGGGGAAGCGTCAGCTAAAAAGCGCTCGTAATCACCTTTCATGGCATATGCCATTAATGATTGAATTACTTGTTGCGCCAATTCTAATTTCAAGCCCAATTTTTGAGCATTAGGTGCCAAGGATTTATAAGAAGAACATACTTTGATTGTTTTTACAATTTCTTCAGACAAAAGCTGAAGTGCTTTGCCGTTATCCATTGTTATTTTTCGACCCAATAAATCTTGCGATTGAATACCGGTGGTACCTTCATAAATAGCTGAAATTCTGATATCTCTCAAATATTGCTGAAGTATGTAGTCAGAACAAAAACCATAACCGCCTAAAACTTGAACTCCGTTATCAACACCTAGTTTACCCATTTCTGAAGGGTAGGTTTTAACTATGGGAGTTAAAATCTCAAGTAATAATCTGTATTTTTCACGCTCATTTTCATCAGAAAGTGAATTAGAAAAATCGTGATATTTAGAGGTTAACAAAACTAAACTTAATGAACCCTCTGCTATAACTTTTTGAAGTAAAAGCATTCTGCGAACATCAGGATGATTAATAATTAAGGTTTGCTCTTGTTCTGCATCTTTTTTACCATTGCTTGAGAGTTTTCTCCCTTGTGCTCTTTCATTAGCGTACTGCAAAGAGGCGTGATAGGCAGCTGTAGCAATAGCGGTCGCCCCTCTACCTACTGCAATACGAGCTCCATTCATCATCAAGAACATATATTTGAGGCCTTGGTTTGGTTCTCCAACCAACCAACCCTGACAGTTTTCTTTATCACCAAAAAATAAATGTGTGGTGCAATAGCCTTTTTGACCCATTTTTTCAAAGTCGGTAACCGTTTGAACATTGTTTGATATTAAACTACCATCTGCATTTGGTCTATTTTTTGGTACAACAAATAAAGATATTCCTTTGGTCCCTGCAGGTGCACCTTTAATTCTTGCCAGTACTAAGTGGACTATGTTTTCAGCTCCTTTGTAATCTCCACCCGAAATAAATATTTTTTGTCCGTGTATTTTATACGTGTCTCCATCTGGGGTTGCTGAGGTGATAATGTCTGATAAAGAACTACCTGCTTGGGGTTCGGTTAAACACATGGTGCCACCCCAAGTACCATCGAGCATTTTTGATACGTAAGTTTCGTTAAGCATTTTATTTCCAAAATGGGTAATTAATTCTGCTGCGCCTACGGTAAGCCCAATATAGCCTGGTAAATGGTTATTTGCTGCTTCTTGAATAAAAGTAGATGCATTATTAACTATGGCGGGTAGTTGCAAGCCACCATCATCATATGAAAAATTTCCAGCCAGCAAACCCATTTCACCCGCAGCTTTCATGTATTTATTAACCTGAGGATGTACAATGATTTCACCATCTTTAAAATGAGCAGGATTTTCATCCATCTCTTTAAAGTAGGGGTAAAGTTCTTTATCAGAAAAGTCTTTTACAGAATTTAGAAAAAGGTCAATAGATGCTACATCATGATCACTGTATTTCGTTTGGTTTAAAACTTCTTGTACATTATGAACTTGATATAATAGAAACTTAAGAGTATCTAGGTCAAAATATTGCTGTGCCATTTGAAATTTGTCTTTTTAAAAGATTGCTTCTCAAGTTAATTGTTATTCGTGTGAAATTCATTAAACCCGTTTAATAAAAGTTTTAAACGTATTTTAAGAAGGTAAAAACTTCTGTAGACTTATTAGCGAAAGGATCTAGGTAATTTAAAGGAAGATTATCGATTAAATCTCTTAATTTTAACCTTAACCAACCAAATTCCATTTACCATCATGGATAATATTTCTAATGCCATTTTAGCTTTATCGTTAATTATTATCATGTTCGGTATGGGTTTGTCACTAGGTCTACGTGACTTTGCTGCTGTTTTTACGCGACCCAAGGCCATTCTGTTAGGTCTTTTATGCCAATTAATACTATTGCCTTTAATTGGGTTTACTTTAATATCGGTCTTTACATTACAGTCTGATATTGCTATAGGTGTAATTATTCTTGCAGCCTGCCCTGGCGGACCAACCTCTAATTTGATAACACATTTGGCCAATGGTGATACGGCACTTTCAGTTTCGTTAACTGCAGCTTGTAGTTTTATTACGCTATTAACCATACCTTTTGTAATTAATTTAGGCCTACAGCATGTATTGGGTGCTGGCACCCTAATACAATTAGATATAGTACAGACCATTTTGCAAGTTTTTGTTATTGTGATAGTGCCAGTTACTTTAGGAATGATCTTAAACCACTATCGCCCTAATTTTTCTTCAAGAATGCAAAAACCATTGAAAAGAGCTTCTGGTATTTTCTTTGTGGTAGTATTATTAGCTGTAATAATCAAAGAACGTGACTTGTTGTTTTCTAGTTTAGAAGAGGCTGGACTTGTATCATTATTACTTAATATAATTACCATGGCCGTTGGATATGGCTTAGGATATCTTTTTAAACTTTCGTTAAAGCAACGTATCTCTATAACAATTGAAGGTGGAATTCAAAATGGAACTTTAGGTATCACAATTGCAACCATTTTATTAAGTAACACGGCCTATGCTGTGGCTCCTGCAGTTTATGGTGTACTCATGTTTATAACAGCCGGACTATTTATTTACTGGAGCAATTTGCAATTGAGTAGGCAAATAAAAGAATAAAGAAGTCCGAGTAGAGTAGGAAATCAGATTCTCGAAGTTAATCTATTTTTGAACTTGAACTTGAACTTGAACTTGAACTTGAACTTGAACTTAACTCATCCCTTACCCAATCTTTTTCTAAGCTTAGATAAGCCTACAGGGGTAAGCCCTAAGTAAGATGCAATTAAGTATTGTGGTACTCGCTGCAATAAATCTGGGCGTTTGTTCAAAATGCGTAAATACCGCTCTTCATTGCTGCGATTGTTTAGGCGATCTACTCTATTAAAGGTTTTAAGAAATGCTTCTTGCATAGATAGTCTTCCAAAGCGCTCTAATTGATGTGATTTTTGAAACGATTTTTCGGCAAGCTCTTTTTTGACAGCAAAAACGGTAGTATCCTCTGTGGCTTCTAAATAACAATTTGATTTGGTTTCTTTTACATAAGCAATCAGGTCTGTGAAAAAAACATCATCGGTGTAGAATTCTAGCACCTTAATTTCGCCTTCTTTTATTTTGTAAAAACTGATACACCCTTTTTCCATGTAATAAAAATGGTCAACGAGGTTGCCAGGAGAAACCAAACGCTCCCCTTTTTTTAAATGGATAATTTGATAAAAATCAAGAGCATATTTTAAAGGGGCGTCATCAACATGAGTGTATGATAAGACCTTGTTTTTTATGTTTTTAAAAATAGTTGTTTGTGTAGAGGTTTTCAAAAAAATGAGAATTAATTCATTTTAAATATAGCTAATTAGGAAGGTTTTTTAGGGTCTTTAAAACAAAAAAGCCAGCATTTTAATGCTGGCTTTCTCTTATTGGTACTCGAGGCGGGACTTGAACCCGCACGGGCTAATGCCCACAGGATTTTAAGTCCGGCGTGTCTACCAATTCCACCACTCGAGCGTGTCTGCCAAAGGCAAGACAGGACTTAAATAAAAAAACGCTGCTCTGCAGCGTTCTTTTGAGCGAAAAACGGGACTTGAACCCGCGACCTCCACCTTGGCAAGGTGATGCTCTACCAGCTGAGCTATTTTCGCATTTTAATGAACATAGCGCTTTTCTTAAGCGCGGATGCAAATTTAATATATTTCTTTAAATCTAAAAGAATTTTTCAATGAAAAGATTTACTATTTTGAAGTTATCATAAAACAATAATTAAGAACTCGCCTTCTTCTTTTTGCTTAACAAACGTTTGATTTCGTTTAATTTCATCAAGGCTTCTACTGGTGTCAGGGTATCAATGTCTAAATGCAAAATTTCTTCTTTGATTTCTTCTAATAAAGGATCATCAAGGTTGAAAAAACTTAATTGCATCTCATCTTGATTGGTTTGTAACTTATCAGTTATTTCATTACTCGAATGCGACTTTTCTAACTTCTTAAGCATTTTACTTGCTTTTTGAACTACTTGTTGTGGCATTCCAGCCATTTTTGCCACATGAATACCAAAGCTATGTTCACTACCACCAGCTACTAGTTTTCGTAAAAAAAGAACATTATCCTTAAGCTCTTTTACAGAAACATTATAGTTTTTAATACGACCAAATGTATTGGTCATTTCATTAAGTTCATGATAATGTGTAGCGAATAATGTTTTCGCTTTTGAAGGGTGTTCGTGTAAATATTCAGATATAGCCCAGGCTATTGAAATACCATCATAAGTTGATGTACCTCTTCCAATTTCATCTAACAAGACCAAACTACGTTCTGATAGGTTGTTCAAAATAGAGGCGGTTTCGTTCATTTCAACCATAAATGTTGATTCGCCCATTGAAATATTGTCACTAGCGCCAACCCGAGTAAAAATTTTATCCACCACACCAATTGATGCTGAAGTTGCTGGTACAAAACTTCCCATTTGTGCTAAAAGTACAATGAGCGCAGTTTGCCTTAAAATAGCAGATTTACCACTCATATTGGGTCCAGTAATCATAATAAATTGTTGTGTTTCACGGTTTAGTAAAACATCATTGGTAATATAACTTTCACCCAAAGGAAGTTGTTTTTCGATAACTGGATGACGGCCATCTTTTATTTCTAATGAGGTGGAATCATTCATCTCTGGTTGCACATAATGGTTGTCTTTGGCAAGTTGTGAGAAACCACATAAACAATCTAATTGGGCTATTAATTGTGCGTTTTGTTGAACTTCCTCTATATGAGCTTGCATCCAAACCAGTAATTGCTCAAACAATTGTTGTTCTAAACTGAAAATACGCTCTTCAGCTCCTAAAATTTTAGCTTCATATTCTTTTAGTTCTTCTGTAATATAACGTTCAGCATTTACTAAGGTTTGTTTGCGAATCCAGTTTTCAGGCACTTTGTCTTTATGACTATTACGCACTTCAATATAATAACCGAATACATTGTTAGAAGCTATTTTTAAAGAGGTAATTCCAGTGGCCTCCGTTTCACGTTGCAGCATTTTATCTAGGTAGTCTTTACCAGAAAATGCTAGGCCTCTGAGTTCATCCAATTCATCAGAATATCCTTGAGCAATAGCACTACCTTTTGCAATATTGATTGGAGCTTCCTCATTTAACATTTCTTTTATCTTCGAACGCAGGGAATCACAAGAAAAAAGTTGCTGACCAATAGTTTTCAAAGCGGTATTAGAACTTTCCATAGCTATTTGTTTAACTGGTACAACAGCTTCTAAAGAGTTCTTAAGTTGAATTACTTCTCGTGGATTTATTTTACCGGTTGCAACTTTTGATATGAGGCGTTCTAAATCGCCCATTTGCTTAATCCATTGTTGCAATTTTTGCAATTGTGTTTCTTCTTGTTTTAAAAAAGAAACTACTTGATGACGGTCCTGAATTTTTTCTTTATTCTTCAGAGGTAAGGCCAACCATCGTTTTAACAAACGACCACCCATTGGTGAAATAGTTTTGTCAATAACTTGAAGCAAGGTTACAGCATTCAGATTGGTTGATTGGTATAATTCTAAATTTCGAATGGTAAAACGGTCCATCCATATATATTCTTCTTCAGCAATACGATGTAAGGCATTGATGTGCTGTAATTGCCGATGTTGCGTTTCAGATAAATAATGTAAAATAGCACCTGAGGCAATAATGCCGTGCTGTAAATGCTGAACTCCAAAACCTTGTAGTGTTTTTGTCTTAAAATGATTGGTCAAACTTTCATTGGCATAGTCTTCTTGAAAAATCCAATCCTCTAGAAAAAAAGAATGTAAATGAGTTCCAAAACCTTCTAAAAACTCTTTTTTATGAGCTTTTGAAATTAGTATTTCATTAGGGCTGAAATTTTGCAGTAATTTATCAACTTGTTCTGCTGCCCCTTCAGAAGTTAAAAACTCTCCCGTTGAAATGTCTAAAAAAGATACCCCCAGTTTATTTCTACCAAAATGAACAGCAGCCAAAAAATTGTTGCTCTTCGCATTTAAAATATCATCATTTAGTGCCACGCCAGGCGTTACCAATTCCGTAACACCTCGTTTTACTATACTTTTTGTTTGTTTAGGGTCTTCTAATTGGTCACATATCGCGACTCGTAGCCCTGCTTTTACTAATTTGGGTAAATAAGTATTCAAGGAATGATGCGGGAAACCCGCAAGCTCTGTTTTATCACCACCATTATTTCTGTGAGTTAAAACAATGCCTAAAATTTCTGCAGCCCGAACGGCGTCATCACCAAAAGTTTCATAAAAATCACCAACCCTAAAAAGTAACAAAGCATCAGGATGTTTAGTCTTGATAGTATTGTATTGTTGCATTAAAGGGGTGACCTTTTTTGGTTTTGATGCTTTGCTCAAATCGAAAAGTTTAATTTTGCCTAAAATAACAACTAGCTCTTGGATCTTTAACTATTGTTGATATTTCTAAGCTAAAAGTGGATAAATATATGCGTAAGCTTGCTAATAGCGAATTAGACCGATTAGATATAGATGGTTTTAAAGAGGCTGAGAAAAGTCCTTTGATTATCATTCTTGATAATATTAGAAGCTTGAATAATATTGGTTCGGTTTTTAGAACTGCGGACGCCTTTTTAATTCAGAAGATTTATTTATGCGGTATAACTGCCAAACCACCTCATAAAGATATCCGTCGCACTGCATTGGGAGCCACTGATAGTGTCGCATGGGAATACAAGGAGAACACGCTTGAATTGGTAAACGAATTGAAAGCTAAAAAGGTTGAAGTACTTTCCATTGAACAGGCTGAAAATGCTTGTAAGTTAAATAGTTTTGAAACTGATAAGAAAAAGACCTATGCCTTAGTTTTTGGTAATGAGATAAAAGGAGTATCCCAAGATGTGGTATCTGCAAGTTCTGAAGTGATTGAAATACCGCAATTTGGAACAAAACACTCCTTAAATATTTCAGTAAGTGCTGGAGTGGTGATTTGGGATTTTTGGTCTAAGCTTAACGCTTAAAACAAAAAAACCCCTGACTTGCATCAGGGGCATAACATATAGTTTGAGTTAGTTAGTTTCCGTTTAACGGGCTGCTAATAAATAAAAACCTTTTGTTATATCCAAATATTTTCTAAAAATTATCAGAATGTAGTACTTCAATTAATTTGGATTCTATAGAGTTTAAAATGTACTCATAATCATTCCTATTGGTAACAAAGTCTAAACTATCTAAATCAATTAAGAGTGTTGTTTGTTGAGGATGACTTTTAATAAAATCTAAATATCCGCGATTGATTTTATCAAGGTATTCTGCTGTTATGCCCTGTTCGTAGTCGCGTCCGCGCTTTTTGATATTTTCTAAAAGTCGTTCAGTGCCTTGATATAAATAGATGTAGATATCAGGTTTTCTAACTTCTTTATACATAAAATTGAAAACCTTTTTATAAAGTTCAAACTCTTCTTTTTGCAAGGTGACTTTTGCAAAAATTAATGATTTGAAAATATCATAATCGCTAACCATAAAGTTCTTAAACAAGTCAAATTGAGAGGTGTCATCTGTAAATTGTTGGTAACGATCAGC
The DNA here is from genome assembly GCF_031846365.1 of Croceitalea sp. P059. Taxonomy (NCBI): domain Bacteria; kingdom Pseudomonadati; phylum Bacteroidota; class Flavobacteriia; order Flavobacteriales; family Flavobacteriaceae; genus Croceitalea; species Croceitalea sp. P059. Next base: position 1,204,194 of record NZ_JAVRHW010000001.1, read on the forward strand.
CAAAAAGGACATTTCTAAAGGGAAAGCAAAACGTGATTGGTCCTCATAAAACTTCGGTAAAAACGGGTTTTCTGCAAACCTTTCTAAAACCAATTTAGCATTGTATTCCTCTGCAATCATTTTGGTTAATGTAGTTTTTCCAGCGCCGATATTTCCTTCAATTGACAAGAATTGTAGTTGACTAAAAAGGTTTTTTCTTGAATTATGTAAAGTAAAAGTAGTTTTTGTTAGGTTGCTTTCATCTTTACATTCTTGCAATAAATTTCTAGTGTCTTTTTTTAAAGTAGGATGATAAAATTGAGGGGCAATATCTGCAAGTGGTTTTAGCACAAAATTCCGCTCAGTCATTCTTGGATGAGGTATTACAAGATTTTCCGTATCAATAACCTTTTTACTGACATACAAAATATCTAAATCGATAACTCTAGAAGTGTAGGTTCCGTCTGAGCTGCGTTCTCGACCAAAATCATTTTCAATTTGAGTAATTAACTGTAATAATTTTTCTGCTGATAAATTCGTGCGCACCGAAAAACAAGCATTCAAAAAATCGGCACCTTGAAAACCAATAGCGGGGTTTTCGTAAACTGCAGATACTTTTTCAACAACCGAATCATCAGTATTTAATCTAAATATGGCCTTTTGAATATTCAAAAAACGATTGCCAAGATTACTACCGATAGAGAGGTATGTTGTATTGTCTTTGCTCATGATTATGTGAACAAAGTAAGTAAAACAAAGTGACAATAGTTATCTTTGAGGGTTTATAAAATTATTGAAATGAAGTTTCTAAGAAATCTACTGGCAGCCATTTTGGGTTGTCTTATTGCTTTCGGAATTATGTTTATGATGTTTTTCATTTTTGCAGCTTTAGTGGGTAGTTCTAATGACGGTGTCAAAATAAAATCAAATAGTATTTTAGAATTGAGTTTTTCTGAACCCATAAGTGATTATTTAGGCAAGAACTCTGATGACCCTTTTGGAGCATTGTTTGAAGAAGGGCAAGGTCTAGATGAAATATTACATGCTATTGCCATTGCCAAAAATGATAGTAAGATAAAAGGTATTAGTATGAATACTAGCTTTTTACAAGCTGGTTTCGCACAAACGCAGGAAATAAGAAGAGCTCTAGAGGATTTTAAAGCAGCTGGAAAGTTTGTGTATTCTTATTCTGATTTCTACACCCAAAAAGACTATTATCTAGCAAGTGTTGCTGATGCAATGTATTTGAACCCTCAGGGAATACTAGATTTCAAAGGCTTGGCTTCAGAGGTGCTTTATTATAAGTCATTGCAAGAAAAGTCAGGAGTGAAAATGGAGGTTATACGCCATGGAAAATATAAAAGTGCCGTTGAGCCTTTTCTTTCAGATACGATGAGCGATGAAAATCGTTCACAAATTAAGGAGTTGATAACCTCAATTTGGACCAGTATGTTGGAAGATATTTCTGAAACAAGAGAAATAGACATCAAAAGTTTAAATACTATTGCAGACACTTTGGGTGGGCGTATGCCAAAGTATGCTGTAGCTTCAGGATTAATAGATGGAACATTTTACTTTGATGAATATGAAAGTATGCTCCGCGAACAATCAGGAATAGATGCTGATGCTAAACTCAATTATGTTTCTCTAGAAGATTATTCAACTATAGCGAATACAAAATCAATACGTTCAGGAACAGATAAAATTGCTGTGATTTTTGCTCAGGGTGAAATTTTGTACGGTGAAGGTGGAAAAGACTATTTAGGTCAAGGAGTTATAAATAGGGCTTTAAAAAAAGCAAGAGACAACGATAATATAAAAGCAATTGTATTACGAGTAGATTCACCTGGTGGTAGCGCTTTGGTGTCTGATATTATTTGGAGAGAGATTGAGCTGACAAAAGAGAAGAAACCTGTTGTGGTTTCTTTCGGTAATGTGGCTGCTTCAGGTGGATATTATATTGCTGCTGGAGCAGATAAGATTTTTGCTGAACCTACTACGATAACAGGTTCTATTGGTGTTTTTGGAACAGTCCCTAACATGACCGAACTAGCAGATAATATTGGTATTAACGCAGAACAAGTGGGAACAAACGCGAATTCTGTTGATTATTCACTTTTTGAACCAATGACTGATAGTTTTAGAAATCAGATATTAGAAGGTATTGAAAATACGTATGATATCTTTTTAGAACGTGTTGCCGCTGGAAGAGGTATGACTGTTGAAGACGTTAATGAAATTGCCCAAGGTCGTGTTTGGAGTGGGGTCGATGCTAAAAGTTTGGGCTTAGTTGATGAAATTGGAAATTTAGACGATGCAATTGAAGCTGCCGCTAAAATGGTAGAGTTGGAGAATTTTGGAATTAGAAAATACCCAAAATACAAATCTGATTTTGAGCGACTGATGGATGATTTAGGTAGTGCTAAGGCCAGTATTGGAGAAGCTTTTGTAAAAGAAGAATTGGGTAACGAGCTTTACCAATCTTTGAAAGAAATTAAAGAGATGTCGAAACAAAGAGATATTCAAGCTCGAATGCCATATACCTTAAATATTAAGTAGATAAATGACGCAAAAGGACAAAAGATTTGCGTTTCAGATTTATCTTTATTTAGGCGCACTTTTCATTACATCATTAGTTGTTTCTAACTTGATTTTTCAAAAGTTTTTTTATTGGAAACCTTTTGGAGATGTTGAATTGTTTGGCGCATCTTTATTTGAAATATCTGTCGGTATTTTACCTTATCCTATTACCTTTTTAATTACAGATTTGATTTCTGAAATTTTCGGAAAGAGAAAAGCGAATCAAGTTGTCATTGCTGGTATTTTTGCTTCATTCTTCTCTCTTGTTATTGTTTATACGGCTGCAGCTGTGCCTGCAACGGATTGGTCGCCGGTAACAAACAATATGTTTTCAGATGTTTTTGGTAATACGATAGTAGCAGTTTTTGCCTCGATGATGGCATATTTATTAGCCCAATTTGTTGATATTCAGATTTATCATTTCTGGAAACGATTAACAAAAGGAAAATATTTATGGCTACGAAATAACTTTTCAACTTTTTCATCACAGTTTATTGATACCTTCACAGTGGTACTTTTATTATGTTCTTTTGGTGAAATTCCTTGGGAACTTTTCTACGGATTAGTCATTAGTGGGTTTGTCTTTAAAATATTTATTGCGCTGCTCGACACCCCTTTACTCTATTTCTTCGTATATCTATTGCGGAAAAGATTTAACCTAAAGTTAGGGGAAGAAATCATGCTTGATTGATGACTTTTTTCTAAACTAGGGTTCTAAAGTAGTAGTATGAAGAAAAAGCTTTTAAAAATAGGCGGGATAACCCTTTTGATTTTAGTTGGATTATTGATTGCGATACCTATGTTTTTAGAGGGTAAAATTACCGATATTATCAAGAATAAGGTAAACCAGAGCATTAATGCGACACTCGATTTTGAAGATGCAAATCTTAGCCTAATCAAAAGTTTTCCTGATGCCTATTTAGATTTAAAGGGCATTTCTTTAATAAACAAAGCTCCGTTTGAGGGTGATACGTTATTCACAGCCAGGGATTTAGCTTTAGAAATGTCGATTAAAGAATTATTCAAAAGTGCTGAAGAACCCATTTTCATTAAGAACATCACTCTTGACAATGCAAAACTTCACATAAAAGTAGATCAAGATGATAATGCGAATTATGATATAGCCTTAACTTCTGAGGGTCCCCAAGATGAACAGTTGGATGAGATTAGTGGCGGTTTTAATTTAGAACTTCAATATTATAGTCTAACCAATTCTGAAATCATTTATAATGATTTTTCTACAGGGATGCACCTGGTCGTTTCAGAAATGAATCACTTTGGTTCTGGTGATTTGTCTTTAGACAATTCTGAACTACAAACAAGAACAGATGCCATGGTATCTTTTGAAATGGATAGTACAACATACTTAAACAACAATACAGTTGCACTAGATGCTCTTATTGGAGTAAATCTTCAAGAAAATAAATATACTTTTTTAGAGAATAAAGCATTAATAAATCAATTGGTCTTAATATTTGATGGTTATGTAAAAGTTAATGAGGAAAATCAAGAAGTGGATATAACATTCAAAACTCCTTCTTCAGAATTTAAAAATTTCTTAGCCATTATTCCTCAAGCATATGCCAATAATATTGAAGATGTAACAACAACAGGTAATTTTGAAGTTAATGGTGAATTTAAAGGGGTAGTTGATGAGGAACATATTCCAACATTTGAAATCAAAATAAACTCTGACAACGCTTCATTTAAATATTCTGATTTACCTAAGGCCGTGAAGAATGTATTTATTGATACAGAAATCAATAATGAAACCGGAATTACTGCAGATACTTATATAAATATCAACCGGTTGTCGTTTCAAATTGATGAAGATAAATTTAACCTAAATGCTAAGGTGAAAGATGTGTTGGGTAATACAAAAGTCAATGCTCATGCAGATGGTAAAATGAATTTAGATAATATTTCAAAGGCTTACCCTTTGCCTAGTGATTTTAATTTATCAGGATTGTTAAGTGCAGATATGACTACTGTATTTGATATGGCTTCTATTGAAAATAAGCAATACGAGAACACCAAAACAAGTGGTCAATTGAGTTTAACAAATTTTAAATACAGCTCGCAAGAATTAAAGAATCCGGTTGCCATAAATAATGCATCGGTCACATTTAATGCTAAAACAGTAACATTGAATTCTTTTGACGGTAAAACAGGTCAAACTGATTTTAAAGCCAATGGAACAATTAATAATTTATTAGGTTTTCTATTTAATGACGAAAACGTAGAGGGTATTTTTAAATTACAATCGGATACTTTTAACATGAGCGATTTTATGGTGGAAGAACCCGAATTTGAAGATTCGAGTAAAAAAGAAGAAAGACCAACTGAACGCATCAAAATCCCTTCATTTTTAGATGCTACCATAGATGCTACTGCTTTAAATGTTATTTATGATAATTTAAATTTAAAAAATGTTTCGGGCCAATTGCTTATTAAAGATGAGAGAGCGACCATTCAAAACTTGAATTCAAATTTGTTCGATGGTAAACTAAACATGAATGGTTTTGTATCAACAAAAGGCCCTATTTCTACTTTTGATATGGCTTTAGAAATGGATGGTTTTAAAATAAGTGAGTCTTTCAAGGCATTAGATTTATTCAAAGTGCTCGCTCCCGTTGCAGAAGCCTTACAGGGTAAATTGAATTCTACTGTAAAACTTTCAGGAAATTTAAAAGATGATATGACCCCTAATTTGGCAACATTAACTGGAGATTTGTTAGGTGAGCTTTTGGCCACAAAGGTGACTACAAAAGATGCTCCGGTTTTGAATGCTTTAAACAATAGTTTCACTTTTATAGATTTGGACGCCCTCAACGTAAATGATTTAAAAACAGCGATATCTTTTGAAAACGGAACTGTAAAGGTGAAACCGTTTGCGGTGAACTATAAAGATGTAGCTATAAAAATTGACGGTAGTCATACGTTTGATAAGCAACTGCAATACAAGGCTGTCTTAGATGTGCCTTCAAAATACTTAGGTGAAGACGTGAATAGCTTGATTGCAAAATTAAATGATTCAAGCTTAGACGGTTTGACAATTCCGGTTACGGCTAATATTGTAGGTAATTATACCAGTCCGAATGTTACCAGCGACTTCAAGTCTGGAGTTACTGATTTGACCAAACGTTTAGTTGATATTCAAAAACAAAAGTTGCTTAACCAAGGTAAAGAAAAAGCAAAAGATCTTTTAGGTGGATTATTGGGTAGTAAAAAAGATTCTACCAAAATAGACTCAACCAAGAATTCAACTTCTGATGTTTTAGGAGGGTTTTTGGGAAATAAAAAGAAAGACTCGGTAAAAACAGATTCAACCCAAAATAATGATGCAGTTAAAGATGCAGCATCATCTATTTTAGGAGGATTGTTAGGTAAAAAGAAGAAAAAGGATACCGTGAATTAAGTGTTAACCTCATTATTAGGTTAAGTTCTTGGTCTGAAATGCTTTTGAGGTCACGGAATGCCTTCTTTATAACCTAAAGGGGACAATATTGTATCTTTACTTTAAACAAGGATGAATGCGGATAAGAGCTGAAATTTCAAATAAATACATTGTTGAAGAAGACCATAACATTGCCAAACTTGCAAACGCTTTGGCCCATCCATTACGTGTGGCGTTAGTGCGTTACCTTCTTAACAAGAACAGTGGAAAAGGAGTAGACAATATTACTTGTAATAAAGATTTAGTGGAAATGTTTGATTATTCGCAGTCAACAATATCACAGCACTTAAAAATCTTGAAAGATGCCGAATTAGTGATTACAGAGAGCAAGGATAAGTATAGTCATTATTATATCAATACGGAGCTCTTAAGTTTTTTTACAGAATCGCTTAATTCTAAAATCATTCAAGAATAGTTTAAAATTATAATTTTTTAGACTCAGTTGTTTTATTTAAATTCGTATATCGCTTATAAACGATATATTAAATTTTTTGTAAATGAAAAAAATCATATTATTCTTCGTTCTAATTCAAACTTCGCTGTGTGTTTCTCAAGAATTACATCAGCTAGAGCCCGCGTCGCATCACTATGCATCTTTAAAAGCTTTAAGTGCACTCCCAAATGAAAAAAGAGCAGAATTAGATAGTATGCGTTTTCCGGAGTCAAGCTATAATCCTGTCGCTTTGTTGTATACAATGGCATCCCCAATTTATTTAACTGATAACCAGGTTGATGGGTTAAAAAACTTACTTAAATTCCCGGCCAACAGTTCTGAACAAACTCAAGCAGAACTTAATTTTCTTTTGGAATGGCAAAAAAAGCGAACTAAAGAACAAGAGTATAGAACTTCAAAAGTTTTGGCACCAATTGGGTATTGGCCACATATTGATGTCATGAAAGACCATAAAAGTTATGAAGCTAATATTGATGATTTGCTTTTTGAAGGCCGAGAAGTAATGGGGGCGAAGGTTACACATAAAAACTACCCTGCAACAACAAAATTGCTAAAAGGAATTACTAATGACATGCGTTTAATGGAGTTTACCATAAAATATCATTTGTTGCGCCCTAGGCCATATGAATTAGAACCAAAATTAGAGCCTTTACAAATAATGGGTTCTCCCTCTTTTGCAAGTGGGCATACTTTATGGGCTTATCTGCATGCTTTTACCTGGAGCGAATTAATTCCTTCAAAACGAGCTGCTTTTTTAGCGTTGGCTTATGAAATCGGAGAATCTCGTGAGATTATGGGCATACATTATCCAAGCGACGATGAAGCATCACGTATATTGGCCCATGCTATGTTAACGAAAATGTGGTCAAATACAGATTTTGCGTCTGATTTAAAAGCCGCACAATTGGAGTGGCGACAATAGTATTTATGTTAAATGAATGGATATATTTATTATTTCAATGCACTGTAAACCAGCTTCTCGAGCTTACCATCAATTTCTTGGTTATAAGGAGACTGTAATACTTGTCTCAATTGAATTACTATTAGTTCATTTTTTGGGTCTATCCAAAAGGTTGTACTAAAAGCCCCGCCCCAGCTATATGTGCCGTCAGGTCTAGAAGATTCATCCTGAGCCACATGAAAACCAAAGCCAAAACTGCCAGAACCCCAGGGGTAGGTAATCGTATCCAATTGGTTTTTATGCATTTCTTGAGCAGTTTCGGATTTTAGAATTTCAGCAGTACCTAATGTTCCATCGTTAAGCATAGCTTGACAAAACAAAAAGTAATCTCTTGCGGTCCCTGTCATTCCGCTACCACCTGATAAATAAGTTTTGGCCCCTTCAGTTGGATAATTCGGAATATAAAAAGGACCCATGTTTTGTGGTGCTTGCATTATTTTACCATCAGGCCCGGTTAAAAATACCTTAGAAAGTTTAGGTGTAAGTGAATCATTAAAGTAGAAATCAAGCTTTTCAATACCTATAGGTTTGGTAATGTTTTCACGGATGTACTTATCTAAAGGCATTCCTGATGCCACTTCAACCACACGGCCTAGAATGTCCGTATTAAGACCGTACATCCATTGTGCGCCGGGCTCATGAACCAGTGGCAAATCACCCATTTTATCGGCAGTTTCTTCAATAGTTATAGGTAAGTGAGTGCTTAAATCTGGAATACCATGTTTGGCAAGTATAGCCCCGTTTATTGGTGGGTTCATAAATCCGTAAGGTACTCCAGCTGTTTGAGTTAACAGCTGGCGTAAGGTTGGTATACTGGTAGAAGTACTACTTGTCCATGTAGTATCTGATGAATTAAAATCTTCTAAAACTTCGGTATCCATAAACGATGGAATGTATTTTCCAACTGGGTCGTCTAGTTTTAATTTACCTGTTTCCATCAGTTGCATAGCAGCAACTGATACTATGGGTTTGGTCATTGATGCCATTCTGAATAAATGATCTTTTCTATAGGCTTCTGTTTTGGTTGAATCTGACCAACCTACTTCTGATTCATAAATAATTTTACCGTTTTTAGCAATTAAAGTAACAGCTCCCGGGTATTTCTCGGCTTCGACAAATTCCATGACCATTTCGTCAATTTGTGCTAAACTATCCAAAGACATGCCTACCTCTGCAGGTGTGGCAAATTGATATTTTTCTACTTCAATAACTTCTTTTGCTTTTTCTCGACATGAAGTAAAAAAAATAGTCATTAGTACTATGGTAAATAAGAAAATTGATTTCATATGTTTAAAGTTGATTTTTAGTTGATATTAATACCTACAAAATAACCCTCACTGCCACGAACGTTAAAAACGGTATTGTCTTCAAAAATGAGATATTGGCCTTTAATCCCCTTTAGTACTCCTTCAAAAGAAGGAGTTTTATCCAAATTCAAACTTTTTACTTTTTCAGGGTATTGTAATACTGGAAATTCTAAATTGGTTTCTGTATTTGAAGTGATAAAGTACTCCATAACTTCATCAGGAATATGGCTTTTTAGCTTTTCCCGCCATTCCACCAAGTTGACATCTTCAATATCATTTTGTAACATTTTACGCCAGTTCGTTTTATCACCGACATAGTTTTTTAAGGCTACTTCAGTAATACCGGCTAAATATCTATTAGGCACTTCAACAATTTCTATTGCTTCGTGAGCCCCTTGGTCAATCCAACGAGTAGGAACTTGAGCTTTTCTTGTAACCCCCACCTTTACATTGCTAGAATTCGCCAAATAAACAATATGAGGTTGTAACTGAACTTTTTTCTCATATTCTAAATCACGATCTTCTTTGTTTAAATGTGCAGTACTTAATTCCGGTTTCATAATCCAATCGCCAGCTGATGGACTTTCAAAAAAACAATTTTGGCAAAAACCTTGGCGATAAATTTTGCGGTCTCGACCACAGCTTAAACATTCAAATTTGATAAATTCAAGCTTAAGTTTTTTATTTAAGACTTGATTAAAGTTAATAAAGTCGTTTTTAAAAACTAAAAAATACTGAATAGGACTACCCAATTCGGTACGCATTTTTCGCAAAACACCTTCGTATAACATATTGTGTACTTTCTTAATAATGAATTTGTATTTTAGCTTATAGCCTTACGACCTAAATATACCTAAAATGGCAATACCTTTATTTAATTCTATTGCTTCTTGGCTGCTTAAAAAACGGTACCATCAAATTGAGTTGTTCTTAAAATATCCATTAGATGTTCAAAAAGAAGTTCTTACGCAATTGGTCGCTTTTGCAGATAGCACCGCAATAGGCAAGGAGTATGGCTTTGAATCTATTAAATCGTATGAAGAATTTGCACAAAGAGTCCCCATTCAAAACTATGAAACCTTAGCACCAACTATTGAACGCACACGCAAAGGAGAACAGAATATTTTTTGGCCGACACCGATTAAATGGTTTGCTAAGAGCAGTGGCACTACAAATGCCAAGAGTAAATTTATTCCAGTAAGTTCAGAAGCTCTTGAAGATTGTCACTACAAGTCAGGAAAAGATTTATTATGCCTGTATTTAAATAACAATGAGAATTCTCAACTATTTACGGGTAAAAGTCTTCGCTTGGGTGGGAGTAAAGAATTGTATGAGGATAATGGGACATTCTTCGGTGATTTATCGGCAATTCTTATTGATAATATGCCGCTCTGGGCTGAGTATAGCAGTACCCCAAGTAGTAAAGTGTCTTTAATGAGTGAGTGGGAGTCTAAGCTAGAGGCTATAATTGAAGAAAGTATTAAAGAGAATGTTACTAGTTTGGCGGGTGTACCCTCTTGGATGTTGGTACTGCTGAACAATGTTATTGAAAAAACGGGTAAGAACCATCTTTTTGAAATTTGGGAAAATCTTGAAGTCTATTTTCATGGAGGAGTGAGTTTTGCTCCGTATCGAGAGCAATACAAGAAATTGTTACCCCGGAAACGTTTTAATTACTACGAAACTTATAATGCTTCAGAAGGTTTTTTTGCTATTCAAGATAGGAATAACTCCGAAGATTTGCTATTAATGTTAGATTACGGAATTTTCTATGAGTTTATTCCCATGAACCTGTATGGTTTAGAAGAGGAGAGTGCCATTCCACTTTGGGAAGTAAAAGTTAGAGTAAACTATGCCATAATTATAACTACAAATGCAGGACTTTGGCGCTATAAAATTGGTGATACAGTTCGCTTTACATCTTTAAACCCATATAGAGTTAGAATAACAGGTAGAACAAAACATCATATTAATGCTTTTGGTGAAGAGTTAATAATTGAAAATGCAGAAGAGGCTCTAAAACAAGTATGTTTAAAGACAGGTGCAGAAATTAAAGAATATACAGCTGCTCCTATATTTATGGTGAATAATGAGAAAGGAGCTCACGAATGGATTATTGAATTCAGAAAGCACCCAGAGAATTTGGGTTACTTCACCGAAGTCTTGGATAATGCTTTAAAATCTTTAAACTCAGATTATGAGGCTAAACGTTACAATAACATTACACTTCGAATGCCTAAGGTACATATTGCTAGAGAAAATCTTTTTTACGATTGGTTAAAGACAAAAAATAAGCTTGGAGGTCAACATAAGATACCACGATTGTCAAATGAAAGGGCTTACGTTGAAGAGTTATTACAAATGTCGATTCTTTCTACACATTTATAGTTACGTTTCTAATCTTTTCAGGTTTTGAGTCTTAACTATTTTACGAAAACGTTTTCGTAAAATTTTACCACTCATCGAACAAAAACGGAAATTGGACCAATAAATATTGATTTCTGTCGTTTTAGTCTGAAGTTTGGTCTCGATAGTTCCCGAATCTTATAAAATAAATTAAACCAAACAAAATTAAAGTTATGGCAGAAAAATTACTCGTTATCTCAGACATGTGGGGAGTTAAGAAGGGTCTTTGGATTACTTCTTACTTCGGATATTTACAACAGTACTATGATATTCAATTTTATGACTGCCAACAATTAGGTAACATTGATGAGTTAGTTAATACCAAAGAAAATTTACACAGAGCATTTGTTGAAGGAGGTATTGATACTGCTGTTGCCCATCTTTTAAAGAAGGAAAAAGAGCCGTGTCATGTACTAGCATTTAGTACTGGCGGAACTATTGCATGGAAAGCAGGACTTAAAGGTTTTCCTATGAAGTCACTAACGGCTGTTTCTGCAACAAGAATTCGTTTAGAGAATGAAAGCCCTAACTGCGACATTAATTTAGTTTACGGCGAATGTGATGACTTTAAACCTGGAATGATTTGGGCTAAACAAGTAGGGGTAGACTTGAATATTACACCTAGTTTTGGACATGAACTTTATTCAGATGAAAAAATCATCGCTGAAGTTTGTAAAAACCTTTTGAAAAAGGTAATGTATAAAGAAAAGGTTGTTTCAGTAGAAAAACAATATAAAAAAGGGGCTTAATCAAGCCCCTTTGATTTTTTCCTTTGATTTTTTTGAGAGTTAAGAAACTGCTTTTAGTTTCTTAATAGTTTCGTAAGATAGCTTTTCTTCCGCGTAAGCTTTAGTTACTTTGAATTCTTTTTCATCGCTACTCGGTAAAGTGAACATGGCATCAGTAAAAACAGCTTCGCATAAAGAGCGAAGTCCTCTTGCACCAAGTTTATATTCTACAGCCTTATCAACAATATAATTTAAGGCCTGTTCGGTAATACTAAATGAAATATCATCCATACCAAACAATTTTTCATATTGCTTGATGATAGCATTTTTAGGTTCTGTAAGTATTGCTCTTAAAGTCTTCTTATCTAACGGATTCATATGTGTTAGAACAGGAAGTCTGCCAATGATTTCAGGTATTAAGCCAAAATCTTTTAAATCTTTAGGAATAATGTACTGTAAGATATTCTCATTATCAAGTTGATCCTCGGCTTTTGACGCACTATAACCAACAGCCTGCATATTCAACCTTTTGGTAATCATACGTTCAATACCATCAAAAGCTCCGCCAGCTACAAAAAGGATGTTTTCTGTATTTACTTCAATAAATTTTTGATCAGGATGTTTTCTACCTCCTTTTGGCGGTACATTCACCACAGTACCCTCAAGTAATTTTAGAAGTCCCTGTTGTACTCCTTCACCAGAAACATCTCTTGTGATTGAAGGATTATCACTCTTGCGAGCGATTTTATCAATCTCATCAATAAATACGATACCTCGCTCTGCTTTTTCAAGATTATAATCCGCGGCTTGCAATAGTCTTGTAAGTATACTTTCAACGTCTTCACCAACATAACCAGCTTCGGTTAAAACAGTTGCGTCAACTATAGCCAAAGGTACGTTCAACATTCGAGCAATAGTCTTGGCCATTAAGGTTTTACCTGTTCCGGTTTGACCAACCATGATGATATTACTCTTTTGAATTTCAATTTCATCATCTTTACTCTTAGACTGCAATAACCTCTTATAATGATTATATACAGCGACTGAAAGCACTTTTTTTGTACGTTCTTGCCCAATTATAAAAGTGTCAAGAAAATCTTTTATTTCAAGAGGTTTCTTTAAAACCAACTCAGAAGATAGGTCATTGCTCTTTGATTGCTTCGATTCTTCTGCAACAATGCTATGAGCTTGCTCAATACATCTATCACAGATGTGAGCATCTAAACCAGCTATTAAAAGATTGGTTTCTGGTTTTTTTCTACCACAAAATGAACATTCTAAATTTTCCTTTGCCATCCCAACATTTAAAGTTCTTCTTCATCTAAACGGAAAAAATCAGTTTTTGGTTTGTTTTACCTGGTGACTTTCTAGTTCCGTGTAATACTTTGTACGAAATTATTAACGCTCCCTTACTAAAATTTCGTCAATCATTCCATATTTCTTTGCTTCTTCTGCCTTCATCCAGTAATCTCTATCGCTATCTTCGTATACTTTGTCATAGGTTTGTTCTGAATGATTAGCAATAATGGTATAAAGTTCTTCTTTTAGCTTTAATATTTCTTTTGCAGTAATCTCAATATCACTTGCTTGTCCTTGGGCTCCGCCCATTGGCTGGTGAATCATAACTCTAGAGTGGGTTAAGCCACTACGCTTTCCTTTTTCACCTGCACATAAGAGTACAGCACCCATTGATGCTGCCATGCCAGTGCAAATTGTTGCTACATCAGGTTTAATGAATTGCATGGTGTCATAAATACCTAAACCAGCATAAACACTTCCTCCAGGTGAATTAATATAAATTGAGATATCCTTGTTGGCATCAGTGCTTTCTAAAAAAAGTAATTGCGCTTGAACTATATTGGCGACCTGGTCATTAATACCAGTGCCTAGAAAAATAATCCTATCCATCATTAATCTAGAGAAAACATCAAATACTGCAATGTTCATTTGACGTTCTTCAATAATATTTGGAGTCAAATTAACAGGGTACATACTACTTACAATTTTGTCGTAATACATACTGTTTATTCCTTGATGCTTTGTAGCGTAATCTTTAAATTCTTTTCCGTAATCCATAGAATTTCTCGCTTGATTTTTTAAACAAAAACGGTTCTGAAACGCGAAATTTCAGAACCGTAAATATACATATTATTTAGAACGTTTATCCGTATACCTCTTTCACAAAGTTCTCATAACTGATTTCTTTGGTTTTAAGGTTTGCTTTCTCTTTGAACAACGTCAATAGTTTTTGACTCATTAATTGCTCTGATAATCGCTTTACTTCATCTTGATTGCCCATTACTCGAGTTGCAATGTTCTCAAGCTCCTCTTCTTGTGGGTCTAAATGACCATACTGTGCCATTTGAGATTTAATAAAACCTTTTGCGAATTCTTTTAATTCATCAAACTGTACTGATAAATTATTCTCATCTAAAATCTTACTTTCAATTAACTGATAACGTAAGCCCTTTTCAGATTTTTCATACTCTTCTTTGGCTTGGTCATCAGTAAGTGGGTTTTCACCACTCACTTGAATCCACTTTCTTAAAAAGTCAGCTGGAAGTTCAAATTTTGTTTCAGTAATAAGTTTTTCAGTTATATCGTTCAAAAGCTTTTGATCAGCTTGTTGTTCAAATTGTTTTTCAGAATCCTCCTTGATTTTTTCTTTCAATTCTTTTTCTGAGCTTACTTCATCTTTACCAAAAAGTTTGTCGAATAACTCTTGATTTAGTTCGGCAGCTTCTCTTTCATTGATTTCGTCAATGGTAAATTCTACATCAATCGCTAATTTTTCAGCTTTTTCACGGTCGATACCTAGAGCAGCAGATAATAAATAATCTTCTTTAAATAACCCCTTAGTTTTTAAAGAAACTGTTTCACCGGCTTTTTTACCTATAAGCGTATCTAATGCTTTTTTGTTTTTTACTTTATCAAGCTCAAGGGTAGTTTTATGTTCAATTTCTTCTGCTTCGTTTTTGAAAGTACCGTTGACCTCATTGTTTTTCTCTACCTCAGTTTTTGAAATAATTTTACCGTATTGTTTTTGAATACGTTCAACCTGTTCATCGACCATTTTTTTGTCGGCTACTATTTTGTATTGAGTAACAGCTTTCTTGGTCTTTAATTTTACTTCAAAAGCCGGCGCTAAACCTAATTCAAATTCAAAGTCTAATTCATCAGCATCCCAATTAAAACCATCTTGTTGTTTTGGTAGTGGGTTGCCTAAAACATCTAATTTTTCTTCAGTAAGATATTTGTTCAAATTGTCTTGAAGTAATTTGTTTACTTCGTCTACCAAAACGGCTTTTCCGTATTGTTTTTTGATAAGTCCCATTGGTACTTGCCCTTTTCTAAATCCCGGAATATTGGCTTGCTTCCTATAGTCTTTTAAAATTGTGTCAACCTTTTCTTGATAGTCATCTTTTGTGATAGCTACCTTTACAACTGCATTAAGGTCATCAATCTGTTCTTTTGTAATATTCATCTATGCTTTGATTTGCTTTTCTCGAAATGGGTGGCAAAAATACTATAATTTATTTTCTACAACAAGTTTTTAATTAGTTGTAAATCAATTAAAAACTTACTTTTTTTTGTCACTTTTTAACAATGAAAATAAAATAGATTGTAGAAAAGAAAGTAAGAAACTAAATGCTAGGGCCCACCAAATGTTTGCCACTCCAAATCCTGTAATAAAATAGTCAGCTAAAAGTATTATAATTCCATTAATAAATAACAGAAAAATACCGAAGGTGACAATAGTTACGGGTAGTGTCAAGATTATTAAAATTGGTTTAACCAAAAAGTTTAATAAACTAAGTACAATAGCTACAATTATGGCAGTGATGTAAGTGTCTACAGTGATGCCTGGTAAAATATTTGATAATAGAATTACTGCTAAAGCACTTAATAGAATTCTTAAAATAAATTTCATGAGTTTGTATTTAATAGAAAAGGCATCGCAAAAACGATGCCTTTTCTATTAATTATGTCAAAAATTCTTAATCGATATAAAGGCCAGTGAAATTTATTGGATTAACACCTGGTAGATTTGAGCCATATTTGGCGTTAATAGCTTCAATATGAGCATTTGCCAAAATGGCATAACCTCTTGGGGATGGGTGAACACCATCTAAAGAAAAACCACCACCTGTTCCGAATGTTGTTGTAACAAGGCTACCATCAGATAAAGGAAATCCACTATCTCTTATGCCATTAAACAAAGTATTTGCATCTACAAAGGCGATATCATATTGTGTGGCCAATGATTCAATAACTTGATTAAAAGCGGCAAGTGCTGTATTAGCTGTAGCTTGCTCTTCAGGCGTTAAAACCCACTGGTCAGATAAAGGAACAGCAACTCCGTTTATTGAAGTTGGATCTGCTGGATTAGCGAGAGTGCCAATAAATGAACTTGAAGTTAATACAAGTAAGTCATCAGCCGTAGTTTGACGCATGTTTATAAGAGCAGGATTAAATGCTGTTAAATCAGTCAAATCTTCATCAATAATTACTGCAGCATTAGTGGCTCCTGCTGCAAAAGATATGGTTCTTTGGGCTAGTTCCTCTGCTGTGATTAAACCTAAAGCTTGAATTTGTGCTAAACCTCCGTTATAGGCGGCATAAGCACCATTTACTAATTCTGCCGTTGCCGCATCTAATGGAATTGGGTTGTAAGGTACCGTGGTTAAAAATGGGATACTAGTTACATCAGGTAAATTTGCAATAACGCCTTTTGCACCATTAGCAGTCATTGTTTGTAGAATTCCGTTAATAGAACCAGCTACAACATTTACGTCTGAAATATCGCTGCCTCCATAAGTTGAAGGGTCTAAGTTTCCAGTTTGATCTGTACCAGCGCCTCCAGAAGCTACATAGCCCAGTATATCATTATTACCAATCCAGAGCGAGAAAAAACTAGGGTTTTGAGCTGCGGCATCAGCTAAAACAGTTGTATTAGGGCTTGAAGCGAATCGTGCAAAATATGGATTTGCCGCTCCAATAGGTACTCCGGCTAAATTACCATAACCAGGTGCTAATAAGTGGTAGCTTTTTGCTCCAGGCACGCCCATGTTGTTGAACGAACCGGAAAGTACATTCGAAATTTCTGTTGAACCTTGTCCTTCAACCGCAATTGGAAGGGGTGATCCAGTTGCAAAAGAGAGAATAAGTCTATTGCCTAAAATTGGTTGTCCACCTAAGGTAGCGCCACCTAAATTATCAGCCATCAAAGGAATATTGAATGTTCCTCCTCCCGCTAAAGCAAAATTACTAGCTAACATATTAGGATAAGAATTCTCTTGACCGTCAATGAAAAGTGCATTATCTGAAAATCCTGCTGTTAATGAATTACCCAAGGAAACATAATTAGAAAAATCTGCCGAACCACTAGTGTAAACTACTGGTTCAGGGGTCATAGTCATTTCTTCAGGTACTGTGTCGTCATCAGAGCATGAAATAAATAACAGCCCTAAAAATCCTGCAAAAGAGAGGAACTTTTTCATAGAGAAAATATTTGCGTTAGTTTAAGTTATTGTTAATACAGTGTTTCCAAAACTAGCTGAAAATTACGATACATACAATAATTGGGTAAAAAAAATTATGCATGCATAATAAAATCACATAATTTTTAACGATTTAAGAATGTGATGGTCTTGTTAAAAAATTCTTTTGGGTTTTCTGCATGCAGCCAGTGACCTGCATTTGAGATGGTATCAATTGTCGCATTTGGAAAGTGTCTTTTGATAGTGTCAAAATCATTATTAAGGATGTATTCTGATCTATCACCTCTTAAAAATAAGGTCTCTCCCAAATAAGTGTCAATTGAACTAATATTCTCACCAATCTCCTCCATTTTGTTTTTAAGAACTCGGAGATTGAAACGAAAAGCAAGTTTACCTTTTTGGACCCAATACAAATTTTTTAATAAGAATTGGCGAATACCAAAGTCAGTTAAATATTGACTTAGTTCTTTATCTGCTTGAGTTCTAGTAGTAATCTCGGCGAAGTTCAATTGTAAGAGACCACAAATTATTTCTTGATGATGAGGAGGGTAATATTTAGGAGCGATATCAGCTATGATAAGCTTTTCAACTTTGCTTGGATGTGAACATGCAAATTGCATAGCAGTTTTTCCGCCCATGGAGTGCCCAATTACAATACTTTTTTCAATTTCCTTATCCTTGATGTATTGCAAGATATCTTCCGATAAGTATTCGTAGTCAAAATCTTCTGAATGAAAGCTTTTGCCATGATTGCGTTGATCAATCAAATGAACTTGAAAACCATTTGCTGAGAACTGATTTCCTAGACTTTTCCAATTGTCAGACATCCCTAAAAAACCATGAAGAATGAGTAGCGGTTTGCCAGCTCCGATTATTTTTGAATGTAAAATCATTACAATGTAAGTCTTTGTAAATACATAGGAATAACATTTTCAAGCCCCAAATAAAGTGATTCGCAAATTAACGCATGGCCAATAGAAACCTCTAAAAGATTAGGGATTTGTTCTTTGAAAAATTTGATATTCTCTAAACTTAAATCATGACCTGCATTAATACCAAGTTCAACTTTTTCAGCCATTAATGCCGCTTTTGTAAAGTTATGAATAGCACTTTTATTTCCTTGTGCGTACTGGTGGGCAAAACTTTCAGTGTAAAGCTCAATTCTATGCGCACCAGTTTCGGCAGCACCTTTCACCATTTTTATATCTGGATCAACAAATATGGATGTTCTAATTCCTTCTTTATTAAAAGTTGTAATTACATCCTTTAAAAAGTCTTTATGTTTAACAGTGTCCCATCCAGCATTTGAAGTAATAGCATCTTCCGCATCTGGCACTAAAGTCACCTGAGTAGGTTTAACCTCAAGAACCAAATCAATAAATTTTTGAATAGGATTTCCTTCAATATTAAATTCAGTGGTAACAATAGCTTTTAAATCTCTAGCATCTTGGTACTTTATATGTCTTTCGTCTGGTCTAGGATGAATAGTTATGCCTTGAGCTCCAAACGATTCAATATCTTTAGTTGCCTTTATCAAATTTGGTACGTTACCGCCTCTAGAGTTTCGTAAAGTGGCTAATTTGTTAATATTGACACTTAGTTTAGTCATAGTTTATTTTAAGCAAAGAATAACAAAAATACAAATTAGGCACGCGTTTTGCCTTATATAAATTCGTATTTTGCAACCGAAATAATAGCTATGCAGATTCAGAATCTTATTTTAAAGACATTACCAACGTTTGAAGTCTCTGAGACCTTAAAAAAGCCCTTGTTGTTTTTTGAAGAAACGACCTTTTCACACGCAGCTGTTGTAGAAAAAGGAGTCTTTATTGGTTTGCTTTCTGAAAATGATCATGACTGTTTTGAAGCGCGGAAAAAAATAGAAAGTTTACGTTATGAGCTTGAATCTTTTTTTGTTACCTCTGAAACTTCTTGGTTAGATGTTTTAGAAAAATTTTCTAGAAATGAAGCAAACATACTGCCGGTTTTGAATGACGATAGAAAAGTAGTTGGGTATTATGATTTAAATGATATCGTAGCTCTTTTTATAGGGACACCTTTTTTTACTGAACCCGGAGGTATTATAGTGGTGTCTAAAGGAATTAAAGATTATTCCTTTAGTGAGATTTCACAAATAGTAGAAAGTAATAATAACAAAATACTTGGAGCTTTTATTACAGAAAGTTTCAATGATATTGTACAGGTTACCATTAAAATAAATGCTGCGAACCTAAATGAAGTTATTCAAACTTTTAGAAGATATAATTACACTATTTTATTTGATAATAATGACGATCAATTTATGGATGATCTAAAACAGCGTTCAGATTATCTAGATAAATATTTAAACGTATAGCTATGAAGGTTGCCATTTACGGTCAATCTTTTCAAGACCATGATATTCTATGTGTTTTCGAATTAATTGAAGAGTTAGAAAAATTTTCTTCCAATATTTTTATAGAGGAAGGTTTTCTTAAATTCTTGATTCAGACAAGTGATATTAAAAGTTATGATACTTTTTCCGTTGCAATAGGTCTAGATTCTTCTTTTGACATGTTTGTGAGTTTTGGTGGTGATGGTACAATGTTGCGCGCTGTCACTTATGTCAAGGATTATGGTATTCCAATGGTCGGTGTAAACACAGGCAGGTTAGGTTTTTTATCAACTTTTAAAAAAGAAGATGTTAGAAAAGTAGTAACCGAATTTGTGGCCGGTGCCTATATTATTGAAGAGCGAAGTTTGGTAGAGATTTGTATGGATAGTGATGTGAAGCATTTTGGTGAGCTTAACTTTGCATTGAACGAAATAACGGTTAGTAGAAAAGATACTACTTCGATGATTACTGTTGAAACTTACCTTAATGACGAGTATCTTACCTCTTATTGGGCCGATGGACTCATTGTTTCCACTCCCACAGGATCTACAGGATATTCCTTAAGTTGCGGAGGACCAGTAATTGCCCCAACAACCAAATCATTGGTATTAACTCCGATTGCACCTCATAATTTGAATGCACGTCCTTTTGTTATTGCTGATGATACTAAAATTAGGCTAAGAGTGTCAGGGCGAGAAGAAACCCACATGGTTTCATTAGATTCAAGAATAGCGACGATACCGAATGGTAAGGAAATCATTATTCAAAAATCAGCGTTTACTGTTAAAATGATTGAGTATAAATCAGAGAGCTTTCTTAAAACATTGCGTAATAAATTACTTTGGGGTCAAGACAGGCGCAATTGACCATTTTTTAAACAATAAATAGGGGTAAATACTGTTTTACAATGAGAACATAATATGACGATGTTGCTTATTTAGCACATTGTAAACGTTATATTGGTAAGCTTTATTTATGAGATTATGTATTGTAGCTTTTTTGCTCACAATGTGCACTTTGAATGCTCAAACCTATGAAATTGGTTTATTTGCCGGTGGTACTAATAATATTGGTGACGTAGGTAGAACTAGCTTTATTTTACCGTCGGGCCCTGCGTATGGAGCACTTTTCAAATGGAATAAGAGTAAACGCTACGCCTTTCGTGCTAGTATCTTTAAAGGTGACTTCACAGCTGATGATACTAAAAGCAGTATGCCATCTAGAGCTCAAAGAGGTTATAAGGTAGAGAATTCAATTTTAGAATATTCTTTAGGTATTGAATTCAATTTTGTAGAATACAATTTACATAAGCTTGGTCCGGCCTTTACTCCATATCTATATACTGGTCTCACTTATTTTAGATATGATTTTAACTACATTGATGCACTACAAGTGCAGGATATTAACCAAAAAGATGGTAGTTTCGCGATTCCGATGACAGTCGGAGCCAAATATCGTTTAAGTCAAGTGTTGATCTTAGGGGCTGAAATAGGTGCTAGATATACCTTTACTGATAATTTGGATGCCAGTAACCCTGAAGGTTCTAATTTTGAACCGTTTAGATTTGGTAATATTTTTAGTGACGACTGGTACGTATTCTCAGGTATAACCTTAACATATACCTTTGGACGTAAACCATGTCAAGACTGTTTTGAGTGACAATGAATCATTTTACCGAAATTGACATAGCAAAATTACCGAGACATATTGCCATGATAATGGATGGTAATGGTCGATGGGCTAAACAGCGTGGCAAATTAAGAGTTTTTGGTCATGAACATGGTGTTGAAGCCGTGCGTTCTGCTGTTGAAAGTTGTACCAAACTAAATATAGAGTACCTTACTTTATATGCTTTTTCAACCGAAAATTGGAATAGACCTAAACTAGAAGTGCAGACTTTAATGCGAATTTTAGTTTCTTCATTGCGTAAAGAACTTAAAACTTTTAACAAAAACAACATCAGGTTAAACGCTATAGGTAATATTGATTCTTTACCAAAAAAAGCAGCTCAGGAATTGGAAGAAGTAATAAAAAAGACTTCGGAAAATACTGGTATGACGCTGACTTTAGCCTTAAGTTATGGTTCAAGGGAAGAACTAAAATTAGCCATAAAAGAGATAAGTATCAAAGTTAAAAATAATATAATTTCACCTGAAGATATTGATGAAGCCATTATAAATACTCATCTTTACACGCATGACCTGCCAGATGTAGACTTACTTATTAGAACAAGTGGGGAGCATAGAATAAGCAATTTTTTACTTTGGCAAATAGCATATGCCGAATTATATTTTATTGACGTATTTTGGCCCGATTTTAGTGAGCAACATTTGGTGGATGCAATAATCAATTACCAGAATAGAGAACGACGATTTGGAAAAACTAGCGAACAACTCAATTAAGGGGTTAAAAAGAATTACTTCATACAAACTATTACTTCTACTTTTTTTAATAAGCCAGGTAAACCTAGCACAGGAAACCTCCCTTGAATCGGGGCAAAAATATATTTTGGGTGGTATAGAAGTAACAGGTCTGCAAAGTTATAACGAGCAGACAGTTAAAACCTATACTGGTCTTAGAATAGGTCAAGAAATTACCGTACCCGGTGAAGAAATCAGTGCAGTTATTAAAAAGCTTTGGGGACTTGAATTGTTTTCTGATGTGGCAATGTATCAGACCAAGATTGAAGATGGTAAGGTGTTTTTAGAACTTAATATACTAGAACGTCCAACTTTATCAAAAGTTACTATTTATGGTATAAAAAAGAGAAAAATTCAAGCTATAATTGACGATACTGACCTTAAAAAAGGAAAGAAAATAACTGAAAGTCTTATAGCAAACACGAAAGGGTACCTAGAAAATAAGTACAAGAAACAAGGTTATTTAAATGCAAAAACTACCATTGCTACCGCCAAAGACACTTCTGGAACCAACTCAGAAAGTATGGTCATCAATGTTAAAAAAGGTGACAAAGTAAAAATTAGTGATATTGTATTTGAAGGTAATGATAAGTTAGCCGCTAAAAGACTAAAAAAAGCATTAAAAAATACAAAGCAGAAAAAATTCTATCGTTTTTGGAAAAAGTCAAAATATATAGAGGATGATTTTAGAGAAGATTTATCTGCCTTGGTAGATGCTTATGCAGAAAAGGGATATCGTGACGCCAGGGTTTTGTCCGATACGTTTGTGAAAATCAATGAAAATAATATCGCGCTTAAAATAAAGGTAGAAGAAGGTGATAAGTACTACTTTGGCGATATCAATTTTGTCGGTAATTCAGTTTATAATGACCAAATATTGACTCGGGTATTAGGTATTAGAAAAGGGGATACTTACAATGGAGTTTTGCTTAAAAAACAAATTGCTGACGATAGTAAGCCCGATGCTCAAGATTTAACTAATTTATACCAAAACAATGGTTATTTATTTTCAAGTATCAATCCAGTAGAAGTATCTGCTGTAAATGATACTATTGATTTTGAAATTAGAATAATTGAAGGTAAAGAAACCTTTTTAGATCATGTTACTGTTACTGGTAATGATAAAACCAACGATCATGTAATTTTTCGAGAGCTCAGAACGAAACCTGGTCAAAAATATAGTAAGGATAATATTATTCGAAGTATTAGAGAACTTGGTCAGCTAGGGTTTTTTGATGCGGAACAAATTGCGCCAGATGTTTTAAATCCGGACCCTAATTCTGGGACCGTTGATATCAACTATAGTTTAGTTGAGGCTGGATCCAGTCAAATAGAGTTACAAGGTGGCTATGGTGGCGGTGGCTTCATCGGTACTCTGGGCTTATCTTTTAATAATTTTTCAATTCAAAATATTTTTAAAGGAGAGTCCTACAAGCCTGTACCTATGGGTGATGGACAAACATTTGCTCTACGATTGCAAGCAAGTAGAACCTTTAGAGTTTATAGTTTAAATTTTTCTGAACCATGGTTAGGTGGTAGAAAGCCTGTAAGGTTTAATCTTTCATTTTCAAGAACACAACAGTTTGCGTCAAACTTTAGCAACCAAGGTCAAATTCAAGTAGATAAGGATAGAGGTTTTGCTATCACAGGCGTGTCTGCAGGTTTAGCAAAACGTGTGCAGTGGCCTGATGATTTCTTTACTATCTCGCATTCACTAGGGTACCAGCTTTATGAATTCAATGATTATAATATTGGACTTTTTAATTTTGGTAATGGAAGGTCTAATGCGGTTACGTATACCGTAGGTCTTTCAAGAAGTTCACAAGGTCCAAGTAGGATATTCCCTATGTCTGGTTCTAACTTTGAAATCACGGCAAAATTCACACCGCCTTATTCGCTGTTTTCTGGTAAAGACTTCAAAGCAATAAGTAATAGTATAGATGAAAAAAGTGAACGGCTTTTTGAAATTGGTCAAAACCCATCTACCATTCAAGAACAACAAGAGTTTCAAGAATTACAAGCTGATATTGAAGATTTAGAAGAAGAGCGATTTAAGTGGTTGGAATATTATAAGGTCAAATTTAAAGGAGATTGGTATACTACTTTAATAGATAAGCTTGTTTTAAGAACAAATGCTGAGTTTGGCTTTTTAGGTAATTATAACCAAGACATTGGAGATGTGCCTTTTGAACGTTTCTTTGTTGGTGGTGATGGTCTAGGTAATTTTACACTAGACGGCAGAGATGTTGTTCAACTTCGAGGTTATGAAAATAGCTCTTTAACGCCTTTTGTGACAAATGCAATTAGCGGTCAACAACAACAAGATGGTGGTGTTATTTATAATAAATTCTCAATGGAACTTCGCTATCCATTGACTCTTAAGCCATCAGCTTCCATATATGGTCTTGCTTTTTTAGAAGCAGGTAACGCTTTCAACAATTTTAACGAATATAATCCGTTTCAGTTAAAGAGATCAGCTGGAGTGGGGCTACGTATTTTTATGCCAGCTTTTGGACTTTTAGGAATTGACTTCGGTTACGGCTTCGATGAAGACCTTAGACCACAATCAATAGGTAACGGACCTAGCGGATGGCAAACCCACTTCATTATTGGTCAGCAATTTTAATCATAATTGGAATATCCTGCAGTATTTAAATAATTTAATGTATTCATTATAAGTTATTTATGTATTTTGGCACGATATTTTCTATGTAATTAGCGGAATTAAAAATGAAGACAAAAGCGCTTATAGTAATTACCATTTTATTATGTTCTCTATTCTCTTTCGCTCAGCGAGGAGTTAGAATCGGATATGTTGATATGGAATTCATTTTAGAAAATGTAGAAGAGTATCGTGAAGCAACTGATCAGCTAAACATTAAAGCTAATAAATGGAAGCAAGAAATTGAACTCAAATTGAGTACAGTTGAGCAAATGAAAAAAGATTTAATGGCCGAAAAAGTGCTTTTAACTGATGAGTTAATTGCCGAACGAGAAGAAGAGATTCAGATTTTAGAAACTGAAGTATTGAATTATCAACAAGACCGTTTTGGTCCACAGGGTGATTTGGTTTTGCAAAAGAGACTATTAATTCAGCCTATTCAGGATCAAGTTTTTGTTGAGGTGCAAAAAATCGGAAAAAATAAAAAATATGATTTTATTTTTGATAAATCAGCAGATGTCGTAATGTTGTACTCCGAAAAAAGACACGACATTAGTGACTTGATTTTAAGGGAAATAGGAAGAACGCGAAAAATAAGCAAGTCAAATAAAGATAAAAAGCTAGCAAATAAATTAAAAGACTTCCAAGAGGCTGAAGCTGAAGATAACAAAGAAATCAGTGATGCTTTAAGAGAAAGACAAGAAAAAGCAAGTACTGACAAGGAATCAAGAGCCAAGGCTGCCGCTGATAGAAAAGCCGAACAATTAAAATTACGTGAAGAACGTAAAAAGGCTTATGAAGATAGAAGAAAGAAATTGCTTGAAGAGCGTGAGGCTAAAAGAAAAGCCAAACAATCGGAACGAGAAGAGACTGTTAAGGATACAATAAATCAATAAATAAAAACTAGACACTAAAAATTTAACACTCAAAATTAAAGTTACTTAGAATTATGAAAAATGTAAAGAAGATTGTTGTTGCGATGTTACTGTTTGTAGCAGTTACAAGTTTTGTAAACGCACAAAGCAAAGTGGCACATATTAATGTCAGTGAGCTATTACAACAAATGCCAGAGATGATTGCTGCTCAAGCAGAGTTAAAGCAATTACAAGAAACCTATAGAGCAGATATACAAGGTGCTATGACTGAATTTCAGAATAAAGCCACTTTGTACCAAAATGAATCTACTGCTAAATCTAGAGAAGAGAACGAGAAAAGAGCTTTAGAGCTTCAAGAGATTCAAAAAAATATAGAAGGTGTAGAACAAGAGGCAATGAAAGATATGCAGAATAAGCAAGCACAACTTTTTGCTCCTATATCAGACCGTGCAAAAGCAGCTATTGAAAAAGTGGCAGCAGCACAAGGTTTTGATTATGTTATTGATGCCTCTCAAGGAGGAGGGTTAATCGTAGCTAGAGGTAAAGATCTTTTGCCAGAGGTAAAAGTAGAGTTAGGCTTCTAACTAAACAAGTTAAGAACAATTAAACCGCAGTTGGTAATTTTGGCCTACTGCGGTTTTTTTATATTTGAAAATGAAGAATTCTATAGGTGTTTTTGATTCTGGTCTTGGTGGCACTTCAATCTGGAAAGAAATAAAGACATTATTGCCTCAAGAAAGTACTTTGTATCTCGCTGATAGTCAAAATGCACCCTATGGAAATAAATCAAAAGATGAAATTCTTAAATTGTCTATTAAAAACACAGAGCTTTTATTAAGTAAACAATGCAAGCTAATTGTTGTTGCTTGTAATACGGCAACAACTAACGCTATTCAATATCTTAGAGAAAATTATAATGTTCCTTTTATTGGTATTGAACCAGCAATAAAACCAGCAGTATTAAAAACAAAGACAAAAAAAGTCGGAGTTTTAGCAACCAAAGGCACTTTATCTAGTGCTTTATTCCACAATACATCAAAACTATACACCGAGGGCATTGAAATCATAGAGAAGGAGGGAAAAGGTCTCGTTGAATTGATTGAGGCTGGTCAAGTTACATCTTCGAAAATGAGAACCTTGTTACAATCTTACCTGCAGCCAATGTTAGCGGCAAATATAGATTGCTTGGTATTGGGCTGTACCCATTACCCGTATTTAGTTCCATTATTAAAAGAATTACTTCCTAAGCATATTAATATTATTGATTCTGGTACTGCAGTAGCTAAACAAACAAGGAATATTCTTAAAACAAATGATTTATTAAATCAAGAAACTGATAGTTTAGTACGGCATAAGTTTTATACCAATGGAGATACCATAATTTTAAAAGACTTTTTAGGGCTTGGTCAATATGAAGTTTCTAAACTCAATTTTTAAACTGATTTTCTGACATACGTTAAATAACTAAAATCGTATTCATGTTTTGCATCCTTAGAATGGTGTTCTTCTTTAACCAGGTGCCAAATACTTAAATCTATTTCAGGAAAAAAAGTATCTGCTTCAACTTCGGTGTGCACTCTAGTCAATTCTATTCTTGTTGCATAAGTGAGGGATTGGCGATAAATTTCTCCACCTCCAATGATAAAAGATTTTTCATCATTTTTAACTAGTTCAATCGCATCCGCAATAGTATGAACCAAGGTGCAAGGGAATTTTGGACAATAGCTCTTAGATCTAGTTATTGCTATATGTTCTCTATTAGGTAGTGGTCTCGGGAAACTTTCAAGCGTTTTTCTGCCCATTATAATTTTATGACCAGTTGTTAAGGTTTTAAAACGTTTAAAATCATCAGGTAAATGCCAAGGTAAATCATTATTAATACCTAAAGCGTTATTTTCTGCCGCGGCTGCGATTATTATAATCTCACTCACTCTTTTTTTTTATTGATTTGAGAAATTGGAAAATCGGTTTCTATTTCTTTTTGTAGTTCAGCGATTCTTTCTTTTTGTTTTAATACTAATTTTTCGCGTTGTTTTCTTTCCCAATCTTTTCCCATGAATTGATGAGTAACAAACACATTAAAAGCGTGAATAATAAATAAAAAAGCCCAGGCTGTAATGGCCCAAATAAACCAATCATATTGTTCTTGAAATTTTAAAATTTTATTGATTAAAATCAAAAAAACGCTACCGATTAAAAAAATAACAAAGTGAGAAAATAGACGTTTCTTTTGTTTAACGCGGTTTTGTGCATTTTCAAGCAACTCATGTTGCTCAATAGCCACCTTGCTCTTTTCTTTATTTTTAAAAAACATCTTAATTAGTTCGTTACTATCTTTAACAACAAAGATAACAGATTGAGAAGAACACTTTAATATGGAAAAAATAAGAAAAAAATTCCCTGTACTGCAACAGTATATTTATGCCAATACCGCAGCTACTGGTCTTTTATCAGAAGATTTGTTAGAATGGCGTCAAGAGCATGATTTAGATTACCTGATAGGTGGGAGTATGATGAAGATGAACTCTAACAAATTGCACTCTCAAACTAGAAAGGTCGTCGGTGAGTTTTTTAATTGCCCTTCAGATAATGTCGCCTTAGTACCAAGTTTTACAATCGGGTTAAATATGCTTTTAGAAGGACTTGATAAAAATGAAAAAATATTACTCTTAAAAGGCGACTACCCTTCGCTTAATTGGCCTTTTGAAAGTAGAGGTTTTGATATTCAGTTTGTTGATATTACGCACGATGTCGAAGAACAAATCTTCAATAAGGTCAAAAAAGAATCAATTACTGTATTAGCATTAAGTATGGTTCAATGGTTGAATGGCGTAAAAATAGATTTGGAATTTTTAACTAAATTAAAATCGAGTTTTCCAGAACTGATGATAATAGCTGATGGAACTCAGTTTTTAGGCACTTCAAATTTTGATTTTAGTTCGTCAGCATTAGATATTATAGGGGCAAGCGCCTATAAATGGCTTTTAGCAGGTTTTGGTAATGGGCTTTTACTAATTGACGAAAAGGTTATGCACAGATTTTCTTTAGTTTCCAATGGCTATGGTTCAGGAAGAAATGTGGTTGAGCAAGGTCATAAACGAACTTTTTGTAAGCGACTGGAGCCAGGCCATTTAGACTCTTTAAACTTTGGAAGTCTTGAATTTGGTCTTAATTTTTTATCTGGAATAGGTATGAATACCGTTGATTTAAAAATGAAAGAATTAGCTACTACTGCTAAAGAAATTTTTACCGAATTAGGTCTTTTAGAAAAAAATGTCGTCAATCGAGAACAACATAGTACTATTTTTAATATTAAAGCAAGTCAAGAGGTGTTTACTAAACTAACGCAAGAAAATGTGATTTGTGCACAGCGAGGTGACGGAATCCGAATTAGTTTCCATTTTTACAATACCATAAATGAAATTAAAGCAATTGCAGAAATTCTTAAAAATGCCAACTAATTTAAATTAAAGGACAAATTCAAAGTATTTTATTGCAAAGTCAACATTACATTAAGTTTTTTTTGTCAAATTGATAAATCGTATCTAACCTATTGACTTCTAATGCTTTTATATATTGCTTTGTCATGAATTTAATCATGAAAATTAGTTAGCTATGGCAATCAAAAAGCAATACCTAAAAAGTAAACCTGTTTGTAAAGTAACTTTTACTGTACCAGCTGAAGAAGCAAAAAAAGTTGCTGTTGTTGGAGATTTCAATAACTGGAATCCAAAAGGAAGCACACTTAAAAAATTAAAAAACGGAACTTTCAAAGGAACGTTTGAACTTCCAAAAGAGAACACGTATGAGTTTCGTTATATAGTTGATAGTAACTATATTAATGAAAGTGAAGCTGATCGTTACCAATGGAATGATTACGCAGGCACTGAAAACGCGGTTTTAGAAGTTTAAAAGTAATTAAACCATTGAGGAATTTCTATTCTTCAATGGTTACCCCTTTCCAAAAAGCTACATAGCTTTTAATCGAACGAGCTAACTCACTAGTTTCTGGGTAAAACCAGGCTGCATCTTTATTTTCTTTTCCCTTCACATTTAATGTGTAATACGAGGCAACACCTTTCCAAGGACAGTTAGTTTTGGTTTCACTGCCAATAAAATATTCCTTTTTAATACTATCAGCGGGAAAATAGTGGTTGTTTTCAATAACCACAGTATCCTTACTTTCTGCAATTACCGTATTGTTCCAGATTGCTTTCATAGCTATGCTTTTTTAAAAATGTAGTTTTTATATAGGTTTTCATTATCAGCAAACTGAGCAATAATTTTTAGATTGGCTTGCTCTGATAACCATGTTACAACTTTGTCGTCATACTTTTGAGAAATTTCAGTGTGAATAGTTTCCCAAGCGTCAAAATGTAGTTGTAATTCTAATGCTTCAATAACTACTTCTTGTTTTACTTTTGATACTAAATAACTCTTAGCAGTGCCAGATTCCGGATCATAAACTTCCCAATGTGTGAAATTTTCTAGATTAAAATTACCACCCATCTCTGCATTAATACGGGTTAAGATGTTCTTATTAAAAGCCTCTGTAATTCCGGTTTTATCGTTGTACGCATCTAAAATAGTTTGTGGATTCTTCTTTTGATCAAAACCCATAAAAACCAAGTCTTCTTTGTCTAAAATGGCATGAATTTTTTGTAAAAAATCTATTGCTTGAGGATGCAAAAGATTACCAATATTAGAACCTAAAAAAAGAATTATTTTTCTTTTAGTACTATTTTCATCAATATTTTTAAGTGTTTCGAAATAGGTGCCTTGAAGCGTATTTATGACAACATTAGGCAATTCTGCATTTACCGATTTCTTTAATTGTTCCAGTGCATTTTGACTGATGTCTATTGGTCTGTAATCAAAGTCAATGTTATTTTTGGAAAGATGTTCGAGTAATATTTTAGTTTTTTTTCCATCACCCGCACCTAATTCAAAAAGGCTAAAGTCATTTCCAAATAATGAAGTGATTTTATCTTTATGTTCCGATAGAATATCAAATTCTGTATTGGTTAAATAGTATTCTGGCATAGCCATAATATCTTGAAAAAGCTTATCACCAACTTCATCATAGAAATATTTAGATGATAAAAATTTAGGAAATGCTGTCAAGCCTTCATAAACCTCTTTTTTAAATGTAGTGTTTATTAAAGGTTTTGTTTTTTCTTGCATACTTAATCTGTCGTGATTATTTGGCTAACCTTAATCCGGTAAACTGCCATCTTAAATTGGGTTGAAAAAAATTACGATAGGTATATCGTGTATGTTTATTTGACGTTGCAACTGAACCTCCGCGAAGTACTTTTTGGTTGACCATAAATTTACCGTTGTATTCTCCAAGAGCACCATCAGCCTTTTGATATTTCGGATAGGGTAAGTAAGCACTTTCTGTCCATTCCCAACGTTTACCCCATGGAAAAAACTGCTGTGCAATCTCCCATTCAAATTCAGTTGGTATTCTGCAGTTTTTCCATTGTGAAAAGGCAAAAGCTTCGAAATAAGATATATGACAAAGAGGAGCATTTAGAGCTATTCTTTGAAGACCCTGAGCAGTATAATAATACCATACATCATCAATTTGATGCCAGTACATAGGTGTTTTTATATTATTTTGATTAACCCAATCCCAACCTTCGGCATGCCAAAGTTCAAATTTTTTATAACCATTATTCTTAATAAAATCTATGTATTCGCCATTGGTAACTAACTTGTTAGAAATTTCAAAATCATGAAGATAGACTTTGTGAAAACCTAATTCATTGTCATAACAAAAACCTTCAGAATCATGGCCAATCTCGTAAATACCTTCTTTAACAGAAACCCAATCTTGTTCATGATTCTCTATAGGGTTGTCTAAAAAAGTCTCTGAGTATTTTGGTTGTAAAGGATTATTACCTAAAATATATTTGATATCTGTTAATAGCAATTCTTGATGTTGTTTTTCGTGGTGTATACCAATTTCAAGCAGGTCATTTAAATTTTTAGACTGTTCAATTTCAAATAAAGTTTTAATTGCAGCAGTTACGTAACTACGATATTCATAAACTCTTTTAACTGAGGGTCTACTCATATTACCGCGATCGGATCTCACTACTCTTTTTCCAACTGCTTCGTAATAACTGTTGAATACAAAAGAAAAATCATCATCAAAAATTTGATAGTTTTTTAAATGAGCCTTTAAGATGAATTCTTCAAAAAACCATGTGGTATGACCTAAATGCCATTTAGGGGGGCTTACATCCACAATTGGCTGCACAACATAATCTTCAATTTCAAGTGGTTTACAAATAGCTTCTGAATACTGTCGTGTTTCCAGAAAAAAGTCAAGGAGATTATCAATAGCAATCATGCAATCAATTTTACTCTAAATATAAAGAAATGTCAGCGCTCTAAAGAGCTCAGGAAGTATTTTTTATGCCATTTGATAAATTGGTAAGCTAAAGCTAAAAGAGGTTCCTTCATTAGGCCTGCTTAGTACTTTTATACTTGCATTATGTAGTTCTATTATCTTTTTTACAATAGCTAATCCAAGCCCAGCACCCTCTTTATTTCTTGCAGTTTTAGTTTGTCTATATCGTTCAAAAATAAGGGCTTGATTTTCTTTTTTAATTCCTGGACCAGAATCTTTAATGGTAATTTCTACATCTTTATTATTTGGTGTAATTATGACGGTTACTCGACCATTTTCAGGCGTAAATTTTAATGCATTATCCATTAAATTTTGTATTGCTCTTTCAACTAAAGAGATATCAGCAAATACTAAAGGAATGCCTGCTCCCATTTCTAGATTTAAATCAATATTTTTTTGATCAGCTAACACTTGATAGTTTCTATGAATATCATTGGCTAGTTCGCTAATTAAAAAGGGTTCCTTTTGTGGCTCAATCTGATTAGCTTCTAGTTTTGAATATTCAAATAATTGAGCAATTAACTTAGAAAGCCTTTCTCCGCTTGAGTTAATCGTTTTTAAGTAATCTAAACGTTCATGTTTTGATAAATCTTCGTCCTTCATTTGAAGGGTTTCTATATATCCTTGGATGATAGATAAAGGAGTACGTAAATCATGAGAGATATTAGCAATAAGCTCTCTACGCAATTTTTCAACGGATTTAATTTTATCTATATCTTCTAATATGGTTTTAGCCATATTATTGTACGTTGTTGTAACTCCGGCCAAATCACTTTTTTCAGCATTCTTAATTCTGTATTCAAGATCTCCTTGTTGAAAACGTTTCGCAGCAAAAACTAATTCTCGTAGGTTTTTAGTCAAGTACCAAACCGATAAAACACCAAGAAGGGCAGCAAAAAACAAGGTAAGTATTGAGGTTCCTAAACCAAGTTTTAGGGCATAGCTTCTAAATAAATTATCTCTTGTTGTAAGATATTCTTCCCCTGCCAGAATAATATAAATATAACCCTCGCTACTGCCTTTGCTGAATTTTGCAGCGGAAAAAACCTTTTTAGATGCCGTGTTTTTTGGATCATCACCAAGAATAAAACTCTGACCCTTATTGCCTATAAATTCTTTGATAGGAAGTAACGATATCTGTTTTTGATTTGTTTTCGGAGCATCATGGTCTAACACTACGGAATATTGTACATGTCCATCCATATCCAATAAGTACACTTCAATTGCACGATTTACCGCCATCATATCATGCATAATGTCGCCAAATAATATTTTATTTATGGCTCCGGTACTATCAATAGGGCTCGCATCAACGAATTTTTCATCAATTAAATCTTGAGCAAGGTTAGCATGTAGTCTTTGCGTTGTCTCATAAAAATATTGGTTTGAAAAGTAAATTGTTGAAATAGTATATCCCAAACCAGCCAATAAAAGAATTGCTAAGAAAGAAAATGTCAACTTTTTTACCAATCGATTAGAAAGTATGTTTGTGCTCATAATTCTTCATTGAATTTGTAACCAACTCCCCAAGTGGTTAATATAAATTTTGGATTGCCCAAATCAGGCTCTATTTTGGAACGTAAGCGGTTAATATGAGAGTTTACTGTGTGCTCATAACCTTGAAAGTCATAACCCCATATTAGATTTAATAATTTGGTGCGATCATAACTTTTGCCAGGATTTGTTGATAGAAAAACAAGTAGCTCAAACTCTTTAGGAGAAAGTTCTATTTTAATTCCATCAAGTATTACTTTTCGCATTTCAACATCCACAGATAAATTGTCAAAATGCATTACTTTTTTCTTGGAAGTACCCGCGTCTTCTTTAACTAACATTTTTTGCCTTCTGAAGATGGCTTTAACCCTCGCAATAAATTCACGAACACTGAAGGGTTTTGTAAGATAATCATCAGCACCAACTTCTAGACCCAATACCTTGTCTATCTCTTCCGAACGCGCAGTTAACATCATTATTGGAGATTGAATGTTATTTGCTCTTATTTTTTGACATACTTCTATACCATCCATTTCAGGTAGCATAACATCAAGAATTATTAAATCTGGAATAAGTTCAATTGCTTTTCTTAGACCATCGTCACCTTGGGTAACTTTAGTCACTTCGCAACCTAAATCTTTCAAATGTATTTCTAACAAATGAATGATTTCTAAGTCGTCTTCAATAATCAGTACATTTTTCATGCGATACGAAATAAAGGGTAAAATCTCACGGAAAGTTCACAGTTTTCAATTTAAAACTGCAAATCTTGATTT
This sequence comes from Croceitalea sp. P059, assembly GCF_031846365.1. NCBI lineage: Bacteria > Pseudomonadati > Bacteroidota > Flavobacteriia > Flavobacteriales > Flavobacteriaceae > Croceitalea > Croceitalea sp. P059. The sequence goes on from NZ_JAVRHW010000001.1 coordinate 1,238,589, forward strand.
ATAAAGTCGGAATGAAGCTGCTTTACTTGCACTTATATGTTTAAATAGTTGTTAAGTACTTGAAAATCAATTATTAATAAAAGTTGATTTTTGTGTGATACTTCTGCAACATGTTCAAACTTTCTTTGAATAAAATTTTTAAACACTATTAAAATGAACAACTTAAAAACAATTGCAGGAATTATTTCTTTGGGTATTTTACTCTTAGGATGTGAAAGAGAAACTGATGACACTAGCCCACCAGTTGTCTTAGATGCCGGGACACTTTCAGGTGGCCCATTCACATTTGCCGTAGACGGTGTACCAGATATGGTTAGTGAAATTACCTTAGACGATACTAATTTAAATGGTAGTATTCAAGGTTACGTAATTACCGATGATTCAAAGAATATTTTAGGCTTACCACCAACTCTTGAGGCTGTAGAAGGAGTAGATTTTGATGGTGCGGGCGTTGGATCATGTTACATTTACCATTTGACTTATGAAGAAGGGTTAAGTGGATTAGCCACTGGTGAGAATTTAGATGGCTTAGTTGGCGATTTTGATTTATCCAATTTTATTATTGTAAATCGTAATGCATTAAGTGCAGGAATACTATCAGGCGGACCGTTTTCGTTTACAGTGGATGGAGTGCCAGATATGGTTAGTGGTATCACTTTAGATGATTCGAGCCTTAATGGTGAGACACAGACTTACGTAATCACCGATGATGCTAAAAATATCTTAGGATTGCCACCAACTCTTGAAGCTGTTGAAGGAGTTGATTTTGATACAGCTGGTCCGGGATCGTGCTACATTTATCATTTAACTTATTCAGGTGAACTTAATGGATTAGAAGGAGGAGAAAATTTGGAAGGTCTTATGGGTAATTTTAATCTCTCTAACTTTATAATGGTTAATAGAGATGCCTTGAATGCGGGAGTATTGTCAGGTGGTCCATACGAGTTTGTGGTTGACGGTATTCCAGATATGGTTAGTGAGATAGCTTTAGATGATACAGCACTGAATGGTGACATGCAGACTTATGTTATCACAGATGATGCTAAAAATATTTTAGGAATTCCTTCAACGTTGGATGCAGTAAAAGGAGTAGATTTTGATGGAGCTGGTGTTGGTTCTTGTTATATCTATCATCTTACATATTCTACTGGTTTAGAAGGACTTGAAACCGGTGCGAATTTAGAAGGGTTGACAGGTAGTTTTGGGCTTTCTAACTTTGTTGTTGTTAATAGAAATGCACTAAATGCAGGTACTTTAGTAGGTGGTCCATATGAATTTGTAGTAGATGGAATACCAGATATGGTCATGAATATTTCATTGGATGATACTGAACTAAGTGGTGATAAACAAACTTATGTAATCACAGATGACTCTAAAAATATTTTAGGAATCCCTCCAACATTAGATGCTGTTAAAGGGGTCGATTTTGATGGAGCTGGTGCTGGGTCATGTTACATTTATCATCTAACATATTCTACTGATCTTAATGGTTTAGAAGCTGGAGGCAACCTAGAAGGGTTAACTGGTAGTTTTGGTCTTTCAAATTTTATCGTTGTAAACAGAAATCCTTTAAATGCGGGTAGTTTAGTCGGTGGGCCTTATAATTTTGTAGTCGATGGAATACCTGACATGGTAAGTAACATATCCCTGGACTCTTCTGAATTAAATGGAGATAAGCAGACGTATGTTATCACAGATGACTCTAGAAATATTTTAGGTATTCCTCCAACTCTTGAAGACGTTATGGGAGTTGATTTTGATGGAGCTGGCGAAGGGTCATGTTACATTTATCATCTAACATATTCCACGGATGTAATTGGCCTTGAGGCTGGTAATAATCTTTCAGGTCTAACGGGTGAATTTGATTTGTCCAACTTTATAATGGTCAATAGAAACGGATTGAATGCAGGAACATTAGCCGGTGGACCTTATAATTTTGTAGTAGATGGCATACCTGATATGGTAATGAATATTGTATTAGACGATTCTGAATTAAATGGTGATATGCAGACTTATGTTATCACTGATGATTCTAAAAATATTTTGGGTATTCCTCCAACCTTAGATGCCGTAAAAGGAGTTGATTTTGATGGTGCAGGTGTTGGTTCTTGTTATATCTATCACCTAACTTATTCTGCTGGTCTTAATGGTTTAGAAGCTGGTAATAATTTGGAAAGCTTAACAGGTAATTTTGGTCTTTCAAATTTTATTGTTGTTAATAGGAGAGCGGCTTTAAATGCAGGTACGTTGTCTGGTGGTCCATATGACTTTATGATTGATGGTATTCCCGATATGGTTAGTGGTGTTGTTTTAAATGATATGGAACTAACAGGAAGTAATCAAACTTATGTAATAACCGATGATGCAGGCAATATTTTAGGCCTTCCTCCAACAATAGCTGCTGTAGAAGGAGTGGATTTTGATGCTGCTGGGGTAGGTGTTTGTTATATCTGGCACTTAACGTACGAAGATGGCCTTCAAGGTTTAGAAACCGGAAAGAATGCAGCCGATTTAGAAGGCGATTTTGACCTTTCTAATTTCTTAACTGTTACACGACATGAACATTGAAAAAGAGAATTAGAATACCAGTGTTTTTTTTATGTTACTTTAAAAGCCCAAACTTTAGTTTGGGCTTTACTTATAATTTATAAGTTATAGGAATAGCGTATGGATAACTAACTGGAACTCCATTTGCTTTACCTGGAGACATGTTAGGAAGTAACTTAATTATTCTTACTACATCTTCTTCTAAAATTTTATGAGGCCCTCTTGTTCTTATTTTGGTAATTTCACCTTTTTCAGAAACAATAAATATTACTGAGACACGACCACTTAGATTACGTCTTTGGGCTTCTTTTGGATAATTAAAATTCCTTCTAATATGATTTTGTATTTTTTTTTGGAAACATTGTCTAGCTTCTGATTCGTTTAAGTTATCACAACCAGGAAACCTAGGTATTTCTTCAATTATCCCACCTTTGTATTTTTCACTATTCTGAATTAGTCTATAATTATAAGTTTTTTCTTGTGTTTTAACGACATAATTGAAATTCAAAAGATGATAAGAATTAACAGGGGCCACTTTTCTATTTTGAATTTCTTTTATCTCTAAATTTTGCAATAAGTTTTTGAATCTTCTAGCAATTTTTTTATCAATGTTCTTTCCGCTAATTGAAAAATAACTTTTCTCATTCACAATTTTTCCTTCAGCATCCAGAATTAATCTACCTCCAGTTTTTAAAGTGTCTTTTTTAGCATAATTCAAAACCTTCTTATTTTTCTCAATAAAATCATTAACTCTTTTTTCTAAAAAAGAATAAAAACAATCAGATTTATTGACAGCATTGGAACATTGTGATAAAACAATAATTTCCTGAGGAAAGTATTGTACTTCTTGACTTTGAGACAGTATTGTGATAAAAAAAACACTTATTAAAATAAAATATTTCATTTGAGATTTTTAAATTGCCACAACGCCCTTGATATGCGGATGTGGATTATAATCCATAAGGGTGAAATCATCAAAAGTAAAGTCCAAAATATCTTTAACCTCTTGATTTAATACCATTTTCGGCAACGGTCTTGGTTCTCGAGATAATTGAAGTTCAACTTGCTCCATATGGTTGTTATAAATGTGAGCATCACCAAAAGTATGCACAAAATCCCCGGCCTCATAACCGCAAACTTGAGCCATCATCATGGTAAATAAGGCATAAGATGCAATATTAAAGGGTACACCTAAGAAGATGTCTGCGCTTCGTTGGTATAATTGACAGCTCAATTTACCATCTGAGACATAAAATTGAAAGAAAGCATGGCATGGTGGCAATGCAGCCTTACCATTAGCTACATTTTCTGCAAAAGAAACTGAAGTATCAGGTAATACACTTGGGTTCCATGCAGAAACTAACATTCTTCTGCTATTAGGGTTGTTCTTTAAAGTTTGTATAACATCTTCTATTTGGTCAATTTCTTCGCTATTCCAATTGCGCCATTGATGTCCATAAACCGGTCCTAAATCCCCATTTTCATCGGCCCATTCATTCCAGATACGTACACCGTTTTCTTTTAGATAATCAATATTTGTATCACCTTTTAAAAACCAAAGCAATTCATATATTATTGATTTTAAATGTAGTTTTTTGGTAGTTACCATCGGAAAGCCTTCAGATAAATTAAATCTCATTTGGTAGCCAAAAACACTCTTAGTGCCCGTACCTGTTCGGTCTCCTTTTTGGTTTCCGTTTTCTAAAACATGTTGAAGTAAATCGTGATATTGTTTCATAAGGCCCTCTTCCATCTCTCTATTTAGAGAGATACTTAAATTATCTGCTAAAATAAAAGTAATCGTAGTAATTGAATATAAAAAACAGGTTTGGTTATAAACCAGTTATCAACCAATTTTAAGAAGTAACCTTTCCTTTTTGGATAAATCTTTACCCTAAAATCATCCCAGCAATGGTCGCGGAAAGCAAAGAAGCTAAAGAACCACCCAATACAGCTTTCATTCCAAATGCCGAAAGCGTTTTACGCTGACCTGGTGCGAGCGATCCTATACCCCCAATTTGAATTCCGATGGAAGCAAAATTTGCAAAACCACAAAGCATATAAGTTGCCATTATAACTGATTTGTTATAAGTGAAATGAGCGGAGCTTGCCATGTTTTTTAATTCGGCAAGTTGAATATAACCTATGAATTCACTAGCAGCCAATTTTATACCGAGTAATTGACCCATAAGCATTACATCTTCGTTAGCCACTCCAATGAGCCACATTAGGGGCGCGAAAACTGTTCCTAGAATAGCTTCCAATGAAAATTTGTCATAAGGAGAATTTGCAGCAATCCAAGAATTCAAGGAAGTCCAATCACCAATACCACCTAAAATGCCATTTATCATTGCAATAAAAGCTACAAATACAAGTAACATGGCACCTACATTGACAGCCAGTTTAAGTCCCTCTGTTGTTCCATTAGCGATGGCATCCAAAAGATTGGCCCCAATACGTTCTTGTGATACTTTGACATCAGTATTAATAGGTTCTGTTTGCGGGTAAAGAATTTTCGAGATAATTATTGCACCAGGGGCTGCCATTACAGATGCAGCCAACAAATGTTTCGCAAATACTAATCTTAATACAGGGTCATCACCACCTAAAAAACCTATATAAGCTGCGAGTACGGCCCCAGCAACTGTTGCCATACCACCAATCATGACTAATAAGATCTCTGACTTATTCATCTTTTCTAAATAGGCTTTAATTAATAAAGGAGCTTCTGTTTGACCTAAAAATATATTACCTGCTATAGATAAACTTTCTGCTCCGGAGATACCTAAAGATTTAGTTAACAACCAGGCCAGCCATTTAACAACCTTTTGAATTACACCTAAATAAAACAAGACAGAAGTTAATGCTGAAAAGAAAATAATTGTAGGGAGCACTTGAAAAGCAAATATGTAACCGAAGGTATCCATATCCACCACTAACCCTTCAAATAAAAATTGACTTCCTGCTCTAGTAAAATCTAGTATATTGACAAATACTTGACCAATGGCCTCGAAAATTGATTGTACAAAAGGGATTTTCAGAACACCAATTGCGATAATGACTTGAATTCCTAAACCAATACCAACAGTTTTCCAGTTGATTGCTTTTCTATTTGAACTAAATAAAAATGCTATCAGAATAAGAACCGCCATACCTAAGGCACCACGACCTAACGTGGATAAGGTAAAACCCTGATTAGGTACTAATTTTGAAGATGTTTGATTAGTAACAAAAGTTTCCACAAGTGTTTGTAATTCTTCACTTGGTGGAGCAGTTTGCGCTGAAACTTGAATTGATAACAAACAAATAATAAGAAAAATCCAAATCTTAGCAGATTTCATAAAAAGTTGGGAATTAATTTCTTTTGGATATCTCATCTCTAAGCTTAGCGGCTTTTTCGTAATCTTCATTCGCTACAGCCTTATCTAACTCTTTATGAAGTTCATCAATATTCATTTCACGATATCCATCACCAGCTCCTGATTCTATGGCAACTGTTTCACCTTCCTGCAAAATTTCATCTACTACAATACTATCACTACTATCTTCATCTTCACTTTCCTTTGAAGAAAATTTTAAGAAAATACCTGCCTTATCTAAGATAGTTTTATACGTAAATATTGGTGCATCAAAACGAAGTGCTAATGCAATTGCATCACTAGTTCGGGCATCAATAATTTCTTCAACTTTATCTCGCTCACAAATAACACTGGAGTAAAACACGCCATCTACTAGTTTATGAATAATAACTTGTTTGACAACAATATCATATCTATCAGCAAAGTTTTTAAATAAATCGTGAGTTAAAGGCCGCGGTGGTCTTATTTCCTTTTCCAATGCAATCGCTATCGACTGAGCTTCAAAAGCACCAATAACTATTGGGAGTTTGCGGTCACCTTCTACTTCATTCAAAATTAGGGCATAAGCGCCATTTTGTGTTTGGCTGTATGAAATCCCCTTAATTTTTAATCGAACTAAACTCATAAATATCCTGCTATAACATAAAAAAGCTGTTCAAATAAGTGGCAATGACAATTATTTGAACAGCCGCTTCAAAGAAGCAAATTAACAAAATTTAAGCGTTCTGTGCTTTAAATTCTTTTAATTTTTCAATGAGTTCTGGAACCACTTCAAAGGCGTCGCCAACGATACCATAGTCCGCTGCTTTAAAGAAGGGAGCTTCGGCATCATTATTTATTACAACCTTAGTTTTTGAAGAGCTAACGCCAGCCAGATGCTGAATAGCTCCAGATATTCCAATAGCAATGTAAAGATTACTCGCCACAGGTTTTCCGGTTTGGCCAACATGCTCACCATGAGGTCTCCAGCCTAAATCTGAAACTGGTTTTGAACAAGCTGTTGCAGCGCCTAATATATCTGCTAATTCTTCAACCATTCCCCAGTTTTCTGGCCCTTTTAATCCTCTACCGGCTGAAACAACGATATCAGCGTCTGCAATCGTTGCTTTACCGACAACTTTATCAATTTCTATTGATTTCGCGCCAAAATCATTTTCATTAATATTTGCAGCAAATGCCTCCACTGTGGCAGAGGTTTCATTCTCAACAATTCCGAAGGCGTTATTTGAGACTCCAATAATTTTTGTTTCTGCAATAATTTCGGTATGTGCAAAACCCTTGTTACTAAAAGCAGTTCTCTTAACCACAAATGGTGCAGTACTTTCAGGGGCTGCCACCACATTTGGAACATAACCTGCATTTAGTTTTGCAGCTAAAATTCCACCTAAAAATTTACTATCCGCACTAGAACTCAAAATGACAACTTTAGCTCCCTCTGCTGCCGCTGCTTGAGCAATAGCAGATGCGTAAGCCTTCGCATTGAAAGTTGTAAGTGAATCGTCTTTAACTTCTAGTACTTTGCTTGCTCCGTAAAGGCCTAGGCTACCATTGTTATCTGCATTGATTGAAATTGCAGTTACTGTCTCTCCCATTTGTTGGGCAATTTCAAATGCAAAAGAAACTGCTTCTTGAGCATTCTTTTTAAAATTACCTTTTTCTGATTCTGTATAAACTAGTACTGACATATCTTTAGATTACTTTAGCTTCATTATGTAATAACTCAATCAACTCAACAATATTACCAGCATCAACTAGTTTTACTGGTCCTTTAGCGGCTGGTTTTTCAAACTTAATATCTTGTGTTGGTGAAGGAGCATCGACAGGATCAATTACATTTAGAACCTTTTTACGAGACATCATGATACCGCGCATGTTTGGTATGCGTAAATCACTTTCTTCTACCAAACCTTTTTGGCCACCAATGACTAGGGGTAGTGAAGTTTCAATAGTTTCTTTTCCTCCGTCAATTTCTCTAGTTGCTTTAGCTGAACTACCGTCTACTTCTAATGAAATGCAAGTATTGACAAAGTTCATATCTAATAAAGTCGCTAAGATACCTGGTACCATGCCACCGTTATAATCAATAGATTCTCTTCCAGCAATAACTAAATCATATCCACCATTCTTTACAACTTCAGCAAGTTGTCTCGCTACAAAAAAACCATCTTTAGGTTCAGCGTTAATTCGAATGGCTTCATCAGCTCCAATCGCTAGCGCTTTTCTAATTGTAGGTTCAGTTTGAGCACCACCAACAGTGGCTACATGAACTACTGCTTGCTGTTTTTCTTTAAACCACATCGCTCTGGTTAATCCAAATTCGTCATTTGGGTTAATAACGAATTGAACACCATTGGTGTCAAATTGCGTATCGCCTTCAGTAAAGTTAATTTTTGAAGTCGTGTCAGGGACATTACTAATACAAACTAAAATCTTCATTTGTTGTTTTAATTTTGGAGCGTAAAGATAGCTATAAATTCTCAAATTTACTATGCATGCATAGTAAAATTTTGTTCTTTTTTTGATTTTTTAGCTGTAATGATTCCTTTATTATTTGCTATTTTTGCTTGCGTTTTAAATTTCAAAACCCAATTACACTTCAATAGAATATGAAGACACTACAATTTAGACAGGCTATATGTGAGGCAATGTCAGAAGAGATGAGAACTGATGATTCCATTTATTTAATGGGTGAGGAAGTAGCTGAGTACAATGGTGCTTATAAGGCATCAAAAGGCATGTTAGATGAGTTTGGTGCTGAACGTGTTATTGACACCCCAATTTCTGAGCTTGGTTTTGCTGGAGTTGGCGTTGGATCGGCCATGTTAGGTAATAGACCAATTATAGAGTTTATGACTTTTAACTTTGCCTTGGTTGGTATTGATCAAATTATCAATAATGCCGCCAAAATTAGACAAATGTCTGGCGGGCAGTTACCATGTCCAATAGTATTTAGAGGCCCAACGGCTTCTGCAGGTCAACTGGCAGCAACACATTCGCAGGCTTTTGAAAGCTGGTATGCTAATTGCCCTGGTTTAAAAGTAGTAGTGCCTTCAAACCCAGCTGATGCAAAGGGCTTATTAAAGGCCTCTATACGTGATAATGACCCAGTAATTTTTATGGAATCTGAACAAATGTATGGTGATAAAGGAGATGTGCCTGAGGGTGATTATACCATCCCTTTAGGTGTTGCCGATATTAAACGTGAAGGAAAAGATGTAACTATTGTTTCTTTTGGGAAGATTATTAAAGAAGCCTATAAAGCTGCTGATGAATTGGAAAAAGAAGGGATTAGTTGTGAAATAATCGATTTAAGAACTGTTAGACCAATGGATATTGATTCTATTGTTAATTCAGTTAAAAAGACAAATAGATTGGTAATCTTAGAAGAAGCATGGCCTTTTGGTAATGTTTCTACCGAAATTATTTATCATGTTCAAGACAAAGCATTTGATTATTTGGATGCTCCAGTGGTAAAAATAAATACGGCAGATACTCCTGCACCTTATTCACCAGTTCTTTTAGCTGAATGGTTGCCTAATAGTAGCGATGTCGTAAAGGGCGTTAAGAAAGTGTTATATAAGGACTAAATAGCAAATTGTAAGTTATATTAGCCTTGTCGATTAAAATCGGCAAGGCTTTTTTTTAAGGAATAGTTTTTGATAGAAAATTACTTTTAAAATCAAATTGACCACATTGAATTGAAAACTTTTAAGATTTTCATTTTAATACGACATATCAAAACATGAAGAAGTTCCTATTAACCCTTTTTCTTTTAGTAGTTGTTATTGTTCATTCGCAATCAAAAGTGAGTGGTATTATTCTTGATGAATATGATGCCCCAGTAGCTTTTGCGAATATTGTTTTTAAGAATTCATCAGAAGGAACAATTACCAATGATAATGGGCGATTTTACCTAGAGACTGATAGTACTTATGATACTTTAATAGTCTCTTTTATAGGGTATGATACTCAAGAGATTGTACTGGATAAAAAAGTAAATTATGATATGAAAATTATCATGGTTGAATCTACGGAACAATTAGATGAGGTTATTGTTTACACCGGTAAGCAATCTAAGAAGAATAATCCAGCGATAGACATTCTTAAAAAAATATGGGCTAAAAAAAGGGAAAACGGCGTTCGAAAGTTTAAAAGCTATGACTACGATAAGTATGAGAAAATTGAGTTTGATTTAAATACTATCGATAGTGCTTTAATAAAAAGTAAGGTTTTTAAAGGGATGGAATTTGTTTTTAATGATTTGGATACTTCTAGAATAACTGGTAAAACTTATCTCCCAATCTTTTTAAATGAAGTTTCTTCAAAAATTTATGGTAATAATGAATTTGAACTGGAGAAAGAAGAGGTTCTGGGAAATAAAAACTCGGGTTTTGGTGGCAATCAAGCTATTACTGCTTTTGTTGAAGATTTATACACTGATTATGATATATATAACAACTATTTAAAATTCTTTGATAAGAGTTTTACAAGTCCTTTATCAAAAACAGGAGTTGATACCTATAATTACGTTTTATCAGATAGTACTTATATTGATAACAAATGGTGTTACAATATCATTTACTATCCACGTAGAAAAAATGAACTTACCTTTAAAGGAGATTTTTGGGTCAATGACACCACTTTTGCCATTAAAAAAATCAATATGGAGGTTACCAAAAGTGCCAACATTAATTGGGTAAAAGAGATTTATATTGAACAAGATTTTGATGTGGTAAGTGATTCTGTATTCTTACTCAAGCGGGATTATATGTTAAGTGATTTTGCCTTCTCTAAAAAAGAGAAATCAAAAGGTGTATATGGTAAACGAACTACGGTTTATGACAATTATAATTTTAACGTAAAGCATCCAGAATCTTTCTATAAATCAGTCTCCGACCCATATGACACCCATGTTTTTCAACGCGATAGTATCTTTTGGAAGAACGCCCGTTTAGAAAGTTTAAATGAAGATGAAGCTGGGATTTTCAAGTTGTTAGATACTTTAAAAACAGTTCCAAAGTTTAATACTTTTTATAACGTAGCCAGTATTTTGGCCTCGGGTTATGTTGAAATTGACAAGTGGAATCTTGATATTGGAGACCTGTACAGCACATTTGGTTTTAATGATGCCGAAGGAATAAGAGTGAGAGCTGGCGCAAGAACATTTTTTAGTCAGAATGATCGATGGAGAATTGAAGCTTACACGGCATACGGCTTTACCGACAAAAAGTTCAAACATGGACTTTCTGGCAAGTTTATGTTAGACAGAAAGAGTAGGCTGATTTTATCTGGTGGCCATAGGCGGGATGTTGAGCAACTTGGAATAAGCCTAACGAGCACGAATGATGTGCTTGGCAGAAGTATAGCATCGTCAGCGCTAGTCTCCGTGGGTAATAACAATAGGTTGACCAGTATTAATTTAGGGGTTATTAATCTTGAAATGGAGCCTGTAAAAAACTTCAGATTCTCTTTAGGTAGTTCTTTCAGAACTTTAAGCTCAGCCCTACCAGAAGACTTTAGTTTAGATTACATAGATGAAGATTCACCTACCGGTATATCTTCAGAAATAAAGCAATTTGATATTAATACCACCATAATTTACACACCAGGTAAAAAAACTATTGGATATGGTGTGGAACGGTATGATGTTAATGAGAATTACAGTACGCTTTTATTGAATTACACCGTTGGGTTGAGTGAGTTTTTAGAAAGTGATTTTGATTATCAAAGATTACAGTTTTCATATACGCAGCCATGGCAATTAGGAGGTTTTGGCCGTTTGACTAGTACAGTGGAGTTAGGTAAAACTTTCGGTGAAGTTCCATTGGGTCTATTGAGTGTGGTACCTGGTAATCAAACTTTGTTTTCACTGTATAACACTTTTCCAAACCTCGACTTTTATGAGTTTGTAACTGATACCTATGCTACTTTGCATTTAGAACATAATTTTAATGGGCGTCTTTTCTCGAGAATTCCTTTTTTGAGAAAACTCAATCTTCGTGAAATAGTAGGATTACGAGGTGCCTGGGGTACAATTTCTGATGAGAATATTGCTTTGAGTGCACCCACAAACATTCCGTTGTTAGCACCAAGTGATGAAGTCTACTGGGAGTATTCACTAGGAATAGGGAATATTTTTAAAATCTTTAGAATTGATTTTAATTTTAGAGGAAATTATTTAGAAAATCCCGATGCTCGAGCATTTGGCGTGACCGGAACATTCGGATTTAATTTTTAGTTAATATATCGTGAGCAATTAAGGGGTATTTTAGCCGTTTATACCCAATTAAGAACTATAAATAGTTGTAATGTCAAAGAAAAAAGAAGAAGTAACTTTTGATGTTTTAATAGAGATACCAAAAGGAAGTAGAAATAAATATGAATACGATTTTACCTTAAATAAAATTCGTTTTGATAGAACATTGTTTTCATCAATGATGTATCCTGGTGACTATGGTTTTGTTCCAGAAACTTTGGCGTTAGACCATGATCCACTTGATGTTTTGGTAATGACCACAGAACCGACATATCCAATGGTAGTGATGGAGGTAAAACCAATCGGGGTTTTTCATATGACCGATGAAAAAGGCCCAGATGAAAAAATTATCTGTGTACCTGTAAATGATCCAGTTTGGAATAAAAAGGATGATATAAATGATATAAACCCTCATCGTATTAAAGAGATTGAGCATTTTTTTAAAGTCTATAAAGATTTAGAAGAAAAAAAGGTCGATACTGGTGGTTGGGGCGATGCCAAAGAGGCAATTGAAATTTATCATGAGTGCGTAAAACGCTACGATGAAAGTGAGCATAAACTAAAGCGCACATTTATGATTTAATCAATTCTTTGTATTTGATTTTAAGCATTCCGCAATTTTCGGGATGCTTTTTTTATTAGTGGCTATTTTACTACATTTGCTGGCATTAAAAATTTCTTAAAAAACTCATAATTAACTAACAACTATGGAATTAATCGTAAAGTTTTTACCTGCCTTCGGAGTTTTGGCCCTATTGTACGTTTTTATTAAAAGCGGATGGGTGTCAAAGCAAGAAATTGGTGACGCTAAAATGGCAAGAATCGCCAAAAATATTGCTGATGGTGCAATGTCTTTCTTAAAAGCCGAATACAAGATATTGAGCATCTTCGTTGTTGCTGTGGCAATTCTATTATTCTTTAAAGGAACAAGTGAAGAAGGGTCTAATGGAATGGTCGCTGTATCATTTATTGTGGGTGCTATTTGTTCAGCTTTAGCTGGCTTCATCGGAATGAAAGTTGCAACTAAAGCGAATGTTCGAACAACCAATGCTGCTAGAACTTCACTAGGTAAAGCATTAGAAGTTGCTTTTGCGGGTGGTGCTGTAATGGGTCTTGGTGTTGTAGGTCTTGGTGTTTTAGGCCTTAGCGGACTTTTTATGATATATAGTGGACAAGGTTGGGAGCTTGGTGAAGTATTGAATGTACTATCTGGTTTCTCTCTTGGAGCATCTTCAATTGCATTATTTGCTCGTGTTGGTGGTGGTATTTATACCAAAGCTGCTGATGTTGGTGCTGACCTAGTTGGTAAAGTAGAAGCTGGTATTCCTGAAGATCACCCTTTGAACCCTGCAACAATTGCAGATAACGTTGGTGACAACGTAGGTGATGTTGCTGGTATGGGAGCTGACCTTTTTGAATCTTATGTTGGGTCTATAATAGGTACTATGGTTCTTGGCGCTGCGTTTGTTGGAATGGACGTATTTAAAGCTGATGGTTTTGATGGTTTAAGTGCAGTTTACCTTCCATTGGTGCTTGCTGCTATAGGAATCATTATGTCCATAATAGGTACCTTTTTTGTAAAAGTTAAAGATGGTGGTAACCCACAAACCGCTTTAAATATTGGTGAATTTGGGTCTGCTTTCTTAATGTTAATTGCTTCTTATTTTATCATCACAAACATGTTACCAGAAAGCTGGACATTCGGTGGTGAAACATACGGAGCAATGGGTGTTTTCTGGGCAGTACTTGCTGGTTTAGTTGCTGGTCTTGCCGTAGGTAAAGTAACAGAATATTATACAGGTACAGGTACAAAACCAGTAACTTCAATTGTACGTCAGTCTGAAACAGGAGCTGCAACAAACATTATTGCTGGTTTAGGCGTAGGTATGATGTCTACTATGTTTCCTATTATTCTAATTGCTGCTGCAATTTTAGTTTCTCATCATTTTGCTGGTCTTTATGGTATTGCAATTGCTGCGGTGGGAATGTTAGCAAACACTGGTATCCAACTAGCCGTTGATGCTTACGGGCCTATTTCTGATAATGCTGGTGGTATTGCTGAAATGGCAGAATTAGAACCAGAAGTAAGAGAACGTACTGATAAATTAGATGCTGTTGGTAATACTACAGCTGCGATTGGTAAAGGTTTTGCAATTGCTTCAGCAGCCTTAACGGCGTTAGCATTATTTGCTGCTTTCATGCAAACTGCCAATGTTACTGCTATTGATGTTTCAAAACCAACTGTTATGGCTGGTTTGCTAGTAGGAGGTATGTTACCATTCGTTTTCTCTGCCCTTTCTATGAACGCGGTTGGTAGAGCTGCAATGGCAATGATTGAAGAAGTTCGTCGTCAATTTAGAGATATTCCTGAATTAAAGGCTGCGTTGGAAGTTATGAGAGATGTTGATTCAGATATGTCTAGAGCTACACCAGAACAAAGAGCAACTTTTGATGCTGCTGATGGTTTAGCGGAATATGATAAGTGTGTTGATATTTCAACCAAAGCTTCTATTAAAGAAATGGTATTACCAGGTTTATTAGCAATCGCTGTGCCTGTAGCTGTTGGATTTATTGGTGGTGCAGAAATGTTAGGTGGTCTATTGGCAGGTGTTACTACTTGTGGTGTATTAATGGCAATCTTTCAGTCTAACGCTGGTGGTGCGTGGGATAATGCAAAGAAAACTATCGAAAGTGACGGTAAAAAAGGTTCTGATGCCCACAAAGCCGCTGTTGTTGGTGATACTGTAGGTGATCCATTTAAAGATACTTCAGGTCCTTCGTTAAACATCTTATTGAAATTAATGTCGGTTGTAGCTTTAGTAATTGCACCAAGTATCGCAATTAGCGCAGATAGCATGATGGCTTATAATCAAGAAAAAGTTGCTACAGAGGTTGTTGAAAAACAAATGGAACAACAAATTCGTGTTGAAATGAGCAATGTTGAAGATGGTTCTTTCAAAGCTGTTGTTACTTCAACTGCTACTTCTAATGGAGAAGTGGTAACAGAAACAGTAAAAGAATTTACTGGAGCTACTAAAGAAGAGGTAAAAACTCAAGTAGAGGCTTATAATAAGTCTATTACGATAGAATAAGTTTGGCTAGACCTTCCGATTAATCGGAAGGTCTCCAACCAACCAAAACCTGCAAAGTTAGCTTTGCAGGTTTTTTTTTTACTGCAACTTAAAAGTTATCGGAATACTAAACGGGACTTTGACAGCTTGATCTCTTTGTTTTCCAGGCTTCATTTTTGGAAGTTTTGAAATGATTCTTGCTGCTTCACTTTCTAAAATTTGATGAGGACCTCGCATCTTTAACCCTCCAATAGTACCATCTTTTTGAACAGTGAATTGTAAGTAAACTTTTCCCTGTAAACCCATATCAATGGCATTTTCTGGGTACTTGAAGTTTTTACGAATGTGTTTTTGCATTTGTTCTTGAAAACAAGCCCTTTTATTATCCGAGCTTTCACAGCCAGGGAAAACTGGAACTTCTTCAATGGTAACCCAAGTAACCTCAGGTATGGTTTCGACTTCTTCAAAAGCAATTTGATCAACTGTAGGAACTTCAGTTGTATAATCAGGTTCAACGGCAGTTATAATAGTTTCAATAATTGTGGGGTCATCAGCCACAATTTCAATAACCTCTGGTACTTGAATTTTTGGCGGTGGCGGTGGTGTAATTAATAGGTGTGGTGGAATTTCAGGTTCCAGCTCGTCAGGTAATATTAAATCGGGACCATACATTCCTATTTCTTTATCAAATGTCTTCCATTCTAAAGCGGTATAAACAAGCCCAAGAATTAAGGCCATGCCAATTGCCAAGTATAGGCCACTTTGTTTTTCTAATTTAAGATGTTCTTTCTTTTTAGCTTCCATCGTATTAATTTTTGTAGTTATACAATGAAAGTAGCGTATCGCTAATGCTTTAAAAAACTAGAATGAGGGAATAGACGTTTTGAATGAGGGAATATATTTTAAAAACAACAAATCTTGAAACCAGGATGATGTTTATTCATTAGTTGGTTTAAAACAACCCGTGAATTTCAGCATCAATCTTGTTGATTACTTCACCTAAATCTTCAGGATTATCTACAAAGTTTAAATCGTCAACATCAATTACTAGTAGTTTTCCTTTTTCATAAGTATTTACCCAAGCCTCGTAACGTTCGTTCAAACGACTTAAATAATCAATTGAAATACTGTTTTCATACTCACGTCCACGTTTATGTATTTGATCAACCAAATTAGGAATCGAGCTACGTAAATAAATTAGCAGATCTGGTGGTTGTACCAAGCTTTCCATCAGTTCAAATAGACTCTTGTAATTCTCAAAATCTCTATTGGTCATCAGACCCATTGCATGAAGGTTAGGCGCAAAAATATGAGCGTCCTCATAAATGGTTCGATCTTGTATTACCTTTTTACCACCTTCTCTGATATTTAGAATTTGTCGGTAACGACTATTTAAAAAGTAAATCTGTAGGTTAAAGCTCCAACGCTCCATTTGTGTATAAAAGTCGTCGAGATATGGATTGTCAACAACATCTTCAAAATGGGCCTCCCATTTGTAATGTTTTGACAATAAAGTGGTTAAGGTTGTTTTTCCTGCTCCAATATTTCCGGCAACTGCAATGTGCATGGTTTGGTGTTTTTGGCTATTTAGTTTAAAAACGGGGGTCTGCAATATACGAAGTATATCCAGTTACAAGAAAAATATATGTTGAAATACATCAAGGTTTTATTTTGATTTGAAAATTTTAATTTCGATATCAAATATGTATTTTTGCCTTTCAATAATGAGGACGGATTTGACTGATTGCAACCTCTTTAAAAAATGCTAAAAAGCAGTGTAAACTTCTTTAAGCCTTTCCGTCAAATCTTCTTATAATATGATAGTTAATGGCTTATTTATTTACATCGGAGTCTGTAAGTGAAGGACATCCAGATAAAGTTTCAGACCAAATTAGTGATGCGCTTTTAGATAATTTTTTGGCTTTTGATCCAGAAAGTAAGGTCGCCTGTGAAACGCTTGTTACAACAGGTCAAGTAGTGCTAGCTGGTGAGGTCAAGAGTAATACGTATTTAGATTTACAAACCATAGCGCGTGAGGTGATTAATAAGATCGGGTATACCAAAGGAGAATACCAGTTTAGTGGAGATTCATGTGGTGTTATTTCTTTAATACATGAACAGTCACAAGATATTAACCAAGGGGTTGATAGAGCTACAAAAGAGGAACAAGGTGCAGGTGATCAAGGAATGATGTTTGGTTACGCAACTAAAGAGACAGAAAACTATATGCCTTTGGCACTAGATATCTCTCATAAAATTCTTCAGGTTTTAGCAGATTTACGCAAAGCTTCATCTGAAATTCCATACCTAAGACCAGATGCGAAAGCTCAGGTAACTATCGAGTATTCTGATGATAATGTACCACAAAGGATTGATACTATTGTTGTCTCAACACAACATGATGATTTTGATAATGATGAAAAAATGCTTAAGAAAATCAAAACTGATATTATTTCTATTTTGATTCCTCAAGTGGTGGAGCAATTCCCAACTCATGTTCAAGAACTTTTTGATGATAAAATTCAATATCATATTAACCCTACGGGAAAGTTTGTTATCGGGGGCCCGCATGGTGATACTGGATTAACAGGAAGAAAGATTATAGTGGATACCTATGGTGGAAAAGGTGCTCATGGAGGAGGAGCTTTTAGTGGTAAAGACCCAAGTAAAGTAGACCGAAGTGCTGCCTATGCAGCTCGACATGCTGCTAAAAATTTAATAGCTGCTGGAGTAGCTCATGAAATATTGGTTCAAGTTAGTTATGCCATTGGGGTTGTAGAACCCACTTCGATTTTCGTTGATACTTATGGCACAGCACAAGTAGATTTAACGGATGGTCAAATTGCAGAAAAAGTAGCTCAACTTTTTGATATGCGTCCCTTTGCTATTGAAGAAAGACTAAAACTGCGAAATCCTATTTATTTGGAAACTGCTGCTTATGGTCATATGGGTAAAAATCCTGAAATCGTCACTAAGGTTTTTGAATCACCATATAACGGTAGAATCGAAAAAGAGGTTGAGCTTTTTACATGGGAAAAATTAGACAAGGTGAGCGAAGTAAAAGCTAGTTTCGGTATTTAGAATTTAAAGTTGGCTATATTGTTCTTCTGATTCCACAAATTAAAAACGGATAATAAATATAAAAAGGAGGGCTTTATAATGCCCTCTTTTTTATTTGGGTTGCCTCATATTCCTTTGTAGCTTTATGAAATCAAATCAATCATTATGAAGTTCATATTTAAACCTGTCATTTTAGTCTTGTTAGCGCTATTTATTGTCTCGTGCAAGAAAACCACCAAAGAAGGCGTGGTAGAAATTGAGGAGAATTATGTTGCCAATAACTATGACAAGCAAGAGGTTGATATTGAAATGCGAGATGGTGCAACACTTCATACGACCATATACTCCCCTAAAGACGCCTCAAAAGAATATCCAATTCTTATGCAGCGTACGCCATATAGTTCTAGGCCATATGGAGAAATGCAATATAGAAGACAAATAGGTCCGAATGTTAACCTGATGAAAGAAGGTAATATTATCGTCTATCAAGATGTTCGTGGCCGATGGTTAAGTGAAGGGCATTACGAGAATATGCGTGCCTATATCCCTAATAAAACAGATAGTACTCAAGTAGATGAGAGCACTGATACTTATGATACCATTGATTGGTTAATAAACAATATAGAAGGTAATAATGGCAATGTTGGCGTATGGGGAATTTCATATCCAGGTATGTATGCTACCTATGCAACAATAGATGCACATCCAGCTTTAAAAGCCTCTTCACCTCAGGCATGTATTGGTGATTTCTTTTTTGATGATTTTCATCATAATGGTGCTTACTTATTAAGTTATTTTAGGGCGACCTCTTTATTTGGAACGCCTAGACCTAATGGCGACCAACCTATTGACACAGCTTGGTATACTTTACCTGAATTAAAAACCGAAGATCAATACCAATTTTTTCTAGATAAAGGACCACTGAAAAACTTGAACTCTTATTTTGAATACGGCTTAAAGGACCAACCATCGTTGGCACCAAATGAATTGACAGATGATTATTTCTGGAATGAGTTGAAAGAACATCCGAATTATGATGAATTATGGCAAAGTAAAGGATTGATTCAACACTTAGATAAATCAAAATCACATGTCGCCACCATGATTGTTGGCGGTTGGTTTGATGCTGAAGATTTGTATGGTCCTTTAGAAACGTATAAGAATATTGAAAAGAATGGAGAGGGTTATAATACGATGGTTTTTGGACCTTGGGATCACGGGCGTTGGGCAAGAAGAAGCGAACGTAATTTAGTAGGTAACTATTATTTTGGTGATTCTATTTCCACTTTTTTTCAAGATAATATTGAAACGAAGTTTTTTAATCATTTCTTAAAAGGAAAAGGGGATGCAAATAGTGGATTACCTGAGGCGTATGTGTTTGACTCTGGAAGAAAAGAATGGAAAGAATATGATTCATGGCCACCAAAAGGGGTGGAAAAACTAGCAATGTTTTTATCTGAAAATCAAGTATTATCTGCAGAGCAACAAGCCAGCACAGGTATTCAATTTGTTAGTAATGTCAAAAAGCCGGTGCCTTATTCTGAAGATATAAAATCGGTATTTACACCAAGAAAATACATGACCGATGATCAGCGTTTTGCTGCACGCCGTTCTGATGTATTGGTTTTTGAGACTGATGTTTTAGAAGATGATTTAACCCTAGCTGGTGATATTTTGGCAAAACTTAAGGTTGCTACTACAGGTGACGCAGCTGATTGGATTGTTAAGGTTATTGATGTTCATCCTACAGATACAGAAACCAATGAAGAAATGCAAGATCATTTGAAAATGAGTAACTATCATTTAATGGTTCGGAGTGAGGTTTTAAGAGGTCGTTTTAGAAATAGTTTTTCTAAGCCTGAACCATTTACACCCAATAAAAAGACTGATGTAAATATCAAATTACAAGATGTATTTCATACGTTTAAAAAAGGGCATCGACTTCAAGTTCAAGTGCAGAGCACTTGGTTTCCGCTTATTGATTTAAATCCTCAAACTTATGTTGAGAATATTTTTAAAGCGGATGAGGAAGATTTTAAAACACAGACCCATACGGTGTTTACTGATTCTAGTTTAGAATTTTCAATATTGAGATAAAACAAGAATGTCAATTTATCAGAAACTAACCGCAATCGGTAATAGGTTTGAAAGCAAGCATAAACTATTTAAATATGGTTTTAATCTTTCACCAATGTATCGAAGAAGTACTGGAAAGATTATTAAGGTAAGTAAAGACTTGTCTTTTATAAAAGTCAAGCTTTCTATTTCATATAAGAATAAAAATTATGTGAATTCAATTTTTGGTGGAAGCATGTTTTCGGCGGTTGATCCTATACCAATGGTACAACTAATTAATTTATTGGATAAAAATTATGTGGTTTGGGATAAATCTGCCCAAATAAATTTTAAAAGACCTGCCAAAGAAGACTTGTATGCGGAATTCAGTTTTACTCCCGAAGAGGTAAATCAAATTAAGGAAGATGTTGTAGAAAAAAATGAAATTGAATTGGTAAAAACTACCTTCTTAAAGAACAAAGAGGGCTCTAAAGTATTTTGTGAAGTACATAAAACTATTTACGTTGCCGATAAGGAGTTTTACAAAGAGAAAAGAAAAAAATCTAAAAAAAGCTAAACCAATTTCTGCATCTGCTTTTTTACATCACCATTGTTATATAAGTCTTTTGCCATGACTTCATAAAGGCTTGTAAATCGTTCACTTTTTGATAAATCACCAAAAATAGCCTTTTGTTGAATAAAAGTAAGCGGGGCTATTTGAGCAGAATTTTGCAATGCTACCTTTTGGCTATCAATTACTTCTAATGGCTTGTTGTTCAGGTCGGTTTGTTTGTCAGAATAATAACACCATGCCGCAATCACTAAAGTACTTAGAGCAATATTTCCATCATTGTCTAAGTTTTCCTTAATCGTCGGAATCAAAAACTTAGGAAGTTTTGCTGCGCTCTCCGAGCAAATTCGGCTTACACTATCTTTAATATTTGGGTTGGCAAAACGATCTAGTAAACTCTGTTTGTAGGCATCTAAATCAATACCTTTTACAGCATCTAACACTGGGGTCGCCTCTTGGTCCATAAATTGCTTGAGAAATGTATTAAAAAGGGGGTCATCAATACATTCATTAATGGTTTGATAGCCATGTAAGGCTCCTAGAATACCTAAGACAGAATGCCCTGCATTAAGCAAGCGGAGCTTCATTTTTTCATAAGGTTTTACATCAGGTACAAACTGTACTCCAACCTGTTCTAGTGCCGGTCGACCATTGGAAAATTTATCTTCAATAACCCATTGTATAAAGGGCTCGCAAGTAACCGGCCAATCATCTATTAAATCATGATTTTTAGCTAGAAAAGAAATGTCTTCGGCATTAGTTACAGGTGTTATTCGGTCTACCATACTGTTCGGAAATCTCACTTCTTTTTCAATCCAATCAGCTAACTCAGGATTTAACTTTTGGGTAAACGCTAATAACATCTTTTTAGTTACATCTCCATTATGTTCAATATTGTCGCATGACAAAATGGTGAAGGCTGGTAGTTTATTATCTCTTCTTTTTTTCAAGGCTGCTGCCAAAAACCCATAAACTGATTTCGGATTTTTAGGATGTTTTAATTCTTCTTGAATAATGGAATTTTCAAAATCGAATTCGCCTGTAGAAGGATTGAAATTATAGCCGCCTTCAGTTATAGTTAATGAAACAATTTTGGTGTCTTCATGGGCCAATTTATCAATAACGGATTGAGGGTCTTCAATTGCGAATTTGTAGTCAACAATAGCACCTATTATATGAGGTTCAATCGTTCCATTAGGGTGCTTTATCAATAATGAATATAGCTGGTCTTGTTTTTTTAGGATAGTACTGATATTGCGGTCTTCTTCTCGCAAACCAATACCGCAAAGACCCCAGTCATATTGGTTGGTTTTTGTTGCTAGTTCTTGTAAATAGTAAGCTTGATGTGCTCTATGAAAACCACCAACACCAATATGAACCATACCCGTTTTGAGCATACTTCTATTAAAGGATGGCTTTGAAATCTGGTTATCTATTGAAGCTAGGTTTTGTTGATTTAAGTGCTGCATGTTTTACTTTTTTGATTTTCCACGCTGTAGATTCCAGTAGGCTGTAATAAAGTAAACTACGGTGCAAATAAATGCATAAGTGTAAAAGGTTTCTCGGTTTTCGATGTAGCTAATTTCAGTAGGGCTACCAAACAAAACATTAACAGCTAAGGCCAATGTAATCCCTAAAGAGATTATGGCGATAACCTTCAGTAGTTTCGAAAGAATTGAAACATCGCGTTTCTTTTCTGGTTCTTGACTAGCCTTAAGTTCTTGAAATTTTTCAATTTGCTCCTTTTGAAGGCTATCTTTTTTGATTTCTTCCAGATATGCTTCTTTCGCTCCATATCTAGAAGCTAAAACTGTATAAATAAGTATGGTGAAAATCCAAGTTGGGATAAAGAGATAAAAGAAAGACATTACATTAAATGCATTCAAACCAAAACCAAAAACAAGACCTACTGCCCAGGAAGCAACTGCTGGAAAGCTAAAGGAAAGTTGTTTATATGAAGACCAGTATCTTGTAAAGCCAATTCTTGGAAAAATTTGATGTTCAGCAAAAACTATCGCTCCCACTGGTACAACTAATAGTCCAGCATAGGTGAGAAGGGGTAGTATTTGAGAAAAAACAAAAGGAAAACATGCAATTACCATAGTTACTAGACCAACGATAAGTGTTGTTTTTTTTCTAGAATTATTCACAAAAATAGCCTGAGCAGCTAATCCAGCTCTATAGAGATTAGTGATTGCTGTGGTCCATCCGGCAACAATTACAATAACAAAACCGGACCAGCCTAAGGCGTAATAGGCTACATCACCAGGATCAAGAGCTACAATTGATTTTCCTAAAATTACTGCTGCCCCAGCCCCCATAATTCCTGCTGCTATCCAAGCAACATAATGGCCAAACATCATTCCTGTGCTAGTAGCTAAGCCATAGCTTTTCTTTTTGGCAAAGCGTAAAAGAGCCATATCAATAAGGCCAAAATGTGTTATAGTATTTGCAGCCCATGCGAAACCAATTACTTCTATTAAACCAATACCGGGCTCACCATTACTATCAAGTCCAGTCCAAATTGACTGATTACCTAAGTTTATAAAGTCATTCCAGCCGCTAGGTAAAGTTTTATCGAGAACATCTATTGATAAAGCCGGTAGTAATACCATGGCACCACTTGTAAACATAACAAATAACCAGGGTGCACAAACTCCAGAAAAGTCTGAGACTGCATTAAAGCCGTAAATAGCAATAGAAACTACAACAATACCTACGGCTAAAACAATAAATACAAACCAAAGGTTAGTCGGATACCAATCTAGCTGGGCCGGAATATTAAAGGCAAACCTCACTGCGGTTGACGATACTGTAATCATTGCAGCAGAAATCACAGAAAAAATGATGACGTTGGCCCAATTGTAGAGCTTAGTCATGGAGTCGCCTGCTATTTTGTTTAGGTATGTATAAAGACTTAGCCTCGTGTCAACAGCTATCGGAGAGGTAATAAAGGTCCAACTAAAAACAGCTAAAATATTACCAATTAAAAGGCCTAATAAAATATCCATGGTTTTTGCACCAAGGGCGACAAAAGTCGCACCAATAACAAATTCTGTTGCTGCTACATGTTCAGCTGCATACAAGCCAGCAAAGTGCGTCCAATCATGTAATTTGTGCTTTGCAACTGGGAGTTGTTCTTCGTCTAATTGTTCTAAATTTTTAAAATCTTCAGAAGTATTCATGATCCGTTTTGTTGTTGGTTAGTAGTTAATTTCATGGTTCAAAATAGTCAGAACAATTGAGATAGCAATATTTTTAATATTTCAGATGAAAGGATATCCCACCAAATCACTAGGATTTTGTTAAATTTCTAAGTTCTATTAGGATATTAATTTTTTCCGACGTTATATTTGTACTAATAAGTTCAAACACGTATTGAATAGTTATCAAGAAAGGTGGAGGGATTAGACCCTTTGAAGCCTTAGCAACCCTTTGATCTATGCAAAGAAGGTGCTAAATTCTATCTGCATTGGCAGAATAGATAACGAAAAACTAATAGCTAGCGCTATTTTTTCTCTTTCTTATAACTTTTTGATTTTACCAGACTATCGTCGGATAGTAAGGGTTTGGCTTTTTTAATCATTTAATTAATTTTTAAAAAACAAAATCATGAGTAATCAAAAATTAGCAACTAACGCATTACATGCTGGGCATGACACAACACAAACAGGCGGAACTAGAGCGGTACCAATTTATCAGTCTACTTCTTATGTTTTTAATGATACCGATCATGCGGCGAATCTATTTTCATTAGCAGAACTTGGTTTTATTTACACTCGTTTAAATAATCCTACAAATCAAATATTACAAGAAAGGCTAGCTGCCTTAGAAGGTGGAGTTGGAGCGGTAGTATTCGCTTCTGGAACAGCAGCTATTTCCACAGGTTTATTAACACTTTTAAGAGCAGGAGATCATATTGTGGCATCAAGTAGTTTGTATGGTGGCACCTTCAATTTGCTAAGTGTTACACTACCGCGACTGGGTATTACAACTACTTTTGTTGACCCACAAGACCCAACAAATTTTGGTAAGGCTGTTCAAGAAAATACTAGGGCAATTTTTGTAGAATCCTTAGGAAATCCAAAACTGGATGTTTTAGATTTAAAAGCAATTTCTAAAGAAGCTAAAGCCGCTAAAGTTCCATTTATAGTAGATAATACTGTTGCTACGCCCGGATTATTAAATCCGATTGAACATGGTGCTAATTTGGTGATTCATTCCTTAACAAAATATATTAATGGTAATGGTACTGCATTAGGAGGAGCAATTATTGATGCTGGAACATTTGATTGGACCAATGGAAAATTCCCTGAATTTACAGAACCTTCTGCAGGATATCATGGTTTAGTATATAGTGAAGCCTTAGGTGCGGCGGCCTTTACTTTTAAGTTGATTTTGGAAGGTTTACGCGATTTTGGTGGCGCCATTAGCCCTTTTAATGCTTTTCAAATAATACAAGGTTTAGAAACTTTACCGGTCAGAATTAAACAACATAGCGAAAATGCTTTAGCATTGGCAGAATGGTTAGAAGAAAAAGAAGAAGTAGCTTGGGTGAATTATCCTGGACTTAAAAGCAGTAAATACAATGATTTAGCAAAAGAATACTTACCAAAAGGTCAGAGTGGTTTAGTAACGTTTGGTGTCAAAGGTGGATTTGATGCGGCCAAGAAACTAACAGACGCGACTAAGGTTTTCTCACTACTTGCAAACATTGGAGATACCAAATCGTTAATTATACACCCATCAAGTACAACACATCAACAACTAACTGAAGAACAGCAGAAGAGTGCTGGGGTTACCCAAGATTTGATTAGACTCTCCGTAGGTTTAGAAGATATCAATGATTTAAAAGAAGATTTAGAGCAAGCGTTTGCGGCTATTGACAAACCTGTTCTAGCTTAATATTTTACCTGTCATTTCGAGCGGTGTCGTTAACAATTTAGAAGACATTTCGACTCCGCTCAATGTCACAGTAATTTAATTATGAAACATGCTCCACAAACTTGAAATAAAGGATTTTTCTACACTAAGCGGCTACAAGCAGGACATTCAATTGTCTTTTGAATTGTTTGGTCGGCCATTACATTCAGCACCAATTGTATTGGTCAATCACGCACTAACAGGTAATTCTGGCGTAGCTGGTGAAAATGGTTGGTGGTCTGATATTATTGGGGTAGGTAAATGTATTGATACAACTACTTATACGGTTCTTGCTTTCAATATTCCGGGGAATGGGTATGATGGATTTGTCGTAGAAAATTATAAAGAATTTGTAGCGGGTGATATAGCAAGAGTTTTTTTGAATGGATTAGAACTGCTAGAAATTAACGAATTATATGCCATTATAGGTGGTTCACTAGGTGGTGGAATTGCATGGGAAATGGCCGCAATTGAACCAAGTATTACAAAAAATTTGATTCCTGTTGCATCCGATTGGAAGTCTACAGATTGGCTTATTGCAAATTGTCAAATTCAAGAGCAAATTTTAATAAACTCCAAAGAACCAGTGCATGACGCCAGAATGCACGCCATGCTTTGTTATCGTACTCCAGAATCGTTTAAAGAGCGTTTTCAACGAGGTACTAATGAAGAATTGCAAGTATTTAATGTTGAAAGTTGGCTGTTACATCATGGTAAAAAGCTCCAAGAACGATTTCAATTATCGGCTTATAAATTAATGAACCAATTATTGAAAACCATTGATATTTCAAGAAATGGGAATCAAGCTTTTGATGCAATCCAACAAAGTAATACCAACATACATATCATCGGGGTTAACTCGGACTTATTTTTTACAGCTGAGGAAAATAAGGAAACATTCAAACAATTGGCTCAAACCAATAATAACGTTACTTATGGAGAAGTAGAATCCGTACATGGTCACGATGCTTTTTTGATGGAGTTTCAACAGCTTGAAAAACTACTAAAGGGAATATTTCAGACAGAAGAAGAACAAGGTTTGAAAATTTTAAAGTTTGGAGGAAAATCCCTGAGCAATGGTGAGGGTTTAGAACGAGTACTTGAAATTATTAAACAACGTAAAAATAATAAAGAGAAAATAGCTGTAGTGCTGTCTGCTAGGCAAAAGGCTACGAATACATTAGAAGGCTTGTTGGACAAAGCTGCAAATGGCAAACTGGATTTTAAAACTTTGGAGGCTTTTGAAGATTATCAAAAATCTGTTAGTACAACCATAGATTTTACAAAAGAAATTGGCCAGTTGTCTAAACGATTAGAAGGGGTTTCACTAATCGGTGATTTTAGTTTAAAAACGAAAGATGAGGTACTTTCTATTGGAGAATTAATTTCTTGTAAATTAATTGTTTCCTTACTGAAAGAACAAGGGATTAATGCAGTACTAATTGATGCTCGTGAGCTTTTGCAGACCAATAGTGAATTTGGTAATGCCCAAATCATAGAAGGAATTTCAAAAGCAAAAGTGTTACAACGATTTTCAGAATTAAAATCGGATGAGGTTCCTATTATTACAGGTTTTATTGCTTCCAATGAAAAGGGCGAAACTACTACCTTAGGAAGAAATGGAAGTAACTATACAGCAGCTATTTTTGCAAATTATTTAGATGCGGTAGAGGTGTTAAATTACACCCATGTTGACGGAATTTTTACTGCAAATCCTGATTATGTGAATCAGGCTAAAATAATAGAAAACCTTTCCTATGCTGAGGCAAATGAATTAGCAAATTTTGGAGCAAAGATTTTACATGCAAAAACAATTATACCATTAATTGAGAAAAACATTCCGCTTCGTATTTTAAATACTTTTAATCAGAATTCTTCCGGTACTCTAATTAGTTCTAAAACCACTAAAGAGGGCATTAAATCGTTATCTGTTATTGAAGATGTGGCCTTGATTAATCTTGAAGGAAGAGGACTTTTGGGAAAAGTTGGTATTGATGCTAGGATCTTTGCAAGTTTAGGAAAGCAGCAAATTAATGTTAGTATTATATCACAAGGATCATCTGAAAGAGGTATTGGTTTAGTTGTTCTAGCTGCTGATGCGGAAGCGGCAAAGAAAGCTTTAGATGCAGAGTTTGTAATTGATTTTTTCGCTCAAGACGTCAATACGATAACCATAAAAAAAGATATTTCAGTCATTTCTATTGTGGGTCAAGATTTGAGCACTTTTCATCATCCTTATAATGCTTTAATAAAAAATGGAATTGTTCCATTATTATTTAACAATACCATTTCTGGTAAAAATATCAGTTTAGTAGTTGAAAACCAGACATTGAACAAAGCTCTCAATGTAATGCATGGGCAAATATTTGGGGTAAGTAAGAGGATTAATTTAGCAATTTTCGGACATGGTACTGTTGGTAGTACATTGATAAATCAGGTGCTACAATCCTATGAAAAAATTAAGGAACGAAAAGGTCTTGATTTAAAAATTTTCGCTGTATCTAATTCTAAGAAAGCATTATTAAATTTAAATGGAATACATGGCGATTGGAAAACTAATTTTGAAAAAGATGCGATTTCCTATGACGTCAGTGATATTATAGCATTTGCCAAGAATAATCATTTAGAAAACCTTATTGCTATAGATAATACAGCAAGCACAGATTTCGTAAATCATTATTTTGATTTAATAGCCGGCGGTTTTGATTTAGTTTCTTCAAATAAAATTGCTAATACTTTAGATTTTGATTATTATCAATTGGTGCGTGAAAACTTGGCAAAATTTCAAAAGCAATATTTATATGAAACTAATGTAGGTGCTGGTTTGCCTTTAATTGATACGATAAAATTATTACATCTTTCCGGAGAGAATATAACACGAATTAAAGGTGTCTTCTCGGGTTCTCTTAGTTATATTTTCAACACCTATTCCGAAAGCAATCAATCATTTTCACAAGTTTTAAAATCTGCAATGGAAAATGGGTATACCGAACCAGACCCAAGAGAGGATTTATCGGGTAACGATGTTGCTAGAAAATTATTGATTTTGGCCAGAGAATTAGAATTAGGGAATGAATTTTCTGATGTATCAATTGAAAGTCTAATTCCTGATGATTTAGGTGAAATTAGCCTGGAAGACTTTTTAGCGAAACCAGAAATTATTGATGAAAAGTTCAACTCAATTAAACAAAATCAAAAACCGAATCATGTTTTGCGCTACGTTGGAGATTTGCATGGTGATTTACAAAAGCAAAAAGGGATTTTAGATGTAAACTTGGTTTCAGTGCCCAAAGCAAGTGCACTTGGTCAAATTAGTGGAGCAGATTCAATAATTGAGATTTACACTGAATCTTATGGCGAAAACCCGATTGTCATTCAAGGGGCAGGGGCAGGAGCCGCGGTAACAGCCAGAGGTGTTTTTGGAGATGTATTACGAATTGCAGAGAAGTTGTAATGAATAATAGAAAATTTGAAACCGAGGCAATAAGAACTCAAACAGAAAGAACCCAATTCTTAGAGCACTCAAGCCCTTTGTATTTAACATCAAGTTTTGTATTTGAAGATGCAGAGGATATGCGGGCTTCATTTGCCGAAGAAAAACATCGAAATATATATTCTCGATACTCCAATCCAAATTCTAATGAATTTGTAGATAAGGTATGCAAAATGGAAGGTGCTGAGGCAGGTTTTGCTTTTGCATCTGGTATGGCCGCAGTTTTTTCAACCTTAGCGGCATTATTAAATAGTGGTGATCATATTTTATCTGCAGGAAATATATTTGGTTCTACACATTCACTTTTTAATAATTTTCTACCAAAATGGAAGATATCCCATAGTTATTTTCCAATAGATGATTTGGATCGTATTGAAAGTCAAATTACATCGGAAACCAAGCTTATTTACGCCGAGTCCCCCACAAATCCTGGGGTTGATATATTAGATTTAGAGGAACTGGGCAGAATTGCCAAAAAACATAACTTGTTATTGGTGATTGATAATTGTTTTGCTTCACCTTATTTACAACAACCTATTAGATTTGGAGCAGATTTAGTTATTCATTCAGGCACCAAACTAATGGATGGTCAGGGCAGGGTTTTAGCTGGAATAACTGTAGGTAGAGCAGATTTAATAGATACAATTTATCGCTTTTCAAGAATTACTGGTCCTGCACTTTCTCCTTTTAATGCCTGGGTGCTTTCCAAAAGTTTAGAAACACTTGCGATTCGCGTCGATAGGCATTGTGCTAATGCCTTGGAACTGGCGCAATTTTTAGAAGGTCATGCTCAAGTGAATTGGGTGAAATATCCCTTTTTGAAATCGCACCCAAAGTTTGAAATTGCCAAAAAGCAAATGAAAGCCGGCGGATGTGTTATAGCTTTTGAAGTTAAAGGAGGGCTGGAATCGGGTCAAAAATTCTTTAATTCGATTAAATTATTGTCTCTCTCCGCAAATTTGGGAGATTCTCGAAGTATTATCACTCATCCTGCCTCTACAACGCATAGTAAATTGACCAAAGAAGAGCGATTTGTATCGGGTATTTCGGATGGTTTGGTTCGAGTTTCAGTTGGGTTAGAGCACATTGAAGATATCATTTCAGATATAGACCAAGCACTACAATAATTTCAACTAACTTGTTGCAATTATGTTTAGTAAGCTAATAAGTTGGTTTTTTGGCGGATTGTTACTTATAGTGGGTATCCTGAACATAGTTTTTGGAAACGATGCTGATTTTGGAGTATTCCTAATGCTTTTAGCATTGTTGTATTTTCCTCCCGTGACCAACTATATCAAAAAACAATTCGGATTTCCGCTTCCTGCCTGGATAAAAATAGTTTTAGCCATTTTTTCTATTTGGGCAAATTTAGCTGTTGGAGCGATTGCTGAAGGGTTTTTGTTTTAGAGCTAACCATTAACTTTTTTCCTATCTTAGCTGTATGCTTTCTAAAAAGACAAAATACGGACTTAAAGCATTGACATTCTTGGCTTCTCAAACCGATAGAAGTCCTGTGCAAATAGCAGAAATAGCTAAAGAAAAGAATATATCTCAAAAATTTTTAGAGAGCATTTTATTGACATTGCGTCGTAATGGTTTTTTAGGTTCTAAAAAAGGTAAAGGTGGCGGTTATTATCTTATCAAAGAACCAGCAACTATTCAAATGACTGCCGTTATGAGAGTATTAGAAGGACCTATTGCTATGGTACCTTGTGTAAGTCTTAACTTTTATGAAAAATGCGCAGATTGCCCAGAAGAGGGAGAATGCTCGGTAAATAAATTGATGTTAAAAGTTCGTGATGCGAATTTAGAGGTATATAGAAACACCACACTTGAAGACTTAATCACTTAAAATTTAGTTTTTTCGATTACAAATTCACAAACAATTAGGCTTATTTTTAATAATCTACTAAAACTATAGGATTAACCAATATTTAATTCAATTTTAGTGTTTGGTAATAGAATATTCTTTTATGTTTGTAACTCCTATTAAATCTATAGGATAATAAAATTATGATTACAGATCAATTGATTTTAGGCTCACAAGAAGGAGATAAGCGTACTTATAAAAAGGACAAAAATTCTGAAAGCCCTAAAAGAAGTATAGCTAAAACAATAAGTTGGAGGGCGATCGGGACCCTAGATACTATACTTATTTCATGGATTGTTACTGGTACATTGAGTTTGGCTTTTTCTATTGGTATAATTGAATTGGTCACTAAAATGGTGCTCTATTTTTTTCATGAGCGAATATGGAATACGATTAATTGGGGTAAATAAAAAGCAATGTCAGAAGACCAATTACCAATATGGAATGCTCAGTTAAAGGGTATACC
The DNA here is from genome assembly GCF_031846365.1 of Croceitalea sp. P059. Classification (NCBI taxonomy): domain Bacteria; kingdom Pseudomonadati; phylum Bacteroidota; class Flavobacteriia; order Flavobacteriales; family Flavobacteriaceae; genus Croceitalea; species Croceitalea sp. P059. The sequence continues at coordinate 1,270,260 of NZ_JAVRHW010000001.1, forward strand.
ACCACAAGAAATTATAGCTTGGGCAATTCAGCACGGTATGAAGCCAGTGGTTACCACCAATTTTAGACCTTACGAGGTGGCTATTTTACATGCCGTTACCGATGTCGATGCTAATATTCCAGTAGTTTGGTGCGATACTGGTTATAATACACCACAAACCTATAAACATGCCGAGGAATTAATAGCTCGCTTAGGGTTGAACATAAAGTTATATGTGCCTAAACAGACTGCTTCACATCGTGACTCTGTTATGGGTATACCGGATATTAATGATCCAGGGCACAAACAATTTACTGAACAAGTAAAATTAGAACCATTCAAAAGAGCTATGGATGAACACCAACCAGACATTTGGTTTACCAACTTAAGACAGGGCCAAACTGCGCATCGAGATTCACTTGATATTTTAAGTTTAGGTAGTAATGGTATTTTAAAGGTGAGTCCTTTTTTCTATTGGACAGACACCCAATTAGACGTGTATTTGGCCGAACATAATTTACCCAATGAACATAAATATTTTGATCCCACTAAAGTACTTGAAAATAGAGAGTGCGGACTTCATACATAATATAATCAGAAAACGGATATTATACCTTCCTCAGATTAATCAACAAAAAAGAATGGTGAGGAAGGTGTAATCATAAAACAAATTGATTTGAACAACATTTTACAAGAAATAGAACAGCCGAAGACCAATGCTCAAGAAGGGGTTTTAACTATGAATGCTCTGGAAAGCGAAGCAATATATATTTTTAGAGAAGTGGTAGCGCAATTTGAAAGACCAGTTCTACTATTTTCAGGAGGTAAAGACTCCATTACTTTGGTTCGTTTGGCGCAAAAGGCTTTTTGGCCTGCTAAAATTCCATTTCCTTTAATGCATATTGATACTGGGCATAATTTCCCAGAGACAATTGCCTTTAGAGATAAATTAGTGGAAGAACTAGGTGTTGAACTTATCGTGCGAAATGTACAAGATGCTATTAACCAAGGTAAGGTAATAGAGGAGACCGGAAAATATGCTAGTCGAAATATGTTACAGACGACTACGCTTCTAGATGCGATAGAAGAATTTAAGTTTGATGCCTGTATTGGTGGAGCTCGAAGAGACGAAGAAAAGGCTCGAGCCAAAGAACGTGTTTTTTCTGTACGCGATGATTTTGGACAATGGGATGAGAAGAATCAAAGGCCAGAATTATTTGATTTATTAAATGGTAAAATTGACTTAGGTCAAAACGTTCGTGTTTTTCCAATCAGTAATTGGACTGAACTTGACGTATGGAGTTATATTGAAAGCGAAGAAATAGAGATTCCTTCTATTTATTTTGCGCATCAAAGAAGTGTTTTTTTAAGAGATGGTTTAATATGGTCTGCTGAAGATGAGGTAGTTTTTAGAGCAGAAGACGAAGTTGTTGAAGAACGTATAGTGCGTTTTAGAACTGTTGGTGACATGTCGTGTACGGCGGCAGTTGAATCTAATGCAGATACCATTCAAAAAGTGGTTGCAGAAATTAGAGATTCAAAAATTTCTGAACGAGGAGCACGTATTGATGATAAACGCTCAGAGGCGGCAATGGAAAAAAGAAAACAACAAGGTTATTTTTAGGTATGGACGTATTGAAAATTGCAACAGCCGGTAGTGTTGATGATGGTAAAAGTACTTTGATAGGAAGGTTACTTTACGATACAAAATCATTAACAGACGATAAGTTAGAAGCTATTAAAAAAAGTAGCGAGAAAAAAGGATATGATTATCTCGATTTTTCTTTAGCTACAGATGGTTTGGTAGCTGAACGTGAGCAAGGTATTACCATTGATGTGGCCCATATTTATTTTTCAACTCCACGAAAAAGCTACATTATAGCCGATACACCAGGGCATATAGAATACACTCGTAACATGGTTACAGGTGCATCAACATCTCAGGTTGCTTTAATTTTAATTGATGCTAGAAAAGGAGTTATAGAGCAAACCTACCGTCATTTCTTTATCAATAATTTGCTCCGAATTAAAGAGGTGATTGTTGTTGTCAATAAAATGGATTTGGTAGATTATGCTGAAGAAGTTTTTGAAGATATTAAAGCCAATTTCGAAAAACTAAATACCAATAGTACTTATGATGAGCAAAATGTAAGTTATGTTCCAGTGAGTGCTTTAAATGGAGATAATGTGGCAAATAAAAGTGAGGCCATGTCATGGTATGATGGTGAAACAGTTTTAGAACGATTAGAGAAAATAGATTCAGTCACTAGTAATGACATTGACTTTGTTCGTTTCCCCATTCAATCTGTTATTAGACCAAAAACAGAACAGTTTCATGACTTCAGGGGATTTACTGGAAAAATATATGGAGGTAGTTTAAAAATTGGAGATGAAATTACGGTTTTGCCGTCCTTAACTAAATCAAAGATTAAGGAAATTTATTTTTATGATAAAGTATTTGATAGGGCTAGTCCAGGCAGTTCAGTCACTATCACATTGGAAGATGAGGTAAATGTTACAAGAGGCGATATGCTAGTTAAAAATGACCAGCTTCCCATTGTAAATAAGGAAATAAGTGCTACTGTTTGTTGGATGGATAATAAACAATTGCGTGCAGGTAGTAAATATTTTGTTCAACACAATACTAACCGTGTTTTGTCAAAAATTTCGGCGGTTAAAAATACCATTACCACAGATTTTTCAGGAAGCAGGCCGTCTGAAGGAAAATTAGATTTAAATGAAATAGGTGAGATTGATATAAAATTGAGTAAGCCTATTTTCTATGATTCATTTGTAGCCAACAAAGCTAATGGCTCATTTATTTTAATCGATGAACAAACAAATGCCACAGCAGGCGTAGGTTTCATTAATTGAATTTGAAACCGTTAATATGAATAGGCTTACTAAACAATTTAAACCTAGTAATCCTATAGGAAAAATAAATTAATGAAACTATAAAATGACACTTTCTTTTTGAGGGGTCAAGCCTAACAATGAAAAGTTTTAGAACAGAAATAGAAAATCCAGTAGTCGAAAAAGATATTCTAGAATTAGAACATAAAATCAACGAGTTCCAAAATGGAAAATTAGATGAAGAGAAATTTAGAAGTCTTCGTTTAGCTCGCGGTGTTTATGGCCAAAGGCAACAAGGCGTTCAAATGATTCGAATAAAACTTCCTTACGGTAAAGTTTCGTCTAAACAATTGAAACGTATATGTGATGTATCTGATGAATATTCTACTGGAAGATTACATATAACAACCCGTCAAGATATACAAATTCATTATGTTGATTTAAATCGAACGCCTGAATTATGGGCAGAGCTGGAGAAAGATGAAGTTACTCTTAGGGAAGCATGTGGTAATACTGTTCGTAATGTTACCGCTAGTGAAACAGCTGGAATAGATGTGAATGAACCTTTTGATGTTTCACCATATGCTGATGCTTTATTTCGGTACTTTTTAAGAAACCCTATTAGTCAAGAAATGGGAAGAAAATTTAAAGTTTCCTTTTCTGCTTGTGACGCCGATACTGGGTTGTCTTATATGCACGACTTAGGTTTTATCGCAAAAATACAACAGGGCGTAAAAGGATTCAAGGTTATGCTTGGTGGAGGCTTAGGTTCTCAACCACGTCATGCCGATGTCTTATTTGAATTTTTGTCTTCTGATAAAATTATTCCTCTAATGGATGGAGTGATTCGAGTGTTTGACCGGTATGGAGAACGTAAAAGTCGAGCAAAAGCTAGAATGAAATTTTTACTGAAAGATTTAGGTCTTGAGGGGTTTAAAAAATTGTTAGCTGAAGAGCAAAAAGCTATTCCTCATGTTTTAGTTCCAATTGATACCTTGTCTTATCCAAAGATAAAAGTAGCCAATACCGCAATACCTAATGTAAAGATTGGTAATCAAGAAAAATTCAACCAATGGAAATCGACCAATTTAATACCTCAAAAACAAGGTGGTTTTGTAGCGATTGGAATTAAAGTGCTATTGGGAGATTTTTATACTGATAAAGCTAGAATCTTATCTGATTTGGTTGAAAATTATGCAGCAGGAGAATTCAGATTATCGCTGAGACAAAATATTTTGATTCCTTTTGTTAAAAAAGAACTTATTCCATTTTTCTATACTGAATTAGAAAAATTAGGTTTTGTAAGTGCTGGTTATAATAAAGCTTTGGACATTACCGCTTGCCCAGGAACGGATACCTGTAATTTAGGTATTGCGAGTAGCACAGGCATTGCTGTAGAATTAGAACGAATAATAAAGACTGAATATCCACAATACATTTCTAATTCAGATGTAGTCATTAAAATTAGTGGCTGTATGAATGCGTGCGGACAGCATAATATGGCCAATATTGGTTTTCAGGGTATGTCTATAAGAACTAAAGATAAATTGGTGGCACCCGCTCTTCAAGTGTTATTGGGTGGTGGTAACATTGGTAATGGAGAAGGTCGGTTTGCAGATAAAGTGGTTAAAGTACCAAGTAAAAGAGGTCCACAGGCACTTCGTTTAATTCTAGATGATTTTGATAGGAACGGGAATGGAATGTCTTATGCTGATTATTATCGCTCCAAAGGCGAACATTATTTTTATGAATTCTTAAAACCTCTAACCGCTATAGACAATCTTGCTCAAGAAGATTTTATCGATTGGGGAAATAAAGAACGTTACGAAAAGGCTATAGGCATTGGGGAATGTGCAGGTGTGGTTATTGATTTAATAGCTACACTACTTTATGAAAGTGAAGAGAAGATTAAAAGTGCATCCGAGGCTTATGAAGAGGGTAAATGGGCTGCAAGTATTTATTATTCTTATGCATCGATGATTAATTCTGCAAAAGCCTTATTAACTGCCGAAAAAACTAAGGTCAATACCCATGCGAGTATTATAAAGGATTTTGACGAAAAATTTGTAACCTCTGGGAGGTTTATAGTCGACGGGGGTTTTGAAAAATTGGTACTTCAATTAAATAAAAATGAACCTAATGAAGCTTTCGCCGAAAGCTATTTAGCAGATGCAAAAGAATATTTGATTCAAGTTGAAAAATTTAGAAAACAGGAACTTCAAGAAGTATAACATGCGATATGCTATAAATAACTCAAATAAGAATACACCTCCTTTAGGTAACTTAGAAAGGAAGGGACGTCTCACTGTTATAGGATCCGGACCAGGAGATAAAGAATTAATTACTTTAAAGGGAATTAAGGCTTTAAAAACTGCAGAAGTAGTACTCTATGATGCTTTGGTGAATAAAGAACTACTTGAATTTGCTCCTAATGCTGAATTAATTTTTGTTGGCAAAAAAAAGGGATGCTATAGCTTTCAACAAGAGCAAATAAACGAATTAATTGTTGAAAGAGGTCAATTAGGAAAACATGTTGTTCGATTAAAAGGAGGTGATCCTTATGTTTTTGGTCGTGGGGCAGAAGAAATGGAATTTGCAGCCGAACGAGGCCTAAAGGTAGATTTTGTTCCAGGGATTTCCTCATCACTTTCAGTGCCTGGTAGTCAGCATATTCCTGTGACTAAAAGAGGTTCGTCAGAAAGTTTTTGGGTAATCACAGGAACGACCAAAGAACATAAGCTTTCAAATGATATAGCCTTGGCAGCGCAATCCTCGGCTACTGTTGTTATTCTAATGGGAATGTCAAAATTACCGGAGATTATGGAATTATTCAAAGTAGCTGGTAAGGCAGAAACTCCGGTCGCCATTATTCAAGATGGCACAACAAAAAGAGAGAAAATAGGAATTGGCACTGTTGCTTCGATTGAATCCAAGGCAAGGGAGCAGCAGTTGTCCAACCCAGCAATTATAATTATAGGTGAAGTTGTAAGGCACCGAGAACAACTAATGGCATTAGCTAAAAAACAAGAATTAGAAACGAATTTGAAATGATTAAAACAGATATAGTAATTATTGGAGCAGGACCAACTGGATTATTTACAGTTTTTGAAGCTGGCTTATTAAAGCTAAAATGTCATTTAATAGATGCTTTGCCGCAACCAGGAGGTCAATGTTCTGAGATTTATCCAAAAAAACCTATTTATGATATTCCCGCATTTCCTGAAATTCTTGCTGGTGATTTAGTTTCTAATTTAATGGAACAAATAAAACCTTTTGAACCAGGTTTTACTTTGGGAGAAAGAGCAGAAACCTTAGATAAACAAGAAGATGGCTCCTATATCATTACTACAAACAAAGGAACTCAACATCAAGCTCCGGTAGTAGTAATTGCTGGCGGATTGGGTTCTTTTGAACCACGTAAACCACCAATTAATAATATCATTGATTTTGAAGACAAAGGGGTTGCATATATGGTAAAAGACCCTGAAGTATATCGTGATAAAAAGGTAGTCATTGCAGGTGGCGGTGATTCCGCCCTTGATTGGGCAATCTTCTTGGCAAATGTAGCTTCTGAGGTTGCGTTAGTCCATCGAAGAAATGAATTTCGAGGCGCGTTAGATTCCGTTGAAAAAGCTTCGGAATTAGCTAAACTTGGTAAAATAAAATTATTCACCGAAGCCGAAGTAAAAAAACTTTATGGAGATGAAAAATTAGAAGCCGTTGTTATAAAGCACAATAATCAAGAAAAAGGGGAAACCTATTTAGAGGTTGATAATTTCATACCATTATTTGGACTTTCACCAAAATTAGGACCCATTGCGAACTGGGGTTTAACTCTTGAAAAAAATGCAATAAAAGTTAATAACGCTAAAGATTACCAAACTAACATACCGGGTGTTTTTGCAATTGGTGATGTGAATACCTATGAAGGGAAACTTAAATTAATCTTATCAGGATTTCATGAAGCGGCAATTATGTGCCAATATGCATATCAACTGATTAACCCTGGTAAACGATACATTATGAAATATACCACCGTTGGAGGAGTTGAGGGATTTGATGGTTCTAAAAAAGAAGCAAAAAAAGAAGTAGTACAGAGTATTTTATAAAAAAGAGTAATTAGCTATTGACCCTCTAATTCAAAAGCTGGTTAGAGGGTTTTTATTAAGCTTAAAATTCAAAAAAAGGAAGCTATAATTTGTGTAAGAACAAACTGTGACTTTAATTTGCATCTAGTTCATTTATAAACTGAAATTGTTATCAAGAAAGGCGGAGGGATTAGACCCAATGAAGCCTTAGCAACCCTTTAACTTTAAAGAAGGTGCTACATTCTACCCAATTTGGGATTAGATAACCAAAAGAAAGCTAGTCTTACCTTTTCCTTACTTGATCTATACAATTTTATAATTACGCTATAAGCGTGAAAATTGTAACATGATTAAGGAAATACTGAATAAAAGAATATTGATTTTAGATGGCGCCATGGGCACCATGCTTCAGCGTTATAAATTTAGTGAAGAAGATTTTAGAGGTGAGCGTTTTATGGCTTGGGAACATCCGTTACAAGGCAATAACGACTTATTATCCCTAACTCAACCAAAAGCTATTGCTGCGGTCCATCGAAAGTATTTTGCAGCTGGGGCTGATATTGTGGAAACAAATACTTTTTCGGGCACTACTATTGCCATGGCCGATTATCATATGGAAGAATTGGTTTACGAGCTCAATTATGAATCTGCACGTATTGCTAAAGAAGTTGCTCAAGAGTTTACTGAAAATGAACCTCATAAACCACGATTTGTGGCTGGTAGTATTGGGCCAACCAATAAAACAGCAAGCATGTCACCAGATGTAAATGACCCTGGTTTTAGAGCGGTTTCTTTTGACGAATTACGAATTGCATATAAACAACAAGTTGAGGCTTTGCTAGATGGTGGCGCAGATATTTTGTTGGTTGAAACTATTTTCGATACTTTAAATGCTAAAGCAGCATTGTTTGCCATTGAAGAGGTGAAAGAAGAACGTAATATTGATGTGCCTATTATGGTAAGTGGCACTATTACCGATGCATCAGGTAGAACACTATCTGGTCAAACAGCTGAAGCATTTTTAATTTCAATTTCCCATATTCCAATCTTATCGGTAGGCTTTAATTGTGCTTTAGGCGCTAAACAATTAGTGCCTCACTTAGAGGTGATTTCTGCAAAATCTAATCATTTCACATCAGCACACCCTAATGCTGGATTACCAAATGCCTTTGGAGAATACGATGAAACCCCTGAACAAATGGCCGCTCAAATAAAGGAATATGTAGAGAAAGGCTTAGTTAATATTATTGGCGGTTGTTGCGGCACTACTCCAGAACATATTAGCGCGATTGCAGAGGTTGCAAAAGAATTTGAGCCTAGACCTTTAAAACTAGTAAACGTATGATTTTAGAAGTCGCTGTTTTACAGATTAAAGCCGGAATGAGTTTAGAATTTGAACTAAATTTTCAGAAGGCTAGTTTGATTATTTCTCAGATGAAGGGATATCTCAATCATCAATTGAAAAAATGTGTTGAAAAAGAAAATCAATATATCCTACTTGTTAATTGGGAAACCATTGAAGACCATGAACAAGGCTTTCGAAAATCAAAGGAATATCAAGCATGGAAGAATTTACTCCATCATTTTTATGAACCCTTTCCAGAGGTCTTACACTACAGTTGATGACAGAACAAAAATCAAAATATTTGAAGCTTTCGGGTCTAGAACCGTTAGTGATAACTTCTGAAACTAATTTTGTAAATGTTGGAGAAAGAACTAATGTCGCTGGTTCCAAGAAGTTTTTGAGACTCATTAAAGAAAATAAATTTGATGAGGCCTTAGAAGTAGCAAGACATCAGGTTGAGGGCGGTGCCCAAATCATCGATATTAATATGGATGATGGTTTAATTGATGGTAAACATGCCATGGTTAAATTTTTAAATTTAGTTATCGCCGAACCAGACATCGCCCGTGTTCCAATTATGATTGATAGTTCTAAATGGGAAATTATTGAAGCTGGTCTTCAAGTCGTTCAAGGTAAATGTGTAGTGAATTCAATTAGCCTTAAAGAAGGTGAATCAGAGTTCATTCGCCAAGCAAAATTGATAAAAAGATACGGAGCAGCTGTAATAGTTATGGCTTTTGATGAAGTTGGACAAGCGGATAACTTTGAACGAAGAATAGAAATTGCAGAACGTTCTTATCGTGTTTTAGTAGATAAAGTCAATTTTGCTCCAGAAGATATCATTTTTGACCTCAATATTTTCCCTGTAGCTACAGGTATGGATGAGCATAAATTAAATGCCCTTGATTTTATTGAGGGAACACGCTGGGTTAAAGCAAATTTGCCGCATTGCATCGTAAGTGGCGGTGTTAGTAATGTTTCCTTTTCATTTAGAGGAAATAATCCTGTTCGAGAAGCCATGCACTCTGTTTTTTTATATCATGCCATCAATGCAGGAATGAATATGGGTATTGTTAACCCTGCTATGCTCGAGGTTTATGATGATATTCCAAAAGACCTATTAGAACATGTAGAAGATGTTATTCTTAACCGTAGAGATGATGCCACAGAAAGATTGCTCGATTTTGCTGAAACAGTTGTTGGCAAGGCCAAAGAAAGTACGGTTGATTTGTCTTGGCGTGAAGAACCCTTGCAAAACCGAATAACAAGAGCTTTAGTAAAAGGTATTGATCAATATATTATTGAAGATATTGAAGAAGCACGCCAACGTGCATCAAAACCCCTTGAAGTTATTGAAGGTAATTTAATGACTGGTATGAACGTAGTTGGCGATTTATTTGGCAGCGGAAAAATGTTTTTGCCGCAAGTGGTAAAATCTGCTAGAGTAATGAAAAAAGCTGTAGCCTACTTGGAATCCTACATTGAAGAGGAAAAACTGAAAAACCCCCAGAATACTGATTCAAAAGGTGAAGGCAAGATATTAATGGCGACTGTGAAAGGAGATGTTCACGATATTGGTAAAAATATTGTGAGTGTGGTATTGGCTTGTAATAATTATGAGATTGTAGATTTAGGGGTGATGGTGCCTCCAGAAAAGATTATTAATGCCGCTATCGAGCATAATGTTGATATTATTGGATTAAGCGGACTCATAACACCCTCACTTGATGAGATGGTGTTTTTAGCCAAAGAAATGGAACGGCAGCGGTTTAAAGTACCTTTATTAATTGGTGGTGCAACAACAAGTAAAGCACATACTGCAGTAAAAATAGACCCTCAATATCATAGCGCTGTAGTCCATGTAAATGATGCGTCAAGAGCGGTTACTGTTGTGGGCGACTTACTTAAAAAGGACAGTGCTGATGCTTATAAAGAAAATTTAAAACTCGATTACGAAGTTTTTAGAGATAAGTTTTTAAAAAGAACGAAGAAAAAAGAATATAAATCTATCGAAAAGGCCAGAGTCAATAAGTTTAAAATTGATTGGACCACTGCTGAGATATTTAAACCAAAGGAACTAGGTATTCAAATTATTGAGAATTTAGAACTGGAGAAATTGGTTGATTTTATCGACTGGTCACCCTTTTTTAGAAGTTGGGATTTACATGGAAAGTACCCTCAGATATTAAAAGATGAGATTGTTGGCGAACAAGCCACCGAATTATTTGCCGATGCCAAAGTCATGCTTGATAAAATCATTACAGAGAAACAACTTAAGGCCAAAGCTATTTTTGGTTTATTTCCTGCAAATACCATCAACCATGATGATATTGAGGTTGACCCAATTTCCGTCAGTTCGAGCTGTCATCCTGAACCGGTCGAAGGAGGTGTTGAGAACAAGGAAGAAGAGAAGACCATTTTTAGAACCCTCCGTCAGCAATTAGAGCGAAGGGCTGGAGTTCCTGATTATGCTCTAGCCGACTTTATAGCACCAAAAGAAACGGGTATTCAAGATTATATAGGTTGTTTTTGTGTTACGACTGGTTTTGGTACTGCAGAGTTGGCAGCAGAATTTGAAAAAAATTTAGATGATTATAGTGCAATTATGATTAAGGCATTGGCAGATAGACTTGCAGAGGCTTTTGCTGAGTATTTGCACAAAGAAGTTCGTACCAAGCATTGGGGTTATGCCGCTAATGAAGACTTAAGTAATGAGGATTTAATTAATGAATCTTACAAAGGTATACGTCCGGCCCCAGGTTATCCGGCCTGTCCGGACCATTTGGAGAAATTAAGCATTTGGAAACTGTTGCAAGTAGAAGAAAAGATTGGAGTAAAGTTAACAGAAAGCTTGGCCATGTGGCCAGCTGCTAGTGTTAGTGGGTATTACTTTGCGAATCCTCAGGCAAAATATTTTGGTTTAGGAAAAATAAAAGAAGACCAAGTAAATGACTTTGCAGTCAGAAAAGGTATTGCATTAGAGATGGCTAAAAAATGGCTAGCACCAAATATTGCGGAAGCCCCCTAACCCCCAAAGGGGGGACACTATTAGTGTTGGATAGATTAAATAACAAATACAGAATGAAAAACAGAATACAGTTGAAAATTTCTAACTTAAAATTCCCCCTTTGGGGGCTAGGGGGCTCATGAAAGTAACAGACCATATAAAAAAGGCAAAGGGCGAAACACTATTTAGTTTTGAAATAATTCCACCGGTTAAGGGTCGGAACATCCAAGAATTATATAGCAATATTGACCCATTAATGGAGTTCAAACCTCCTTTTATTGATGTAACTACTTCACGTGAAGAGTACGTTTATATTGATAAAGATGGACTTTTAGATAAAAAACTGACCCGAATGCGACCAGGTACCGTTGGTATTTGCGCTTCTATCAAACATAAGTATGACGTTGATACCGTCCCGCATGTACTTTGTGGTGGCTTTACCAAAGAAGAAACTGAATATTTGCTTGTAGATTGCCATTATTTGGGCATTGATAATGTAATGGCGCTGCGTGGTGACGCCATGCGTGAAGAAAAGTATTTTGAGGCCACAAAAGGAGGTCATCCTTATGCGACTAGCTTGGTAAAACAAATACAAGATTTAAACTGTGGTAAATACTTGCATGAGGTTATAGAGACCGACGACTGTGCAGATTTTTGTGTTGGGGTAGCAGGTTATCCAGAAAAGCACTTAGAAGCCCCTTCTTTAACATCAGACTTAAAACGATTAAAAGAAAAGGTGGACGCTGGTGCGGATTATGTAGTTACTCAAATGTTTTTTGACAATAAAAAGTATTTTGAATTTGTTGATGCTGCCAAAAGTATGGGCATAAAAGTACCTATTATACCCGGTATTAAACCTTTGGCTGTAAAACGACATTTACAATTACTCCCGCAAGTTTTTCGCATAGATATTCCTGAGGATTTAGTTGACGCTGTGGAGCAATGTGCTACCAATAAAGAGGTTCGGCAAGTAGGGGTAGAATGGGCTATTGAACAATCTAAAGAACTCAAAGCTGCAGGCGTGCCTGTTTTGCATTATTATTCTATGGGTAAATCTGATAATATAAAGGCAATAGCTATAGAAGTTTTTTAAGAGCTTACCTGAACCCAAAAGTTGCATATATTTAGGTGTTGTACTAATTTTCCAATACATAAAAGTAATCCATGAAAGGTAAAGGAAAATCAACCAATTGGTCTAAAATAGCTGCTGGTTTTATAATTTTTCTTGGGATGTTCAGCATTTGGGATGAATATACTAGTGGGCTAGGTATTTCTCCATTTTATTTTATAATGATTCTTGGCGGGATAATATTCCTTTTAATTGGATGGAAAAAATCAAAGTAATTAATTCGAACAATCCTGAGTTGCAATTCTAAAGACAACAAAAATGATGAAAACACAACACTAGCTATAATTCTTGCTAAGCTGCTCAAGAAATCCTGCTGGAATTCCTAAACTCAATCTCTTTTCGCTAACTTTAGTATTACCGATTTAAAATCATTACTTAAGCCTTATCTTCCAAGTAAAGAATAGAAATGAATAACTTAAAAGACTTAAATATTGAGAAAGAAGTTTTGCCGTTATTCGATTATTCTCTGAATACATTTACAAAGAGTAAAATTCTTGATATTCTTAATAGCCCTTTGCAGTCTATTACTGAAATTGAACTTCGGCAAAATATCTTAAAAGGATTTGCTAACAACCAAAAAATATTAGGACAATATTCCTATACAATTCTTTATTTGAAAGAAGTTCATTCTTTTTTAACTGAAGAAAAAGTCGAAGATTTATCAAGACAAAAAATTAAGTATAAATTATTCGCTTCGAAACAAGAGAAAACAAGGTATGTCAGTAAGTTCAACCAATTAATATTGTTTTTTCATCGCCTAAATTCACAATATATAACAAGGTTAGACTTAAACCTTTTCCCAAAAGCTTACTTGTCCCAAATCAAATTAATATCAAATTTTTTCTCAAATTTTGAACTAATTAAATATGAATTAATAATTAGAGAGAGAAGATTAAAGGATAGTCATATAATTGAGCTGACCGAAAAAATAAATGAACTGAGAAGTAACGGTTCGATATTAACTTTTTGGCAAGCCTTTTTTCAATTTGAAGCATACCTTTCAATTAGTCTAGGAATAAAAAATAATCAATTTATTTATCCGAATTTCACGAAGAAGAAAATTAGGTTACTAAATTTTTATCATCCTCTTTTAGAAAACCCCGTTAAAAATAATATTGAAACTAAGAGTAATGTAATTGTGTTGAATGGTCCTAACATGTCAGGTAAATCTACTTTTCTCAAGGCAGTTGGGCTTTGTATGTATTTTGGTCATTTAGGAATTGCTATTCCAGCTACGGTTGGAGAAATTCCTTTTTGTGATTTCTTTTCAATTGAAATCAATAGAAATGATGATATTTTAAATGGTTATAGTCATTTTATGACAGAGGTAATGAATTTAAAAAAAGTTGCAGAGGAAGCATCCAAAGATAAAAGGTGTTTTGCAGTTTTTGACGAACTTTTTAGTGGTACCAATGTTGAAGATGGTTTTGAAATTTGTAAAACGACCATAAATGGGTTAAGTAAATTTGATAATTCCTATTTTTTTATTTCTACCCATATACAGGAATTAAAAAGTGTTTCAAATCCACAAATAGAAAACTATTTTATCGATTGCCAATTAATTGAAAACATACCAACATTTACCTACCAACTCAAAAAAGGATGGTCTGATATAAAAGTTGGTAGAATTCTTTTTGAAAAAGAAGGATTATATAAACTGTTGAATTAAAAAAGCCTGCCAAACTTTCAACATTAAATAGGGATTAGTTTTACTTTTGGTATAGATGAATCTAAAGTTTCTGTACTGTCTTCTTTTTTCTGCCCTTTGTTGCTTTTCTCAAGAAGCCGATAACCCAAGAAAATATGTTCTTGATTTAAGCCAATTTAATGGTTCAATACTTTTACACAACCCTGATATTTCACATTTAATAACAGAACATCCTGGGGGTTTTATTCTTGGATTTAATAGAAAACGTTACGGCAAAGAAGCTTGGGAGGGTGATTATGGGTATCCTGATACTGGGTTTACCTTTGCTTATCAAAATATGAAAAACCCAGTTTTGGGTCAGAATTTTGGTCTGTATGCACACTATAATTTTTATTTTCTAAAACGCAATGTACAGTTTAGAATAGGGCAGGGAATAGCATACACGACCAATCCCTACGATAAAAACACCAACTTTAGAAATAACGCTTACGGGTCAGATTTTTTAAGTTCTACTATGATGATGTTGAACTATCATAAAGAGAATTTGATAGCTGGTTTGGGTTTTAAAGCTGGTCTTTCCCTTATTCATTATTCCAATGCTAATTTTAGAGCTCCAAATACATCAACCAATACAGCTGCCTTAAATTTTGGTCTGACCTATGATTTAGATGGCGGTATTGTTTATGATTTTATTCCAAAACAACCTAAAAAAAAGCTAACCGAGCCTTTAAAATACAATTTGGTGCTAAGGGCAGGTATTAATGAAAGCGATGTTATTGGTTCAGGGCAGTATGGCTTTGCCATTTTCTCGGCTTATGCCGATAAAAGAATAGGTAGAAAAAGTGCCCTACAATTAGGTGCTGATGTTTTCTTTTCTAATTTTTTAAAAGAATTAATTCGCTTTCAAAGCATCTCTTTTCCTGAAATGGAAGTGGCCCCAGATACTGATTTTAAAAGGGTAGGTTTATTTGTGGGTCATGAATTATTCATTAATAAAATGAGTGTTATCACGCAATTGGGGTATTACGTGTATTACCCTTTCGATTTTGAAGGTAAGGTGTATAATAGAATAGGGTTAAAACGCTATTTTGGAGATAAAATGTTTGGTAGTGTTACCCTAAAATCTCATGCTGCTGCAGCTGAAGCGGTTGAATTTGGTATAGGAATACGATTATAGATTTATATATGTTAGATAATAGAATTTTAATCAAAAATGCCCGTCAGGTCGAGCGGAGTCGAGGCCTTTTCTACGTATTTCTATTACTGGTAAATTCTTTTTTTATTCTAGGCTGTAACTCCGAAAATGCCTCTGACTGCTTTCAAAATTCGGGAGATATAGTTCGGGTTGAAGTTGATGTAGCTGCATTTACTACAATTACAGTTTTTGAAAATTTGAACGTGGTTGTAAAACAAGGCACCACACAAAAAATAGAAATTGAAACCGGCGAATTTTTATTAAATGATATTAGTGCCATAGTGGAAGGCAGTCGTTTAATCTTACGCAATGAAAATAGCTGTAATTATGTTCGCGATTATGGGCTAACAACTATATACTTAACCGCTCCCAATATTTCAGAAATAAGAAGCAGTACTGGAGGCCTAATTTCAAGTGATGGGGTTTTAAACTATTCAGATATAAGTTTATTGTCAGAAAGTTTTAGTCAGCCAGAGACAGAAACAACAGACGGTTCGTTCAATTTAGAACTTGATTCGGAAAATATCTCTATTCTAACTAATGGTATAGCATTTTTTAAACTTCAGGGTAGTGTCGAAAATATTGATATTTTCATAGCTGCTGGTGATTCAAGGATTGAAGCGGATAGTCTAATAGCAGAAAATGTTGGTTTAAATCACCGCGGTTCTAACGATATTTTTGTGAATCCTCAACAACGAATTTCTGGTACCATTAGAGGTTATGGAGATGTTATAAGTAGTAACCGTCCGCCTGAAATTGAAGTAGAAGAACTTTTTAACGGGAGATTACTATTTAGAGATTAATTAATGTTTGCATTCCATCCTGAATGAAATGAAGATTCTTTTTTGATTCTTTAGATTTCTCACTATGTTCGAAATGACAAAATCATAATGTGAGTTCACTAGTTACATATTTAAAAAACCTTTTCACAAATACTCCAAAAGTGAAATCTTTAGAGGGTTTATTAGGTATAGATAGGAGTGAAGCTATTTTGCATAATCTTGTTGTGGAGAAAAGGGTGCCCGGTTTAGCAATAACCATCTTAAAAAATGGGGAAACGCTGCTTCAAAAAGGCTTAGGTTATTCGGATATTGAAACTAAAACTCAAGTAGATCCTAAAGAAACTATTTTTAGAACTGCTAGTATATCAAAATGCATAACTGGTCTAGCCTTTGGTAAAATGGTTGAAGAAGGCATTTTAGATTGGGATGATTCTTTTTATAAGCACGTACCTTATTTCCCTTCCAAACAATTTGATTTTACACTAAAACAATTGGCTAGTCATACCGCAGGTATTCGTGCTTATAGAGGAAAAGAATTTGCATTAAACCAACCATACACTATAAAAGAAAGTATTCAAGTATTTGAGAATGACCCCCTAGTTTTCGCACCAGGAAAAGGGTATCTGTATAATAGCTTTGATTTTGTCTTACTTTCTTTGGCAATGCAAGAAGCCAGTGGAATTCCTTTTGAAGAATATGTTAAAGAAAAGATTTTGATTTCACTTGGAATGTTAAACACCTTTCCTCCCTCAGAAAATAAAACCGATAGTTCAAGTCGAATTCAGAACCAAGCCGAATTTTACACCAAAACTCCAATCGGGTTCAAAAAGGCAATCCCTGTAAATAATTTTTATAAACTAGCAGGTGGTGGTTATTTGGCTACATGTGAAGATATTACCAAATTGGGTCAAGCTGTTTTAGAAGAGAAGTTTTTAAAACCAGAAACCTATAGCGCATTATTGAGCGCCCAAATAGTCAATAACAATTCAACCTATTATGGGTTAGGATTTCAAGTAAGTAAGGATAAAGAAAGGAGGTCTTTTGTTGGGCATGTAGGAAGTAATGTTGGAGCTTATACCAACCTATTTATTTATCCTGAAGAAGAAATGGTGGTTTCTATTTTAGTAAATTGTACAGATTCAAAAGTGCAAAAGGAGTTTGATAAGGCAATAGAAAGCATCTTAGCGCAGATGGTCTAATTTAAAAAATTGAAAATATGTTTGTAGGTCATTATGCAGCAGCATTTGCATTAAAAGGAAAAGAAAAGAATTCTTCGCTAGGTTGGTTGTTTGTGGCTGTTCAATTTGTTGACATTCTATTTTTTCCTTTCGCTCTTTGGGGCCTAGAGTCTATGGAATTTATTCCTGGTTTTACTCAAACTAATGATTTTAAAATGGAATTTCCGTTTACCCACAGTTTGCTAGGTAGTGTAGTTTGGGCTTTAATTTTTGGTGGAATATATTTTTTGATTTGGGGTCGTAAAAGATCTCTAGGTAAAAGAGTGGCAATAGTATTGGGCTTAGGAGTGCTATCGCATTGGTTTGCCGACCTATTTGTTCATACCCCTGATTTACCATTGCTTTATGAAGAACCCTATTTTGGCTTTGGTCTATGGCATAACAAGGCTGCTACTTTTATTTTAGAAGCAGTTTTATTAGCACTGGGACTTTGGTATTATCTGAAGCAAACTGTTGCTAAAACTAAACTGGGCAAATATGGAGCTTTTGGTCTTGTTCTATTTTTAATAGGAGTTAATTATTTGAACTATTATGTGTTACCAGCTAACAATGATTTAAAAGCATTGACCTTTTCTGCACTTGCTTCTTTTTTAATACTGGCAGGATTAGCCTTTTGGGTAGATAAAAAAAGGATTTAAGATGTTAACTCTATAAAGAGACTTTCTAAATTTTTATTCTTCTTACTAAGCTGAAGCGTTTTTAACTGGTTATCATGAGCAAAGTCAAAAACTGCAGGGCGCATGTCTTTTGACGTATTAAAGGTGATGTCATATACAAAACCACCAGTATTTGTAACACTTACTACGTGTGGTAATTTGTTGAGCACAACTTCCTCAACACGATAATCAAATTCTACTTCAATGATTTGTTGCTCATCTTCTCTTAAATCTTCCAATTTTTTGTCCGCAACCAATTCCCCTTTATTTATGATGATAACTCGGTCGCAAACTGCTTCTACTTCCTTCATGATATGTGTTGAAAGTAAAATGGTTTTTTCTTTACCAATTTCACGAATCAGTTTTCTTATTTCAATAAGTTGATTGGGGTCTAAACCGGTAGTTGGTTCATCTAAAATAAGTACATCCGGGTCATGTAATAGAGCCGCTGCTAGACCAACGCGTTGGCGATATCCTTTTGATAATTGTCCTATTTTTTTATGAGCTTCAGTAGTTAATCCTGTTTGTTCAATAACAACACCAATTCGCTCTTTAGCCACCTTGTAGACATCTGCATTAAAGGCCAGATATTCTTTAACGTACATTTCTGAATACAAGGGATTGTGCTCCGGCAGGTAGCCAATATTTTTTTGAACCTT
This sequence comes from Croceitalea sp. P059, assembly GCF_031846365.1. NCBI lineage: Bacteria > Pseudomonadati > Bacteroidota > Flavobacteriia > Flavobacteriales > Flavobacteriaceae > Croceitalea > Croceitalea sp. P059. The sequence goes on from NZ_JAVRHW010000001.1 coordinate 1,288,839, forward strand.
ACTTTTTTCATCATTCACATCAAAATTATTGACCTTGGCCTTGCCAGAATCTGCCTGGTGGTATGTTGTTAACACACGCATCATGGTCGACTTACCTGCCCCGTTAGGGCCTAAAAACCCAACAATTTCTCCTTTATTTATAGAAAAAGAAATAGCATTTAAGGCTTTTTGATTCCCAAAGGTTTTGGTAATATTTTCAACAAATATGGACATGAAATGGAATTTGATTTCAAAAATAAGATTTTCTATTCTTAATTATTCGTTTCGATATTCTTAAAAAAAATAGAATTAAGCATATTTATTTTCAGCGAATACTGAAATTCTTAAAAAAATTCTGAAAACTTGAGCACTATCTTTGATTTCTCAATGTATTGCCTAATCTTAGCCAGGAATTATAACGAAATGACAAACACGTATTTCTGGAACAGATTTTATTTCTACTTCTTTTTTAAAGGAAGTACGGGACTGTTGTAGTATACACCAAGTATAAAAAACAAATGAAGTCCCGATATAACATCGGGACTTTTTTATTGAATGAAACTTAAAGTAGCCATACAAGGAATAAAGGGGAGTAATCATCATCAGGTCGCTAAGGACTTTTTTGGAGACGACATTGATTTGGTGGAGTGTTTGTCCTTTGACAAACTTATTGAGCATTTGATAGAAGGTACAGCTGATAAAGGCGTTATGGCCATTGAAAATTCAATTGCAGGATCAATTATTCCGAATTATAATCTGATATATCACAACAATCTGCATATCATAGGTGAACATTATTTAAGTATTCATCATAATCTAATGGTAAAACCAGGCGTATCAATTGAATCATTAGTCGAGGTGCATTCTCATCCGATGGCACTATTACAATGTAAGGAGTTTTTCAAGCAATACCCTACAATTAAATTAGTAGAAGATGTTGATACAGCTGAAACTGCGAAAAGAATTCAAGAGCAAAATTTAAGAACTATTGGTGCCATTGCACCTAAAGTTGCTTCGGAATTGTATGATTTAGAAATCATCAGTCCTGAAATTCAAACCATTAAAAATAACGCCACCCGCTTTATCATTCTGAAAAAACAGAATAAGGTTTTACCAAAAAAAGAAATTAATAAAGCTTCATTGCGATTCATCACTGATCACAAAAGAGGCAGTTTGGCAACCGTTTTAAATGTTATGAGTGATTGTAATATGAATTTAACCAAGATTCAATCTTTACCAGTAATAGAAACTCCTTGGAAATATGCCTTTTTTGTTGATGTTACTTTTGATAAGTATGAAGACTTTGAAAAAGGAAAAGCCTTGTTAAAGATTATGTCTGAAGATTTAAGAATTTTAGGCGAGTATAAAAATGCGAGAAAAGGATGATAACTGCAGATAGATTAAAATCGGTTCAGGAGTATTACTTCTCTAAAAAATTAAGAGAGGTAAGAGGTTTGATAGATGATGGCAAGCCAATTATAAATATGGGTATCGGTAGTCCTGATTTGGCGCCATCTGCAAAAGTCTTACAAGTGTTGAAAGATGCTATTAGTGATGTTGGTGCGCATCAATATCAGAGCTACCAAGGCTTACCAAAACTGCGCGAAGCTATAGCGAAGTTTTATGATTTAAAGTTTGGTGTTTCTTTAAACCCAGTGAACGAGATTTTACCTTTAATGGGTTCTAAAGAGGGTATCATGCATATAAGCATGGCCTATTTGAATAAAGGAGATGAAGTGTTGATTCCGAACCCAGGCTATCCAACATATGCCGCAGTAACGAAACTGGTCGAAGCGATACCAAGGACCTATGATTTAAATGCCGAGAACGCTTGGTTTCCAGACTTAAAAGCTTTAGGTCAACAAGATTTATCTAAAGTAAAACTCATGTGGTGTAGTTATCCGCATATGCCTACAGGAGCGACCGCCTCTAAAGAACAATTAGAACAGTTGGTAAGATTTGCAACAGAACATAAGATAATATTAGTTAATGATAACCCCTACAGTTTTGTGTTGACTGAAGACCCGATTAGTTTGCTTTCTGTTAAAGGTGCTAAAGGTCATTGTTTAGAATTAAATAGTCTAAGTAAAACTTTTAACATGGCTGGCTGGAGAGTTGGAATGGTTTTAGGTAATGAAGAGAATATCAAGGCTATTTTGAAAGTGAAAAGTAATATGGATTCTGGAATGTTTTATGGGATTCAAAAAGGAGCTATTGCGGCTCTTGAAAGCGGCAAAGAGTGGTTTCAAGAATTAGATATAGTTTACCGTAGTCGAAGAAATTTGATGTACGAATTAATAGATAAAATTGGAGCAACTTATGACAAAGATGCGGTAGGTATGTTCGTTTGGGCTCGATTACCGAAAGGGTCAGTCAAAGCTGAAGATTTTGTAAACAATTTGCTTTACTCAAAAGATATTTTTATAGCACCAGGCACCATTTTTGGTAGTAATGGCGAAGGTTATATTAGATTTTCACTTTGCGTAAAAGAAGAAAAAATAAGAGAGGCAATTAAAAGATTTGAGTAATTAATTCCTTTTGGAAGGGTTATATATGGCTTATGAAAGTAGCAATAATTGGTGTTGGATTAATAGGTGGTTCTTTTGCAAAAGATGTGAAACGAATTTACCCCGCTGCTGAACTTTATGGTTTTGATGCTAATGAAGCCCATCTTAAAAAAGCCCTTGATTTAGGGTTGATTGATAAAAAAACAAACTATGATGGGCTGGCTATAATGGATATGGTATTAGTAGCGATTCCTGTTGATGTTTTAGTTAAGGAGTTACCAAAAATATTAGATGCTGCCGGAGAAGATACTGTGGTTTTTGATGCCGGTTCTACCAAAACTTTGATTTGTAAAGTGGTCGAAAACCATTCCAAAAGAAGAAATTTTCTCGCATGTCACCCAATCGCAGGGACAGAATTTTCAGGACCAGAGGCTGCTATTGAGAATTTATATGACGGCAAAACAAACATTATTTGCGAAGTAGAGAAAACAGCTTTTAAGCTGCAAGAAAAAGTTTTGCAATTGTTTCAAGCTATGGGTATGCGTATACGATATATGAATGCTGAAGCTCATGATAAACATATCGCTTATGTATCTCATTTGTCACATATAAGTTCATTTATGTTGGGAAAGACGGTTATTGAAAAAGAAAAAAATGAACGTGATATTTTTGACATGGCTGGTAGTGGATTTGAAAGTACAGTGCGGCTTGCAAAAAGTTCTCCAGCAATGTGGACACCCATTTTTGAGCAAAATAAAGATAATGTGATTGAGACCTTAGCGGAATACATTCAAAATCTAGAACATTTTAAAGAGATGATTGAAAAGAATGATTTTGAAGGGGTCTACAGTGAAATGAATAATACCAATAAAATCAAGCAAATTTTAAACGGAATACCGTTAACCAAGTAATAACAACAAACATACTAAGCTGGTTTAAGCGAAGTGGAAATAAACAGAGAATAAGAGTACCTATGGAAAATTCAAAAGAGATGAGAACATGGTTGGATGATATGGCGTTGCCTCATCCATTAGTAATTGCAGGACCATGCAGTGCAGAAACTGAAGAACAAGTATTGAAAATAGCTCATGAGCTAAAAGATACTGATGTTAATTATTACCGAGCTGGTATTTGGAAGCCGAGAACCCGTCCGGGTAATTTTGAAGGTGTAGGTGCAATTGGTCTTAAATGGCTTCAGAAAGTAAAGGAAGAAACTGGTTTAAAGACCGCTACAGAAGTAGCGAATAAGGCTCACGTTGAATTGGCCTTAGAGCATGATGTTGATTTGTTATGGATTGGTGCTCGTTCAACTGTTAGCCCTTTTATAATGCAAGATTTAGCAGATGCTTTAGAAGGCACTGATAAAATTGTTTTGGTTAAGAACCCAGTAAATCCTGATTTGGCTTTGTGGTTAGGTGGTATTGAAAGATTGCATACTGCTGGTATTAAAAAGTTAGGTGCAATACATAGAGGTTTTTCTACCTATGAGAAGACTAAATACAGAAATATTCCGGAATGGCAATTAGCTATTGAATTTCAGAATAGGTTCCCTGATTTACCATTAATAAATGACCCATCACATATTACTGGTAAGCGAGATATGATTTTTGATGTGTCTCAAACTGCATTGGATTTAAATTTTGATGGCTTAATGATTGAGACACATTTTGATCCCGATAACGCTTGGAGCGATGCAGCTCAGCAGGTAACACCGGATACTTTAGTTCAGATTATGGAAGATTTAAAAATTCGTAAAGAAGACGATAAAGAGGCTGAATACAACTCTAAATTAAGTAATCTTAGAACTCAAATAGATGTTATTGATAATCAACTTATCGAGACACTTGGGAAGAGAATGAAAGTTGCTGATGGTATTGGAGAATTAAAAAAACAGAAGAATGTCGCGGTATTACAATCAAACCGTTGGAATGCCATTTTAGGCAAAATGATATTAGAAGGTGAAAGTAAAGGATTGAGTGAAGAGTTTGTTTTAAGAATGTTTAAAGCCATCCACCAAGAATCAATAAATCACCAAGAGCGAATTTTAAAAGCCTAAAAGATTTAGATAATGTTAATTAAAAAAGCCATTTTGTAAGAAATGGCTTTTTTATTCTATTGAAAAATCAAAGAAGGCAAAATCATTAAAACTAGGATTAGTTAAAATGTCTTGATGAACAAAGCAGTATTCACCCGATTCCAATTTGTGATTTGGTTTGACAGTAAATATCCCTACTTCTGTTTCTTCAAAAGTAAAAGGTATTGCGCGTGAAGCTATTTTTGTTCTCCAACTTCCTTTTTCTTTAAAAATATAGCGACGGTCTTTCCTTACATTAAGTTTTAATAATAAAAATTCTTTTGGCGAAGATGCTCCTCGAAAGAAACGATCAAAATTATCAATTAAAAAATCTTCTCTTTTGTTTGTGGTCAAACTAAAATAAAAAAGTTGGTTCTTAACTTTTTGAGAAGAACTTGAGAATAATAAAAATGGTTTTCGCTGCTGAGGAACAATCCCAAAAGAAAGTAAAGCAGCTCCTGTCAACTCATTTTTGATTCCTCCTAATAAGGATGGATGTAGTTTTTTTGAAGACTTTGAAAAAGTTATTTCATTTTTTAATGATTCATAATTTTGGTCTAATGGATTCAAAAATTGTCCGAATGATAATAATGGGATAAAAAATAAATACAAAGAGAATAATTTCATAACAATGGTTTCTTCTAGAATATCAAGAAACATGCCACTAAAATTTACTTTAACTGTAACAAAACAACTTATGCTTCATCTCTTAAGAAACAAAAAAACACTAGAATGAAATCAATACATATTATTTGCCTGGCATTATTTACCCTTACTACCTACGCTCAAAGAACAATAGATACGGAAGTTGGAGAATTTAATGAAATCAAAGTATTTGACTTGATTGAGGTCAATTTGATACAATCAGAAGAAAATCGAATTACTATAAAAGGAAGAAATACGGAAGATATTACTTGGGCGAATAAAGATGGTATTCTGAAACTCCGTATGCAATTGGATAAAAAGTTTACGGGTGAAGATACTTTTATAGAAGTGTATTATACAAATGTGGATGTGATTGATGCCAATGAAGGTGCGCATATCACATGTAATGAATTGATAGATAAGAATAAAATTGAACTTAGAGTCCAAGAAGGTGCTAAGATTACGATAGGTATGGATGTGAATTATGCAGAGATGCGTGCCGTTACAGCTGGTATTATTGAAGCCTCTGGTTTGGCAGAAAATCAGACAATTGTATTAAATACCGGTGGAATCTTTGAAGGTCGTGATTTAAAAACTGCCGTTGCAGATGTAAAAATATCAGCTGGTGGAGAAGCAGAAGTATTCGCATCAGACAGAATTGATGTAAATGTAAAGGCCGGAGGTGATGTAACGGTTTACGGTAAACCTAAAAAGGTGAATAAGAAAACATTTGTAGGTGGTAGAGTACGTATAATTGATTAACCATCAGATGTAAAACAAAAAAAGCCACTCAGAAATGAGAGGCTTTTTTTTTGGAGAAAGAAGGGTTATTTTTTAAAGATATATCTCGTAATAAAAATACCTTGATTATCACCTTTGCCTGCACTTTCAACAGCACTTGTAACAAAAGCAAGTTCCCATCCATTGGCAACCATGTCATTAATCATTGAAGTTAATAAAGCATCATTTGCTGCGATGTTTTGAAAACGGATACCTCCAATATTAAAAAAGTTCAAAAGCTTAGTTTCTTCAAAGTTTTTTACACGAATTTCGCCTCTTTTTGATTTGTTTCTAGTATTGTCCTCGTCCGTTTGTACACTAGTATATTCTTTGTAATCTTTCTCTTCGATGGCATTCACAATTCTTGATCTTCCTAAACCATTAGGTACAATTGATTCAACACTAGTGATAACTTTGAACTGTTGAGCGTTCATTTCAAATGTTGCTAATAGAGCAACAAAGGCAATAAAAAGTACTTTTTTCATAATTGATATGTTTTTGTTGATTAAGACTTATCAATTTTAATACCAATTTTTAAGAAAAGAAAATTGTTTCTTTGTTATTGTATGAATTGTTATGAACAAACCTTTTGATGCAGGGAATCGTGTATAAATCGACCGGAAGCTGGTACACCGTTAAATCGGAGGAGGGTGATTTTTATAATTGTCGCATAAAAGGGAAGTTTAGAATTAAAGGAATTAAGAGCACCAATCCCATAGCTGTTGGTGATTTGGTAACTTTTAGTCTAGAGAAAAATGGAGATGAAGAAGTTGGAATTATCTCTGAAATTAAAGACCGTAAAAATTATATTATTCGCAAGTCGGTCAACTTATCAAAGCAAACACACATTATTGCTGCTAATCTTGACCAAGTATTTTTATTGGTTACTTTAAATAACCCCGTAACCTATACAAGTTTCATTGATCGATTTTTAGTTACCGCAGAAGCATATGCAATACCTGCAATACTGCTTTTTAATAAGTCTGATACTTACAGTAAAGAAGAAAAAGAAGAAGTTTCATCCCTAGTAAAATTGTATAGAAAAATAGGTTACCGGTGTATTGAATTGTCTGCAAAGAAAGGAGAAAATGTTCAAGAGGTAAAAACCCTAATGAAAGACAAAATTAGTATGTTTTCTGGTAATTCGGGGGTGGGTAAATCAACATTAGTCAATGTTATTGAAAAGAATTTAATGCTAAAAACAGCCGAAATTTCTGAGCAACACCTTCAAGGTCAACATACCACCACTTTTGCTGAAATGTATGATCTTTCTTTTGGAGCTAAAATTATTGATACGCCAGGTATAAGAGGTTTTGGTATTGTTGATATGGAAAATTATGAAATTGGTGATTACTTTCCAGAATTATTTGCCTTAAAAGGCTTTTGTAAGTTTAATGATTGTTTACATGTTGATGAGCCTAAATGTGCTGTTAAAGAAGCCTTGGATAATGATAAAATCGCTTGGAGCAGGTATAGAAGTTATTTGCAAATGATTTTAGGTGAAGATGAAAATTATCGTGTGGATATTTATAAAAGTGATTGATGAGAGCAGTTATACAACGAGTTTCTAGAGCGAGCGTTACCGTTGAAGAAAATGTCATTTCTCAAATTGATACGGGCTTGTTAGTTTTACTTGGAATAGAAGATGAAGATAGCCAAGAAGATATTATTTGGCTTTCAAGAAAAATAGCAAATCTTAGAATTTTTAATGATTCTGAAGGTATCATGAATCAATCTATATTAGAAGCAAATGGCGACGCTATTGTTGTTAGTCAATTTACCTTGCATGCGGCCGTTAAAAAAGGAAATAGACCCTCTTATATGAAGGCTTCAAAACCAGATATAGCCATACCGCTTTATGAGAGTTTTATAGGTCAATTGAAAACGGATTTAGGTAAAAATGTTGGAACTGGTATTTTTGGAGCTGATATGAAAGTTGACTTGTTAAATGATGGACCAGTTACAATTATCATAGATACTAAAAACAAAGAGTAAAGAAAGCTTTATCGTTTTTTCCTACTTTTTTGTAAGAATCTTGGCAGTTTTTCGTTAAGGTACTAACCAACCTAACCACTGCATGCGCTTATTTTATTTTTTACTCTTCACCACTCTTTTTTTATCTGCTCAAAATCAACAATATAGCCTTAGTTCTATTAATTCAGAATTATTAGAAGATGCCGATGCAGTTGTGCGATTAGATAAAATGATGATAACTGTTGAAGCTTATAATGCAATGGAAGTTTCTTCGAGAAGAGTAGTTACTGTATTAAATGAAAATGGTCAAAAACATGTAGATGCCTATGCGTTCTATGATGATAATAGTAAGATAAAAACTCTTTCAGCATTTGTTTATAATAGTCAAGGAAAAGAAATCAAGAAAATAAAGGAGAAAGATTTTATTGATCAAAGCGCTTCAGGTGATGGTACTTTATATTCGGATTCTCGAGTTAAGTTTTTGCGATATACTCCTGTAAGTTATCCGTATACCATAGTTTTTGAGAAAACATATACAACAGCGGATACAGCATTTTTACCGCACTGGTACTTTTTAGATGGTTATAGGGTAAGTACTGAAAAGAGTGAGTTTATTTTTGATTTAAAAACTAAAATTCCCTTAAGAAAAAAAGAACAAAATCTTGAAGATTACGCTATATCAGTTGAATCTGTTGGTAACAAATTAAAGTATACTGCTGAAAATCTAAAGGCGATTGAAGGTGAAAATTATTCTCCTGAGTTTTATGATTTTGCCCCGTCTATTAAATTGGCTTTAGAGCGTTTCCATTTAAAAGGCGTTGATGGTCAAGCCAAGAATTGGAGTGATTATGGCAAATGGATTTATAATTCACTTTTAAGGGGTCAAGCGGAATTAAATGTATCAACAATAAATGGAGTAAAATCCCTAGTTGCGGGAATAGAAGATCCTAAAAAGAAGGTTGAAAAAATTTATGAGTACGTTCAAAACAATACAAGGTATATAAGTGTTCAATTGGGTATTGGTGGTTGGATGCCTATTAGTGCTGAAGAGGTCAATCGAGTAAAGTATGGTGATTGTAAAGGATTGACTAATTATACAATGGCCCTATTGAAAGCTGTTGGTATTAATTCTTATTACACGGTTGTTTACGCTGATGCTGATCAAAGAAGTCTCGATGCTGAATTCCCTTCTTTACAAGGTAATCATGTCTTTTTAAATGTACCCTTGAATGATAAAGAGCTGTGGTTAGAATGTACAAGTCAAATAGTTCCTGCGGACTATTTGGGCACTTTTACCGATAATCGTTATGTGCTAAAAGTTACACCTGATGGTGGTGAGTTGGTTAAATCTAGGGCTTACGAAAACAAAGATAATTGGCAGCTTACCAAAGCTGATATTACAATTTCTGAGGAAAGTGGAGTTCAGGCCAATGTTGAAATTGTAAGTAGTGGAACTCAATACAATCAAAAATTTAGATTGCCTTTAAAAGATGAACAAGAAAAAGAATCTCATTATAAAGAGTATTGGGATTATGTTAATGATATCAATCTTACTAAAATTTCATTTGAAAATGATAAAGACAATATAGAACTAAAAGAAAAAGTTTCACTTTCTTCAAATAGCTACTTGTCAAAAGCTGGAGATAAGGTGCTTTTTGCTCCAAATATGCTTAACCGAAATCTTTTTGTTCCAAAACGCTACAGGAATAGAAAGCATGATGTCATCATTAAACGAGGTTATTTAGATGAAGACGAGTTTACAATAGCGCTTCCTGATGATTTTAAAGTGGAGTCTTTAATTTCTCCCGTGAATCTTAAGACTGAATTTGGTGAATACACCATAAGCATGGAGAAAATAGCCGAGAATCGATTAATTTATAAAAGGAGACTTCTCATTAAATCTGGTAAATACTCTAAAGATAGCTATGAAGATTTTAGAAATTTTAGAAAGAAAATTGCGAGATCAGATAATTCAAAAATAGTATTGATTAAAGCCTAAACCATGAAGTTAAAATTACTCATTATTGCCATTATGGTAAGTGCAATAACTATTGCACAAGACAATAAAATTAAGTTTGGTAAAGTGTCAAAAGAAGAAGTTCTTCAAAAAGAACATCATTTAGATAAGGATGCAGAAGCCGCTTTTCTGTATAAAAAAGAGCGCTTATTTTATAAATACGACGGAACAGAAGGTTTTAGAACAGTTAGGTCCGCACATTACCGAATTAAAGTTTATAAAAAATCAGGTCTGGACTGGGGCACTTTTGAGATTCCGCTATACACTTCAACCTCTGGTGAGGAAAGAATTGGTCAAGTTAAAGGATATACTTTTAATGATGAGAACGGAAAAATTAATGAAGTTAAACTTAAAAAGGATGGTGTTTTCAAAGAGAATGTAAGTAAATATCGAAACAAGGTTTCTATCAGTATGCCAAACGTAAAAGAAGGCAGTGTAATAGACTTAGAATATAGTATTACGTCTGACTTAAGTGGTTATATAGATGAGTTCCAATTTCAATATGGTATACCTGTTGACCATGTTGATATTAGTGTTGAAATTCCTGAATACTATGTTTTTAAACGTCATGGAAAAGGTTTCTTCCCAATAGATATAACACAATCTAGAAAAAACAGAAAAGTAACATTTAGATATAGAGAAGAGAAAGGTACTGCTACAAATAAGCATAAATCTCTTTTTAGCTCTGCAACGAATAGTAAGTCAACAACACAGTCTGGTGAAATTGAGTTTTTAGAAAATGTTTATAAAATAGCTTCAAACAATATTCCCGCTTTAAAAGAAGTGTCTTATACCGATAACATTGATAATTACAGAAGTGCGATAAAATTTGAATTGGCTTCTACACAGTTCCCTAACAGTCCCTATAAAAATTATAGTAAATCATGGGAAGACGTGGCCAAAACCATTTATAAATATGACGATTTTGGAAATGAACTCAAAAAACAACGCTTTTACAAAGATGACGTTGATGAAATCATGACTAAAGTTACCGAACCTTCAAAGCTAGCATCAGCTATTTTTGATCATGTTAAAAATAGGATGAACTGGAACAACTACACCGGTGTTGGTTGTGATAATGGTCTTAAGAAGGCTTATGAAGAAAAATCTGGAAATGTGGCCGATATTAACTTAATGTTGACTTCAATGTTACGTTATGCAGGGTTTAAGGCAAACCCTGTTTTGGTTAGTACAAAGTCCCATGGTATTCCCCTGTTTCCAACAACTGATGGTTTTAATTATGTTGTTGCCGCAATTGAAAATGCAGATGGCACTGTTGATTTGATGGATGCAACCGAAAAAATGGGAGCGGTCAATATCTTGCCAACCAGATCTTTAAATTGGAGTGGTCGTTTGGTTAGGGAAGATGGGTCTTCGATTGCTATTGAAATGGTAAACAAAAAGCCATCTAAAAAAGTAATCTTTATGAATGCCGAACTTGCCTCAGATGGTAGTGTTTCTGGAAAAATGCGTACACAGAATACAGGTCATATCGCTTTAGGTTACAGAAAGTCGCACAAAGATGAAACCACCGAAGATATTATGGATGCCATGGAAGATAGGTATGTAGAAATGGAGGTTGATGAATTGGAAATCAAAAATGAAAAAGAATGTGACAAACCAGTACTGGAATCTTGTTCATTTCTAAAAGAAAACCAAACTGAAATCATAAATGGTAAAATCTATTTTAAACCAGCATTATTTCTTGCAATGAATGAGAATCCATTTAAATTGGAGACAAGGGACTATCCAGTTGATTTTGTGTATCCACAATCCAAAAAAATAGTGGTCAACTATAAATTACCAGAAGGGTGTCAAGTAGAATCAATACCTGAATCAGCTTCATATGCATTACCCGATGGCCTTGGTTCATTTCAGTTTACATTCAAACAGAACGGAAATCAAATTCAATTTAGTTCAAATACGGCAATCAATAAAAGCTTAATTCCACCAAATTATTATGCATCTTTGAAAGAGTTTTACAACCAAATGGTTGTAAAACACAATGAAAAAATAGTATTGTCTAAAATCTAGACCCATGCAAATTGAAAATGCACAAAAAGCAGTTGACGAATGGATTAAGGTTCACGGAGTTCGTTATTTTAATGAACTAACTAATATGGCCCAACTTACAGAGGAAGTTGGCGAAGTAGCTAGAATTATTGCTCGTCGTTATGGTGAACAAAGCGAAAAAGAATCCGATAAGAATAAGGATTTAGGTGAAGAGTTAGCTGATGTGCTATTTGTTGTCTTATGTTTGGCCAATCAAACAGGTATTGATTTGCAACATGCTTTTGATAAAAAGTTAGATTTGAAAACAAAGCGTGATCATGACCGTCACCACAATAATGAAAAGCTCAAATAACTTATATTTGAGCTTTTATTTTTTATTTATAAATAGGTCGTATTGAAACTTCAACTTACTGCTCCACAAAGCAATTTACTTAATTCCAAAATTCAGATTACTGGTTCAAAAAGTGAAACCAATAGATTGTTATTGCTACAAGCTCTTTTTCCTAATCTAAAAATTGAAAACCTTTCCAATTCGGATGATGCACAAGTGATGCAAAAAGGTTTGGAAGTTACCAACGGAACTGTTGATATTCACCATGCCGGCACAGCTATGCGATTTTTAACCTCGTTTTTTGCTTCTCAAGAAGGTAAAGAGGTGGTATTAACTGGTTCTAAAAGAATGAAGGAAAGACCGATTAAGGTATTGGTTGATGCTTTAAAAGATTTGGGAGCTGAAATTACATATCAGGGTAATGAGGGCTATCCGCCTATAAAAATAAGGGGTAAAAAACTTGTAACTAGTACTGTTAGTTTACCAGCAAATATTAGTAGTCAATATATCTCATCATTATTGCTTACAGCACCAAGTTTAGAGAATGGCATAGTTATAAATCTAGTCGGTAAGATAACCTCTGTTCCTTATATTAAAATGACTTTAAGTCTGCTGAATAGTATAGGAATAAGAACAGAATTTGAAGGAAATCAAATAAAGGTCTACCCCAAAAATAGCGCAAAGGATGAAGTTTTAACAGTAGAATCAGACTGGAGTGCTGCAAGTTACTTTTATAGTATTGTAGCTTTAAGTGAAGTGGGTAGTGAAATTAAACTTTCGTCCTATAAGAAACATTCGTTGCAAGGCGATAGCGTCCTATCTGAAATTTATAAAGACTTTGGAGTTTCGACCACCTTTTTAAATAACACGATAAAATTGACCAAAGAAAAAGATATAAGTACTGACCATATAGAGGTAGCTCTCGAAAATGCTCCTGATATTGCACAAACAATTGCGGTGACCTGTTTTGGTCTTTCAATAGGTTGTCATTTAACGGGGCTACATACTTTACCAATTAAAGAAACAGATCGTTTGGCTGCAATGAAAACCGAACTCGAAAAAGTTGGTGGATCAGTTGCTATTACTGCCGAAAGCTTGACGCTAAAGCAAGAAAATCAAATGATACCTAATGTAGCTATTGATACGTATAATGACCATAGAATGGCTATGGCCTTTGCACCTTTAGTATTAAAAATTCCACTAAAAATGAACGATGCTGAGGTAGTATCAAAATCATACCCTGATTTTTGGAGTGATATGAAACACCTTGGAATTCAAGTAAAGGAACTTTAGGTTTGAATTAAATGTCTATTTACTTGACAACCCCTATTCGCAGATTGTATATTTGCCGTCTTTATAAAACACCGAAAAACGCTTATGAAATTATCAAATTTTAGTTTTGAACTTCCAGATGAATTATTAGCTGAGTATCCAGCAGAGAATCGTGATGAATCCAAGTTAATGGTGATTCACCGTGAAACTGGAAAGATTGAGCATAAAATGTTCAAAGACATGATTGATTATTTTGATGAAGATGATGTAATGGTGTTGAATAACACAAAAGTATTTCCAGCTCGCTTATACGGTAATAAAGAGAAGACTGGGGCAAGAATAGAAGTATTCTTATTAAGAGAATTAAATGAAGAACAACGTCTTTGGGATGTTTTGGTTGATCCGGCTCGTAAAATAAGAATTGGTAATAAACTTTATTTTGGCGAAGATGAAAGTTTGGTGGCTGAGGTTATTGATAATACAACATCTAGGGGTCGTACACTTCGTTTTTTATATGACGGTTCATATACTGATTTTAGAAGAAAATTAAGAGAGCTAGGTCAAACACCATTACCTAAGTATATCAAGCGCGATGTAACTCCGGAAGATGAGGAGCGTTACCAAACTATTTATGCAAAACACGAAGGTGCCGTTGCTGCACCAACAGCTGGGCTTCACTTTTCTAAGCATTTATTAAAGAAATTGGAGATCAAAGGAATTGATTTTGCTGAGGTCACGTTGCATGTAGGTTTAGGTACTTTTAACCCTGTTGAGGTTGAAGATTTGTCTAAACATAAAATGGATAGTGAAGAATTAGTTATCGATGAAAAAGCTACAGAGATTGTAAATAATGCCAAAGCGAATAAACGAAGAGTTTGCGCCGTTGGTACCACTGTAATGCGTGGTTTAGAGAGTGCAGTTTCATCAGATCATAAGCTGAATACTTTTGAAGGTTGGACCAATAAATTTATTTTCCCTCCATATGATTTTAGTATAGCTAACTGTATGGTGACCAACTTTCACCTGCCAAAATCTACTTTATTAATGATGATTTCTGCTTTTGTGGGTCACGATTTAATGAAAAAGGCATACAAACAAGCAATTTTAGAAGGCTATAAGTTTTATTCTTATGGTGATGCGATGTTAATCTTGTAGGAAAGAGTTTTAAACTTTCTTTTTTCTTGAATACTTAATCAAAGTATCGTTATTAATGGAATCTGTTCTTGGCAGAATAGATGAGCCTTGAGTTCCTTGATATTTTTTAATTAAATATTAGATAAATGATAAAAATTGATAAAAAGTTTTTCAAGAACCTCCTAATGCTTTTTGCAATAACTTTAAGTTTTAACAATGCAGTCGGTCAAATTTCATTCGAAAAAGCGTATTATTTTGATAATGATAAGAACAGAATTGACGGTTTTATTAAAAACATTGATTGGGAAAGCAATCCAACTGAATTTCAATTCAAAACTGATTTAGACGCTCAATTTGTTACTTTATCTATCGAATCAGTTTCTGGTTTCGAAATTGAAAATCAATTTAAATATTTTAGGTCCAAAGTTTTAATTGACAGAAGTAGTAATGCAATGAGTCAATTAGGCTATGAAAGAAATCCTAGTTTGAAAGAAGAAACTTTATTCCTTAAAATTTTGATTGAAGGGGAATATGTGTTGTATGAATATGTTGATCAAAGTTTAAGGCGATTTTTTTATGGAAAAAAAGACATGATTCCTGAACTACTGGTTTATAAGAGGTACAAGCAAAATGACAATATAATTGGCACAAACCAATTATATAAACAGCAAATAAAGAATACCATCTCTTGTGATATAATTACTCTTAAAAGACTGAATAGTTTAAATTATGAAAAAAGTTCATTAAAGAAATTTTTCAAAGAAATAAATAATTGTTTCGGTAATTCTACTGTCGTTGAATATGACAAGGAAAAAACAAAATTCAATTTTTATTTAAAGGCGGGAATAAGCACAAATTCGATACAAACAGCAATCGATCAAGTTTATGAGGTTAATGGTTTAATTGGATATAGGTTTGGGGCAGAATTGGAATTTGTTTTTCCTTTTAATAAAAATAAGTGGGCTGCAGTTATTGATCCAAATTATAGACTTGTTAGCAACGAAACTAGCACATCTAATGGGGTAGATGTTACGGTGGAATTTAGTTCATTAGAATTCCCCATTGGCTTAAGGCACTATTTTTTCCTTAATGATAAATCTAAATTATTTTTAGAAGCCTATACCAATATCGAGTTTGGTTTTAATCCTTCATTAACTGTTGGTACAGATAAGAGAAAAGGTAAAGCCGAATCTAATTTTAGTGTGGGAGGCGGCTATAATCATAAAGGAAAATTTTCTATTGGGTTAAGGGTCGAAACACCACAAGATATTCTTAGCAATTTTGTGAATATAGAGGGAAGATTTTGGAGTGCATCGCTCCTAGTTGGCTTAAAACTTTAGTAGTCTTATTTTAATTATGGAATCCGCCAAAAAAGATATTAGAGCACTTACCAAGGACCAATTGCGTGATTTCTTTGTTGCCAATGGCGATAAAGCTTTTCGAGGAAATCAGGTTTATGAATGGCTTTGGCAAAAATCTGCACATTCTTTTGAAGCTATGACTAATATTTCAAAAGAAACTCGTGAAATGTTGAAGAAAAACTTTGTAATCAACCATATAAAGGTTGATCAAATGCAACGCAGTAGTGACGGTACCATAAAAAATGCAGTTCAATTATATGATGGACTAATTGTTGAATCTGTTTTAATACCTACTGCCACGCGCACAACAGCTTGTGTTTCAAGTCAAGTAGGTTGTAGCTTAGACTGCAAATTTTGTGCAACTTCAAGGCTTAAACGCATGCGCAATTTGAATCCTGATGAAATTTATGACCAGGTGGTTGCAATTGACAATGAGAGTAGACTATATTTTGACAAACCTTTGAGTAATATAGTTTTTATGGGTATGGGAGAACCCCTTATGAATTATAAAAACGTGCTCCAATCAATTGAAAAAATAACTTCAAAAGAAGGTTTAGGAATGTCACCTAAACGCATCACTGTTTCGACATCAGGTGTGCCAAAAATGATTAAAAAAATGGCGGATGAAGAAGTGAAGTTTAATTTAGCAGTATCGTTACATTCAGCAATAGATGAAGTAAGAACTTCTATAATGCCATTCAATAAAAATTTTCCTTTAAAAGACCTGCGAGAAGCGTTGCAATATTGGTTTAGTAAAACTAAAAATAGAATTACTTATGAATATGTTGTTTGGGAGGGTATTAATGATACACAAGCAGATGTTGAAGCCTTGGTGAAGTTTTGTCGTTTTGCTCCCTCAAAGGTTAATATTATTGAGTATAATCCAATTGATGACGGTGCTTTCCAGCAAGCTTCCAATAATGCCATTGATATGTATCAAAAAACATTGGAGGCAAATAATATTACCGTAACAGTTCGCCGTTCTCGTGGTAAAGATATTGATGCGGCATGTGGGCAGCTTGCAAATAAATCATAGTTAAAAGCATTGCTATTGCTTTATAACCCCAGTTTTAGGGGCTCTACCGAAAACTTTTTATCAACCTATTCTAAGAGTTGCTTTTTACCTACTTTTGACCTACAAAACCAATCAATTTATAGTTTTCTCTAGTTGAAAGTAGCTGCGCAAATACGAGAACCAATTGAAGAAGAAATGGAACTTTTTGAAAATAAGTTCCGTGAATCTATGTCTTCAAAAGTGGCACTTTTTAACCGTATCACATACTACATTGTAAATAGAAAAGGGAAGCAAATGCGGCCCATGTTTGTTTTTTTAACGGCAAAACTTCTGAACAATGGAAAAGTAAATGAGAGAACTTATACGGGAGCTTCTATAATAGAACTTATTCATACCGCTAGTTTGGTTCATGATGATGTTGTTGATGATAGTAATAAAAGACGAGGCTTTTTCTCAATAAATGCACTTTGGAAAAATAAGATTGCTGTTTTGGTTGGTGACTTTCTATTCTCAAAAGGGCTTTTAACCGCCTTAGAATCTAAAGATTACGATTTACTACATATCATTTCAGAATCAGTCAAAGCAATGAGTGAAGGTGAGTTACTTCAAATTGAAAAAGCTCGAAGACTGGATATCACTGAAGATGTATATTACGAAATTATTCGTCAGAAAACTGCCAGATTAATAGCCTCATGTTGCAGTATGGGCGCTGCTTCTGTAATGCCAGACTCGGAAGAAGTTCAAATTTTTAGAAGATTTGGAGAACTGTGCGGAATGGCATTTCAAATTAAAGATGACCTCTTTGATTATGGGAGTGAACGTATAGGTAAACCTACTGGAATTGATATTAAAGAACAAAAAATGACTTTGCCTTTAATTCATGCATTAAATACAAGTGATAAGGATAAGAAAAGATGGATAATCAATTCTATTAAAAATCACAATAAGGATAAAAAACGTGTCAAGGAAGTCATCTCTTATGTAAAAGAACAAGGGGGTCTTGATTATGCGGTTAAGAAAATGCTTGAATTTAAAGATGAAGCTTTATCCTTGTTAAATGATTACCCCGATTCGCCTTATAAAGCTTCTTTGACTTTGATGGTGAACTACGTTGTTGAACGTAAGAAGTAATTATTTCATTCTTTTAAACTGCCTCATTTTCAATATCTTGGAATTTCACTTTATTCGACATTATTTTTTTTAGAATACCAGGCAACCATTTTAAAACTTCACTCGTCTATCTTTATAGAAGACTAATTGAGAACCATTGAAAATAATTTCAATTTATAGTAACGAAAAGCAGTTGTTAAAAAAGGCAATTGCAGGTAATCGTCAGGCACAACGAACTATTTATGAAAAGTTCGCACCTAAGATGTTAAGTGTTTGTCGTCAGTATATTAAAGATGCTCAATTTGCAGAAGATGTCATGGTTAATGGTTTTGTGAAGGTTTTTAAGAATCTGCAAACTTTTGAACATAGAGGGAGTTTTGAAGGCTGGATTCGTAAAATAATGGTTAGAGAAAGTATCTCTTATTTAAGGAAAAAACAATTTGTAGTTTTTGACGACGAGGTATTTGAGAAAAATGAGCTTATAAGTTCTGAGAACAATTCCATATTAGACATGGAGCATGTACAAGACTTGATAGACAGTTTGCCAGAAGGTTATAAAATGGTATTTGTATTGTATGCAATTGAGGGTTATAAGCATAATGAGATAGCTAAAATGTTAAAAATATCAGAGGGTACATCAAAATCTCAATTATTTAAAGCACGAAAATTGCTTCAAGAAAATTTAAAATTAAAGGGAATTTCTTCTCGAACTAGTTTCGGGGGAAATTAAAAACATAATAATGGATAAGTTAGAGAAACATATTAGAGAAAAACTCCAAGAAAGGGAAGTACAGCCCTCTAATGGTGCTTGGGATAAAATAGAGTCTCAACTTGGTGAAGTTGCGGAACCTGCGAGAAAAAATGTCTATTGGTATGCAATTGCCGCAAGTTTTATTGGAGTATTATTAATTTCAATTGTTTACTTCAATTCAGATATTGAAAATGCAGTAACCAAGCAAGTTGTCGATACCCTTGAAAAGGAACCAAGCAAACTTGAGGTTGAAAATAGTTTAGAAGAAAAGACAGAACGGAATAAAGTATTAATCGTTCAAGAAACTCCGGATATCGATATTCCTTTAAAAGAAGAGTTGAAATCCACTTTAAATATCGAAGAATCTGCGCAAAAGAACTTGGTACTAAACGATTCTAAAGAAACGAAAATTTTAGACTATAAAAAGGCCGCAATCAATGAACAGGAATTAATAGAGAATAAGTTGAATCAAGTTCTTAATGTGGTGGCAAGCTTAGAGGAACGGAATATAGAAGTCACAGATGCTGAAATTGACTCTTTGTTAATGAATGCTCAACGGGAACTGTTAACTGATAAAGTATTACGAGAAAATGGAAAAGTAGATGCTATGGCTTTACTTACTGAAGCTGAAGATGAACTTGAGAGAACCTTTAGAGGACAACTGTTTGAAAAACTAAAAGACGGCTTTTTTAAAGTTCGTACTGCGGTAGCTGACCGAAATAATTAAATATTCATCAATCAATCCAACTCATCCAAATCCCTGGTTCTAAACCAGGGATAGGGTAAGTAGGGCTTAAATTAAATTATCATGAAAAAATTAAGTACATTTTTAGTAGCCTTGTTTCTAGCATTTTTGACACAGAACGTATTAGCTCAAAACGACGGCTTTAAAACAAAAACCGCAAAACTTGAGAAGCAAAAAGCAAGAATTACAGCACAAGAAAAAGATGCGTTAAAAATTGAAATTAAAAGTATCAATGAGCAACTTGAAAGAGGTGTAATAACGGCTGAAAAAGCACAAGAAATGAAAGAAATAGCTGCGAAGAAAAGAGCTATGAATATAGAGAATAGAGTTGCTATTATTGATAATCGTATTGCTTTGTTAGAAAGAAATGATGGAGTTGTAATTTCTGATATGATGACTGATTCAGATACCTTAGTTGAAGACCAAATAAGAATAGGGGTAGATATTAATGGTAAACCTGCAGAAGAGTTTTTTTTCAGTACTAAAAATTGGAAAAGAGATTTGAAGTATGACCGACGTACTTACTCGGATTTTGTTATTGCGATAGGTTTAAATAACGCATTGATTGAAGATCAATCTTTAAGTGATTCACCTTATAAAATAGGAGGAAGTAGATTTTTCGAAATGGGTTGGCAATGGAGAACTAGGGTTTTTGAAAACTCAAATGCTCTAAGAATTAATTATGGTTTTTCTTTTCAATTTAATGGGTTGAAGCCTAAAGATAATCAGTATTTTGTTGAAAATGATGATCAAACAGAATTGCAAGAATTCCCGTTAGAATTGAATAAGTCTAAACTAAGAATGGACAATTTGGTCTTTCCGGTCCACCTTGAATTCGGCTCTTCCAGAGTGAGAGAAACTGAAAAAACCATTCGATATGATATTGATAGAAGCTTCCGTTTCGGAATTGGGGGCTATGGAGGGTTTAACATTGGCACCCGTCAAAAATTGAAATATTCTGAGAATGGAAATCGAATAAAAGAAAAATTTAAAAGAGATTACAATACGGCTGATTTAATATATGGTTTAAGCGCTTATGCGGGCGTTGGAGGAACGCAATTATACATTAAGTATGATTTAAACCCAATATTTCAAGATGCACCAATTGAGCAACGAAACATTTCTTTAGGTCTGCGATTTGATTTGTAAAGACTATAATCAATCTACCTTATGGAAGCAGAGTTATGTTTATCTAAATCCTAAATAAAGGAGATAAAAATGAAGAATTAGACAAAAGCTTTTTCCATTTCAGTTGAAAATTCTTCTTTATAATAAACACGTTTACAGTGGGAACATTCTGCATAGCGGAATGTTCCTATTTTTATTAAGAGAATCCAAAATAAATGAAAATAATTGGGTTGTGAAACGGCAGTCAAGGTATCATTTTGAGTGCAGTATAAACAAGAAACGTTATGTAATTTTTGAATGCTTCGCTTACCGCGTTTAGTTCCGAAAAAAAGAATCATTTTTAGTATTACATTTGAGTTTGTAATTTACAGAATTAATATTTTCCTATTTACGGAAACTGCAAAGAGGCTTAATGATTTCAAAAACCACCATAGATAATGTATACGAAACGGCTCGTTTAGAAGAAGTTATTGGTGATTTTGTGCAGTTAAAAAAGTCTGGTTCAAATTTTAAAGGTCTAAGTCCTTTTTCTGATGAGCGTACTCCAAGTTTTATGGTCTCGCCAGTTAAACAGATTTGGAAAGACTTTAGCAGTGGTAAAGGCGGTAACGTGGTCGCTTTTTTAATGGAGCATGAACATTTTAGTTACCCGGAAGCCATTAAATACTTAGCTAAAAAGTACAATATTGAAATAGAAGAAACTGAGCAAACTGACGAACAGAAAGAGCAAGCTAATGAACGTGAGAGTATGTATTTGGTTTCTGAATATGCGTCCAAACATTATATAGAAACGCTATGGAATTCACAATTGGGCAAGGCAATAGGCTTGAGCTATTTTAAAGAGCGTGGTTTTACTGATGAAACTATAAAAAAGTTTGCTCTAGGTTATAATCTGGACCAATGGGATGCTTTTACCAAAAGTGCTTTGGAAGATGGTTATAAACTAGAATATCTTTCAAAAACAGGTTTAACAATTGTAAAAGACCAAGCCGAAGGTGAAACTAGAAAGTTTGATAGATTTAAAGGACGAGTAATGTTCCCTATTCATTCTATGAGTGGCAGGGTGTTAGGCTTTGGTGGGCGAATTTTAAGTAATGACAAAAAGGCGGCTAAATATTTAAATTCACCAGAAAGTGATATTTACCATAAGAGCAAGGTGCTTTATGGTATTTACTATGCCAAACAAGCAATAGCTAAAGAAGACAACTGTTTTTTAGTTGAAGGCTATACTGATGTCATTCAAATGAATCAGCGAGGAATTGAGAATGTGGTAGCATCCAGCGGAACGGCATTAACTCCGGAGCAGATTAGATTAATTAATAGACTCACAAAGAATATAACTGTTCTTTTCGATGGTGATGCTGCTGGTCTTAGAGCTTCTTTACGAGGGATTGATTTAATTTTAGAGCAAGGAATGAACGTAAAGGTTTGTTCATTTCCTGAAGGAGAAGACCCTGATAGTTTTGCCAAGAATAATGCCTATGAAGATGTTGTTTTATATCTAGAAGAAAATGCAAAAGACTTTATTCAGTTCAAAACTTCTTTATTAGCTAAAGAAGCTGCAAATGACCCAATAAAGCGTGCTGATACTGTTCGCGATATTGTGAATAGTATCGCTAAAATTCCTGATAGAATTCAAAAGGAGATTTATATTCAAGAGTGTGCTAAAATCATGCAGATTTCTGAAGAGGTACTTTACAATACCTTGGCACAGATAGATAAGAAGGAAGCTTATGATTCTAATAAGAAGTTAAAACAAGAGCAAAAGGCTTTTCAAGTTGTAAAAAGTGAAACTGTTGTTGAAAAAATTGATGTTCAATTTGAACTCGAGCGTAAAATAATTGAGTTGTTGTTATTGTATGGGAGCCAAAAACAAGAATTTGAAGATTTAGTTTTAAAAGAATCAAAAGACGGTGATTTAGTTCTAGAACCCGAAACTACTGAAGCTAAGGTTTACGAAAAGATTTATCTTGACCTTCAAGAAGATGAAATTGAACTATCAAATGAAAATTTTAAGAATATTTATTATCGCCTAATTGAAAATTTGAATGCCTCAGAAGAATTTTCTGTAAAACTTTTTTTGGCAGAATTAGATACTGAAACAGTGCAGGAAGTATCTTCAATTTTAATGGAAGAGGAGCGTTATGTTTTACATGATTGGGAAAGAAAAGATATCTATCCTAAAGATAAAGATAAAGGAATAGCTCAATTAGTGAGTGAAACTATTCTGACACTTCGTTGCAACTTAATAAAAGGCAGAATCGCTAATCTTCAAAAGGATACCCAAGCTAAAACCGAGAATCAAGAAGTTTTAGAAGAAATCATGAATTACTTGCAATTAAACAAGCTATTAAATGCAAAACTAAATCGAGTGCTTTCTTAAAAAACAAAAACCCCAGGGTTTCTGGGGTTTTTAAATTTCAATTATAAAATTTCTAGTACAATTCTAAAGCTTTTGCTTGTTGCAACAAGTCAACCAAGTTGTCAACATTTAATTTACGCATCAAACGTGCTTTATAAGTACTTACAGTTTTCTCATTTAAGTTTAAACCTTCAGCAACTTCTTTGTTTCTTTTACCACTAGCTAATAGCTTAAGTACTTCAACCTCACGAGTAGATAATTTTCTAAAGAACCTTCTTGGTTTCTGTGTGCCTTCATCAAAAGCTAGACGTTGTGCTAATTCGTTAGTGATAAACATGTTTCCTTCAGCGACTTTTCGAATAGCAGAAATAATATAGTCAATGTCTGCAGTTTTTGACAAATAGCCAAAAGCGCCCGCTCTAATAGTGCTTAGAGCATAAACATCTTCAGATTGTCCACTATACATTAAAACCTTAGTATTCGGAAAATCTTGCTTAATTTTTCTTAGAGTTGCAATACCGTTGATTTCTGGAATGTCCATTTCTAGCATTACTACATCAGGGGAAACTTTCTCTAATAATTTAAAAAGTTCAGTAGTTGTTGACGCATCACCGATTACTTCGAAATCTGAAGTTGCGTTTAAAACTTGTTTAATTCCAAGTCTTACAATCGGGTGACTGTCAGCGATTAATACATTGATCATTGTGGTAGATTTTACTTTAATTTGTTTAGTTAAAATAGTGTTTAGTACATAAATGCTTACAAAATACGCAAGGCAAGTTAACTATTTACTTGGACAAATTTGTAATTTTTTTCTTAAAACCACAGAATCTTTGGGGTTTTATTCGTTTTAACTAACGTAATCAGCGTTGAGTGGTAACTTTTAGTGAATCAGGTATTTCGCAAATAGGTATAGGAATCATCTTATGCTTATTTGCAGTATTGAATCTTTTATATATCGCAAACACTTCTTTTTCTCTGTCAGAAAAGTCTTCTAATATTTTTTCATCATCATCCATCTGCATAGCCCATTCCAATTCTGGGTAACTAGCGCCAATTTGATCTTCATCTGTTCTGCTGTCTCCCCATAAGCCATCGGTTGGGGCTGCTTCAATAATTTCTTTACTAACTCCTAAAACGCGACCAATCTCCCAAACTTCAGATTTTAATAAATCGGCAATAGGGCTTAAATCAACACCACCATCACCATACTTTGTATAAAACCCAACACCAAAGTCTTCTACTTTATTACCAGTGCCTGCAACCAAATATCCTTCAATTGCTGCAAAATAGTAGAGCGTGGTCATTCGTAAACGTGCTCTAGTATTTGCCAATGACATAAATCGTTCTTCTTCATTATCCACCTCAGGTAAGGCATCAACCAAACTGTCAAAAACAGGAGTTAAGTTAACCGGCTGTCGGTTCACATTTTTAAAGTTGGTCATTAACCATTCAATATGGTTGTCGGCTCTAGACACCTGATTCTTGCCTTGATGAATAGGCATCTCAAGACATAACAAGTCTAAACCAGTTTTAGCACATAATGTTGATGTTACGGCGGAATCGATTCCACCAGATACCCCAATTACGAATCCTTTGATATTAGCATTATGAGCATAATCCGTTAACCAAGTTACAATATGATCAATGACCTTTTCTGTTTGCATAGCTGTCTTTTAAGTTCAAAAATTTACCTTTGTACTTCGTAAATTTAAACTGTCGAACCTTAAAAATGAAGTGGAACTTAAAATTCTTTCTAATTTCTTTATTAGTAGTAAGCCTTGCTGCTTGTGAAGACCAGAATAAAGTAGAAACGGAAATAGCTAAAATCCCACTTAAGATTGAACTATCTCGATTTGATCTTGAATTTGGAAAGGCAACCCCCGAAGATATTCCAGTTTTAAAGAATAGGTATCCTTATTTATTTCCTCCGCAGTATAGTGATAGCGTTTGGATTAGTAAATTATCCGATACTTTGCAATTAGAGTTACAGCAAGAAATTAAGAAGAATCTAGCAAGTTTTGTTGTTAAAGAAGAAGACATCACCACCCTTTTTAAGCATATCAAATATTACTTTCCTTCTTTTAAAGTTCCAAAAGTAGTAACAATCATATCTGATGTTCAATATGAAAATAGAATTGTTCTTGCCGATACTTTGTTACTAATTGGGCTCGACAACTATTTAGGTAGTAATCATAAATTTTATGCCGGCTTACCCAATTATGTAGCTCAGAACTTAGATGAAAAATATCTCACCTCCGATATTGCAAGTGCTTTTGCTAAAACCATTAATAGATATCCTCGAAATAGAACCTTTCTTTCAAGAATGCTTCATTATGGAAAGGAACTATATATAAAAGATAAGCTACTACCTGATATTGAAGATTTTCAGCGCATCAATTATACGCAAGACGAGATAGCATGGGCCAAAACTAATGAGCAACAAATGTGGCGGTATTTTATTGAACGGGAGTTGCTGTATAGTACAGATGCGAAGCTAGATCGAAGGTTCTTAGATTCCGCACCTTTTTCTAAATTCGGTTTAGAAGAAATTGATAACGAATCTCCAGGTCGAGTTGGTCGTTTTATAGGATGGCAAATAATTAGGGCTTTCATGGAGAAGAATCAAGAAGTTACTATAGTTGAACTTTTAGATATGCCTGCAGATGATATTTTTAAATTAGCAAACTACAAACCCAAAAAGTAAATGGCAATTGAACATACTTCAGAAATTAAATTGACTGTAGGTCTTGATGAAAACCGCGTACCCGAATCCTTAAATTGGTCGGCTCAAGATGGCGGAATTGATAATGAAGACGCGAAAGCAATGATGCTTTCGGTTTGGGATAGTAAAAACCAAGAATCTTTAAAGATTGACCTTTGGACCAAAGATATGCCTGTTGATGAAATGAAAATTTTCTTTCATCAGACCTTGGTGACCATGTCAGATACTTTTATGAAAGCAACGCAAGATGAAAAGATGACAGCAACCATGAAGGATTTTTGCGACTATTTTGCAGAAAAGCTAGAGTTGAAGTCTTAATATTCACTAAAGCAACTATTTCTTGTTTTCTACATAGGCCTGTCAAGATCCCGAAATTGCCTTTTATGCTCACTGTTTAAATTTAGGTCAATTTCTATCTTATTAGCTCGGGGTCTTTGTATGAATAAAAATATGATTAGTACACCCCCAATGGTCAAGAATAGTAAATTACCAGTTTGACTGAACCAGACAATGTTTAAAAAAGCTGGGCCTTCAATGAGTGCATATTTAATTAAAGAAGCAGTTTGATAACCCGTAAGTTTTGCTTGCAGGGTTTCATGGTTTTTTAAATTTTTAATAAATAGGTTGAACATATATTTACTTGCAAAAATACCACCCAAAGCAATTAATGGAAATACATAGATAAAAATATCATTTTGTGTACCGTTGGTTATGATCTCAGTATTCATGTAAAAAATAGTAGCAGCTAATAATGGACCAATAACCATTGCCAAATGTATAATGGATATGGTTTTTAAAAAGTTTCGAGACGTCATGGTCATTATCTAATTTTAGTATTCCTAGTGTAAATTACATTTTTATAAGACTACTTCTTTAATCATAGGTCGTATTTTTATTTAATGAAAAAGAAATTGAGGCAAAAAATTATTTTTGTGTATAATGCTAAATCAGGTACTAGGAACGCAATACTTGATAGCATGCAAAAGGTCTTTAGTCCATCTACTTATGATTGTAAGCTCTGTGAAATAACTTTTGGTATAGTTAGTGAAAATAGCACGTGGAAAAGGTTTCGACAAAATAGTGACCATAAAATGACATTTTTACATAAGGATGAATTTGCTAAAAAGTACGCAAGTAAGTTTGGTTATAAATTTGAGTTTCCGATTGCACTAATCGAAAGTGAAAAGGGATTAGAAGTATTGGTTTCAGCAAATGAGATGAATAGTCTAAAAACACCTCATGCTTTAATTAGATTAATCAAAGAACGAATTTAATTAGTGGTTTGCTTTGAAATCTAAATTGATATTAGCAATAAAATTCAATAGCTCTTCTTTTCCTGTTCGGTTCGCTGATGAGGTTACAAAATGTTTTGGTGCTTCTTCCCATGCAGTCTCGAGCAATCGTTGTAAATAAGTGTTTACATAATTTTCAATAGCTCGAGGTTTTAGTTTATCGGCCTTTGTGAAAATTATAGCAAAAGGAACGCCATTGGTACCCAACCATTCCATAAATTCCATATCAACAGGTTGAGGCTCGTGTCGGATATCAACTAAAACGAAAGCGCAAACTAACTGTTCTCGTTTTTCAAAATACTCGGTAATATACTTCTGAAAAACTTTTTTATCTTTTTTTGAAACTCTTGCGTAACCATAACCTGGTAAATCAACTAAAAACCAATTATTATTGATTTTAAAATGATTTATTAGCTGTGTTTTACCTGGTCTGCCCGAAGTTTTTGCCAAACTTTTCCGGTCAACCAACATATTAATTAAGGAAGACTTACCAACATTAGAGCGACCTATGAAAGCATATTCAGGTATTCTATCTTTTGGGCATTTAGCCACATCAGAATTGCTCATTACGAATTCTGCCGAAGTAATTTTCATAATACGGGTACTAGAAGTTACGCTTTGTTAGCCAAGTGTGAAGTATAGTATTAAACTCATCAGGATGTTCCATCATAGGTGCATGCCCACATTTTTCTATCCAAAAAAGGTCAGAATCTGGTAGTAATTCATGAAATTCTTTTGCGACATTAGGTGGTGTAACGGAGTCATTTTCACCCCAAATAATACAGGTCGGGGTATTCATAGCTGGCAAGTCTTTTGACATATTATGTCGAATAGCACTTTTAGCAATAGCTAGTGTTTTTACCAATTTCATGCGGTCATTAACCGTCTCAAAAACTTCATCAACAATTTCTTTAGTAGCTACTTCTGGGTCGTAAAAAACATCTTGTGCCTTTTTTTTAATGAACTCATAATCACCACGTTTCGGATAACCATCACCCATTGCACTTTCATAAAGACCTGAACTACCTGTTATGACCAAGGCTTTGACCAATTCAGGATACATTTTGGTATGCAATAATCCAATATGTCCACCCAAAGAGTTTCCTAAAAGGATAACATCTTTTAATTTTTTAAAAGCGATAAAATCCGCTAAAAATTTGGCGAAGTTTTTTACTGTAGTCTTGAGCATAGGCATATCGTAAATTGGTAGTTCTGGTACCAAAACTTGATATCCTTTAGGTGGGAAAAAGTTAGTCACCCCATGAAAATTGCTCAAACCGCCCATTAATCCATGTAATATAATGATTGGTTGTCCTTCACCAATCTCTATATATCTGAACTCTCCTTCCTTAATAATTTCTTCTTCCATCTAGTTAGTTGGGTCTAGCGTGCCAAATATAGGCATTTCAATTCATTCAAATTCGCGAAATCAATGTGGTAAAATGTGGAATTTTTAGTTCAGATAAACAACTGATGAGGGTGGAAATTGTGGTGAAATGTGTAATGATTGCAATTTTTGGTGGAGATTTGACGTTAAAAATATAGATTTTATTAACAATCGTGTCTTTAAGTGGAGATATGTGGAGATAAAATCTATATATTTGGATTTAATTCTTTTAAACAATTCTTGCAAATGAATTTGATGGGTCAATTTGACTGCAAAGCCGATGCTAAGGGAAGGGTAACACTACCAAATTCTCTTAAAGGTCAACTTATGCCAGTGATCAATCAAGATTTTGTAATTAAAAGAGCAGTTTTTCAAGATTGTATTGAGCTCTTTCCTAAAAGTGAATTTGATGTTTTAATGCAACAGGTTAGAGCTAAAAAGAATATTAGCAGAGATTATGATTTGTTCTTCAGAAAGTTTACCGCTGGTATTAAGCCAGATTTGAAAGTAGATTCGGAAACAGGACGTTTTCAAATACCTAAAAACTTAATCGAGTTTGCTGGCATTACTAAAGAAGTGTCTCTACACTGTGCCGATGACCGTATAGAGATTTGGGATAAAGAAAAGTATGAATCTGTATTACAAGAGAGTGATAATGCATACGGTGATGTAGCTGAAAATATTTTTGTTGTAGATAAAAAAGAGGGAATAAATGAATGAGGAGTACCACAATCCGGTACTATTGAAAGAATCGGTTGATGGTTTGAAAGTTCATGAAAATGGAGTTTATGTTGATGTCACTTTTGGCGGCGGCGGACACTCTAAAGAAATATTGAAACGATTGGGGCCTGAAGGTAAATTATTTGCCTTTGATCAAGATGAAGACGCATTGGTGAATACCATAGACGATCAGCGGTTTACTTTGATTAATGAAAATTTTAGGTTTCTCAAGCAGTTTTTAAAGTTCTATGGCATTCTTAAAGTTGATGGAATATTAGCTGATTTTGGAGTTTCATCTCATCAGTTTGATCAAGCACAGCGTGGTTTTTCGATTCGTTTTAATGCTGATTTAGACATGAGAATGAGTAGAAAAAATGAGCTTTCTGCTTTTAAAGTGGTGAATAAGTATTCAATAGAAAATCTAGCTAAGGTGCTTTTTGACTATGGAGAGTTAAGAAATGCAAACGCTATCTCAAAAAAAATAGTCGAGTCTAGATTAGAAAACCCAATCAAGACTACAGAGCAGTTAAAAACTGTCTTGAAACAATTTTTGCCAAAAATGAAAGAGAACAAAATTTTGGCCCAAATCTATCAGGCTATTCGTATTGAAGTTAATCAAGAGCTTGAAGTGCTAAAGTCGTTTTTAGAACAAACGCCTGAAGTATTAAAACAAGGTGGGCGGTTAAGTATGATTAGCTACCATTCTTTAGAGGATCGTTTTGTTAAGCGATTTATTAGAGATGGCAAATTTGAAGGTGAGGCAGAAAAAGATTTTTATGGGAACATAAATGTGCCTTTTAAAAAAGTAGGTGGTTTAATAATTCCATCATCAAATGAAATAGCGCAGAACAATAGAGCACGTTCTGCTAAGCTCCGTATAGCGGAGCGTATGTAGTTTCTGTTTTTTAATTAGAAATATCAGAAGTAAAATGAAAATGAAAAAAGGCTTATTGGATATTTTAAAAGGCAAGTTTTTGGTTAGCGGTGACGCACCTAAAAACTGGCTTTTTTTACTATTCGCTTCCTTTTTAGCTGCCATGATGATTTCAAGTAGTCACCAAGCTGATAAAAAAGTGCACGAAATAGCTGCACTAAATGAAGAAGTGAGAGCCCTACGAAGCGAGTTTGTAGAGACGCGTCGCGATTTACAACAACTCAAATTAGAATCATCCTTAAAGCATACGATTGCCTCTAAAGGTTTGAAACCGTCAGTTAGCCCTCCACAAAAGATAATAGTTAAAGAAACTCGATAGTGGCTATAAGCGAAAAAAATATCATGAATAGATTGTACCTGATTGCAGGAGGTCTTTTGGTGTTCGCAATTGCCGTGGTGGTGAAGTTGATTGATATACAAATGGTTAAGGGGGTTGAATATAAAGAACTCGCCATGGAAAAGACCGAGTTTATGTTTACTATTCAACCTAATCGTGGTAATATTTATGCAGATGATGGTAGTCTTTTGGCAGCATCAGTTGCCAAATATGAGATTCGCTTTGATGCAAATACGGTTAAGAAGGAAGATTGGGATAATAATATTGATTCGCTTTGTGATTCTTTAGGAGTGCTTTTTAATAAACCTTCTGCTTACTATAGCCAATTATTCAGAAAAGCTAGAGCGAATAAAAATGGATACAAATTAATTGCACGTAATGTTGAATACCTAGAATATGCGCGTATGCGCAAATTTCCATTATTTAGATATGGACCTAACAGAGGTGGATTCATGGAAACTCACCGTGTAGTTAGAGAATATCCTTTGGGTAAAATGGCTGCTCGTAGCATTGGGTATGAAAGAGTTGATGAAGAAGGTCATATTACAAGGGTAGGCCTCGATGGTGCTTTTGGTTCAACTTATTTAAGAGGAAATGAAGGTAAACGTTTAAAACAAAAAAGTGCTGGTGGCGAATGGAAGCCAGTAGGTTTTGATAACATTATTGAGCCTCAAGATGGGCGTGATATAGTTACCACAATTAATACAAATATTCAAGATATAGCGCATCAAGCTTTACTAAAACAGTTAGAAGATTACAAAGCCGATCATGGTACTGTTGTGGTGATGGAGACTAAAACTGGAGAGATTAAGGCAATATCCAATTTAGGTAGAACGGATGAAGGTAAATACTACGAAAAATTAAATTATGCTGTTGGAGAGTCGCACGAGCCAGGATCTACTTTTAAATTAATGTCCATGGTGGCTGCATTAGAAGATAAGGTAATCGATACCAGTTCCATTGTGGATACCGAAAAAGGAAGATGGCGAATTTATGATCGTACCGTAAAAGATTCAAAATGGGGAGGTTATGGAAAAATATCAATGGCTAAAGCATTCGCGATCTCCTCTAATACCGCTTTTGCCAAAATGATTCATGAGAATTATAAGGCGAATCCAGAAGATTATGTTAATCGCTTGATGAACATGGGGCTTCACAAAAATTTAGAACTACCTATTATGGGTGAAGGGCAACCTGTATTGCGTTATCCCGGCGATAATGGTTGGTCCGGTATTTCCTTAGCTTGGATGTCGCACGGGTATGAAGTGGCGATGACCCCCTTGCAAACATTGGCCTTTTATAATGCCATCGCCAATGATGGTGAAATGGTTAGACCACGATTTATTAAACAGGCAAGAGTTGGTAATAAAGTATTGAAGGAATTTAAAAAAGAAGTTATCAACCCTTCTATTTGTTCAAAAGAGACCATTAAAAAAGTGCAACAATTATTGAAAGATGTTGTTGAAAAGGATTATGGTACAGGAAATGGTTTGTATTCTAAAAACTTTTCCATGGCAGGTAAAACCGGTACATGTCAAAAGAATTATGTAGCCAAAGACCCAGATAAACTGGCTTATATATCATCATTTGTAGGATATTTTCCTGCGGACAACCCTCAATATTCGTGCATTGTTGTTATTCATGAGCCGGATAAGAGTGTTGGATATTATGGGGCCGACGTTTCAGGTCCGGTATTTAAGTCTTTAGCTGAGAAAATTTATATCACTTCGCCAGTAGCAGACGAGGTAGTTCCGCAAAACCATAAATCAGACCGTAGTGATCAATCCTACAAATCTTTTTATACACATGTTCAAAAACAATATCAGGTAATACCTGATTTAAAAGGAATGTCAGGTATGGATGCGGTTGCGATTTTAGAAAATCTTGGGGTTCAAGTCGAAGTTCAAGGTAATGGAAAAGTAAAACAACAATCCGTTGCTAAAGGAACCAATATTAAAGAAGTTGAAAAAATAGTCTTACAACTATCATGAAGTTATTAAAGGACATATTATATGGGGTTGGTCTTTCTGCTGTTTCAGGAGATACCAATGTTATGGTTAATAGTATGCATTTTGATTCTCGTAAAGTTGAAATGGATGATGTTTTTGTGGCTATCAAAGGTCTAGTGACTGATGGTCATAAATACATTAAAACGGCTATAGATGCTGGTGCCAAGGCAGTAGTGTGCGAGGTTATGCCAAGTATTCTTGTAAACGGTGTAACCTATTTACAAGTTGATAATGGGAATAGGGCTTTAGCCATAATGGCTTCTAATTTTTATGAAAACCCTTCTAAGAATTTAAAATTAGTTGGGGTAACAGGTACGAATGGAAAAACTACTGTTACCTCATTATTATATAGTCTTTTCAAGAAGGCAGGATACAAAGTAGGGCTAATATCTACTATCAAAATAATGGTAGACGAAGTTGAATATAAGACTACACATACAACACCAGATGCATTGACGATTAATTATCATTTATGCTTAATGAATGAAGCAGGGGTTGAATTTTGCTTTATGGAAGTTAGTTCACATGGAATTCATCAAAAAAGAGCTGAAGGTCTGAAATTTGAGGGAGCAATTTTTACCAACCTTTCTCATGATCATCTTGATTATCATAAAACGTTTGCTGAGTATCGTGACACTAAAAAGAAATTATTTGATGGTTTGCCTAAAACATCATTCGTACTTACCAATCTAGATGATAAAAATGGCATGGTAATGCTACAAAATACTAAAGCAAAAAAATATACTTATGCCTTAAAATCATTTGCAGATTATCGTGGTCAAATTTTAGAAAACCAAATCAATGGTCAATTATTAAAGATTGACGAAAATGAACTATGGTCCAAATTAATCGGTGATTTTAATGCCTATAACCTTTTAGCTATATACGCCACAGCTGAATTATTAGGCTTAGAAAAGTTAGAGATTTTAAGACTCATTAGTGAATTAGAAAATGTAGATGGAAGGTTTCAATACTTTATATCAAAAGAAAAAATTACAGCAATAGTTGATTATGCCCATACACCGGATGCATTAAAAAATGTGTTGATTACAATCAATGCGTTGAGGACTGGAAATGAAAACGTCATCACCGTAGTGGGGTGTGGTGGTGATCGTGACAAGTCTAAGCGTCCGGTTATGGGTCATATCGCTTCTGAAATGAGTAATCAAGCCATTTTTACTTCTGATAATCCAAGAACAGAGTCACCTGAAACTATTATAGAAGAAATGGAAGGCGGAGTTGAACCGCAAAATGTAAAAAAAATTCTGTCTATAGAGAATAGAAAACAAGCCATTAAAACTGCTTGCAAATTAGCGGCTGCAAATGATATTATTCTCGTAGCTGGAAAAGGTCACGAGACCTACCAAGAAACCAATGGAACTCGTGTTGATTTTGATGATTTTAAAGAAATCAAAGCAGCACTGATAAGTTTAAATAAATAGACAATGCTTTATTATCTGTTTGAATACTTAGAGCAACAATACCAACTACCTGGAGCGTCACTTTTTCAGTTTTTGACATTTCGGGCGGCTTTAGCGGTATTAATATCATTGCTTATTGCTGTAGTGTATGGTAAACGAGTGATTTTGTTCTTGCAAAAAAAGCAAATAGGAGAAAGTATTAGAGATTTAGGGTTAGATGGGCAAAAACAGAAAGCAGGTACACCAACAATGGGCGGTTTGATTATCATTATGTCGACCTTGGTTCCTGTATTATTGTTCGCTGATTTAAAGAATATTTATGTCATTTTATTGATAATTACCATGCTTTGGATGGGGGTTATTGGCTTTATAGATGACTATATTAAAATCTTTAAAAAAGATAAGAAAGGACTTAAAGGAAGATTTAAAATAATGGGTCAAGTTGTTCTTGGACTTATCGTTGGTATTGTCCTTTATTTTCACCCATTAGTAACAATGAAAGAGAAGGATAGTTCGATAATAACAGAACAATTCACTGTTGAACGTGTCATTGGTAAAGAGAAAAAATCTGTTAGAACTAATGTTCCTTTCTTTAAGAATAATGAATTGGACTATGCAGATTTTATTGCATGGGCAGGCGATGGAATGGAGAAATACGCATGGCTGATTTTTATTCCGGTTGTCATTCTTATCGTTACGGCCGTTTCTAACGGCGCAAATTTGACGGACGGGATTGATGGTTTAGCGGCTGGATCATCGGCTATAATAGTATTAACACTTGGTATTTTTGCCTGGGTTTCAGGTAATATTCAATTCTCGAATTATCTAGATATTTTTTACATACCACGGGTGGGTGAATTAGTGGTGTTTATAGCGGCTTTTGCAGGTGGTTTGGTAGGTTTTTTATGGTATAATGCGTTCCCTGCTCAAGTATTTATGGGTGATACGGGTAGTTTGACAATAGGTGGAGTAATCGCTGTTATTGCCATTATAGTTCGCAAAGAATTATTGATTCCAATTCTATGTGGAATCTTCTTTGCTGAATCCATATCAGTAATGTTACAAGTAGGTTATTTCAAGCACACTAAAAAGAAGTTTGGTGAAGGTAAGCGCATTTTTCTAATGGCACCACTACATCATCATTATCAGAAAAAATTATATCACGAAAGTAAAATTGTTACTCGCTTTTGGATTATAGGAATTCTATTGGCAGTAGTGAGTATTGTGACCTTAAAAATAAGGTAGTATGAAACGCTTAGTTATACTTGGCGGAGGAGAAAGTGGAGTAGGCACAGCCATTTTGGGAAAGCAAAAAGGATTTAATGTTTTTCTTTCTGATAAAGGAAAAATTAAAAAAAAGTATAAAGACGTTCTTAAACATTTTGAGATTGAATGGGAGGAAAGCCAGCATAGCAATTCTAAAATTCTAGATGCCGATTTGGTTATGAAAAGTCCAGGAATTCCAGATAAAGTACCTCTAGTAAAAGAAATTGTTCAGAAAGGGGTGTCAGTTATTTCAGAAATAGAATTTGCTTCGAAATATACAGATGCAACTATTTTGGGAATTACAGGAAGCAATGGAAAAACAACAACAACCATGCTAACCAATCACCTGCTAAAAGAAGGTGGTTTGAGTGTAGGTATGGCAGGCAATATTGGTGACAGTTATGCCAAAATGGTTTCTGAAAAACCTTTTGAAAATTATGTTTTAGAAATCAGCAGTTTTCAATTAGATGGTATTATTGACTTTAAGCCAAAGATTGCTATCCTAACAAATATTACACCTGATCATTTAGATAGGTATGAGTATGAATTTGAAAAGTATATAGCATCCAAGTTTCGTATTGCTATGAATCAAGATGAAAACGACTTTTTGATTTATGATGCTGATGATGAAGTTATTGCCAATTGGCTAAATGAGCACCCAGTTCAATCCAAATTAGTTCCGTTTTCTCTAAATAGAGAGCAAGAATTTGGAGCGTGGCTTAAGAATGAAACCATAATAATAAATATACAACCTAATAATACCATAGAAATGAGCACAGATTTTTTAGCCTTAGATGGCCAGCATAATGTTAAGAACACCATGGCAGCTTCATTGGCAGCTCTTTTGGTGAATGTGCGAAAAGAAAGCATTCTTAAAAGTGTAGAGTCTTTTCAAGGCGCACCTCACAGACTAGAGAAGGTATTAAAGATTAATCACGTGGAATATGTAAATGATTCCAAAGCAACAAATGTAAATGCAACTTATTATGCATTAGATGGTATTAAAAAACCTATTGTGTGGATAGTAGGTGGAGTTGATAAAGGAAATGATTATTCAGAATTAATGTCTATGGTACGTGAAAAGGTGAAAGGAATTATTTGTCTTGGTATGGACAATACTAAACTTATTGAAACTTTCGGTAATGTAGTTGAACCACTTGTCGAAACCTTTTCAATGGAAGAAGCTATAAAGGTTGCTTATAAGATTGCTGAACGGGGTGATACGGTTTTACTGTCACCGGCATGTGCAAGTTTTGATTTGTTTGAAAATTATGAGGATAGAGGTAATCAATTTAAAGCCGCGATAAAAAAATTATAAATAAATGTTAGCACTGTTTAAAAACTTAAAAGGAGATAAAGCAATTTGGGCTATTGTTGCCCTATTAGCCTTGTTTTCTTTTTTGCCAGTATATAGTGCAGCCGCGAACCATGTTTTTTCTGGCGGTAAATCGTTTATGTATCTAATGACAAAACAAGCTGCTTTATGGGTACTTGGTTTTGCAATTATTTACTCGGTCCATAAAATACCTACTCATTATTTTAAAGGTTTGTCGCTTATAGCCATGCCAGTTGTTTTGGTTTTATTAGGCTATACACTTACGGTTGAAACAGAGATTGGTGGTGCAACGGCTAATAGATGGATAAAAATACCTTTTGTTGGTGTAAACTTTCAAACATCAACTTTAGCTTCCGTAGTACTTATGATATGGGTGGCAAGGTACTTAAGCAAAATAAGAGATAAAAAAATCACTTTTAAAGAAAGCATTTTACCCCTTTGGTTGCCTATTATTCTTGTTGTTGGTCTTGTTTTACCTGAAAATTTTTCTACTGCTGCTATAATTGGCTCTATAGCTTTCTTACTCTGTTTTATGGGGGGATATCCTTTGAAGTATTTAACGGCTATTGCAGGTACAGGTATAGTTTTAATAGGTCTGTTTGTCACTGTTTTAATGACCAATCCTGAAGTTATTCCGTCATCGAGGGCGGTAACTTGGAAAAATCGAATTGAGCGTTTTTGGAATGGTAAAGAAGCTAACGATAGAGTGCTTTCTCAGCTCGATAAGTCTAAAATGGCAATTGCTGAAGGAGGTATTTTAGGTAAGGGAGCTGGTAAAAGTGTGATGAAAAATATATTACCTGAGAGCGATTCTGATTTTATTTATGCAATTGTAATAGAAGAATATGGACTTGCCGGAGGTTTGGCGCTTTTAT
The DNA here is from genome assembly GCF_031846365.1 of Croceitalea sp. P059. Taxonomy (NCBI): domain Bacteria; kingdom Pseudomonadati; phylum Bacteroidota; class Flavobacteriia; order Flavobacteriales; family Flavobacteriaceae; genus Croceitalea; species Croceitalea sp. P059. Next base: position 1,326,339 of record NZ_JAVRHW010000001.1, read on the forward strand.
TTTTTTATATGCTATTGCTCTTTAGAGTTGTTGTCGTAGCGAATGGAACCAAGACTGTTTTTGCCAAATTATTGGTCATAGGAGTTGGTCTTCCTATAGTTATACAAGCCTTTGTTCATATGGCAGTTACCGTCGGTTTGTTTCCGACAACTGGGCAACCTTTGCCACTTGTGAGCAGGGGAGGGACTGCAATTTGGATGACCTGTCTTGCTATCGGTATTGTTTTAAGTGCAAGCGATAAAAAGCAGGAAGACCCAAATGTTTTGAATATAGATGAAAATAATCCTTTAGAAGTATTAAGTGGGCAATTATAAATTCATAATTTCTGGAGGAGGCACAGGTGGGCATATTTATCCGGCCATAGCCATAGCAAATGAATTGAAAAGAAGATTTAAGGATGCTGAGTTTTTATTTGTTGGCGCTAAGGATAAAATGGAAATGGAAAAAGTACCACAGGCAGGATATAAAATTGAGGGCCTCTGGATAAGTGGATTACAACGGAAACTAACCTTTAAGAATTTAATGTTTCCTATAAAATTGATAAAAAGTTTGTTAAGAGCACGAAACATAGTGAAAAAGTTTCAACCTGATATTGCAATTGGCACAGGTGGATTTGCTAGTGGACCATTATTAAAAATGGCGGCTATTAGCAAAGTGCCTTATGTACTGCAAGAACAAAACTCTTTTGCAGGGCTAACAAATAAAGTGTTGGCAAAAAATGCTGAAGTTATATGTGTGGCTTATGATAATATGGAGCGTTTTTTTTCAAATGGAACTATAGTAGCTAAAACGGGTAACCCTGTACGTTCAGATTTAATAGAGATTAAAGTTGATAAGGACGAAGCCTCTGATTTTTTTGGACTTCATAACAACCAACCAATTTTACTAATTCTAGGTGGTAGTTTAGGGTCCAGACGTATAAATCAGTTTATAGAAAAAGAACTAAGTTTCTTTAAAGAACTAGGTGTTCAATTATTGTGGCAATGCGGAAAGCTTTACTACGAGGAATATAAGAAATACGATTCTGATATTGTAAAAGTAAAGTCTTTTTTAAATAAAATGGACTTTGCTTATTCCGCAGCTGATTTTATCATTTCTAGGGCTGGAGCTGGTTCAGTTTCAGAGCTCTGTTTGGTGGGTAAACCAACCCTTTTTATTCCATCTCCAAATGTGGCAGAAGACCATCAAACTAAGAATGGAGAAGCATTGGTAAAAGAAGATGCGGCAATACTAATTAAAGAGAAAGATTTGGATACAAGTTTTGAGGCCACTTTTAAAGCTCTAATGAAATCCAAAGAAAAACAACAAATTTTAGCAACAAATATTAAGAAATTGGCTTTGCCATATGCAACATTAGATATCGTTAATTTAATTGAAGGTATACTAAAACTCAATAAAATATTACAAAATAAAAAAAAAGAAGCCGCGATGCGTTGGCCAAGATTTAATAAATGGAGATTTTAAATCTAGTTTTAAGTCGAATTTTTAAAATAGAATAGGACACTAAATTTTGAATTTAAAAAACATACATAACGTCTACTTTATTGGTATAGGTGGTATCGGTATGTCTGCACTTGCCCGGTATTTTAGGTTCCTCAATAAAAATGTTGCCGGTTATGATAAAACTCAAACTCCACTTACAAATGAATTAATTGAACTTGGTATTTCAATACATTTTGAGGATGATATAAGTCTTATTACAGAATCTTTTAAAACAACCTACAATTCCTTAATTGTTTATACACCTGCTGTACCAGAAGAACATTCAGAATTACAATATTTCAAAGAGAATAATTATGAAGTCAAAAAACGTTCAGAAGTTTTGGGAATCATTACAGAGGATACTTTTTGTTTTGCTGTGGCGGGTACGCATGGTAAAACAACTACATCGAGTATACTTGCCCATTTACTTAAAGAAACGAACACACCACTAACCGCTTTCTTAGGCGGAATCTCCGAAGACTTTAATAGTAATTTTGTTCTTGAAGGAACAGAATTTTCTGTTGTTGAAGCTGATGAATATGACCGTTCTTTTTTACAGCTTTCCCCAAATGTGGCATGTGTTACATCCATGGATGCTGATCACTTAGATATTTATGGTACGGATAAAGCTCTTCAAGAATCATTTAAAGACTTTATAAATAAAATAAAACCGAGTGGAAAATTATTAATCAGGAATGGCCTTCCACTTGAAGGAACTACATACGGAATTGAGGATGACTCCGATTATGTAATCAATAATATTAAGATTGAACAAGGTACCTACATATTTGATTTGAAGACTCCGGAAGAAACGATCAGCAATGTGCGTTTCAATAAACCGGGTAAGCACAATTTGCTTAATGGATTAGCTGCTTTTGCAATGGCGGTACAGGTCGTTTCCCAACCATACCGCCTAGCTGAAGCTTTATCTACATTTAAAGGTGTTAAACGTAGATTTTCATATCAAATAAAGGAAAAAGATTTTGTTTTTATTGATGATTATGCACATCATCCAACTGAGATTAATGCAGTTTATCAAGCAGTTACCGAGATGCATCCTGATAAAAAGGTAGTTGCAATTTTTCAACCACATTTATTTTCTAGAACAAAAGATTTTATTGATGGTTTTGCAACAAGCCTTGCAAAATTTGATACCGTGCTATTACTAGATATTTATCCAGCAAGAGAAAAGCCAATAAAAGGGGTTAACTCCTCTTGGTTGTTGGAACAAATAGATAATCCTAATAAAAAATTAATCAAAAAATCAGAATTGATTAATGAGATTAATGAATGTAGGCCCGAAGTATTGATTACAATGGGTGCAGGGGATATCGGGCTTGAAGTGAATAATATTAAAAATGAATTGGCATATGCAAATTAATTGGAACTTTTTAAAATTTACAGGGTTGTTATTGACTGTAATAGCTCTATACGGATTTGCAGATTACAGAAGTAGGTCTAAAAATATTGAGACTATTTCTATTAAGTTTTTAGGAGACAACGATTTATATCTGACAGAAGATGCAGTTAATAAATTGTTAATACAAAATTATGGGGGCGTCAAAAATACGGCAAAAGAACAAGTAGTTTTGAATACCATAGAGACGATTATTGCGTCTAATGAAATGGTGAAAAGTGCCCAAGTCTATCTCTCAATAGAGGGAGAACTTATTTCTAAAATTGTTCAAAGAAAACCAATTGGTAGGGTAGAAGGAATCTCCAAATTTTATTTGGATGATACTGGTCGTCGCATGCCATTATCTCGTTATCATTCGGCAAGAGTGCCAATAATAACAGGTAAGGTTACAGGTAAGAGTTTAGAAGATGCTTATGTTATTTTGGATTATGTGAATAAAGATGACTTTTTACGAAAAAATGTGATTGGAATTCATATTGAAGATGAAGGAAAGTATCAATTGAAATTTAGGATTGAGAATTTTGTAGTGAATTTGGGTGGTGTAGAAAACCTTGATGAAAAATTTAAAAATTTTATGGCCTTCTATATAAAGGCAGCGAAAGATAGAACTTTAGAGAACTACGCAGTAGTAAGTTTAGAATTTGACAATCAGGTTGTTTGCACAAAAATATAACATATGGAACAGGGTAATTATTCAGTTGGTTTAGATATTGGCACTACCAAAATAGTGGCAATAATTGGTAAAGAAAATGAATACGGGAAAATAGAAATATTAGGTACCGGTCGCTCAAAAAGTCTTGGTGTTCACCGTGGAGTAGTAAATAATATTACGCAAACCATATCTTCAATTCAACAAGCCGTTGAACAAGCCGAGGTTAATGCTGGTTTACAAATTGGTTCAGTGGTAGTTGGCATTGCTGGTCAGCATATTAGAAGTTTACAGCACAGCGATTACATCACAAGGCCAAATGCTGAAGAAGTAATAGATGATGAAGACTTAGATAAACTATGCAACCAAGTTTATAAGTTGGTTATGCTGCCAGGTGAAGAAATTATACATGTATTACCTCAAGAATATAAAGTTGATGGTCAATCGGAAATTAAGCAACCTATTGGCATGTACGGTGGACGTTTAGAGGCAAATTTTCATGTTGTCGTGGGCCAGGTAACTTCTATTAAGAATATTGGGCGTTGTATCAAAAGCGCGGGGCTAGATTTAGCCAATATAACCCTTGAGCCTTTGGCATCTGCAGAGGCTGTTTTAAGTCAAGAAGAAAAAGAAGCTGGTGTGGCATTGATTGATATAGGAGGTGGTACTACAGATTTAGCCATTTTTAAAGATGGTATCATACGTCATACTTCTGTGATTCCTTTCGGTGGTAATGTAATTACGGAAGATATTAAAGAGGGATGTTCTATAATAGAAAAACAAGCTGAATTATTGAAGATGAAATTTGGTTCCGCTTGGCCAGGTGAGAATAAGGATAATGAAATTGTTTCTATCCCTGGTTTAAGAGGTCGTGAGCCTAAAGAGATAACACTAAAAAACCTTTCGAAAATAATTCATGCCCGTGTAGTTGAAATTATTGAACAAGTCTATGTAGAAATAAAGAACTATGGACATGAAGAACAAAAAAAGAAACTAATTGCAGGTATTGTTTTGACTGGTGGCGGTAGTCAATTAAAGCATTTAAAACAATTGGTTGAATATATTACTGGTATGGATACCAGAATTGGATACCCAAATGAGCATTTAGCTGGTGATTCAGATGAAGAAATTGCAAGTCCGTTATACGCTACTGCTGTTGGGCTATTAATGAATGCTTTAGAAACAAATTCAAAGAATTTTGAACTTGAAGAATCTTCTGAAGAAAAGACACTTGAACATGAAGAAGTTTTGGCAGGTCATGAAGGAATGCAGGCTAATTCGGTTTCAAGCGTTACCCAGAAAGAACGTAAATCCATATTTGACAAATGGTCTGAAAAATTAAAAGATTTTTTAGATAACGCAGAATAAAAACACCCACAATAAATAAGAGCACCATGAGTAAGAACAACGAATTTGAAAATATATCCTTTGATTTACCAAAGAATAAAAGTAACGTCATTAAAGTAATTGGAGTCGGTGGTGGTGGTAGCAATGCTATCAACCACATGTTTCGAGCAGGTATTAATGGTGTAGACTTTGTAATTTGTAATACTGATTCTCAAGCCTTAGAAAACAGTTCAATTCCAAATAAAATTCAACTAGGGGTTTCGTTAACTGAAGGTTTAGGTGCTGGTGCCGACCCATCGGTTGGTGAGCAAGCTGCAATGGAAAGTATGGAGGATATTAAGACCCTGTTGGAGCAAAACACAAAAATGGTCTTTATCACGGCTGGTATGGGAGGTGGTACTGGTACAGGAGCTGCTCCAATTATAGCAAAAACAGCAAAAGAATTGGGTGTTCTTACTGTTGGTATCGTTACAACTCCATTCCAATTTGAAGGTGCACATCGATGTGGTCAAGCGCAACAAGGTATTGCTAAACTTCGTGATAATGTTGATTCTCTAATCATAATCAACAATAATAAATTAAGAGATATTTACGGAAACCTAGGCTATAAGGCAGGTTTTTCCAAAGCAGATGAAGTGTTATCTACAGCTGCAAAAGGCATAGCTGAAGTAATAACTCATCATTATACTCAAAATATTGACCTTAGAGATGCAAAAACAGTACTCTCTGATAGTGGTACTGCGATAATGGGCTCATCTACCGCTTCTGGTTCTGCAAGAGCGAACGAAGCTATTACAAAAGCCCTAGATTCTCCATTACTTAACGATAATAAGATTACTGGAGCTAAAAATGTACTACTACTTATAGTTTCTGGAGGTCAAGAAATTACAATTGATGAAATAGGTGAAATCAATGATTTCATTCAAATGGAAGCAGGTCATTCAGCTAATATTATAATGGGTATTGGTGAGGATGATGAATTGGGTGACGCTATTGCAGTGACAGTTATTGCAACAGGTTTTAATAGTGATCAACAAGATGAAATAGTCAATACAGAAACAAAGAAGATAATTCATACTTTGGAAGATGAGCAAAAAGCAGTTCAAAACCTTGGAGGAGAAGAAACTGTAGATTCTTCTATCACACAGCCAATATTTGAAGAACCAGTCATCAAGCATCAATTAGAAGAAGAACTTGATGAACAAGAAGTACAGTTACCAGAATCTGATTTAATACCGACTACAAATTATATCAAAAATTTCAATGTTTTTTATGAGGAGGTAATTCCTGAAACAGTTGAAGAGGTTATTGCTACAAATGTTGAAGATGAATTTATTATTATTGAAGCAAAGAATATTCTTAACGATATTGAAGTTGTTGAACCAGAAGAAGTTTCTGCTGCTTCTCAAGAAGAAGACCAAATTGCGTTTTCTTTTGATATGCCTTTAAATAAAGATAAAACTGATGATAAAGTAAAAGAAAATACTATTGTATTTGATTTAACAGATGAAGCTCGAGAAGTTGATGTTAATGAGTATGTTGAGGTAAGCCCTGTATTAGACTTCAATAAGGAAGGTGAGACGCGCTATAACCTTGAAGAGTATATGGAGCTAGAATCTCAATTGACAGGAGCTAGGTCAGTAGCCGAGACTCATGAACCTAAACTAGTAGAAGATGAGTTGGTTTTTGAGAAAAAGACAATTAAAGTAGAAGCAGCAACTGGTGGAGAAAACTCTACAGGCAGCGCTGACCCGATGAATAGTTCTATAGATGATATGCTAAAAGATAGAGCTGACGAAAGGCGCAAAAAATTAAAAAACTTCAATTACAAATTTCAGAATAGTAGAAACAGTATTGATGAGATAGAGAAGCAACCAGCTTACAAAAGACAGGGTATTGATTTAGATGAGAATCCTACCGAGCAAAAAGTATCAAGAATGAGTTTAGGTGAAGATAGTAATGATGAAATTCAATTACGATCAAACAACTCTTTTTTGCATGATAATGTTGATTAGTAGTGTTTAAATTGTTTCCATTTTAATGGAATTGCTAAACCCGAAAGTGATATCAACTTTCGGGTTTATTTTTTATCTTCGCAGCCCTAAAACAAGAGAAAATGAGTTTGCAAGAAAAAGTTATGACTGAAATGAAGGCTGCTATGAAAGCTAAGAATACTGTAGCTTTAGAATCATTGCGAGCAATTAAATCAGCAATTTTATTAGCGCAGACTGATAAAGGTGCTGGAGGACAACTTTCAGAAGAAGATGAAGTGAAATTAGTCCAAAAATTGGTAAAACAAAGAAAGGATAGTGCCACCATATTTACAGAACAAGGTAGAGTTGATTTGGCAGAACCTGAGTTAGCGCAGGTTGCGGTGATAGAGCAATTTTTACCTGAGCAGTTAACAGCAGAAGAAATAGAAAAAGTAGTTTTACAAACTATTGATACTACAGGTGCAACCGGCATGAAAGATATGGGAAAGGTTATGGGTATGGTATCTAAAGAATTAGCAGGTCAAGCTGACGGTAAAACCATTTCTTCAATAGTAAAGGCTAAACTTAGTTCATAAAAATAAGGCCACGTAGCTCAGCTGAATAGAGCACTGGATTTCGGCTCCAGCGGTCGGGGGTTTGAATCCCTCCGTGGTCACAGAATAAATATTTTCATAAAAACGCCAAGTTTACTTGAGCGTTTTTTTGTTACTAATACTTTCAAATAGTAGATAATTAGAAAGGGATTTTAAATTCTTTGAAAATATTTCATAAAGTGTTGATATTGAATATTTTTTCAAATTTTTTAGGCAGCTCAGCGGTGAATCTTAGCTTTTCTTTGGTCATTGGATGGAGAAATTCCAAAGAGTAGGCAAATAAATACATTCCTTTACCCTTTAATATTTTACCTTCATCCCCATAAGTTGCGTCTCCTAAAATAGGATTACCAATACCTGATAAATGTTTACGTATTTGATGTTTTCTACCCGATTTAGGCTTTAGTTTAACTAGATTGAGCTTACCAAATCTTTTTGACAAAACCGAGTGACACACTTTAAAAGTGGTCTCTGATTTCTTACCATCAATATCATGTGAAATTAAGCCATTCATGCTCATTTCACCAATAGTGACCGCGTAATATGTTTTCATTACTTTTTTGTTTTCAAACTGCTCATTTAATAAACGAATGCTACTACTTGTTTTACCAATTAATAAAACACCGGATGTAGCATAATCTAAACGATGTATTGGTTGTGGTTTAGTAGTATCAACAGCATTACTTGGTTTTAAATTCTGTTCTAAGGCGTTAGCGATAGTTTTAAAACCATTACCACTAACCAGAATACCTGCTGGTTTATAGATAACTGCGAAGAAATCATCTTCAAATAAAATGTTAAGAGGTAATATCAGTCTTCGAGAAGAACTAATTTTTTTAGGAATGAATAACTCAATAGTTTCTCCTCCCTTAATCATTGTTGCCGTAGTGGCAACGAATCCATTAACAGTAATTAGTTGTTTTTTTAATACTTTCTTTAAGGCGGATTTAGTTTGAATAGCATTGAAGATTCCTACCCCATATTCTTGTAAACGTATAGGATTCGAAATTACTGGAGTAATATGTATTTCTGATTCAGGAATGTTTTTGATTTCTGATACTCAATTTATAGTATTTGATTTAGAATATCAAGACGAATAATATTTAAAAAAACACAAGAGGCTTGCAATCGCAAGCCTCCTGGTTTTCTATATTAAATTCAGAGTTTATTCTAATCGTAAGATTATAAATTCCGATCTTCTGTTTACATTATGTTTTTCGTTACTACATTCTGAAGAATTATTACACTCATTGACCAGTTGTTTTTCGCCATAACCAATAGCGCTTTCTATTCGGTTAGCTGCTATGCCATTTGAAATAATGTAGTCTCTTGTAGCCTTTGCTCTTCTATCTGATAGTCTCTCGTTATATGCATCATTACCTCTCGAATCTGTATGTGATTCAATTTTTATAATCATATTTGGATATTCTTTCATTAAGAAAACAATTTTGTTTAATTCAATTGATGCGTCGTATCTTATGTTGTGTTTATCAAAATCAAAATAAATCATTCCGATTTTAATTTTTAATAGGCCGCCTTCTCGGACAATAAGTGGATTTAACTTTTTAAGCCCTACAGGAACCTCATTTATGAAATTTGGTTCTATAGAAGTTTTAAATTGACTTTCTGAGTTCTCAAAACCTTCTTTACTTGCCTTAATTAAAAATATTTGCTCACAAGGCAGGTTTAATTCAAAATAATATTCACCTAAATTATCACTGGTAGTCTCAGCCAAAACTTTACCTGACTTATCCTCTATAGTAACCATGGAATACGAGAGAGGACGATTGTTTTCTTGACTTGTTACTTGACCAAAGACTGATTGAGTGCACGGTACTTCTATTCTTTGAAATGAATAAATATCATCATCTCCTTTTCCACCTTTTCGATTTGAGGAAAAGTATCCCTGTTGTGTTTGCTCATTCACCACATAGGCAAAATCGTCAAGATTGCTATTTAGAGGCTTACCTAAGTTAATTGGTTTAGAGAACGATTCATTTTGCAAGCTTTCAAAAACGTCCAAACCTCCCAAGCCGAGATGTCCATCTGAAGAAAAGTAGAATTTCCCTTCTGTTACATATGGAAACATTTCTCTTCCACTAGTATTTATTGTAGGACCCAAATTTTTTGGATTGCCATAGGTGTCGTCAGCCAATATGTCTACTACAAAAATATCTGTTGAACCGATTGAACCTGGCATATCAGATACGAAATATAGTTTCTTTCCATCTGGGCTCAAGGCGGGTTGACCCACAGAGTAATTCAAATCATTAAATGGCAACTCTATTGGAGTGCTCCATGCGTTATCAACCAATTTTGATTTATATAATTTTAAATGATTGGTACCGTCATCATCTCTTTTAAGGTCTTTGTTTGTGTAATTGTTACGTGTAAAATACATGGTTTTACCGTCCGGACTAAAAGCGACAATCGCCTCATGATATTTGCTATTTATGGTTTTTGAGAATGCTGTTACATTTTTTAAATCTAATCCACTACTTATGGTATCCGCAGTAAATAAATTTAAATAGGGTTGTTCGTTCCATTTATAAATTCGAGTATGAAGGTTCATCGTATCTCGACTGGACGCAAAAACAATTTGATTCTGGTAATAGGCTGCACCAAAGTCTGCCAGTTTCGTATTTATAGATAAGTTAGATACATAAAACTGTGGTTGCATTTTTAATAGCTTTTCTAATTGGTCTTTATTACTTTCTAAAGTACTAATATCGTATTCGGCTTCTTTTAAAACCTCTTCATATCTTTTCGTTAATAATTTTGCCATGCCATAATTGCCAACCCCTTTTAAAGCATGTATATATCTGAAAATATAGGCAGGTGCTAAAACTTGCTCATAGTTGCTGAATAGTTGCCCGTACCATTTAACCGCATTTTTCATATCGGTATTAAAGTAGTAGGCATCTCCAACTTTTTGAAGTGCCTCTTTAGAATCATCGCCTCTTTCCACCTGAGCTTGAAACTGCTTGGCTGCTTTAACATACCAAAGAGAATTAAAGCTTTTTTCGGCTGAGGTATTGGTGTTTTGAGCGAACAACAAGTTTGCTATAAGAACAATACTGTAAAAGAATATTTTTTTCATGCTAATATTTTAATAGAATCTTGGAGATTTTAATCTTTTATCTAGTGATTTAAGTTCAAATCTTACAAAGATTTCGTGGGTACCGTTATTGTAATTTTGTAATTCAGTCGTCGTAAAGTCATAAGCATAGCCTACATGAAATTTTGGAGAAATATCAATACCTAATAATCCTGAAAACGAATCGTCCCATCTGTAGGCTGCCCCAAGAGTTAAGGTTTCTTTTATTAAAAAATTAGCAGACAAATCAGCAATTATTGGTGCACCAGGCACCCATTTTACAAAGACAGCTGGTTTAAATAAAACATCTTGATTAAGCTCAAAAACACGCCCTCCGGTAATAAAATAATGTAGTCTCTCTGTTGCTATTTTTTGAACAGAGCCATCATAATGTTCCTCTGAAAAAAAGTTTGGTATAGCTATTCCAAAATATCCTTTATCAGTATGATAGTAAATTCCTGCTCCAATGGTTGGGAAGAATTTATTTTCAATATTATTTTGAAAGGCGACATCGGTTTGGTCTTCAAACAACCCTTTTGAAAAGTCTACGTTAAATAATCGGCCGCCACCTTTTAAACCAAAAGATAGTCTCTTGTCATCACCATTTAACCTAATAGTATAGGCAAAATTGGCGTCAAAAAATGTTTCGTTAGCAGGGCCTAATTCATCATTAGTTAGAATTACGCCAAGCCCAACGTTGTTACCTACCGGTCCGTCAATTGCTAAAACTTGACTTGTTGGTGCACCATTTAATCCAACCCATTGCGTTCTATACATTCCTAATATGGATAAATGACCTCTTGATCCTGCATAAGCCGGATTAACACTTAGGGTATTATACATGTATTGTGTAAACTGAGGGTCTTGTTGTCCAAACATGGAAGAACCAAAACCGGTACATATCATTAGTAAAATATATTTTAAATAACTTTTCATTATTGAAGCTTTTATTAAAATTATGTTATCGGTTTATCTGTTAATATATAGCCAGTCTGAAACTGGTTCTGAGCCGTCTCCTAAATCAAGTATGTAATAATAAGTGCCGACTGGTAGAAGTTCTTGATCACTTATTGTAGCTCGTCCGTTAGAGAGCCCATCCCAAGTATTATCATAGTTCTGTTGCTCAAAAACAATGTTTCCCCATCTATTATAGACTCGAAGTATATTATTTGGATAGCGAGAAATACAATCTATTTGAAAAAAATCATTCACGCCATCATCATTTGGTGAAAACTCATTGTAAATGGTCAAACAAGTTGGGTCAATAGAGGCTTGGCTTGAATCATTGCTTTCATTTAAATCAATTTGGTCCACAAATGCGAGACTTGCGATGTTGATATAGTCATCCTCTTCTAAAACTTCCACGGTAATGACTAAAGTGGCTGTTTCAGAATTTGCTAAGATTGCAATTTCCCAGAATCCATCAACTTCATCATATGTTCCGATAGAGGCCTCTGAACTTTGATAAGCATATCCGTTGGGCAGAACTTCTTCAATACCTATATTAGTGGCATCTGACATACCTGAATTACTTACGGTAATTGTAAATTGAATTTCATCTCCAATTTTAGGACGTTCATTACTTACCATTTTGTTTACAGCAATATCAACTGATTGCGGTACCACAGTAACACTAGCCTCATCATCATCAGTAATCCCATCGGCCAAATCATCAATAGTAGCATCTTCATTGACATTACTATCAGGGTCAGCTTGGTCGCTAGCAGTTATTTCAGCGATATTAGTATACTCATCAATTACTCCTGTCGGTGCATTGACTTGTAACAACACAATAAGGGTTTCAGTAGTACCATTTGGTATAACTCCATTGGTATTCCATACACCGGTGTCGGAGTTATATACCCCCGCTGTACTTAGGTGTGATTGATAGGTATAGCCAATTGGTACAATATCTGTAACAACGACTCCGGTTGCATCACTATCACCACTGTTGGTAAGGTTAATAGTGAATTCAACAATATCACCAACATTAGGGTTTAATTCATCTACCTCTTTTGTTAGGCTCAAATCAGCTAGGCCTGTAGGTACAGGGATTACAGTATCTTGATCATCTTCAGAGTTTAAATTGTTATCTGGTGATGAATCTGGGTCAAAAGTATCAAGTGCTATTAATTCCGCAGTATTGGAATAATCACCATTTGTTAGCACCGTGGCAACAATTTCTAAGGTTTCAGAATCCCCATTTAATAAGCTTGCAATATCCCAAGAACCGATTACTTCATCGTAAGTGCCTGCTGACGGAAATGCATTGACAAAATCATAGCCAGAAGCTAGAATATCTTCAACAACAAGACCAGTGGCATCACTTGGCCCATCATTGGTTACAGTAATTGTAAATGTTATTTGAGAACCAACTGATGGATTTAGATTATCAACGGTTTTTAATACCGATATATCAGTAATTACTCTTGGAATAGTTACTTGTTCATCTTGATCATCCTCATTGATGTCGTTGTTGTTAGGGGTTGAATTTGGATCTAATTCGTTAACTGCAATAACTTCTGCAATATTTGCATAACTTCCAGTAGTATTTATACTAACTATAATATTTAGTTCTATTACGGCATCGGCAGCAAGGCTCGTAACATTCCAAATTCCCGTACCTGGATCATACAGACCCCCGCTGTCATCAGAAATATAAGTATAACCTGAAGGTAATGTTTCATTGATTTGAACCCCTGTTGCTGCGCTTGGGCCTGCATTATTCAAGGTCAATGTAAAGGTTACATTGTCTGAAACATCCGGAAATTCGTTATCCACGGTTTTAACCAACGAGAGATTAGCTAATGGTATAGGTGTGGTGCCGGCATTATCTTGATCATCCTCCGAGGCAATATTATTTGCAGGTGTAGAATCAATATCATTGTTATCAGAATTTGTAATTTCAGCACTATTACTATAATTACCAGTAGGATTAACCAGAACTACAATGTTCAAGGTTTCAGTTGTTCCATTTGGAATTACACCATTCAAAGACCATAAGCCTGAAGCTTCATTATAGACCCCAGCTGTACTATTGTTAGAAACATAAGTATAACCATCAGGAAGTAAATCAACCACTTCAACGCCACTAGCGTCACTTGGACCGTTATTGATTAAACTCAAGGTAAATATGACTTCATCACCAACAAATGGTGTTGCCACATTTACTTCCTTGGTTAATTCCAAATCAGAAACCAAAACGGGTGATGGCTCTATAGTTTCTTGATCGTCTTCAGTATCATCATTATTAGATGGTTCTGAATCAATATCAAACTCGTTCAAATCGGTTAGCTCGGCAGTATTGGTATATGTGCCATTGGCTAAAACATTTGCAGTAATTGTAATAGTTTCGGTAATTCCGTTATCCAAATCTCCAATAGTCCATGAACCATTCAACTCTTCGTAAATCCCATTTGAAGGCGTAGCATTTACAAATTCATAGCCAGATTCTAATAAATCTGTCACAACGATATTAGTGGCATCACTTGGCCCATCATTGGTTACAGTAATAGTAAATTCAATTTGACCACCAATGTTTGGGGTCATATTATCTGCAATTTTTGTTACTGAAATATCGACCAATTGTCTTGGAGAAACTACAACATCATCTTGGTCGTCTTCACTCAGAATATCATTATTTGGTGTTGAATCAATATCCAATTCTGTATGTGAGATAATCTCGGCTACATTGGTAAAGACCCCCGTGGTATTGACGTTGGCAATAATATTTAATATAACTGTACTTCCTATACCAAGATTTCCAATATTCCAATTTCCTGTGGTATCATCATAAGCCCCTGCTGAGTCATCTGATACATAAGTATAGCCAGAAGGTAACTGATCTAATACTTGAAGATTAGTAGCCTCACTGGGCCCTTCATTGGTAATAGTTATTGTAAAAGTAACGTCTGTATTTACATCAGGTGTATCATTACTCACCGCTTTGTCTAAAGAAACATCTATGGTGTTTATTGGTGTTACTGTTACCTCATCTTGATCATCTTCCACCAAAATATCATTATCAGGTGTAGAATCAATATCAAAGACGTCTGAAGCAATAACTTCTGCTACATTAGTATAACTTCCTGTAGGATTTACTAATACATCAATAACTAGTGTTTCAGAGCCTCCGGCTGAAATATCACCTACTAACCAAATACCGGTGCTTTCGGTATATACCCCAGCAGTGGAACTATAAAGTATAAAATCGAAACCTGAAGGAAGTAAATCTCGTACTACGACATCATTAGCATCTTGAGGACCGTCATTGAAAACGGTAATTTCAAAACTGATTTCTGTTCCTACTTGGGGACTAGTATCTCCATCAACAACTATTTTGGTTAATGATAAATCAGCGACGTTAGGGGTAATATTTAAGGCATCTTCATCATCATCGTCACCTTGACCATTACCATCTTCATCGACCGTGTTGCCAGTAGTAGGATCACTATCTGGGTCAAATTGGTCAGATGCGGTAATACTGGCTACATTTAGGTATTCATCGACTGCTCCTGTAGGTGCATTTACAGTTGCTTCATAGGTTACTGAGGTTGAACCGCCATTAGCGAGTACCGTTAGACCCGTCCAGCTTGCAGTATTACCTGCTGATGAACCACCATTATTTACTGTAGTTAAAGTAAAGCCTGAAGGTAAAATATCTTCTAAAGCAACATTTGTTGCAATATTAGGCCCTAGGTTGTTAATCGTCAATGTAAATATTACAGTCTCTCCAACGTTTGGACTTGAGGTATTTGCGGTTTTAGTGAGGCTTAAATCTGCGACCTGTGGTGTAATTGAAATGGTATCTTCATCGTCTTCACTTTGATCACCATCATCGTTGTTTGGAGTGCTATCTGTATCAAATTGGTCAGCAGTGGTAACCTCAACTCGGTTTTTATACTCATCAACTGCACCGGTTGGCGCTAAAACTTGCGCATTAAATGTCAAGGATATGCTATTAGAACCTAATGGAATGTTTAACCCAGACCAAGAAACAACTCCAGCTCCAAACGAACCACCATTACTAATACTGGTTACATTGCTATAACCAGAAGGAAGAATATCTTCAACAGTAACCCCTGTTGCAGGTACATTACCTAAGTTGCTGACTGCTATTGTGAAGGTAACAACGTCACCAACATTTGGATTGCTTGTACTAACTGTTTTTTCAAGGCTTAAATCTATAAGTTGTGGTGTGATTTCAAAAAAGTCTTCATCATCCTCGTCTTGATCACCATCATCATTGAAGGGCTCACTATCTGGGTCTAATTGGTCGCTTGCCGCAACCTCCGCAATATTTAAATATTCATCAATATCACCAGAAGGTTGATTTACAGTAACTTCATACGATAAGGTAATGTTGCCAATTGGCAGTGAGGCAATATCCCAACTTAAGAAAGTACCTGCAATGGAAGTACCACCATCGTTGACGGTTCCTAAAGTGTAGCCTCTTGGCACCTCATCTTCAATAACTAAATTAGTTGCAGTGTTTGGACCTGCATTTGTTATTGTAAGTTCAAAAACCACGGTATCACCTATGTTAGGAGTCGCACTGGATCCAGCACTAATATCTTTCACTAAACTAAGGTCGGCGGATTGCAAAGAGAAAGGAGAAATTGCTTCATCATCTTCACTTTGGTCTCCATCGTCATTGTTTGGCGTACTGTCGACATCCGGTAAATCGGAAGCCGTAATTTCTCCGGTTGTATTATAATTTCCAGACCCATTTACGGTTACGTCGTATGTGAAGTTGGAAGTATCTCCGTTTGCCACATCAATATCGCTCCAAGTTATGGTCCCGCTACCGGGGTTGTACACACCGCCACCACTAATGCTACCTGGAACAATTGTAAACCCGGAAGGAACTACAACCACAATTTCCACTCCAGTGGCATCACCAGTTTCAATGGTGTCGTTATTGGTCAATGCTACGTTGTATGTAACGGTATCGCCCGCATTGCCCGAGGTAGGTACGCTTGAGATATCTAGTTCAAGGTCTACTTGTTCGAGAGTAATGCCAGAAGCGCTTTCATCATCCTCACTTTGGTCTCCATCGTCATTATTTGGTGTACTATCTGGGTCGGCCACATCACTTGCCGAAATTTCAGCGGTATTGTCATACTCACCTGTATTTCCGGAAGGAGTATTTACAGTGGCTTCAAAAGAAACTGAGGTAGATCCAGCGTTGGTTACGTTGAGACCTGTCCAAACAATTTCGTTGCCAGAAGCTGTTCCACCATTGTTAATAGTTCCGATGGTGTAACCATCGGGTACTAAATCGGTCACTTCAACTCCTGTGGCATCCGCTGTTCCTGCATTGGAAACAATTAGGGTAAATGTTACGGTTTCACCAACGCTAGCCGTTGTAGGGCTCACTGATTTAGCTAAACTTAAATCCGCGGTTTGTATGGTAAATGTAGCATTTGCTTCATCATCTTCACTTTGATCACCATCATCATTATCTGGTGTACTGTCTGGATCTGGAGTATCAGAAGCTGTAATTTCTGCAATGTTGGTATAATTTCCGCTCCCATTTACGGTAACGTCATATGTTAAATTCTGTGTATTTCCATTAGTAACCGCTAGATTATCCCATGTGATGGTCAAACTCCCTGCATTGTAGAATCCTCCATCGCTTATGCTGCCGCCAACAATATCAAACCCGTTTGGCAGTACATCCACAATTGAAACACCGGTAGCATCTCCGGTTCCATTGTTTGAAAGGGCGATAGTAAAAGTAACTGTGTCACCTAAATTACCAGTAGAAGAAGATGCTGATTTAGTCAATTCTAAATCCGCTGACTCTATGGTAATACCGGCGTTACTTTCATCATCTTCACTTTGATCTCCATCGTCATTATCAGGAGAACTATCAGAATCTGCTTGATCACTTGCCGTTACTTCGGCAATATTATTATATTCTCCGACCGATCCTGTTGGTGCATTTACAGTAGCCTCAAAAGAAACGGACGTTGAACCCCCACTAGTTACAGTAAGACCAGTCCATGTAATTTCATTCCCAATTGTAGCTCCACCGTCATTAATTGTTCCGATTGTATATCCTATTGGAACGATGTCAGCTATTGAAACCCCCGTGGCATTATCTGTACCTCCATTAGAAATTGCAAGGGTAAAAGTTACTGTTTCACCAACACTAGCCGTTATAGGACTAACTGATTTTAAAAGACTTAAATCTGCGGATTGAAGAGTGACTGATGTCGTACTTTGATCATCTTCGGAATCAATTGCATTGTTTACAGTTGAATCAGGATCTGGTTGATCACTTGCGATTATTTCAGCAGTATTATCATAGTTACCGCTCGCAGTCACAGTGGCATCAAAAGTAAGTTCAAGTGTTGATCCAAAAGTGATGCTTAGGTCAGACCAGATAATGGTTAGATTACCTGGATTATAAACACCACTATTACTTACAGTACCAGGTATTAAACTATAACCATCTGGTATAATATCTTCCACAGAAACTCCAGTAGCATCAGAGTTTCCGAAAGTAGAGACGTTATTATTAAAAATTGATATAGTAAAAGTTACCGTATCTCCTTCATTTACAACTGTTGGACTAACCGTTTTGGTAAGTTCAAGATCAGACATACCTATTATTGTGATTGTCATAGTATCCGAAACATCAGAACATATTCCATTGGAGATTGTCCATTCAAATTCATAAACACCAATGTCTGTTCCAAAAACACCCGTATTAAATGCATTTTCATCAACAAAACTTGCCGTTGTTGGCCCTGAAATTTGGGTCCATATTCCACTTCCTATTGAAGATGGTGTTGCTGCCAGCGTTATTGGCGAGAATTGCTGTATAATTTGATCCGGTCCGGCATCAGCAACCAATGGTTGTTCAATAATTTGGACTTCCATGGTGTCAGTAAAATCGCATCCACCATTAGTAGCGGTCCATGTAAATTCATAAGTCCCTGCCTCTAAATTTGAAACTAAAGTATTAGGATTATTATCGTCAGCAATTGTAGCGGAGTCTCCAAAATCTGTAATTCCTGGGCCTGCAGTTTGACTCCAAGTTCCGGTTCCAACAGATAGCGCAATAGCATCTAAGTTAGTTTCCGTCGCATTACAAAATTCTTGATCTGGTCCTGCATCTGCATCCGAAGGGGAAACATCCGTAAATGTTATTTCTACTGTATCTACTGATGGAGCACAAAGTGAAGGATTTGTAAATGTAGTGCCGTTCGTAACTGTCCAAGTAAGTTCATAAGTACCTAAGGTTGTTATATTTGATAAAGTGGTTGTAGGTGAGTTAGGGCTATCGATAATGGCTGTACCTGCTGATGGGTCATTAGAGAATGTCCAAGTTCCAATACCTGCTGTTGGTGGTACAGCATTCATCTGAACGTCTAACTGACAGGCATCGGTCTGATCTGTTCCTGCATCCGCCGTGGAAGGTGCCTCGAACACTTCAATTCTTAGAACATCGGCGGTATCTGAACAATTTCCTGATTCAAAGTTCCATTCTAAAATATATATACCAGGCACCGAAAGATTAGAGACTGTTGAGGTAGGACTATTTGGTGAGTCAATAGTAGCCACACTGCCAGAGGGTTCATTTGCAAAACGCCATTCTGCATTAGAAACATCCACTGGTGCGCTATTACCTGCCAATGTTGTTTGAAATGGTGCTCCGATATCGGCGGTACACAGAATTTGATCAGGTCCAGCTAAAGGGTCAATTGAAGGTGCAGCACTCGAAACTACTGTAATTTGGTCTGAAGTTATTGGACACGTTGAATAATCCGTTGTAAATTCAAAAACATAAGTATTTCCTGGTGTTATACTAACTTCAGCAACACTGCCATTAATAGGGTTTTGCGTGATTACTGCGTTCGGTCCAGTTGTACTTATTTGAGACCATGTACCTGTCGAACCAAATGTGGCTTCTAATAAAAAGTTGCTCACTTCACAAAGTTGGAGATCACTTCCAGCATTTGCTGGAACAAAGACATCAAAAGTAACATCAGCAAAGGTAGTTGGACAATTGGCGTCACCTGCTATGGTCCATCTGAACGTATAAGATCCCGATACTAAGTCCGTCACTGTGGAATTTGGATCATTAACATCTGTAATTGTAGGGGTGTTCGGAGCACCTGACAATAATGTCCAAAAACCATTTTCTGTATTATTATCGAAAGCATTGCCTGAGAGTACCGCATTTGTGGCATTACAAATAGTTTGATCTGCACCTACTGTAGCTACTGTTGCAGGAATGCCCACATTTAAAGTAATTTGGTCAGAATCTGTTGAGCAAGTTCCGCTTTCTACAGTCCATTCAAATATATATTGTCCAGAAAAGGTAAATGTAAATTGTGCGGTAGGGCTTGTTTCGTCATCTATTGTAAAGCCGCCAGGTCCTGAAATCTGTGTCCAAAATCCATTTCCGGTAGAACTAGTTGCAGCCATATTAACTGTTGTAGAACAGACTGCTTGATCTATACCGGCATCGGCAGTTGCTGCAGCATCTACTGTTATTTCAGCATCATCAGAAGTTGATTGACATCCAACTTTAGAAATAGTCCAAGTCAATATATAGCTTTGATCAATTGTGATGTTAGCTGTTGTGTTAGATTGTGTATTGTCAGCAAAACTGATACCTGTGTTTGGAATTGATGTCCATTCTCCTGTTTCTCCAACTCCAGGAGCATTTCCAGCAAGCGTTACCGAGCCAGTACCAGCCGAAAGACATTGGTCCGAACCAGCATCGGCTGTTGAAGGGCCTTGGGTCGAATCAGTTGTTATTGTCACTGTATCAGTACCCGGAGGAGGACAAGTATTATCATTAGGGTTGGCAACAGTCCATCGGAAAATATAAGTTTCATTAGCCACATCTAATCCGGAAACCGTGGTATTTGGATCATTTTCATCTTCAAAAACAATAGTTGCCCCCCCCGGAGCCGTATCTACAGACCATGTACCTACTAGATTAGGAGCAGGTGGGTCTTGTGCTGCCAATGCTACTGGTGCGCCAAAACACAACAAAGGTTGGTCAGGTCCAGCATCAGTTGTAATTGGTGCATCTGAAGATACTACTACACTTACCGTAGATTCGGCTGATGGAGAACAAGCATTACCCCCATTAATGGCATATTGAAAAATATATTCACCGGAGATTAGTCCAGTAACTGCAGTAGTTTGAGCATAAGGACTTCCTATGGTTGCCGCATTAGGGCCGCTTAATTGTGACCACAAAGAATTGCCTATAGATACCCCATTACCAGCAATTGATGTGGATGTTACGTTACATGCTAGCGTTTGTCCTGTTCCTGCATTTGCTCCTGTCGGGGTTAATGAAATATTAACATTAATAGCATCAGTAGCCACATCACAACCTGTTTGAACTGATCCACTAACTGCTTTTCTTAATAAAACAGTATAAGAACCCTCTACATCAAAGTCAATTGTTAATGGAGAACTACCAGTGTTATTAAAATCATTTGGGTCCACTAGAGATGAGGATGAAGGTCCGCTTATGATCGCATAGGTATTGGTACCGTCGCCACTTGTTGAAAAAGGAATATCAACCTGTGTTTGTCCGCAAGTTGCATTGATATCTGCGCCACCATTTGCCGAAATGGTGATGGGGTCTACAGAGTATTGTATGGTTACTGTTTCTGAATCATCACAACCTGTTGTAGCATTTGTAATAGTGTAGACAAATGTATAGGTGTTCGGAGAACTAAGACCAGAAATTTGAGTTGTACTGTTGATATCATCTAAAATTGATGCTGCTGGGCCACTAGTTTGTGTCCATTCTACAGTTTCGCCAGAAAACTGAGGTTGTGAACCTATTAATGTTGTAGTGGTAATACCAGAATCGCAAAAACGAATATTATTTTCTTGTACATTGGCTGTACTAATATCTTGTGTCGCTTCGTCGACCGTAATCGTCATAGTATCTTGACCCGATGCACAAGGACCGGTAACTGTCCATCGTAATACGTATGTTCCTTCTATTAAATTAGAAACATTAGAATTATTGCTGTTTGCATTAGAGAAACTCGGAGTGCTGGGTCCACTTACAAATGACCACGTTCCTTGTTGCCCATTAATATTATTACCACCAAAACTTGCGTTCAAATTTGTGGATTGCGTTACAGTGTAACAATTATCAAGACTTTGATCTCCTCCAGCGTCTACGGGTAACTCACCACCATAATTAGTTATAGTAATTGTGTCTGAAGATTCACAAGATTGTCCTGGGGAATATTCAGGACCAGTAATGGTCCATACTAAAGTGGTTGTGCCGGCGCTGGTATCCGCTAAATCTAAAGTTGTTGTAGCAGTAGTTGGAGAATTGATTGTAACCCCAGCATTATTAGCCCCATCAACACTCCAAACCCCATTTTCCCCCGCGTTGATAGGACTATTACCTGTAATGCTTATTGCACCAGTATTGTCAGGGCAAGAAGCTAAGTCACTTCCAGCATCTGCAATTGTAATTGGTTCAACTGTAATGTCAACGTCTTGAAATTGCGTAGTGCCATCAGTACAATCAGCAGAAAGTCGAAAAGTATAAATATTTCCTCCAATCAATCCAGTAATTGATGAATTTGGATTATTTGGATCATCGATGATTACTGAAGGTCCTGCTACTTGAGACCAAATGGGGCCATTTTGTATCAAACCTGATGAGGAACCAGATAAAGTAAAACCGCCATCATTAACACAAATGGTTTCGTTAATACCAGCGTTCACTGAACAGTTTTGTGCATGAATAGAATTGAAACCAGTGATCAGCGTAATTAGTGTTATACTTATTAGTATGCTTCTCTTTTTTAGTTGATACATTAAGAAAATATTTAAAAATTTGTAAGAAAATTCAAACATATAGTTATTGTTAAGTAAAAAGCCTTTTATGTTGCAGTTTGCGCAATACTTGTTGTGAATCAATGCTTTATTGTCATTTTTAAAACTTGGTGAAATTGCTTTTTCCATTTTTTTTGGACTTAAAACGGGTAAATAATAAAAGTAATCGGGGGAATTAATAAGTACTTTTAGATTTACCCGTCCACAAAACACCAAAATGAAAACAACCAGTTTTACATTTAATTATAAAGCTACCTCTGCTTTTGTTAATTGTAAGATTCGTAGAGTGAATTAGCGAGAAAAACATCGATTAAAAGTATATTTTTATCGACGAAATGTATTTTAACAAGAAAAAAGCTTAAAAAATTATGTTAAAATTGAATTACTCCTTATCGAGGTCTGCTAACTACACCTTTTTGTGGGTTAAATAAAGGTGTTAATTGCATTAATTAAATCTAATTTTGTAAATGGTTTGGTTAGGACAGTATTAATACCTGAGGAATAACATCTTTCGATATTTTTTTTATAAGCGTCCGCTGTTATGGCTATAATCGGGGTTTTGTTAGTCTTTTTATCAGGAAGATTTCGAATTAGGCTGGCGATTTCATAGCCATTAGTCTCCGGTAGATGAATATCAACAATTATAAAATCTAATGGTTCTTTTGTAATTATAGGATTTAAATCTTCTTTACCCGAAAACGCTTCAATTGAGTATTTTTTTTCTTCTAATAAGTACTTGAATAAGATTAATTGAGTTTGCTCGTCATCTTCAACTATCATGACACGCTTCTTTGCTTTATTTAATGCTGTACCTGTTGTTTTAGAAACACTTTTATTCAAATAAGTCGGGAGATTAATGTAGGATTTTCGAATACATGTTAGACTCAAATCGAAGTAAAATACAGAACCGCCTTTTGAGTTTGAGGTTACTTTTATATCACTTTTAAGAGCATTCAGTATTTTTTTTACTAATGGCAAACCTAAGCCTAAACCTCTATGTTCTTTGGCATTATCTAGGCGATGAAAATATTCAAAAATATGTGGTATACTAGTCTTTTCAATGCCTCCACCCGAATCGGAAACATGAAAGCTCAAATTAATATTTTTACCCCAGCGTTGATTCAGTATAACCTTTAAGACTATTTCCCCTCTATTTGTAAACTTAATGGCATTATCTAAAAGATTGGTTAATATTTGGAACAAGCATTTTTCGTCAGAGACTAATACCTCAGGTATATTTTCATTAATTTCCATTATTAAAACAAGACCTTTTTGCTTTGCTTTTAAACCATATACTAGGCGGAGACTCTCAAGAAGATTAACGATGCTAAAAGCTTCTTTTTTTATAATTAATTGTCCTGTATTAATTTTTCCAACCTCTAAAATATCTTCTACCATCGAAGTCAATTTATTACTTGAGCTTTTTATAAAATTGACGTAATCTCTTTGTTCTTGAGTTAAACCCGTATCAGAAAGAAGGGAAGTAAAAGAGATAATATGCATTAAAGGATTTCGTAATTCATGACTAAAATTCTGAATAAAATTCTCTTTGAATTGCTCTCTTTCTTGAAGAATGAAATTTTTTTCGCTAACTTTTTCTAAGCTGATATTTAATTCGTTCTTTTCTTGGGCAACTAATTGATAATTCTCATAATAACTTGTCAAATCTTGAATAACAATAGAAAGAATTTTCCTGCTTTTATTAATTTCAATATCAGCAACAATTTCTTGGTCTTCAATACACAAATTGACACAAGTAAATATTAGTCCGTTGTCACTTATTGGTAAAAATTCTATGTTGTAAAAAAAAGGGTGTTTTTCACTAATCAAGCTATTTTTTTGAAAATTATAGATAGCTTGATTGCTGTTAACGATTTTTCCATTTAAATCTGTAATAATATGTTGAATTCTCGGCCCCATTCTATTTACGATTTTGGGAGAATACAATTTTTTGCAAGATTTAAAAATGCAGTATTAACGTGTTCACCTGTTTTTGCGCTGGTTAGAAAATCATAAGTAAGCTGATTTTTTTTATCAAGTTGGTTTAAGACTTCTTTTTCAATCAAATCTAATTTGTTGCCAATGATTTGTATGCTTGCTTTAGGGCATTTTTGTTTAATTATTTTTAAATCGTCTTGGATATTTTCATAACTCTTAGGACGGGTTATATCAAAGACATATAGCACACCATCAGTACCCAATAGATAAGTATCTCTGACAGAAGTTAAATCTTTGGTTCCTTCTATATCCCATATAATAAGTGAAAGTGGACCTAGTGTTTCGATAATGAGTTCTTTTTTTGAAATATGAACACCAATGGTTACTTTATAAGATTCTGAAAAAGAGCTATTTACAAATTGCCTAATTAAAGAGGTTTTACCAACTCCAAAATGTCCCAGAAGTACAATCTTTTTAGATTTCTGCATTACTGAAATAACTTGCTAATTTTTTATTAAGGCTCTTTGTTTCTATTATACTAGTTTTTGTAAACTCTTCATAAAAGTCAAAAATCATGTTTTGTAATTTGTCTTTCGAAGAAGGATGATAATTTCCTGAAATTACAACTGCAATATAATGAGTCATAAAACTTTGAATATGTATTTTAAATAACTCATATTCAATGAGCTCCAGGTGTTGTTGTTTTTTTAGGTATGCGTCTTCAACAAACGATTTTATTGCTGTAAGCATTCCTGAAATCATTTCTTCATCAATGGTTAGTTTGTTTGAATAACTTCCAATCAAAATTCCGGACTCTTGCTCAATAAGTAAAACCTGTTCGATTTTAGTGGGGATTAAATGTTTTGGTGAAGCATTATTTTTAGTTCTAATGCTATTCTTAAATCTCTTTTTCCAGTTAAGTCGATCATTAATTTTGGCGGATAGAACTTTTATTTCTTGTGAGATATACTTTTTGATCATTTTCCCTAAAATGGGGTATAGGGCATCTACTACTTCATTACGTGAGTTTTTAATTTCTTTTTTGAGTGTTTCTGTGATTGTACTGCCTAATGTTTCGGGAATACTTCGAGTGTATTCGTTCAAACGCTCAGTAATTATGGGGTCGACTTTTTTTGAAAGCTTCTTTTGTTCGTTTATAGTCTTTTCAATTTGTTCAATTCTAATTGAAATTTTTTCTGCAAACTCTCGTTCGTCCGTTAAAAGAATTTCTTTGAATAATGTAAGCTTATCTTTCTCATTCATATAAAAGGGCTTTTATTTTTGGCCCTTGGCTATTTTCTCTCCTAATGATATTAAGAGCTGCCCTAGAGAGTTCTTATCAATCTTGTTGTTGTCTAAATCTTTGAGTTTATCAGAAAAACTATCTTCAATATCTGTTAGTCTTATATTGATGTCTGTACTTAAATTATCGATAGTAGCATCTAAATCATTTTTAATTTCGTTAATTAGATTCTCAAGTTCTACTTTTTTGCTTTGTATTTCGCTTTTTATTTTTTCAAATTCGGAATCATATTCTTGAATGTTCTCGCCAAAAATAATATCCTTTAATTGTTCGATTTTTGAATTGGTGAGCTTACCATTTTCCTGTGCCTTATCCTTTGGGGAACTAATTTGAGTCATTTTTATTCTGAAATTTAATTGTAAGGTAATTAAAATATGTTTCCTTGGTAATAAGTTTACAACCTTTATTAATTATTTGTTAATAAAAATTATTTCCGTAGTAATTTTGAATTTTTTTGAGCCGCAATAAATGATTAAATAACGCAAATTCCATTAATCTAAAATCCATTATTATGGAACAAAAGATGAGTCCCGAACAATCAAGTTTGTTTTAATTTCAACTGTTTTTGTAAGAAGGGTTTCTTTAGGATTTTCAATCTCATCAATTAAATAGCTAATTGCAGTTCTTCCAATTTTTTCGCCAGGCTGATCTACCGTTGACAGCGAGGGATTTATTATAGTTGAGTTAATATTATTACTAAAACCTACAACTGCAATTTCATTTGGTATTTCTACGTTAAATTTATTTAATGCTTTTATAGCACCAATTGCAGCACTATCAGTAATTGCAAAAATTGCATCTGGACGATTTTTAAGACTCAAAAGATTATTAGTAAGCATTTTTCCTTTATTAAGAGAAATGTCTTCTGTACTTAAAATGATTTTTTCGTCTATGGGTAAATTATGCTCTTTTAGTGCCCTTAGATAGCCTTCAAATCTTTTTCTAGAATTAAATGATTGTTCTGTTTCTTTAATTATGGCAATTCTTGTTTTTCCTGTATTTATTAAATGTTCAACCGCATTATATGCTGCTTCTTCATCATTGATTACCACCTGGGTGCACGGTATTTTATCTGATACTTTGTCAAAAAGAACTAAAGGAATACGGTTTTGAATTTGAAGAATACTATCAATTGATTTTGTCTTACGTGCCAATGCCATGAGTATACCATCGACTCCGAACTGAATCATAGTTTCCAACATTTCAGTTTGTTTGATTTCATCATTTTTTGATTCAGAAATAATCACTCGATATCCTAAATTTTCACTTTCTGAAAGAACACCCTTCAAAATAGTTGTTGTGAAGTAATGTGAAATGTTAGGCACAATTACCCCTAATATATGAGTTCGATGAGTTCTGAAACCCTTAGCGAAAAGGTTTGGAGTATAATGCAGTTTTGTTGCTAGTAGCTTTACTCTTTCTCTGGTACTAATACTTATATCAGGATGGTCATTTAAGGCTCTTGATACTGTTGAAATTGATAACTCAAGTGCCAGCGCAAGATCTTTTAATGTAGTGTTTTGTTTTTTACTCATTCTTTCAAATGTAAAATATTATTCAAACGATACTGTAAATAAAATCGCAAACGTTCTCGCAAACGTTTGCGTAGATAATTGATAAAAAAACAAAGTTTTCATTAGGATATTCAAATAAATTTAGAAAAATATTATAGATATCACATTTATAATGTAAAGCTCAATTAACAAATAACTAAATCATTATGAAAAATTTACTCTTTGCGGTAATAGTACTTTTTGGCTTAAGTTCTATTATAGCACAAACAGAAATTAGCGGAAACGTAAAAGATGCATCAGGTATTCCTATTTTAGGAGCCAATGTTTTAATTAACGGCACAACTGAAGGTACTACATCAGATTTTGATGGAAATTTTTTACTTTCAACAAGTTTAACAGGTACTCAAACTGTTCGTATTTCTTTTATAGGATTCACTCCTTCTGAACAAACTGTTGAATTAAACGGATCTCCTATTGTATTGAGTGTTGTTTTAACTGAAAGCGGGCAACAACTAGATGAAGTTGTAATAACAGCTTCCAGTACTTTTAGGTCTCAAAAACAAGCCCCATTATCTATTAGTTCTAAAAAAATGGCTGCAATTACAAAGTTATCTGCAAATAGTCAAGCAGATATCTTGAGAGATGTTCCAGGTATTACAGCAGAAGGTGGGGGTGGTGAAACGGCTACAAACTTATTCGTTAGAGGTTTACCATCTGGAGGACAGTATGTTTTTAATCCATTACAATATGATGGAATGCCATTAATGAGCACTTTTGGTTTGAATTCATCAGCACATGATGTTTACGCCAGACCTGATATTGGATTTAAAGGCGTAGAATTTGTTCGGGGTGGGGCAGCCGTACTTTACGGAGCTGGTTCAGTTGCAGGTATTATTAACTATACCAGTAAAACCGGAGATACAAACCCTGGAAATATTATTAATATGGAATATGGGTCGAGAGGAAGATTAAAAACTGATTTTTATTCTGGAGGTAAATTAGGTGGTGAAGATTCCAATACCTTTTATTCATTTACTGGCTTTGTACGTAAAGATGATGGACCAATTGAAACCGGTCTAGCGACAAGGGGTGTTCAGTTTAGAGGGAACATCAAAAAACGCTTTGAAAATGGTTCTTTCACTTTACACGGTCAGTTTATTAATGATCGAGCACAATTCTTTTTACCCTTACCGCTACAAGGGGGGTCTAGAGAGCGTATTGCTGGTAATGATGGCGAAGATGTTGAACAATTATTAAGTGGTGAGTTAGCAGAGACTTCATTTTTGACTCCAGGTGGTGTGTATAAAAGTCCTATAGAAGATGGGGTATATACTAAAGGTGGCTATTTAATGGGTGATTTTATTTATAATTTATCAGACAATACAAGGTTCAAAGCAAAAGTGAAATATGCAGATTATCAGCATAGTTTTGCCTTATATGTTGGTGGTAATGGAAGTTTTGGAAATCCTATTTCACTCAATGATTATGTTGCCGCAGTAGCTCCAGGAAATACAGCTTTTAATGCCCAATATCAAGGAGGCAGTGGTGAGCAAATAAATGGTAATGATTTGGTTGTTGAGAATTTACACGTAGATCGTTTAAGACCAATGATGGATTATTCTGGTGAAGCTAGTTTAATTTTTAAATCAGCCGATAATGCACACACGTATACTTTAGGAACTTATATGGCTAGAACAGAGGCAGAAGATGTCAATTATCAGTATAGAGTTCTTTCTGAGTTTAACAATAACCCAAGACTTGTCAATTTAAGTTATACGGCAGCTGGTGGTAATAACGTGATTTACTCTGATGGTGGTATATATAATAGAATTGGTATGGCTACTAATCGTTTTCTAACTCAAAGTAGA
The DNA here is from genome assembly GCF_031846365.1 of Croceitalea sp. P059. Lineage (NCBI taxonomy): Bacteria > Pseudomonadati > Bacteroidota > Flavobacteriia > Flavobacteriales > Flavobacteriaceae > Croceitalea > Croceitalea sp. P059. The sequence goes on from NZ_JAVRHW010000001.1 coordinate 1,355,385, forward strand.
ACAGCTTTTTATTTAACTGATGAAATGGTATTTGACCGTTGGAGGTTTGATGTTGGAGTCAGAATTGAATCTACAGCTGGAACATTTAATGATGGTAACCCAGGCTTGGAAGAAACTCAGGTTTATGATAACCCAGAACTAACACCAGAGTTAGCCAATGTAAGGTTTACAAACGGTAGCTTTGTTACCGGAACTATTAAGGATACCGATTGGGCCCTTTCTCTTGCAGGTCTTTATGAGCTAACAGAATCTACTAATTTGTATGCCAACTTTTCAAGAGGATTTTTCTTTCCTCAACAAAGAGGTTTTGCTCCGACTCCTGGCATTAGAGAAACTAACTATGAAGCTGAAACAATTATCCAAGGAGAACTTGGAGCAAAATTTGGAACTTCAAGCTTTTCAGGTTCTGTTGCCGGATATTTTGTTAATCTAAGTGATCGTATAAGAATTGATCAAGCCATATCTGGCGGACAATTAGTGGATCAGGCAAGAAGTGAGCAAACCACTAGAACCTTTGGATTGGAAGCCACAGGTAAATATTTAATTTCTGATGTATTTAATGTCAATGCTACAATTACCTATCAAAGTCATGAGATTACGCAGAATCAAACCACAGATTTGATAGCAAATACCACTACAACTATAAACGAGGGAAATGAGATTGCTAGACAACCTAATTTTTTAGGTAGCCTAGGTCTTAACTATGATGATAAAAGTTTTGATGCGAATTTTACCCTTAACCATACAGGGAGTAAGTTTACAGATGACACTAATAACGTAGAATTAGATGCTATTACAATAGCTAGATTAGGAGCTGGTTATACTTTTAAAACGCAAGATGTGAATTCATTGAGATTGGGTCTTTCTGTTTTTAATCTTTTTGACAGCGCTGGGCTTACTGAAGGTAATCCAAGAGCTGGTATAGCCGGTCAATCTGCAGACGGTGAGTTCTTTTTTGGACGACCTATACTGCCAAGAAGATTTTTCTTAACAGCTACATTTAATTTTTAATTAGCGCAAAAAATAGTTTAAGTTAGTTTTTTAGTTCAATGAATCATTGGTGGTTTACCCGCCAATGATTCTATTTATAATTATACTATTACTATGAAAGAGCAAATGATAGATAAGGCTATCCAAGTATTAGATAGCAACTTTCAAGATGGAGGTTTTACAATTCCAAGTAAAGGTTTATATCCTTTTCAATGGAAATGGGATTCTGGTTTCATCGCACTAGGTTTTGCTCATTACGATATTAGTAAAGCAAAAAAAGAGGTCGAAACAATTTTAGATGCTCAATGGGAAAATGGTTTCATACCACATATTGTTTTTCATAACGATAGTGACACCTATTTTCCTGGGCCCAATTTTCATGAGTCCAATTTACATCCTTTAGCATCAAAAAAGTACAGGTCAACAGGCATGACCCAGCCACCCGTATTCGGATTTATCTTAGAGCGTCTTTATGAAATAGCAAAGGATAAAGAAGACATGATGAACTTTATTAAAAAGCAAATTGATAAGGTTTATGAAAATCATGTTTATTTCTATGAAAACAGAGATTTAAATAATGATGGGTTGGTATATATCTACCATAATTGGGAGTCTGGTACGGATAATTCTCCGTTATGGGATGATATTTGGGAAACAATGAATCCACCCGAATATACTTTTGAACGCCGAGATACTTCGCATGTTGATGCATCTCAAAGACCTTCAAAAAGAGAATATGATCATTATTTATATATTATAGAGATTGCTAAAGAGCATAATTATCATGATGCGAAAATAGCAGAGCTTTCGCCCTTTTTAGTATTAGATCCGTTATTTAATTCTGTCCTTATAAGGTCCAATGAATCTTTAATTAGGTTATACGAGTCAATTGGAAATAATGAAGAAAAAGTTGATTATTTAAAACAACATCAACTTAAAAGTGTGCAAAGTTTAAACTCAAAATTATTTCATAAAGATTTAGGTGCCTATGTGCATTTTGATTTAAGAAACAACAGACAAATACCATATATCTGTTCTTCATCATTTGCTCCATTATATTCCAGTGCTCCGACTAGATTAATAGCTGAATCTCTTGCTAAAACTATGTTAGAAAAATTTGGTGATGCGGGTAGATACCTTTGTGCGTCTTTTGATCCTACACATGAAAAGTTCAATCCTAAGAAATATTGGAGAGGGCCGGTCTGGATTAATATGAATTGGATTTTATATCATGGATTGAAAAGACATGGATTTTACGATTTAGCAAGCAGAATAAAGTCTGATTCACTTGAGTTAATAGAAAAAAATGGATTTTTTGAATATTTTGATTCTAGACAATCAAATCCAGATGCAGATAGTAATGGTTATGGTGGGAATAATTTTTCATGGACTGCAGCCTTGCTTATTGACTTTTTAAAAGAGGAAGTTTAAATAAAAAAGTATGTCATTTGATTTTAAATCTAATTATATTCTGGAAAACAAAAGGGTTAGATTAGAACCACTACAAAAGAATCATTTTTATAAATTAAAAGACATTGCTCATGAAGAATATATCTGGACTTACTTTTTAGGTCGTTCAAATGGTAAAAAGAATTTTAAAGGATATGTCAATGAGGCTGTTGAATTTCGAGAAAAAGAAAAGGAATACCCTTTTGCTATTTATGATAAAATAACTCAGAGGTACGCCGGAAGTACTCGTTTATTTGAAATATCGAATGAATTTAATGTTGCGCGTTTAGGTTATACATGGTATGGCAAAGATTTTAGAGGAACTGGACTAAACAAAAATTGTAAGTTTTTACTTTTTGACTTTGCTTTTAAGCAAATACAATTTGAACGATTGGGCCTTGGCGCTCATGAAGAAAATGATGTTAGCCTTATGGCTATGAAAAGTGCTACTTGTTCTGAAGAGGGGAGATTAAGAAATTTATTTCCATCAATACACAAGAAAGGTAGGTCGGACGCTATTTTATTCGGAATTCTAAAAGAGGAGTGGTTAACTGTTAAACGAGAAATTTTAAAAAATAAATTATGAACTACTTAGATTATATAATCATCGTAGCCTATCTAATAGGATTTTTAGGGATTGGTTACTTTTTTAAAGAAAATAAGAGTTCAGGAGACTATTTTTTAGGGGGCCGAAGTATGGGCTGGTTGCCACTTAGTCTTTCAACAATGGCAACTCAATTATCTGCAATTAGTTTTATATCTGCTCCTGCATTTGTTGGTCTAAAAGAGGGCGGAGGACTTCAATGGCTTACCTATGAGTTTGGAGTACCCTTAGCAATGGCTTTTTTACTAATAGCGGTCATACCCACACTATATAAATCTGGGATAGTAAGTGTCTATGAGTATTTAGAAAACCGTTTTGATGCTTCTTCACGTTTATTGATAAGTTTTGTTTTTCAAATAAGCCGTTCTGTGGCTACGGGTGTTATGGTTTATACTATGGCATTAATTTTACAAGCAACTGTGGGGATAGATTTTTGGATATCAATCCTAATCATAGGGGTAATTACTTTAGTCTATTCATTTCAAGGTGGAATGAAGGCAGTGATTTGGGGAGATGTTATACAAATGGTAATTCTATTTTTTGGAATACTGATTTGCCTCTTTTATGGTATCAGTGAATTGGGTGGATTTGAAAATTTCCTTACTAATGTTGACCAAGATAGATTGACGGCTGTAGACTTTAGTAAATGGGGTTTTGATAACGCTGATGGTAAAGATGAGTTTGGATTTTGGCCTATGGTTATTGGAGGTTTCTTTCTTTATGCTTCTTATTATGGTACAGACCAAACACAGTCTCAAAGATTGTTGTCGGCTAAAGGAATGCCAACAATAAAAAAGTTGTTATTAGCAAATGGCTTGTTTAGATTTCCGTTAACATTAACTTATTGTATTATGGGATTGGTATTAGGAACACTTTTACTACAAGACCCAAGTTTTCAAAGTTTGATGGATGCTACATATCAGACAAACATTGGATCATTAGAAGGAAAAAAGGCGGATTTAATGGTTCCGGTTTTTATAATTAACTATTTACCTAATGGAGTTATTGGAATTTTGATTGTGGCTATTATGTCGGCGGCAATGTCTTCTTTAAGCTCAACTGTGAATTCTCTTTCTGCTGTTTCAATGGAAGACTTTGTGAAGAGATTTAAACCGAATATGAGTGATAAGAGTTATGTTATGAACTCACGTTTATTATCACTTTTTTGGGGTTTAGTCTGTTTGTTTTTTGCGTTTTTTGCAGGTAATATAGAGGGCACCGTAATTGAAGTCATAAATAAGGTAAGTTCTGTTTTTTATGGTCCTATTTTAGCTGCTTTTATTTTGGCTATTCTAACCAAAAAAACACATGCCTTGGGAGCAAATATTGGTATTGTCGCGGGTGTGCTATTTAATATGTATTTATGGTTGTATGTTCCAGAAATTTTTTGGTTTTGGTGGAACGCTATAGGTTGTTTACTTACAATAGCCGTAGCTTTAGTTGTAAGTAGTTTAATTAAGAAAAAAGCTAACGAGGGCCTCGAGGTTGTTTTTTATTCAGGAAAAAAAGAAGTTGTCATATTGGTAAGCTTTTTTATTACGATTATTCTAATAAGTCTGTCACTGCCATCCATGTTTAGTTAATTCAATAGCATATGAAGTTTGTCCTAGCTCCTGATAAGTATAAAGGTTCACTTAGTGGATTTGAATTTTGTGATGCGGTAGAAAGTGGTATAAAAAAAGTTTTCCCTAATTCGATAATTGTTAAAAAGCCTCTAGCGGATGGTGGAGATGGTACCTTGGAAGTAGTGAAGGAGTATCTTAAAGCTGATGAGGTTGAAGTATTGGTCAAGAACCCCATGTTCAAAGAAATTAATGCCAAGTATCTTTATTCTTATAAAAAGAAAACTGCGTTTATCGAAATGTCAGAAGCATCAGGTTATAAACTATTAACTAATGCTGAACTAGACTGCAAGCGAGCAACAACATTAGGGACGGGAGAATTAATTTTGGATGCGCTTGATAAGGGTGTCGAACAGGTCATTTTAGGTATTGGTGGCAGCGCTACTAATGATGGAGGAATGGGAATGGCGTCTGCCTTAGGTTATGAATTCTTAGATTCAAATCGTCAAGTTCTTAAACCTACAGGTGAAAATTTGATTCATGTTCAACATATTTCTGCTCAAAAGGTTAATAAAAGATTGTCTGATGTAGAGTTTAAAGTGGCTTGTGATGTTGATAATCCATTTTATGGTGCCAATGGTGCGGCTTTTGTTTATGCTCAACAGAAGGGAGCATCAAAAAATGATATTACTCTTTTAGATGATGGACTGGAGCATTTTGCTAGCATTATAAAAAAAGAGTTTGGAATTGATGTACAAAAACTCTCAGGGTCTGGTGCCGCAGGGGGAATTGGTGGTGGCTCAGTTGTTTTTTTAAATGCTATTTTAAAATCTGGGATTGAATTGGTTAAAGAAATTGCTGATTTTGATATGGCTATTAGTCAAGCAAATTGGATAATAACTGGTGAAGGAAAACTTGATAGTCAAACATTTTCCGGCAAAACGATTTTTGGTGTGGTACGGTCCGCTAAAAAAGAAAATGTTCCTGTAGCAGCATTATGCGGATCAATTGACTTATCATATGAAGAGCAGGAAGATATGGGACTTACTTATGCATGTTCAATCTTAAAAAATATTAGTTCTTTTAATGAAGCCCTTGCTTCTAGTTATGTGAACTTAGAATATGCGGCTTATAATTTTGCAAAAATTCTTAAAAGAGATATCACATTAGTCTAAATCACTTCTTTTTTCAAAGCTTTAATATCTATAATAAGTTGAGCAATTGAAGCCCTATTTAAACCGTTATAAATGCCCCGAATATGCTTGTTTTTATCAATTAATAAAAAGTTTTCGGTATGTAAAAAATCATCAACACTTTTTAGCTCACCTAAATCATTTTCAACAAAATAATGTTCTCGACCTAGCGTATATATTTCTTGTTTATTTCCGGTAACCAAGTGCCATTTGTTATTAATAACATCATATTTCTTTGCGTAGTCTTGTAATACAGAAACAGAATCTATTGTTGGTGTAACAGAATGTGATAAAATGGAAACTTCTGAGTCATTTTTGAATTCATCTTGTATCAACGTCATGTTGGCCGTCATTTTAAGACAAATTCCTGGACAACTCGTAAAAAAGAAATCAACTACCATTAGTTTGTCATTAAAGGTATCCAGAGTTACTTCTTCTCCAAGCTGATTTGTTAAATTAAATGGAGGAATTTTATGAAAATTCTTTTCTTGTTCGCTACCAGGGGTAAGCCATTTTGGTGTAAAAGTTTTATCTCCAAAATAGGGTAGACTCTCAACACGTGCAGTTTCAATTACTTTTCTTTTTTCCTTTTTGGTTTCTGATTTACAGCATATATTGCAAATCAAGAATCCAAAAAATACTAATTGTAAGCCTTTAATTTTTAGATGATATAACCACTTCATTTTCTAGTTTATAACATGAATTCGCTCGCCTCATACCAAAAATTCTTCCATTTTTGGCTTCGTAATTTACATACAATGTCCCATTTTTTAGCCATGCTTGTTGCATTCCTACTTCTTGTCCTTCTGATAAGTTTCGTGATTTAGACAAAACTCCATTTGGATACCATTCTTTTGATACTCCATCTATTTTTCCATTTTTATAAAATGACTTAGAAGCCAAATTACCGTTGTCCCACCAAGATTGATAAAGCCCAACTAAAGTATTCTTATTATAGTGAGATTGAACCTTTAGTACACCATTCGGATGCCATATTTTAGCAACACCCACTTTCTTACCATTTAAGAAACCAACCTTTTGTTGTAAAGTACTATTTGGGTAATACCTTACTGAATAACCGTTAAACAGTTCGTTTTTATAATACCAATTTCCTTCATTTCCGTTAAGTTGAATGCTATCTTTTAAAACTTCAATATTTGGAATAACAGCGATGAGATGATTAGTATCATTTGAAGTTTGCTTAGTCTCTTCACATGAGCTAAAAAGCAGAACTGAAAGAATGAAAATTAGAATATTCTTTTTCATTTAATAACCTTGAAAGGGACCGGCAAAAGCAATATAGGAGCCGGTTGTTGAATAAATCTCATTGATGATATGATAGTGATATTCTCCATCAGGATTGTGAGGTGTGGGTCCAAAATGACCACCAGATTCGTCTAAGTCTGCTGGGTATTCATTTGACGGATAATCTCGTCTTCCATAAAGGAAAACGCCATCTAACAATACTCCAACCAAATTATCATCATCATTAGTAAATGCCACAGGTTCCAGATGATAATGATATACACCCGGACCAATATGTGCTCCAGTCCAATCTAAGCTTCCGGCAGCTTGATCTAGGGTGCCACCACCTTCTTGGTCATTAAAAATAGCAGAGCCACTAACTGCTATCCCGATTGTTCCCAGCTGAGTTTGACTTGTGCTGCCAACCAAATTTGGAACGGCGTCAACTATTATGGTAGACGCATTGTTGTTACTGCTCATAATTGAAGGAGTAAGTCTTACGTCGGGTTCTTCTCTATACAAATCATTACCTTCTCCCCAGTATACGGTTTCGTGATTGGGTAAACCAGTGGTCTCAATCGTAACTGTTGTTCCGTTATTTGATAAGTAAATTTCCGTGGCCTCACTATTGAATTCTTCAAAAGCTGCATGTAACTCGGTTACGGCTACTTCATCATCGGTGGCATTTTCATCGTCGGTAATATCGTCACCATCGGAGCTGCAAGCAATAAATAAAGTAGTGAATATTGCCATTAAAGCGAAAAATGGAAAAGTTTTCATATTTCTTTTTTTAGTTAAAATTGAATTAATAATTAGATAAAATCAAAGCTCATATTTCATTTTTGATTGGTGAGCTATATCTTAAGATGAGGTATCGAGAAAAAACTTGCGCTCTTTTTCAAAAAATAATTAGGTTACTTTGTATTTGAAAAACTAAATAAGCTTTTGGACGAAAGGCAATTCTTGTTAGAACTAAAAAACCAAAGCCAAGCAGCTTATGGAAAACTGTTGGATGATTATCAAAAAAAAGTTTTTAATACATGCTTATCCTTTGTGCCGAATTTAGAAGATGCAGAAGATATAGCTCAGGAAGTTTTTGTTGAAGTCTATAATTCTGTTGGAAATTTTAAAGGTAATTCCAAGTTATCAACTTGGATTTATCGTATTTCTGTAAATAAATGCTTGGAGTTTATTAGAAAAAAGAATACCAAAAAACGATTTGGTTTTATGCAATCAATTTCTGGTAATGCCATACCTGTCGATAGGACTTTATATTTTACGGAATTCAATCACCCAGGAATTCAATTAGAAAATAAAGAGCAAAAGGAAATTCTTTTTAGAGCAATTAACGAACTTCCAGAGGCTCAAAGAATAGTGTTTACATTAAATAAAATTGACGGGCTTAGCTATAAAGAAATCAGTGAGATTACTAAGAAAAGTGTATCATCAATTGAATCACTATTATTTAGGGCTAAAAGAAAACTAAAAGAAATTTTAACTGTTTTTTATAAAAAAGAAGGATGGTAAGCAAGTTTTAGAACATTTTGACATCTAATTAAAACAAGACCATCATTAAAGACCATGAATGATAAAAAAAATACTTCGAAATTTATAGATGAACTTCTCGATACGCCTTTGGTGCTAGATAAAGTTAATACTCCAGCTTTTTTTAAGGATAAGGTATTGAATAAACTATCTCAAAGTTCAACTGAGAAATCTGCAACAGATTGGTTGTTTTGGTTTACGCCAAAATATCAAATTGCTGCAATGGTTTTATTTGTTATGCTTAATTTGATAGCGCTTTATAATTATAGTGCCTCTAACAAGGAAGTTGAACTTCAAAATTATGCCCAGGCTTATGGTCTTTCAAATACTATTCAAGACTCAATTTTAAATTAAACTAGAATGAAGAAAAATCTACTTCTAACAATATTTCTGGTTTTTTTGATGGTTATGAATGGTGTTTTATTGTATTTGTTTATTGTGAAACCAGAAGGTAATAATAGACCTCCTAGAAAGTTTATTGCAGAACAACTTAATCTTGATGATAACCAATTGCTAAAGTTTAGAGTGATTGATAAGGAACATCATCAGAAAATGCGGGAAATGGAAATGGATTCCAGAGAATTAAAAGGTTTACTTTTTTCAAATCTTGATAATCCTGCTTTCACAGAGAAAAAATTAGATTCTATTACAATTTTAATAGGTGATTTAGCCCATAACAAGGAAAAGGAAGTGTTCTCCTATTTTAAAGAACTAGAAAGTATCTGTAATGCCAAACAAAAAAACAAGTTGCAAAAAATTGTTTCAGGTGCTCTAAGACCTGGATTGGGTGCTGGTCACGGACCAAATCAAGGCGGTCCTCCACCTCCAAGATAGTTTGTCCAAAACAAACTTTTTATATATTTTTCAATATTTAGTATTTCGTCGTAATGTCGAAGTTTTTTACTTTAAATTACGGTAGTAAAGCTCTTGCTTTATTTTCGACAAACAAGTAAAACGACTAAAAGACCAATACGATGGGCAATAAACTAGTTGAAATTGCAAAGATTTCAGAACTTCAAGAGAAACAACCAGCATACGCACTTGTTAAGAATACTGATTTAGTAATTATAAAACATGAGTCTGGAATATCTGTGTTATATGGAAGATGCCATCATAGAGGAGCATTATTAGCAGATGGCCACATTGATGGTCATAACCTTATTTGTGGCGTTCATGGCTGGGATTATCGTTATGATACTGGTATTAGTGAATACAATAATGATGAACAGCTTCATAAATTTAAAGAACATATTATCGGCGATTCACTTCAAATTGATGAGAATGAGATAGCTGATTTTGAAACCCAACACCCACAACCTTTTGATAGAGAAGCTTATCTCGGTTCTTATCAAGATACACATCCGGAAGAAACAGAACCTTATACTGGGTATATAAAAGAACTAGCTGTAAATGGATTGAAAAACTTGGGACATCATGGATTTAGTGCTTCCATGGGTGTTGATAGAACTACTTTACCACAATGGAAAGACATTCAATTTCTTCCTGCTCAGTTAGCCTCACGACCCCTATTGGACAATGAAGACGTCGCCACCAAGGTAACCATTGGGTCAAAGGCTAAGAAACCTTTGGTATTAGATATTCCTTTGTTCGTTAGTGATATGAGCTTTGGGGCGCTTTCTAGAGAAGCCAAAATAGCTTTGTCTAAGGGAGCAGAAATGTCAGGTACAGGAATTTGTTCTGGTGAAGGAGGAATGCTACCAGAAGAACAAAAAAATAATTCAAAATACTTTTATGAATTAGCCTCAGCCCAATTTGGGTTTAGTTGGGATAAATTAGATAATGTACAAGCCTTTCATTTTAAAGGTGGACAAGGAGCAAAAACGGGCACTGGTGGTCATCTACCTGGTAGTAAGGTTAGTAAAGAAATAGCTGAGGTACGTGAATTGAATGAAGGAGAAACGGCTATTAGTCCGGCTACTTTTCCTGATTTTCATGTGGTTGATGATTTTAAAGATTTTGCGGCGAAAGTCAGAGAACGAACTGGAGGGATACCTATCGGCTTTAAAATTGCGGCAAGTCATATAGAAAAAGATATTCAATTCGCCCTAGATGTCGGAGTGGATTATATCATTTTAGATGGTAGAGGAGGAGGTACCGGTTCTGCTCCAACAATTTTAAGAGATAATATTAATGTTCCGACGATTCCTGCATTAGCCCGAGCAAGAAAATATTTAGATAAAGTTGGGGCAACCGATGTTACCTTGGTCATTACTGGCGGACTTAGAATAGCTGAGGATTTTGCAAAAGCTATGATGATGGGTGCGGATGCTATTGCGGTTTCAAATTCAGCAATTCAGGCAATAGGTTGTTTAGGTATGCGAGCTTGCGGATCTAATAACTGCCCAGTGGGCATTGCCACACAAAAGGAATCATTAAGGTCTAGATTAATTATTGATTCTTCTGCTAAACAGTTGGCTAACTTTTTTGGAGCAACAAATGACTTAATTAAGGTTATTGCTCGTGCTTGTGGTTATGATGATATTACTAAGTTTAATCATAATGACCTTTCTACTTTCAAAAAAGAAATGCATGAATTAGCGGGAATACCTTTTGCTGGACTTAGTTGATTCCAAGATATTGATGGAAGGCTTCATCAAGAAATTGTAATGCTTGTTTTTGAGTAGTGTTAGAGCTTGGTAATATGGCACCTTTAAAACCATTATTTTTCCACTCGCCGTGTGTTAATTTTGAGAAATTATCGGGGTTCAAGCTATTATGACCTTTGTATCCACTTATGTAAAAGTAATGGTCGTCAATTAAAGAATCAGGAATGGCCATACCCATTCCTATAGATTTTCCTGAGTCGTCCTTTAATACAAAAAAAGCTCCTGTATCTAAATGATGTGGCCAAATTCGAATATCTGATTCTAATTTTTGCTTATTTAAAAAGATTTTTAAAACATCTTGAGCTAAGATGCGTAGCTGTAATAAATTATTCAAAATCTCTTTATCTGATAATTCAAAAACATAGTTATCATTTTGATTAAAAGGCAGGTCATAGTGTAAATCGTAATTGTAGGGCTTGTCAATTTTTGAAGCAACGGCCATTTTAGAAATCCAACTTATAATATCTGCGTGAGATTTTCCTTTAAGTGCAAATGAAACTTTAGCCTCATCAGTGCCCCATTGCAAGGCGAACGAGTCAAAACTAAATGCTAAATATGTGCCCGAATTGTCCAACGACCATGTTCTTATGGTATTGTCCTCTTTAAAGAAGCCTAAATTTGTATGACTATCGTCATCCTTTGCTTCTAAAAAACTTTTGCCTGCCATGGCAAGATATTGCGAAGCCAAATGAAATTCTGCTAACACGTTCATATACTAATTTATGTAATTTAAATGACGAGATAAATAAAATGCAAAAATGGGTGGAAATTATTTGCTTATGTTTTCTAAAATTGAATCAAAAATTAAAGGAGCATGAATTCTTGAGTTTTCAATGAACCATTTATGCGTCTCCATTCCACCGCAAATGACACCAGCTAAATAGAGGCCCTTAATATTTGATTCCATCGAATCAGGGTTATAATTCGGTAAAAGCTTTTCGTCATCAGAAAGTTGGACACCTAATTTTTTAAGAAATTCAAAATTTGGCTTATAGCCCGTTAAGGCTAAAACAAAATCATTTTCTAAAGTAATAATTCCTTTATTGGTTTTAATATCAATTTCTGATTCTCGAATTTCATTGACCGTAGCGTTGTAATAAACTTTAATACTGCCCTCATCAATACGATTAATGATATCAGGTCTTACCCAATATTTAACTCGTTTTCCAACTTCAGAACCGCGAATTACTAGGGTAACTTCAGCTCCTTTACGATAACATTCTAAAGCTGCATCAATAGCAGAATTACTTGCTCCAATTACTGTTAATTTTTGACTAGCATAAAAATGAGGATCTTTGTAATAATGAGACACTTTGGGCAAATCTTCACCTGGTACTTCAAGCTTATTAGGTAAATCATAAAAACCTGTTGCTAGAATTAAGTTAGATGAGGTGTATGTTGATTTTGAGGTTGTAACCGAAAATAAATCTGTTTTTTTATGTACATCTTGAACTTTTTCAAACAACTTTATATTTAGTTTATTTGAATCAACTATTCTTCGATAGTACTCAAGGGCTTCATTACGTTTTGGCTTGGATTCATTGCTTATAAAGGGTATATCATCAATCTCTAGCTTTTCTGAAGAAGAGAAAAATTGCATATTAATAGGATAGTGGAATAATGAATTTACAATTGGCCCCTTTTCAATAATAAGATAAGAAAGGCCTTTTTTCTTAGCTTCTAAACCACAGGCAATACCAATTGGTCCACCACCGACTATAATCACATCATAATCTTGCATTAGGCAATGATTTGTTTTAGGCCTTGAATAGTTCTGGTAGGATGCTCACTTTTAAAAACAAAACTCCCCGCAACAAGCACATCTGCTCCGGAATCAACTAAACTTTTTGCGTTGTCAGAATTGACTCCGCCATCAATCTCAATAAGTGCATTGGAATTCTTTTTTATGATAAGGTCTTTTAAGTCAGAAACCTTTGGATATGTATTCTTAATAAAAGATTGTCCGCCAAAACCAGGGTTAACACTCATTAGGCATACTAAATCAATATCTTGAATAATATCTTCTAATAAATGAATGGGTGTATGTGGGTTCAGGGCCACACCAGCTTTCATTTTAGCAGCTTTTATAGCTTGTAAGGTCCGATGTAGATGTGTGCATGCCTCATAATGTACTGTTAGAATATTGGCGCCTAGTTCAGCAAAGGCATCAATATATCTATCAGGCTCTACAATCATTAAATGTACATCTAATGGTTTGGTAGCATGTTTTGCGATAGCCTTGATGACAGGCATGCCATATGAAATATTCGGTACAAAAACACCATCCATAACATCAATATGATGCCAGTCGGCCTCACTGTTGTTGACCATTTCAACATCTCTTTGTAGATTACCAAAATCTGCCGCTAATAAAGATGGAGCAATTAACTTTTGATTCATATAATAAAGCTATACTACAAAAGTACAAAATTGAAACTCGGATGACCATCGCAACCGTTACTGGAATTTAAGATTTAACCATTATTTTTTTTCTGAGGTATCGATAAGGCGAGCTGTTGGATTCCTTTTAAAAGTGGATAGGTTTGAGGTCATTATTCTAATATTTCTCCACTTTATTTTTTTGCCATTATTAATAGAATCCATGCCAATACTATGAACTTGAAGACCAATAAAACCTGTAGAGGTTGCATTATCTTTTAGGTTAGATGTATTAATATCATTTACCCAAATAGAAAGGTTATCCTCAACAGCCTCAATGCGATAGTGGTTCCATTCATTATTCTTAAAAGCTTTTTGACCTTTCTCGTTGTTTTTTAAATCATATAACCACCCTCTTTTTCCTTCCTCGTAGATTCCACCGCTCCATGCTCTGGTGCTAGGGTCTATTTCGGCTTGGTAGCCATGAACTTGGTTATTATTGAATTCAGGATAATTATTACTTCTAAATTGCACTCCCGAATTAATTGAAGTGTCAACCATGACTTCAAACTCTAAAATAAAATTATCGTAGATAGTCTTAGAACAAAGAAATGTATTCGGTGAATTTAGTATTGTTGTTCCCGTAATTTCGTTGTTTTCAACAGTATATGCAGCAAGCCCGTTTTTAACTTCCCAGCCTTCTAATGAATTGTTCTGAATGAGCTGAACCCATTCTTCAATAGGTCTTTGATTACAGCTCAATAGAAGTAGGCAAGAAATAACAATAAAATTAATTTTCTGTATAAGTTTCTTTAAGCTCATTTTCTGTGTACATTTTATCTAAAGGTCGTGGTAAATTTCTTAAACTATCAACAACCTGACTAGTTAAAGATTGTGGTGAGGTAGTAAAAGCATTTCTAATGTAATTTCCAATGTCTTTAATATTTTCATCAGATATATTTTTATCAATACCAATGCCTGGCATTGCATTTGACATATTGAATTTTTCCCCGTTTACTGAAATCGGTCCTTGTAATCCATAAAGTATAATGGAAGCTAATTTTCCAGGCTCTTCTGATACATATTCAGAATTTAATAAAGGCGGGGCTAGGCCCTTATTTCCTTTTCCATCTGGACCATGGCAAGTGGCACATTGCTTCATATAAAGAATTCTTCCTTTTGTTAACCCATCACTTTCATTTGTTGCAGGTTTTTGATTTTTAGCTAATTGCTTCAATAGCTCAATTTCAGCTCCAATATTTGTAAGGTTTTTATCGCTAGAAATACTGAATGTATTTTCACTTAATTCAATTCCTGAAAGTATAGGTTCTTTAAACCAATCTTCATTTTTATAGCGTCCTATAAGTTGACCTAGATGTGCTTCATTTTTTTTATTTAACCTTGCAGAAAGATAATATGCCAGGTGATAATCTATCATTTCATTTTTCTCAGCCATTAAAGCTTTTACTTGTTCATCTTTTAGTTCCGTATCCATTTCAACACATAACTTAATAATATGAGAAACCAATTTTGGTTGATGAAGTAACTTTGTTAAGTTGATATTAGACAACGATAATTTTTGAAGACCCTCCAAGACATAAAGAGCATGTAATTTACTAACTTCACTATCTCCATTTTCTACAACCTGAAAGAGTTGATCGGCGATTGAAATATCTTTTCTTGAAATAAGTAACTGTTGTGCTCTATTTCTTATCCAAATATTTTTTGATGAAAGGGAATCTATCAGATTTAAGGGTTTTAAAACCGAAAGGTCTATATTTTTATGTAACTGCTTTTTGTTAGAAACCTTTAATATTCTTCCCATGCCAACAATGGTATCAAGACCTTTTTTGATGTAGTTTTCTCTAAGGTAACTGGTCATATATGTTTTATGTTGAATAATGCCCTTGTGCATATCAACAATATACATGGCCCCATCTGGCCCATTATAAAGATTTACAGGTCTGAATGCTTCATCACTTGAACTAATAAATTCTTTACCCATCCAGGCTTGTCTTCCAGTAATCTTTAATTTGTTGAAATCTAAAATATTACGTTTAATAAGATTTGCTTCTGGTGCACAGACCATTACGTTACTTTGATAGTCGTCGGGGAATGATGTTCCTTCTAAATACACTGGTCCACAAGCACTTGTGAATCGTTTTAATTTACCATCTTCATGTAGCATATTTGGCAGGTAGCCTCTATTGACAGCAGTGGCGGTTAGGGGGTAAACATTTTGATTGCTAACCAAATTATTTCCAATAGCAAGCTTAGGTTGAAAAGCAGGATTTTGATTTAGTAGGTTTGGTGTTACCCAATCTCCTCTTATTTGATTTGAGTTATCATTATAAAGTAAACGTCCTGTGTCATCACTAGAAATACCCCATTGACCTCGAAAAGAGGTATTTTCAATAATCCAATTATCATCTTTAAGGCGATATCTCTTAGAGGCTTTTGCACTATAAATCCAATTATCAATATTGACTAAAAGACCATTAGGTTGATGTTCCACATTGCCGCCAACTGCATATGTGGAGTCTACTATAGTTGTCTTTCCAGGGGTCATGTCTGTATTAATCTGGGTAAAATATAAAAAGGGCGGCTCGGCATATAATAATCCACCATTAATATGAGCTAAGGCGCGTGCCAATTTTAGGTTATCTAAGAATACCTTAGAATGGTCTATTACGCCATCATTATCCTTATCTTCTAAAATGACAATTCGACCAATTGGGGCTTCTTCGTTAATACCTTCTAATGACTGCATATAACCTGTCATTTCTAAAACCCACATGCCGCCTGAATTATCAAAACTAAGAGCAATAGGAGCGTCAATTAGTGGTTCAGCAGCTAGGGCGTCTAAATAAAAGCCTTTTTCAATTTGATAACTAGAAAGGTCAACTATGGTTTCATGATAGTTATCTGCACAAGAACAGAATAGGATTGCAGGTATTAACCTTAATAAAAATTTCATCATACGATTTTATCTTTATCAATTTAAGAAACTCTGATGATTATTATAGCTTTTGAATTTAAATACTCATTTGCCTTAATCCTTCGTATACAACAATACTGACAGCATTAGCTAAGTTTAAGCTCCGAATATGTTTGCTATACATTGGGATTTTAAAAAGTTCTTCTTGATGGTTTGAAATAATTGAATTTGGCAAGCCAACTGATTCTTTACCAAAAACCAAAAACATATCATCCTCAAAAGGAATATTCCAGTGATTTTTAGCACCATGACTTGAAAGGTAAGCGAACTTTTTGTCACGATGTTTAGTCATAAGTTGATTGACATCTTCATAAATAATGACTGAAAGATGTTGCCAATAATCTAAACCTGCTCGTTTTAGTCGAGTGTCATTTAATTCGAAACCAAAAGGTTTTATTAAGTGTAAAGTAGATCCAGTGGCAAGGCTTAGTCTGCCAATATTACCAGTATTATTAGGGATTTCAGGTTCAACTAAAACTATGTTTAATGGCATCTTATTTTTTAATAGTTCTCAAATATAATTGTTCCACTTTTTCTCTTGCCCATGGTGTTCTGCGCAGAAATTTTAAACTTGATTTTATTGAAGGGTTGCTTTTAAAGCAATTAATATTAATTTGATTTGCAAGGTAATCCCAGGAATGTTCTTTTGTCAATTCTTCCATTATATCTGCAAGTTTAACACCGTGAAGAGGATTATTAGCTTGTTCCATCTTTTCTAAATTATATTGAACAAATAGTTTGTATTTCAAGAGTTTAACAAAGAAAAATACAAAGTTTATAAAATGAAAAACTCCGGTAATCAGCCGGAGTTTATTCATCAATCAAAAAACGAACAGTCATGATAAACTGTTGTAGTGAACTAAATTACAATATTCTTGCCAAAAAAACAATTTAAGGTTTATTTAACTGTAATTTGTCAGGGTTTTACCCTAAGTATGTTTTTAAAATCTTACTTCTAGAAGTATGTTTTAATCTTCTAATGGCTTTTTCTTTAATTTGACGCACACGTTCGCGGGTTAAATCAAAAGTTTCACCAATTTCTTCTAAAGTCATAGAATGTTGACCAGCAAGGCCAAAATATAATCTTATTACATCAGCTTCACGAGGCGTTAAAGTCTCTAAAGCTCTCTCAATTTCTGTGCGTAAGGAATCATGAAGTAATTCTTTATCAGGATTTGGAGATTCTCCACTTCGAAGTACATCGTAAAGATTTGAATCTTCCCCGTCAATAAGCGGTGCATCCATGGATACGTGACGACCAGAATTTTTCAAAGATTGTTTGACATCTTCTACCGTCATATCTAATTCTTTCGCAATTTCTTCAGGGGAAGGCATACGTTCGTGTGCTTGCTCTAAAAACGCAAAAGTCTTATTGATTTTATTTATAGATCCAATTTTATTCAATGGCAAACGAACGATTCTTGATTGTTCGGCCAAGGCCTGTAAAATAGACTGACGAATCCACCATACTGCGTATGATATAAATTTGAATCCTCTTGTTTCGTCAAAACGTTGTGCAGCTTTAATCAAACCAAGGTTGCCCTCGTTAATTAAATCCGGTAAGGTAAGTCCTTGGTTTTGGTACTGTTTGGCTACAGATACCACGAATCGAAGATTGGCCTTTGTAAGTTTTTCAAGAGCGATCTGGTCGCCTGCCTTGATGCGTTGTGCCAATTCTACTTCTTCATCAGCGGTAATCAAGTCAACTTTTCCAATTTCTTGTAAGTACTTGTCCAAAGATGCGGTCTCTCTATTAGTGACCTGTTTTGTAATCTTAAGCTGTCTCATTAAAAGAATTTAAGTTTAATTCGCATAGACTGCATATACTTATACGTATAAAAACGAAAAAAGTTACAATTTGGTAAAATTTATTTCAATTATTTTTTGTAAAAAGAAGCCCTTGCATGAAAATAACATACAAGGGCTTCTTAAATATTGAATAGAAAAGTACTAGTCTCTTCTTGGTTTTCTATCGCGATTGTCTCTTCCACCACGACGGTCACCGCGATCATTTCTAGGTGGACGTTCTACGTAACCTTCAGGTTTAGGTAAAAGTGCTTTGCGTGATACCTTTTCTTTTCTTGTACGTTTATCAAGTCCAAAGTACTTGACATCAAAGACATCACCCATGTTTACAACATCAGAAACATTTTCAGTTCGTTCCCATGCTAATTCAGAAACATGAAGTAAAACTTCATTGCCAGGGGCATCCATATATTCTACAACAGCACCAAAATCAAGCATCTTAATTACCTTTACTTCGTAAACGCTACCAACTTCAGGTTTAAATAATATAGAATCTATTTTTGCCATTACGGCATCAATACCTTTACTACCTACACCTAAAATTTCAACAATACCTTCTTCCGTAACCGGATCTTCGTTTATAACGATAGTCGTTTCCGTTTCTTTCTGCATTTCCTGAATTACTTTTCCACCAGGTCCGATTAATGCTCCAATAAATTCGTTAGGTATACGTCTAGATACCATTGTTGGTGCATGTTCTTTTACTTCTGCATTTGGAGCTGTAATAGTGTCAGTTAATTTTCCTAAGATATGTAAACGACCATCTCGAGCTTGATTTAATGCATTTACTAAAATCTCATAAGATAGACCTTTCACCTTAATATCCATTTGACAAGCAGTTATACCATCAGATGTACCGGTTACTTTAAAATCCATATCACCTAAGTGATCTTCATCACCTAATATATCAGATAAAACAGCATACTTACCAGAATCTGCATCAGAAATTAGTCCCATTGCAATACCTGAGACAGGTTTCTTTAATTGAACACCAGCATCCATTAACGCCATGGTACCGGAACAAACGGTTGCCATAGAAGAAGAACCATTAGATTCTAACACTTCAGAAACAACACGAACGGTATAAGGACAATCTTCTGGAACCATTCCTTTTAAGGCGCGTTGTGCTAAGTTTCCGTGACCAACTTCTCTTCTTGATGTTCCACGAATTGGTCGTGCTTCACCAGTTGAAAAAGGAGGGAAGTTATAATGTAAGTAGAAACGTTCTTCGCCTTCGAAAGATGGCATATCTATTTGGTTAGCCTCTCTTGAAGTACCTAAAGTTACTGTTGCTAAAGCTTGTGTTTCTCCACGTGTAAAAATTGCAGAACCATGTGTAGAGGGTAAATAATCAACCTCACACCAGATTGGCCTAATTTCATCAGTTTTACGACCGTCTAATCGTAAACCTTCATTTAAAGTAAGGTCACGAACTGCGGCTTTTTCAGCTTTGTAAAAATATTTTGAAATTAATCCGCCATATTCTTCTTGTTCTTCTTCAGAGAATGTTGCTTTAACTTCCTCCTTTATTTCACCAAAAGCCGCACTACGTTCATGTTTTGCTGAACCAGCTTTGGCTACGGCATAAACTTTGTCATAAGTTAGGTCATGAACTCTCTTTGCTAAATCTTCATCTTCTCTTTCCGGCTCGTATTCACGAACTTCTTTTTTGCCAAAAGCCTCTGCTAGTCTAATTTGTGCAGCACATTGAACCTTAATAGCCTCGTGAGCAAATTTGATAGCTTCAGTCATTTCTTCTTCAGAAATTTCATCCATCTCACCTTCAACCATCATTACAGAGTCAGCTGAAGCACCAATCATCATATCAATATCAGATTCTTCTAATTGTGCTCTCGTCGGGTTGATTATAAATTCTCCATTAACGCGACCAACTCTAGCTTCTGAAATTGCGCACTCAAATGGAAAATCTGATAATTGGATTGCAGCTGAAGCGGCTAAGCCTGCCATTGCATCTGGCATTACATCTTCATCATGAGACATTAATTGAATCATAACTTGAGTTTCGGAGTGATAGTCTTTTGGGAATAGTGGGCGTAAAACCCGGTCTACTAAACGCATAGTTAAAACTTCCCCATCACTAGGTCTTGCTTCTCTTTTAAAGAATCCACCTGGATAACGCCCAGCGGCCGCAAATTTTTCACGATAATCTACAGTAAGTGGCAGAAAATCTACATCAGCTTGTTTGTAGTTAGATACAACTGTACATAGTAACATACACTTGCCGGATTGTACAACAACAGAACCGTGAGCCTGTTTTGCCAATTTTCCTGTTTCGATAGAAATTTCTCTACCGTCACCGAGGTCTATGACCTCTTTAAAAGTTTTTGGAATCATAAAATTTTGTGTTGCCTTTTTATAAAAAAGGACTTGTTAAACATTTGGTCTACCGCCATCCGGACGGTCGGGTTGTGTTGTTGTGTTGGTGCGAGTAGCACTGTGACCAATGAAAAACTAAATGTAGCTTTTTGTGTTCGCCTGAAATTAAACTCAGGACTTTGCAAAAGTAAGGGGAAGCAATGCTTCCCCCAACAATTATTTTCTAATACCAAGCTCTTTAATTAGCTCACGGTATTTTACAATATCTTTTTTCTTTAAATAATCTAAAAGACTTCTTCTCTTACCTACTAATTTCACCAAAGAACGCTCTGTATTAAAATCTTTGTGATTTCTTTTTAAATGCGTAGTCAAATGGTTGATACGATGTGTAAATAATGCAATTTGTCCTTCAGTAGAACCCGTGTTCCCTTCTGATCCGCCGTGTTTCTTAAAGATTTCGGCTTTTACTTCTTTTGTTAAATACATTCCAATATTATTTTAAATGATTTTTATGTATAAGACTGTCTTTCAATCAAGCTGCAAAGATAATTCTTTTTTTGAAGAAAAAAATTTTAGCAAAGATTAAACCTTTTTGTTTTGAATTGGTCATACTATAGGACGTTAAAAAATTAACATTTAAGTGCTTACTAGATAAATACTAGTTCATTTGGTGATGCACTTATTTAGCCCCATTAAAAACAATTAAAATTTATTAAGATGAAAAAGAATTTAAAAAAAGTACAGAAGTTAATGCTAATTTCATTGGCATGTTTGACACTGTTCTCATGTGATAAAAATGAGGAAGAATCAGATGAAATTATATCTAATGAACTGGTTATTACCCAAACCGAGCTTCAATTTAGCGATGAATCAGAAATGATATCAGAGGAAATTACTGCTATTGCAGAAGATGTATACGCTACGGATGAAATCATATATACTTCTAAAGGAAGTTATTTTTCAGACTATTTACCGGAATGCGTTACAATCACTACTGTTGTTACCGAAACTTCTAGGGAAAAGACCATAGATTTTGGTGAAGGTTGTGAATTGCCAAATGGTAATATATTGGGCGGAATAATCAGTTTAAGTTATGCTAGAGATATGGAACTTGCTGAAAAAACTATAACCTTAAATCTCGAAAAATTTACCTTTAATAGTGTGTCAATTGAGGGTGGTGCCAACATTCTAAGGGTGCGTAGCAATGAAAATGGTAATCCTCAGAGTACTGCCGATGCTTCATTTAGTGCAGTTTGGCCTGAAGGGGAAACGGCTACTTTTGAAGGAGAAAGAACTCGTGAATGGATTGAAGGCTATGGCAGTGGATTTTGGGGAGATAATGTTTTTCTAATAACTGGAAAAAGAACCTTCAATAATAAAGTTGGAAATACTTTTGAAAAGGAAGTGCTTTCGCCGTTACGTAGAGAGCTTTCCTGCAGGTTCATCGTAAGTGGAGTCCTAAGTATTTCTAGAAATAATGCAAACGTAAGCCTTGATTTTGGCGATGGTGAATGTGATGCAAAAGGAACTCTAACTTATACTGATGGAAGTAGTGATGAAGTTTTTTTAAGACGATTTTTAAAAAATTAGTGGAGTGAAAGTATTTGCTAAAAAAAGAGCTTGTTTTAAACAAGCTCTTTTTCTTTTCTTACAGGTAAATTTTGAATTAAATCAATATAAAGATTAATCTTTTTCTTTAATTCCCTTCTGTGTGTTATAAAATCTAGGAAACCATGTTCTTTTAAGAACTCCGAAGTTTGAAATCCTTCCGGTAATTCTTTACCAGTCGTGTCTTTAACGATTCTTGGCCCAGCGAAACCTATTAATGCACCGGGTTCAGAAATATTAATATCTCCAAGCATAGCATAAGAGGCTGTTGTACCACCTGTTGTTGGGTCCGTACATAATGAGATATATGGCAATTTTGCTTCAGCTAGCTGTGCTAATTTGGCTGAGGTTTTAGCTAATTGCATCAACGAAAGTGCTGCTTCCATCATTCTAGCTCCACCCGATTTTGAAATCATTAGAAAAGGAGTCTTTTTCTTTATAGCCATGTCTATTCCTCTTGCAATTTTTTCACCAACTACGCTACCCATAGAGCCACCTATAAAACTGAAATCCATACAACAAACTACTAGTTGTTTTCCTTGGGACTTTCCTATTGCAGAACGAACAGCGTCATTGAGACCTGTTTTTGCTTTAGCAGCTTTTAAACGATCTGAATATTTTTTGGTATCCTCAAACTTGAGTGGGTCCTTTGAATTTAATTTTTCATCAAATTCCTCAAATTTATTATCGTCAAAAAGAATTTCAAAATATTCTTTACTACCAATCCGCACGTGGTAGTCATCCTCAGGACTTACATAAAAGTTCTTCGCAAGATCTTCAGATTCAACAATTTTACCTGTGGGCGACTTATACCAAAGACCTTTTGGTGTGTCTTTTTTTTCTTCTGTTGCGGTTTGAATTCCCTTTTCTTTTCTTTTGAACCAAGCTGTCATAAAACGAGGGTGTTTAGATTAAAGCGTGTTGATGTTGTTTAAATCTTCAAAAGCTTTTTTCAATCGATCAATAAATGTTTTTTCACCTTCTCGCAACCATACTCTTGGGTCGTAGAATTTTTTATTTGGAGAATCAGCTCCATCAGGGTTTCCAATTTGAGCTTGTAAATATCCTGATTTATTTTCTACATAATCACGAATACCTGACATGAAAGCGTATTGTAAATCAGTGTCAATATTCATTTTAATAACTCCATAACCAATAGCTTCACGAATTTCTTCTAGTGTTGATCCAGAACCACCATGAAAAACAAAATCAATATGATTATGTGCTACTCCATATTTTTCAGAAACGAACTCTTGAGAATTCTTTAAAATTTTAGGAGTTAGGCTTACATTACCAGGCTTGTAAACTCCATGAACATTACCAAATGCAGCTGCTACAGTAAATCTTGGACTTACTTTAGAAAGTTCTTCGTAAGCATAAGCCACCTCTTCGGGTTGTGTGTAAAGTTTTGAGCTATCGACATCAGTATTATCTACACCATCTTCTTCACCACCAGTAACACCTAATTCAATTTCTAAGGTCATGTCCATTTTGGCCATGCGCTCGAGGTAATTTTTGCAAATTTCAATGTTCTCTTCAATAGGCTCTTCTGATAAATCTATCATATGAGAACTATATAAAGATTTACCTGTTTCCTTAAAATGTTTTTCACTAGCATCTAGTAAACCATCAATCCAAGGCAGTAATTTTTTGGCACAATGATCGGTATGTAAAATTACAGTTGCCCCATATGCCTCAGCCATTTCATGAACATGTTTTGCACCAGCAATAGCACCTTTAATAGCTGCTTGTTGATTTTCATTAGAAAGTCCTTTACCTGCGTTGAACTGTGCACCTCCGTTTGAAAATTGGATGATAACAGGTGAGTTTAATGAAGCAGCTGTTTCTAAAACTCCGTTTATGGTATTGGAGCCAATTACATTAACTGCCGGTAAGGCAAATCCTTTTTCTTTAGCATATTGAAAAATAGCTTGTACTTCATCACCTGTGGCAACGCCAGGCTTAATATTATGAGACATATTGTTCGTCGGTTAAAGGTTTAAACAAGAAACAAAAGTAATAAAAATATTAGCTTAAAAAGGATAATTAATACCTATGTTATATACTGCTTTTCCAAAGTTATAATCTCTAAACCAACGTTTAGAACCTCTTAGTGACGGATCATGGGTTTTAAGTCCCATATCTAATCGGATTACGAAATAAGTGAAATCATATCGGAGGCCAAATCCTGTGCCTAAAGCAATGTCAGCTAAAGAATTAAACCCATTAAAAGTTGCTTCTTCATCTTCTACATTGTCAAAGACATTCCAGATATTGCCTGCATCAGCGAAAAGAGCTCCTTTTACATCTCCAACAATAGGAAATCTATATTCTAGGTTGAATGCTAATTTAAAATTAGCTTCATTAAAGTCATTGAGACTCTGAGTACGACCAGGTCCCAATGAATATACATTCCAAGCTCTATTATCATTGGCACCACCACCGAAGTAACTTCGAACGAATGGAATATTATCTGCATTACCGTAAGGCAAAGCTAACCCAACAAAACCGTGAAAGGCTAAAACCTGTTGATTGCCTGCACGCCAATGTCTTATATAATCAAAATCTGTTTTGAGGTATTGAGAGTATGGAACTCCGTATACAAGTCTTTGTCCATCTTTAGTTTCAAAGGGTATAATATTGGAAAAGGCTGATAAAAGATTTCCAGCACTTTCCACTCTTACGCGGTACTGATAAAAATTATTATCATTAATATCCTCACGATTGTTTTTTTGAAAAGTAAAATTAGAAGCAAAAATGAGGTTATTCTGAGTCAATCGAACTCTACGTTCTTCTATACTCGTAACAAGTCTTATAGTGTCATTATTAGCGGGAAGGGTGCCATTTAAAATACCGGTTATAAAATCACGTGTACCATTAAGACTATCTCTTTTTCTATTGGGGATTATAAGACTGGGGTTTTCTGACCCCTCACTTGTTATAAAAGCGTTGTCCAAACTAGGGAACTGACTGCCATTATCAAAAGGATCATTTGGGTCTAAATAACCATCATATCTATCCGCAATCCCATCTAAGTTATCGTAAGTATTATTATAAACACGAAAATAGTCTTCTGGATCTGTATTTCTTACAAACTCAATATTTATTAGTTCTAAAGTGTTTTTTGTGAAATTGGTAGGTGACCAGTTGTACGACAAAACAGTATTTACGGTTTGACGATCTAGACCAAGATTTTTTTGAAAGTTTGTTCCAGCAGAAAGCCTTGTTTGTGGGAGCATGTAATAAGGAATAATTTTCTCAGTGTTAAATGGAAACCAAATTCTTGGAAAAGTGAGATTGATATCTCCTCCTATTTCAGATGTAAAATCCTCATCATTTGTTGGTTCGTCTAATAAACCAACGGAACCTCTAGCTGAAACACTTAAAGTCTCAGCACCACCAAAAACGTTCCTAGTGATAACTGAAACAGAGAATGCGCTACCTATTTGTTGAATATTAGATCGAGATAATTCAAGTGATGTATCTAAGGAATACTTTGGTCTTGGTGCCAGAAATACATTGGCCACTAATAATGCATTTTCATTATTTTCATCGAATCTAATAGATGGATATTTGAAGGTATTAAGGTTGGTTATTTGACGATTTGTATTTACATAATCTAAATCTCTATAAATGCTATCTTTTTCAAAAAATATAGCATCTGTTAGTGCTTTAGGTTTATACTTTAATTTATCTTTAAAATAGATAGTATAATCCTTATATGACACGGAATCCAAAGCATTAACATCATCTGCGAATTGATAATCAGAAAATATTTTTATTTTTTCAAAACGATTGACTTCGTAATCCTTGCTTGGTAAACTATCATTAGAATTTAAAAGATTTTTGATATTCAATTGAATATCCATTTTTTGGTCATTTCCGGTAATTGAGGTGTCACGAGAAATATCATAACTTATGGAACTTTCTTGAAAATTATAAATACCTGAGTTTCTAAAAAGATTAGTTAATCGTTGCCTTTCTTTTGTAAAAGTTTCTAAATCAAATTGTGAATCTTGCTTAATTAAGACTTCATTTAGTTTATTTTGATAAATAGAATCTAAATCTTTTGAGGCAATTGTTTTAGTTATAGAATCTATCATGTAGGGCTCGCCTAATGTAACATTGTAATTTATTTCAGCCCTTTTTTTCTTCTTCAATGGAACTATGTTGTAGCTAGCAGAGTTGTTGAAATAACCCTTACTTCCATAATATCCTTTTAAACGTTCTATCGTTTTGTTTGTTCTTAGACTATCAATTACTGCGGGTGGTTCACCAATTCTTTTAAATAAATTGCTGTAACCTCTAACAACAAATGATTCTCCAAGTCTTTTAACTTGTTTTTCAGATAAAAAACTATTTAATCTTTTTTGGCGTCCTTCCTTTCTTGTTAGCCAGTCTTGGTACAAAGAATCAGGATTGTCTTTGGCAAGATTATATAAGTTAAGTCTAAGAGGGTAACCTAGTAAAGTACTATTAGGTTTTTGTGCTATAAGACCTTTTATTGCCTCACTGTTAGTTTTTTGACCATCAGCATAGACGGTGTTTTTTGTTAAAAGTAATTCGTCTTCGTTTACTTTTTTTATGGCATTGCATGAAGCTAGGACAATCATTGCTAATAATAAACCTATTTTTGCCCTAAATTTTTTAAGCACTAAAAGTAACTTCATAAAAGTCAAAATTACGTGATTTCATATGGTTAGCAAAAACCAATTAAAACTGATTAAAAGCTTACATCAAAAAAAGTACCGAAATCAACATGGTCTTTTTTTTGTTGAAGGACTTAAAACAGTCAAAGAACTTTTGAGCTCAGACTTTGAACCGGAATATATAATTGTAACCGATGAATTGAAAAAACATTTTGAGAATTATGAATTTTTATCAATTACCAATAATGAATTAAAAAAAATAAGTGCATTTCAAAACCCAAGTGGAGTACTTGCCGTTTTTAAAATACCAAAAAATAAACCGGTAGACTATGAGGATTGGATTGTCGCATTAGACGATGTTAGAGATCCCGGAAATTTAGGTGCTGTGATACGTTTATGTGATTGGTTTGGAATTTCAAATTTAGTTTGTTCAAAAGCAACTGTTGATTGTTTTAACCCTAAAGTTTTACAAGCAACAATGGGTTCTATTACTAGGGTGAATGTACAGTATACGGATTTAAATACCTTAGTGACTTCGGCCCACATGCCAGTTTACGGCGCATTTATGGATGGTGAATCAGTTTATACAGAAAATATTCCCAAGAAAGGAATTTTAATGATGGGTAATGAAGCTAATGGAATTTCTGATGATTTAGAAAATCTAATAAAAAATAAAATCAGTATTCCACAATTTGGAAATGTAACCACCGAAAGTTTAAATGTTGCCACTGCTACAGCAATTCTATTGAATGAAATAAGAAGAAGCTAAATTTAAAATATGTACTTCAATTTTTTATTATTCAAAAGTCAGATTAACAAAAATACCCCTGGTTCGCATACCTGCGATATTACCGGTCCATGGACTATTAGGGTCATCATCTCTAATTAATTCATCATTTAGTGCAAAAACCCCTCGGATAGAAGGTGTAAACTTGAAATATTCTGTGTAAAAATCAATACCAAATCCTAGTTCATAACCATAAACACTTTTTTTCATTCTAAATTCTCCGCTACTATTATCATCAAGACTATCTTCTTTTGCACCTAGATTCAAAGAAGTGTAAAACCCTCCAATAATAAAGGGTTTAATATTGTTAAATCTTTTCGTACTTACTTTAAGTAATAAAGGAAAACGGATATAAGTTGATCGTACTTCTCTTATAGCATCAGCTTCAGATGTAAATCCTGGAAAGCCCAGATTTCTTGAAGTATATAAGAGACCTGGCTCAAACCTAACATCAAGAAATTCATTTATTCTGACTTCACTTAAAACACCAACATTAAAGCCAAAACTCTTTTCTACTAGAATATCTTGGCCAATATCATTTTCATATTCAAATTGAAAATCATATTGATTAAAACCTAGATAATACCCAAAGTTAATTAGCTTTTTATCCTCGTTCTGAATGTTGAGAATGGGGTCTCTACCAATTTGTGCGATAAGATGATTACTAGTCAATATTACTATGACAAGCAGAAATAGGGCGTTTTTCATTTAATTACTTTGTAGCTACATAAATTGTTGCAACCCCAAATGTTTGGGGTTTGTGTTCTATAGCTATAAACCCGATTTTACTTAAAATATTGTTGAACTCCTGACCATAAGGAAATACTGCGGCCGATTCTGAGAGGTAAGTATATGCAGATTGGTCCTTTGAGAAAATTTTTCCAATGAGAGGAAGCATATACTTTGTGTATATTTTATATCCTTGTTTAAAAGGTGTTTTGGCAGGTACTGAAGTTTCAAGAACGGCAAAAGTACCTGATGGTTGTAAAACCCGATAAATCTCTGCCAAGCCTTTGTCTAAGTTTTCAAAATTACGAACTCCAAAAGCCACCGTGATGGCATCAAATGTGTTGTCTTCAAAGGGTAGATTTTCACTATCGCCAACTACCATTTCAATAGTTTTAGAAAGATTTTTATCCGCTATTTTAACTTTTCCAACTTCTAACATTCCCGTTGAAATATCTAGACCAACTATTTTTTTAGCACCCGTCTTAACCATTGCTATCGCCAAATCTCCTGTACCCGTTGCAATATCTAAAATAGAAGTTGGGTTTGCGGCGCTAATAAGTTTGACAACTCGATTACGCCATTTAATATCAATGCCTAAGGAAATAACCCGATTTAAGCCATCATAATTACCCGAAATAGTATCAAACATTTTGGTAACCTGTGCTTTCTTTCCTAAGTCAGAATCTTTATAAGGTCTAACAGTTTTCGACATTTGGCAATTTTTTAGCAAAGATACAATAACCCAAAATAGGGCAATTCGGCATGATGAATAAAATATTATGTAATTTTGTGATCAAATTAGAATATTTACTATGGGATATGTTCCAATAAAGGAAACCCCAAAAACTCTTTCCATTAACAGTTTTAGTTTTAAACTACTCTTTAAGTAATGAAGATAATCATTGCAGGTGCTGGTGAAGTAGGTTTTCATTTGGCGAAGTTATTGTCTTATGAAGCACAAGAAATCACCTTAATTGATACTGATAAGGAAAGTCTCTCTTATGCAGATAACCATTTAGATATAAGAGTTTTAAAAGGTGATGCCACTTCAATTGAAGTTTTGCAAGATGCTAAAGTTGGTGCTTCTGACCTAGTGATTGGGGTCACTGCTTCAGAAACAACCAATCTTACACTTTGTCTTTTAGCAAAGCAATTAGGAAGCAAAAAAACTATTGCTCGTATTTCAAATACTGAATTTGTAGATAATAAAGAGTTAATAAAATTTGAAGAGCTTGGTATTGATGAATTAATTTCTCCGGAAGAACTTGCTGCTTCAGAAATTCAATTATTACTAAATCGCTCTGCTTTTAATGATACTTATGAATTTGAGGAAGGACTATTGACTATGGTAGGTATGTTTCTGCCTAAATCAGCCCCTTTTGTAGGCAAAATGGTAAAAGAAGCAGCTAATATATTTCCAGAGTTGCACTTTATGCCCATAGCATTACAGCGCAAGGGCACCCAGTTCACTCTTATCCCAAGAGGGGATACCGTTTTTAAAGAAGGTGATCAAGTATATTTTATTACTTCGGCTGGCGGAGTTGATGAGTTATATAAATTAGCGGGCGTTCAAAAGAAAGATATCAAGAATGTTATGATTCTCGGTGGCAGTAAAGTTGGTTTTAAAACTGCTAGAGAGCTATGTGCTAGCAAGTTTAATGTTAAGCTCATTGAAAAAAATAAAGAAAAGGCTTTTGACATAGCTGATGATTTGCCCAACGCCCTTGTAATTAATGGAGATGGTCGCAATGTTGAACTACTGGAGGAAGAAAGTCTCGAATCCATGGACGCCTTTATCGCTGTAACGGGTAATTCCGAAACCAATATCATGTCTTGCCTTGTTGCCAAGTCTAAGAAGATTAAGAAAACTATAGCCTTGGTTGAAAACATGGATTATTTTCAACTATCACAATCTATTGGTATAGATACACTTATCAATAAAAAGCTTTTAGCTGCGAATAATATTTTTAGATATATACGCAGAGGTGAGGTTTTAGCTTTGACTCGTTTGAATAACCTTAATGCGGAAATTCTTGAGTTTGAAGTGAAAGGAACTTCGGCAGTAAATAACGAGCTTATTAAAGAACTTGATTTTCCAAGAGAAGCTATAATTGGTGGCGTAATAAGAAATGGAAAAGGAATTATTGCTTTAGGTGATTTTAAGATAGCTGAAGGTGATAAGGTAGTTGTGTGTAGCCTACCAAAGGCTATACCAAAAATTGAAAAGCTCTTTTTATAATGTGGCTTAATTTTCGAATCATTTTTCATATTATGGGACTTCTATTACTTTGTAATGGAGGGTTTATGCTCTTGGCGGCATTCGTAAGCGGAATTTACAAAGACGGAGCTACTCTTGATATTTCAATGGCGGCTATTGTGACCATGTTGGTGGGAGTGATGGCTATGTTCTATACAAGAGGTCATCGTAAAGAAGTAAAGCGAAAAGAAGGGTATATAATTGTAACCTTTGGCTGGTTGATTATGTCAATTTCAGGGGTTTTGCCGTATATTTTTTCTGGTACTATCCCTAATATTACGAATGCATTTTTTGAAACAATCTCTGGTTATACCACTACCGGCGCCTCTATTCTAAATGATATAGAATCATTGCCCGAAGGAATTCTATTTTGGCGTAGTCTCACTCATTGGATAGGAGGTATGGGTATAATTGTTCTTGCTATTGCTATTTTACCGCTTTTAGGAATAGGTGGAATGCAACTTTTTGCAGCAGAAGCGCCTGGGCCTGGAGGAGATAAACTTCATCCAAGAATTACCGATACCGCCAAAAGACTTTGGTTAATATATGTTGGATATACTTTAGCTGAAACCATCTTATTAAAATTGGCCGGGATGTCATTTTTTGATGCCATTAATCATGCCTTAGCAACATTGTCAACCGGTGGTTTTTCAACTAAGAATGCTAGTGTAGCTTATTGGAATAATCAACCTATAATACAATATATTATTATTGTTTTTATGTTTTTAGCGGGAACCAATTTTGTTTTGAGTTATTTTGCTTTCACTGGAAAAGTTCAGCGGATATTCAAAGATGAGGAATTTAAAGTATACTCTTTTTTTATTATTGGGTTTACTATTGTTGCGAGTTTAATTGTTTGGTTACAAGCAGATGTTCCTATTTCAGATTATCATCCAAAAGTTTTCGGTGAAGTTGAGAGTTCATTTCGTCATGCTCTGTTTCAAGTAATTGCTATAGTTACAACGACCGGTTTTGTTACTGCTGATTTTACAAATTGGACACCGTTTTTAACTGTATTTTTCTTTGGACTAATGTTTTTAGGTGGGTCAGCCGGTTCTACATCTGGTGGTATTAAGGTAATGCGTCACCTATTAATTATAAAGAATGGAATTTTAGAATTCAAAAGAACTTTGCATACGAACGCAATTATTCCGGTACGTTATAACAATAAAACAGTCACCGAGCATATTGTGTATAATATCATTGCATTTTTTGTGCTCTACATGTTATTATTTATAATTGGAGCTTTGGTATTAGGTTTTCTAGGATTAGATTTTGAATCAGCAATTGGTGGTGCTGCTTCTTCACTAGGAAACGTTGGGCCAGCTTTAGGAGACTTGAATCCAGTGGTGAACTTCAGTGAGCTACCTGATTTTGGTAAATGGTGGTGCGGTTTTTTAATGCTTTTGGGGCGACTAGAACTTTTTACAGTCTTAATAATTATGACTCCATATTTTTGGAAAAAAATATAAGAACCAACTTTGATTTTTATGCAATAATAATCCCTGAACATTGCATTTTGTAATGCACTGTTGTATTTTCAGTGGGTGCAACAACCAGTTCAAATAGATTCCAATTTTATAGAAAGCACTACTTCATTTATTGAATTAGTGAAAGAACTTGATAGCGCTTTCTCAAATAACACAACCATAGTTCCTAAACGACATCATCATCATTTTCCCAATCCTGAAGTGAAGGAAGAATCTACTTTATTAATAATGCCGGCATGGAAACCAAGTGAAGATGCTGGAATTAAGATAGTAACTGTAAGTCCAAAAAATGAAATGTTTGAACTTCCTTCAATACAAGGTAGCTATCTTTATTTAGATGCTACTACAGGGTTGTTGAAAGCAATTATTGAAGCTAAAAGCTTAACAGTTAAAAGAACAGCAGCGACTTCAGCATTGGCATCATCATTCTTGTCAAAAAAAAGTGCTTCAACCTTATTGATGATTGGAACAGGAGCTCTTTCAGTAAATTTAATCCAGGCACATGCTGCCGTTAGACCAATTAAAAAGGTCTTTGTTTGGGGAAGAACTTCGACAAAAGCTAAATTGATTGCAGAAAAATTGAATGGCGAAAAAATAGAGGTAAAGGCGGTGTCTAAAATTGCATCAGTAATTTCAAAGGTTGATATAGTTTCTTGTGCAACATTATCAAAAACACCTCTTGTATTAGGGAAATATTTGCGTAAAGGGCAGCATGTAGATTTAGTGGGAGCATACCGCCCAAATATGCGCGAAGCTGACAATGAAACTATTAAAAAAGCTTCGATTTTTATCGATAGTTATTCAGGTGGTTTGAATGAGAGCGGAGATATTTTAATTCCACTAAAAGAAGGCATTATTTCTAAAGATGAAATTAAAGCTGAATTGTTCCAATTGTGTTCAAAGCAAAAGAAAGGCAGGATAGATGACGATGAAATAACTGTTTTTAAATCTGTTGGTCATGCACTAGAAGATTTGGTGGCAGCACGGTATTACTTTAACAAAATGAACGATTGATGGAAACTTACGACAGAATAGTAGCAGGTAGTTCTTTTTCTGTGCCTAAAGAATGGCTGCAGATTAATACTATAGATATGCATACTGGCGGTGAACCTTTGAGAGTAATTTTGAAGGGTTTTCCAAAATTAGAAGGTAACACCGTTTTAGAATACAGAAGATATTGCAAAGATAATTTTGATGACCTCCGCACTGCACTGATGTTTGAGCCTAGAGGGCATGCAGATATGTATGGTTGTATTATAGTTCCTCCAAATGATTCAGATGGAGATTTTGGGATATTATTTCTTCATAATGAAGGTTATAGTACCATGTGCGGGCATGCTATTATTGCCATTTCTACTCTTGCTATTCAATTAAATTGGATTGATGCAGTTGAAGGAGAGAACATATTAAAAATTGATGCTCCTTGCGGCAGAATTACATCTTTTGTTACAATAAAGGACGGGTTGGTTTTACATGTTCATTTTCATTGTGTTCCTAGTTTTGTAATAGGACTAAATAAGGAGGTTTTATTAGAAGATTATGGAAAAATCACTTATGATTTGGCATATGGTGGGGCTTTTTATGCTTATGTAGATTTACAAAAGAATCAATTAGATTTAGACCTTACAAAGGAATCATACCAAAAAATAATCCATGCCGGAATGGCAATAAAACAGGCCATCATGCAAAAGGATAACGAAATAGAACATCCTTTCGAGGCTGAACTAAGTTTTTTGTATGGAACTATTTTTATTGACCAATCAACGACTGATAAAGTTGATAGTAAGAATGTTTGTGTTTTTGCTGAAGGGGAAGTGGACCGTTGCCCAACAGGATCTGGTGTATCTGGAAGAATGGCAATTCATAAAGCTAGAAAAGAATTAGATTTTGGAGATACTATGTGTATTGAAAGTATCACAAATTCAATATTTAAAGGAAGTATAGTCGCTGAAAAGGACTACGGTCCTTTTAAGGCGGTAATACCTCAAGTAGAAGGAACTGCTTATATAACGGGAATACAAACGTTTGTAATTGACCCAAAGGACCCAATGAAAAATGGATTTATATTAAGGTGATATTGGAATTAAACTATTAAATGAATTATAGTACTGATTTGATTCGAGAGATAGCTTCTCGAATATTATCTTCAGAAGCAGCGTATGAAATTCTAATGCTCTTAGGGTTTCCAAAGGCATCACCAGTAACAGTAGCTACATTTGCTTTTTCTAATAAGTACATCGCAAAATCAGAAGCATTATTAATAAGGGTTCCATTTAAAGTCTTTCCAAAGTAAGCAGAAATGTCTGGAAATACGTAGAAAGCACCTTCAGGTTCATTACACTGAAAACCGTCAATTGCATTCAATAATTCTAAAATTAATTTTCTACGTTCCTTGAACTCATCAACCATATATTGAATGCGCTCAGGCAACTCCAATAAAGCGGTTATGACAGCTCGTTGCGCTATACAATTAGCACCACTGGTCACCTGACCTTGTAATTTGTTACAGGCTCTAGCAATATATGAAGGAGCACCTATGTAACCAATACGCCATCCAGTCATTGCAAATGCCTTTGCAACTCCATTCACGGTAACAGTGCGATCATACATGTCTTCAAATTGAGCCATGGAAGCGTGTGAAGTTACACCGTAGTTAATATGTTCATAGATTTCATCACTAACAACAATAATCTTTGGATGTTTTTTTAGAACATCAGCTAATGCTCTTAGTTCATCTTTGCTGTAAATAGATCCACTTGGGTTGCAAGGAGAACTATACCAAAGCATTTTTGTTTTTGTTGTGATGGCTGCTTCTAATTGCTCGGGGGTCATTTTAAAATCATTCTCAATCGAAGTTGGCACTTCAACTGGAACACCATCTGCAAGTTTTACAATATCGCTATAACTCACCCAATACGGACATGGTAAAATGACTTCATCGCCTTTGTTTAATGAAACTTGTGCGACATTATATAAAGCTTGTTTTGCTCCAGTAGATACGACTATTTGAGAACGGTCATAACTAAGGCTATTATCTCTTTTTAGCTTTGTAATAATAGCGTCCTTTAATTCCACATAACCATCTACTGGTGTATAAGAGTTGTAGCCGTCTTTTACTGCTTGAATGGCTGCTTCTTGAATATAGTCTGGTACTTTAAAATCTGGTTCTCCTAGACTTAATCCAATAATATCTTTGCCTTCAGCTCTTAGTTCTCGAGCCTTTGCGGCCATCTCAAGGGTTGCGGACGGAGTAACACTGTTAATCCTATCCGAAAGTTGGTTGCTCATTTCAAGTGTAATTTCTAGTACTGTAATGCAGGCTGTCTGCCTAACTCTCTTAAATGTTTGAAGTGCGAAATTATAGCTTTTCTAGTGGTTTTATATTCATTATACGGCAAATTAAACTCCTTTGCAGTCTGTTTCACAATTTTTGAAATTTTTGTGTAATGAACATGACTAATATTGGGAAAGATATGATGTTCTACTTGGTGATTTAATCCTCCCGTAAACCAGTTTACTATTCTGTTTTTAGTACCGAAATTAACAGTGGTGAAAAGTTGATGTATTGCCCAAGTATTTTTCATTGTTCCAGTTTCATCTGGTAATGGAGTCTGTGCATCATCGACGATATGCGCTAATTGAAAAACAACACTCAAGATGACTCCAGCAACATAGTGCATGATGAAAAAGCCTAATAAGATTTGCCACCAAGGAATATCTACAAATAACAGAGGTAATACTATCCAGATAGTTAAATAAAGTACTTTGGTTATTACCAAAGTACTCCAGTTTATAGCCGGACTAGGCAACTTGCCATATGAAAGTTTTCGTTTCATATAACGGTACATTTGTTGAAAATCTGTAGTTATTGCCCAATTAAAGGTTAATAAACCATATAAAAATATAGAATAGAAATGTTGAAATTTATGATGTTTTTTCCATTCTGCATGTTTTGAAAAACGAAGAATTCTTCCAGCTTCCATGTCTTCATCATGCTCATGAATATTAGTATAAGTATGGTGTAATACATTATGTTGCACTTGCCAATTATAAACATTACCAGCAAGAATGTAAATACTGCCACCCATAAACTTGTTGACCCATTTTTTATTGGAATATGAACCGTGATTACCATCGTGCATCACATTCATACCTACACCGGCCATTCCAACACCCATAACCATAGAAAGTAATACATAACCCCAAAAAGGTAAATCTAAAGTTAGTATTAAGAAATATGGTGTAAGAAATAATGCAAACATGACAATGGTCTTTAGATGTAATCTCCAATTACCTGTCTTTCTGATTTTATTTTCATTGAAGTATTCGTTAACTCTCTTATTCAAAGTCTTGAAGAATTGTGCAGAGTCTTTTCTTGAAAAACGAATGGTTTCCATGTGCATAAATTATTTTTTACAAAGGTACTTAATTTGAATTCCTAAAAAGTTAGTGTTTCCTTAAAACGTCTTGACGGAATCAAAAAGTATTATTTTTAACCAAAATAACAGAAAGTCAATGAATGCAGAAATTATCTTTAATTATTTTACGACGCTCACTGATGTTCAAAAGCAACAATTTATGGCGCTAGAAGCGTTATACCAGGATTGGAATCAGAAAATTAATGTCGTTTCTAGAAAAGATATTGATGAGTTGTATCTACGACATGTATTGCATTCTCTGGGTATTGCCAAAATTCAACAGTTTAATGAAGGGGCAGAAATTCTTGATGTTGGTACAGGAGGTGGTTTTCCAGGAATACCATTGGCGATTTTATTTCCAAAAACACAATTTACCTTGGTCGATGCTATTGGTAAAAAAATAAAAGTTGTACAAGAGGTAATTGATGGTTTAGCACTAGAAAATATTAAAGCTTATCACACAAGGGTTGAAGATTTGCCTGGACAGTTTGATTTTATAGTGAGTCGCGCTGTTGCGGCCATGCCAACATTTGTTCACTGGACAAAAGGGAAAATAAAGAAAGATTCATCACATGAACGTAAAAATGGTATTCTATATCTAAAAGGCGGGGATTTAACAGAAGAGTTAAAAGAATATAGAAATGCCCAGATTTTTGATTTACCAGAGCATTTTGAAGAAGATTTTTTTGACACTAAAAAAGTGGTTTATTTGCCACAAAAATTTAAAATATAGATAGGTAAAATAGAATTAGTTATTTCACAGCCGAATTCTGAAAATCTATAAATCACAATTCTGTTTGAAATACTGGAAGAATTAAAATTATCATCTCCTAGAAAACCAATGTTATTACCTTCACAATCGTAAATTGGGGCTATTGAACTGCAAATACGACAGCAGTTATTAGAAATAAAAATAGATTCGTTTTGGTATTCTGCTTGTTCTATATAAAAATATTGAGTCAATTCACTTTCAGTTTTCTCCAATTCTTCTGCTAACCCTTTGAGCCATTGTAAATCTTCTATTGGATTGGTAACATCACAAGCGGAAATTACCGGAAGATTGTCATCGTTAGAACAGGAAATTAAATATAGGAAGCCAAAAAGCAGAATCGTCTTTTTCATTAGTTATTTTCAAAAATGATGTAATTGAGGATTAAAGGTTGCTTTGGTAATCGGTAAAACTAAAAAAGGTGCCATCGGCACCTTTTACTTGAGATTATTCAAAATATTATTTACTCCATGGCGGAACAACACCATTAGAACGTGCATAAGCAATTAATTGCCCCTTGTGCTCGCCATTGTGCTCCATCATAGCCAGAAGACCTCCCATTTTGTTCATTTTAGCAAAACCAAAATCAACTTCGGTACTTAAATCATCATTTTCTACCATCATTATTTTGCTTAAAACAAATTCATTGGATTTTTTTAAGGCAGCGATGATATTATCCTTACCGGTGATTTTACCAATCGCCATCATATCTACATCGTCTGGTGGTGGAAATCCCATTTTCATTGCTAAAAAATAGTTTGCACCGGCGACATGTAATAATGCTTCTCCAACAGAGCTGACTCCTTCAGAAGGCCTCCAATCATATTGGTCTTCAGAAAAGGCTTCTGCTAATTGCACAACTTGTCCTTGATTACCAGTTAAGACTCCTTTGATTGTGGCTTGAGCTAAATTGTCTTGCGCGTATGTTATTACCGTAATTAGTAACATAGCTAAGATTGTTAATTTTTTCATTTTTAATATGTTAAGATTGTTAAGCTATTTTGACAGCTATCAAAATAGCTTACTAAAAGTAAGAAAAATCCTTTTAGAAAAGATAAAACTTTTAATAGGTTTAAGAGCTTATATGTTTAAATAATAAGTTTTTTAATTATAAATTTTTCAATAGATTTATTTGCCCTGTAGTATTTAAGAATTTTGATGTCATAATTGTCTTCTTTGGCTTAAACACAACCGTAAGAGGCAAAAAAGTATATTTTTTCTTCTTTTAAAAAACAATCATTTTAGACACTATGGATTGTTTTTATGAGCAGTCGATTTATTTATATAAATGTTGAACATCTGCTTGTGCAATGTCAACAAAAAGTTGTCCCATTTTTGCACAGACAGCTTCAAAAAACTTTTTTCCTTTTTCTTTTGTTGCTCCATGAGGATTTCCAACTCCAGTATCCTTACTAATTTTTGACCAAGGGAGTTCCGTCCATGCCCATCCTTCGGAAAAGGCTTTTATTTTGTTTTTTAATTCTTTACCATCTCCCCATTCATTCTGTGATAAAACCAATTCTGGGGTAAGATGAAGAATCAAGCTCGTTTCCATTTCATCGGCATGGTCTCCAACAACATCAAAATATTCTTTTCTGTCCAGCATTACAGGCCAATGAGTAACACAGATAAACATTTTTGGATAAAGTAGGCCTAGTTCCCTTACTATTGATTTCCAATTATTACCGCCATGGCTATTTAGAATCATAAATTTGTAAATACCCTGTCTATTTAAAACTTCAATTACATCTTTTAGTATTGCGAATTGAGTGCTGGGATTCAAATTTATATCTAGGTAGATATCTGATTGTCCTGTATTAACGCCAAAAGGTATAGTGGGTAAAACAGTAACTTTTGCACCTTGTTCCCAAGCTAGCCTGGCGGATTCTTCACCAATAGCAGTACCTTCTATAATATCAGTGGCGTAAGGTAAGTGATAGTTATGTGCTTCTGTAGCCGCCCAAGGTAAAATGGCTAAATCAATTTGCTCATCTTTTAAATGTTTCCAATTGGTTTCTGCTAATACATATGGTCTAGGCATAATAGGAGTTTTACAATCTTTGCTAATAAAAATAGCCGTTATTCCAAGATTTTTCAGGAATAACGGCTACATTTTTTATTTAGACTTGAATTATCCTAAAAATGGATAACGATAATCTTCTGGTGTTACAAAGGTTTCTTTGATTAGTCTAGGTGAAACCCAACGCAACAAATTTTGAGCCGAACCGGCTTTATCATTTGTCCCTGAGGCTCGAGCCCCACCAAAAGGTTGTTGACCTACAACAGCACCAGTTGGTTTATCATTGATATAAAAATTACCTGCACAATTCTGTAAGGCCTTAGTAGCTTCGTCAATTGCGTATCTGTCTTTTGAAAGCACAGCACCTGTTAATGCATATTCCGAAGTGCCATCAACTAATTTTAAAGTTTTGGACCAATCTTGATCTTCATAAATAAAAATGGTTACTACAGGTCCAAAAAGTTCAGTACACATAGTGGTGTATTTTGGGTCATTAGCTATAATTACGGTTGGCTCAATAAAGTATCCTTTTGATTTGTCATAATTACCACCTGCAAATACTTCAGCATCTGAATCTGCTTTTGCTTGATCAATAAATTTTGCCAATTTATCAAAAGACCCTTCATGAATTACTGCAGTTATGAAATTACTCATATCTTCAGGCGAACCTGGTTTGTTAAAGCTTTCGATATCTTTTTTGACCAAGCTTAGGATTTTATCAGCAGTAGATTTAGGTAGATAAACACGAGATGCTGCGCTACACTTCTGACCTTGAAATTCGAAAGCACCCCTAACAATTGCTGTAGCTACTTGAGCTGGTTTTGCCGTCGGATGTGCAATAATGAAATCTTTTCCACCTGTTTCACCAACTATTCGTGGATAAGTTTTATAGCTATTAATGTTAGTTCCGATTTGTTTCCATAATTCTTTAAAAACATGTGTCGAGCCTGTAAAGTGCAGTCCTGAGAAATGAGGGCTCGCTAAAACGGTTTCCGAAATCATAACCGGGTCACCCATGACCATATTGATTACACCATCAGGTAAACCAGCTTCTTTGAATACGTCCATTATAACTTTAGCGGAGTATACTTGGCTGTCACTTGGTTTCCAGACAACGACATTACCCATCATGGCAGCGCTTGCAGGTAAATTTCCCGCAATAGCAGTAAAATTAAATGGGGTGATAGCATAAACAAAACCTTCTAACGGGCGATATTCTATCCGGTTCCAAATTCCTTCTGCTGAGTCAGGTTGTTCTTCATAAATTTGGGACATGTACTCAACATTAAATCGCAAGAAATCAATAAACTCACAAGCCGCATCTATCTCCGCCTGATGAATAGT
The DNA here is from genome assembly GCF_031846365.1 of Croceitalea sp. P059. NCBI lineage: Bacteria > Pseudomonadati > Bacteroidota > Flavobacteriia > Flavobacteriales > Flavobacteriaceae > Croceitalea > Croceitalea sp. P059. The sequence goes on from NZ_JAVRHW010000001.1 coordinate 1,396,191, forward strand.
CTTTGATTGTGCCATCATTGTTGATGCGTTAATTTTTGCTCTATAAGGTCCGGCTATTAATTCGGCAGCCTTCAAAAAGATGGCAGCCCTTTGTTCCCAAGTTAAATCGGCCCAAGCCTTTCTTGACTCTAAACAGTTTGATATTGCTTTTTCAACATGACTTTTTTCTGCAGTATGATAATGACCCACAATGTGTTTATGGTCGTGCGGAGGAGACATGGGTTTAGTTTCGCCAGTCTCAATTTCTTCGCCACCGATATATAGTGGAACTTCGACTTGACTATTGAAATATGATTTGTATTGTTGTAAGACGGCCTCTCTTTCAAACGAGCCCGGCGCGTAACTTTTTATAGGTTCATTAATTGCAGTTGGAACTTGAAAAAAACCTTTACCCATAGTGGAATTTTTTTATTGTTATAAATTCCTGCAAAGGTAATGAAAGCGATTTCGAAAGAAAAACAAAAGCGTTTTAGTTCATTGCAAATGGAGCGGCGAACTTAAAGGTTGGTACTTCAACTTCAAACTCTTCGGTTGTCGCTAAATCAACCATTTGATAAAAGCCACGCATTGCCCCAATAGGCGAAGCTAAAAGGCAACCCGAACTGTAGGTGTGCGACTTTCCTGGTTGTATTACCGGTTTTTTACCAATTACTCCTTCACCATCAACAGTTTCCATTTCTTTTAAAGAATCAAAAACATCCCAATGTCTAGCAGTCAATTGAACAGGGTCTTTACCTTGATTTTCAATGGTAATGGTATAACCAAATGCATAGTGCATTTTGTAATTCTTAAAAAAAGTTCCTTCAAAAGAAGTTTGAACCGATACTTTAATTCCTTTAGTGACTTGAGTAATCATAGTTTAGTAGGTAAAAGCGCTTCCGATGCCCAATAATAATACGGTTATTATTGCTAAAAACGTAAATATTGAGTTCAAAAACAAGTATTTAATACTAGTTTTAATAAAACCTTGGTTGTAAAATTTTCTCATGGCTTGAAAAAGATATATTCCAAAAATCAATAAGAATAAACCAGCTGTCGACCAATCAAAAATGGTGTCAATTATCCAACTAAGGATGAGCAAGATAAATAATAATGATTGGTTGTGAAAACTGAAGATCAAATGATCGGTATAGGTGAATTTTTTTCGGATGTACGCCACATAAACGAATATTGTGAAGATGGGTAAAAAGAAAAATATGACAAATGGTAGTTTTGCAATAGTGTCATTTAACCAGCTTCCTGGCTGCCTAGAAACCCGTAAAGTACTATTGCCAATATTGAAAGCCATTCTGTTTTTCCAGCTACCCTGAACACTATATTTCTCTTTTGCCTCATTATAATCACTTATGGAATCATTCTTAAGCATAAGGAAAAAGAATTCTGCTCTATCGTAAAAATCAGCATTATCAGATTCAAGTTTTTCAAAGTAATTCTTGGGATTCGCTGCCAATAAGGAGTCTGATTTTCTTTCTTTGGCTTCCCACTTTTTTATATTGTATTCTAGAGAATCTAAACCCTTAAGGTTTTTTGCAACAGCGGGGTCACTAGTTTTAAGTGAGTCTAAACCTTTGAAAACATTTTCTAATTGATTAATTGAAGCAGTGCTGTCATTTTCTTGCTCATTTTCATCATTACTAAAAGAAAATGATGCCGGTCCATTCTTTTTGAGTTCTTTGTCAAGATTTAGATTATCGAGACTAGAAAATGCTCCACCAAAACTTACCATTAAAAAATAGAGGAATGCCAAACTCAATAAAAACCGAAAAGGATTAGTGTAGGCAATTCTTTTTCCATTTATGTAATCTCTAGTAATTGACCCTGGTTTGGCCAACATCGCGTAGAGTGTAGCTAATAACTTGGAGTCGTAATTAATGAGGCTAGAAAAGAATTCATCAAAAAAATCTTTCAACACTAATTTTTTAGTGCTGTTTGCCTGAGAGCAGTTTGGGCAGTATTTGTCACTAATATCTAAAATGTGACCACAGTTCAGACATGCGGTCCCTCTAAATTTTAGTTCGTAACGTCCTTTAGATATTAATCGTGTTTCTTTGTTTTTAGGCACATCTTCCATGGCCTTCAAATATAATTAATTGCTAATGGTTTGAGAATTCGCTGACCCAATTCCTATTAAACTATCGTAGAAATCTCCAAAATCTCGGTAATACACTAAAATGAGGTAGTTGTTCTCAGTAAAGTGGAAATCTCCGCTTATCTGATTTGGAGCAAGAGTTCCATCTTCTTTTTCTACAACATATTTATAATTATAAAAGCCTTGTTTGATTGGATATTCTAATTCGAGGTTTCCTGTTTCCTCATTATAGGACATTAGGTTTTCTTCGCTAAGTTCATAGTTGTTGAATTTACCATACACATAAACATTATCAAGACCTAATTCAGGCTCATAAGGAAGCGAGAAGTGCACCTTACTATATTCTGCTTCTCTCGAGACATCTTCCCCTTGAAGCGTACGAACCACAAAATCACCGTTAATATCAGGGAAAAAAGTGTAAGGCCTATCTTTTCTAAATTGATTGGCAAAAAGATAATGATGGTACAATTCTTTAAATTCAATATTCGCAATTGCAAAAGTGGGTGAACGCAGGTCTTTGGTGTCAAAGTTTAAAAACTCATTACTACCATAAAAACTGGTTTCTTGGTCATATTTATAAACCAACTCGGTACCTAAGGTAAATTGAGGTTTTATGTTATAAAGTGCTGTAGGCCAATAGTGGTTTTGAATGATAGCAACTTTTACCTCTTGTTTGGGATTAACCACTGGAAAACCTGCAGTATTAATATTGAATTGTACTACCTGTTTAGTGTTTAGAAATTCAAAATCACGAGAACGCTTCACAACTCCTCCAACTTTAACTACATCTTTGTAAACGACAAAACGTCTAGAAAACTGGAGTTCACGGTACGTATTATAAACTTCAAGAACAAAATTACCAGTAACCTTAAGCTGTACTTCGTTATTAGGTATCGTTAACTGGTAGTTGGAATAAGGTTGAAGGGTGTTGTAACTATTTTCATAATTAACAATTCGCTGATTATCTATTCCATTTAAATATTGAGATTTCAATAGTTGAGATGGAGACCAATCATAGTCACAATGTATTATTTTATAATAATAGTCCTGTTCACTTGCGGTAAGATCATCAAACTCCAAATTAATGTTCTCACCGAGCTTGACTACCGGAAATTGATCTTCGGTGGGCCCTTTAAAAATGATTGACTTAATATTAGTAGGAGGATTAATTTCTTCTTGTACTTGTGCGAAAGCACAAAAAGAAATTAGAAAAAACAAAAGTTGTTTAAGTAAAAATCGCATTTAAAGCATATATTTTGAGTAAAGGTAAACAAAAAGCATGCCCAACAAATTAAGCTCGTTGTATTCCCAAATTTCTAGATAATAATTGCATTTTTTGTTGTTTTAGTAGTAAATTTGCAAGCAATTTTGTTAACCAAAGGTCTACAATAATATGTCCAAAGACATCCGAATTAAGAAAGGTTTAAATATCAACCTTGTCGGGGCTGCTGAACAGACTACCTCCAAAGCCGTTTTAAGTAATGTTTATGCTTTAAATCTAAATGACTTCCATGGTATTACACCAAAGTTATTATTGAAAGAGGGTAGTGAGGTAAAAGCTGGTGAACCCCTTTTTTACAACAAAAATATTGAGGCAATGAAATTCGTTTCACCGGTAAGTGGTGAAGTGGTTGAGGTTTTAAGGGGTGCAAGACGACGCATTTTGACAATTAAAATTTTAGCCGATAAAGAACAAGTTTTTCATTCTTCCAAAGCAGTTGATTTAAAGGCTGCAGACTCAGAAACAATTAAAGCTAGTTTATTAGAATCAGGCTGTTGGGCTTTTATTAAGCAACGACCTTATGATGTAATCGCAAATCCAGATGCGACACCAAAAGCTATATTTATTTCCGGCGCCACTACAGCGCCTTTAGCAGCTGAGGTTGATTATGTATTAGAAGGTAAAGAAGCTGAATTGCAAGCTGCAATTTCTGCTCTAAATATCATGACACCAGGTAAGGTGCATGTTTCAATAGCCAACAAATCTGCATCGCCATTTTCTAACCTTGAAGGAGTTTCACTGCACAAGGTTTCTGGACCACATCCGGCAGGATTGGTAGGAACTCAAATAAATAAAATAGATCCAATTAACAAGGGTGAAGTTGTTTGGACCGTTTCTCCTCAAGACTTGGTAATCATAGGTGAATATTTGTTAACTGGTAAGTTTAATGCGGAGCGCACAATAGCTCTTGCAGGTTCTTCGGTTAAAACACCTAAATATTTTACCACTAAGATAGGAGCTGAGGTTGCAACATTTTTATATGCTAGTGGTGTTAATGGTGAAAATTTTAGATTAATTAATGGAGATGTTTTAACAGGTTCAAAAGTGAGTCCTGATGGTTATCTAGGTTTTTATAACACTACAGTAACAGCGATACCGGAGGGAGACGATTACGAATTTTTTGGGTGGAACAAACCTGTTTTTAATAAAATATCTTCAACAAGAGCGTTAACTTTTTCTTGGTTAAGTAAAAAGAAGAAGTATGATTTAGATACAAATACAAATGGTGAGCATAGAGCTTTTGTGGTCACGGGTAAATATGAAGAGGTTTTTCCATTAGATATATATCCGTTACAACTTTTGAAAGCTTGTATGGTTAAGGATTTAGATGAAATGGAGCAGCTTGGAATGTATGAAGTAGCTCCAGAAGATTTTGCACTTACGGAGTTCATATGTATTTCAAAACAACCTCATCAACAAATTATTAGGGAAGGACTTGATTTAATGTACCAAGAAATAGGATAAAAATGGGCATGAAAGAAAAATTACACCAGTTAAAATTAAAGTATCAAGGCAAGAAAATGGCTCCTGCCTTTAATGCTATTCATACTTTTTTATACGCACCAAATGAGACAACGCATTCTGGCAGTCATGTTAGAGCAGTTGATGATTTAAAACGCACCATGAATACGGTCATTATGGCGTTGGTACCTTGTTTAATCTTTGGGATGTTTAATGCCGGTTATCAGCATTACTCTGCAATTAATGGTTTTCCAACAGATTTTTCAGTAATGGAACACTTTATCACCTGGGATAATTTCTGGTTAGGTGCCATTACAATTCTACCTTTAGTAATAGTTTCTTACGGAGTAGGTCTTTTAATAGAATTTATTTTTGCAGTCATAAAAGGTCATGAAGTTGAAGAAGGTTATTTAGTGACCGGAATGCTGGTACCACTTATTGTTCCAGTTGATACTCCATTATGGATGCTAGCTGTAGCTGTAGCCTTTGGCGTGGTAATCGGAAAAGAAGTTTTTGGAGGTACTGGAATGAACATCTTGAATCCTGCACTTACAATTAGAGCATTTTTATTCTTTGCATATCCTACATGGATGAGTGGAGACAAGGTGTGGGTGCATGGCGCTAAGGATGGGGTTGTGCAAGCTGGTTCTGCAGATGCAATATCAGGTGAGACTGTTTTAGGGTATTTAGCCCAAGGTAATACAAGTGATTTTTCCTATTCCTTATCAGATATGTTCTTTGGTTTTATACCTGGTTCTGTAGGTGAAACTTCTACTTTTTTAATCTTGTTGGGCGGATTATTTCTGATTTTCACGAAAATAGCTAGTTGGAGAATAATGGTTAGTGCCGTAATAGGCTCATTGGTAATGGGTTTAATATTCAACGGTATAGTAGATGCTGAATGGATTCCCTCATACAGCAAGTTCTATGGATTAATGCAATTTGAATTTTGGAAACATCTAATTGTTGGCGGTTTAGCCTTTGGTATTGTATACATGGCTACAGATCCGGTAACAGGTTCTCAAACGAATAAAGGTAAATGGATTTACGGATTTTTCATTGGATTCATTTCTGTAATGATTCGAGTGTTTAACCCAGGATATCCAGAAGGCGTCTTTTTGGCAATATTACTAATGAACGTATTTGCACCTACAATTGATCATTATGTTGTTCAAGGTAATGTTAGAAAAAGAATGAAGCGATTAAAGAATGCTACCATCTTTCCAAAACCTTCAGATGGAAAAGCACAAGAACTTAAAGCAGAAACTGTTTAATTATGGCTATTAATACTGAAAAGAACGTTTATACAGTAGTTTTTGCAGCGGTAATGGTAATTATCGTCGGCTCTGTATTAGCATTTTTGGCCTCTGGGCTTAGCGAAAGAATTAAAGAAAATGAACGTTTTGAAAAACAACAGAATATTCTTTATGCTATGGGAGTTAATGAAAATACTCCAGATAGCGGAGTAAATCGTATTCCTACTGATGTGGTAGAAACAAAATTTTCTGAAACAATCAAAGAGCAGTACATTTTGGTGGATGGCGAAGTTCAGAAGAATGAACAAGCTTTCTTAATTGATGTTAAGAAAGAAATGGCAACATTAAAGAATGGCGGCGAAGCCCGTTTACCAATTTTTGTTGGTGAAAAAGATGGTAAACAGACTTATATATTACCAATGTATGGTAAAGGACTTTGGGATGCTATATGGGGTTTTATATCGGTTGACAAAAATATGATTGTTCAAGGGGTCTATTTTGACCATAAAGCAGAAACTCCAGGTTTAGGAGCTAACATAAAAATGAGATTTTTTATGGACGACTTTATTGGAGAATCAATTTTAGACGGAAATAGTTATGCTGGTATCAATGTATCGAAAACTAACAACGACCCGTTGAATGACAACAAAGAAGACAACGAGGTTGATGCCTTAGCAGGAGCTACCATTACAGGTAATGGTGTTGCTGCTATGATAAAAGAAACTTTAAAGGCATATAAGCCTTATTTAGAAACCATAAGAAACAACTAAGATGGCGCTACTTTCAAAAAAAGATGCAAATCTCATATTAGACCCCTTAGCAGACAATAATCCTATCACCATTCAAGTATTAGGTATTTGTTCTGCTTTAGCAATTACAGCAGAGCTTAAAGCTTCTGTAGTAATGGCGATATCTGTACTTTTTGTTATGGGTGTTGGTAACGTTGTAATTTCTATGTTACGAAACATCATCCCTTCAAAAATCAGAATTATTGTGCAGCTCATCGTTGTAGCGACTCTTGTTATTGTGGTTGATCAGGTGCTCAAAGCATTTGCCTACGAATTAAGTAAAACGCTTTCGGTATTCGTTGGATTGATTATTACGAACTGCATTATCATGGGACGATTTGAGGCATTTGCGCTTGGGAATGGTCTTTGGAGATCATTTTTAGATGGTATTGGTAATGCATTGGGTTATGGTATCATTCTAATTATAGTAGGATTTATTAGAGAATTACTTGGTTCGGGAACACTTTTTGGAATACCAGTATTAGGTGATCCGATTGCAAAAACAGGTTTATACTCTATTGGGTATGAGAATAATGGTTTCATGATAATACCTCCAGCTGCATTAATCGTTGTAGGTGTCATTATTTGGATTCAACGTTCAAGAAATAAGGCATTAATTGAAGAGGCATAAATAAAGTATTATGTTAGAACATTTAGAATTATTTTTTAAATCCATTTTTATAGATAACATGGTTTTTGCCGTGTTCTTAGGAATGTGTTCTTATTTAGCGGTATCAAAGAAAGTAAGTACCGCCGTAGGTTTAGGAGCTGCTGTAATATTTGTATTGGCAGTTACGGTGCCTTTGAATTGGTTGTTAGATCAATATCTACTAAGAGATGGTGCCTTGGCTTGGCTAGGACCAGAGTACGCGGACTATAATTTGAGTTTTTTATCATTTATTTTATTCATTGCAACTATTGCAACAATGGTACAATTGGTTGAAATAGTTGTTGAGAAATTTTCACCGTCGCTTTACAATTCTCTGGGTATTTTCTTGCCTTTAATTGCTGTAAACTGTGCTATTTTAGGTGGGTCATTATTTATGCAAGCGAGAGATATTCCATCATTAGGTTTAGCATTAAATTATGGGATTAGTTCAGGTATAGGTTGGTTCTTGGCGATAGTAGCTATTGCGGCAATCCGTGAAAAGATAAGATATTCAAATGTTCCTGCGCCACTGCGCGGACTGGGTATTACCTTCATTATTACAGGGTTAATGGGTATTGGTTTTCAGAGTTTTGGTGGAATGTTAACTGGTGATAATGAACCGCCTGAAGGAACAGAAGCAACGACTGCTGAAAAAGTCGAAGAAGAAAAAATAATTAAAAAGGAGATTGAAGACGATGAAAAAGCAGTCTCTTATAACGATGTAATAAACGAATAAGATGATATTAGCTACAAGCACTGGTGGTACCATTCTAATAACCGTAGTTGCATTTTTGATTTTATTGTTAATGTTAGTAGCATTATTGCTATTTACAAAAGAAAAACTGTCCCCTTCTGGTCCAGTTACGTTAACAATAAATGGAGAAAAAAAGATTGAAGTAGCTTCGGGCTCGACATTACTAACAACCTTAGGTGCTCAGAAAGTATTTTTACCTTCCGCATGTGGTGGAGGTGGAACTTGTATTCAATGTGAATGCCATGTTCTTTCAGGTGGTGGTGAAGCCTTACCTACAGAAACACCTCATTTTTCAAGAAAGGAGTTGCAGCACGGTGCACGTTTGGCATGCCAAGTAAAGGTAAAGCAAGACATGAATATCACAATCCCTGAAGAGGTTTTTGGTATTAAAAAGTGGCCGGCTAAAGTGGTTCGTAATTATAATGTAGCCTCTTTTATCAAGGAGTTTGTTGTAGAAATTCCTGAAGACATGGGATACAAAGCAGGAGGTTACATTCAAATCGAAGTTCCGGAATGCGAAGTGAAGTTTGAAGATATTGATATTACTGCGCACCCAGAGGAACACGATACTCCTGATAAGTTTCAGGCTGAATGGGACAAGTTTAACTTGTGGCCTTTAGTTATGAAAAACCCAGAGTTGGTAGAAAGAGCATACTCAATGGCATCTTTTCCAGCAGAAGGCAGAGAGATAATGCTAAACGTTCGTATTGCTACTCCACCTTGGGATAGATCTAAGAATGGATGGATGGATGTAAACCCTGGAGTCGCTTCTTCTTATATTTTTGGTTTAAAACCAGGCGATGATGTGGTAATTTCAGGACCTTATGGTGAATTTTTTATTAATGAGTCTGAGTCAGAAATGTTGTATGTAGGTGGTGGTGCTGGTATGGCTCCAATGCGTTCTCATCTTTATCACTTATTTAAAACACTAAAAACGAATAGAAAAGTAAGCTATTGGTATGGAGGACGTTCAAAACGAGAATTGTTTTACCTAGACCATTTTTACGAACTGGAAAAGGAGTTTCCTAATTTTAAATTTTATTTAGCATTATCTGAACCAATGGAAGAAGATAATTGGAAAGTAAAAGAAAGTATTGATGCCCCTGGTGATGGGTTTGTAGGTTTTATTCATAATTGTGTTATCGATAATTATTTGAATCATCACGATTCACCTGAGGATATTGAATTATATTTTTGTGGCCCACCATTGATGAATAAAGCTGTTCAAAAAATGGGAGAAGATTTTGGAATTCCTGATGAGCATATCAGATTTGATGATTTCGGTGGATAAGTATTAAATTAATATTCTTGTGTTAGCAAGAAACAAAAATATGAGCCGATACTTTTTGTATCGGCTTTTTTATTAGAATGGAACAACGAATACTGACAGAACAAGAATTGCATAATTTGGCTATGAATATAGTCGGTAAGGAACTTGAAAATGATGGTTACGAGTTTTTAGCCGTTAACAGTGAACTTAGAAAAAATCCACAATTCGTATGTACGAAGGACAAAAAGATGAGTTTTGTGGTTGTGAAAGGAATTGAATATCCTGGTGACCCTAAGGATATGGAATTTTTCAGGGCAGATTTAAATAAGATGCGAGACCATGCCTTAAAATTTGAAGCTCGTACCTTTTATGCTGCGGTAGGTTTGGTAAATGCTAAAGATCATAATTTGCCAGTATATTTGAATGAAGAGTATGTTGTGGATTATGATGGTTTGGTTGAAATAAAATAAGCTGTATGAAAAAAGTGATTTTAGTTTTCATCATTTTGGTTATTGCTGGTTGTCAAGAAAAATCTAGTTGGATTAAAAATCAAAATATTGGTAATGCACTTGGTACGACTTATTCTATCATATATATCGCTCATGAAGAGGTTGATTTTCAAAAGGAGATTGACTCAGTATTTCAGGTGATAAATCAATCAATGTCTACGTATATTCCTGATTCGGATATTTCTAAAATAAATGATGGTGATACAACAGTAGTCGTAGATACTATGTTTAAAGAAGTTTTTGAACTCTCAACTCAAGTTTATGAGACATCAGATGGTTATTTTGATCCAAGTGTTGGTGTTCTAGCAAATGCATGGGGGTTTGGGCCAGGTAAACAAATTCAATTAGATAGTATAAAAATTGACAGTCTTTTAAATTTTGTTGGCTGGAATAAAGTAAAACTTAGTCCAAACGGCACTATAAAAAAATTGCATCCAGAAATACGTTTTGATTTTAATGCTATTGCTAAGGGTTATGCGATTGATAGGTTAGGCGTTTTATTAAATAATAGAGAAATAGAAAATTACTTAATTGAAGTAGGTGGTGAAGTTTTAACCCAAGGACATAATACTGTAACCGCTAAAGATTGGACCGTTGGTATTGACAACCCTAATGATGTTCTACAAAGAGGAACTTCAGCTATAATTACTTTAAGAAATAAAGCTTTAGCATCTTCTGGTAATTATAGAAAATTCAGAATTGATCCTGAAACTGGTGAAAAATATGTTCATACCATTGACCCAAAAACCGGATACACAAAGAATTCAAGAGTTTTAGCATCAAGTGTTCTTGCCTCTAACTGTGCTATTGCCGACGCTTATGCAACAACTTTTATGACTCTTGATTTAGAAGAATCGATAAGTTTACTTAAAAATAATCAAGAGCTCGATGCTTATATAATTTATTTAGATGAATACGATAGGCCCCAACAATTTATGACAGATGGGTTTAAAACTTTGGTCAAAAACTAATTCGTTATAATTCTTCTACACTAAAATTTGCAAAAAGAATCGTTTCATCTCTAAGGTCTTGTGCGTTTAGTAAACTTCTATAGATACCCCATTTTGGTCTTACAAAAGTCCCTTCGGGCCTCCAGTTAATAATATCATTGTTTGCATATTCGAATAAAACAGTACCGTCAATCACTTTTTTAATAGAGATTGCATAGGTACCGGATGCACCATAGCTTATAGTTTCAGTAACTTCAAGCCAAACATCAATTAAGGTTGCCAAATCTGTTTGTTTAAGCGTTATCTGAGTATCTGTTTCCGCATAACGTAATTCCAGTCGGTCTGGACTTCCTTTTCTGGTAGTTAGGGTATACATTGGCATACTACTAAAGTCCCCTCCAACAGATTTAAGTTGATGTAAATGCGTGAAATTAGGGGAAGATTGAAAACCTTCAGGTAACTTGAACAGCCACTTGTAAACTACCGTCTCGTTTTCAATACCCAATAAATTATCAGGTGACTTATCATAAGTTTTTATTTCATTTCGTTGTCTATCAAAATTTAAACAGCGGTCATTATCTGGTGTTGTATGTATATAAAAACGAAATATATTCTCATTCAATTCGCTATCAAATACTTCATCAATATGATTTCCAAATTCTGAGTGGTTACAATCTGGTACTTCAATTGGATTATTGCCAGGAGCCAAAACTGATGTAATTAAATCATATGTATTGCCGGGTCCATCTGCTTTTAAAATAACTGCATTATTTTGTATAATCTCTTTTTCTAATGAAATGGTGACTGAGTTATTTGCTACGTTAGTATCCGAAAATAGGTTTGAAAATTCTTGTTTAAAGTTGATGGATGCTATAGCGGAAGTAGAATCACTTGATATCACTAAAGACTTTTCAGTTTGACTTTGAGAGGCATCGCCATAATTATAACTAATAGAGTTTTCCAGCTTTTGAATCAGGTCATTGCCATCTATCCAAATTAAAAGGCTTTCGGACGTGGTAACTGAAATATCAGTATTTGTTGGGACAAACGTTGTCGGCTCTTCATCCTCCTGACTGCTACAAAAACTCAATGATAAAAGTGCTGTGAAAACTAGAACCAAAACCGCCACTTTTTTTAAAATTAATTGAGTCGAGTTTTTCATTTATTTCTAATTTGGATTAAGGTCGAGCTCAATTCTTTATATCACATAATTTGCGCTCAGATTTTCTCAAAAACTATTGTTTTATCTGTAAATTCATCAACTAATACCATATTACAACGTTTCTTAGGTATTTTTTATGCGATTCTTTGTGTTTTGCTTTAAGATTATTTACGAACAAAAGGAATTAATTCTCCTTTTGCTAATCGGTATTTTTCAATATTCTGATTTGTTAAGGTTGCCGTATAATCAACTTCATCAACTTTAAAACCAATATTTCTTAGCTTGTCAAAATAATCCCTTCCATAAACTCGTACGTGATCATATTGACCAAAAATTTTTGCTCGTTCTTTTTTATCTGTAATCGAGTTGTCCTCAAAAGTTGTCGTTCGATTTAAATCTTGAGGAATCTGAAATATACCCCAGCCATTTGGTTTTAATATTCGATATAATTCTTTCATTGCAGTAATGTCATCAGGAATATGTTCAAGAACATGATTGCACAAAATGACGTCAAAAGATGCATCCTCAAAAGGTAAATCGCAAATGTCAGCTTTTATATCAGCCAAAGGAGAATTTAAATCCGTCGTTAAATATTCTATATTTTTTTGATTTTTAAATCGCTTATAAAATGCCTGCTCAGGGGCAAAGTGCAGTACTTTTAAATTATCTGTAAAAAAATTGGTTTGATTTTTAAGATACAACCAAAGTAATCTATGTCTTTCTAATGATAGGGTGGAAGGAGATAATACTCCTTCTCTAGGATTTTCATAACCGTAGGGTAAAAATTTTCGAAACCCTTTACCATCTATTGGGTCCATGTATTTTGAACCTTTCAAATAAAAGGCCAATAATGGTCTTACCCAGTAGCTTAATTTAATAAGCCAAGGTCTTGGAATGAGGTTCAAAAAAAATTTAAAAATCTTTGACAAGTAAATAGAAGTTTAGTGTCTTCTGAATTCTTTTTCTTCATCAGTAATAATACCTAAAGCCTCATTAATATACTGAAAGGTAGACAACAGTTCAGGTTTTCCATCAATTAAGGCAACATCATGTTCAAAATGGGCACTTGGTTTTCCGTCTGCCGTTAAAACCGTCCAACCATCTTTAAGTTGTCTGATTCGTTTTGTACCCATATTTATCATAGGTTCAATAGCAACCACCATACCATCTACAAATTTTTTGCCGCGACCACGTTTTCCATAGTTAGGCATTTGAGGATCTTCGTGAAGTTCTTTTCCTAAACCATGTCCGACTAGTTCTCTAACTACTCCATAACCATGATTCTCGGTATAATTTTGAATTGCATGTCCAACATCACCTACACGATTACCTAATTTGAAAGCTTTGATACCAATATAAAGTGATTCTTTAGTAATTCTTAATAGCTTTTTCGTTGCCTCTGCAACTTCACCAACTTCAAATGTATAGGCATGGTCTCCATAGTAACCGTTTTTTAGGGCACCACAATCTACCGAAATAATATCGCCGTTTTTTAAAACCTCATTGGTTGGAATACCATGAACAACTTGTGCATTAGGACTCCAATTCAGGGTGTTTGGAAAATCGTACATGCCTAAAAACCCTGGTTCAGCGCCTTGATCTCGAATGAACTCCTCAGCCATCTTATCCAGCTTTAATGGATTCGCACCTGGCCTAATTTCAGAAGCTACCATACCAAGTGTTTTCGATACTATAAGAGCGCTTTCACGCATCAATTCAATTTCTTCAGCTGTTTTAATGTTAATCATATCGGTAAAGATAATGTGATTTAATACAAAACTTAGTTTGACCTTTTAAACCAAAGCTTTTTGGGTCATTGCTTTTGGCTGCTTAACTCCCATCATTTTTAAAATTGTAGGTGCAATATCACCTAGCACACCATCTTGAATTGATGTAATATCATTATCAATTAAAATTAATGGAACCGGATTTGTGGTATGAGCTGTATTTGGGCTTCCGTCTGCGTTTATCATGGTATCACAATTACCATGATCTGCAATTAATATAGTAGAATAGCCATTCTCTAAACCAACCGTAATTACTTTTTTTGCACACTCATCAACCACTTCACAAGCCTTTATGGCAGCGGGCATGCTACCTGTATGACCAACCATATCGGGATTTGCAAAGTTTAGACAGACAAAATCAACATCTCCTTTTTCTAATTCGGGTACAATACCGGCTGTAATATCATATGCACTCATTTCTGGTTGTAAATCATAGGTAGCGACTTTAGGTGAAGGGCACAATATTCTACTTTCTCCTTCAAAGGGCTCTTCGCGGCCCCCGTTAAAAAAGAATGTTACATGCGGATATTTTTCAGTTTCCGCAATTCTTATTTGTTTTTTACCAGCTTTTTCTAAAGTTTCTCCAAGTGTATCCTTAATATTATCCTTGTCATAAACAACTTTTACACCTTTAAACGAGTCATCATAATTGGTTATGGTTACGTAATAAAGATTAAGTTTTTTCATATTGAATTCAGGAAAATCTTGCTGGTTTAAAACTTGTGTAAGTTCGCGACCACGGTCTGTTCTGAAATTGAAAAATATAATGACATCACCCTCTTTTATTATTCCTTCTTTATTCAGCACAATTGGCTCAACGAATTCATCTGTTTTATCATTATCATAGCTATTCTGTAATGCTTCAGATGCAGAGTTAAAGAATGTTCCTTCTCCTTTAATTAGTAAATCATAAGTTTTTTTAACTCGTTCCCATCTTTTGTCTCTATCCATCGCAAAATAACGTCCGATTACAGAGGCAAGCTTAGTCTTTTTATCTTCACAATAATTTTCAATTTCTGTTAAAAAGCCTTTTCCGCTTTTAGGATCTACATCTCGTCCATCAGTAAAAGCATGAACGAAAGATTTTTGAACACCATTTGATTCACTAGCATCAATTAAAGCTTTAAGATGGTCGATATGACTATGTACTCCACCATCACTAACTAAACCAAGGAAATGGACTGGTTTGTTATTTGCCTGAGCATATTTAAAAGCATCTTGAAGTACAGTTTCATCTTTAAGGGTATTTTCTTTTACCGCTTTATTTATTTTGGCTAAATCTTGATAAACAATTCTGCCAGCTCCTAAATTCATATGGCCAACTTCACTATTTCCCATTTGACCTTCCGGCAACCCTACATTCATACCATCTGTAAGTAAATCTGAATTTGCAAATTTTGAATAAAGAGAGTCAACAAAGGGAGTCTTTGCTTGTTCAATTGCGGAAACCTTTGGGTCGGGAGATTTACCCCAGCCGTCTAAAATCATCAATATTACCTTCTTGTTCATGAGTATCTTAAAGTTTACTCAAAAGTAAACTGATTTAATGTGAACTGCTAGTTTTTTTAAAAGAAGGTGTAAGGTATAAATGTGAAAATAATTTTATTTTAAATAAAAAAACCCATTGCATCGCAATGGGTTTTTTCCTTACCTCATAGTGTTCAAGTAAAAGAGTAAGAATATTATTTATTAAAATCTAAAACCTGTAAAAGCTCTGTAAAAAAAAGCATACATGGCCATAGTTATCATTAATCCACAAAAAATCGAATAGGCTTTTAATAAGGTTACCAAATATTTAGGTTGATTCTCATCAAAAGCGTTAAAATACAAATTCTTAAAAGTCAAAAGCGTTCCCATATTGTTTAGTTTAATATAGCAATAAAGGATAAATTCTAGGGCACTTGATTTGGGACTATAAAGATAGGTAATATAGACGGGTAACCATAATATTTCGGTGAATGGTCTTTTTCTCTCTTTTAATGGAGTTGAATATCATCTCGTCGAACCTTGATACTTCTCAATTGATTCTTTTATCCTCTCAATTCTATTTTCAGGATCAGGGTGTGTGCTTTGAAATTCAGGCACTCTATTGGGGCCAGCAGCTGCTTTGAGTATTTTCATTACTTCTATCATCTGATAAGGGTCGTAGCCAGATTGAATCATAAATAGAACTCCTAAATCATCACTTTCTAACTCATCGCCTCTACCATTTGTTAGTAGTTTGTTTTGACCTATTCCTTGAACTAGACCACCCATATCACCGCCTACAGAAGCTCCCATTGTTAAGGTTTGCCAAAAACTACTTTCTGCAATTCGTTCTGCCGAGTGTCGCCCAATTACATGCCCAATTTCATGGCCGAGAACCCCAGCAAGTTGGTCTTCATTAAGTTGAGAAAATAAAGCGTAGGTGATAAAGCATTGCCCCCCGGGTAAGGCAAAAGCATTAATTGTGCGGTCGTCCGCCAATAAGTGAAATTCATACTTATATGGAGTTTCTCTGGCTATGCTGTTATTGACCAATCGATTACCAACTGCATCAACCAAGGCTTGCATGCGCTCATCAGGATATAGACCGCCATGCTGTTGCGCCATTTCAGGACGGCTTTGCAGTCCAATTGCAATTTCTTGTTCAGCGGTCATATTAATAGTTTGTACACGACCGGTGTACGGGTTTTCTTCTTTGTTATTGCAACGTTGAATAAATGCAAAAGCTACAATAGCAAGGCCGATAAAGATTCGGATCTTCCAACTTCCTCTACTTCTCATGGTTTAGTGTTCTAGAATAGAATCGGAATATACAAAAAATGACTTATAGCAAATCTGGATTAACTCCTAAAATATTGTCTTGGATATAATTTTTTAGAAAACCAGTTGTAAAATGCTCTGAACCTTCAAAGGTTTCATTTTGAATGAGTCTGAAAATATTTTTACTTCTGAATTGCGTTAACATGGGTTTTGAGATTGGGGCATAGCTGTAATGCCAAGGTTCATATTTAAACCCTCTTCTTATAACACTATCGGTATAAACTAGATGAAATCCAAACTTCTCTGAATTGGCATCTAGCCATTTTTTAAAAGGTGCAAATGGACCACCTTCTTCAAACTTTTCTGGCACTAAAACATCACCTGAACTTTTTGGATAACCGTCAATGATGTCAATATCAGTACCCCAATGATGTCTGCTAGTTCCCGGAATGGTTGAATACTCAATAATCTTATCTATAGCATCAATAGGTTTCATTCCATCTTCTTCGGTGTAACGAATATATTTTCTTTCCCAGATGGCTTCTTGTCTATAGTAATCACGAAAACTTGAAACTATTTTCATATCAAAACCAGCACTGTAAGCTGCTCTTTTCATTTCAACAAAAGCATTATGTGCTTCTTCTCTGAGGTTAATACCTTCACCATAAAGCTTAATGTCTGTTTTTCCCATTAGCTCTACAATAGAATATTCTTTCTCTTGAGAGATAGGTATTAATGGAAAGCTTGCTAAGGCCAAACTACCAGCAGTAGTTTTTTTTATGAAAGATCTTCTAAGCATTATTTAGATTTTTATAAGAACAATATGATATATATAACGCAAAACATATACCATTTATGTTATTGTATTATAAAATTACTAACTAAAAATTTAAGATTTATCGATCAAGAAAAAGAAAGCCTTGATAGCTAAGGTTTAAGTCAAATAAAGAAAGCGCATAATAATAGATTCCTTCTTCAAGACCTAATTCTCTATTAATCACAAAATTATCAATGTTAGAAACACCGTTAAACTCATTGGTGTAATTAGTCATTTGAAATACTTTTTGCCCTAGACTATTGAAAATAAATAGTTGGTTAGGACCCGTGTCTTCGAGGTTATCAAAAATTAGAAAATCATTAGTACCATCTTCATTTGGCGAAATAAAATAGTTGCCAAGTGTTGGGTTGTTAGTAGCAAAGGTATCAAGTGGTAATGGTCTCGTACCAAATGTAATTGCTGAATAATCGGCCGGATTAAAGGTGTCAGAAGTTATAAAACCTTCATTTAAGTCTCCTGCAAAATCAGTATTACCAAGACTTGTCCATTGATTTGAAACTTTACTCCAACCGACCAAAATAATATCTTCAACAACTGTTGCAATTTGAGCTAGGTCACTTCTTAGGTTCCAACTCACGGTAATGTTTGATGCAGTATCATTATTTAAAACCCAAAACTCATTATTCGTAATAAAACCAATATCTCTTATTTTGGTATCTATATCAAAAGTTTGGTTGTAACTATTTGGCCCGTTTGGGCTCTCAAAAAAATATGCAGCGTTGGCAAATTCAGATACAGAGGATGAGTTAAGTACTAGTGATCTCAATTGTTCTTCATCGCCGATGGGGAAAGAAAAGGTGGTCACTTCATTAACTGAGGTAAAACCAATGACTTTTGAATCGTTTGCTTCACCGGTAAAAAAAGAGTTTACTTCAAAATTTAGAGTGCTATTGACATTTTCTTGTGAGGCATTAACATTACCAAAAATAAAATTGGCATTGTTACCAATGTTAATAGTGTTTTCTAAAAATAGATTGCCTTGAGCCGCAAATTCGGTATCAAATAAGCTTATTGACTGAGTACCTTGAAAGAAAAGCACACCTTCATTGTAAAAACCAACAAGCCCAGTATTTTGATTAAAAACACCATCATTAATTAAATCTGTATGGAAACCAACATTTGCATTTTCATGTAATTGGAATGTTCCACCATTATATAAGGCAGATTGAGCCCAAATTGTAGACTTAATAATCAAAAATGATATGAATATGTACTTTTTCACTAGTCGTTTTCTTGGTTTTTTAACAACATAGCTTTTATTAGCTCCATATCAGCTTTAAGGGTTTCAAGCTCTTTTGATAAATTAATGTTTTCAGCTTTTAAAGCTTCTATTTTCTTTTCTTGCTCAATGGTGTGAAGAAACAATTCTTCAATTTTTTCAAGATTTTGAAGGTTAGATTGACTCAAATTCCAGTACCCATCTTTTTTGGCTTTTGCTGCTGAAGTAATGCCTGGTAAATGTTTATTTTTTCTGATAAATCTCTCGATTTTTGAGAGACTGTAAAACTGGTACGTCTTATCTAAATTTGAAAATCCGTTAAAATATTTTTGAAAAACGTAGTCCGGAACGCCAATATTTGTGTCAATTGAAAGAAAACTCCCATCGGTTCTTATGTTACCTAAAACATGCAAATTTTCTTGTGGTATTGCAACCCCAATACCCACATTTTGAGTTGCATCAATTCTCATGGCCTCAGCACCTCCTGTAGAAATACCTATTTGATTCGCAAAGTCTCTGAATATACCGGTGTCAGGGTCATTGTAAAACCCAATACTAGGTAAACCAAAAGTTCCGTTTGATGCTCCAAATCCACCTCTTGCTCTAATTTGGCCATCAACATCTAATTTATCTTGGGGAGCACCTGGCAAATTACCAATACCAATATTTCCAGTTCCATCAAAAACTAAGTTATTACCGTCCAAATTATGGGTTCTATTGGCGTCAAGGGTTAAATCGTTTTCTGCAAAATTGGTATCACCTAATGTTGTTACTTGGTTATCTACATAAGTTTTTACGGCTAATTCTGTTGGGAATAATGTATTTGTTGCATCTGCTAGCGTAATATCTGTAGACTTATTAGCTGCATCTTCTTTT